>JBIQKZ010000013.1:0-17656 GCA_044464765.1 Pusillimonas sp.
GGTCGAAAGGCCGGAATTTTGTTGTTGGAAATCGGCTTGTTCAGACCTTACCTAACAAATTCAACGCCATATATATCCGTTTATTCATCACTCCAGAATTACCCAACCTTTAAAAGGACTTGATAATGACGCGCGACAATTACGCCGCACTTCAGTTAAAAATCGAAAAAGAAATTTCCCGACTCCAGAAGCAAGCCCAAGCCTTGCGAGCCAGGCAGCGAGCCCCCATTATTACCTCGATTATCCGTTCCATGCGCGAATACGAGATCACCCCCGAGGAAATCGCTACGGCCTTCAACAAAAACAGGGCCGCTCGCAACGTTCGCACCGGCGCCGGATCCGACGTCAAGACCAAGGCTCCACAAAAAGTAGCGCCTAAATACCTCGATCCCGCGACCGGCAATACCTGGACCGGACGAGGAAAAACACCTCGCTGGATCGTCCAGGCCGAAGCCGACGGGCGCGAGCGCACTGAATTCCTGATCAACCCCTGACCCTGGCCGATGCGCCTAACGCTGGCGCTCGTAGGTGATCTCGCGCACCTGGCCGTTATTGCCTGGGAATCCGTCGAAAACCGCTTGCGCCAGATACGGCATGACGCCCGCCAGATTATCCGCAGTGGATCCATTAACCGCCGTGGTTCGATAAACTTCCGCTCCTTGGCGGTTATTATCTTTGATAATGACAGTAAGCGTATTTTTATAAACATCGACTGGAACATTTACGATCGGAGGTGAATAATAGACTCCGCCGCCCCAGCCGCGATAATAGCCGCCCCACGGGCCGAAGCCCGGCCCAAACCCAGGTCCGAATCCATTATAAAAAAACGGATCGCTATATTGTTGAACAAACGTCTGGGTCATCGTGTTCCCGTACTCGAACGACAAATCAAAGCGCGCGGGCTCACCCGATCGCGCTTCGACCAGGCCTGTGCGGCCGATCGCTGCGCGAATCATGTCGGAGAACGCTTGATATTCCAGCGTTTTCGTCTGGGAAGGCAAAGGAACAATGCGGTAGTGAGCGCCCATCGTGTCCTGGGGCCATTGCTGGTAGGTGGTCACGCGGGCGGACAGCGTCGATGCGCATCCGGCCAGCAACGACATGACAGCCAGACCGGCGGCAATGCGCCCGCCTGCTACTCGCTGGAACAGACTCCTGATAGTGATCAGCATAATAAATGCGCACTCCGTGAAATTGAGGCAAATCGGCAAGTTCGATTCTACGTTTTGACCCGCAAAAATGCCAAAGGTTGCACCCCGGCGGCTACCACTACAATAAGGCATCAATCACTTCCTGATGCATGGACATGCGTACTGACACAGCCCCCACCATCTCCCGCCACGACTACACGCCCTATCCCTATCGCTTGCCCCAGGTCGAACTGTGTTTCGAGCTTGCCGCCGAAATCACCCGAGTACGGACCCGACTTGATTTCGAATGCATCGCGGCCACCGGCAGCCCCTTGGTGCTGAACGGAGAAGATCTGACGCTGGAGTCTATTTCCATCGACGGGCGCACGCTGGAACCAGGCGCCTGGAAACAAGAGCACGATACGCTTACTCTATTCCCCGCCACCCCCACCTTTCGTGTCGAAATCGTAAGTACGTGTAAGCCGGCCGAAAATTCCACCTTGATGGGCTTGTATGTCTCGGGAGACGCCTTGTTCACACAATGCGAAGCCCAAGGCTTTCGTCGTATTACGTGGTTTCCCGATCGCCCTGATGTCATGTCCCGCTATACCGTCATCCTGCGCGCCGACAAAGCCCGTTATCCTTTGCTGCTGTCCAACGGAAACCTCCAAAGCGCACGCGATCTGGACGACCATCGTCACGAAGCTGTTTGGGAAGACCCGCACCCCAAGCCCAGCTATTTATTCGCCCTGGTGGCGGGCGACTTCAGTTGCCGCGAGAAAACCATTGTCACGCGCAGCGGCCGCAACGCTCTGCTCCAGGTATTCAGCGACAAGGGGTCCGAGAACCAAACCGCCTGGGCGCTGGACAGCCTGGAACGATCGGTTGCCTGGGACGAACAACGCTTTGGGCTGGAACTGGATCTGGATCGCTTCATGATTGTGGCGGCACGCGACTTCAATATGGGCGCCATGGAAAACAAGGGCCTGAATATTTTCAATTCGTCCTATGTACTGGCCGACCCCGACACCGCAACCGACGCCAGCTACCATGCCATTGAAAGCGTCATCGGTCACGAATACTTCCATAACTGGACGGGAAACCGGGTCACTTGCCGAGACTGGTTTCAGCTCTCGCTCAAAGAAGGGCTAACCGTTTTCCGCGATCAGGAATTCTCGGCGGACATGATGGCGCAAGGGCTTAATCCCGATGAAGCGCGTAGCGCGCGCGCCGTCAAGCGCATCGATGATGTCGCCACCTTGCGCGTGGCCCAGTTTCCGGAAGACGCCGGCCCCATGGCGCACCCGATCCGCCCGGAAAGCTACCAGGAAATTGCCAACTTCTATACCGCCACCATCTACGAGAAAGGCGCTGAAGTCATCCGCATGCAGCACACCTTGCTTGGCGAAGAAGGGTTTCGCGCCGGGCTGGATGAATATTTCCGCCGCCACGACGGCCAGGCGGTCACCTGCGACGACTTTGTCGACGCCATGGAATGGGCATACCAGCAACGCAATCCGGGCAAGTCGCTCGACGTTTTTCGCCAATGGTATTTGCAGGCCGGCACCCCCAGGGTCAAAGTCGACCTTGACTACAACGCCGACCAGCAAACCTGCACCGTCACGCTCAGCCAACGTTGCGATCCGGTCGGCATCGAGAAACTGCGCCACCCCCCCGCCGCCAAGCCGCCGCTGCATATTCCCTTCGCCATGGGTTTGCTCGACGGCAAGGGTCAACCCATGACCCTGCACCTGGACGGCCAAACCAGCGATACCGCGCTGTTGAGTCTGGACACCCAAACCCAAAGCTGGCGCTTTACCCAGGTCACCGAAGCGCCCATCCCCTCGCTGCTGCGCAATTTTTCAGCGCCAGTCATCGTCGATTATGAAAGAACGGATGCCGAGCTTGCCCTGCTGGCCCGCTGCGACACCGAGCCTTTCGCCCGCTGGGAGGCAGGCCAGGAGCTTGCAACACGGCAAATTCTGTCCATGGCGGCCGCCATCCAGGGTCAGCAAGCAGCCCAGGTCGATGCGCCATTCATCGACGCTTGGCGCGCCACCTTGATAGCCCCCAGCCTGACACCAGCCTATCGGGCACGTGCACTGACGCTGCCGGCTGAAAAAGCCGTTATGGAAAAAATGTCGCCCATCGACCCGCTGGCCATCGCTCAGGCGCGCCATCAATTGCGCAGTGCTCTTGGGGAAGCACTGGCCTCCGATTGGCACAGAGCCTATCATGACGCGGCGCAGGCCGAACCCAAAGAATACCAACCCGATGCTCGATCCTCGGGCTTGCGCTCAATCAAGAATCTGTCATTGGCCTATCTGCTGGCGGGCAAGGCGGCTGGTGGCGAGGCGCTGGCACACGAACAGTATCGCCAGGCCCCCAACATGACCGATCGCATGGGCGCCCTGTCGGCCCTGGTGGGCTACTGTCCCTCGGAAGCCACTCAGCAAGCCCTGGCCGGGTTCTACGAACAGTGGCAGTCCAACCCACTGGTGGTGGATCGCTGGTTCAGCCTGCAAGCGACCGCGCCCTCGACTACGGTGGATACGGTGCGCGAGCTCATGCAGCACCCGGCCTTCACCCTGCGCAACCCCAACCGCGCACGCGCCTTGATTTTTCAGTTCTGCATGAATAATATCCAGGGCGCCCACCGGCCCGAGGGCTATGCGTTCTGGGCTGAGCAGGTGCTGGCGCTGGATGCCCTGAACCCGGAAATTGCTGCCCGCCTGGCCCGCGCATTCGATAACTGGGCGCGCTTTATCCCTACAAACAAGAACGCCATCCGGCTGGCGCTCGAACACATTGGGCAACACGCGAAGTTGTCGCGCAATGTCTCGGAAATCGTAACCAAAGCTTTGAACATCTAGGAGGCGGACTTGACCCGCAAAACACTCACACAATACCTCGTCGAACAGCAACGCGAACAGAAAGCGGTATCTGCCGAAGTGCGCCTGCTGATTGAAACGGTCGCCCGCGCCTGCAAGGCCATCAGCCACACCGTCGGCAAAGGCGCCCTGGGAGAAGTCCTGGGCAGCCTGGAAACCGCAAACATCCAAGGCGAGGTACAGAAAAAGCTCGACGTTCTGTCCAACGAAATCCTGCTTGAGGCCAACGAATGGGGCGGCCATCTGGCCGCCATGGCCTCCGAAGAAATGGAAACCATACACCGCATACCCAACCGCTACCCCAAAGGCGAATACCTCCTCCTGTTCGACCCCCTGGACGGCTCTTCCAATATCGACGTCAACGTGTCGATCGGAACGATATTCTCTGTATTGCATGCGCCCCATTACGAACCTGGCCAGGACGTCCAGGAAGAGGACTTCCTGCAGCCGGGCAACCAGCAGGTGGCGGCGGGCTACGCCGTTTATGGGCCGCAGTCGCTGTTGGTGCTAACCGTGGGCACCGGGGTGGTGGGCTTTACCCTGGACCGCGAAATGGGCTCGTGGGTCTTGACCGACCCCCAAATGCGCATCCCCGAAGACACCGCCGAGTTTGCCATCAATATGTCCAATATGCGTCACTGGGAACCCCCCGTAAAACGCTATATCGACGATTGCCTGTCGGGCTCGACAGGCCCGCTGGGCAAAGATTACAACATGCGTTGGATCGCCTCGATGGTGGCCGACGTGCATCGCATCATGACCCGTGGCGGCATCTTCATGTACCCCCGCGACGAACGCCCCACGGGCAAAAAAGGCAAGCTGCGCCTGATGTACGAAGCCAACCCCATGGGTTTCATTGTCGAGCAGGCCGGCGGTGCGGCCATCGACGGCGACCAGCGCATACTGGATGTGCAGCCCACCGCACTGCACCAGCGCATCGGTGTCGTCCTGGGGTCGAAGAACGAAGTGGAGCGCGTCCAGCGCTATCATCAGGAAGACTGAGGCCCAGGGTCTGCGTTGGGTGTTAGCCGGGTAGCAGCACGGTTGCACCGGTGGTGCGGCGCCCGGCCAGCGCGGCCTGAGCCGCGCCTGCCTCGGCCAACGGATAGCGCGCGCCGATCGCCACCTTGATTTTCTTCTTGGTAATCATGTCGAATAGCTCGCCGGCCGCTTCGGCCAGCTTTTCATGGGTGTCGGTGTACGTCGAGACCAGCGGGCGCGTGACAAACAATGAACCCTTGCTTGCCAAAACGCCCAGATTCACGCCTTCAACCGGCCCCGAGGCATTGCCAAAGCTAACCATGAGCCCGCGCGGCTGCAAACAATCCAGCGAGGCCAGCCAGGTATCTTTACCCACACTGTCGTAAACCACCGGTACTTTCTTGCCTTCGGTCAGTTCGAGCACGCGTGTCGGCACGTCTTCGCGCGTATAGTCAATGACCTCCCAGGCGCCGTGTTCGCGCGCCAGGGCCGCTTTTTCGGGACTGGAGGCGGTGCCGATCAGGCGCACGCCCAACGCTCGCGCCCACTGGCAAGCCAGCAGGCCCACGCCCCCCGCCGCCGCATGAAACAGAATGGTTTCATTGCCCTGCAAACGGTACACCTGGCGAAATAGATACTGCACCGTCAAGCCCTTGAGCATGATGGCCGCAGCCTCTTCAAAACTGATGGACTTGGGGATACGAACGACATTCACAGCAGGCATGGTGCGCGACGACGCATACGCGCCCAGCGGACTCTGGCCATAAGCAACCCGATCGCCCACTTTGACGTGGCGGACGCCCTTGCCGACCGCCGTGACAATTCCAGCGCCTTCCATGCCCAGGCCGTGCGGTTTGGCGTGCGGATACAGGCCTTCCCGAAAATAGATATCGATAAAATTCAGCCCGACCGCCTTCTGCTCGATGGTGACCTCGCCTGCGGCGGGCGCGGGCACATCGACTTCAACCAGTTGCAGTACATCCGGGCCCCCATTGCATTCAATACGTATGGCCTGAGCTTTCATTGCTGCTTTCCTTTTCCTTGTTGATTCATTGTTTCAGCGGCAGGGTCGCTGCCCCGATCGATCGGACTGTTTGATCCATTCGCAGATTAGCGCCGCCCGGTCAGCGAGCCCAGCAAGCCACGCATCAATTGCGTGGCGGTGCGCCGCATCATGCTCTTGGCGACCGACTGGACGGCCCCTTCGCGACGGCCGCCGCGTGGACCGGTGGAGCCAAACAGAAAGTCGCTGACCGCGCCCATCACGCCCCCCTGCTCACCATTCGCGGCCGGCTTTGAAACCTCGGTTTGCGTAGCCATCTGCTCGGCGCGTTTGAGCAGGATTTCGTAGGCGGACTCGCGGTCGATGGTCTTCTCGTACTTGCCTCCCAGGAGGGAATTAGCGCGTATGGTTTGACGCTCTGCGTCGGTGGCGGGCCCAATGCGGCTGCCCGGCGCCAGCATCCAGACCCTTTGGGTGATCCCCGGGCTGCCCTTGGCGTCGAGCAACGACACCAGGGCTTCCCCGACGCCCAGCTCGGTAATGGCCGCCGCCACATCCAGATCGGGATTGGGGCGCATGGTGTCGGCCGCGGTTTTTACGGCGCGCTGATCGCGGGGAGTGAAAGCCCGCAACGCGTGCTGCACGCGATTGCCCAACTGACCCAGCACCGTGTCGGGAATATCCAGCGGATTCTGCGTGACGAAATAAATGCCCACGCCCTTGGACCGCACCAAACGAACCACCTGTTCAATTTTCTCGAGCAGCCCCTTGGGCGCGTCCGTGAACAACAGGTGCGCCTCGTCGAAGAAAAACACCAGCTTGGGTTGCGCCTGGTCGCCGACCTCGGGCAGATTCTCGTAAATATCGGCCAGCAGCCAAAGCAGAAACACGCCGTACAACCTGGGCGACTGCATCAGTCGATCAGCGGCCAGAATATTGACCATGCCCTGCCCGTTTGCAGTCGTACGGATAAGATCATGAATATCCAGCATGGGCTCGCCAAAGAACTGTTCGGCACCCTGGGACTCGAGCCGCAACAGACTGCGCTGTATGGCGCCTACCGAAGCGGAAGACACGTTGCCATAGCGCGTACGCAATTCAGCAGCGCGCTCGCCCACATTGTTCAGCATTGCGCGCAGGTCCTTGAGGTCCAGCAGCAACTGCCCCTCATCGTCGGCCACTCGGAACACCAGGTTCAGCACGCCTTCCTGTGTATCGTTCAGCTCGAGCATGCGAGCCAGCAGCAACGGACCCATGTCGGAAACCGTGGCGCGCACCGGATGACCCTGTTCCCCGAATACATCCCAAAACGTGACCGGACAAGCCCCCCACTGCGGCTCGGGCAACCCCAGCTTTTCCAGTCGGGCCTGCAGCTTGGGATTGGGCGCGGCGGCTTGTGAAATACCGCTCAGGTCGCCCTTGATATCCGCCAGGAAAACCGGCACCCCAATCCGCGAGAAAGCCTGGGCCATCAATTGCAACGTTACGGTCTTGCCTGTTCCGGTTGCCCCGGTAATACAACCATGCCGGTTGGCCAGCGCGGGCAAGAGTGCTGTTTCAGTTGTTTGATTCTTTGCAAGAACGATAGGATCCGCCATTTTCCACCCTCAGAAGCAACGCAAACCAGGAGCCGCTAGTGTAATTCGATGCCTCTGGCAATGCACGGGTTAAAATCGAAGCTTTATTCACCAGAAATAGTGATATAGGTATATGGCCGGACACAGTAAATGGGCGAATATCCAGCACCGCAAGGGTCGCCAGGACGCCAAGAGGGGTAAGCTTTGGACCAAAATCATCCGCGAGATCACCGTCGCCGCCCGCGAGGCCGGCCCCGATCCGGATGCCAATCCCCGCTTGCGCCTGGCCTGGGATAAAGCCACCGCCGCCAACATGCCCAAAGACAACATCCAGCGCGCGATCAATCGCGGCGCGGGCGGCGCAGATGGCGAAAACTACGAGGAAATCCGCTACGAAGGCTACGGCCTGAACGGCGCGGCCGTCATTGTCGATTGCATGACCGACAACCGCATGCGCACGGTGGCCGAAGTACGCCATGCTTTCTCCAAGCACGGCGGCAACCTGGGCCAGGAAGGCTCGGTGGCCTTCATGTTCAACCACTGCGGGCAATTCATTTTCGCCCCGGGAACCTCTGAAGAAGCCGTCATGGAAGCGGGGCTCGACGCAGGCGTGGAGGACATCCAGACCGACGACGAAGGCGTCATCGAAGTCATCTGTCCACCGACAGACTATGCCCGCGTGAAGGCCGCTTTCGAATCCGCCGGGCTAACGCCCGAGGTCCAGGAAATCACCATGAAACCGCTCAACGAAGTCGAGCTCACCGGCGACGACGCCCAAAAGATGCAAAAAATGCTGGATGTCCTGGAAGGGCTGGACGATGTCCAGGAAGTATTCACCAATGCCATCCTGGATCTTGAGTCATGAAAATACTTGTCATCGGCAGCGGTGGCCGCGAACACGCGCTTGCTTGGCGGTTGTCTCAATCGCAGCGCGTTCACAAGGTGTTTGTCGCGCCAGGCAATGGCGGCACGGCAACAGACCAGCAGCTTGAAAACGTCAACCTCACACAAATTGACGACCTGATCGCGTTTGCACGCGACGAAGCCGTGGCCTACACCATTGTTGGTCCCGAAGCTCCACTGGCGGCCGGCATTGTCGACAAATTCCGTGCCGCCGACCTGAAGATTTTCGGCCCCACCCAGGCGGCCGCCCGGCTTGAAAGCTCGAAGGACTATGCCAAGGCCTTTCTGTTCAGGCACAACATTCCCACGGCCGCCTACCAGACCTTCACCGATCCGGCAGCAGCAAAGGATTACATCACGCAGCAGGGCGCGCCCATCGTGATCAAAGCCGATGGCCTGGCAGCCGGCAAAGGTGTCGTGGTCGCGGAAACCCTTGCCCAGGCGCACCAGGCCATCGACGACATGCTGGGCCAGGGCAGCCTGGGCCAAGCGGGCGCACGGGTCGTCATCGAAGAATTCCTGCAGGGCGAAGAGGCCAGCTTCATTGTCATGTGCGACCGCCAGCAAGTACTGGTCATGGCCAGCAGCCAGGACCACAAACGTCTGCTGGACAAAGACCAAGGCCCCAACACCGGTGGGATGGGCGCCTATTCGCCCGCTCCTATTGTCACGCCCACACTGCATAACCGCATCATGCGCGAGGTCATCCATCCCACGTTGCAGGGCATGGCCAAAGACGGCCATCCCTATACCGGCTTCCTGTATGCGGGCCTGATGATCGACGACGGCCCGGACGCCACTCGCCCGATCAAGGTCCTGGAATTCAACTGCCGCATGGGCGACCCCGAAACCCAGCCCATCATGATGCGCGTAAAGAACGACCTGGCCGAGGTCTTCGAACATGCCGTCAACGGAACGCTTGACCAGGCCGAAATCGAATGGGATCGCCGCACCGCGCTGGGTGTCGTCATGGCCGCTGCCTTGTATCCGGCCACACCCCGCACAGGCGATCCAATCAGCCTGCCCAACGACAGCGCGGAATGCGTAGTCTTCCATGCCGGCACGACCCTTGACAACGGCGTGCTCAAGACAGCCGGCGGACGGGTCCTATGCGTGACTGCCCTGGGCGAATCCGTGCGCCGGGCACAGGCCCTGGCCTACGAAACCGTGCACAACATCCAATTCGAGGGTCGCCAGTACCGCAGCGACATCGGCTGGCGTGCGCTGTCCGGCTCCGACACCCCCTGACACCGCCAAGCCACATTAGTCTTATTGCAAGGACCCAACATCCATGGCTGTGCCAATTTCCATAACCCGTGATTATTTTCTTGGTTTGCAGGCGCGGATTGTCGACGCGCTTGAAAACGCCGATGGCACCCCCTTCCAGTCGGATCGCTGGGAGCGCGACGAAGGCGGCGGTGGCCTGTCCCGTCTGCTAGAAGGCGGCCCCTTGCTGGAACGCGCCGGCGTTTTGTTCAGTCATGTCATGGGCGCCAAGCTGCCGCCCTCGGCCAGCGCCCATCGGCCGGAACTGGCGGGACGCGCCTGGGAAGCCATGGGGGTGTCGATGGTGCTTCATCCACGCAACCCCTATGTACCCACCACCCATATGAATGTGCGCCTGTTTGTCGCCCGCGCGCCAAACGATGAAAGCGATGACGTCTTCTGGTTCGGCGGCGGACTTGACCTGACCCCCTACTATCCGTTTGAAGACGACGCCCGACACTTCCACCAGGTGTGCCACGACGCGGTCCAGCCTTTCGGCGACGACAAATACCCGGCCTATAAAAAGTGGTGTGACGACTATTTTTTCCTGAAGCACCGCAATGAAACCCGCGGCGTGGGCGGTCTGTTTTTCGACGACGTCAACGAAGCCGGCTTCGAGCAAAGTTTTGCCATGGTGCAGAATGTGGGCGACTGCTTTCTGCCTGCCTACATGCCCATCGTAGAGCGCCGGCGCGATATGCCCTATGGCGAACGTGAGCGCGATTTCCAGGCCTACAGGCGTGGCCGCTACGTCGAATTCAATCTGGTCTTTGATCGCGGCACCTTATTCGGCCTGCAATCGGGCGGGCGCACAGAATCCATCCTGCTCTCCATGCCGCCGCTCGCCGCATGGCGTTATAACTGGGCGCCTCAAGCCGGCACCCCGGAAGCCGCGCTTGCCGACTTTCTCGCGCCACGCAACTGGCTATGAAACAGATCGGGTTGCTGGGCGGCAGCTTCGACCCTGTTCATCTGGCTCATACGGCGCTTGCTGAACACGCCCTGAAGCATCTGGCCCTGGATCAAATCCAACTGATTCCTGCCGCCGACCCCTGGCAGCGCCCCGCCCTGGCAGCCGGCGCCCGCCAGCGCCTGGATATGCTGGAACTGGCTTCCCGAGATCTGCCTGGCCTGGTAGTCAACCCAGTCGAAATCCAGCGCGGCGGCAAAACCTACACCATCGACACCCTGCGCCAACTGCCGGCCGACGCGCGCTATTACTGGCTGCTTGGCAGCGATCAATTGTCCAACTTCTGCACCTGGCGGGCCTGGGAAGAGATTGTCGGGCTGACCGATCTGGTCGTTGCACAGCGGCCTGGCGCGGCCTTGACCCCACCCGAACCATTGCAGCATCGGCTGGACGCCCTGGGTCGGCAATTGATTGAGCTCCCCTTCGAGGCCATGGCTATTTCCGCTACTGAGATCCGCCGACGCCTTGCGAACGACCTGGCAGTCGACGCTTTTCTCGACCGCAAGGTGGCCGAATACATCCAGCGGCACGGCCTGTATCGAACCCCTGCAAACCCTCCAGACACGTTATAGTTCACCCATGGATATACAAAAAATGCAGCGCCTCGTCATCAATGCGCTTGAAGACGTCAAGGCTCAAGACATCAAAGTCTTCAACACCTCGCACATCACCAGCATGTTCGATCGTGTCATCATTGCCAGCGGCTCGTCCAACCGGCAAACACGCGCCCTGGCATCCAGCGTTGTCGATAGCGCACGCAAAAGCAAGCTAACCATCGTAGCTTACGAAGGCGAAGACACCGGCGAATGGGTGCTGGTCGATCTGGGCGATATCGTGGTGCACTGCATGCAGCCATCCATTCGCCAGTACTACAACCTGGAAGAGGTCTGGGGCGACAAGCCGGTGCGTGTCAAGCTTTTGCCGCAGTCCACGCAACCCGTATTTTCCGATTCATTCGACCACGACAACGATGACAGCGATAGTCGCTGAGCGGCCATGACACGCGCCGTTCTGGTCCCATGAAGCTTTTGGTTATTGCCGTTGGCATGCGTATGCCGCGCTGGGTGGAAGACGCCTGGAAGGATTATGCCAAACGGCTTCCCGCCGATTGCGCGCTCGAGCTGCGCGAAATCAAACCCGAACCGCGAACCAGCGGAAAAACGCCCTCACAACTGATGAGCGCCGAGGCCAGGCGGATCGAAGCCGCCATTCCAGCCCAGGCTCTGCGCATCGCGCTGGATGAGCACGGGCGCAACCTGACCACCATGGCGCTGTCCGCCGAACTATCCAGTTGGCGCGAGCAGGGCCGCGACGTCGCCCTGTTGGTCGGCGGTCCCGACGGGCTGGACGCAGCCTTGAAGAAAAGCTGCCAAGCCATGATCCGGCTGTCGTCCCTGACTCTGCCCCACCCCCTGGTGCGGGTCGTGCTTGCCGAGCAGCTCTATCGCGCCTGGGCTATCATGGTCAACCATCCGTACCACCGCGCCTGACAACTGCCAGAAGGGGTAGCGCATCATGCTGAAACGCCGCACCAAAATCGTTGCCACACTGGGGCCGGCAAGCGCCGACTCAGATGTCATAGAAAAATTGATCCTGGCCGGCATGGATGTCGCCCGCCTGAATTTTTCACACGGCAGCGCCGACGACCACCGCGAGCGCGTGCGCCAAGTGCGCGAACTGGCGGCCAAGCACAACCGCTTTGTCGCCATCATGGGCGACCTGCAAGGCCCTAAGATCCGCATTGCGCGCTTCACCAATGCCGCCGTCGCACTCAAGGCAGGCCAGCCCTTTACATTATCCAATACACATCCGCTCGACCAGGGCAACGAGCGCACGGTCGGCATCGACTACCCCAGCCTGGTCAGCGACTGCCATCCCGGCGACGAACTGCTGCTGGATGACGGGCGTGTGGTGCTCTGTGTGGACAGTGTCGACGAACACGCCGTCCACACCACGGTTACGCAAGGCGGGCCGCTGTCGAACAACAAAGGCATCAACCGCCGCGGTGGCGGCATTTCGGCCGATAGCCTCACGGAAAAGGACAAGCTCGACATTCGCGTCATGGCCGAGCTCGAGGTGGATTACGTCGCCGTGTCCTTCCCCCGTTACGGCCAGGATATCGAGCACGCGCGCGAACTGGTGCGCCAGGCCGGCAGTCCCGCCTGGATCATCGCCAAAATCGAGCGAGCCGAAGCGGTGGCCGACGACGAAGCGCTGGACGCCTTGATCATGGCCAGCGACGGGGTCATGGTTGCCCGCGGCGACCTGGGGGTAGAGGTTGGCGATGCCCGCCTGGCGGGTATTCAGAAACGCATCATCCTGCACGCCCGCACCCACAACAAACTGGTGATCACCGCTACTCAAATGATGGAGTCCATGGTCGCCAGCCCCATACCTACCCGGGCCGAAGTCTCGGATGTGGCCAATGCTGTGCTCGACTACACCGATGCCGTCATGCTCTCCGCCGAAAGTGCGTCGGGCCAGTATCCAGTCGAAGCCGTCACCGCCATGGCGCGCATCTGCCTGGGCGCCGAGCAAGAACCTGGCACCACACGGTCACAACACCGGCTGGGCGAAACCTTCAGCCAGCGCGATGAAACCATCGCTTTGTCCGCCATGTACGCCGCCAACCACTTCCCCGGGGTCAAGGCCATCATCAGCCTGACCGAAAGCGGGCGCACGCCCCTGATCATGTCGCGCATCCGTTCGGGCATGCCCATTTACTGCTATACCCGCCATACCGCCACCCAGCAGCGGGCAGCGCTATTTCGCGGCGTCTACCCCATGCCCTTCGATCTTTCCACTCTTGATCCGACCACTGTCTGCAACCAGGCGATTGCCATTCTTAAAGACAAGAACCTGGTGGCCAGCGGGGATTGGGTCATCCTTACCCAGGGCGAATCCGCAGGCAGCGGCGGCGGAACCAATAGCATGAAAGTCCTGACCGTGCCTTGATGGCTTTCTTTTTGTTCAGCCCCTGCTTCACACGCGCCACCCAGGCCTTTCCACCACCCCGCCATGATCTACCTTGCCTCCGCCAGCCCCCGTCGTCATGAAATCCTGTCCGGCATGGGAATTGCGCATACAGTGCTGACCGTTCCCGCTCCACCGGGCGAAGACGAGCCCCGTCTGCCCGGCGAACCACCCGGCGACTATGTGCGTCGCACGGCGCGCGACAAGGCCCTGAGAGCCATTCAGTTTCTTTCCCACGACCCACAGGCGCCGACGCCCGCACCGATTCTGGCCGCCGACACAACTGTCATGCTGGGTGACGACATCCTGGGCAAGCCGGCCGACCCCGCCGATGCCGCCCGCATGCTAAGGCGTTTGTCGGGCACGACCCATGAAGTCCATAGCGCCATTGTCCTGGCGCCAGCTCCTGCCATTCTGGAATCCTCACTTGATCATGGTTCGGCATTGCTGGAAGACGTCTCCGTCACCCAAGTGCGTTTTGCCGTACTGTCAGACGAGCAGATCACGGCTTACTGCGCCACCGGCGAACCCATGGGCAAGGCAGGCGGCTACGGCATACAAGGCGCGGCGGCCACCTTCATCGAACATATCTCGGGTAGCTATAGCGGTGTCATGGGGTTGCCGATCTTTGAAACACATCGTTTATTGCGACAGGCGGCATTGATTCCCTGACGCCGCCACGGCCGGCGGCTTGTCATGAACGCCAGGGCGCGCCGGCTTCAGACAACTGCCAGCCTTGCCAAAGGATCCTGCCGGTAATACGAAGCCAACAAGCCATACCATTCCGGCAACTGACGGGCCAGGGGCTGGGGATTGACGAAAAATGCCTCGGAGCTGACGGCAAAAAACTCTGCCTCGTCGGTCGCCGCATAGGGATCCAGCGGCAGTGTGTCGTACCAAGGGTCCGCTGCGGCGGACTCGGGGTCGACGTTATGGGGGATGGCCGCCTCGACGTCGATGACCGCCTGGCTGAAGCGCTCAAACGACTTATCCAGCACCCGCCTCCAGTGCAACGGCGACAGGCCCCCATGCGCATGCAGGCTGGGCATGCCGTCGGCCTCACCCCCGTACAGGTCCAGCTTATGGGCGAACTCATGGATGACGACATTGGCGCCCTGCGACGGCCCGCCGGCACTGTCTGCCCAGGACAGGATCACCGGCCCGCCATCCCATGCTTCGCCGGATGCCTCCATCAAATACTCATGAACCACGCCACTTTCATCGACCTCGCTGCGCGGAATCAGAAACCCACCCGGATACACAATAATTTCGGTCCACCCCTCGTAGACTGCGGGATCCAGCTCCAGAATGGGCAAGGCCGCTTGCGCCGCGATCGACAAACACACGTGTTCCACGACATCGAAGCCGTGCGCCCCGCTAAAACTTTTACTGGCCAGCACCCAGGCCACCCGTTGACGCAAGGCGTGCTCTTGCTCGGGCGAGAGGCCCGCCAGGAAAGGCAAGGTCGCCAGCATCAATTGCCAATCGTGCTCGGACACCTGCGCCAGCTCTCGTTCGATGCGGCGCCGGCTGGCGCCGCGTCCGGCCAACCATCTGAACACTATTCACCCCTTATTCGCGCCCGGATCCTGGCGACGTTCCTTCCAGCCGAGCTGCCGGCTAAGACGGGTCGTGAGTTGCAACAGCATCTGGGCCGGCTGGTCGTGCAGGCCGTCGGCCAAGCGGCCCACCGCGCCCACGATCGACAGAACAGCCACCGGCGTTCCCGCCCGATCCAGAATCGGCGAAGCGACCGCCGTGAACTCGGTCACTAGGGTGCCCGCCGCCCTGGCATAGCGTACTGCGCGTATCGCCTTGCGCGAAGCGTCCGGATCCGCATGCGCGGGCAAACCGTTGGCCGCAATTTGCCGCCCTTCGCGGCGCAAGACCGGTGCTACGACTGCAGCCGGCATAAACGCCATGAACACCCGCCCCGTCGCCGAGCCGCGCAGCGGCAATACGCTGCCCACGCGCAGTTCCAGCACCGTCCGGTTCCGCCCATCGATGCGGTCGACAATGGTGGGCCCATGCGTGCCCCAGACGGCCAGCGAAGTGGTAAACCCTACCGCATCCGCCAACTGCAGCATTTCGTCGCGCGCCATACGGATCACATCCACCTTTTCCAGCGCCGACAGCCCTAACCGCAAAGCGGTGGGCCCCAGAGAATAGTAGCCGCTCCCCGAGTCCTGGGACACCAGACCCAGCTCCAGGAAGCTGATCAAATAGAACCGAAGCTTGCTGGCAGGCATTTCCGCAGCCTCGGACAGCGCCTTCAAGCCCATGGGTGTATCCGCCTCGGCAAGGCAATCAAGAATACGAAAGCCGATCACCACCGACTGAATGCCCCGAGGCTTGCGCACACTGTTGACCACTGCCTCGGACCTCTCGGAGGTGTCCGATTCTCGATTAACCATCTACTACTCCAAGAATATCGGGCCAGGAACTGGCCGGCAAAAAAAGTTGAGCAAACCGCGTTTTGCTACGTATCATGACATACATGCAATTCCCACTTAAAAATCCCGAAAAAATGTTATATAGTTGTAGCAGATCAACAGTATTGCATTAAACCGTTGTACAGAAAAGCTAGGAGACCCCCATGTTTGTCAAGAACGTCTGGTACATCGCTGCCTTTGAGAACGAATTCGACCAACCCTTCATCGCCCGCCGCCTGCTCGATGTGCCCGTCATCATGATGCGCACCAGCGAAGGCCAACTGTCGGCCATGGACGACCTGTGCCCCCACCGGCTCATGCCGCTGTCCTGTGGCAAGCGCGCCGGCGACGAGTTGCAGTGCGGCTACCATGGCATGCGCTTCGACGCCAACGGGCGCTGCACCGAAGTGCCCGGGCAGGTCAACGTGCCCACCGCCGCCCACGTGCGCACCTACCCCCTGGTGTCGCGACACGGCTTTGCCTGGATCTGGATGGGCAACCCCGAGCTGGCCGATCCCGAACTGATTCCCGACCTGCATTGGCACGACAGCCCCGACTGGGCCGTTTCCGACGGCTACCACCACATCAAGGCTAACTTTCGCCTGCCGAACGACAACTTGATGGATCTTAGCCACGAAACCTACGTGCACCAGCGCACCATCGGCAACGAAGAAGAAGAGTCCATCGCCAACTTTCCGGTTGCCGTCACCACCGAAGCCGACTGCATCGTGCGCGCGCATCGTGAAATGCCCAACATCGATCCACCGCCGTTCTTTCGCATGGTGCTGGCGCACGACGGTCCGATCAATCGTTGGCAAACCGCCATCAACCTGTGCCCGTCCTTCAACATCACGGTCGTGGGCGTTCACCCCGTTGAAAGCGATCGCATGACGGCCAGCATCGGCCATGCCTTGCACCTGCTTACCCCGGAAACCGAATCGTCCACCCATTATTTCTGGTCGTTCGTGCGCAACTACCGGCTCGACGACACTCAGCTTACCGCCACCATTGCCAAAGCCATTTCCGCCACCTTCGACGAAGACACAGTCATTCTGGAAATCCAGCAAAAGCAAATGGACACCCTGAATATCCAGGTGCCGCAAGTGGCGATCAAGCTGGATGAAGCGCCCATCCGTACCCGGCGCTTGCTGGATCAGCGCCTGAAGGCCGAGCAGAACGATCCCAACCATGTGGTGGCCCCGCCCCCCATGGTCTCGGATCACTCCTACGCCGAAGGCGCGCCCGCCTAAACAGCCTTTCGCTAATTTTTACCTCTGGAGACCCCCATGTTTGTCAAGAATGTCTGGTATATCGCTGCCTTTGACAACGAATTCGACCAACCCTTCATCGCCCGCCGCTTGCTCGATGTTCCCGTCATCATGATGCGCACCAGCGAAGGCCAGCTATCGGCCATGGACGACCTGTGCCCGCATCGACTCATGCCGCTGTCCTGTGGCAAGCGCGCCGGCGACGAATTGCAGTGCGGCTACCATGGCATGCGCTTCGACGCCAACGGGCGCTGCACCGAAG
>JBIQKZ010000013.1:17756-122122 GCA_044464765.1 Pusillimonas sp.
ATTGGCACGACAGCCCCGACTGGGCCGTTTCCGACGGCTACCACCACATCAAGGCCAACTTTCGCCTGTTGAACGACAACCTTCTGGACCTTAGCCACGAAACCTACGTGCACCAGCGCACCATCGGCAACGAAGAAGAAGAGACCATCGCCAATTACACAGCGGCCGTCACTACGGAAGCCGACTGCATCGTGCGCGCGCATCGTGAGATGCCCAATATCGATCCACCGCCGTTCTTCCGCATGGTGCTGGCGCACGACGGTTTGATCAACCGCTGGCAAACCGCCGTCAACCTGTGCCCTTCCTTCAACATCACGGTCGTGGGTGTTCACCCCGTTGATAACGATCGCATGACGGCCAGCGTCGGCCACGTCCTGCACTTGTTGACCCCCGAAACTGAATCGTCCACCCATTATTTCTGGTCGTTCGTGCGCAACTACCGGCTCGACGATGCCGAACTTACCGAGGGCATTCGCAAAGCCAGTTCCGCCACCTTCGACGAAGACACGGTCGTGCTGGAAATTCAACAGAAACAAATGGAAAAGCTGAACCTTCAGGTTCCTCAAGTCGCGATCAAGCTGGACGAAGCGCCCATTCGTGCGCGGCGTCTGCTGGATCAACGCTTGAAGGCCGAGCAGAACGATCCCAACCATGTGGTGGCCCCGCCCCCCATGGTCTCGGATCACTCCTACGCCGAAGGCGCGCCCGCCTGATCAATGGCCAGGTGTCGTTGCACTTGCCGCGCTGATCGGCAGCTCTCAGGGAGCTGCCGGTTCGTGCAGCAGACGCTCCCAGAGCACGGGCAACGTTTCCATTATATTCATCGAGGTAGGCACACGCTCGGGTTCGATCGGCGCCCAGTGCCCGTCAACCCGTTGCGCCACGGCAAACTGGAAGGCATAACCGGGCTCCGACCCCATGCGCAAATCGCTTAAAATCAGGCGGCCCTGCTCGTCAACGCTTGCCCGCATAAAGCCGCGATTGAACCAGAGCAACTGCTGCACGGCGGGTACCGTCGCCGCCGCTTCTTGCAGGGCGCCCACATCCGACGAGTAATGCTGGAACTGAATGGGATTCGAGTCGGCCACCAGAGAACGATAGCCAATGGCGTAACCATCCGGCGTCATGACAGTTATCTGCCACAATACGCTGTTAAGCGCCGTGGGTACGGAAAAGCGCGGCGCATTCTGAAGCTGCAAAGGCGCCAGAGCCGCATCGGCCGCCCTTTCGACCAGATACTTAGCCGTCAACGACCAAGCCAGATAAAGCGTGCTTAACAACGCGCCGACCACCAGGCAAACCCAACCCGCGCGCTTGGCCCCAAGTATGGCTGCCGCCACCACGCCGAACAACAGAGGCAAGGTATAGGCCGGATCGATAATCCACAAATTGGACCACATGACGGGCGGCGGCCGGAACGGCCACAGCAACTGTGTGCCATAAACCGTAAAGGCATCAAGCAGGGGATGTGTCAGCAATACAAGCGCAATCGCCCAGAACCAGCGACCCGGCGACTCGCGCACCGGCGCCCAGAGCCTGCGCAGCAGCAGCCACAGAGCGCCCGCGACAAAAGGCAGAACAAGCAAGGAATGCGACGCCCCCCGGTGAGTCACCATTTGCGTCACGGGGTCCGACGGCCACAGCATCATGGGTAGGACATCAAGATCAGGCAGCGTTCCAAGAACCGCGCCCACAGCCAACGCCTTGCGCCGGTGCTCGGGCCTGACCGCCAGGGCGGCAACCGTACTGCCCAATACGATTTGCGTCAATGAATCCATGTAACCTGTCCAGGTGAGCCCAACGCCGCCAACGAGAGCGCACCCATCAATCCAACCAAACGGTCACTTCATCCATCGGCGCCCGTGGCGTACGGAACGTATTGACCAGCGCGTCTTCTTTCGCATAGCCCAACGACATCCCGCAAACCAGCATTTCGGTGTCGGGCGCACCGATATGGGGCAGGATAATCCGGCCGTACCAGTTCCAGGCCGCCTGGGGGCAGGTGTCCAGCCCGCGCGCGCGGGCGGCCACCATGATGTTCTGCATGAATCCACCAATATCCAGTAACGCGCCCTGGCCCATCATGGTGTGGACCGTGAACATCAAGCCCACCGGCGCATCAAAGAAGCGGAAATTGCGTTGATGCTGGGCATGCATCTTGTCTTTCTCGCCGCGCTGGATATCCAGCAGGCCGTACAAGCCCCAGCCATTCTCGCGCCGGCGCGCAAGATAGGGATCAATCCAGGTTTCCGGATAGTAGGCGTAGCGCTCTTGGTAGTAAGTGCGCAAGTCGGGATCGGCGCGCAGCGCATCATGTGCTTCACACACCTTGCGCACCAGGCTGTCCTTGGCTTCGCCCTGCAACACATAGGTTTTCCAGGGCTGGGAATTGGCGCCCGACGGTGCGCGGCTGGCGACATGAAGAATGTCTTCAAGAATCTCGCGCGCAACGGGTTTGTCGGAAAATGCCCGAATGGACTGACGACTGACGATGGCCTCATCGACAGTGGCCCAATCTTGCGTGGAAATTTTTCGAGTGGCTACAGAAGTGGACATAAAACAAAACTCCAGATCATCACGACACACTGTGATCGCCCGATATCGTACTACACGACAATCGCCACGCTGATGATGACGCCCCTGCCAGCGACATACCCGGTCAGGCTTCAGAAAGCCGACATAAATTATGAAAATGTTGCCGAACGGTAAGAGACCTGCCAACACGCCACATCGCTTGATCTTGGTGGTCGATGCGTCATTATGAATGCTCATGCATCGCAATAAGGAGTCCGTATGAAAACATGGATCACCACCGTATTATCCGCCGGCGCCATCGCCTTGGGCTCGGCAGGCGGTCTTGCGCAAGCCCAGCAGTCCGCCAATCCGGGCGCACCCGGCGCCACGGCGCCAGCTGTCAATTATTCCGACGCCCAACTGGAAAAGTTCGTAAGCGCTTCCAAGAAAGTGGCGGTCATCTCGCAGGAATACACGCCCAAGCTGCAATCAGCCAAAGACGAAACGTCGCGCCAGGACGTCTATCGGGAAGCCGATCAAAAAATGGTCAACGCCGTACGCGCTGAAGGGCTAAGCGTCGATGAATTCAATGGCATTAACCAATCGGTCCAAAGCGACCCCACCTTAATGCAGCGCGTGCAGAACATCGCCCGATAGAACGCTATTCCGGGTTAGCCGGCTTTTTGCGCGAAAGCTCGCGTGGCAGGGGAAACGCCACGTTTTCCTCGACGCCCGGAAGCGTTCGCACCGACACCGCGCCCAACTCCTTCAACCGTTTGATCACATTCTGAACCAGGATGTCGGGTGCGGAGGCCCCTGCGGTGAGCCCCACACGGCGGGCGCCTTCAAGCCAGGCCGGATCAATCATGTCGGGATCGTCGATAAGATAAGCGCGGGCGCCCTTGCGCTCGGCCACCTCGCGCAAACGATTGGAGTTGGAGCTGTTGGTGCTGCCCACCACCAAGACCAAATCACAGTCGGGCGCCATGACCTTGACGGCATCCTGCCGGTTCTGCGTGGCATAACAGATATCGCTTTTCTTGGGTTCGACAATGGACGGGAATCGCGCCCGCAGGGCGTCGGCCACCTGTGCGGCATCGTCGACCGAAAGCGTGGTCTGCGTGACAAAGGCCAGGTTGTCGGGGTCGCTGACGTGCAAGGCCTCGACATCTTCGGGCGTTTCCACCAGATACATCCCCCCCTGAGCCTGGCCCAAGGTGCCTTCGACCTCGGGATGGCCCCGGTGGCCGATCATGATGATCTCGCGCCCGTTGGCCCGCATGCGCGCCACTTCCACATGCACTTTGGTGACCAGGGGACACGTGGCGTCAAAGACGCGCAAACCCATCTGTTCGGCTTCGGCGCGTACTGCCTTGGCTACGCCATGGGCGGAAAACACAACGATGGATCCCGTCGGCGCCTCGGAAAGCTCGTCGATAAAGATGGCGCCTTTTGAGCGCAAGTCTTGTACAACATAACGATTATGAACGATCTCGTGCCGTACGTAGATAGGTGCGCCATGCAATTCAAGCGCCCTTTCCACGATATCGATAGCGCGATCTACCCCCGCGCAAAAACCGCGCGGCTGGGCCAGGACGACTTCGGCCCCGGTAGCGATCGGCTCGGGATTTACGCCCGACGCTTGCGTAGCGGTTGCATGCACCGGATCATGAGCAGTTGTCGTCATAACACCCCCAATAAAGAAACATCAACCCGCAAGTCGGCGCCGGCCAGTGGATGATTGAAATCGAACAAAGCCCACGTATCGCCCAATTGCTTGAACACCCCTGAATACCGCCCCCCGTTGGGCGCGGAGAATTCCAGAATCTCGCCCGGCGCAATCTCCGTGCCTGGTTCCACATTGGCATCGAACAAGGCGCGCGTAATCTTCTGCAAGAGTTCGGGATTGCGTTCGCCATAGGCCTGGGCTGCGGGCAACTCGATCGAAAAGCTGTCGCCCTCTTGCCGGCCCACCAAGGCCTCTTCCATGCCCGGAGCCCACTGCCCCATGCCCAACTGCAGCGTGGCCGGCCGGCCGTCGAACGTATCCGCGAACACAGAACCCGCAGCCGGCCCGGTAAGAAGGCTGATGCGATAATGCAGCGTAAGGTAGGAGTCCGGACGGACCAAAGCATGTACTGGCGGGGAACCGGAAGTCAAAATCTGTCACCGTAAAAAATCGTTAGCATCCTTCATTTTAACGGTTTGCGCCTGCCGTTGCGCCCAGTCAAGCAATTGGGCGGCCAGCCGCCCAACAGCCCGTCCAAACGCCTGCACCACTTCGGGAACCTCTTTGCCCTGTACAGCCTGCTCAATTTGGAAGCGGTGCGATGCGACGATACGCGACGACGCTAGGTCAACTAATGTGGCGTCCATCACAACCACCACCACCGGCGACCCATCTTGATAGACCACCTGAAACTGGCTGAGTTCGCTTGTCAGCTCAAAATCGGCCTTGAGAACACCCGTGTCGGCCACCACCGAGCGAAAGACATCCTGAGCACGAAACGCTTCAACAAGCCGGTCGCGCAGCAACAAGGGCGCCGCATCGGCCCAACGCACACCCTTGTAGGCACTGATCCGGTTGGGTTCGGGCTCGACCAGAATGCGTGTACTGGCCACTGCGCGATCTCCGTACGGGGTCGTGATGCGCAGCACCGGCGGCACGCTTTGCGCGTTCGCCGCGTGCTGCGCGGCTGGCGCGGCCTCGACGGCCGGGAGCTGATAAAAAACCAGGGTTTCTTTATCGGGCAACACCGAACAACCCGCGAGCGCCACCAGAATGACCGGCAGGCAACGCCGCAGCCCCGTGGCAAAGGAATGGCGTGAAAGCGATAGGCAGAAATGAATCATGGTTCGAATTCCTCGACTGTCGTGCGTCCAAGCAGGAAATTGGCGGGATTGTCGTCAAGCTTGCGTATGACATCTTGCAAGCCGGCCAAGGTTCCACGCAGCTCTTGCAGCGCAGGCCCCAACTGACGCAAGCCATCGACGCCGGAACTCCGGCCGGCGCGATTCTCGTTGATCAGCTGATCCAGGCTCTTGCCTGTCGTTTCAAGCGAAACCATGGCGCGCTGCACGCTTTGCATCGTTGCCGCTCCTTGCTTTTCAAGCAGGGCATCGGTGTTGTTGATCAAAACCGTCGCCTGAGCCATGGTGGTCTCGGCCTGCTTGCTTGCACGGGTCACCGCCTCGATCAGCTCTGTCATGCTTCCGGTTTGCGCCGCCATCGACTCGGTAACACGTTCGATATTTTCCAACGAAGTGCCAATGCGTTTGGCATTTTGCGCAGACAGCACCTGCTGCGCACTCATGACAAGTGAAGTCAGATTAGTCATCAGGTTATCGCTATTGGCCAGCAATTGCGTAATGGGCGACGTGGACGCAACAATGACCGGATCGCCCGTTTCGGGCTGGGGCAATTCGGGGCTGTCCGGCGAACCACCGCTCAGGCCAATCACTGAGGCTCCGGTAAGCCCGGTTAGAACCAGCCGCGCGCGGGTGTCCTTCTTGATGGCGATGTCTTGCTGTACCTTGATACGGGCTTTGACCACACTGGGGTCGTTTGAATCAAGCCAGAGCTTTTGCACCTCGCCCACCTTGATCCCGTTGTATTGCACCGCACTACCCACCGTCAGGCCTCGAACAGGTTCGTTGAAAACCACTTCGTAAGTGCGGGCCCCGCCACCTTGGCTGGCCGTGCTCAGCCACAATGAAAACGCGATAGCCAAGGCCGCCACCACGACGGTAAAAGCGCCAATCAGCACATGATGCGCTCTAGGTTCCATTATTCTGCACTCCGTGACTGTTGCGCCGCACGGTTCGCCGCGCGGCCTCTGGGCCCATGAAAATACTCGTGTATCCAGGGATCGTCGACTTTCTCTATATGTTCTAGCGTGTCGACCGCCAATACCCGCTTGCGAGACAACACGGCCACCCTGTCGCAACTGGCATACAGGGTATCCAGGTCATGGGTAACCAGGAATACGGTCAACCCCAGTGCATCGCGCAGGGTCATGATCAGGTGGTCAAATGCACCTGCCCCGATGGGATCAAGGCCGGCGGTAGGTTCATCAAGGAACAAAATATCCGGATCGAGCGCCAGCGCCCTGGCCAGCGCAGCCCGCTTGATCATGCCGCCAGACAAGGAACTGGGGTACTGGTGGCCCGCACCGTCCGGCAAGCCCGCCAGGCCTATTTTGCTACGGGCCAGTTGCTCTGCCTGCACGCGCGGCAAGCCCGCCTGCTCCATCAAGGGCACCGCCACGTTCTCGATGACGGTCAGCGAAGAAAACAAGGCGCCATTCTGGAACATGACGCCAAAGCGACGCTCGATGTGAACCCGCCGCTCGGGGGGCAAGGAAAGCAAGTCTTGTCCAAGAATGGTGATCTGGCCATCGGCAGGCGGTTGCAAGCCAACAATCGACCTTAACAAGACGGACTTTCCGGTGCCCGAGCCTCCGACCACGCCCAAGATCTCGCCTTTTCGAATATCCAGATCAAGCCCTTCGTGCACGACATGGCTGCCGAACCGATTAACCAACCCACGCACCTGGATGACCGGTGTGGAAGCAGTGTCCTCTACCATCCCATCTCCATGTAGAAAAGCGCGGCAAGGGCATCGATCAGGATCACCACGAAAATGGACTGCACCACGGCAGAGGTAGTGTGCTCGCCCACCGATTGGGCGCTGCCCTGCACTTTGAACCCTTCAAGACAGCCGATAATGGCGATCAAATAGGCGAATATTGGCGCCTTGGCCATGCCCAGCAAAAAATGCTTCAAGGCGATGTCGCGCTGGAAGATGGTCAGAAACATGCTGGGGGAAATGTCCAGCGCAACCGCGCATACCAGCATGCCGCCCAATATGCCCGAGACCATGCCCACAAAGGTCAGGGCGGGCATGGCAATGAGCAGCGCAATAATGCGCGGCACAACCAATAGATCGATGGGACTGATGCCCATCATGCGAATGGCATCGATTTCCTGGTTGGCCTTCATGGAGCCCAATTGGGCGGTGTAGGCGCTTGCGGTGCGCCCGGCAATCAAGATCGCCGTAAGCAAAACGGCAAACTCGCGCAGAAAAGAAAACCCCACCAGGGTGACCGTGTAAATAGTGGCGCCAAAATCGGCCAACACCGTCGCCCCCAGGAACGCAATGACCGCGCCCACCATGAAGGTCAGCAAGGCCACAATGGGTACGGCATTAAGCCCCGACTGCTCAATCTGCGCGACCACCGACGTCATGCGCCAATGGCGGGGCCGAAGTAAATTACGCGCCAAGGCTTCCAGAGTCAGTCCCATGAAGCCCAGCAGGGCAACCACCAGCCCCCAGACACGCTCTACCGACAGGCCAGTGCGCCCCAGCAATTCGCGCCAGGTGGCGGCTCGCTTGGGCGACGCCGGCTCAGCAGGCTGCGCCGCCGCGACAGCCGCCAATAGGGCACGCCGCTCCGGGGCAAGACCGGCCATTTCGTGCAGCAACGCCTGCAACCGGGCCGGGCCAAGCAGCCTGGCCAGTTGTGCGGCTCCCGCCGTATCCACCGCGACCAACTGGTGCAGGTCAAGGATGTCGACCGCGGGCAAACCCGCTTGACCCGCTTGACCCGCTTGACCCGCTTGACCCGCTTGACCCGCTTGACCCGCTGCCGTGGCGCCGGCATCGGCAGCAGACGCTGACACCGCCACGGCACGTATGTCCCGCTCAAGGGCCTGGTAATTGGCAAGCACCCATTCGCCCTTCACGACAAGCCGCAGCGAGCCAGCCGTATTATCCAGGCTTAAGTAAGGTGAGTTGCCGCGCATGGGGGTCAAGCTCCAGGAAAACTTACAGGACCAACTCCTGCAAGCACGTAAGCGTAACAAACGAGAATGTCATGATACAAGGCGTAGAAAAAGACCGGCCCCACTTGCCTTGCCGAACTGAAGCACCCGCTCTACGTACGAACCACAGCGGACAAAAACAGGCGAACAGGCTGGGAATCGAGTACGCAAGCTGTCACTGTACAGGTTTCCTTCTTCTTTCGAGCCGAAAATGACACTTCAAACTTTACATGCCAAGGCCGAACGCCCTCGGGAGCGCCTGCTTGCCCATGGCGCGCACGTCCTGACATCGGCCGAGTTGCTGGCCATCATTCTGCGCACAGGCGTCAAAGGGTGCGATGCGGTCAGCCTGGGGCACCGCCTTATCAACCAGTTCAGCGGCTTGCGCGGGCTGCTTTCGGCCGATGCCCCCACCCTCATGTCCATTGACGGCCTGGGCGCAGCCAAAACATGTGAGCTGCTGGCCATCAACGAATTAAGCCGTCGCGCGCTCGAGGAAGACCTGAGGGCGGGACAGGCGCTGGACCAACCGCAGCGGGTCAAGCATTACTGCGCTGCCATGCTGGGGCACTTGTCGGTCGAGCATTGCATAGCGTTGTACTTGGACAGCCAATATCGGCTGATCACGACCGAGGAAATTTCCCGGGGCACGTTGACTCAAGCCTCGGTGTATCCCCGTGAAGTGGTCAAGGCGGGTTTGCGCCATCATGCCGCCGCACTGATCCTGGCGCATAACCATCCCTCGGGCGTGGCAGAACCCAGCGAGGCCGACCTGGCGCTGACCCGGCACCTGAAACATGCGCTGGCGTTGGTGGATATCCGCTTGCTGGACCATGTCATTGTGACCGTATCCAGCGCGATCTCATTAGCCGAACTCGGGCAAATCTGAACCGCCAGGGGTTTATACTCGAGGTCATAACGTATAAGCCCCTGTTTTAGCTTGGAGTACGACGCATATCATGCTAGAATTGCCGGCTAGGTGAAATTTAACGCCTTTTTTGCGGATACGTAGTCAGGCAAGCCAAGGGTAGGCATGGCAGGTATAAGACCTGAAGGGTATAAGACCCGAAGGTAAAACCCAGGTAAACCCAGGCTTAGCAGCTTAGACCGGCGACCCCACATTTATCGCTCCATAGGAATTCATCATGAAAGAAGGCATCCACCCAGAATACCGCGAAGTGGTTTTTCTGGATCAGCAGACCGGCAACAAGTTTATTTCGCGCTCCACACTGAATAGCCGTGAAACCGTCGAACTGGACGGCAAGACCTATCCTTTGTTCAAATGCGAAGTTACCTCCGAGTCTCACCCCTTCTACACCGGCGCACAAACCCGCATCGTCGAAACCGGCCGTGTGGAAAAGTTCCGTGCCCGCTTTGCACGCACAGCCGGCGCGGCAAAAAAGGCCTAACACGCCAGTCCGCCGTTTGGCGACCTGTGTCGCCAATGCGAAAAGGCAGCCTCAGGGCTGCCTTTTTAATTTAAGATGGCCCTGTTTCCCCGTTTAGACTTTTACTGTGCGTGTCCGTGGTCACTCAAGATTCCCGCTCCACTCCTGCGCGACTGACCGCGCCGGCAACAACGAAACTGCCCCGGCTGTTCCTGCTGGCGCTGGGGGTTGTGTATATTTTTGCGGGACTATTCTTCAGGGACCCCTGGAAGACCGACGACGTTGCCGGCCTGGCCACCATGCTGACGGCGCTCAACGGCCCCGCTTCGGCCTGGTTGCTGCCCCAGATCGGCGATCTGGCCTATGCCGAAAACGGACCATTGATCACCTGGGTGGGCGCTGCCAGCCTATGGCTGTTTCAGCCATTATTTGAACCCTTCACCACCCCGCTGAACGCCCACATCATTGCATCACGTCTGCCCAACCTTTTATGGTTCGGACTGATTACCGGGTCCGTCTGGTATGGCACCTACCTGCTGGGCCGCCGGCCGGAACCACAGCCGCTGGCTTTGCCCTTCGGCGGCGAACCCACGGTACGCGACTATGGACGCATGATTGCCGATGCCGCACTCCTGTTGCTCCTGGCCACCGCCGGGATCATGTGGCGGCTGCACGAAACATCCGAAGTTCCCGCCCTTATCGCCTTTCAAGCCCTGTCGTTCTATGCCGTGGCACGCATGCTGGACCATCCGTTGTCGGGCGCCATCACGCTTGGTGTCGCGCTTGCCGCCGCATTTCTTGCGCGCGGCTGGGTAGGCGCGCTGCCAATCATGCTGGCCGCGCCCTTCGCGTTTTTTCCCCGCAGCCCGCTGTGGCCCAACAAACACTGGTTGATCATTTCGGCTGTCATCGCTGCCGCCCTTATCCTGGTGTGGTGGATTCCCGCAAGCAACCAAGGCCCTTACTGGACCCGCACGTGGCTGCTCTGGAATGCACAGTCCTTCGCCTGGCCTCGCTACGGGGAAATTCTTAGTATTCTGCGCGACCTCCCGTGGTTTCTGTGGCCAACCTGGCCCTTTGGGCTGCTGGCGATCTGGAGTTGGCGATCCTGGCTGTTCGCTCCCCATATCTGGGTTCCGCTGGTATTTGCGGCTTGCCCGCTACTCGTCATGTTCTTCCTGGCCGACCCTTTCGAGCCCGAGTACAGTCTGATGGCGGTCCCCGTTGCCGTCCTGGCGGCCTTTTCCCTACCCACCCTGCGTCGCGGCGTCGTCAACTCGTTGGACTGGTTCGCCGTCATGTGCTTTTCCCTGACGGCGACCACCGTCTGGCTGGGATGGATCGCACTGCAGATCGGCTGGCCGCATCAAATCGCCCACAATATCGCCCGTCAAACCCAAGGCTACAACGCCTATATTTCCTGGCCGGAAGTCGCCATTGCTTTGGCTGGAACGGTGGCCTGGATTGTCATGGTGCACTGGCGCCTTAGCACCAAACCAGCCGCTTTGTGGCGCGGCACCGTGCTTTCAGCGGGCGGCATCATCACCACCTGGCTCTTGCTGGTCACCCTTTGGATGCCCGCCCTCGATTACGTGCGCAGCTATCGCCCTGTTTCCGCACAATTGGCCCAGGCAATCGCCACCCATAAGCAGCCCAACGAATGTGTGCGCAGCATGTCGCTGGGAACCGGTCAGCGAGCGTCCTTCCTGGTGTTTGACAATCTTAATTTCAGTTTCAGCGCCAGTTGCCCGCTCATCCTGCACCAGACAACCCCCGACACCGCCAACGACCTCATTCCAGGCCTTGACGGGAATGTCACCGTGCTCTGGGAAGGCAAGCGCGGCGCCGAACGTCGTGAAATATTTCGACTTTTGCGCGTCTCGAATCAATGAAACCACGCCGCGCGCGTACGTCCCGAACGCTGGCCCACCATATCCGGGAAACATTGCGCCAGGCCTGGCCAGTACTGATCAGCGCATGGGCGGGCATCGTCTTCGGCGTCATCGACACCGCCATGGCAGGCCATGCAAGCGCAGCCGACTTGCAAGCGATGTCGTTGGCCGTCTCCATCTACATCACCGTCTTTGTCGGCCTGATGGGGGTCGTGCACGCCTTGATCCCTATCATTGGCCAACATTTCGGGGCCCAGCGGCACCACGACGTGGGCCGCGCTTGGGGCCAGGGCGTTTGGCTGGCGATCGGCCTGTCGGTCGTGGGCGGCGTCGTCATGCTGTTTCCCGACGCCTGGCTCTCGCTCTCGGGGGACGTCGAGCCCCAGGTACGCGACGGCGTCACCTGGTATTTGCGCGCCTTGGTGCTCGCCCTGCCTGCGACGCTGGTTTTCCGCACTATTTATGCCCTGGGCACGGCGGTTTCCCGCCCCAAGGTTGTCATGACCATCAACCTGGTCAGCATCGGTTTCAAGGCCTTCTTCAACTGGATTTTCATTTTCGGCAAGCTCGGCATTCCCGCCTTGGGAGCGGCCGGCGCCGGGGTCTCCACCGCCATCACAGGCTGGCTCTGCCTGGCAGCCGGGCTCTGGATCTTATGGCATGACGAATTCTTCCGTCAGTTCCGGCCCACGCTGGACCGGCCCCGCTGGACCGCGTTGAAGGAATTGCTGCGACTGGGCTTGCCGATGGGGGGATCCTACCTGGTAGAGGTCTGCGCCTTCAGTTTCATGGCCTTGCTGATTGCCCGCGAGGGAATGTATGTCACCGGCGGACATCAGATCATGGCCAATCTTGCGGCGCTGTGCTACATGATGCCGATGGCGGTGGGTATAGCCTCGGCCTCGCTCACCGCCCAGGCCATTGGCGCCGGCGACCTGCGCCGCGCCCGCCAGACAGGCACAGCGGGGCTGCTCATCGTCTTCACAGGGGCGGTTATTACGGCAATCGCGCTGGTGGTCGGCCGACCCGTCATCCTGGCAGCGTATACCGACAACCTGAAGGTCGCTGCGGTGGCGGCCACCTTGCTCCAGATCCTCCCATTCTTCCACTTATGCGATGCAATGCAGTGTGTTAATTCCTATTTGCTACGCGCCTATAAGGTGGCCGTCGTTCCCATGCTTCTGCAGGTGGTGGCGCTTACCGGCATCGGTCTGATTGGAGGTTGGTGGCTGGGCTTTGGGCCGGCCGCCGGCGCTTTGCTGCCCATCATTAACGTCGTCATGCCCGGCGCGCCAGTGGGCGCGGCCAGCATGTGGCTGATGGCGCTTGGCGGGCTGGCATTATCCGCTGTGCTGTTATACGGCTGGTATTTGCATATCGTCAGGCAGTTCGCCCGCCGTCATTACGCTGCCCTTCGTCGGCGGCCCGCCGCATAACCCTGAGAAAAACCGGGCCGCTGGTTAAGCCGACACGGCTTTGGGCCGGCAATGCCGCAGCTTTTTTGCTAGCCGTAAATGTAGTTGCGGCGCCACGGATAGCCAAGGTCGGCCGGATGATCCAGTTCGTCGCGCCGCCCGGTTGCCTTGTGCTGAATAAGCACCTGATGCAAAGCGATCCAGCCGTGCTCGAAGCCCATGGCGCACCCCGCCAGATAGACGCGATACGCGCGCAAGGACTTTTCGGCGTTTGGCCCCGTCAGGCTTGCCCGGGCCTTGTCCAACTGGGCCTCAAGCGCATCGCTCCAGGCCCACAGCGTGCGGGCATAATGAGGCCGGAGGTTTTCTACATCCACATCTTCGAGGCCGGCTTCGGCAATCTGAGCCAGCTCGTTGCTGATATGGGTAAGCTCGCCGCCCGGGAAGATATATTTCTCGATGAACTGGCCCATGCCCGCGCCCACCTCAGCGTTATAAACGCCGCCGGCAGTAATGCCGTGGTTCATGATCAGGCCACCCGGACGCAACAGGCGACGCAGCTTCGCAAAGTACCCGCCCAACTGCGCTCGCCCAACGTGTTCGAACATGCCCACGGAAGCGATCTTATCGTAGGGCTGTGCCTCGTCCAGTTCGCGGTAGTCGAGCAGCGTCATGCGAACCCGCCCCGACAAGCCTTTTTCCTGGATGAGTCGATTGACGTAGGCATGCTGGTTCTTGGACAAGGTAATGCCCGTTGCGTCCACGCCGTAGTTCTCGGCTGCCCAAAGCAATAGCCCACCCCAACCGGCGCCGATATCCAGGAAGCGTTCGCCTTCGTGCAAACGCAGCTTGCGGCAGATATGATCAAGCTTGGCTTCCTGTGCCTGGGCGATGGTGAAGTCGGGCTCACGATAATACGCGCAGGAATAGACCCTGCGGGGATCAAGCCATAACTGATAGAACTCGTCGGACAAATCGTAGTGAAACTGGATCTGGCGCGCATCGCGCGACAGTGAATGGCGAGACACCGATACAAAATGACGCACCATGCTGGTAAACCAGTTGCCTTTGGCCTGGTCAACCGGGTTATCAGGCAAAATGGATGCAGCCAGTTCCATCAGGTCGCGCATCGAACCTTCAAAGTCCATCTTCCCTTCGACGTAGTCTTCACCCAGCTTGCCGGATTCCCCCGACGCAAGATGCATAAGCGTCGCATTGTCTTTTACAATCAACCGCATTTTGGCGTGCGCGGGACCGGCCGTCCCTCCGCCTGGCAAAGTTACCTGGACCGGCAATGGCAAAGACGCCAGCTTTTTCTCTACTAAAGACAAGACCGCACTCACGTTCCACTCCCTATAGCTAAAATCAAACTCTTCATATAATTTGTGGCTTATTGGCTGATAAGTCAATCCCGATGTGCGCCTGGTAGCGCGCCAACGGGTTCGCCGTCAATTTATCATCAAACATTCCCTTGCGGGGCGTTAAAGCACTACATGTCTTCTGCGAATCTGAACAACGGCATACCCGGTTGGCTCTGGCTGATGGGGGCCATGACAGCACTTGGCCCTTTGGCCATCGACATGTATCTGCCCGCATTTCCTTCGATAGTTCAATCCCTTAGCGCGACTCAGGGGCAGGTCGAACGCACCTTGGCGAGCTACCTTCTGGGCCTGGCGCTGGCGCAAATCGCCTACGGCCCCATTACGGATCGTTATGGAAGGAAAAAGCCGCTACTGGCCGGTCTGATCATTTTTACCGTTGCATCGGTTGGCTGCGCACTGACGGGCGACATCGAACACCTGACCTACTGGCGGATCGCCCAGGCCTTTGGCGGAGCGGCGGGCATCGTCATTCCGCGCGCCGTCATCCGCGACAACCTGAACACCCGCGACGCTTCCAAGGCATTGTCCCTGCTCATCCTCATCATGGGCGTGACGCCCATACTAGGCCCGATACTGGGCGGCCAAGTGCTGTTGTTCGTTGGCTGGCGCGGTATCTTCGGCATCATGACCGTAGTGGGAGCCGCCCTGCTGACCGCCTCGATCTTCACCATGAAGGAAACCCTGCCTCCCGAGAATGTCATCGGCCTGAAAGTTTCGACCATCGGTCGCAATTACTGGGGCTTGCTGCGCGACCGGCAGTTCATCTGCTATTCGCTTGCCGGCGGCTTTGGTTCTGCTGGTCTGTTCACCTACATCGCCGGCTCCCCGCGTATTTTCATGGATGTCTACGACGTCGATCCACAATACTTCGCCATTCTGTTCGGCCTCAATGCCGCTGCGCTGATTTTCACCTCCCAGATCAGCGCGCGCCTGCTCAACCGCCACAGCCCCGAAAAACTGCTCAAGAAGGCCCAAATCGCCATCGTGCTGGCCTCGCTGGCGGGGGTAACGCTGACACTGTTGGGTTGGCTTGACCTGACCCTGCTGATGGCCTGCCTGATGGCCTTCATGGCCAGCCAGGGGTTCGTCAATCCCAATGCGGCCGCCCTGGCGCTGGCAAAACAAGGGGGCCGTCTGGGTGTCGCCTCGGCCATGATGGGCACGGTCCAGATGCTGTGCGGAGCCGCCGCCGGGCTGAGCATCAGCCATTGGCAATCAGAAACCGCCCTGCCGCTAACCGGGCTGCTGGCGGGATGCGCCGTACTTTCGTGGCTATTTGGACGCATTGCGCTTCGAGCCGCTTGATAAGACAAGCAAATTCGTTGTAGAATGCTAGGCTTTACGGCAGAAAGAACACTTAAGAGGCACTATTATGGCACGCGTATGCCAAGTTACCGGCAAAGGCCCGATGGTGGGCAACAATGTTTCGCACGCGAACAACAAAACCAAGCGTCGCTTTTTACCCAACCTGCAATCGCGCCGCTTCTGGGTCGAAAGTGAAAACCGCTGGGTTCGCCTGCGCGTCACCGCCAGCGCTATGCGCACCATCGACAAAAACGGCATCGATGCCGTTCTGGCCGACCTGCGCGCCCGCGGCGAAGTCGCCTAACCGAAGTCGCCCAACACACGCTAGCGAACTTACTTTCAGGAGCTCATCATGGCAACCAAAGGCGTACGCGAGAAGATCAAGCTCGAATCCACCGCGGGTACGGGTCACTTCTACACGACCACAAAGAACAAGCGCAACATGCCCGAAAAAATGCTGATCAAGAAATTTGATCCCGTTGCGCGCAAGCACGTCGATTACAAAGAAACCAAGCTCAAGTAATCTGACGCCTTGTCCAGAACCCTGCCCCGGCAGGGTTTTTTTGTTTGTGCGCCCGGCCCGCCGGAAGCACGCCGCCAGGCCACGCTCTATAATGCAGGGTTTGCATCCATCCATTAAAAAGAAGCCAGAAATCATGCAGGAACGTTACAACCCAGCCACCGTCGAAGCCGCCGCCCAGGAAAACTGGCGCGCACGCGATGCCTATCGCGTGACCGAGGATGCGCATCTCGCCGATGGCTCGCCCAAGCCCAAGTTCTATGCCTGCTCGATGCTGCCCTACCCTAGCGGCAAGCTGCACATGGGCCATGTGCGCAACTACACCATCAACGACATGATGGCCCGGCAGTTGCGCATGCGCGGGTACAACGTCCTGATGCCCATGGGCTGGGATGCTTTCGGCATGCCCGCCGAAAATGCCGCCATCAAATCAAAGGTGCCGCCCGCCCAATGGACATACGACAACATCGCCTACATGAAGAAGCAGATGCAGGCGATGGGTCTGGCCATCGACTGGTCACGCGAGATGTGCGCCTGCGATCCCGACTACTACAAGTGGAACCAGTGGCTGTTTCTGAAAATGCTGGAAAAAGGCATCGCCTATCGTAAAACCCAGGTCGTCAATTGGGATCCAGTCGACCAAACCGTCCTGGCCAACGAACAAGTTATCGACGGTCGCGGCTGGCGGTCCGGCGCCCTGATCGAGAAACGCGAGATCCCGGGCTATTACCTGCGCATCACCGACTATGCCGAGGAATTGCTCGAAGGAGTGCGCAACGGCTTGCCCGGCTGGCCCGAGCGCGTGCGCCTGATGCAGGAAAACTGGATAGGCAAAAGCCAGGGCGTGCGCTTTGCATTCCGGCATGAGATCAAGGATGCCGACGGTCAACTGATCCAGGATGGCCTGATGCATGTGTTCACCACCCGGGTCGACACCATCATGGGGGTCACCTTCTGCGCCGTGGCCCCGGAGCACCCGCTGGCCGCCCGCGCGGCTCAAGACAATCCAGCGTTGGCCGACTTCATCCAGGCCTGCAAAACAGCGGGCGCCACCGAAGCAGAAGTTGCAACGCGTGAAAAAGAAGGCATGCCTACCGGGTTGACGGTCACCCATCCACTTACTGGCAAGGCCATCGACGTGTGGGTCGGCAACTACGTACTCATGTCTTATGGCGACGGCGCCGTCATGGGGGTGCCCGCCCACGATGAGCGCGACTTCGCCTTTGCCAAGAAATACGGCCTGCCCATCCAGAACGTCATCGCCGTTGAAGGCAAATCGTACAGCCATGACGCATGGCAAGATTGGTATGGCGACAAGCAGCAGGGCGTCACGGTCAACTCCGGCAAATACAACGGCCTGGCCCACCAGGCGGCGGTCGATGCCATCGCAGACGATCTGGCCACATTGGGTACGGGCGAAAAGCAAACCACCTGGAGGCTGCGCGACTGGGGCATATCGCGCCAGCGCTACTGGGGCACGCCCATCCCCATCATCCACTGCGCTCAGTGCGGCCCTGTCCCCGTGCCCGAGAAAGACCTGCCGGTCGTGCTGCCCGACAACCTCATCCCGGACGGCAGCGGCAACCCGCTGGAAAAAAGCGAAGCCTTCCTGTCCTGCCGCTGCCCCAAATGCGATGCGCCCGCCCGGCGTGAAACCGACACCATGGACACCTTCGTCGACTCTTCCTGGTATTTCATGCGCTATACATCGCCAGGCAACAACAACGCCATGGTCGACGCGCGCAACGACTACTGGATGCCGATGGATCAATACATCGGCGGCATCGAACATGCCGTACTGCATCTTCTGTATGCCCGCTTCTGGACGCGGGTCATGCGCGACCTGGGACTGGTGAACTTCGACGAACCCTTTACCCGGTTGCTGTGTCAGGGCATGGTGCTCAATCATATTTATTCACGCCGCACCGCGAACGGCGGCATCGAGTACTTCTGGCCTGAAGAGGTGCAAGACGAATACGACGCCAAGGGCGTCATTGTTGGCGCCCACCTGATCAAAGACGGTACGCCCGTGCAATACGGCGGCATTGGCACCATGTCCAAATCCAAGAATAATGGCGTGGATCCGCAATCGCTGATCGACACCATGGGGGCCGACACCGCCCGACTGTTCGTCATGTTCGCCAGCCCGCCCGAGCAAACCCTCGAATGGTCGGACTCGGGGGTTGACGGCGCCAATCGCTTTCTTCGACGCTTGTGGGCCTTTAGCCACAGCCACCGCGACGCCGTCATGCAAGCCATGCAACATCAAAGCGCCAAGCCGGGTTTTAAGCCAGGCGCGACCGCCAATGTATTTGGCGACGCCGACTGGGCGCAAGCCGACGAGGCCACCAAAGCCCTGCGACTCGACGTCCATACCCTGCTCAAGCAGGCCGACTACGACTACCAGCGCATCCAGTACAACACGGTGGTGTCCACCTGCATGAAGATGCTTAACGCGCTCGAATCGTCCACCCTGCCCGATACCGACATCGCCCGCCTGGGCCTGGCCGATGCTCTAAGCATTTTGCTGCGCGTTCTCTACCCAGCGGTCCCACACATCACCTGGCAGTTGTGGCAAGATCTTGCACTGCACCAGGGTTTCGGCGACCTTCTGGATGCCGCCTGGCCCAGCGTGGATCCGGCCGCCCTGGTAACTGACGAAGTCGCCCTGGTCTTGCAAGTCAATGGCAAATTGCGCGGTGAATTGCGCGTCGCCAGCGACGCCGACAAAGCCCGCATCGAGGCACTAGCCATACAACACGAGGCGGTCGGACGCTTCCTTGAAGGTCGCCCGGCCAAACGGGTTATCGTAGTGCCAGGAAAACTCGTCAACGTCGTCGGATAATGTCCATGCACAAACACCCCAGCGCCATCCCGGCCTTGCCTTCCCTATTCGTCCGGCATCTGCGCGCACTGGCCTGCGTAGCAGTCCTGGGGGCGTTGGCCGCCTGCGGCTTTCATTTAAGGGGCACCGCCCCGCTGCCCTTCGATACCCTTTACACCAACATCGCCGAAAACTCCGCCTTCGGGGCCCATCTGCGCCGCTCCATTATCGCCTTGTCCCCCAACACCCGGTTTGTCTCCGACCCCGCAGACGCGCAGGCCAGACTGACCCAGTTAGGGCTTAGCCAGACCATGCGCGAGCTGTCCATCAGCCCTTCAGGACAAGTCGAGGAGTACGAGCTCAATCTTACCTTCAGCTTCCAGCTCACCGACGCCAAAGGCCATCTGCTGCTGCCTCCAACCACACTGCAGGCCACCAACGACATCCCTTACGATTCGGGCGCGCTGCAAGCCAAGCAAGGCGAGATCGGCAGCATGTTCGTCGAAATGCAGCAAAGCATGGTCGACCGTGTCGTACGACGCCTGACTTCGCCCGATGTCGCCCAGGCCTACGACAACGCCAGTGAACTTCCTGTCTCTGAAGTGCCCGCAGCCGCCGAAGCCGCGAATCCGGACAACGCCAATGTTCCCTCAATGTTTGAACCACCGCCGCAAAGCCTGACGCCCGGCCTCGGGTTTTAGCGTCCACGACTTGCCAACATGGAACGCCGCCTTGACCCGGACCGTCTGCTGGATCAACTTGGGAAGCCACACGCTGTGCTGGATACTCTGTATGTCGTGTCCGGCGATGAGCCCCTGCTGGTTACCGAAACGGTCGACGGCCTGCGGGCGGCCGCCTCGGCACAAGGTTATCGCGAACGCACCAGCTTGGTCATGGACGCGCGCAGCGACTGGTCCACCGTCATGGCGGCCACCCAGAACATCTCGCTATTTGGCGATCGCCGCCTGATTGAACTGAAGGTGCCCACCGGCAAGCCAGGACGGGCAGGCGCCGACACCTTGGGCAAACTGGCCGCCATGGCGCAGGATAACGCGCTCACAGACACTCTGGTGCTGATCAGCCTGCCACGCCTGGACAAACCAACCCGCGCCAGCAAATGGGCTACCGCCCTGGCCCGTGCCGCCACCTCTGTCGAAGTCCCCAGCATTGGCCGCGCCGATCTTCCGCTATGGATACGGCAGCGCCTGGCCCGGCAGAATCAACAACTCGAACCCGGCAGCCTGGAATGGATGGCCGACAAAGTGGAAGGCAATCTGCTGGCCGCCCACCAGGAAATCCAGAAGCTCGCCCTTCTTTATCCCGAAGGAGCAGTCTCGCCCAAACAAGTCGAGCAAGCCGTGCTTAATGTGGCGCGCTACGACGTCTTCGGACTGCGCGACGCGATGCTGGCCGGGAACGCGTCAAAGGCTTTGCAGGTGTTGGCCGGCCTGCGCGCCGAAGGCGAGGCCCTGCCGCTGGTGCTCTGGGCGGTGGGCGATGAAGTCCGTGTCCTCGCTCGGCTGGCCGCCGCACAAGCCGCCGGACAGGATCTTGGCAGCGTCATGCGCCAGCAGCGTGTGTTCGGCCAGCGTGAACAGCTCGTGCGACAAGCCTTGCGACGCTTGCCGCCCAACGGCTGGGCCGCCGCCGTGCAGCACGCGCACGACGTGGATCGCCTGATCAAAGGCCTTAAAGTGCCTGGCCGGCTGGATAATGCCTGGGACGAACTGGCTCGCTTGATCATGCGCATTGCGGTCAGCAGGACAAGCGCCGCGCACTAGCGCTATCATTGACATCTATACTGACACGACAGCATTACCATGAATACTCTTGTCTCCGACACCCCGACCGGCGCAAACGCCGGCATCAGCCACGACGTCATCCAGATGGGCCGCCAGGCCAAACAAGCCGCGCGCGTCCTTCTGAAAGCGCCCGATAGCGCCAAATCTGCCGCACTGCTGGCCATGGCCGAACTGCTCGAACAGCGAAAGGACTTCCTGCAGTCCGAAAACGCCAAAGACCTCGAGGCCGCAAGCAAGAACGGGCTGTCGGCAGCCATGCTGGATCGCCTGGCGTTGTCCGACAAAGCCTTGGGCATTATGGTTGCGGGCCTGCGCCAGATTGCCGCCATGCCCGACCCTATCGGCAGCCAGACCGCATCCGCCTTCCGGCCCAACGGCATGCGCGTCGGGCAAATGCGCGTTCCCTTGGGTGTTATCGGCATCATCTACGAATCCCGTCCCAATGTAACCATCGACGCGGCCGCCCTGTGCCTGAAGTCGGGCAATGCCACGATACTGCGCGGCGGCAGTGAAGCCTTTCACTCCAACCAGGCGCTGGGGTCCATTATCCAGACAGGCCTCACCCGCGCAGGCTTGCCGGCCCACGCCGTACAGGTGGTCAACACCACAGATCGCGCCGTTGTGGGCCAACTGATTACGCTTACCGACTATATCGACGTCATTATTCCGCGCGGCGGCAAAGGCTTGATCGCGCGCCTGGCCGCCGACGCCAAAGTGCCACTGTTAAAGCACCTTGATGGCAACTGCCATCTTTATATCGACGCGGCCGCCGATCCAGACAAAGCGCACGATATCGCCGTCAATGCCAAAACCTATCGCTTTGGCATCTGTGGCGCCATGGAAACCCTGCTGGTGCACCAAGAGGTCGCCCCCACCGTCCTTCCACGGCTGGCCGCCGCCCTCACCGAAAAAGGCGTCGAGCTGCGTGGCTGCGAACGTACCCAGGCACTCATCCCGGGCGTCATCCCGGCCACCGACGACGACTGGGCGACCGAGTATGCCGCTCCCATCCTGGCTATCCGCATTGTCAACGACCTGGATCAGGCCATGGAGCATATCGCCCAATGGAGCTCCGAACACACTGAATCCATTGTGACCGAAGACCTGGCCGCCGCCACCCGCTTCCAGCGCGAGGTCGACTCAAGCTCGGTGTACGTCAACCTGCCCACTTGCTTTGCCGACGGCTTCGAGTATGGCCTGGGCGCCGAAATCGGAATTTCCACCAATCGCCTGCATGCCCGTGGGCCTGTCGGCCTTGAAGGCCTGACCACGCTGAAATGGATACTTTCCGGAAATGGCCAGTTGCGAGGCTGACCACCCATGTTATGGGTCAAGACCTTTCATCTGCTATTCGTGGTTTCCTGGTTTGCCGGCCTGTTCTACCTGCCGCGCATTTACGTGAATCTCGCTCAAACGCCCGACGCTGCTGTATACGCCCACTTGCTTGGCATGGCTCAGCGACTGTTTCGGTTCATGACCATCCTGGGAGTGCTGGCCATCGCGTTGGGCTTATGGCTGTTCCTGGGCTACGGCCTGGGGCAGGGTCAAGGCTGGATGCACGCCAAACTGGCGATTGCCCTGCTGCTGATTGGTTACCATCACGCCTGTTGGCGTCTGCTGAAAACATTCCAGGCGCATTGCAACACCCATAGCCAACGGTTTTACCGCTGGTTCAACGAAGCGCCTGTCATTCTGTTGCTGCTCGTGCTCATTTTGGTCATCGTACGGCCCTTTTAACTATCCCTCATGACCGACACGCCTAAAAAGAAAACGCTCACGCTAAAGCGCAAGCCAACCGCCGAGCCTGCCGCCTCGGCAAGCCAGGCGCCGCGCAAGCGCAGCGGCGCCCGCGCCAGGCAGGTGGCGCAGCTTGAGCATGAACGCAAGAAACAGACGGCTGCTAAAGCGGTCCCACGGCCGGCGCCGGCAAAGACGCCACACCGACAAGACAGGTCCCAGGAACACGCCGCCTTGCCCCAACCCGCGCCGGCTGCGTCAAGTTCGTCCCCCGCGGCCTCCCGCGCCGATCAGGCCGATGCTCCAACCATTGTCCGGCTGCAGCGCGGCGCCAAGCAGTCACGCCCCAGCGCAGCCCGCCTGCGCGCCCAGGCTGAAGTATTCCCTATCTTCACTCCTTGCCCCCATGGGCTGGAGGAGGCGCTGGCTGCCGAACTGAACGCCTTGGGCTTTGATGATGTCCGGCCTGGCCGCGCCGGATGCCATTCGCGTGCCAACTGGAGCGGCATTCAGCGAGCCAACCTTTACTCAAGGCTGGCAACCCGGGTCCTGGTTCAGGTTGCGCACGGCGCCGTTCGCACGGAAGACGACATTCTCGACCTGGCCTACAACAGCCCCTGGGAGCGCTGGTTCGGCGCCGAGCACACATTACGCGTGGACACCTCGGCCATACGCAGCCCCATGCAAAGCCTTCAGTACTGCAACCTGCGCGCAAAAGACGGAATCTGCGACCGTCTGCGCGACCGTGAAGGCGAGCGGCCCAGCATCGACACGGTGCGGCCGGATGCCCGCGTGCATCTTTTCCTGGATGAAAACAGCGGCACGCTCTACCTGGACACCTCCGGCGAATCCTTGTTCAAACGGGGCTGGCGTCTCGACAAGGGCGAAGCTCCTATTCGCGAGAATCTGGCGGCAGGCATTCTTGCCCTGGCCGACTGGGACCCGTCGCAAGCGCTCATGGACCCCTTCTGCGGAAGCGGCACCATTCTGATTGAGGCGGCCTGGATTGCACTGGGCGTTCCGGCCGGAATCTGGCGCCCCTTCGGCTTTGAACGCCTGCGAAATCACGATGCCCGGCACTGGCGCGATCTGAAAGACGAGGCCCGCTCACGGATCGCCACCCGCCTTGACACCCCGCTTGTCGGGATCGACTTGAACCCCGCCGCCATTACCGCCGCACGGCAAAATGCTGAACGCGCCTGGCTTACGCCCGACACCATCCGGTTTGAAGCCGGGGACGCCCGCAACGTTGCACCGCCGGCGTCCAGTGGCTGGATAGTCACCAACCCACCGTATGGGGAACGCCTGCCGGAAACCGATTCCCAGCTTTGGGCGGAATGGGCCACGAACCTGAAACAGAACTATAGCGGCTGGTCAGTCAACATCATTACCAGCGACCTGGACCTCCCCTCGCAACTTCGGCTCAAGCCCAAACGCCGCTACCCCCTGCATAACGGCGCACTTGACTGCCGCCTGTTCCATTTCGACATGGTGAAAGCAGCCTATCGGCGATAACGCAACACTTTGGTGCGGCGCAATAATAAAACTTGCATTAGCCTAGGGTTTACCCTATAATAGGGTTAACCCTGAACGAAACGTTCAGTAATTTAAGCAAGAGAGGCCCTACCATGATCCACGCAAATAGCGATATCCGTCTTACCGATGAACTCGAACGCCAATTGATGCAAGAAGCGATCGAAGAGCAAGCCCGTTTCAAACCTGGCGTTGCCCTGAAGAATCTATTCGTCAAATTGGGTGGTTCCACAAAGCAGGCCTCCAAGGCTGGTAGCGCAGTCACTCGCACTGCGGAATCGGCTGCCTAAGCCTGTTCCCGGATCCACGTGATCCGTATCGCTGAAAGGCTTACCCGCCTTTTCAACCCAACAAAAAGCCGCAAGAGCGGCTTTTTGTGTTTCTGTGGCGTATAGTTCCGAGCCTGCACTATTGCCGCCACACGACCCCTGTGGGTGGCATTCCCCCCGGAGCCCTGCTTGAGCAGTTCGAGCACGCATGTGTGGCTCCCACGATAAGTAGCGGCGATCAACTCCCGGGAACCTAGGCACTGGATTTGCGGGATAATAGCCGATTCCCTGATCCCCAAACTTCGATTCTTCATTGCTTGCCGCCAATATTGCCATGCAACAAAAACAGCCTTCCCCAAGCGCATCCTTGCAACCTGCAGGTTATTGGCGACGCTTCGCCTGCATGATGTACGAAGGCGTATTGTTGTTCGCAGTCGTTTTCCTGGCGGGCTATCTATTCGATACGCTAACGCAAAGCCGTAGCGGGCTCTCGTTGCGTCACGCCCGGCAAGCCGTATTGTTTATTGCAATCGGGGTGTACTTCATACTTTGCTGGCGCTATAGCGGCCAAACCTTGCCCATGAAAACCTGGAATATTCGCTTGGTGGAGCATGACGGCTCAACGCCTAAACTGGGTCGTTTGTGCTTGCGCTACCTTCTGATATGGCCAATTCCTCTGCTGGCGGCCCTGTTGGTCAAAGGCGGTTCGTTGCTGACTGGCTACAGTTCTACCGATTTGCTGATTGTCTTTGTGCCCTTCACCCATTTCCTGTGGGCCTGGTTCGACCCTGAACGCCAGTTTGCGCACGATCGTCTGCTGGGAACGCGCTTGGTCAGCGTCTAGCTGAAACCCGTTACCCGTATAAACCCTAGGGTAACCCGCTTTCTGAAGCCAGGGGATTGCACAGAAACCGCTTGTCGTTCATGCTTGTAGGATAGGATGCCGTACCCGTATCTGCCCTGTTGAACTAAATAAACAATGAACGACCAATACGCGGAGCTGTACTCGTCATACCAATGGTTTGTCCCTTCACAATTCAACATCGCGCAGGCGTGTGTTCACCGGTGGGCCCATAATACCCACGAAGGCCGCAAAATCGCGCTCTACGTCGAAGACGACCTGGGCCAGCGCGAAGCCTGGTCGTATACCCGTCTGGCCGAAACCACCAATCAACTGGCGAATGGGCTGATCAAAATGGGCATCAACCCCGGGGACCGCGTGGCCGTGCTCATGGGTCAGCGGCCCGAGATCGTCGCCGCCTATATGGCGGTGCTTAGCGTTAATGCCGTGGTCATGCCGTTGCCGGCGGCCCTCGGCGCCGGCCAGCTTGCGGCCCGGCTGCGCGACGCCCAGGCCCGTGCGGCCATTGTCGATACCTCGGCCGGCCCCGACGTACTGCAAGCCCAACTGGCCTATCCCGATCTTTCACAAATTATCGGCCTGGGGTTTCAGCACGAAAATATTATCCCCTGGCGCACTTTGCTGGCGCGCCAGCCGACGGAGTTCAAGGCATTAGTCACAACCTCATCCAGCCCTGCTTTCCTGATGTACAACTCCGGCAGCCACCACCCGCCCTGCGGCGCCTTGCTGGCGCACGGCGCCCTGATCGGCAACCTGCCAGGCTTTGTATCGTCGCAAAACTGGTTTCCACAAACCTCCGACGTCTTCTGGAGCCCGGCCCCCTGGACCAGCCACCAAGGGCTATTTAATGCCTTACTGCCCTGCCTTTACTTTGGCCGACCGCTGGTGGCCACCCTAGGACATCCCTCGGGTGGTCGCGCCCTGGACATTCTCCAGCATTATCAAGTCACCAACGCCTTCCTGCCTCTTGAGATGCTGGTTCGCATGCAGCAAGCGGCAGCCGGCCACCACGACCTGGCCCTCAAAGCGTTGGCGCTGGATACCGATGCGCTCGATCCGTCCTTGCTGCGCTACTGCCAAAGCAGCCTCCAGGTTACGCCAAACCTGGTTTTCGGGGTTCCCGAAGCGAATAACATCGTTGGGAACAGCGCGCAAAAATGGCCGGCCATTCCAGACAGCATTGGCCGCCCCTACCCAGGTCATCTGGTCTCGGTGCTTGATCCCCAGGGGCGACCCTGCCCCGCCGGCGTCGTGGGCCAGATCGCCATTAACCGCTATGACATCCAGGGATACGCCGATCCGGCGTTGTTCCTGGGCTACTGGAACAACCCGGGCGCCACCCAGGCGCGGTATCTGGGCGATTGGTGCCTCACGGGCGTATCCGGCTCCATCGACAAAGAAGGCTATTTCCGGCGCATTCCCGGGCGATAATAAGGGGGCGCGGGCAATAGTGATTGCCGCGCCATTTACAACCCTTACTATCGGACAGTCATGGCCATCTACGAATTCAACGGGCTGGTTCCCGTCATTGATGAAGACACGTTTATCTTCGAAAGCGCTGACATCATCGGCGAGGTTCACCTGGCCGCCGGGGCCTCGGTTTGGTCCAACGTCAGCATACGCGGCGACAATGCCCCAATAACCATTGGACGCAACAGCAATATCCAGGAAGGCAGCGTGCTGCACGTCGATGCCGGCATTCCGCTTGCCATTGGCGAGAACGTTACCGTGGGACACCAGGCCATGCTGCACGGATGCACCATTGCCGACGACGCCCTGATCGGCATGCAAGCCATTATCCTGAACAACGCCCGCATTGGCCGGAACTGCCTGATTGGCGCGGGCGCCCTGATCCCGGAAGGCCGCGAAATCCCTGACAACTCATTGGTTGTGGGTATCGGCAAGATTTTACGCCAGCTTTCCGAGGAAGAAATCCGCGACATCAAGGAAAATGCCCGGCATTATGCCGAACGGGCGCGCGAATACCGCAAGGCGCTCAAGCGCATCGGCTAAAATCAATTCATGAGCGACCAATTAAAGAAGTATCTTTTCCAGGATCACAGCACACGCGTCCAGGCCATTCGCCTAACAGAGGCCTGGCAAACCGGGTTGGAACACCAGCATTATCCCGACTGCGTCCAGACGCTGCTGGGCGAACTGGTGGCGGCCGCTGTCTTGCTGGCCTCCAATCTCAAGTTCCAGGGATCATTGGTGCTGCAGTTGCAAGGCGACGGTCCGATCGCCCTGATTGTGGTGGAATGCAGCGCCAGCCTGACAATACGCGCAACCGCAACACTGCGCGACGGGCATGCTGTCCCGGCCGATGGCTCATTGCAATCCCTGTTGAATGCGAATGGGCAAGGGCGATTTATCGTCGTGCTGGATCCCGATCGCCAAGCCACCGACATGCAGCCCTATCAAGGTATCGTACCCCTCGAAGGCGACACGGTGGCGCAAGTGCTCGAATTGTATATGCGCAATTCCGAGCAACTCGATACCCGTCTATGGCTGGCCTCTAACGAAACAGATGCCGCCGGCCTGCTACTGCAGCGCATGCCCGGTCACGGAGGCCACGCTGCGCGGGCGGTCGGCGCTGCCGGCAACAACGACGATACCTGGGAACGTGCCGTCGCCCTGGCCAGCACAATACGTACCCCCGACCTGCTCGGCCTGGACACCGACGAACTGATACGTCGCCTGTTCTGGGAGGAAACCCTGCTCTCCTTCCCCGCGCAAGACGTCATTTGGTCTTGCCCCTGTACCCGCGAACGGGTTGTCAACATGCTACGGATGCTGGGCCAGGACGAAATCCAGGAAATCCTGTCCGAGCGCGATCACATTGATGTCGCCTGCAACTTCTGCGGCAAGCCCTATCGCTTCGATGCCGTCGACTGCGCGGGCCTGTTTCTCGAGCAACGCGACACGCCCGACAGCCCCAGCACGTCCGTCCACTGAACCGCCTGAACGGGCCAGGGCCAACCTCTAGCAGCACTATCAACAGGCGGGTCCAGGCGCCGAAGCTACGTATGCGAATCAGCCCAACAGGACTCCTGGCATCGATTGGGGCAACACGGCGGTAGACACTTTCGCCCGTAGGCGTTAGCGATAATCGACTCTGTTCCTGGCCGAAGGCACACTGGGCTTATGACAGCCGTGCTCCATGCGCCATCCACAACGAATGTACAACGTCAACAAGGCGCCGGCACCTTGGGCTTCGCGGTAGCCCTGGCGCCCATCTTGCTTTTGGGGCTGGGGTGTCTTGAAGTGGCCCACTGGCTTTTCCTGAAGCAGGCCATCAGTCTTGCCTTGGTCGAAGCCGGTCGGGCGGCCATCACGCAACATGCCTCGCCGGCGGTCATTGAAACCGCCTTTGAACATGCCTTGCAACCGCTCTATCCACCCACGGCCCACGCCACCGCCGCGCAGCGCGTGCAGCAGGCCCTGCGGGACCGGCAGGCACGCCAGCCTGGCGTGCCGCCTTGGCAAATACAGATCCTGAGCCCAGGCTCCGATGCCTTCATCGATTTCGCCCAACCCGGCCTTAACGTGCCGGGCGCCGCATCGCTGCCGGCCATCGACAACGATTATCAAGCGCTGCAGCACCAGCGCCATCAAGGTCATATGGGTACGGAAGGCCGGGGGACGGCATCCGGTCTTACCATCTTTCAGGCCAATGCCCTGGTGCTGCGCCTGACGTATCCGCATCAGCCCTTGGTGCCGGGCATCGGCGGGCTGCTGAGGGTCATCGCCGCCACCTCTAAGGGCTACCGGAAAATAGCGCTGGCGGCAGGCTATCTTCCGATACAACAAGAAATTGTCCTGACCATGCAATCGCACCCCGTGCTGTGGCCCGATCTGCCCAGTCGCAAGGTCGTTCGCACCGCCGCATATGAAGAAGATGAAAACGCCGCCTGGGCGGAGAACAACGTTATCAAGAACCAGCCCCACTGCCGGGGCCTTTGGTGCGCCGGACCAGACCGGCTTCAAGCCTATAGTCCGCCGGCGGCAAAGCCGCCGGGCAACACATCGACGCCGCCCATGGGATCGGAAACATCCGGAGGCGCAGGCATGGGCCGGCCGGTTCCGCCTGCTACGACTACGCCAGACAGTCCGACAAATTCCTGGCCGGACCATCCGGAAAGCGCCGGCACGAATGATCCGCTATGTGGCATCAGCCTGTGCTGCGAAGTTGTCTAGCAAAGAAGCCGGTGAGCGGCTTTTCTTGCTTGGCCCTTCCAGCCTACTGGCCCGGTGCTTTCTTCGGTGCAGCGTTCTTGGGGAGGCGCACAATGGGCTCATTTTCGTTCGGCGCCAGTATCTGCACGTACGTTTCGTTTTCCTTGACCATGCCCAACTCGCCGCGCGCACGTTCCTCGATGGCCTGGGTACCCGCTTTCAAGTCCTGGACTTCCGCCGCCAAGGCATTGTTGCGAGCCACCAAAGCCTCGTTGGTTTCTTGCTGGGCTGCCACCTGTTGCTGCAGTTCGTGCACACGCAGCCAACCACCCTTGCCCCACCACAGCGGGTATTGAGTAATCGCGGTCAGCAGGATCAGGACGATCAGCAACAGTCGCATTGCAGTGCTAAGCCCGTAGACCAGCCACGGGCGGCCTTATCAACGCAGGTTATAGAAAGCGTCGCGCCCGGGATAGGAAGCAACTTCCGCCAGCTCTTCTTCGATACGCAGCAATTGGTTGTATTTGGCCATGCGATCCGACCGCGACAACGAGCCTGTCTTGATTTGCATGGCATTGGTCGCCACGGCAATATCGGCAATGGTGGAATCTTCGGTCTCGCCGGAACGGTGGGAAATAACGGCTGTGTAGCCCGCCCGTTTGGCCATCTCAATGGCGGCGAAGGTCTCGGTAAGCGTGCCGATCTGGTTGATTTTGATCAGGATGGAGTTGGCAATGCCTTGTTCGATTCCTTGCTTGAGAATCTTTGTGTTGGTCACAAACAGGTCGTCGCCCACCAGTTGAACTTTCTTGCCGAGTTGATCGGAAAGAATCTTCCAGCCTTCCCAGTCGTTCTCGGCCATGCCGTCTTCAATGGTGATAATGGGGTATTTATCGCACCAGGTCGCCAATAGATTGGCGAAATCGGCCGCAGTCAGCGACACATTGCCTTCGCCGGCCAGATGGTATTTGCCATCGCGGAAAAATTCGGTGCTGGCGCAATCGAGCCCCAGCGCAATCTGCGAACCCGCTTCGTAGCCCGCGCGCTCGATGGCTTGAAGAATCAGTTGGATGGCCGCCTCGTGGTTGGCTACGTTGGGCGCAAAGCCGCCTTCGTCGCCAACCGCGGTCGACATGCCCTGATCGTGGATGAGCTTCTTGAGCGCGTGAAACACTTCGGCGCCCATGCGCAAGGATTCGCGGAAGCTGCTTGCCCCGATGGGCAGGATCATGAACTCTTGCATGTCCAACGTATTGTTGGCATGCGCACCGCCATTGATGACATTCATCATGGGCACCGGCATTTGCATCGGGCCGCTACCGCCGAAATAGCGATAGAGTGAAAGACCGGAATCGTCAGCCGCCGCACGCGCCACCGCCATACTGGCCGCCAGCATGGCGTTGGCGCCCAGGCGGCTTTTGCTTTCTGTGCCATCCAGGTCGATCAGCGTGCGATCAACAAACGTCTGTTCCTGGGCATCCAGGCCCATCAGGGCTTCGGAAATCTCGGTATTCAGATTGTCGACGGCACCCAGCACACCTTTGCCCAAGTAGCGCGATGCATCGCCATCGCGCAGCTCGATCGCCTCGCGCGAGCCCGTGGACGCGCCGGAGGGAACCGAAGCACGCCCCATGGCGCCCGATTCCAGAAGCACGTCGCATTCGACGGTCGGGTTACCGCGCGAATCCAGAATTTCGCGCCCTATGATGTCTACGATTGCACTCATGATAGTTGACTGTCCTGCCAGAATGATTGAATTTACGCGCTTGCCCCCGGATCAGACGGCCAAGCCACAATAAAAGCGTTAATTGTACTGTGCAATGCCGGCTGGACCTAGCGCGGGCCGCCCAAACGAACACGCGGCAGGCGGAACGCCCAGGCAAAAGCCAGGACCACGATGGCCAGCGCAAGCCACAAGCCGCCATGTACCGCCCCCGTCAGGGCCGCACGAGCCGCCTGGATATAGGGTTCGCCTTCAAGACCCAGGCTTTGCAGCCGCTGGATGAAGTCGTGCTGCAAGGCAGTGTTGACGACCACCTGGGGATCCATAAGCGTGGCGGCCCATGCTTCCCCCTGTCGCTCGTGCAACGCTTCGCGCACCGAGGAGGCATAGAAATGCGATACCAGCGTGCCCACCACGGCCATGCCCAGCATTCCGCCTATCATCCGCAACGATTGCAATAAGGCCGTCGCAATGCCCAAATGGCCCCGCCCGGCGGTTTCCTGGGCAAAGACCGTAAGGTTGGGCACAAGAAAGCCCAAGCCAATGCCCCCCAGCGCCATATACAAAATAATCAACCAAAGGCTGGTGTTGGCAAAGACAAAGATAAGGCCCAGGCAGGCAATAAACAGCAAACCCAGGCCAATGAACAACATGGCTCCCGGGTTGGGCAGCAGAGCAACGACCTTGCTGTTCACGATACTGCCCACCGTAATGCACACGACCAGCGGAGTAATCAATAAACCGGCCTGTTGCGGCGACATGCCGAAGCCGCCTTGAAACAGCAAGGGCACATAAAACAGCAGCACGAACAACGCGAAACCCAGGAATACCGACAAACAAAACAACACCGCCAGGCTCTTGTTGCGAAACATTTCCAGTGGCAGCAGCGGTGCGGAGCAGTGTTTTTCCCAGAAATACAAAGCCACAAGAGAAAACAGGCTAAGGGCGGCCAGGCCCCCAACCAACAACGTCAAGCCTTGCATGGACAGCAGTTCGACAAACAGCTGCAACGAGGCCAGCCCAAGCGCGATCAACAAGGCACCCTGCCAGTCCAGCCCCACTGGGCCTTGCTGATGTTGCCGGATATGGGGCAGGCAGCGCCACACGAACCACAGACTGAGCAAGCCAAAGGGCAGGTTCACGAAAAACACCGAACGCCAGCCTGCATACTGCGTGAGAATCCCGCCCAGCGAAGGCCCAATGACATTGGCCACGCCATAAGCGCCGCTTAACAACACCTGCCAGCGCAGGCGCACCCGGGTGTCGGGGAACAGATCGGGCACGCTGGCAAAGGCAGTCCCGATCAGCATCCCCCCGCCAATGCCTTGCAAGGCGCGGGCGCCAACCAACTGCGCCATGGAGCCGGCCAGCCCGCAAAACACCGACGCCGCTGTAAACAACAGGACGGCCACAATAATGAAAGGCTTGCGCCCATAGTAGTCGCCCAGGCGACCGAAAATCGGAATCGTGATGACGGATGTCAACAGATAGGCGTTGGCAACCCAGGCATACAGGCTGAAACCATTCAGTTCGGCCACGATGGTCGGCAAAGCGGTACTGACAACCGTTTGGTCGACCGCCACCATCATGATGACAAAGCACAGGCCGGACATGGCCAACAAAGAGTTGCGCACGGACAAGACACGCCCGCTGTCTGTACTGGCCTCGGTGGAAGAGGTCATGCGTTCAAGTATCTAGCAAGCCGCCCTGCTTTACGCAGCGGTCGATCGCAACCAGAGACTTCAGCAGGGATTCCATTTTTTGCAAGGGAACGGCATTCGGCCCGTCGGACAAGGCCTGGTCTGGGTCGGGATGCGTTTCCATGAACAGACCCGCCACGCCGGCCGCCACGGCGGCCCGCGCCAGGACGGGAACAAATTCCCGCTGACCGCCTGAGCTACTGCCCTGCCCTCCCGGCAATTGCACGGAATGGGTGGCATCGAACACCACCGGGCAACCGGTTTCACGCATGATCGCAAGCGAGCGCATATCGGACACCAGGTTGTTGTAGCCAAATGAGGCGCCGCGCTCGCACACCATAATGTTGCTGCCATCGCCGCCGGCCGCAATGGCAGCGGCGCGAGCCTTGGCCACGACCTGAGTCATGTCGTGCGGCGCCAAAAACTGCCCTTTCTTGATATTGACGGGCTTGAGCGTTGCCGCGCAGGCATGGATGAAATCGGTTTGGCGGCACAGAAAGGCCGGCGTCTGCAAGACGTCGACCACGGCGGCCACCTCGTTGATCTGCTCGGTGGTGTGCACATCGGTAAGCACCGGCACGCCAAGCTGGTCGCGGATATCGGCCAGGATTTGCAAGCCTTCGGCCATGCCCGGCCCACGAAATGATTTGTCCGAACTGCGATTGGCCTTGTCGAAGGAACTTTTATAGATGAACGGTATGCCCAGCGCCTGGGTGATTTCCTTCAACCGCCCTGCCGTGTCGAACGCCATCTGGCGCGACTCGATGACACAGGTGCCTGCAATCAGGAAAAACGGTTCGGACAGACCGGCCTTGAATCCACAAAGTTCCATGTTGCTTCCTTAGCTAGCGCTCTGCGCCTTGACGCTGATGGTCCAGTGCCGCGTTGATGAAACTGCTGAACAATGGATGCCCGTCGCGTGGCGTGGACGTGAATTCCGGGTGGAACTGCACGCCCATGAACCATGGATGGGAGGGCAGCTCCATGATTTCCGGTAAATGCTCGGTCGGCGTGCGGGCGCTGATGACCAGCCCGGCCTCTTCCAGCCGGGGCACATACGCGTTATTCACCTCGTAGCGATGGCGATGCCGCTCGTACACTTCGGCGCCGTAAATGGCATGCGCCCGAGAGCCGGGCTTGACCGGGCAGCGCTGCGCCCCTTTGCGCATGGTGCCGCCCAGATCGGACGACTGATCGCGCTTTTCGATCTGGCCTTCGCGGTCCTGCCATTCGGTAATCAAGGCCACCACCGGATGCGGCGTGGACGGATCGAATTCGGTGCTGTTGGCGCTATCCAGTTTCGCGACATGGCGGGCGAATTCGATGACCGCCAACTGCATGCCCAGGCAGATGCCCAGATAAGGCACGCCGTTTTCACGCGCATAACGGATGGCTGCGATTTTCCCTTCAGTGCCGCGCTTGCCAAAGCCTCCGGGAACAAGAATGGCATCGAGATGTTCGAGACAGGCCGTGCCGTCTTCCTCGATAGATTCGGAATCGATATATTCGATGGACACCCGCGAATGCGTGTGTATGCCTGCGTGCACCAGCGCTTCCGTCAGGGATTTATACGACTCGGTCAGGTCGACGTACTTGCCCACCATGCCGATCTGAATTTCGTGCTTGGGATGCTCGATGGATTCGACCAGGCGGTCCCAGACGGACAGGTCGGCCGGGGGCGGCGACAGGGCCAACGCATCGCAGACCAAGTTGTCCAGACCCTGCTTATGCAGCATGGATGGAATCTTGTAAATGGAATCGGCGTCCCAGACGGAGATGACCGCATCCAGGGGCACATTGGAGAACAGTGAAATCTTGGCCCGCTCGTCGTCGGGCACCGGCCTGTCGGCGCGGCACAACAAGGCATTTGGATAAATACCGATTTCGCGCAGCTTTTGCACGGAATGCTGCGTGGGCTTGGTTTTGAGCTCGCCAGCCGACGCAATGAAAGGCACCAGCGTCAGATGAACGAAAGCCGCATTATTGCGCCCCAGGCGCAAGCTCATTTGCCGGGCTGCTTCGAGGAAAGGAAGGGATTCGATATCGCCCACGGTGCCGCCGATCTCGACAATGGCGACGTCGGTCTCGCCATTCCAGGCCGCTTTTGCGCCACGCGCGACGAAATCCTGGATTTCGTTGGTGATGTGGGGGATGACCTGGACCGTCTTGCCCAGGTAATCGCCACGGCGCTCTTTGCGCAATACGGATTCGTAGATTTGGCCCGTCGTAAAGTTGTTGACCTTACGCATGCGGGTGGAAATAAAACGTTCGTAGTGGCCAAGATCAAGGTCGGTTTCAGCGCCGTCTTCAGTGACGAAGACTTCGCCGTGCTGGAAGGGGCTCATGGTGCCGGGATCGACGTTGATATACGGATCGAGCTTCAGCATGGTGACCCGTAAGCCGCGAGACTCAAGAATCGCGGCAAGAGAAGCAGCAGCAATGCCCTTACCTAGGGAGGACACTACCCCACCCGTGACAAACACATATTTGGTCATAGTTGGCGCCCGGGGCAACCGGGCGTGAGCGGGAAATTGGAATTATAGCCGAGACGCTGGGTCTTTACAGACGCTCTGTGCGCGCGATCAACCACCGTTTTGCCTCGCCATGGACGAGCGGTTCCAGGCGTTTGCGCACCTGTGCGTGATAGGCGTCGAGCCACTCGCGCTCGGACGGTGTAAGGTGGGGAACATCGATGCAGCGCGTATCAATAGGGCATAAAGTAAGCGTCTCGAAACGCAGGAATTCACCGAATTCAGACTGTGCCGCCGGCTGGTTCACCACCAGGTTCTCGATGCGAATGCCCCATTTGCCCGGTCGATACAAGCCGGGTTCGTTCGACGTGATCATTCCCTCGTGCATGCCCATATGCGGATTAATGGGGGTGCGATAGGAAATCGACTGTGGCCCCTCGTGGACATTCAAGAAGTAGCCAACGCCGTGACCCGTGCCGTGGCCATATTCGGCTGCAATGCTCCAGATAGGCAGGCGCGCCAACGGATCAAGCATAGGCGCCGGAATGCCTTTGGGAAACACCGCCTGGGACAAGGCAATCATGCCTTTGAGCACGGCCGTGTAATCGCGCTTTTGCTCGGGGCTTGGCGTGCCCACCGGCACGACGCGGGTAATATCGGTGGTGCCGCCCAGGTATTGGCCGCCCGAGTCGATCAACAACAGGCCATCGCCCTGGATCACGGCATGCGAAGCCTGGGTGGCATGATAGTGCGGCATCGCCCCGTTGGCGTTGAATGCGGCGATCGTCGAAAAACTGGGGCAGACAAAACCATCGCGCTGGGCCCGGGCCTGTGTGATGCGCTCGTCGATGGTGAGTTCGGTAATGGTTTGATTGCCCAGAGTCGCCTCGAACCAGGCAAAGAATTCGCAGAGCGCTGCGCCATCTTGCTCCATGGCGTGCCGCACATGCGCGATCTCGGCATCGTTCTTGCGCGACTTGAGCAGTTGCGAAGGGTTCAGACTTTCAATCATGCGCGTCTGCCCGGCGGCTTGCACGACGCCCACGGTGGCACGCGCCGGATCCACCAGCAACGCCTGCTCGTCCCCAAGCTGGGCCAACGCAGGGCCCACCTGTTCGTAGCCATGCAGGGACACACCCTCGCGCATTAATACGCTGCGCACAGATGCATCGAACTTGGCCGGATCGGCAAACAAACGGACGTCGTTCAACCCAACCAGAGCGTGCGCCAGGAATACCGGGTTATACGAAACATCGCCCCCCCGCAGGTTGAATATCCAGGCAATATCATCCAGCGACGAAATCAGGTGCCACTGAGCACCGTGTTCGCGCATGGCCTGCCGAACGGCGGCCAGATTGTCAGCCACACGGCGGCAGGCGTGAGGGGGCTGATGCGGATAGACGGGAGCGAACGGCAACGGGGGGCGATCCGGCCAAACCTCGCTGACCAAATCGTGGTCGGTCACCAGCCTGATCTTCTTTGCGTCAAGGGTTCGAGCCCACTGCCGATGGGTTTGAACGCTCAGGCCCATGCCGTCGGTGAACACCGCCGCATTTTCAGGAAGCGTCTGGGCCAACCAATCGACCAAGCTCGGGACATCGGGGTCGCCGGCCCGCATGGTTTGCACACCCGTGCCCGCAAGATCGTTATCCGCCTGCTCCCAATAGCGGCTATCCGTCCAGAGCCCTGCAAAATCGGCCGTAACCACCAGGGTGCCCGCCGACCCCTCGAAACCGCTCAACCAGGCCCGTCCTTGCCAGTGGCCGGGCAAGTATTCCGACAGGTGGGGATCGGACGACAGCACGATGCAGGCATCTGCGTGCGCACGCTGCATGGCGCCGCGCAACGCCTGGATACGCCCGGAAAAAACACTAGTGCTCATGATCAATCCTTTAGTTGCAGGCGCCGTGAAGCAGCCCCGCGGCAAAAAAACAGCGCCTACCCACAGGGTTAAGCGCTGTCATTGCGGCCCGCGTGCACGGGTCAGGCCACAGCCGAAACATCCAGTTTGGCGGTCGTCTTGGCCTTGACCTCGTCGACCGTGACGCCCGTGGCAAGTTCGGTGAGCTTGAGGCCGTCTGGGGTGACCTCGAAGACACCCAGGTCGGTGATGATCATGTCGACGACACCCACGCCGGTAAGCGGCAGCGTGCATTCGGGAAGAAGCTTGAAGTCTTCAGTGCCATCTTTCTTTTTGGCGACATGGTCCATCAGCACGACCACCCGGCCAACGCCCGCGACAAGGTCCATGGCGCCGCCCATTCCCTTGATCATCTTGCCCGGAATCATCCAGTTGGCCAGGTCGCCTTTTTCGGAGACCTGCATGGCGCCCAAGATGGCGATATCGATCTTCCCGCCGCGTATCATTGCAAACGAGTCGGCGGACGAGAAAATCGACGACCCGGGCAATGTAGTGACCGTCTGCTTGCCGGCATTGATCAGGTCGGCGTCGATTTCTTCTTCGGTGGGAAAAGGGCCGATGCCCAGCAAGCCATTTTCGGACTGCAACCAGACCTCGACACCTTTGGGCACATGGTTGGCCACCAGGGTCGGCATGCCGATCCCCAGGTTCACGTAAAAGCCATCCTGCAATTCACGGGCGGCGCGAGCCGCCATTTCATCACGATTCCAAGCCATTGTTCTGTTCTCCTCAAGCCTTGCGGATAGTACGCTGCTCGATGCGTTTTTCGGGGTTCTGGTTGAGCACAATGCGGTGGACATAGATGCCCGGCAAATGCACGGCATCGGGATCCAGAGCGCCCGTTTCGACAACCTCTTCGACCTCGACCACGGTGATGCGACCCGCCATGGCCACATTCGGGTTGAAGTTGCGGGCCGTTTTGTTAAATACCAGATTGCCGCTGCGGTCGGCAGTTTGCGCCTTGACCAGGGACACGTCGGGCACGATGGAGCGCTCCATGAGATAGATTTCGCCATCGAACTCGCGGGTTTCCTTGCCGTCGGCCACAATCGTGCCCACACCGGTTTTCGTGAAAAAGGCCGGGATGCCCGCCCCGCCCGCGCGCAGTTTCTCTGCCAGGGTTCCTTGAGGAGTGAATTCCAGCTCGAGTTCGCCGGCCAGGTATTGGCGCTCGAATTCTTTATTCTCGCCAACGTACGAAGCAATCATCTTCTTGATCTGTCGTGTTTCCAGCAACTGGCCCAGGCCGAATCCGTCGACGCCCGCGTTGTTGCTGACGCAGGTAAGGTTCTGAACATTCGAATCGCGCAATGCGGCGATCAGTGCCTCGGGAATCCCGCACAAGCCAAACCCGCCCACGGCAATCGTCTGGCCGTCGGCCACGATGCCCTTGAGCGCTTCTTCGGCACTTCCATAGACTTTATCCATTACTCCATCCCTAGAAAAAAATACAGCCCACAACCCGGGCCATGCTCTGCACTCCGGAAGGCTTAAGTATAACGGCAACAAATTACCGGCCAGGCTTGTATCAACTTACAATACAATCGCGCATTACTATAATGAAAGTCACTACTCACGCCGCTTCCCCATCAAGCGGGCAAACTTAAATGCAGGCGTGCAAACAGAAACAAGGAGAACAATCCAATGGCTGAGCGCGAATCAATGGAATACGACGTGGTCGTCGTGGGCGCCGGCCCTGCGGGGCTGGCCACGGCCATCCGATTGAAACAGCTTGCCACCGAAAGCGGGCAGGAAATCAGCGTCTGTGTACTGGAAAAGGCCTCGGAGATCGGGGCGCACATCCTGTCGGGCGCCGTCATGGACACCCAGGCGCTTGATGAACTCATCCCCGACTGGAAAGAAAAAGGCGCGCCGCTGGACACCCCTGTCACCGACGACAAATTCCTTTTTCTGACCAAGACCAAGGCCTATTCCACTCCAGGCTGGATGCTGCCCGCCTGTTTCAAGAACCACGGCAATTACGTCGTACGGCTGGGCAACGTCGTTAAATGGATGGGCGAACAGGCAGAAAGCCTGGGCGTCGACGTTTTCCCAGGCTTCGCCGCCGCCGAAATCCTGTATACGGACACTGGCGCTGTTCGCGGGGTGGCCACCGGCGACATGGGCGTCGCACGCGATGGCTCCCACACGCCCAATTACCAACCAGGCATGGAGCTCCATGCGCGCTACACCATCTTCGCCGAAGGTTCGCGCGGCCAGTTGGGCCGCCAACTGATCGAACGCTTCAAGCTCGACGCCGACAGCGATCCGCAAAGCTACGCCATCGGCATCAAGGAAATGTGGGAGGTCGATCCCTCCCAGGCCAAGCCCGGGCTGGTCATGCATACATCGGGCTGGCCGCTCGACTCGGACACCTACGGCGGCTCTTTTCTATACCATCTGTCGGGAAACCTGGTCGTTGTCGGTCTGGTCGTGGGCCTGGACTACGCCAATCCCTGGCTGTCGCCGTTCGACGAGTTCCAGCGGTTCAAAACCCACCCGGAAATCCGCAAGACATTCGAAGGCGCCAAGCGCATTGCATACGGCGCCCGCTCCCTGACCGCCGGCGGCCTGCAATCATTGCCCAAGCTGATCTTCCCGGGCGGCGCCATGGTTGGCTGCGAAGCCGGCTTCCTGAACGCCTCGCGCATCAAAGGCAGCCACTCAGCAATAAAAAGCGGCTCGCTGGCCGCTCAGGCGACTTTCGAAGCTCTGACATCCGATCGCCGGCACGACGAACTATCGTCTTATCCTGCGGCATTCAACAAGTCGTGGCTGCACGAAGAGCTGAATAAATCGCGCAATTTCAAACAGTGGTTCAAGAAAGGCCGCACAGTCGGCACCCTCATGACCGGCATAGAACAATGGCTGTTCAAGGGCAAGATGCCCTGGACCATCGGCCACAGCAAGCCAGACCACGCCTGCCTGCAACCCGCGGCGGAATGCGCCCGGATCGACTACCCCAAGCCCGACGGCAAGCTCACCTTCGACCGGCTCAGCTCGGTGTTCATTTCGAACACCAACCACGAAGAAAACGAGCCCATCCACCTTACCTTGAAGGACGACACGATTCCCGTCTCGGTGAACCTGGCCAAATACGCCGGCCCCGAAGCCCGCTACTGCCCGGCCGGCGTGTACGAATTCGTCAAAACAGAAACAGGGGGCGATCGCCTGCAGATCAACGCGCAAAACTGCGTGCACTGCAAAACCTGCGACATTAAAGACCCCACGCAGAACATCGTGTGGGTTGCGCCCCAAGGGGGCGAAGGGCCGGTTTACAACGGTATGTAATCGCCGCAGCGCCTATGCAGACGCATCCAGCCAGGCAGGCGCGCTGCCTGGCTCACGGATCAATCGCCCCACCGGGCGATTGATCCATTCAGCACACTACACCGACTCGGACAATTGGTCCAGGATCGCTGGGTTTTCCAGCGTGGATACGTCCTGGGTGATTTTCTCGCCCTTGGCTACGATGCGCAGCAGGCGGCGCATGATTTTGCCTGAGCGCGTCTTGGGCAGGTTCTCGCCAAAGCGTATGTCTTTGGGCTTGGCGATGGGACCGATTTCTTTCGCCACCCAGTCGCGCAGCTCTTTGCCCAATGCCACCGCCTCTTCACCCTCGGGACGTTCACGCTTCAGGACCACAAAGGCAACCACCGCCTCGCCCGTGGTTGAGTCGGGACGGCCCACGACGGCTGCCTCGGCAACCATGGGGTGGGACACCAGGGCAGACTCGACCTCCATGGTGCCCAGCCGGTGACCGGACACGTTCAACACATCGTCGACCCGGCCCATAATCCAGAAGTAGCCATCGGAATCGACCTGCGCGCTGTCGCCGGCCAGGTAGTGGCCATTGAGTTCCGGCGGGAAATAGCTTTTCTTGAAACGCTCTGGATCACCCCAGACCGTGCGTATCATGCCCGGCCACGGGCGCTTGATCACCAGGAAACCGCCTTTGCCCGACGGCACTTCGTTACCGGCCTCGTCGACAATGCCTGCGGAAATGCCCGGCAACGGTAAGGTGCACGAACCGGGCTTGAGCGGCGTGGCGCCCGGCAAAGGCGTGATCATGTGCGCGCCGGTTTCCGTTTGCCACCAGGTATCGATAACCGGGCAACGCTCGCCGCCCACATTGGTGTAATACCACACCCAGGCTTCGGGATTGATGGGTTCCCCCACCGAACCGATAATGCGCAGGCTATCCATATTGTATTTGCGCGGATGGTGCTCGGGCGAGGCTTCCGCTGCCTTGGTCAGCGAACGGATGGCCGTAGGCGCCGTGTAGAACACGGTAACCTTGTGCCGCTCGATCATCTCCCAGAAACGCCCGGCGTGGGGGTAGGTAGGCACGCCTTCAAACACGATTTGCGTCAAGCCGGCCGCCAACGGGCCATAGGTAATATATGTGTGCCCCGTGACCCAGCCAACGTCCGCCGTGCACCAGAAAACATCGCTGTCCTTGGCATCGAATGTCCATTTGACGGTAAGCAGCGCCCACAACAGGAAACCCGCGGTGGCGTGCTGAACACCCTTAGGCTTGCCCGTGGAGCCCGAGGTATACAAAATGAACAGCGGGTGCTCGGCATCCAGGACGACCGGCGCGCATTCGCTTGCCTGGCCATCGCACACATCGTGCATCCAGAGGTCGGTTTTCGAATTCCAGGCCACCTCGCCGCCCGTGCGCCGATACACAATCACATTACGCACGGCCTCGCAGCCGCCCATGGCAATGGCCTCGTCGACCGCCGACTTCAACCCGATGGTCCGGCCGCCGCGCACCTGCTCGTCGGCGGTAAGGACCAGAGTGGCCCCGACATCGACAATCCGGTCGTTGAGACTCTTGGACGAAAAACCGCCAAACACAACCGAGTGGATAATGCCCAGTCGGGCGCACGCCTGCATGGCGACGACCGCCTCGATGGACATGGGCAGATAGATAATGGCGCGCTCGCCGGCCTTGTAGCCCAGCGCCTGAATGCCATTGGCGAACTGACATACGCGCGCATGCAGCTCTTTATAGGTGATCTTGGAGACCGTGCCGTCATCGGCTTCGAAAATTATGGCGGTTTTATTCTCGGTGGGCGTTCCCAGATGACGATCCAGACAATTGGCCGAGACATTCATCTGGCCGCCGGTGAACCATTTGTAAAACGGCGCGTCGGACGAATCCAGCACCTGGGTGAATGGCTTGTCCCAGTTGAGGTTTTCGCGCGCCAGGCGGCCCCAGAATTCATCGGGCGACTTTTCCGCTTCGTCATACAACGCCTGGTAGGCCTTCATGCCGGAAATATTCGCATCACGCACCAACTGCACGGGCGGTTGGAAAACACGTTTTTCGACCAGGATCGAATCAATCGTGGAAGACATAAATTGCTCCTAATTTAATTGGTTGTTGTGCCATTGGTTTTAGCCTTTCAGTCTGACGGCAGACTTACACAGCAACAGTATCGCGCACCAATGTGCCGCGCGCAAAGTCCACTCGCATCAAGACCAGCAGACCCGCGACAAAGAAAAGCCCGGTCAGCAACAGTGCTAACCGGTGATTGCCCGCAGTCGCCCAGGTAACCAGCCCATAGCATAGGGGCCCGGTAACGGCCGCTAACTGTGTGGCGAAGGTCCATAGGGAATAGAACTCTGCAGGACGATGAGAGGGCGCCAACACGCCCACCATGGCGCGGCCCGCGCTTTGGCTGGTGCCCATGCACAAGCCGGCGATGACCGCAGCAATCCAGAACACCCAGACTTGAACGGCGGCGTAGGCGATCAGCACCATGACGATCCAGCCCCACAGCGTAATCGACAAGGCCTTCTTGTGCCCGATACGATCCTGCAGATGGCCAAACGTCAGGGCTCCTGCAGCCGCGCCGATATTGACGGCAAACACCAGGGCCATGGTTTGCGCCATGGTGAAACCCATGGCTTCCGTGGCATAAATGGCGGCCAGCGTCACGACAACGGCAATCCCCGCGTGATAGAACGCGCCGCATATAAGCAATAACCGGAAATCGGGAAAATGCTCGCTGGTTTCGCGCCAGGCATTGCGCAAGCGCTGAAGCCATCCGTCGGCCCTGCGCTGCGTCGGCAAATTGCGTTCACGCAAAAAGACGAACGACGGAATCGCCGCAATAGCGAATATAAAGCCAGTGAGCAACATGACATAAGGGACGTATTCGGATGCTGCCAACCCCCGGCCTGAAGCCCAGGCAACCAGCGCCAGCGAAAGACCTAGCGTCAGCATGCCGCCGAAATAGCCAAAGCCCCATCCCCAGCCCGATACCCGACCCAGCGCTTCGGGGCGGGCAATTTCGGGCAAGAAGGCCGCAACCACCGACTCGCCCACACAATAGCAGTAACTGGAAACCGCCAGAACCAACACGCCCAGCGCAATATCGCCCGGCCCCACCAGCGCCAGAAACCACGTCGCCGCCACGCAGCCCACGGTGCTGGTGAACAACAACCTGCGCTTGGCCGCCTTGGCATCGGCTCGCGCCCCCAAGCTTGGCATGGTGAGCATGACCACCAAATAAGACAATGAAAGCGCTGCGGTAAACGCCAGTGTGCCCCAGGTTTTCCCGGCTGCCACCACCCCAACGAAATAGGTGCTGAATACCGTGGTGATAACCACGGTGGTGTACCCCGAATTGGCGAAATCGTACATGGCCCACGCCCACAGCTCGCGCCGCGTAACCCCGGGCTTGACGGCCGACAGGAACAGGCCTGGCAACACCTGGGCATCATTCGATATCGGTTCCGTCTTCATCCCCTCTCCGCTGGCCAGTCTGCTGTATGAATCGCATACGGCGCCGCAATCCTGTTCAAGGCGGACTTTCGACGCTGCCCCGACATAATGCCATAATCCGCGAGGTCTCCCGGTAAATTGCAACAGGCCTTTACCCAATTGCCAAGTTTCGTTAAACTCGGGTAAATTTTTTTAGCCAATAAAAGACCATGCCGCCACAATTGCTATCCAGACTATCGAGGTTTCCGCTAGAACTGTGGCGCACAAGCAAGTATCTGTTGATTGTTTCTACCCTGGCCCTTACGGGGTGCGCCGCCACCACACCCGACCAAGCCAGCAGTCAGTCCGTCCTTATCCGCAACACCTACCTTTCCCAAACCAAATCCGATCCACTCGGCGCCTATCTCGCACGTAAAGAACTCGGCGCAAGCTACAGCACCAGCCAGTATCCCGGCCCGGCCCTGCCAAAGCAGCAGCTCGCCAGCACAGCACTCGAAATGCTCGGCGTCAAATACAAGTTCGGGGGCGGCACGCCCTACACCGGGTTCGATTGCAGCGGCCTGGTCATCTATGCAGCCGAAAAATCCCTGGGTCTCAAGCTGCCCCGCCGCTCGGCGGATATTGCCCGCAAAGGCCAATCAGTCAAACGATCCGAGCTGAAGAAAGGCGATCTGGTCTTTTTCAATACACGCGGACACCGTAATTCCCACGTAGGCATCTATCTAGGCAACCAAAAATTCGTGCATGCGCCGCGCACCGGCGCCGTCGTGCGCATCGAAAGCATGGACTCCTCTTACTGGAGAAAGCGCTACAACGGTGCCCGGCGCCTGGTGGCCTCCAACGCCAACTAGCAAGATAAGCGATTGAACACATACGACTTCGGGTCGCGGCACGCCAGCCATTCATCTGACACCCAGCAACTCAAAGGCCTTCCCACATCGGGAAGGCCTTTGTCGATTTATACAGTCGTGTTCCTCGTGTCCGGTTCGGCTAATTGCGCACTAATATTCGGATGCCTGGGCTTGTACTACAAGGCGCCGAAGATAACTAGGTAACTAGGCGAATCAGCCCAAACAAGAAACTATGCGGGATGCGCGTTGAGGCGGGCGTGTTCCTGCCGACCCTGGCTGCCTGTCGTCGGACATGCCTCGCAAAATCCCGACTGGGTCAGGGCACGTTTCATACAACAAACCGAGCGCCGGCAAACCAGAACCTTTACGCCGGAACGCTGCGCTGCGGCACGAAAGGTCTTCATGACGTTATGACCGAGAAAATCCGTAAGTAGAATCAATAGATCCGTACCCGATGGCAACTGCAAGGTTTTTTTCTGATGGGCCGGATCCCGGCCGCTGATATGATGTTTGATCGCAATATTGTGCCCCTTCAGGAGATCTGGAATATTTCCCAGCCGATCCGCCCCCACGACTACCGCTCTGACTAGTTCCGACATAATGGTCTCCATTCAAAATGCATGGTAACGATAATCATTCCCATCATTAATGTCAATAAGAATTATTCTTATTTTGGTTTATTGAACTGTTTATTTTGGTTTTTACTCCGTGCCGACCGCTATTTGCGTTGAACACCAACCGGAACAGTGTGGCCGGAGCACGGCGCGAACATGTCTGAAGCGACGCGCCACAAGCGCAAAAAAGGCCTGAGCCGGCGCAATACCGGGGTCAGGCCTAGTAGCCTTGCTGAGCTAAGCTGGCCAGTCGTTCGGGATCAGTTCATGCCGATCTCAATCCCTGGCCGCTACGCATAAACGTTGATCCGTAACGGCGCAGCGATGCTAGCCCTCGACCACTGCATAAGCCGAATGATTATGAATGGATTCGAAGTTTTCCGCTTCGATGCGAAAGCTTTGCGCCTGGGGCAGCTTCTTGACCTGGACGGCAACATCGCGCACCAGGTCTTCGACGAATTTGGGGTTTTCGTAAGCACGTTCGGTCACGTATTTTTCGTCCGCCCGTTTCAGCAGGCCCCAAAGCTCGCAGGAGGCTTGTTGTTCAATGCTGCGGATGAGGTCATCGATGTCGATGAAAGCGCCCGGCTGCAGCACCACGTGCACGGTAACGTGAGAACGCTGATTGTGTGCGCCATAATCGGAAATGGCCTTGGAGCATGGGCACAGGCTGGTGACCGGAACAACTACAGTAAGCTCAAACTGCGTTGCCTGCCCCACTTGCGCCTTGGCCTTCCAGACAAGCTCGTAGTCCATCAGGCTGGCCACCCCCGAGACAGGAGCCACCTTGTTGATAAAGTATGGAAACCGTGCGGTCAGATCGCCTGTTTCGGCGTTAAGCAAAGGCAGCATGCCTTCGGCCATCTCGCAAAAAGCCGCCGGCGTCATGGCGGTGGCTCGATAGTGTTCGAGCAAGGCCACAAAACGCGACATATGCGTGCCTTTTTCGTGTGCCGGCAAGGCAACGGTAAGCTCCCAGTTGGCAATGGTGGGCATGGGCTGCCCATCAGCGGCGCCGATCAGCATGGGATGCTTTACACCACGCACACCGACGCGCTGAATCGGCAGATGGCGGGTATCTGCACTGCTTTGCACATCGGGCATCGTTGCTGCGGTATCGGTAACTGTGTTCATAGTCTATAAGCTGTACGCGATTCGCGTAAACCCTTATTTGTAAAGTGGTCAACCATTTATTATGACTCAAGCCGGGCAACCATGTTTCTATAGCCCTAACAAAAGCCAGTCTTTTATGGACTTAGCCGCCCACGCTCACCTTGGCGGCAGCCGGTGAAACGTCGAAACGCGCCTGAATGGAAGCTTGTATGCCCTCGGCGTCCAAACCTTGCATTTTAAGCAGAGCCGCCTGATCTCCGTGATCAATGAATTGATCCGGCAAGCCCAGTTGAAGAACCGGGCAATTGATTCCCGCAGCGCTAAGGCATTCAAGCACCGCACTGCCCGCCCCCCCCATGATGGACGCCTCTTCGATGGTGACCAGGGCTTCGTGCGTAGACGCCAGTTCGCGCACCAGATCGGCATCCAGCGGCTTCACAAAGCGCATGTCGGCCACTGTGGCATCCAGCGCCTGGGCGGCTTTCAATGCACCGGGAACCAGCGTGCCAAAACCAAGTATCGCAATTTTCCGACCCGAACGAAGAATACGCCCCTTGCCGATCTCGACCGTTTCCTGATTGCATACAACCTCGGCGCCACAGCCGGCGCCACGCGGATAACGCACGGCGGCCGGCCCTGGATGCTGGTAGCAGGTATTCAACAATAAACGTGTTTCGTTCTCGTCGGAAGGCGTAGCCACCACCATGTTCGGAACGCAGCGCAGGTAGGCAATGTCGTAATTGCCCGCATGGGTCGCGCCGTCCGCCCCGACCAACCCCGCCCGATCCAGGGCAAAGGTGACGTCCAGGTCCTGCAAGGCAACGTCGTGGATCAGTTGGTCGTAGCCACGCTGCAAAAAAGTGGAATAGATCGCCACCACAGGCTTCAGGCCATCGCAAGCCAAGCCTGCGGCAAACGTCACGGCATGCTGTTCTGCAATGCCGACATCGAAATAGCGGTCGGGAAACCGCTTGTGAAATTCGACCATGCCGCTGCCTTCGCGCATGGCGGGCGTGACCCCGATCAGTTTGCTATCGGCTTGGGCCATATCGCACAGCCAGCGCCCAAACACCTGGGTAAACGTCTGGCGTGGCGGCGCGGAAGGTTTCTGAATGCCAACCGAAGGATCGAACTTGCCCGGCCCGTGGTACAGCACGGGGTCGGCCTCGGCCAGTTTGTAACCTTGGCCTTTCTTGGTGACAACATGCAGGAATTGCAGCCCGCCCAACTCGCGCAAGTTCTCAAGCATGGGCACCAGGGCATCCAGATCGTGACCGTCGATGGGGCCGACGTAGTTGAACCCCAGTTCTTCGAACAAGGTCGCAGGCGAGCCCATCAGCCCCTTGGCGTGGCCTTCGACGCGTCGCGCCAACTCGAGCACAGGCGGAACATGTTGCAATACAGCACGACCCATGTTCTTGGCCGTGGCATAGAAGCGGCCCGACATCAGCCGGGCAAAATAATGATTAAGCGCCCCCACCGGCGGTGAAATCGACATATCGTTGTCGTTGAGCACCACCAGCAAGTTGACCCCGGGCGTGACGCCTGCATTATTCAGGGCTTCAAACGCCATGCCCGCCGTCATGGCGCCATCGCCGATGACCGCAATGTGCTGACGCTCGAGACCCAGATTGCGCGCTGCCACCGCCATGCCCAGCGCCGCCGAAATCGAGGTGGATGAATGCGCCGTGCCAAACGCATCGTAGGGAGACTCGCTACGCTTGGGAAACCCCGATATCCCGCCCCACTGCCGCAAGTGGGCCATACCCTCGCGCCGACCCGTGAGAATCTTGTGTGGATAGGACTGATGGCCAACGTCCCACACAATGCGGTCATCGGGGGTATTGAACACATGATGCAAAGCAATGGTCAGCTCTACCGTGCCCAGATTGGACGACAAGTGACCGCCCGTTCTTGAAACCGACTGCAGAACGAACTCGCGCAGTTGATCGGCGACCAACTTCAACTCGCGGCGGTCCAGCGGCCGCAAGTCGGCGGGAGAATGAATATCGGTGAGAGAAGGTGTCGTCATGCAAAGAACAGAAAAGCGGGCCGGTTTATGCGGCCACGAAAAAAGAACAGGCCGAAATCAGCGATCCCGCCCCACAATGTAGTCGGCCAGCTCAGCAAGCCGCGAGCCACCCGCGCCCAGCGGCAGCAATGCCGCATGCGCCTCAAGGCGTAGTTCTTCCAGCAACTGGCGGGCACCTTCAAGGCCAAGCAGGGAAACATAGGTGGGCTTTGCGCCCGCCGCGTCTTTCCCCGCCGTTTTACCCAGCACCGCAGTATCGCCTACAACATCCAAAACGTCGTCTGCAACCTGGAACGCCAGGCCAACGGCATCCGCATACGACTCCAGGCCATCGCGCAAATTGGAGCTGGCTCCGGCAACGATACCACCCATCAGCACACTGGCTTGCAACATCGCGCCGGTTTTCATGGCGTGCATGGTTTCAAGCCTGTCGCGCTCGAGCTGGAGCCCCACGCTGTCGCAATCGATGGCCTGCCCGCCGGCCATGCCCAAACTGCCTGCCGAGCGCGCCAGTATTTCAATGGCCTGCACCACCAGCGCCGGGGCAACCGGCATTTGCGCCAGAATCTCGAAGGCTAACGGCTGAAGCGCATCGCCGGCCAGCATGGCTGTGGCTTCGTCGAACTGAATATGGGTGGTCGCCCGCCCACGCCGCAAGGCATCGTTGTCCATGCAGGGAAGATCATCATGGATCAGGGAATAGGTATGGATGAGCTCCACCGCCGCAGCCGCTTGATCCAGCGCCATGCTTTGAGCCGACGTGGCCTTGCCGCCGGCGGGAATGGAGGCCTCGCCCGCCGCATAGACCAGAGCGGCCCGTATCCGCTTGCCGCCGCCAAGAACAGCATAGCGCATCGCCTCGTGCAGCCGCTGAGGCGTCGCGCCAGCCTCGGGAATGACGCTATCCAGCACCGCATTCGCCCGCTCGGCGCGATTCGCCAGCCACCCGGGAAAATCGAGTTGGTGTCCGGGCATTGTCAGTCCTCGTTGGCCGCATCATTGCCAAGAGGCTGAAGGAGATTCCCCTGCAGAACCTTGACCTGCTGTTCGGCGGAATCCAGCAAGCGCTGACAGATCCGGGCCAGCTCCACGCCTTGCTGATAGGCGGCCAGCGATTGATCCAACGGCAATGCCCCGCCTTCCATCTGCACCACCAGCGACTCGAGCTGCGCCAACGCGGTTTCAAAATCCTGAGGGAGCGGTTGTTTTTCGTCTGCCATAGTTTGAGATCCATAGATCAGTCCTGGCAGCGGCACGCTGCTGGACCGGGAAGAAACCTGCTTCAATTACCTGAATTGTACGAGATGCGCCCCATCGGCACATCTACGCCGCCAACGGATTGATATAGAAAGAAAAAACTAGGGTACAATTTTTGGTTCTTTTATTTTTAATCGGCCAATCTCGCAACAGCCTGGCCCTGCCTGGGCGGGAGGGACTCCATGACCGACATAGGTCGGGAAGCGCATTTCGCGCTGGCGCAATCGCACTTATCAGTTGAAAGCTATTTTGACGAGGCAATACTTGCCCGTGAAAAAGCCCTGATTTTCAATAATTCAGCCTTATACGTAGGGCATGAGAAGCTGGTGCCGGAACTTGGCGACTGGCGCAGCCTGGCACACGAAAACGCGGGCCGAGTGCTCGTACGCGGTCCCCAGGGGGTAGAGCTCCTGTCCAATGTCTGCCGCCATCGGCAAGCCGTCATGCTCGGCTTCAACGGCAGCGACGCCAAGGGCGCCTGCTCGCAACACGGCAACCTGCGCTCCACAGGCGGCAACATCGTGTGCCCCGTGCACCGCTGGACCTACAGCGTCCAGGGCACGCTCATCGGCGCCCCGCAGTTCCCCCACACTCCCCAGATGAACTTGCAAAAGTTCACCCTAAAGAACTGCCACGGGCTGTTGTTCGAAGGCCCGCGCGAACCCGCCACCGACCTGGCCCCCCTTTTCGCCCAGCCTGAATTCGAGTTTTCCGATTATGTACTGGACCATGTGGAAGTCCATCATTGCCACTACAATTGGAAAACCTTTATCGAGGTCTACCTAGAGGACTACCACGTAGGCCCGTTTCACCCGGGGCTGGGGCAATTTGTTACCTGCGATGACCTAACTTGGGAATTTTCTGATTGGTATAGCTCGCAGCGTGTGGGCGTGCATCACGCCCTGTCGCAGCCCGGCACTGAAACCTACCGGCGGTGGCACGATCACCTGCTGGAGTTCCGCGCCGGCGCGGCGCCCGATTTCGGCGCCATCTGGGTCACCTACTTTCCCACGCACATGATAGAAATCTATCCCCATGTGCTGGTCTTGTCGACCCTGCACCCCGTCAGTCCGCAGGAAACGGTCAACATCGTCGAGTTCTACTACCCCGAGGAAATCGTGGCTTTCGAGCGCGAGTTCGTGCTGGCCCAGCGTGCTGCGTATCTTGAAACCGCCATCGAAGACGATGAAATCGCCGAACGCATGGACGCCGGGCGCAAAGCCCTGATGCAACGCGGCGTGAATGAAACCGGCCCGTATCAATCGCCCATGGAAGACGGCATGTTGCATTTCCATGCCTGGTATCAGCGCATGATGGGCCAGTGACGCCTTAGCCTGCTATCCGCCTTAGGCCACCTAGCTCAGTCACCCCGCGCGACCGGACGCGAGGGGTCGCTGCACCACTCGCTCCACGAACCCGGATACAACGCCGAACCGCCCAGGCCGGCCACTTCCATGGCCAGCAGGTTATGGCAGGCGGTAATTCCCGAACCGCACTGATGCACCACCTTGGATGGCGGCGTGTCGCCCAGCAGGGCAAGGAACTCGTCGTGCAATTGCTGTGCGGGCTTAAAGCGGCCGTTCTCCTGCACATTCAAGGTATTGGGCCGATTGATCGCCCCCGGGATATGCCCGGCCACTGGATCCATGGGCTCGACCTCGCCGCGATAGCGATTGGCGGCCCGCGCATCAACGACAGTGAATTGCTTGTCGTGAATATTAGCCAGCACGGTATCCGCATCCACGGTGGCCATCGCCGCATGGACGCTGCCCTGGGCTTTCGGCGTTGGCGCCTGGGCCGACGTTACCGAACCACTGCCTGCCTCGACGGCACCGCCCTGCGCGAGCCAGGCGGGCCAGCCCCCGTCCAGGACAGCGACTTTCTCGTGACCCAGCCAGCGCAGCATCCACCATAGATGCGCGGCAAACATGCCGGCGCTGGCATCGTAAATTACCACTTGCGTGTCCGGCGCCAGGCCGTGGCTGTGCATCAAGCGCGCGAATTCCGGCAAGCCAGGCAGGGGGTGCCGGCCATTGCTTCCCGTCTTGGGGGCGGCCAGTTGGCTTTCATGATCCAGGTAATGCGCTCCGGGGATGTGGGCCTCTTCATAGGCGCGCCGTCCGGCGCCGTGATCGGCCAGGTCGTGGCGCACATCGAAGATCAGCCAACCCGGCGCATTCAGGGACGCGGCAAGCTGCGCTGCGTCGATAAGAGTCGTATACATACTTTTCGCTCCAGTAAACCGAAAGTGAATCGGCTGCATTCAGCAGCCTGGGCCGCCCAGCGGCTTAACTTGCCTGCGCGGCTCGTTGCGCCGCTTTGCTGTCGCTATAGGTGCTCCATGCCGACAACAAGCCCGCGCCGATGATCAGCGCCATGCCGCTCCAGGCCAGAACATCGGGATAATCCCCCCAGAAGATAATTCCCAGCAAGGTGGCAAAAACAATATTGGCGTACTGCAGGGCAACGGTCAACAGGGTCGAGCCGTGTCCAAACGCCCGCGTCATCGCCAATTGCCCGAATAAGCCCGAAGTTCCCAACCCGATCAGCGCGACCCAGGCCGGTGCGCTCAATGGCGACCAGCCGCGAAACACTAGGCCGCCCAGACTGCTCAGACAGACGCATATGGAAAAGATCAGTACAATCCGCCATTCGGCCTCGCCGATGCGACTAAGCTGGCGCACCTGCATCATGGCCACGGCGTTCAACGACGCGCCGACCAGGCCCAGCAAGCCGGCCAGGAAATCATCCTGCCCCACGCTGGGCCGCAACACAGCAATGACGCCCAGAAACCCCAACGCCACGGCGAACGTGCGCAAGGCATCGCGATTTCCACGAAAAAGCACCCAGCCGGTGATAAACAGTGCGGAGGTGTAATTAAGGCTGACAGCGGTCGAAAGCGCCAATTGCGACAAGGCGTAGAAAAACAGCCACATCGACCCCAGCCCCGCCACATTGCGCCAGATATGGGCCGTCCAGTCGTTGGGCCGGATGCGGCGATGGCTGATACGCGCCCAGATCAACAGCAACAGGACTGAAGGCAGACCGCGAAACAGTACAATCTGGGGCAGCGAAGCCCCTTGGTCGGACGCAACCTTGATGCAGGCTCCCATGATCGAAAACATGGCGCATGCCAATAACATCCACAGAGACTGCATGTAAGCTACCAGAGTTCAGATTGGCATAAAAAAACGATACTATAACTGCCCCGGCAGTTTTTCTTTACTGTTACACCAGGAATACAAAACTCATGCAACGCATTATCCTGTTTTTGATCACCAATATTGCCGTCATGGTCGTGCTGGGCATCACCATGAGCGTCCTGGGCGTGGGCCGCTTCCTGACCGCCAACGGCCTGGATCTGACCCAGTTGTTGATCTTTTCGGCGCTGGTTGGTTTCACCGGATCGATCATCTCGCTGCTGATGAGCAAATGGATGGCCAAGCGCAGCACGGGCGCCCACGTCATCGATCCTGCGGCGCCAGGCAATGCGCGGGAAGCCTGGCTGGTGGATACCGTTCACCAGCTCGCCGACCGTGCCGGCATCGGCCACCCTGAAGTCGCGATTTATCAGGGAGCGCCCAACGCCTTCGCCACAGGCGCATTCAAGAACGACGCCCTGGTGGCGGTCTCCACCGGCCTGCTCGAATCCATGACGGAAGAGGAAGTGGCGGCCGTGCTGGGCCACGAAGTGGCGCACGTCGCCAACGGCGACATGATCACCCTGACCCTCATCCAGGGGGTGGTCAATACGTTTGTGATTTTCATGGCCCGCGTCGTGGGTTATTTTGTCGATCGCGTATTGCTCAAGAACGAGCGCGGTGTCGGCATTGGCTATTACGTGTCGGTGATTGCCGCCGAAATCATCTTTGGCGTGCTGGCCTCGATTATTGTCGCCTGGTTCTCCCGGCGACGGGAATTCCGTGCCGATGCGGGCTCCGCCCATCTGATGGGCGCACGTGAACCCATGATCCGCGCGTTGGCCCGTCTGGGCGGTGTGCAGCCAGGCGAGCTGCCCAAGTCGTTCGAAGCCTCGGGCATCTCGGGCGGCAGGGGCGTGGGCGCGCTATTTGCCACCCACCCGCCGATTGAAGATCGCATTCGCGCCCTGCAATCGGCCACCCCTTCCTGATCGGTGCTGCCAGCCAAGCAGCGCATCAAAGCGGCGGAGCCGCCGCCTTCAGCCAACCCAACTAACCCAAATACTTGCCCAGCCAGGCAACCGCGCGCGACCAGCCATCCTTGGCATCGTCCGCGCGGTAGCTGGGCCGGTAGTCGGAATAGAAAGCATGGCCGGCATCCGGATACACAACCATTTGCGACGCCTTGGCAGCCGCGTTGCCGGCTGCCAGCACTTCTTCGATGCGGCGCACGTCTTCCAGCGGAATACTGGCGTCCTGGCCTCCATACAGGCCCAGCATCGGCCCATGGATCTTGCCGGCCACATCGACAGGATTCTGTGTCTGCAGCGGCCCATGCCCGACTGCCAGCTTGCCGTACCAGGCTACCCCAGCCTTGCAGGCCGGATTATGGGCGGCGTACATCCAGGCTAACCGGCCGCCCCAGCAAAAGCCCGTAACCCCAACGCGGCTGGCATCGGCGCCCTGCTCGCCCGCCCATTTGGCGGCCGCATCGAGATCGGCCAGCACTTGTTCGTCGGGAACCTTCGAGACGATGTCTTTAATCAACGATGGAATATCGGTATAACCCGAGGCATCGCCCTGGCGCTGATACAACTCGACCGAAACTGCAAAATAGCCCTCGTTGGCAAACCGGCGGCAGACATCCCGAATATGCTCATGCAGACCAAAGATCTCCTGAATGACCAGCAGCACCGGCAAGTTGTCCTGTCCGGCCGGAGCCGCGTAATAGGCATCGATAACGCCATCGAAGGTGGGCAGCGAAAAACTGCCCTCGCGCAGATTGTCTGACGACGTATGAATGGTGGTGTCCGCCTGCCCGGTAATGGGTGAAAAAGACATCGTATCTCCTTGATATCCATCGGTTGCTAAAGAATAGTCTGTAAAGAGCCGGCATGCGCCTGCCCGCCGGCGTCAGTGCGCCTGCTCCCAGTTAGGCCCCACGCCCACTTCCGCCACCAGGGGAACGCTAAGGGAGCCCACGTTGCACATCAAGGCGGGCAGGCTCTGAACCACGCGATCAACCTCGTCGTCGGGCGCATCCAGCACCAGCTCGTCGTGCACCTGCATGATCATCAGGGTCTTGAGCTTGTGCTGATCCAGCCAGTTTTGCACGGCCACCATCGCCATTTTGATCAAGTCTGCCGCCGTTCCCTGCATGGGCGCGTTGATGGCTGCGCGCTCGGCGGCCGCCTGCCGGGGGCCCTTGGCTCCTTTGAGCTCAGGCAGCCACAAGCGCCGGCCAAAGACGGTTTCCACATAGCCCTGATCGCGCGCCAACACACGGGTTTTATCCATATAGGCCGCCACCCCCGGATAACGCGCAAAATAGCGGTCGATATAGTTTCGTGCGGCGCTGCGGGTAATGCCCAGGCTGGAAGCCAGCCCGAACTCGCCCATGCCATAGATGAGCCCGAAATTGATCGCCTTGGCGGCGCGGCGCTGCTCGGCGCTGACATCGGCCTGCGCAACCCCAAAGACTTCAGCGGCGGTGGCCTTGTGGATGTCGTCGCCCCGCTCGAAGGCGCTTTGAAGGTTCTTGTCATCGGACACGTGGGCCATGACCCGCAATTCGATCTGCGAATAATCGGCCGACACGATTTTTCCCGTGGTCGGGATGAAAGCCGTGCGCACCCGTCTGCCCTCAGGCGTGCGCACGGGAATATTCTGCAGGTTGGGATCCGACGAAGCCAGCCGTCCGGTAATGACGGCGGCCTGGGCATAGCGGGTATGAACGCGGCCCGTGGACGAGTTGATCATCTTGGGCAGCTTGTCGGTGTAGGTGGATTTGAGCTTGGCCAGGCCGCGATAATCGAGCAGAACCTGCGGCAAGGGATAGTCTTGCGCCAGCTTGGTCAGCACATCTTCGTCGGTGGACGGCGCGCCGCTGGCGGTTTTGCGCACGACGGGCAGTTCCATGCGCTGAAACAGAATTTCACCCAGCTGCTTGGGCGAGTTCAGATTAAAAGGCTGGCCGGCCAGTTCGTAGGCCTTTTGCTCCAGCTGGTGCAATTGCATCCCGATCTCGTGGCTTTGAGCCGCCAGCGATGCGGCGTCGATGCGCACACCATTGCGCTCGATGGTGGCCAGGACAGCGGACGTTTGCACTTCAAGCGCGTAGATGGACTCCAGCCCGGGCTCCTGCGCAAGTTTGGGGCGCAAGACCTGGTGCAGCCGAAGCGTGAAATCGGCATCTTCGCTGGCGTAGTAGGCCGCCTTTTCAAGGTCGACTTCATCGAAACCGATTTGCTTGGCGCCTTTGCCGCACAAGTCTTCGTAGGTCGTTCCTGTGACCCCCAGCCAACGTTGCGCCAATTCCTGCATATTGACGCGCCGATGGGATTCGAGCACATAAGCCTGCAACATGGTGTCTTCGGTCACGCCCGCCAACGCCACGCCCTCGTTGGCCAGCACATGGGTGTCGTATTTGGCGTTATGCAGCAACTTGGCCGCCTTGGGATCCTGAAGCCAGCCGCGCAGCTTTTTCAGCACGTGGTCAACGGGCAGTTGATCAACCACGCCAGGGGCCCGGTGCCTTACGGGTATATAGCATGCGCGCCCCGCCTCGACCGACAGGGAAATGCCCACCAGCCTGGCCGCCATGGGATCAAGCGAGGTGGTTTCGGTATCCAGCGCCACCAACGGAGCCGCAGTGATCCGCTGAAGCCATTCGTCGAAAGCCTTCCAGTCGAGAATCGTTTCATAGTCGACCTGCGCCGGCGCCTCGGGTGTTTCCGGGGCGATCCTGCTGTCTTGCACAGGCACACGATCGGGATCCCCGCTGGCTTCACGCAACCAGGTGCGAAACCCGTATTCCTCGTACAGCGCCACCAAAGCCGCAGTATCCGCTACTTTGGGCGCAAGATCGGACAAGTCGCTGGACAGAAAAGGGATTTCGCAGTCGGTTTTAATCGTGACCAGCTTCCTGGTCATGTCGAAATTGGGTATGGCTTCGCGCAAATTAGCGCCCAGAACGCCTTTTATCTCGTGGGCATTGGCCACCAGATTCGCCAGGGAGTCGTATTGATTCAACCACTTGGCGGCAGTTTTCGGCCCCACTTTGGGCACACCGGGTATGTTGTCGACGGTGTCCCCTGTTAACATGAGAAAGTCGATGATTTGATCGGGGCGCACACCGAACTTGGCGAGCACTCCCGCAACATCCGACTTATCGCCGCTCATGGTGTTCACTAGTTCGACCTGGTCGTTCACCAGTTGCGCCAGGTCTTTATCCCCAGTGGATATCACGGTATGCACGCCATCCTGGGTTGCGCGCTTGGCCAGGGTGCCGATGACGTCATCGGCCTCGACCCCCGACACCGACAGCACCGGCCAACCCATGGCGGCAACCGCACGGTGAATGGGTTCGATCTGTGCGCGCAAGTCGTCCGGCATATCCGGCCTGTGCCCCTTGTATTCGGGGTAGATGTCATCGCGAAATGTGCCGCCTTTGGCATCGAACACACACGCAGCGTAATCCGCCTTGATATCCTGTGACAGTCTCCGTAACATGGATATGACACCATATAGGGCGCCGGTTGGTTCCCCTTTGGCGTTCCTGAGATCGGGCAATGCATGGAAGGCGCGATACAAATAGCTGGATCCATCAACAAGAAGCAAGGTTTTTTTCATGAGAATAAGCAAAATTGGTCGTATGCCCGCTGGCAGGCAGATTCCCCAGATTATGTCAGAGATGCAAGCCGCAGCTGACACCCTGATGGAAGTAGGTTGGGGCGTTAGCGTTTTCGGCAGCGCCCGCATCAAACCAGACAGCCCCTATTATGCGTTAAGCGAATCGCTGGGCCAACGCCTGGCGCAGGCCGGCCTGCCGTTAATTGCCGGCGGCGGCCCCGGCATTATGGAAGCCGCCAACAAAGGCGCCTTCAATGCCGGCGGCACAAGTATAGGTCTGAACATCAAGCTGCCGCGCGAAAGCACGAATAACCGGTTTCAAACCCACAGCCTTGATTTCGAATACTTTTATTCGCGCAAGGCAACGTTTTTCATGCATAGCGCGGCTTACATCGCCCTGCCCGGCGGCTTTGGCACCCTGGATGAGCTCTTCGAGGTTCTAACGCTAGTGCAAACGCGCAAGGTGCCGCCTGCGCCCATTATCATGATGGGCACTGAATTCTGGGCTGGGTTGCTCGACTGGGTGCGCGATCAGCTGCGCGCCAATCAACTCATCGGCCCCAACGATCTCGAGCTGATCACCCTGACCGACAATGTCGACACCGCCATGCAGCACATTGAAGAGTTCTGCTCGGACTACGCCGAACACTTGGGCCAAACGGCCATCCTGCCCGCCGAATAACGCCCAATCGACACCCGCCACGACCCCACGGCCAGCAGCCCGCCAACAGCCGCGCAGCATGCAGTTGATGAACTGAATGCCGCGCGACGGTTTGCAGTGTACTAAGGCCGCGCAATCAGATCGGCGACAATCTGGCCCGAGCCACCGCCCAGGCCCGGGCCTGGGTGGGTAGATGCGCCAATATGAAATACGTTCTTGTAGGGTGTGCGGTGCGCCCGGGCGCCGCCCGTCCCCGCAAAGGGGCGCAGCCAAAAAAACTGATCGGGCGAACAAATGCCCGAATAGGGGTCGCCCCCCACCAGGTTGCAGTTCAAGGCCTCAAGATCGCCCGGCGAATAGGCCTTGCGGCCGATGACCATGTCAGACAAGCCCGGCAGCACCGTTCCGATGCGCTGCTGGATGCGGTCGGCGACCGCCTCGCGTACAGCCTCGTTCCATTTGCCATCGGCAGGAACATCGATCTGATTGCAGGCATCGCCCCGCAAGCGCGCCGGCATTTCCTGAAGCTGCAACCAAAGTATCCATTTTCCGTCTGGCGCGCGCGAGGGATCCACCGCCGCCGGCTGGCCGATGGCCACGGTTGAATGCCGTGGAATCAGGCCATTGTTGGCTTCAGCAACGGACATGCATACGTTTTCCATGCTTTCCGTCAAGTGCACCAATGGCGCTTTGAGCATTTCAGGATCGCGCCATGGAGCAGGCGCGTTCAGGGCAAAATGAATCTGCATGCATCCGCGCCCAAAACGATAGGCCTGGGCGCGTTCACGCACCTGGGCCGGCGCCTGTGGCAGCAGACGGCCATAAAGCTGCGGCGGCGTAACGTTGCAGACAACGGCCTCGCTGGCCAGGTAATCGGTTCCATTGGCCCGCACGCCGGTCGCTCGCCCGCCCGAAACCGCAATAGACTCGACATCTGCACTCGTCAGAACTCGGCCGCCATGCTTTTCGATAATGGACTGCAAGCCTTCGACGGTCTTGTAGCTGCCGCCCCGAACCACCGGCATGCCGCCCGCCACCACAGCAGCAAAGGTGAGTTTGCCGATTAGTGCGGAACTGGCTTCGTCGGGCCCCAGGCCGGTGTGCAGCACCCAGGGACTGATCATGGCGCGGGTGATGTCGGAAGACAACGTACGTTCCGCCCAGCGGCGGAAACTTTCAAGGGACTCGCTGGAAAATTCCAGCAAACCGTTCAGGCCGCGCTTGCGCCATTCGGAAAACAACAGCTTGACCACTTTGCCGCTATAGGGAGAATTTCCCAGGAGGCCAAAGGTAAGCGCCGCATCCTTGCCAAACAGTTGTCCGGCCATGGCGCCGAAAGCCGCCCCGTCTCCGGGCGCCAAGGCGTCGATGCGACGCACGGCATCGTCGATATCCTGTTTCAGCACCAGGCTGCGACCGTCAGGCATGACGATGCCTGTCGTATAGCCATTATTCAGGAATTCGACACCTGCCGCAGCCAAGTCGTCTTTAAGCTCTGCGTAGGCTCCCCCGCCTGTAAACAAGGGGTACCAGGACGACAGCACATCGTGCGTAAAGCCCGGGAATAGCTCTTCGGTGCGGATGCAACCGCCGGCCCGATCGTTGCGCTCGAGCACCAGGACCGATTTTCCGCGCTTGGCCAACAGCGCGGCGCAGGCCAGCGAATTCATACCGCTGCCAATAATGATTACCTGGGCCTTATGGGTACCCATTGTCTTCTCCGAAAGGTGCTCGAGTATGGATCAGGGCACCAGCGCCAGAACGCGCAAGGGGCTGCCCGAGCCGCGCTGGATTTTCAGCGGCGCGGAAATAATGATGCTTCCCGTGGGCGGCAATTGATCCAGGTTGTTCAAGCATTGCAAACCATATTTATTGGCCCCGTGCATTAGGGTATGGCAGGGATACGGCATGGGCCAGCCATACGCCTGGCCGGCATCGGTGTTAATGGTTTCCACACCGAAACCGTGCACGTCGCGCTCGTTGATGAGCCACTCGACCGCAGCCTGGCTGGGCCCCGGCGTATGTGCGCCATCTTCTTTCACGTTGACGTAGGACGCGGGATCTTTCAGGCGCTTCGACCAACCTGTGCGAAACAGTACCCAAGAACCTTTGGGAATCCGGCCGTGCTTGGCTTCCCACTGCTGCAGGAAGTCGGGGGTCAGCAGCCAGTCTTCATTCTGGTCGACTTCCGCCGTGGCGTCGACCACGACAGCCGGCGCGATGAAATTCTTGGGATCGATGGTGTCGACCGTGTTATTGGGCTGGTCCTTGCCAGAAACCCAGTGAATCGGCGCATCGAAGTGAGTGCCGGTATGCTCGCCACAGCTGAAGTTGTTCCAGTACCAGGCCGGGCCGGCGTCGTTGTATTCGGAAATGGTCTCGATTTTGAAGGCGCTGACCTGGCCAAACTCGGGCGGCAGTTGCAGCGGCGGGAAGTCGGGTGAGAGCGTATGGGTAAGGTCCACGACCTTAAGATTGCCTGTCGCCAATTGTTCCAGGAAAGTAGCGGCGTTTGTCATGGTAGCTCCTTGGTGAGTGAGTTGCCCCTCGGGCATGTTCTTTATAACATTTGCTTTAAACCTAAATGATTATCGCAATCCCGCACAGCGTCAAGTAGTCTTTCGTCGCCGGGCGTGGCCGGCGCCAAGCCGATGAAAACCATAATGGCCTATTTCCAGGCGGTTCGTTTACACTTTACTTACGAATCGGCGCCGGCGGGCTCTTGCCTTGGGCTTTTCAAAAAAAAACGCCAAGCCTCAATCGCCAGAGCCCGCCCCTTAGTTCAACCGCTCGCCATGGTGCATCGGCGGGCCCTGTTCTGCGGAGCCACACTATGGACCTCTTGCCTAAAGAACCAGAGCTTGTTGCACGTTTGGCCTCTTATCGCTTGTTTCAATCCAGCGACCTGGACGAAACACGCAGTTCCGTGGGTCGAATTTTCAAGCCCCACGAACTCGGGGTACGCGGGACACAGCAAAATCTGAATGCGCAAATGGACCACCTGGCCCTTGGCAAAGCCTCGATCAACCGCCTGCAGTACGGCGCCAACGTTACCATCGAGCCCGAATGCCTCGATGACTTCCTGCTCGTACAAATGCCCATGCAGGGCCGCGCTCATATTCGCTGCGGCGCACACGAAATCACGTCCACACCGACCAATGCCTCCGTCATCACGCCTTCGCTTCCCTTGCACATGCGCTGGCAAGGCGAATGCGACCAGTTAATCGTACGCATCGAACGCTCCACCCTGGAATCCATCTGCAGCGCCCATCTGGGCTACGCCCTGCCCCGACCCCTCGAGTTCCAGCTTGGCATGGACTTAAGCAAAGGCAACGGGCTGGCCTGGAAGACACTGATCGAATTCCTGGCCACCAGCCCCTTTATTGTCGGCGCGGGTGACCATGCCATGGTCACGTCCCAGGTCGAGCAGTTGCTTGCCACCACGCTGCTTACCCGGCACCCTCATAATTTCAGCCATGTATTCCAGGACACACCGGCCACACCGGCGCCTTCCTATGTAAAGCGCGCCGAAGACTACATTCTGGCGCACTGCGACCAACCCATCACCATACAAGACCTCGCACATCACACTGCGATCAGCGCCCGCAGCCTGCATAAAGGGTTCCAGCAGCATCGCGGCGTCAGCCCCATGGCATTTCTGCGGCTCGTGCGGCTCCAGCGCGTACGCGAGCAGCTTTTGCAGGCCCGCCAGGCTAACCAGGCCATTAGCATTACCCAGGTAGCCCTCAGTTGGGGCTTTGGCCATCTGGGGCATTTCGCCCAGGCCTATCGCTTGCAATTCAACGAAATGCCTTCTCAAACGCTGGGGCGGTAAGGCGAAATCACGTTCGGCGCCGTGCCTGCGGACAACGAAACCCGCTCTCAAACGCTGAACGGCAAGGCACACGTCCTGCGCCTTACCGCCGCCGATGCTTCAGGCAGACAACCCGGCCTGCTTCAACAGACGTTTGAACACGACCTTGTAGTCGCTGGCCTGAATCGGCAGCAGCCATTGCTTGAAGCGCGTGAAGGCCCCCACATCCGTGCCGATATCCGTCAGCATTTCGTCGATATTGTGCATGGAAAACGGAATAATATTGGTCCCCCTGGCGTGCTTGCCCTCGGTTCGCTCCTCCATCCATCTCAGTCGTTTATTGATATGGGTCTCGCGCTCCTGCAAGGAAGGCAGCTGTATACCGCCCATCAGGTAGGCCGCGATCCATAGAGCCGCCACTTCGGCGCTTAACGGGCTGTAGAACGACGAGTTATAGCCGCAGAAAAATAGATCGTGCACATGGAGCGGATGGATTTGCCGGTACAACTGAAAATTGCCGCACTCGTCGGTCAACTGACGGTTCACGCTGTCGGAGAAAAAGGGCACGCTCTGGATGAAGCCAGTGCCGCAAACCACCAGGTCGGCGGGCACGGTACGGCCATCGCTGAGCGTTGCCACGGGTTTGCCGTCTTGTACGCCCAGCGAGGTAATTTCGCATTCGCGAGCCACTTCCGTGCGCCCGGCTTCCACCTGATCATACAGTTCATCGGTGGCCAAGCTGACCGTACTGCGTGCAATGCGATCGAACGAACCGTCGGGCACCAAGCCCAGTTTCTTCAGTCGCAGTTGCCGGGTGGCAACCGACTGCAACGAGCCAATCATGCTGTTGCGAACGCCCTTTCCAGGACCATGCAGGAAACGCTCGAACCCGCGTTGCTCGATATACGGGAACAGCCCCTCACCCAAGCGCGTCAGCATCAAGTATTTGAAATTCAACACATTCATGATCTTGCGCGGCATCTTCCAGAGCAACTCACGCGCAATCACTTTGGTTGAAGCCGCCACTTCACCCACCGCAGCCGCCACGTCGCACGACGATTTTCCATAACCCACGACCAGCACATGCTTGTTGCGCGCCTGCTCAAGATCATTCAGCTCGGAAGTGGCGCACAGGCGCCCGCCTGCCGCCGTAAAGGCGTCAACGCCGGCATACGGGGGAATGAACGGTTCGGAGAAGATGCCGTTGGCCACAACGAGCTTGTCGCAGGCATGCTCGGCAGTGGCGCCGGCCTGCAGATCCAGCACCTGCAACACCCAACCGCCGCCGGCGCCGGGCTCAGCCAAACGCACCTCGGCATTCAGCTGGATTTTCTCATCGAGCTTGAAATGTCGTGCATAATTGGCCAGATAACGCTGTACTTGCTCTCCGCTGGGCCATTCCGGATACTCGGCCGGCATTGGAAAATCCGATAAATAATACGTGCCCTTGTTATTCTGCGTGCTCAAGCCTGGATAGCGGCGCGTGGCGCTCCATACACCGCCCACGTCGGGGGCTTTCTCGAACACAATCACCTCGTGCCCGAAGTCGGTCAATACCTTGGCTGTGCTCAGGCCGGCGAAGCCGGCGCCAATAATTGCAATCTTCATGATGTGCTCCTTCGGATCAGTCGCACAGCTTGGGAATGGCGGGAACAGCCTGCTCCGGCCCCATGGCGCTATAGCCGCCGTCGATGGGCAGATCGGCGCCTGTAATGAACGAAGCCTGCGGCGAGCACAAGAACACAACGCCTTGCGCCACTTCGTCCGGATCGCCCACCCTGCCCAGCATGTGAAACGGAGCCGCTACGCGGTCGGTCTTGGCGCGGTCGCCCTGGGTCAACTCGTTCATGATGCGCGACCATGTCCAGCCGGGCGAAACCGAATTGACGCGGATGCCGTCTTGCGCCAGATCCATCGCCATGTTGCGGGTCAACTGCGCAATCGCCGCCTTGGTCACCGGATAGAGCCACCGTCCCGTCTGGGCCACCTTAGCGCTGATGCTGCTGAAGTTCACGATGGCTCCGCCGCCGCGCGCGATCATGTGCGGACGGCAGGCCTTCATCATCATGACCGTACCCACTACATTGACGTCAAAACTTATGTGCCAATCATCGCGCGAAGCGTTGATGCCGTCATCGACGTAGCTGCACGCCAAGTTGATCAGGAAATCCACGCCGCCGAATTCGTCGACTGCGCGCTGTACGCAAGCAGCAATCTGCTGATCATCGGTAAGATCCGTCGGGATAAACAGGCCGTTCTTATCAAGCCCCGCCGCTACCTCTTGTCCGCCTTGGCGGTCGATGTCGGCAATTACCACCCGGCACCCACTGGCGTGAAACGCGCGCGCTACCGCCGCGCCTATCAATGTTGAACCGCCCGTGACAATGGCGGTCTTGCCTTGCAATCCGGCTGCAAATGCGGAATGCGCCGGCGCATTTTCCCTATTGGTTTCCATAACGTCGTCTCCTGTGCCGGTGCTCCGGCAATGAATGATTATTTATGAGACTTATTATGGAAGAATGGGGCGAAAGGGCTATCCGATAAGCGCCTTTTCGCATCCCAAAACTGCAATACTGCTAACTATGCACGACCCTCTACGCACCGGACGTAGGTATAAGCACAAGCATAGACCTAGGCATAGGCGCCGTGCACCGTGCACGATCCCCTATGCGCTTGTACTATGCGCTTTCGCGCGAGGCCCGACGGCGCTCGTGCTCTTGCAAGAAGCGCTTGCGCAAACGGATGGATTTAGGCGTTACCTCGACCAGTTCATCATCGCTGATGAACTCCACGGCGTACTCCAGGCTCATGCGGATCGGCGGCACCAGATCGATGTGCTCGTCTTTGCTGGTGGTGCGGATATTGGTCAGCTTCTTTTCCTTGATGGGGTTCACCACCAGATCGTTGTCGCGGGAATGAATACCTATGATCATGCCTTCGTACAAGGCATCGCCCGGGCTGACGAACATGCGGCCACGTTCTTGCAGTTTCCATAAGGCGTAGGCAACAGCCGCGCCGTCATCCTGGCTGACCAGGACGCCGTTGCGCCGTTCGCCGACACCGCCTTCGCGCATCGGCGCATAGTCGTCGAAAATGTGGCTCATCAAGCCCGTGCCGCGTGTCAGTGTCAGGAACTCGCCCTGAAAGCCGATCAGGCCACGGGCGGGAATGCGGTACTCGAGGCGGGTGCGGCCGCGCCCATCGGGCTGCATATCCTGCAAATCGCCCTTGCGCCGGCCGAGCTCTTCCATCACCGCCCCCTGGTGGCCATCCTCGACGTCCACCGTCAGCAGTTCAAAAGGCTCGTGGCGCACGCCATCGATTTCCTTGAGCAACACTTGCGGACGCGATACGGCAAGCTCATAGCCCTCGCGACGCATGTTCTCGAGCAGAATGGTCAGGTGCAGCTCGCCGCGTCCGCGCACCTCGAACACCATGTCATCATCCGTCGGATTAACCCGCAAGGCCACATTGGATTTCAGCTCGCGTTCCAGGCGATCGCGCAACTGGCGGCTAGTGACAAACTTACCTTCGCGACCGGCCAGGGGCGATGAATTCACCATGAAGTTCATGGTCAGCGTAGGCTCATCGATACGCAGCATCGGCAACGCCTCCTGCACCGTCAGGTCGGTCAGCGTGCAGCCAATGCCGATCTCTTCGATGCCGTTGATCAGGACGATGTCGCCCGCTTGTGCTTCGTCGACCAGCACGCGCTCCAACCCATCGAACTGCAGCACCTGGTTGATGCGGCCCTTGAACTGTTCGCCTTCCGGACCGAACTTGACAGCCACGTCCTGGCCCGCCCGCACCCGGCCACGATTGACGCGGCCGATGCCGATCTTGCCAACGTAGCTGCTGTAATCCAGAGAAATGATCTGAAGCTGCAACGGGCCTTCGGCGTCATCTTCGCGCTGGGGAACATGCTTGAGAATCGCGTCGAACAGAGGTCTCATGTCGCCCGAACGCACGTCGTCGGTCAGGCCGGCATAGCCGGACAAGCCGGACGCAAACACCACGGGGAAGTCCAATTGCTCCTCGGTCGCGCCAAGCTTGTCGAACAGATCGAACGTGGCATTGATCACATGATCGGGGCGCGCGCCCTGGCGATCCACCTTATTCACCACGACAATAGGTTTCAAACCCAGGGCCAGGGCCTTGCGAGTGACGAATCGTGTTTGCGGCATGGGGCCTTCGACGGCATCCACCAGCAGCAACACGCCATCGACCATGGACAACACGCGCTCGACCTCGCCGCCGAAATCCGCGTGACCCGGGGTGTCGATGATGTTGATGTGCGTGCCTTCGTAATCGACCGCGCAGTTCTTGGAAAGAATCGTGATGCCGCGTTCTTTCTCGATGTCGCCCGAGTCCATGACACGCTCGGAAACCTGCTGGTTCTCACGAAAAGTACCCGACTGGCGTAACAGCTGATCGACCAGCGTGGTCTTGCCGTGGTCGACGTGGGCGATAATCGCCACATTGCGCAAAGCGCGATTCATAACTCATCCTTTAGATTGAAAGTGGCAGGCAACAGCCCGGCCGGCAACGCCGACAGTGCAAGCAATGTTGTCTGGGGCGACGGCATGGCCTGCAAGGCCTCCAGCCCAATCGCGTCTTCCAGGTCGAACGGACCGACCCGGGTGCGGCGCAACGCCGTCAAATGGGCACCGCACCCCAACTGGCGGCCAATGTCCTCGGCCAGGGTGCGAATGTATGTTCCTTTACTGCAATGAACGTCAATCACCGCCCGCCTGCCATCGAACTCCAGCAGCTCAAGCGAGCGAATCGTAACGCGCCGCGCCGGCCGCTCCAGCTCGATACCCTGGCGAGCATATTCGTACAAGGGCTTGCCATCACGCTTGAGCGCTGAATACATGGGGGGAATCTGTTCGATCTCGCCTCGAAAGGCGGCCAGGACGTCCTCCAGGTGCTCACGCGACACGCCATCGAATTCGGGTGGCGCCTGGAAAACAATATTGCCGGTCAAGTCGCCGCTATCGGTTTCCTGCCCTAGTTGAAGGGTCGCCACGTACGCCTTATCTGCCTCCAGCATGCTGGAAGCAATCTTGGTCGCGCGACCCAGGCAGCAAACGAGCAGACCCGTGGCGAAGGGATCGAGCGTACCGGTGTGTCCGGCCTTGCGTGCATCCAGTGCGCGCTTGGCGCGTTGCAAGGCGTGGTTGCTGGACAACCCCTCGGGTTTGTCCAGCAACAAGACACCATCAAGCATCTGCCCGCGTCGGGAAGCCATCGTCGAGTTCTCTTGAGTAAGCAAAAACAACGACAGCCCTTAGGGCTGTTCGTCGGGATCCTCAGGCTCGGAGGGAGCCTTTGCGGAATACACTTGCGGTTGATTGGCCTGGTCGATCAGGCGTGACAGCTCGATCCCGCGCACCAACTGGGTATCATGAAAAAAGCGCAGGGTCGGTACGGTATGGATATGCAGCAGCTTGAACAGCAGTGAATGCAGCCAGCCGGCTTTTTCGTTCAGGGCATTGGCAGCCGCTTCGGGCTCGGCCCCCATCACGGTGAAATACACCTTGGCATGCGCGTAATCGGCGGACAGGTCTACGCTGGTCAGCGTGATCAGCCCTGCCCGCGAAATATCGATCTCGCGTTGAATCAGCCCGGCCAGATCCTTGCGGATCTGGTCGGCCAACCGCGTATTGCGGCCGGGATTCGGTTTGGACCGATGTCGTCCCATACTTATAGCGTCCGTGCGATTTCTTTGATCTCGAAAATTTCGAGCTGATCGCCGACCTGGATGTCGTTATTGCCCTTGAGGGTAATACCGCAATCGAACCCGGCCTTGACTTCCTTGACGTCGTCCTTGAAACGACGCAGCGATTCCAGCCAGCCTGTCCAGTGCACAACGTGGTTGCGCAGCAGACGTACCTGGGAGTCGCGCTTGACAATGCCATCGGTGACCATGCAGCCTGCAATATTGCCAATACGCGAAATGCTGAACACTTCGCGAATCTCGACCATGCCGATGACTTCTTCGCGCTTCTCGGGCGCCAGCATGCCGGACATCGCATTGCGCACATCGTCGATGGCGTCGTAGATGATATTGTAGTAGCGCAGATCGATGCCGTTGGCCTCGGCCAGCTTCTTGGCGCTTTGCTCGGCCCGCACGTTGAAGCCAATTATGACGGCATGCGAGGCAATGGCCAGGTTGACGTCGCTTTCGGATATGCCGCCCACCGCTGCATGAACCACCTGCACCCTGACCTCGTCGGTAGACAGCTTGATCAGGGATTGCACCAGCGCTTCCTGGGAGCCCTGCACGTCGGTCTTGACGATAAGCGCCAGAGTTTGCGTACCTTCGCCGATGTTGTCGAACATGGATTCCAGTTTGGCGGCCTGCTGGCGAGCCAGCTTGACATCGCGGAACTTGCCTTGGCGGAACAGCGCGATTTCACGCGCCTTGCGCTCGTCGGCGATCGAGATGACCTCGTCGCCGGCGGCCGGCACGTCGGTAAGCCCCTGGATCTCGACCGGCGTGGACGGACCCGCCACGGTGATCGGCTTGCCGTTCTCGTTCAGCATGGCGCGCACCCGTCCATAGCTTGCACCCGCCAGGACGGCATCGCCGCGCGACAGGGTGCCGCTTTGTACCAGGATAGTCGCTACCGGGCCACGCCCCTTGTCGAGGCGGGCTTCGATCACGATACCCTTGGCGGCGGCCTCGACCGGCGCCTTCAATTCGAGCATTTCGGCCTGGAGCAAGACGTTCTCAAGCAAGTCGTCGATGCCCTGCCCTGTTTTGGCCGATACCGGCACAAAGGGCACATCGCCGCCGTACTCTTCCGGCACGACCTCTTCCGCAACCAGTTCCTGCTTCACGCGCTCTGGATTAGCTTCCGGCTTGTCGATCTTGTTGATCGCCACCACAATGGGCACGCCCGCTGCCTTGGCATGGTGAATGGCTTCCTTGGTCTGCGGCATGACGCCATCGTCGGAGGCCACGACCAGAATGACGATGTCGGTGGCCTTTGCACCACGCGCACGCATAGCGGTAAACGCCTCGTGGCCCGGAGTATCCAGGAAGGTGACCACACCGCGATCCGTCTTGACGCTATACGCCCCGATATGTTGCGTAATGCCGCCCGCCTCGCCCGAGGCCACTTTGGCCCGGCGGATGTAGTCGAGCAGCGAGGTCTTGCCGTGATCGACGTGGCCCATGACGGTAACCACTGGAGCTCGCGGCAGGACTTCGGCTTCGGAGATATCTTCGTCGGTGTCGAGAAAGGCTTCCGGGTCGTCGAGCTTGGCGGCAATCGCCGTGTGCCCAAGTTCTTCCACCACGATCATGGCGGTTTCCTGATCGAGCACCTGGTTGATAGTGACCATTTGGCCCAGCTTCATCAAATGCTTGATGACCTCGGCTGCCTTGATCGACATCTTGTGGGCAAGGTCGGCCACGGTAATCGTTTCCGGCACGTGAACTTCACGTGCGATGAACTCGACCGGCTGAACTTCCTTGCGCTCGGGCTGAGCCTGACGGCTGTTGCGGCCACGGCCGCCCTTGCCGCCCTTGCCTGCGGCACGCCAGCCATCGCGGCTGGGGCTGGAAGGCGCGCCATCCGCCCTGGCGGGCGGCTTCTTGCGGCCACTGTCGTCGGCCCAGGCTGTGGAGACTTCCGAGCCCTTGACGGTTTTCTTGACCTCGGTTGTCTTGGCGTCTTTCTTGGCGCCGGCCTTGCCTGCCGGCTTGTGCAACGTGCCCGACATGCCTTTGCCCTCTTCAGGCTCTGGGGCCTTCAGGACTTTACGCGGGCGAGACAGCATCTGGCGCAAGGCAGCCGCCTCGGCTTCCGCCGCACGCCGTGCACGTTCGCGCTCTTCGTCATTAGCAACGGGCGCTGCCGGCGCAGCGGTCTTGGCACCGGCACGGGCCGCGGGTTTACTGGGCTCGTCGGCCTTGCGGGCGGACGCCGCCGCTTGTTGCGGCTCGACCTTGTCTGCGGGTTCGTCTGATTTGGCTTCGAGCTCGTCGGCTGGCTGGGCCTGCGCGGTTTCGGAAACTTCGACCGGAGCATCGTCGGCTGAAGCCTCCACCGGAACCGCATCGGCCGCCTTGACGTCGGCGTCCGGCAAAGCCAGGCTTTCGACCGGCTCGTCGGCTTGACTTTGCTCGGCTGCCGGGGCGGCATCGACTGCCTTATCCGTGTCAGGACTGTCTGGAGCCGCAGCTTCAGCTTCGGGTGTGCTGCTGCTTTCAGTGGCTTGAGCGGCAGTTACGGAAGGCGCGGGTTGCTCGACCTCGGGAGCCGACTGGGCGGGCAGCGCTGCTGCGGCCTCGTCAGCCTCTTGGCCGGCCGCCGTCTCGGCGGCACGATTTGCCTCGGCCAAGAGCTCTGCGGGATCACGCTTGACGAACACGCGCTTCTTGCGAACCTCGACTTGAATCGTGCGGGAACGGCCCGAACTATCTGCCTGGCGAATCTCGGAGGTTTGCCGTCGGGTCAGGGTAATTTTCTGACCTTCGGCGCCGCCATGAGCGCGACGCAGCGATTCGAGCAGTTTCGCCTTATCCGCGTCGGTGACGCCATCGTCAACCGACTTGAGTTCAACGCCTGCGGAACGCAACTGCTCTAGCAGTACGTCTGCGGGCATTTTCAGTTCAACAGCGAACTGGGCGACGGTGTTACTCGACATTCGACTCTCTCTTCCTAACTACAACTGTTATTTCAATAAACACGCAATCCCTTGCAAACCGGCGCGGAACTCAGCCTTCGTCGTCGAACCAATGGGCCCGGGCACGCATAATCATTTCGCTTGCCTCGGCTTCGTTCAACTGAGTGATCTCGGACAGTTCGTCGGTGGACAGCTCAGCCAGGTCATCCAGCGAAAACACCTGCTTTTCCGCCAGATTGGCCGCCAACTCGGGCGTCATGCCATCCAGGTCAAGCAGTTCCTGTTCCGTTTTTTGGGTGCGCTCTTCATGGGCGATGGCTTCCGTCAACAACGCGTTACGGGCACGGGCACGCAACTCGTTGATGGTTTCTTCATCAAACGCCTCGATTTCAAGCAGTTCCTGCATCGGCACATAGGCAATTTCCTCGAGGCCGCTGAAACCTTCATCGATCAGGATATCTGCGACTTCTTCGTCCACGTCCAGCTTGGCAATGAACGCTTGCCGCAATTGCGACCGCTCTTCGTCCTGCCGGCTCTGGCTTTCTTCCGGCGTCATGATGTTGATCTGCCAGCCGGTTAGCTCGGATGCCAGCCGCACGTTCTGTCCGCGCGCGCCGATGGCCTTGGGCAGGTTCTCGGCGTCGACGACAACATCCATGGCGTGCTTGTCTTCGTCCACCACAATGGATTCGACATGGGCCGGCGCCAATGCGCCGATGACGAACTCGGCCGGATCGTCGGACCACAGGACAATATCCACCTGCTCGCCGCCCAGCTCGTTGCGTACGGCGGTAACGCGCGAACCACGCATACCGACGCAGGTGCCGATGGGGTCGATGCGCTTATCGTAAGCCACAACGGCAATCTTGGCACGCACACCAGGGTCGCGGGCCGCCGCCTTGATCTCAAGCAGGCCCTGTTCGATTTCGGGCACTTCGTTCTCGAACAGTTGACGGATGAATTCAGGGGCGTTGCGCGACAGGATGACCTGCTGGCCACGCGCCGAATGATCAACCCGCAATACCCAGGCACGAATACGGTCGCCGATGCGGATGTTCTCTTTGGGTATAAGTTCGCTGCGCGGCAGGCGCGCCTCGATTTTCCCTGTTTCGATAATGGCATCGCCCTTGTCCATGCGCTTGACAGTGCCGGACACAATGTTCTCGCCGCGCTCGAGGAAGTCGTTCAGGACTTGCTCGCGCTCGGCGTCGCGAATACGTTGCAAAATCGCCTGCTTGGCGGCCTGCGCTCCGATACGGCCAAACTCGATGGGCTCGAGCGGCTCTTCGATGTATTCACCCACGTCGATCCCGGGAACAATTTCCTGGGCGTCGGAGTGAAGCTCCTGCTGATCGGGCTCTTGCAGGCCCGCGTCGTCGGGAACAACCAGCCAGCGCCGAAAACCTTCGTGCGAGCCGTTGGTGCGATCAATTGCAACGCGAATATCAGCGTCTTCCTTGAACCGTTTTTTCATGGCAGAGGCCAACGCGTTCTCGAGCGCGCCGAAAACCACTTCGCGCGCCACGTTTTTTTCACGCGCCAGGGCGTCAACCAATAGAAGAATTTCGCGACTCATCGCTTTTTACCCTTGAAATCAAGAACGGGATCCAGTTTGGCTCGATCAATATCCTGGAAGGTAAAGCTCAGGACTTCGACCTTGCCAGTTTTGGCCTCAGGCTCAAGCTCGAGGCCGAATGTAAGATCATCGGCAACATCGGCAGCGCCCTCGGGGACAACTAAAATGCCAACATATACCTTGCGATTATTGATCGGCTCGCGCAATTTTATTTCGACGCGTTCGTTGACAAAACGAATAAAATCAGCCACTTTCTTCAAAGGGCGATCCACGCCGGGCGAACCGACTTCCAGGCGCTTGTAGTCGATATTCTCGACCTCGAACACCCGGGACAACTGTTTGGAAACTTGCTCGCAGTCTTCTATTCGCACACCACCCGGCCGATCGATGGTAACGCGCAAAAGACCCAACGGAGCGCGCTCGACATCGACAAGCTCGATGTCTGTACCCACCAGGGTCTCGTGTGTCAGTGCGAATATATCTGCCATAAACTCAAAAAAAAAGGGCTGAAAATCCAGCCCACTGTTATTACACCGCTGCTACTACACGCTGCTGCTACATATTTGTGCCCTGCGCCAATCCGATTGACGCAGGATAGCGGGAGACTAAAGCTATAGAGCCATACATTCTAGCAGAAATACTAAAAAAGCGTGCTATGTCACCGGCTTAGGCCAAAAAAGCAACACTTGCCCGCAAAGCGGAGGCGCCGGCAGAGAGCTGCACAGCGCCGAACCGTGCCGGGGCGCCAACAATTACATCCGCCCCTGACGGCCTCGCCCGCCGGGCACGCCCAGATGGGATTCGTGCGCTGACGCACTGCGGGGCTGCCAATCATCGCCCCGGGCCGCAGCGGACTTGGAGCGGCCTTTGGCATTGCCGGATGCCGGGCGCGAACGCGATAGCTTGGCCTGGCCCGGACGAGGGTCGCGCCCGCCTGATTTGGCTGCGCGAGGCCCCTTGCCCCGGCTTTCAGCCTGCTCCGCCGATCCGGCCGCAGGCGCCGCTTTGGCGCCACGCCGGCCTCGCCCCTTGGGCTTGGCAGCCGCGCCATCCGGATGACCGTTAGCCAGCCCGCCACTGAACATCAAACCTGTTCCGTAGGGATCCGAAGGATAAGAGGCGCCAGCACCTGCTCGATTCACCCGTCCGGAGGAAAGCTTGCCCCGACGGCTGACCTTGGCTCCGTTCAAGCCGTTATTGTCCATTGTGCCGAAACCGGGCGGCAGTGCGTTCTCGTGCGAAATAGGCTGACGCTCCTTGCGTGCGCCGCGCCCGCCGAACTCGCCATCGTCGTCTTTGATCAGGCCCAACTGGACCATCAAGGCCGTGACAAGCGAGGAATCTATTTCCTCCCAGCGGCCTCGGCGCAGGTTGCGAGGCAGGACAACATCGCCAAACCGCGTGCGAATCAACCGGCTAACCGTCACCCCGGCTGCCTCGAACATGCGGCGCACTTCGCGATTGCGCCCTTCGTGCAGAGTAACCCGGTACCATCGATTGCTGCCTTCGCCCCCCAGGAACTCCAGCACGCCGAACTTTGCCAGACCATCGTCGAGCTGCACGCCTTCGACCAGACGCTCCTGTTGCTCGGACGTAAGCTCGCCCAATATTCTTACGGCGTACTCGCGCTCTGCCTCGTAACGGGGGTGCATCAGGCGGTTTGCAAGGTCGCCAGAAGTGGTAAGGATCAAAAGACCCTCGGTATTCAGATCCAGGCGGCCTACCGACAACCATTTCCCAACCCGAATCTTTGGCAGCCGGGAAAACACCGTGGCCCGGCCGCCCGGGTCATCGTGGCTGACGATTTCGCCAGCCGGCTTGTGATACAAAATGACACGTGGCGGCTTGGACGCGTTGGGGCGGGTAATCTGCCGCCCATTGACACGCACTTGATCGTTCTGGCCCACACGCTGACCAATATGAGCCGGCTCGCCATTGACCGACACCCTGCCCGCCACGATCAGTTCTTCCATTTCCCGCCGCGACCCAATGCCTGCATCCGCCAGCACTTTGTGCAGCTTGGGCATGACAGCTTCGCTGCTCAGGTATTTGCTAAGCCGCTGCTCTGATTTGGCGGCCTTTTCCAGATAGGCCAGAGCGTCGCTGGCCTCTTTATCACTGGCGGGAGAACTGGCCACGCCGGCCGTCTTCTGCGCCCCCGGCTTCCTGGCCGCACCGCCGCCTGAACCCTTGCGCCCAGCCTGCCTGGGAGAACGCGTGCGGGCAGGCCGGCTCGCGGAACCACCTTCAACGCCCTCTTGCAGATTCGCCGTTTGTCCCACACTAACCGCACCCTCCGCGACCGCTTCGCCAGACGGCGCCCCTTCCGGGACCGCATCGCCGCGCCGGCGCCGGAACGGCGTGCGCAGCTTGCGTCCGCGCCCGCGCGCCTGGGCCTGCTTTTCGTCACCGGCGGTCGCCGGCCGCTGCAGGTCACCGGTCGAAGCGTCCGCCGGGGCCGCATTTGCAGACGGGGATGCATCGTGTTTCTCGCGCAAGGAAACGCTGTCGTGTTCAATTTCACTCATAATCTTCAAGTACTCCGTTACTGTTCTTCTTTGTTCGCAAGGTCGCTATCGCAGGTCACGCCCGCATCCTCGCTCGCTGCACTGCTTCCATGGTTTATTTCCGTCTCTGCCTCTGGGGCAACGGCGTCCAGCTCCAGACCCGCAAGCGCGGCTACGGCCTGTTCCTGTTCGAGTTCCGGCAGCTCCGACAGCGTCTTAAGACCCAGATCGTCAAGAAACTGCCTGGTGGTGCCGAACAAGGCCGGTCGGCCCGGCGCATCCCGGTGCCCCAGAACCTCTATCCAACCACGATCCTCAAGGTTTTTTACGATCTGCGAAGATACCGTGACCCCGCGAATATCCTCGATATCGCCTCGGGTTACCGGCTGACGCCAGGCGATGATCGCCAAGGTTTCCAGCACGGCCCGGGAATAGCGAGGCGGCTTTTCAGGATTAAGCCGTTCGAGATAGCGCTGCATTGCGGGCCGGCTTTGGAAGCGCCAGCCACTGGCAAGCAGCACGAGCTCCAGGCCCTTTTCCTGCCAGTCCTGTTGCAATACCGCCAGGTACCGCCTAAGGTCGTCAAGGGATACATCCTCGCTGACAAACAGCTTGCGCAAGTCGGACAACGGCATGGGTTGGTCCGCACACAACAGGGCTGTTTCCAGGATGCGGATGATTTCTGCTTCAGTCATTCAAGTTTCTGCTTCACTCATTCAATGATGCCAATTGGGTCTGATTTGCTTTCATTTTGGAATTACGTTAATATTTCATTCTTCAGACGCGGGGTGGAGCAGTCTGGCAGCTCGTCGGGCTCATAACCCGAAGGTCGTAGGTTCAAATCCTGCCCCCGCAACCAAATTTCGGGCCAATCGTCACAAGCGATTGGCCCGTTTCTTTTGGCCGCGCGGTTGTCATAGAAGAAAATCCGGGGCGTGAAACGCGGACGCAACGCCTTCTGGCCACAACACTCGAAACCGAGGAAGCCCGCGACTGGAATAATCGAAATGGAAGGACTCGCGTCCACTTTTACCATAGAGTAATTACAGAGGGTTCGCGCGGCGGCGAACCTGGAAAAGAGCTTGGAAAGATGAGACTTGGGAACAAGCAGAAACCCAGAATCCGGATTCAATCACCAACGAAATGCGCAGCGTTGAAAATCCGTGCGCATACAACGCTGAAATAGCGGCCGGCCCAAGCAGGCTGGGAGCAAGCGCTTGGCTAATGGCTGCACCAATGCAAACACATGCCGGCGCACCGAACGCTTCTACATGCTTCTTCTAAAAATTAGCTTAAAAATGCGTCGAGACTTTGGCCTGGAGCGACAGCACAGTGGAGTGGCGCCCCAACGACCGATAGCTACGGCCTGTAGCGCAAACTTGCCAAATGCTGGATTACAACGAAGGCCCGAATTAGCGGCTGGATAAAGAGCCGCAAGGCACTATAGCCATATCGATGTCATTTACAAATATCATTACACCACCCCCACGCAGATATTGCAATAACCGCGCACGCAAACATTCATTTTTACAACGGCCCGCCTGTGTGCGCCTGATATGCTCCTAGCTGAACTGAACACGTCACCCTCTCCAAAGCCTTCATAATCCAGTAATGCAAGAAAATATTTCCCTTGAGCGCCTACCCGATCACATCGACCCCACGCAATGGAACGCCCTTGCAGGCGACCACCCCTTCGCCCGACACGAATTCCTGCTTGCCCTGCACGAAACTGGGTGCGCCGCGCCAAAGACGGGCTGGGCGCCCCATTACCTGTTGTTGCGCAGGGGTGCCGAACTGGTCGGCTCCATGCCGCTGTACCTGAAATCGCACTCGCGAGGCGAATACGTATTCGACATGAGCTGGGCGCGCGCCTTCGAAACCCATGGGCTGGATTATTACCCCAAAGTCCTGTCCGCCATCCCCTTTACCCCAATACCCGGACCGCGCCTGCTGGCTCACAATCATGCCGACCGGGTCGCGCTGGCACGCGCCGCCATCGAAATCACCCGACGCAACGAGCTTTCATCTTTGCACATTCTTTTCCCCGGCGAGGCTGATCTTGAAGCCTTGCGCGAGTGCGGCTTCATGGTGCGGGAGAGCGTGCAGTTTCATTGGTTCAACCAAGGCTATCAGTCGCTGGACGACTTCCTGCTTCAAATGAATCAAAAGAACCGCAAGAAGCTGCGCCAGGACAGCAGAAAGGCCCGCGATGCGGGGGTGGAATTCAAGTGGCTGCAAGGCAGCGACATCGATAGCGCTGCGTTGGCGTTTTTCTATGAGTGCTATGTTCGAACCTACCTGGAACATGGCAACGCCCCCTATTTAAGCCACGACTTTTTCTCGCGGCTGCATGCCGCCATGCCGGGCAGCCTGGTCTTGATCATCGCCGAGCAGCACGGCCAGCCTATTGCCGCCGCACTAAACCTGCGCAGCAAGGACCGTTTATACGGCCGCTACTGGGGCAGCACCACCTTTATATCGGGCCTGCATTTCGAAACCTGCTATATGCAGGCCATCGATTTCTGCATCCAACATGGGATCCAGGTGTTTGAAGGCGGCGCCCAGGGGGAACACAAGCTGTCTCGAGGCATGTTGCCCGTAAAAACATACTCGGCCCACTGGGTGCGCGACGAACGCTATGCTCAAGCCATCGCCGACTTCCTTGATAGGGAATCCGTGGCTATCGATGGCTACGTCGAGGCCTTGCACGAGCACAGCCCGTTCAAGCGACCTACCCCATAGCGAACTTGGGACGGACCGGGCCGGTGCGCGGCAGGCCCATGATCTGACGCGCCTCTTGAGGCGTCGCCGGCTCGTAACCCATCTCACGCACTAAGCGCACGATGCGCTCGGTTAGCTGGAGATTTGTCGCAAGCTCGCCGTGCGAATAATAAAGATTGTCTTCGAGGCCCACCCGCACATGGCCACCAAGCAGTAACGAGTTCATCGCGGACGGAAGTTGCGCCGGGCCAATTCCGCTGACGCAGAAAATGCTGTCCTTAGGCAATAGGTTGACCATGGACTGAAGAATTTCGGGCGTATAGGGCATGGCATTCTGAAAGCCCCTATGCACACCCATGACCAAATTGATGAAGTACGGCGGCTCATCCAGGCCCAGTGAAATCAACGTGGAGACATCTTGCACAATATGGGTGGGGCTGAAGACTTCCCATTCGGGCTTAATGCCGCGCTTTTGCATTTCAACCGCCAATTGTTTGCTACGCGACGGCGATGTGTTCATCAGGATTTCTTTCTTGTCGAAGCTGGCGATAATGGTGGTGGCGTCGAGCGTACACATTTCGGCGCCGGCGTCCATGCCCTTCAGCCGCTCTTCCCAGAGGATCTCCCAGTAGCCGTTTTCAGCCTGCGCGACCATGTCGCCATGCACGCCTCCGCCTGTGGAGTTATTGATGACGATATCGCACTTGGCGCGGATCCGGCTGTTGATATCGGCATAGATTTCGGGGCTGCAGGTAGCGCCATCGTCGGGCAGTCTCGCATGCACAGCAACAACGCTTGCCCCGGCGTTATAACAATCGTAGACGTCCTGGGCGATTTCCGCCGGCTGGGTCGGTAGATGCGGGTTCTGAGACTTGTGCGCCATGCCGCCGGTGGGGGCAATGGTAACGATGACTTTTGGCTTATCCATGCAAGAGCTTCCGTTCGGTGAATAGTAGGTGTTGCTGTATAGCGTATGCGGTGTGCCTTCCCTGGCATCGGGACGAATTTATTTTCTTTTGCCTTTGGTGTCGGAGGACCCGGGCGCGCCGAAAGGGAAAGAAGAAAACATGGAGCGCGTTTGATCCTGCATTTGGTCTTGCATCTGCACGAATAATGTTTTGCTTTGATCGATATAGTTGTTCATCATGTTCTGCAATACCGGAGTCTGGACATTCATGAACTGCGTCCATGCCTCTGGGCCGAACTGATTGCCGTACAACCCTTTGGACTGCTCGGCCATGCGCTCCTGAATTTCCATGAACGCCTGGATATTCTTTTCGAGGAACGACCCCATGACGCCTTGCATTGAGTGACCATAGAACCGGATGATCTGACTTAGCGCAGGCGCGGAAAACATGGGCATCCCGCCGCTTTCCTCTTCGAGGATGATTTGCAGCAGGATGCTTCGGGTTAGATCTTCGTTGGTCTTGGCGTCGACCACCTGGAAACTTTCGGCGTCGAGCACCAATTGTTTAACGTCGGCTAACGTTATGTACGCACTTGTTTTTGTATCGTACAAACGACGATTGGGGTATTTTTTTATCAGGCGATCCACTGCCTGCTCTGGAGATTGCGTCATAGGTTAGCGAACACGAGGAATACTTATAAAAACCTGCACCGGACAGCCATGTGGCTAACCCATGTGCAAGCCGCCATTGAGTGAAAAATCGGCGCCTGTCGCGAAACCGGATTCTTCGGAAGCCAGCCACGAAACCATGGAACCGATCTCGTCGGGCGTGCCCAGCCGTTTCACTGGAATGGTTGCAACGATTTTTTCGAGCACATCGGGCCGAATGGCACGCACCATATCGGTTCCAATATAACCCGGCGAAATCGTATTGACTGTCACTCCCTTGTTCGCGACTTCCTGGGCCAGCGCCATGGTGAAGCCATGAATGCCTGCCTTGGCCGTGGAATAGTTGGTTTGCCCGAACTGTCCTTTCTGGCCATTGACGGAACTGATGTTAATGATACGCCCCCACTGCTGCTCGATCATTCCTTCAATAACCTGCTTTGTAACATTGAACAGGCTATTCAGGTTCGTATCCATGACCGCGCGCCAGTCGTCCTGGCTCATTTTACGAAACATGCCGTCGCGCGTTATTCCGGCGTTATTGACCAGCACCGCAACAGGCCCATGATCGGCCACGACCTTCGCGAAGGCCTGGACAGTGGAATCCCAGTCGGCCACATTGCCTACCGAGGCATGGAAGGAAAACCCCTGGGCCGCCTGCTCGTCGAGCCATTGCTGATAGTTGCGGCTGGGCCCGCAGCCAGCCACTACAGTGTATCCGTCTTTTGCCAGGCGCTGACATATCGATGTACCAATTCCGCCCATCCCGCCGGTTACATACGCTAATTTTGCACTCATACCAATTCTCCTTGACCGGATTGATTTTTTACCTCTGGGCGCGCCTCGCCCAACATTCCAACTGTACCGCCGCCCTCCCTTGACGTAATGAACAACCAAAACGAACTAAACCGCTCGTACCTTGACGTAGCTTCCGGGCGCGGGCTCTAGCGGCTTGTGCCGCGCATTGCCCTGTTTGGCCGGAGCCTTCTTTCGGGAGCCCGAGTGCGACTGCAGCCAGGCGGACCAGTTGGGCCACCAACTGCCGGGCTGCTGTTCGGCCTGATCAAGCCAGGACTGGGCGACAGGGCTCGAAGTGGATACGGCATGATCGGGCAGGACCCAGTAGTGGCGGCGGTTCTTGGACGGCGGATTGATGACTCCGGCAATATGACCCGAAGCGCCCAACACGAAGCGACGGGGGCCCTTGACCAGCTGCGTGGTCGCATAGGCGGCCTCCCAGGGAACGATATGATCATCCCGCGAGCCGTAGATGTAAGCAGGCATGGTCAGCGAGCCAAAATCGATGGCATGGCCGTCGACCTGCACCTTGCCGGGCTGCTTCAGGTTGTTTTCGAGATAGGTATTGCGGAAATACCAGGCAAAGAACGGCCCCGGCAAATTGGTGCCGTCGGCGTTCCAAAACAGCAGATCGAATGCGGGCGGCGCTTCACCCTTCAGGTAGTTGTTGACTACATAGTTCCACACCAGCTCGTTGGGGCGCAGGAAGGAAAATGTGGTGGCAAGCTCGCGGGCCGACATAAGGCCGGCCTGGCCCAATTGCTGCTCGCGGGTGGCTGCATGATTCTCGTCGACGAAAACGTCGAGCACCCCCGTATCGTGAAAATCGAGCAGAGTAGTAAGCAACGACAGGGAAACGACCGGGTCGTCGCCGCGCGCCTTGGCCAGAGCCAGTGCGCTTGCCAGTAAAGTGCCGCCCACGCAGAAGCCCAGGGCATTGATCTGCTTTTGCCGGGAGATATCGCGTACGACGTCGATTGCCGTAAGCACACCGTGCTGCAGGTAGTCGTTCCAGGTGGCCTTCTGGATGCCGTCGTCGTCGGAGGGCAAGGGATTTCGCCACGAAATGATGAACACCGTAAAGCCCTGCTCGATGGCATGACGCACAAAAGAGTTGTCGGGCTGAAGGTCGAGAATATAGAACTTGTTGATGCACGGCGGCACCACCAGCAAAGGCCGCTGATAAACCGTTGCAGTAAGCGGCGCATACTGGACGACTTGCATGAGCTGATTTTGGAACACCACCTGGCCCGGGGTGATCGCGACGTTCTCGCCGACCGAGAAACGCGTTTCGTCGGTTTGCGAAAGCCGGCCTTTTTGCATGTCGCCCAACAGGTTGGCCAGGCCGTCACGCAACGACTGGCCATGACTTTGCACCATTTTTTGCTGCGCATCGGGATTGGTGGCCAGAAAATTGGAGGGCGCAAGGGCTTCGACCCATTGCATGACGGCAAAGCGCAGGCGCTCGCGACCGGCATTGTCGAGCTGGGCGGCGTCTACCATTTTGTGCATGGCCCGGCCCGACAGCAGATAGGCGTGGGCCATAAGAAGACTGGCGGGATTGGACGCCCAGGCAGCACTGCTGAAACGCCGATCGGACGGGGAGGCCAGCGCACCGGACTGGAAGTCGGATAACAACTGCTGCCAATCGCGCGCAAATTCTGCCTGAATATCGGCCAGATCAGCAGGGGAGACATTTACTGGAGCGGGCCAATCGGGCGAATATGGGGCAGTCATGCTGTTACCTAATCCTGAAATACTTTGCATCAATCTTCTTCGCGTCTAGCTAAACTGTCAATCAGGGTAAGTCGCTAGCGGGGTTTTCAAGGCGCGTAATACGTTGTTCATAATAGCCTTACACGGCCGTCAGCCAGGCTACCGTGGCCATCCGGCCCGACGCCGGATCACGACGGTGTGAATAAAAATCGTCGCTATTTTCGAAGGTGCACTGGCCGCACGACTCGACGTGGCTCACGCCTGCGCGCAACAATCGATGCCGGGCAATTCCGGCGAGATCCGCCATCCATTTCCCTTTCACCTGCGTCGGTTTGAAATACACCGCCGCATGGGCATCGTGATCCGCAAAAGCGGCACGAACCTCGTCGCCGACCTCGAAATGGCTCTGGCCGATACCCGGACCGATCCAGGCCCTTAAGCCACCCATTGCCTGCTTGCCCGCGAGGCTATCGATGGTATTTTCCAACACGCCGGCAGCCAGGCCTCTCCAGCCCGCATGGGCTACACCCAGGGCGCCGGCGTTTTCGCCCGCCACCACCACCGGCAGGCAATCAGCGGACATCACTGCCAGGACACGACCAACCTGTGTGGAGACCAAGGCATCGGCCGTGGGGGGCGCTGCAATGGGCGCGTCCAATAGATCGGCGTCGAAGACATCCGTGCCATGCACCTGATTCAGCCAGATGGGTTCACTCGGAAGATGCATCGCCAACCTCGCTCGGTTAATTGCGACGTGCTCGGGATCATCTTTTACATGCAGAGCCAAGTTAAGTGAAGACAGCGAACCATGACTCACCCCGCCCTGGCGCCGGGTACAGAAGTAGCGCACACCCGGCCAGTCGGCGCCGGTCAAATGAGGCAAGGAAACAGACGTCAGGCCTGCCACGCGATAGCCTCGAGGACGGTGGCAAAGTCATCGGGCGGCGACGCCTGAAATGAAACCCGCCGGTTGGTGGAAAAATCATCGAAGGCCAACGCCCGCGCATGCAGCAACTGACGCGAGGCTCCTGCAACAGGCTTGCCGCCGTACAAGGAATCGGCCACCAAGGGATGGCGCAGGCTGGCCATGTGCACCCGGATCTGATGAGTGCGACCCGTTTCAAGCCGACACACGACTTCCGTGACCATCTGTCCGGCAGGTGCTTCGCCAATGCGCAACGGCACATAGTGCGTGATCGCCTGCTTGGGCGCGACCGGATGATCGACCGTCATGCGCACGGGTACGCGGGCATCGCGGCCAATGGGCAGATCCACCGTACCGGCTGAAACCAGATTGCCATGCGCCAGCGCAAGGTATTCGCGGCTGACCGTACGCTCCTGCAACTGGCGAATTAAATGTGTCTGTGCCTTGTCATGACGCGCCACGACCAACAATCCTGATGTATCCTTGTCCAGTCGGTGCACAATGCCCGCGCGCGCCACCCTTCCCAGTTCCGGAAAACGGTAAAGCAAGCCATTAAGCAGTGTGCCGCCCCAATTGCCCGCGCCCGGATGCGTAACCAGCCCGGCCGGCTTATTCACGACGATCCAGTCAGCGCTTTCCTGCACCACGCAAAAATCCACCGCTTCCGGGGTGAATGCCTGTTGTTCGGGCGGAGTTTGCGGCCATACGGTAAGCTTGTCGCCTGGGCCGACAGTTTGTTTGATACGACCGGCCACGTCGTTCACCAGCACATGGCCTTCTTCAATCCAGCCTTGAAGCCGGCTGCGTGAATGTTCCGGAATAAACCTAGCCAATACCTTGTCCAGACGCTCTGGTTCAGCCCTAAGCGGCAGCTCGAACTCGAGCGGCAACAAGGAAGTTTCACTTTCTTTATCAATATCTGTGTCAGGCATGGCGACAAATCATATAATCTGGCTGCAATGCTAACACCAAGGACGCTTTTTGTGATTCGCGCAGACATCAATACCCCCCGCTTTAACCGCCTGAAGCAGCTGGCTTGCACGCTAAGCGTTGTAGCGGCCGCAGCCCTCATCGCCGGTTGCAGCGCTTTCAAGAGCGAAGTCGACCCCACTGCGGGCTGGAGCGCAGAGCGCCTGTACAGCGACGCCCGCACCGAACTCTCCGACGGCAACTGGAGCCAGGCCCGCACCCGGCTCGAAGCCGTCGAGGCACGCTATCCTTTCGGGGGCTATGCGCAACAAGCACTGATCGACCTGGCCTACGTCAACTGGAAAGACGACGAGCCAGAGCAGGCCCTGGCGGCAATCGACCGCTTCCAGCAACAGTACCCCAACCATCCGGGCACCGACTACATGCTGTTCCTGAAGGGCCTGATAACGTTCACGCCCCCCAGTGCGGCGTTTACCAAGATCACCCAGCAAGACCCCAGCGAACGCGATCCCAAAGGCCTGCGCGAATCCTACGAAGCCTTCAACGAGCTGATCACCCGCTATCCCGACAGCCGCTATACCCCCGACGCAAAAAAGCGTATGGCCTGGCTGGTCAATACCCTGGCCCAGAACGAGGTTCATGTGGCTCAGTACTATTACGAGCGTAAAGCCTATCTGGCGGCTGCCAACCGGGCGCAAACCGTCATTGCCGAATTCCAGGGCGTGCCCGTTGCGGAAAAAGCGCTATACATCATGTATATGTCGTACGACCACCTTAATATGCCCGAGCTTCGCGACGACGCCAAGCGCGTGCTTGACGCCAACTTTCCCGACAGCAAATATTACGAGCAAGGCCTTCATGAAGAAGGCAGCCTGTGGAACCCGCTTAACTGGTTCTAGCCCCTTCTTTCAGTCAGGCGGCGCCGGGGTCCTGTTTGCGTTCATAGAACGCCACCACCTGCCCGACGTCGCGAGTGCGCGCAAAGGCGGGCAAGCCCCGCCATAGCAAGCGCCCATAAGGCTTGTCAACCAGGCGGGCATCGCCCACCATCAATACCCCCCAGTCGCTTTCCGAGCGAATCAGGCGCCCAGCGCCCTGCTTGAGCGCGATGGCGGCTTCGGGCACCTGATATTCCATAAAGGGGTTCCCGCCGTTGCGACGGCACTGCTGCAGGCGCGCTTCAAGAACAGGGTCGTCGGGCGGCGCGAAGGGCAATTTGTCGATGGCAACCAACGTCAGGGCATTGCCGGGCACGTCAATGCCTTCCCAGAAACTCGCGCTGCCGACCAGCACTGCATTTTTCGCCGTGCGGAAACGCTCCAGCAACGCCCTTCGAGAGCTATCGCCCTGCTTGAGCAAGATGCGGTCCAGGTCAAGGTCTGTGAACTGATCATCAAGCAATTCCGCAATGCGATCCACCGCGCGCAAGGTCGTACACAGCACCAGTACGCCGCCTTGCGCCACCTGGATCAACGGCATCAGGGTTTCAACGAACTTCTCGTTGAACAGGCGATCGCTGGGCAAGGGCAAATTGCCCGGCACAAACAGCACACCCTGCGAAGCGTAATCGAACGGCGACTCCCAGCGCATCGTCGTGGCATCCGACAAGCCCAGTTGACGCTGAAAATGGCCGAAGTCCCCTTTGACCGACAACGTGGCGGAAGTAAGAACCCAGGTTTGCTCTTCGCCACGATAACGCGAGAAAATGCGGGCGACGGACAGCGGTGCGCTGTGCAGGCGCATATGGTGGGTCGTGTGTTCCACCCACCGCACGGCCGCATCGGCGTCGTTGCGGCTTTGCTCTTGGTCAGCCAAAGCATTGTTACCCTGGCGATCAGGCTGGCTCCACTGAAAAATACGGGCCCGCAACTCCTGGCAAGATTTCAGAACGGCGCCCAGGTCCGGATGTTTCTCGGCCACAACGGCCAACAATTGACAGCCCCGATCCAGCGCCTCTAGCAGCTCGCCAAGGGATCGATCGAATTCGTCGGCGTCGGGTAGGGTCTCGAACGTGGCCTTGCGCCCTGGCAGCTTATCGATGGGCGCAGCGGCCAGGCGCAGATTACGGGCAGCCTGCCCCACCCGCTTGCCGATCTCGCTCCAGTTGGTGGATTCACGTGCATGCGCAAGCCCTGTGGCCTCCATCTGGCGCGCCAGCTCGAGCAACTGATGCGTGGACACGCTGATGCCCAGGAAACGAGTCGCAATATCCGGCAATTGGTGAGCCTCATCGAACACCACCAGTTGCACCGTTGGCAACAAATCGGTGATTCCTTCTTCGCGCAATGCAAGGTCCGCCATAAAAAGCGCGTGGTTCACCACCACCAGATCGGCCTCCTGCGCCGTGCGCCTGGCCTTCATGACAAAACAGTCGCGTAAATTCGGGCACTCTTGTCCAAGACAGTTTTCACGGGTCGAGGTAACGCGGTTCCAGATATCCGCCTCTTCGGGCACTTTGGCCAGGTCGGCCTTGTCCCCGCTTTTGGATTGTTGCGCAAAAACCTGTATGTCTCTTAGCTGGCTGATTTCCGCGCGCGACTTCAGGGCGCGATCATCCCCGCCCAGCCGCTCCAGATGGTAATGGCAAACATAGTTTCCACGCCCCTTCAATAACGCGATGCTGATCGGCAGCGCCAGGGCTTCGCGCAGCTTGGGCAGGTCGCGACGAAATAACTGATCCTGCAAGGTGCGGGTGCCCGTGGACACCAAAACCTTGACGCCGCTTAAGAATGCCGGCGCCAGATAGGCCCACGTCTTGCCGGTTCCGGTGCCCGCTTCGGCAACCAGAGTAGTATGGTTTTCCAAGGCCTGCTGTATGGCCTGGGCAAGCTCCAGTTGCGCCTGCCGGGGCCGGTAATCCGGCACGGCAGCGGCAATGGGACCCTGCGCCGAAAATATTTCCGACAACTCATCATTTAAACGCATTGCAATACAGCCGCTCTTTACAAAATTTAATGGACAGACACCCGATAATACCCGGCTCTGTTTCAGCCCGGCGGTGCAATGTGGCAAAATGCCCCGCTTGGATAATGCTTTATTGATAGGCCCATGACGACTACCACCAACGCTTCTTCCCCCCATAACGCCGCACCGCACGACGCAGATGCCGCACGCATCGTGGCTATGCTTGCCCAGGAACTTGATGTACGGCCGGCACAAGTTGCAGCCACCATCGACCTGCTGGACGACGGCGCAACAGTGCCCTTCATCGCCCGCTATCGCAAAGAAGCAACCGGCGGTCTTGATGACATTGTCCTGCGCACCCTGGAAGTACGTTTGCTCTACGTCAGGGATATGGAAACGCGTCGGGCGGCCATCCTGGATTCGATTTCGCAGCAAGGCAAGCTAACTACCGAGCTACACGCCGAAATTACCTCGGCCGACACCAAGCAGCGCCTGGAAGACCTGTACGCGCCCTATAAGCCCAAGCGACGCACACGGGCGCAAATTGCCCGCGAAGCCGGCCTGGAACCCCTAGCCGACGCCATTTTAAACGATGCGCACTCCGACCCCTCTGTGCTGGCGGAAAGCTATATCAGCGCGGACAACGGCGTTGCCGACGCCAAAGCCGCCCTGGACGGGGCACGCGATATTCTTGCCGAGCGCTACGCCGAAAACGCCGATCTGCTGGCCGATATGCGCGAGCATCTGTGGTCCACAGGACGCCTGTATTCAAAAGTCGTCGAAAGCAAACAGGCTGAAGGCGATAATTTCCGCGACTGGTTCGATTTCAGCGAACGCTTGGCCACCTTGCCTTCACACCGCATTCTTGCCTTGCTGCGCGGCCGCCAGCAAGGCGTGCTCGATCTGCGCCTTGGCCTGGAGGCCGAGCTCGAAGCGCAGACCCCGCACCCCTGCATAACCCGCGTTGCACACTTGGCAGGCGTGGAAGCAGATTTTTCCATCGATGCGCCGCCTCGCGCGCGCTGGCTGGCCGACGTTTGCCGCTGGACGTGGCGGGTCAAATTATTGACGGCCTTTGAAACCGAGCTGATCGGTCGGCTGCGCGAGACCGCCGAGCAAGAGGCCATCCGGGTATTCGCCGCCAACCTGAAGGATCTGCTGCTGGCCGCCCCGGCCGGACCCAAAGCCGTCATGGGGCTGGACCCAGGCATCCGCACCGGCGTTAAAGTGGCGATTATCGACGCCACGGGCAAAGTGCTCGACACGGCTACCGTTTACCCCTTTGAACCACGACGAGACCGCGATGGATCGATCAACACGCTGGCAGCATTAGCCACGCGCCACCACGTGGAACTTGTCGCCATCGGCAATGGCACAGCTTCGCGCGAGACGGAAAAGCTGGTCAGCGATATGTGTGCCGCGCTCCCTCAATTGAAGCTCACTCGGGTCGTCGTCTCGGAAGCCGGCGCCTCGGTCTACTCGGCGTCAGAACTGGCTTCGCAAGAGTTCCCTGATCTGGATGTCAGCCTGCGCGGTGCTGTTTCCATTGCCCGCCGTCTGCAAGACCCCTTGGCCGAGTTGGTAAAAATCGAACCCAAGGCCATTGGTGTCGGCCAGTATCAACATGACGTCAATCAACGCGAGCTGGCACGCTCGCTGGATGCGGTTATCGAAGACTGCGTCAATGCGGTGGGCGTGGACGTGAATACCGCCTCCGCACCGTTGCTCAGCCGGGTATCCGGGCTGAACTCCTTACTGGCCAAAAACATTGTGGCCTGGCGCGATGCCAATGGCGCCTTCAACAACCGCAAGGCTCTGCTGAAGGTAACGCGCTTTGGCGATAAAGCCTTCGAACAAGCGGCAGGCTTTCTGCGTATCGCCAACGGCGACAATCCGCTGGATGCATCGTCGGTGCACCCGGAAGCCTATCCCGTGGTGCAACGCATTCTAGAGCGGATCAAGGCAGAGGCCGGCCAGATCATGGGCAAGCAAGGCGCGCTAAAAGGTGTTTCTCCATCGGAATTCACCGACGAGCGGTTCGGCCTGCCCACGGTCAAGGACATATTCGCCGAACTGGAAAAGCCAGGTCGCGATCCACGGCCCGAGTTCAAGACAGCCCAATTCAAAGAAGGGGTCAACACCCTGAACGATCTGTCCCAAGGCATGATCCTGGAAGGCGTGGTGACCAACGTAGCCAATTTTGGCGCCTTCGTCGACATTGGCGTCCACCAGGATGGCCTGGTTCATATCTCGGCGCTGGCCGAAAAGTTTGTCAAGGACCCACGCGATGTGGTGCGCGTTGGCCAGACCGTCAAGGTCAAGGTTCAGGAAGTGGATATCGCCCGCAAGCGTATCGGCCTGACCATGCGCCTGAACGACGATGCCGCGCCTGTTCGACGATCTACTGATACAAGCGGCGCGCCGCGCGCCGCCCGGCCAGGGCAAGGCGCCAGCCGCAACCGACAGCCCTCCGCTGAATCAGAAGGTCTCGGCGCCATGGCAGCCGCATTTGCGAAACTGAAACGCTGACGACGCTGGCGGCGCGTCAGTTCGCTACTGCTTCGCGCCTGACGAATCCGGACCGCTTGCAAGTGGTGAGGTGAGCAAGCAACGCAGCATGGCTAATTCAGGCACCGAAGATAAGTATCCGAATTAGCCAAACAGGACATCAGACGCACTGGCCACCAGACGGGACATTAAAATTGCGCGAGCGCCTCTTGTACTTCCGCCAGGCGCAGCGCGTCGAAACGCGCCACCTCGGCGCCATCAAGGGTCAGCACCACGTCAGTGGCCGCCTGTGTAAAAGCCGTGTCAGGCAAGCCGCCTTGCAGGCGCTTGATTGTTTTCCCCGCTGCCTGCGGGCTGTCGAACGATGCGGATAACAGCAACTGTTGTCCGGCAGCGTCCAACAGACGAAACCGGAAACTGCCATCGTCGTCCTTGAAACTGACAAAGCGCGGCTTCTTGGAGGACGATCCCTGCGCCTTCCCCGGGTGCTGTGCGCCGGCGGCCAGGCCGGCATTCGATAGCCCCACCGCCTCGCGCAACTGCTCCATGAACGGTTGGGCAAGTTTGCGGGCTTTCTGTGCGCCGGCCAAAAGGATTTCCTCGATGCGATCAGGCGCGGCCATAAGCTCATCGTAACGCTCGCGCATGGGAGCAAGATCGCGTTCGATGCGCTCGAATAATGTCTGTTTCGCATCGCCCCAACCCATGCCTTGCTCGAGGTCGGCACGGAACTGGACCGCTTCGTCGGGCCGGGAAAACGCCTTGTACAGCGTGTAGATGTGAGAGTCCAATGCATTCTTGGGTTCGCCGGGCTGGCGCGAGTCGGTCACGATACGCATAATGGCCGCCCGGGTCGCCTTGGCGCCTCCTTCGAACAAGGGAATGGTGTTGTTATAGCTCTTGGACATTTTCCGGCCGTCCAGACCCGGCAGCGTGGCAACCTCGTCGTCCACCTGCGCCTCGGGCAGACTGAAGAACTCTTTGCCCTGGCCATACAGATGATTGAATCGCTGGGCGATATCACGCGTCATTTCCAAATGCTGAATCTGGTCGCGCCCAACAGGCACCTTATTGGCATTGAACATCAGGATATCCGCCGCCATCAACACCGGATACGAAAACAGCCCCAGAGTGATGCCGTCGTCCGCTTCGACGTTCTTCGATACGTTCTGATCCACCGACGCCTTGTAGGCATGCGCCCGATTCATCAATCCCTTGGCAGTGACGCAGGTCAGCATCCAGCACAATTCCGGTATCTGCGGAATATCGGACTGCCGATAGAAGGTCACCTTGTCGGTGTCCAGACCGCCAGCAATCCACGTGGCCGCAATTTCCAGGCGCGAGCGCAAGATGCGTTGCGGATCATCGCATTTGATCAAGGCATGATAGTCGGCCAAAAAGAAAAAGGCGTCCACACCCGGCTGCGTGCTGGCATGGATGGCCGGACGAATCGCACCGGCGTAGTTGCCCAGGTGCGGCGTACCGGTCGTGGTAATTCCTGTTAAGACTCGAAGGCTCATAAAGACTCAGTAAGGTCGAATGGATGGAGTTCGTCGTGCGGGTGAAAAGCGGCTACCTGCTACAGGGCAACGGCCGCGCGGCGTTCCGAATCCAGATACTCACGCGACTGCATTTCAAGAATGCGCGAAACGGTCCGGTGAAACTCGTTGGCCATGGGCCCCTCAGTATAGAGCTCATCCGCCTGAACCTCGGCCGACATCACCAGCTTGATCTTGTGATCGTAGAACACGTCGATCAGCCAGGTAAAACGTCGCGCCTCTGATGCATGCCTGGCCGCCATGCGCGGCACACCCGACAAGATGACGGTCTGGAAACGATTGGCCAGTTCCAGATAGTCATTCTGGGATCGCGGGCCGCCGCATAAGGTGGCAAAGTCGAACCAAACGACCGAGCCGCTAAGGGCAATCGCCTTGATCTCGCGATGCTCGACGGTTAGCACGGGTTTCAATGCCGCTGTGTCAGACAGCCGGTCGAATATCCCCCTTAGCTCGGCGTCGGTCGAGGCTGTAATGGGCGTCAGGTACATACGCACCTGCTCCAGCGTGCGTCTCCGATAGTCAGTGCCCGTATCGACATTCAGAATGTCCAATCGGTCCTGGATGAGCTTGATGGCGGGCAGGATTCGATCTCGGTGCAAGCCATCCGGATAAAGCGTCGAAGGTTCGTAGTTGGAGGTCATGACGAACGACGTGCCGTACTCAAACAACTTAAGCAGCAGGCGATACAAAATCATGGCATCGGCAACGTCGGACACGTGGAACTCGTCAAAGCAGATCAGCCGATAGCGCTTCGCCACGCGGCGCGCGACTTCGTCGAGCGGGTCCTGAACGCCGCGCAGTTCGTGCAGTTCGTGATGCACGCCGCGCATGAACTCATGAAAGTGCAAGCGTGTCTTGCGCTTCAGGGGAACCGTCACGTAGAACGCATCCATCAGGAAGCTTTTACCGCGCCCCACCCCGCCCCACATATACACGCCACGCGGAACATCGGGGCGCTTGAAGATCTTGCGCAACGGGGTCGAGCGGGCCTGTCGGTAGACGACCCAATCATCGTAATATTGCTGAAGACGTTCGATAGCCTCCAACTGGGCGGTGTCGGGCTTATAACCCCGTTCATCAAGGGCCTGCTGGTAATACTCGCGAACATTCATTTAAGGACAACTCTAGTAAAAAAAGGGGCGTACAGCCCCTTTTTTAGAACACTGCACGCGTGATCAGAAGTTGAGCGCGCGCTTGTCGACAGCCAGAGCGGCTTCTTTCAGCGACTCGGACAAGGTGGGATGCGCATGGCAGATACGCGCGATATCTTCGGCGGCGCCACGGAATTCCATGATGGTGACCGCTTCGGCAATCAGTTCAGAGGCCTGCGGCCCGATAATGTGCACGCCCAGCACTTCATCGGTTTTCGCATCAGCCAATACTTTGACGAAGCCAGTCGTATCGCCCAGCGCCCTGGCCCGGCCATTGGCCATGAAAGGGAAGCTGCCCGAACGGTAATCCACCCCTTCGGTCTTAAGTTGTTGCTCGTTCTTGCCCACCCAGGCGATCTCGGGCGACGTATAGATGACACTTGGGATGGTGCCGAAATTGACATGGCCATGCTGGCCCGCAATGCGCTCAGCAACGGCCACGCCTTCTTCCTCGGCCTTGTGCGCCAGCATGGGGCCGCGCACCACATCGCCCACCGCCCATACATTGGGAAGATTAGTCTTGCAATCGTCGTCGACCGCAATGAAGCCGCGTTCGTCGAGCTTCAGGCCGACAGTTTCCACACCCAAGCCCTGGGTATGAGGCACCCGGCCAATCGACACAATAAGGTGATCCACTGTAAGCGACTGCTCGGCGCCCGAAGCATCGGTGTACGGCACGGTAATAGCCTTGGCTGTACTTTTGACTTCGCCGATCTTGACGCCTGTATGGATTTTCATGCCCTGCTTGGTGAGCGACTTGAGGGCTTCCTTGGCGACTTGCTGGTCGGCCACAGCAAGGAAGTCGGGCATGGCTTCCAGAACGGTTACCTCGGCGCCCAGGCGACGCCAGACGCTGCCCAGCTCAAGACCGATGACCCCGGCTCCGATGACGCCCAGCTTCTTGGGCACCGACGGAATACGCAAGGCGCCATCGTTGGACAGCACTTTGACTTCGTCGAACTCAAGCCCTGGCAAGGCGCGTGGCGATGAGCCTGTCGCAATAATGACGTGCTTGGCCACCAGGTCTTCTTCGGTTGAGCCCGACACCTTGACCGACCAGCCGCCGTCGACATACGCCACTAAAGAACCCAGCCCGTGGAAGAACGTGACTTTGTTCTTCTTGAAGAGGTAGAGAATGCCTTCGTTATTCTGCTGAACGACGGTGTCCTTACGGCCGATCAGCGTATCCAGCTTAAGGCCTACGCTCTTGATCTCGATGCCGTGTTCGGCAAAATGATGGTTGGCCTGCTCGTAGTGCTCGGACGATTGCAACAAGGCCTTGGACGGGATGCATCCTACATTGGTGCATGTTCCCCCAGGTGCGGGTTTGCCATCGGAGGTGGACCAGGCGTCGATGCAAGCGACCGACTGGCCCAACTGGGCCGCGCGGATCGCGGCGATGTAACCCCCGGGGCCCGCTCCAATAACGACAACGTCAAATTGCTTAGCCATTTCATGTACTCGGTAAAGTGTGGCGGCTACGATTTCATCGAGCGCCTGAACTTGAATAACGCACAGCGGCGAAAGCGCCCCGCGTCAGTCGACAAGAAAACTATCCCCGACACGTACACGAGGCGCTCGGTACGCGATTCGGGGATAGCCTGTATTCATTGCGGTGCCGCCATCAAACGTCAAGAAGCAAGCGTTGCGGATCTTCCAGCGCTTCTTTCATGGCAACCAGCGCCAGCACGGCCTCGCGTCCATCGATGATGCGGTGATCGTAGGAGAGCGCCAGATAATTCATGGGACGAATAACGATCTGGCCGTTTTCGACAACCGCACGCTCTTTGGTGGCATGGATGCCCAGGATGGCCGATTGCGGCGGATTGATGATGGGCGTGGACAGCATGGAGCCGAAGACGCCGCCATTGGAGATGGAGAACGTACCGCCGGTAAGCTCTTCGAGCGTCAGTTTGCCGTCGCGTGCGCGGGCACCGAAGTCGGCGATCTGCTTTTCGATCTCGGCAATGGACAATTGGTCGGCATTGCGCAGGATGGGAACCACCAGGCCACGCGGGCTGCCCACAGCGATGCCGATATCAAAGTAGCCATGATAGATGATGTCTTTGCCGTCGACCGACGCATTGACCACCGGATACTTTTTAAGGGCTGCAACCGCCGCCTTGACAAAGAAAGAGGTAAAGCCCAGCTTTACGCCGTGCTCTTTTTCGAAGGGTTCTTTGTAGCGTGCACGAAGATCGAGAATGCCCTGCATATTGACTTCATTAAAGGTCGTCAGGATGGCATTTTCAGATTGCGACTGCAACAGGCGCTCGGCCACGCGCGCCCGCAGGCGGCTCATGGGCACGCGCTGTTCGGGGCGACCGTCGAGCGACAACGTCGCTGGGGCCGCCGGCGCGGCGGCAGGTTTCTTGGCTGCGGCCGCATCAGCGCTCAAGGCATCGCCCTTGGTTACGCGACCGCCGCGCCCCGTGCCTTCCACGGCGGATGGGTCGATACCCTTTTCGGACAGAATCTTCTGTGCCGCGGGCGATGCGGCCCCGGCGGCGGATGACGTAGCGGCAGATGGTGTGGCGGCGGCAGGCGTCGCCGGTGCGGCGGCTTGGGGCTCGGCAGCGGGCGCCGCGCTTGCCTTGGCTTCGGTATCGATGCGCGCCAGGACCTCGCCCGACGTTACCGTGCTGCCATCGGCCTTGACGATCTCGCTTAACACGCCGGACGATGGCGCCGGGACTTCGAGCACTACTTTGTCGGTTTCAACTTCAATCAGGATTTCGTCAGCTTCGACGGCTTCGCCGGGCTGCTTTTTCCAGTTCAGCAGCGTCGCCTCGGAGATCGACTCTGAAAGCTGGGGTACGAGAACATCTGTAATAGCCATGATTTTTTTTCCGTGATGTGAAGAGTTCGTTACTTGGTAAGCATGAAGCCTTTGAACTTGGCGGCAAAGGCCTGCTCAAGCAGATTGCGCTGCTGCTCCTGGTGTTTTGCCAGATAGCCGACGGCCGGCGACGCTGAAGCCGGACGACCGGCATAGCCCAGCCGTTGTCCTTCAGTCATGTTCTCGTACAGATGATGCTGGATATAAAACCATGGGCCTTGATTCTGCGGCTCGTCTTGCACCCAGACGATTTCCTTGGCGTTCGGGTACTTTTGCAGTTCGGCCTGAAAAGCCTTATGCGCGAACGGATAAAGCTGTTCAACCCTCAGGATGGCGACATCGTCGCGCCCCGCGTCGTTGCGCGTATGGGCCAAGTCGTAATACACACGGCCCGAACACACCAGAATACGCTTGACCGCAGCCGGATCAAGGTCTTGATTCTGTTCGCCGATGACCAGCTCGAACTGGCCCGTGGCCAAGTCGGACAACGGCGAGGTAGCATCTTTATGGCGCAACAACGACTTGGGCGTGAAAATGACAAGCGGCTTGCGGAAAGGACGGATCATCTGGCGACGCAGAACGTGGAAAATCTGCGCGCCGTTGGTCGGCTGCACCACCTGCATATTGTTGTCGGCGCACAGTTGCAGGAAACGTTCAATACGGGCGGACGAGTGTTCCGGCCCCTGCCCTTCGTAGCCGTGCGGCAGCATGAGCGTAAGCCCGCACTGGCGGCCCCACTTGGCCTCGCCCGACGAAATGAATTGGTCGATCACAACCTGGGCGCCGTTGACGAAGTCGCCGAACTGCGCTTCCCAGATGGTGAGGGTGTTGGGTTCGGCGGTAGCGTAGCCATATTCGAAAGCCAGAACAGCCTCTTCGGAAAGCACCGAATCGATAACCGTGAACGGCGCCTGCTTGTCGGAGACGTTCTGAAGGGGAATATACGTGCCGTCGTCCCAGCGTTCGCGCTTCTGATCGTGCAAAACAGCATGCCGGTGAGTGAAGGTGCCCCGACCGGAGTCCTGGCCGGTAATGCGGATTGAATAGCCCGAAGCCACCAGCGTGGCAAAACCCAGGTGCTCGCCCATGCCCCAGTCGAGTTTTTGCTCGCCACGCGCCATTTTCAGGCGGTCATTCAGCAATTTGCTGACCAGCGGATGCACGGTAAAACCTTCAGGCACCGTTGTCAGTTTTTCGCCGATGCGAGTAAGTTCGGCCAACGGCACGCCAGTGTCGGCCTGGTCTGTCCATTTGGCGTTAAGGAAGGGTGTCCAGTCGGTGGCGTACTTGTTCTTGTAATCGGTAAGAACAGGCTCGACCGTCCGTTGCCCATCTTCCATGAGCTGACGGTAATCTTTCACCAGTTGATCGGGTTCGCCTTCAGCCATGACGCCCTGGACAATGAGTTTGTCGGCATACAGCTTGCGGGTGCCCGGATGCTGGCCGATGCGCTTGTACATCAGCGGCTGGGTAAGCGACGGGGTGTCTTGTTCGTTGTGGCCCAATTTACGGAAACAGACAATGTCGATCACAACATCGTGACGGAACTGCTGCCGATAGTCGAGCGCCAACTGGGTGACGTAGACAACGGCCTCGGGGTCGTCGCCATTGACGTGAAAAACGGGGGCCTCGATCATCTTGACGACGTCGGTGCAATACAGCGTAGACCGGGTGTCGCGAGGATCCGACGTGGTAAAGCCAATTTGGTTATTGATGACGATATGCAGCGTGCCGCCGGTGCCGTAACCGCGCGTTTGCGCCAGGTTAAGGGTTTCCATGACGACGCCCTGACCGGCAAAGGCGGCATCGCCGTGCACCAGAACCGGCAACACCTGGCTTCCGTCGTCGTCGCCGCGACGATCTTGGCGGGCGCGCACACTACCTTCAACCACTGGGTTGACGATCTCGAGGTGCGACGGATTGAACGCCAGCGACAGGTGAATGGGACCGCCACGCGTGGAGAGGTCGCTTGAAAAACCGTTATGGTATTTGACGTCGCCATCGGTAAGGCTTTGCGTATGCTTGCCCTCGAATTCGGCGAACAGGTCGCTGGGCATTTTGCCCATGATGTTGACCAGCATGTTCAGCCGGCCCCGGTGGGCCATGCCCACCACGATCTCTTGCACGCCGTTCTCGCCGGCATGATTGACGACTTCGTCCATCGAGGCAATAAAGCTTTCGCCCCCTTCAAGGGAGAAGCGCTTCTGGCCCACGTACTTGGTATGCAGGAAGCGCTCGAGGCCTTCAGCCTCGGTGAGCTGCTGCAAGATATGGCGCTTGCGCTCGGGCGACAAGGCCGGCACCCCCAGCGTGGATTCCAGGCGCTCCTGGATCCAGCGCTTGGCGGTGGGATCCGAGATGTGCATGAACTCGGCGCCAACGTTACGGCAATAGGTATCGCGCAATGCCTTGAGCATGTCGCGCATGGTCATGGTGTCGGCTTTGGTGAAATACGTATTGGTGGCCGAATAGACTTGATCGAGGTCGGACTCGGCAAGCCCGTAGAACCCTGGATCGAGCTCTGGAATGACAGGACGATCCTGACGCTTTAGCGGATCGAGCTCGGCAAAACGCGAACCCAGTGACCGGTAGGCCGCAATAATGGATTGCACGTAAACTTGCTTGCCGGCCACGGCCAAATCGGCTTGCTGCCCACGCGGCACGAAAGCATTGGCCTTGGCCCGTTGGGCAAAGGATTCAACAATGGGCGCATGGGCCTGGTCACGGGTAATTTCCTGACCATCAGTGGCGGGCTGGTGTTGCAGCTGATCGAAGTAATTGCGCCATTGATCGGACACCGAGTTGGGGTTGTCCAGATATGATTCGTAGAGTTCCTCTACATATGGTGCATTACTGCCGAAAAGATAAGAATTAGATAAAAGTTCGATTTCCGATGACATATATGCGCTTCACCTATCCGAGTGCCTCACTCGTTATGATGCAGGGAACAACCTTCCGCGACACGGCCAGACCGTTTAGCGGATAGCGGGGGGCAGAAGGCAACAGTACGACGCCTTGATAAGCCGTATTGGCATTAGTATACCCAGATTAAATTTAGATGTAACGCGAAACGCCGGAAAGCCGTCCCAAAATAGTGTTTACGTTGACTATAAGTGACACTTGGCTTTTGCCGCCCGAAAACGGTGTGTTGAAGTTATAGATGCGGCGCCCGCGCCCGGAAATTTCCTGCACGATCCCAAGCGGATTACACTTGCGCTTTGTACAATTCGGTTATACATACACATGTAGCCTATCGCATTGTGTTCCCGAAGCTCAATGCCGACAAAGGCTGGATGCACAGAATTCTTATCATTGCTAGGAGCAATTGCCACTATGGACGTCAAAGCGGATCTCTCGAAATTGGCCCTCGACTATCACGCCCACCCCGTTCCGGGAAAAATTTCCGTTACGCCCACTAAAACACTGGCAACCCAGGAAGACCTGTCGCTGGCCTACTCGCCGGGCGTGGCGGCCGCCAGCATGGCAATCCACGAAGGGGGCGAAGAAGCCGCCGCAATGTACACCTCGCGCTCCAACCTGGTTGGCGTCATTACCAACGGCACCGCGGTGCTGGGCCTGGGCAATATCGGTCCGCTGGCCGCCAAGCCGGTCATGGAAGGCAAAGGCTGTCTGTTCAAGAAGTTCGCCGGCATCGATGTCTTCGATATCGAACTGGCCGAGAACGATCCGGACAAACTCGTCGACATCATTGCGGCCCTTGAACCCACCTTGGGCGGTGTAAACCTGGAAGACATCAAAGCCCCTGAATGCTTCTACATCGAGAAGAAGCTGCGCGAACGGATGAAGATCCCGGTTTTCCACGACGACCAGCACGGCACCGCCATTATCTCGTCGGCCGCCATTCTTAACGGCCTGAAGGTTGTCGGCAAAGACATCGACAAGGTGAAGCTTGTGTGCTCCGGCGCCGGCGCCGCCGCCATCGCCTGCCTGAATCTGCTGGTCAGCCTGGGCATCCCTCGCGCGAATATTTTCGTTGTGGATTCACGCGGCGTCATTTTCGAAGGACGTGATGCCAATATGGAACCCACCAAGGCCCTGTATGCGCAGGACACCACCGCACGCACACTGGCCGACGTCTGCCGCGATGCCGACGTGTTCCTGGGCTGCTCCGCCCCCGGCGTCCTGACCGCCGACATGGTCAAAACCATGGCCGACCGTCCGCTCATCCTGGCGCTGGCCAATCCCGAACCGGAGATCCGCCCCGAACTCGCCAAGGAAGCCAGGCCCGACTGCATCGTCGCCACCGGCCGCTCCGACTATCCCAATCAGGTGAACAACGTACTGTGCTTCCCGTTCATCTTTCGAGGCGCCATGGACGCAGGCGCAACCGTGATCAACGAGGAAATGAAACTGGCCTGCGTCAAGGCTATTGCCGAACTTGCCCAGGCCGAGCAAAACGACGAAGTGGCTAATGCGTATGCCGGCGAAGAACTGTCGTTCGGGCCCGAGTACATTATTCCCAAGCCGTTCGACCCGCGCCTCATTATCAAGATCGCCCCGGCCGTCGCCGAGGCCGCCGCCGCATCAGGCGTAGCCGCCCGCCCCATTCAAGACATGGAAGCCTACCGGCAGAAGCTCATGAGCCTGGTGTATCACACCGGCCAGCTCATGCGGCCCTTGTTCATGCAGGCCAAGGCTTCGCCCAAGCGGGTCATTTACGCCGACGGCGAAGACGAGCGGGTACTGCGCGCCGCCCAAACGGTCATCGACGAGAACATCGCCTCCCCCATCCTGGTCGGCCGCCCGTCCGTGATCGAAATGCGAATCCAAAAATTTGGTCTTCGCCTTGAACCCGGCAAAAACATCGAAATCGTCAACCCCGAAGACGACGAGCGTTTCAATGAAACCTGGTCGGGATATTACAAACTGCGCAGCCGTAATGGGGTAACGCCCGAGATCGCCAAGGCAATGGTGCGCAAGCATAACTCACTGATCGGCGTCATGCTGCTGCAACGCGGCGATGCCGACGCCCTGCTATGCGGCGCCGCCAGCCGCTACGACAATCAGTTGCGCTATGTCGAGGAAGTCATTGGTCTGCGCGAGGGCGCTCATACCTTCGCCGCCATGAATGTACTGATGCTACCCGACCAGACGCTGTTCATTTGCGACACTCACGTCAACGAGAACCCCAGTGCCGAGCAGGTTGCCGACATGACGATCCAGGCGGCCAATGAAGTCTTGCGCTTCGGCGTGATTCCCAAGATCGCTCTGCTGTCGCACTCGAACTTCGGCAGCCGGGTTACCGAGTCGTCGTCGAAGATGGCCGAAGCGCGCCGCTTAATTGCCGAACGCGCACCGCACCTAGAGGTCGATGGCGAGATGCATGCCGATGCCGCTTTGTCTGAAAAGATCCGTCTGCGCGCCTTTCCGGATTCCACGCTGAAGGGGCCTGCCAATCTGTTGATCACGCCTAATCTGGACACGGGCAATATTGTGTACAACATGTTGAAGATGACGGGCAGCCACGGGGTGGCGATGGGGCCGGTCTTACTTGGCGCTGCTCGCCCTGTTCATGTACTGACCACCAGCGCCACTGTTCGCCGCATTGTGAACATGACGGCTTTGGCGGTGGTGGATGCTCAGCAAGAGGCGGAAATGGGGAAAACAGCTTAAAAGGGCCAAAGCCACAAAAAAAAGCCGAAGCGCCATGTAATAAATGCGCTTCGGCTTTTTTTGATGCCTAGGTCGGGTGCGCCTCTGGTGGAGGGGCTATATTTTCGGGCTTTGAGACCGAGCAAGCCGGAAGCGAAGGGAGCGCGCAGGCGCGGACGAGCGAGGCGATGCGGTGTTCGGGGCCGTAGGGCACCGAACCGGTTGAGGGCCCGAAAATATAGCCCCTCCACCAGAGGCGTACCCGACCGGGTTCAAGCCATATAACCTTATTACGGCACGATAATCTGCCCAAAGCGCAAAGACCGCCAAGACCGGCGGCTTGCGCAGGCGGGCATTAACGCTTGACGTCGCGCGGCTGGTGGCCGGTGTACAACTGACGCGGGCGCCCGATCTTGTAGTCGGGGTCGGACAGCATTTCGTCCCACTGGGCGATCCAGCCCACCGTGCGGGCTAGCGCGAAGATGGCGGTAAACATCGATGTGGGAATGCCGATGGCGCGCTGCACAATACCAGAATAGAAGTCGACGTTCGGGTACAACTTGCGTTCAACGAAGTAAGGATCTTCCAGCGCAATACGTTCGAGTTCCATGGCCAGCTTGAACAGCGGGTCGTTTTCCAGACCCAGGGCGGAAAGAACTTCCTTGCAGGTTTCCTGCATGAGCTTGGCGCGTGGATCGTAGTTCTTGTAGACGCGGTGACCAAAGCCCATCAGGCGCACGCCCGAGTTCTTGTCCTTGACTTGTTCCATGAACTCGCCCACCTTTTCGACACCGCCGTTGGCTTGCAGGTGTTCCAGCATTTGCAGGCAGGCTTCGTTGGCGCCGCCATGGGCCGGGCCCCACAGGCAAGCGACGCCGGAGGCCACAGCGGCAAATGGGTTGGTGCCCGACGAACCGCATAGGCGCACGGTGGAGGTGGAGGCGTTCTGCTCGTGGTCGGCATGCAGAATGAAAATGCGATCGAGTGCGCGCTCGACAACGTCATTGACTTTGTAGTCTTCGCACGGCGTGGCGAACATCATGCGCAAGAAGTTGCCGGTGTACGACAAATCGTTCTGCGGGTAGATGTAGGGTTGGCCCAATGAGTATTTGTACGCCATGGCAACCAGCGTAGGCATTTTTGCGATCAGGCGATGTGCCGAGATTTCGCGATGGCGCGGATTGGTAATGTCGGTGGAATCGTGGTAGAACGCGGCCATAGCACCCACTAAACCGGTCAGAACCGCCATGGGGTGTGCATCGCGACGGAAGCCGCGCAGGAAAACGTGCATCTGCTCGCTGACCATGGTGTGGTAGGTGACGAGGGAGTCGAATTCCTTCTTTTGTTTTGCATCAGGCAATTCGCCATTCAAAATCAGGTAACTGACATCCATGAAATCGCAATTCTGCGCCAGCTGGTCGATGGGATAGCCGCGATACAGAAGCTGGCCTTTGTCGCCATCGATGTAGGTAATGCTGGATTCGCATGACGCCGTGGCCAAAAAGCCTGGGTCGTATGTGAACATGCCGGTCTGGCCATACAGTTTGCGAATATCAATGACCTCGGGGCCAACCGTGCCTTGGTAGACGGGGAATTCGATCGACTCGCTATTGTCGGAGAACGACAAAGTAGCTTTTTTATCTGATAGTTGCATCTGAAGATTCCTAAAATTTTACAGTGCCCGCATTTGCTGGACCAGTCGGCGCAACTCGGGGGTGTCGTACGCCCCGGAAAGCTCGGCTTTTGCCAGCAAAACGTCAAGCAAATCGTTGTCGCCCATCTCGAAGAGCTGAGACAGTGCGGCAACATCCGTGTCGGTCAGTTGTTCTTCGAACTGATCAAGAAACCGCGTAATGATCAAATCGTTTTCCAACAAACCCCGGCGAGCCCGCCATCGCAGGCGGGCTCGCTCAAGTTCAGACAATGTGCTCATCAAGGTGCGCCTTAAAGGGTGCGGCGGACCAGCATTTCCTTGATCTTGCCAATGGCTGCCGACGGGTTAAGCCCCTTGGGACAGACATCGGCGCAATTCATAATGGTATGGCAGCGGAACAACCGGTAAGGATCCTCGAGGTTGTCGAGACGCTCGGCGGTAGCCTCGTCACGCGTATCGACAATAAAGCGATAGGCTTGCAAGAGGCCCGCGGGGCCCACGAACTTATCGGGATTCCACCAGAATGACGGGCACGCCGTAGAACAGCACGCGCACAAGATACATTCGTACAGGCCGTCCATTTCTTCACGCGCTTCGGGCGTTTGCAGTCGCTCTTTCTCGGGCGGCGGCTGATCGTTGATGAGAAAAGGCTTGATCGAATGATACTGATTGAAGAAGTGGGTCATGTCGACAATCAGGTCGCGCACGACAGGCAGCCCCGGCAACGGCCGCAATACGATGGGCTGCTTCAGTTCGCGCAGGTTCGTCGTGCAGGCCAACCCATTCTTGCCGTTGATGTTCATGGCATCGGAGCCGCACACGCCTTCACGGCAGGAACGGCGCAATGCAAGGCTGTCGTCCACATCGTTCTTGATGCGCACCAAGGCATCAAGCAGCATTTTGTCGGTGGGCTGCAGCTCGACCTCGAGCTTCTGCATATAAGGCCGCTCGTCCTTGTCCGGGTCGTAGCGGTAGATTTCAAACTTGACGATACGTTTTTCGCTCATTTCCATTCCTGCTTAGAAGGTCCGCGGTTTTGGAGGGATGCTGTCTACAGTCAGCGGCTTCATTTGCACGGGCTTGTATTCCAGACGGCTGCCTTGCGAATACCACAAGGTGTGCCTCAACCAGTTGTCGTCGTCGCGATCAGGATGATCGTCGAGCGCATGCGCGCCTCGGCTTTCCAGGCGATTGGCGGCGGACTTGGTTGTGGCGCGAGCCACTTCGATCATATTGGTGAGTTCAAGGGCTTCGACACGCGCCGTATTGAATACCTTGGACTTGTCCTTGAAGTACAGGCGATCCATTTGCCCGCTGAGGTCCTCAATGGCCCCGACGCCTTTGTTCAGGAGGTCGAGCGTGCGGAATACGCCGCAGTGGAACTGCATGGCGTTACGGATGGCATTGCCGATGTCCTGGGTCTTTTCACCTGAGCTGCGGTTTTCCAGTGTATCGACACGATCCAGCGAGAAATCAATGCTGGATTGCGGGATGTCCTGGTGGGCATGCTGGCGCTCGGGGTGGGAGTTCACGATATGGTTGCCGGCCGCGCGACCGAACACGATGAGATCGAGCAAAGAGTTCGTGCCGAGGCGATTGGCGCCGTGAACCGACGTTGCCGCACACTCGCCAATGGCATACAAACCATTGATGATCCGTGTTTCGCCGCCTTCGGACGCAAGAACCTGGCCGTTGTAGTTGGTTGGTATGCCGCCCATCTGGTAGTGGATGGTGGGCACAACCGGAATGGGTTCCTTGATGGGGTCCACATTGCCGAACTTGATGGCGATTTCCCGAATCGACGGCAAACGCTTGTTGATGACGTCGGCGCCCAGATGATCCAGTTTGAGCAGCACGTGGCCGCCGTCGGGGCCGCAACCGCGGCCTTCCTTGATTTCCTGATCCATGGAGCGGGACACAAAATCGCGGGGGGCCAAGTCTTTAAGAGTTGGCGCATAACGCTCCATAAAGCGTTCGCCATCCTTGTTCAGCAGGATGCCGCCTTCGCCGCGCACGCCTTCGGTAATCAGCACGCCCGCGCCGGCCACGCCGGTGGGGTGGAATTGCCAGAACTCCATATCCTGAAGCGGCAGGCCCGCACGCGCCGCCATGCCCAGGCCGTCGCCCGTATTGATAAACGCGTTGGTGGACGCGGCCCAGATGCGGCCTGCCCCACCCGTGGCCAAAACCGTGGTCTTGGCTTCAAGCACGTAGATCTCGCCGGTTTCCATTTCAAGGGCGGTCACACCCAATACATCGCCGGCTTCGTTGCGCAGCAGGTCAAGCGCCATCCATTCGACGAAGAACTGGGTGCGGGCCGCCACGTTGCGCTGATACAGCGTGTGCAGCATGGCATGCCCGGTACGATCGGCCACTGCACAGGCGCGTTGAACGGGCTTCTCGCCGAAGTTGGCCGTGTGGCCGCCAAACGGACGCTGATAAATGGTGCCGTCTGCATTGCGGTCGAACGGCATGCCGAAGTGCTCGAGCTCGTAAACGGCATTGGGAGCTTCACGGCACATGAATTCGATGGCGTCCTGGTCGCCCAGCCAATCGGATCCCTTGACGGTATCGTACATGTGCCAGTACCAGTGATCTTCGCTCATGTTGCCCAGCGAGGCGCTGACCCCGCCCTGCGCCGC
>JBIQKZ010000014.1:0-122011 GCA_044464765.1 Pusillimonas sp.
GGGTTGGTAGCTCAGTTGGTAGAGCACCGGACTTTTAATCCGTTGGTCCCGGGTTCGAGCCCCGGCCAGCCCACCAAAAAAACCTAGTTAAACATGCAGTTAAGGCTGCTACTACGGGCCGCTACTACGCGGCTTTCTTTTTGTCCTGGGTGCCGTGTGACGCAAATGTGGCGTGGTTTACGTACGCAGCCAGGTGGGAGGGCGCAAGGTGCGCGTACTTCTGCACCATCTCCATCGACTCCCACCATTCTACAAGCTCTCTTGAGTACTCGGTAGGGTTGTCTCTTACGGCATGATTCGGGATTTGGCCCCGCAGCGGGCCTGCTTATGGGCGCCGCTTATGGGGCGCCTTTTTACGAACTTGATTAGCTAGCGCGGCACCCGGATGGTGCGGGTGGCGGCTACTTTGTCGGAATCTTTCGGCCTGATGCGTATCGTGACTTCGCGGGCGGTGAAGGCTTCGGGCAGGGGCGCACTGCCGCGTACGAAATCGTAGCGGGGAATGTCGACCGGGATAGGGTCAAGGGTGATGTTCGCGGTTTTTCCGCTGGGGTAGCGGCCGGCTACGACAAATTCCATGTTGCCTTCGAAATTGGGACTGTCGGCCTTGTCTTGCATCACCAGTATCTGGTAGGCCAATTGCCCCGATTCATTGCTGAAATCGGCAGCGTGGATGCCGGGCGATGTGCCACGTGGATCGGGCGGCATGGCGCCCAGGAATAATTGAATGTCTTCGCGCTCTTTGGCAGAGTCGTCGCGGGTTTGCTGCAATTGCTTAGTCCGGTTTTCCAGTGCGGACCGGGTTTCGTTCAGGTTGTGGGTGGTCTGGTTCAGTTGGGATTGCAGCCGCTGCTTGTCGATATTTGCACTGTTCAGGTCTTGGTGCAATTGTTCGGATTGCTCTACAGTAAGGCGGGTGGGGCCATAACTTTTCTGAAGGAAAAGCACGCCGCCAGCGCCGACCACGACCCCGGTAAGAATCAGCACCAGCCAGCGTGGAATCCCGCGACGCCGCCTGCGGCCGCCATAGGCGGTGGGTTGAAACACATTGCTGTTGCGCGAGGAAAACAAAGCCATAAAACATCCTGTATTGCGTCAGCCGGGCGGGTGCGGGCCTGCGAAGCTGAAAACCATAAAGCATAACGCGTATTCGCAGGTTTCCGTCCTAAGCGTGATATCTGGTTACGGAATAACGGGCTTGGACAGACAGCGATCGAGTTGGGCCAGTCGTTCGGGCGTGCCCACGTCGGTCCAGCGCCCAGTGTAATGGTGCCCCAGGACCATTCCTTTTTCAATTGCTTCCCGCAACAGCGGCGCCAAGGGCGCCTTTTGGCCCGCAGGGGTGGCACTGAAAAAATTGGGTTGATAGATGCCTATGCCGGCAAAGGTCAATGCATTCTGCGCGATCTGGTGGTTGCGTGGCACGAGCAGGTCGGCATCGCCCAGGATGAAGTCGCCTGAGGGGTGGTGATCGGGATTGTTCACGAGCAGCAGCCAGGCCTGCCTGGCCTGCTGTTGCAATTGGCGGGCCATGCTGGACGCATGGCGCGGATCCCAGTCGCACCAGATGTCGCCATTAATGACAAGGAAGGGCTGATCGCCCAAGAGGGGCAGGGCATTGGCGATACCCCCGGCGGTTTCCAGCGATGGGTCCTCGGGGGAATAGGTGATGTGCGCGCCCAGGGCGCTGCCATTGCCTAGCTGTGCCTCGAACTGGTCGCCGAGCCATGCATGGTTGATGACGATGTGTGTAATGCCCGCGTTGACTAAGCGTTGTATGTGCCAGGTAATCAAAGGCTTGCCGCCGACGCAAAGCAGTGGCTTGGGTGTTGTGTCGCTTAACGGGCGCATGCGTTCCCCTCGCCCGGCGGCAAGTAGCATGGCTTTCATTAGAATGTGTACCCGACGACGACGCTGCGGTTATCCAGGCGATCCAGCAGCCGCAGCAAGGGCGTAAATACGCCATAGCGAGACGCCACCTGGCGCACATAGGCATTGACGCGCGGCATGTGATCCAGATAGTGGTGTTTCCCGTCGCGATGAGACAGACGGGCAAATACGCCAAGGATGCGCAGGTTGCGTTGCAAGCTCATCCACTCGTAGGCGCGATGGAAATCCGCGAAATCGTGGTGGACGGGCAAACCGGCATCGCGTGCCGCTTCCCAGTAGCGGATGGCCCAGTCCAGTTGCTGGGGTTCCTCCCATGTGGTGCGCGCGTCCATGACCAAGGAAGCCAAGTCGTAGGTAATCGGCCCCTGCAGGGCGTCCTGGTAATCGATAATGCCCGGGTTCTCGCCATACGCGGGCTGGTCGCACAGCATCAGATTGGGCGAGTGAAAATCCCGGTGCACCAGCACGGTGTCTTGCGCGGCATTGTCGTGCGCTAAAGTCGAGAAGGTTTTGGACAGCGTGGCCTGATCTGCTTCGGACAGGCTTGCCTGGCAGTGGCGCTGCGCGTACCAGATAGGGAAAAGCTCAAGCTCTTGAATCAGGCGTTCATAGTTGTAAACCGGCAACCCCCTTGTGGACGCGGATTGTATCTTTACCAGGGCGGCGATCGCCTGGCGGTAACGTGTTTGCAGTTCGGGATCGCTGAGGCCCTGCTGAATGGCATGGTAGTAGTTCCGGATGCCAAGGTCGGACAGAAGCAGGAAGCCTTGTTCGAGGTTCTGGGCAATGATGGCGGGCACATTGACGCCAGTTTCCTTCAGGAGTTCGGTGACGTGCAGAAAAGGCCCACAATCTTCATGTTGTGGTGGGGCATCCATGACAATGGCTGTCCTGTCTCCCATGGCTATGCGGAAATATCGTCGAAAACTTGCGTCGCTGGAAGCCGGCTGCAGGCTGCCGGTATCCAGGGGGTGTTCTGTGGCTAAGGCTTGGAGCCACGCATGTAGAAGGGCCAGGCGGTCGTCGACGGTGTGATTCACGTTAGATCCAGGACAGGTGTCGAGTTTGAGAGAACAGTTGGCGCTGACGGCAGCCATTTTTTGCGGCAAGGTTTCCCCAGGAAAACAATGCGATGTCGGGATTTTCCCCTCCAATACCGATTTGTGCCGGTTTCTGGGAGTCAGCTTATCTATAATACCGGGTTGCAGATAATTCTGTTTTGGCAACTGTGCCAAAATACAGTCTGTTTTCTGGGGATATTACTTCCGTGCGTCTGGTTTGGTGGGCAGTTTTCTTGAGTGTTGGCTTGATGCCGGCCGTGCAGGCGCAATCTGTTGCGCCCGGGGACGAGCCTGCGCTGCTTATATCTCCCAAGCTGAATCTGCATACCCGGATGGAAGACGAGGACATGACCTCGTTCATCGTGGCCGATAAAATCGAAACCGATCAAGACGGCAAAGTCATCATGACGGGCGACGCCGAGGTGCGACGGATCGATTCCGTGGTCAAGGGTGATCGAATCGACTATCAGCGCGAAACCGGCCAGGTCGACGTGTACGGCGATGGCCTGATCATGCGCGAGGGCAGTATTGTGCGCGGCCCGCAACTGCATTACAACCTGGACAGCGAAACCGGCCAGGTCAACGACCCGAACTTTTGGCTGGGCGCCAGTGGGGGGTCGGGCACGGCAGTCAAGGCCGATATTTTTAGCCGCAGCGACATGCGCCTGACCGACATGCGGTATGCAGGATGTCCATGCCCGGATCCATCCTGGTACATCAGCGCTCCGCGCGTCGATTTCCATATCGATGAAAATGAAGGTGTGGCCCGCCACGGGGTGCTGTATTTCAAAGGCGTGCCCATTCTGTATTCGCCGTATCTGTCTTTCCCTCTGCGCAAAGAGCGGAAGTCGGGCTTTTTGATACCTTCCTACGGTATTTCCAGCAATAGCGGCTTTGAGTTGTCCACACCCTATTACTTCAATCTGGCGCCTAATTACGACCTTACCGTGACCCCGCGCTACATGGCCAAGCGCGGGCTGCAAATGGGAGCCGAGTTCCGTTACCTGGGCCGCGATTACCACGGTCAGGTCATTGGCACCTATCTGAACAAGGACAACCTGCAAGGCTTCAAGCGCTGGATGTACTCGGCCCAGCACCAGCAGCGGCTCGGCAATGGTTTCAGCGCGTATTTCGACATTCGCCGGGTGTCCGACGATGATTATTTCCGGGACTTTTCAACCTTCGGGCTGAACGAGGCCACCAACGATTACCTGCCCAGTATTGCCCAGCTTAGTTGGTCGGGCGCCAACTACTGGAGCGCCTACCTGCAAACCTACACCTACCAGACCCTGCAGGACTCCACCCTTGGTTACCATCGCCGTTCGCAGTTCGACAAGTTGCCCGAACTGAATGTGCGCGGCGCCCGCTACAACTGGCATGGCTTTGACCTGGTCAGCGACAACTTCGCTACACGGTTCTCGATGCCCAAGTACAAAGACGCGTTCTACCCCTACGAAACGTACGCGAACATGAGTCTTTACCCGTATCAATCGTACGATGGCACCCGGCTCACTTCCTATAATGCGGTGTCTTTTCCCATTGTTCGCGCCGGCTGGTATGTCACACCCAAGGCGGCGTTGCATCTTAGCCAGTACACCACGAACTGGAATGGCTTTACCCTGAGCCCGGATGCGCGTAGCGGTGTCGTGCCAGGCACGCCCCGTACGCAAACCCGTTCTGTGCCTCTATTCTCAATCGATTCGGGCCTGACGTTCGAACGATCCGCTTCGCTATTTGGCAATGCAGCGATCCAGACGCTGGAGCCGCGCGTTTATTACCTGTATGTGCCCTACCGTAATCAGTCGACGATCCCCGTCTTTGATACGTCGGTGGCCACATTCAATTTCTCGCAGGCCTTTGATGAAAACATCTTTAGCGGCGGTTGGGATCGTATCGCCAATGCCAATCAGGTGACCATTGGCTTGACGTCGCGCTGGCTTGACGAAGCGACGGGCTTCGAGCGGCTGTCCCTGTCCGTTGCGCAACGACAGTATTTCGAAGAACAGAAAGTAACCCTGCCGGGCGGGCCACGACGCGCAAATAACAAGTCCGACTACCTCGTGGGCGCCAGCGCCGCGCTGACCGACAAGCTGAACGTGCGGTTCGACGCCCAGTTCAACCCCGAGTCGCGCGACCGCAACCGCATGACGGCGGGCTTTAAGTGGCAGCCCAAGCGTTTGGCGTTGGTGTCGGCATTTTATCGCTACGAGCGCGATCCGCAGCAGATCATCAACCCCGCCATCGTCAATAGCCTGGCTTACGTCGACCAAAGCAAAGAGCAAGTGACGGTATCCGGTCAGTGGCCGCTTACACGCAAGGTTTTTGCGCTGGGGCGTCTGGACTATTCGCTGCAGGAAAAGCGCTCCACCCAGTCTGTGCTTGGATTGGAATACAAGGGCGACTGCTGCTGGACGGCGCGGGTTGTGTATCAACGTTACGCGGTGTCGGTCAAGGATGCCAACAGCGCTGTGTTCTTCCAACTGGAGCTTGGCGGTCTTGGATCACTGGGAACAGATCCCATGAGCATGCTGTCCCGCACAATCACCGGGTATCAGCCGGTTACTTCGCCTATACCGGAAAAAACCACCTTCGAGAGGTATGAATAATGCGTAGTTTGCATCTACAGCGCTGGCCGGCGTCTATTTTGTCAACGCTCCTGTTTGTCGTGGCGCTGGCTGCAATGGCTGCATCCACGGCCCTGGCCCAGTCGGCGCCTGCGTCACCGTCTCCGGAGGGGCAGTTTGTCGACGGCATTGCCGCTGTAGTGAACAAGCAGGTCATTACCCTGAGCCAGGTCGAGGCCGAAGCCAAGCTGGCGGCCAACCATCTGCGCCAGCAGGGTATCGCCGTGCCGGATGCATCGGTATTGCGTCGCCAAGTGCTGCAGAACATGATCTCCGACGAATTGATTCGCCAAGAGGCCGAGCGGTTGAATATCACGGTAACCGACGAGCAACTGGCAAGGGCGGTGCAGTCCATTGCGGAACGCAATCGCATTACAACGGACACCCTGCGCAAGGAAATCGAGAAAGGCGGCCTGGACTGGAATGCCTACCTGACAAATCTGCGCAAAGAGATTCGTACGGACCAGCTACGCCAGCGCGCGGTCGACAGTACGATCATTATTTCGGACGCCGAGGTGGATGCTTTCCTGAAGAACCAGGCCCGTAACGCAGGTGGCGCCGGCATGCCCAGACAGCCGCAGCAGGCTGCGGGTCAAGCAGCAGGGCCACAGGTCCTGGGTCTGGCGCAAATTCTGGTGAAGGTGCCCGAGAACGCCAGCAGCACCGAGGTACAGACCTTGCGCGCCAAAGCCGAAACCTTGTTGAGTCAGATTCGCGGAGGCGCCGATTTTGCCAGTACTGCCGCCGCTTCGTCGGATGCTCCGGACGCGCTTCAAGGCGGCGAATTGGGCGTGCGGCCGGTGGAAGGCTGGCCCGATCTTTTCCTTCAGGCGACGCAAGGTTTGCAGGCCGGCCAGGTCAGCGGCGTGGTCCAAAGCGGCAACGGCTTTCATATTCTGAAAGTACTGACCCGCGGGCCCGAGAGCAGCCAGGCTGCTCAACCTCAGCCTCAACCCCAGGCTGCGCCGAATTTTGGAGGGCAGCAAGCGCTTCAGATTCCCGAAGGCCCAATGCTGGTGACCCAAACACGTGCAAGCCATATTCTGCTCAAAGAGACCAAGGCCATGACCGAAGAGCGTGCTGTGGACCGGTTGAACCAATTGCGTCAGCGTGTCCTGATGGGCGAAAGCTTCGCGGATCTGGCGCGTCGGTATTCAGAAGACGCGTCGGCGCCGCAAGGCGGCGATTTGGGCTGGGTCAGTCCCGGCGAAACCGTGCCGGCCTTCGAACGAGCGATGGATGCTTTGCAGCCGGGCGAAGTCAGCGAGATTGTTCACTCGCCCTTTGGCTGGCATCTGATCAAGGTCGAGGAGCGGCGCACCAAGGATATGGAGCAAGAGTATCGGCGCATGCAGGCACGACGCATCTTGTTCGAGCGGCGCATTGAGCCTGCGTTCGAGGATTGGCTCAGTCAATTGCATGGCCAGGCCTATATCGACAATCGCCTGAATCCGCAGGCCAATCGACGCAGCCGCTAACGCAATGGCGCACCATCAGGCCCGCAAGCGCTTCGGACAGCACTTTCTGATTGACGAAGGCGTAACCGAAGGCATTGTGCGGGCGATTGCGCCTAAAGCGTCAGACACCGTCGTCGAGATTGGACCTGGGCTGTCCGCGCTTACCGAGCCGCTGCTGGCCGGCCTGGATCGGCTGACCGTCATCGAGATTGACCGCGATCTGGCGGCCAGGTTAAGGCAGCGCTATTCGCCTGAACGCCTGAGAGTGATCGAGAGCGATGCGCTCAAGGTTGATTTTTCCTTGCTTGGCGAACACTTGCGTATTGTTGGCAACCTGCCCTACAACGTTTCCAGTCCGTTGCTGTTCCACCTGATGGCGTACGCCGATTTGGTGCTGGATCAGCATTTCATGTTGCAACGGGAAGTCATCGATCGCATGGTGGCCTCGCCCTCGACATCCGATTATGGGCGGTTGTCCGTCATGTTGCAGTCGCGCTACCGCATGGAAAAGCTGTTTGATGTTCTTCCCGAAGCCTTCGATCCGCCACCGCGTGTTGTATCGGCGGTCGTTCGCATGACGCCTTTGCCCGAAAACCGGCCCAGGCCGCGTAGCGTGCGCGCTTTTGAGCGTGTCGTAGCCAGGGCGTTCAGCCAGCGGCGCAAAATGCTGCGTCGCTGCCTGGGCGACTGGGCCGGGCTGGTCGACTGGCAAGCAATCGGCGTTGCCGACTCGGCTCGGGCAGAAGCGCTTAGCGTGGTGGACTTTATCGCGTTGTCTGATGCTTTGCTCGAGGCGGGCGCCATCCGCGACGACGAAGCCAACACCTAGGCGTGGCTGCCGTTGGCTGATGCGCAGGGCGCCGCCTGGCGCCTTTACCCAAAGAACCAGTAGCAAATTCCGATGGAAGCCAGCACGCCGGCCAAGTCGGCCAGCAAGGCGCAGCCCACGGCATGACGAGTGCGCTGGATGCCGACGGCGCCAAAGTAGACAGCCAACACGTAGAATGTCGTTTCGGTGCTGCCTTGCACGGTTGCTGCCAGCAAGGCCGGAAAACTGTCCACGCCAAAATGCTGCATGGTTTCGATCAGCATCGCGCGTGCCGCGCTGCCCGAGAAAGGTTTGACCAGCGCGGTTGGCAGGGCGTCGATAAAGCGGGTGTCCATCCCTGCGGCATGGACCGCCCAGCGGATGGCGTCGAGTGCCGCGTCCAACGCTCCCGATGCGCGCAGCGCGCCAATGGCGCATAGCATGGCCACCAGATAGGGCAAGAGGTCGCGCACGATATTGAAACCGTCTTTGGCTCCCTCGATAAACGATTCGTAGACGGGTATTTTCTTGACATAGCCGGCAATCAGGAAAACCATGATGATGCCGAACAAGGTGAGATTGCCCATCAGGGACGACAAGGCGCCGATGGCGGCGGCGGACAGGGTGGCCAACAGCGCCATGAAACCACCCAGCAGGACGATCAGCCCGCCCAGCCAGGCCAGGACGACCGGATCGTGCAGGCGCAGCCGCTGCATCGCTGCAACCGATAGCAGGCCGACCAATGAAGACGCCGTGGTCGCCAGCAGGATGGGCAGGAAAACCATGGTGGGGTCGGGCGCGCCCTGCTGCGCCCGATACATGAAGATGCTGACAGGTAGCAGAGTCAGGGACGAGGCGTTCATGACCAGGAACAGAATCTGCGCATTGGTCGCGGTTTCGGGTTCCGTGTTCAAGGTTTGCAGCGAACGCATGGCGCGCAAGCCAATCGGGGTTGCCGCGTTGTCCAGCCCCAGGCCGTTGGCCGCGAAATTCAGCGTGATCAGGCCGATCGATTCGTGGCCGGCGGGAACGCCTGGCATCAGCCGGCGGAATAGCGGGGTTAATACGCGGGACAGTGTGTTGATCAAGCCGGCGGCTTCAGCAATGCGTAGAAAGCCCAGCCATAATGTCAGGGTGCCGAACAGCAGCAGCATCAACTTGACGGAAAGGTCGGCCATGTCGAACAGGCTGAGCACAATACGTGAAAAGACCTCGGGGTCGCTCATCACCAGCCATTGATACAGCCCCGAAAAAAAGGCGATGATGAAAAAACCAAACCAGAGGGTATTGAGCATAGAGGGCGAAGACCGTGATCGACAAGGTTGCGGTGTAAATGCGGGCGCTGACGAGATGCCTTACAAGATTGTCGCAGACTCTGTTGCGGCAGGCACACTTTAATCGTCGGCCCAATCCCATGCAAGCAGGCCGGCACTGGCGTAACATTAATACGTAATAATGAGTTGTTGCACACGCTGTTTTAAGCAAAGGAGCATCATGAACTGGAGAACCTGGCGTCGCCAATGGCTTACCGAGCCTTTGTATCGCATGGCGCGCGGCGCCATGCCGCGCCTTTCCCCGACTGAACAAGAAGCCATCGAGGCCGGCGACGTCTGGTGGGATGCGCAGATGTTCGCCGGCCAGCCCGACTGGCGGCACTTCCTGGCCATTCCCCCTGTCCGTTTGTCTCAGGCTGAACAAGCGTTTCTGGATGGACCGGTTCAGCAGTTGTGCGCCATGGTGAACGACTGGGATATTTCGTGGCAGCGTATGGATTTGCCGCCCGAGATCTGGAGCTTTCTGAAGAGCCATGGCTTCTTCGGCATGATTATTCCCAGCAGCCATGGCGGCCTGGGCTTTTCGGCCTATGCGCACTCCGAGGTCGTGCGCCGGTTGTCCGTGCAGTCGGTCACGCTGGCCGTCACCGTCATGGTGCCCAATTCCTTGGGGCCTGGCGAATTGTTGATGCAGTTCGGCACCCAGGCGCAGCAGGACTACTGGCTGCCGCGCCTGGCGGATGGCCGTGAAATACCCTGCTTCGGCCTGACCAGCGCGGAAGCGGGTTCGGACGCCGCCTCAATGGTTGACAGCGGGGTGATTTGCCGCAGGACGATTGACGGCCAGGAGCAACTGGGCATACTACTTAACTGGCGCAAGCGTTACATTACCCTCAGTCCGGTCGCTACGGTGTTGGGCCTGGCGTTCAAGCTGTCGGATCCAGACCACCTTATCGGCGCCCAGAAAGAGCTGGGTATTTCGGTTGCGCTGGTGCCTACGGACCTTCCGGGTGTTGTGGTGGGTCGGCGTCATCTGCCTTCGATGCAGGCGTTCCAGAATGGCCCGACGGAAGGCCACGACGTATTCGTGCCGCTGGACGCTCTGATCGGCGGTGTCGACATGGCGGGCAAGGGCTGGCAGATGCTCATGAGCGCCCTGGCAGCGGGGCGCGGGATTTCCTTGCCGTCACTGTCTGCAGCCGCCTGCACGTTTACAGCGCATACCGCAGGGGCGTATGCACGGGTACGTCGCCAGTTCGGCGTGCCCATCGGCCAGTTCGAAGGGGTGCAGGAAAAACTTGGTCGTTTGGCCGGCAATGCGTATCTGGTCGAGGCCGCGCGGCGCTTCACATGTGCAGGTCTGGATATCGGGCACAAGCCGTCGGTGGTGTCGGCCATCATGAAACTGCATGCCACCGAACGCATGCGCCAATCGGTCAACGACGCCATGGATGTGCATGCCGGCAAGGCCGTGATCGACGGTCCCAGCAATTATCTTGGTGCCTTGTATCGCGCCGTGCCGGTCGGAATCACCGTCGAAGGGGCCAATATCCTGACCCGTAATCTCATTGTCTTTGGGCAAGGGGCCATGCGGGCGCATCCTTATTTGCTGCAGGAAGTGCAGGCCTTGGCCGATAGCGACCAAGAGGCCGGCCAGGACGCATTCGATGATGTCATCTGGAAGCATCTGGCGCATAGCGCCAAGACGGCATTGCGGGCTGTCGGGCTGGCCTGGACGGGCGCGCGTTTTTCGCGCACACCCAAGTCCGTGGGCCCGGCTGCACCATATTATCGGCGCCTGAACCGCTATGCGGCAGCGTTCTCCGTGTTGTCGGAAATGACCTTGCTGACACTGGGCGGTTCGCTCAAGCGCCGTGAGATGCTGTCGGCCCGCCTGGGCGATATTCTGGCTGAGCTTTATCTGTTATCGGCCATGCTGAAGCGGTGGCACGACGACGGCGGGCATGAAGCCGATTTACCGTTGGTCAAATGGTGCGCATTCAATGGTTTTTCAACGATTGAAAAGCGCATGGACGACATCCTGCTGAATTTTCCCACGCGCTGGGTGGCTGTGGTGTTGCGGATCCTGCTGATGCCCCCCGGAGTGCGTGCCACGCCACCCACCGACAAGGCAACTGCCGCGTGCGCCGAGCTGCTGCTCGAGCCGTCTGAAACCAGGGATCGCCTGGTCGGGTTGGTGTGGGGCAGTTGCAATGGCTCCAGTGTGGAAGAGCTTGAGAATGCCTTCGACCTTGCGGTAAAGGCCCAGCCTTTACTTGATCGCATCCGTCATAGCGGTGTCAAGGACTGGCGCCTGGCCCATGCCAAAGGGGCAATCACCGAGGAACAGGCGCAACTACTGCAGGCTGCTGAAGATGCGGCTGCCAAGGTGATTGCGGTGGATGATTTCCCATCCGGCGCCTTCGCACGCATTTAGGGGGCGCCGGGCGCAGTTCCTAGTCGGCCCGGGTGCCCGCCTGGATCAGTTCGATCATATAGCCGTCGGGATCCTGCACGAAAGCAATGACGGTGGAGCCGTGTTTCATGGGGCCCGCTTCGCGGGTGACCCGGCCGCCTCGTTCGCGGATCAGTTCACAGGCTTTGTAGGCATCATCGACTTCCAGGGCGATGTGGCCATAGGCGTTGCCAAGCTCGTAGTTGTCGGTGTCCCAGTTATGCGTCAGCTCGATGACCGCCCCTTCGCTTTCTGGCTGGTAGCCGACAAAGGCCAGGGTGAATTTCCCATCGGGAAAATCCTTGCGGCGCAAAAGCTGCATACCCAGAACTTCGGTGTAAAACGCCAGTGAGCGGTCAAGGTTGCCGACGCGCAACATGGTGTGTAGCAGTCGCATGGGAATCTCCGTTACGTTAGGGTTAGATAAGCGGCAAAGTAGCCGGGTCGTGTTGTCGCAGGGTGTCGCGAGCACGTTCGAACCCAGGAAGGATTCGACCGACTTCGCGCCAGAAGTCCTTGCTGTGGTTCATGTGGCGCAAGTGCGCGACCTCGTGGGCAATGACGTAGTCGATGACATCAGGCTCGAAATGGATCAGGCGCCAGTTCAGCATGATGTTGCCGTCGCTGCTGCATGAACCCCAGCGCGTGGCTGCCGAGGACAGCCGCCAGCGGCGCATGCTTAAGCCGTTAGTGTTCAGGAAGTGTGTCAGGCGTTGCTCGAACCATTCTTTTGCCTGGGCTTGCAGCCAACCGTGCGCGCTGTCGCGGATGCGGCTGCGTTCTACGCCATAAGGCAGCGGCAGCAGCAGCTTGTCACCGGCGGTGGGCGAGAACGGCTTGCCTTTAAAAACATGGCCGTGGCCCGTATGCTCAAGGGCAAGGCAGATGCGCACCCCCAGGTAAGGAATGGTGCCGCCATGCTCCCATTGGGTGTCGGCCATGGCCAGTTGCTTCTGGCGCGCCTGGCGCTGAGCCAGCTTTTCGAGTATCCAGCGCTCTTTCTCGATGACGGCCGCATCAATTTGCCGAAGTGGAACCCAGCCTGGCGCGGTGACTTGCAGGCCATCATCGTTGACTGTCAACCCAATGCTTTTCCGCCGCGACCGCACCAGGACGAAACCGATGGCGTGGCAGGCGCCCTGTACTTGACGCCACCGGGCGCCTGCGGGAAGTTCGGCGGGGGGAGCCAACGATAATGAGAGCGGTTGCAGAGCGTCGGGTGAAACGGCGGGTGGAACGGACGGAGCGGGTGTCGCGGGGACCGGGCCGTCGGAGGCGGGCCGACTCACCATTGTTGGCGAATCGGCGAACAGATCAAGTTGCCTGGCGTCCAGGTTCATAGCGTTCCGGGTTCAGTATGCGCATTTCCCCCTCGATCCAGTCCTGCACTTTCTGGTTGACTGTTTCGGCATCCAGGCCGGTGGTGTCGATAAGGGGGCCTATGGATAGGGTAACCAATCCTGGCTTTTTCACAAAGGCATTGCGGGGCCAGCACTCGCCTGCATTGTGGGCGATAGGGATGATGCCGGCGCCGGTGCGGGTTGCCAGCAAGGCGCCGCCCAGCTTGTAGCGGCCCATTTTACCGGGGGCAATGCGGGTGCCTTCAGGAAACAGAATGGGCCAGCGGCCTTCGTTCAGACGTTGTTGGCCCAGTCGGACGACTTGCTCGAAGGCGTCGCGGCCTTTGGAACGATCGATGGGTATCATGCGCAGCAGCGCCAGGCCCCAACCGAAAAATGGGACCTTGTGCAGTTCTTTCTTGTAGACGAAACACACTTCACGCGGCATATGGGAGGGCAGGAACAGGGTTTCCCATGCGGACTGGTGCTTGGATAGCAAGATGGCGGGACCGTCGGGGAGGTTTTCCGCCCCTTTGATCTGCCAGCGTATGCCGACGATATGCTTTGCGCCCCAGATGGCCAGGCCTGGCCATCCACAGGTTAGTTTGTAGCGCCAGCGCAATGGCAGCGGCGCCCATAGAATGCAGGCAAATGCATAGGGGATGACGGTGATGATGAGGAACAGCATGTAGAGCGTGGAACGCAGGGCGGCCATGGCTCAGCTCTCCAGCCAGGAATCGACGACGTCGGCCAGGTCTTTGCGCACCTGAGTGCCTGAGGGCAGGTCGCCGGTATCCCAGGTTTTTTGTCCATTGCCGGTTAACACCAGCCAAGGGGCACAGCCCGCGGCGCTGCTTGCCTGTAGGTCGCGTAGCGAGTCGCCGACAGCGGGCACATCGCGCAGATCGGCATCGTAGCGTCGCGCGATGTCGTGAAACATGCCCGGCAGGGGTTTGCGGCACAGGCAATTGTCGTCGGGCCCGTGCGGGCAAATGAAGATGGAGTCGACGTGTCCCCCTGCCTGGATGAGCTCGCTGCGCATTTTTGCGTGGATGGCGTTCAGGGTTTCCATGCTGAACAGGCCGCGCGCCAGGCCAGACTGGTTGGTGGCAATGACTACCCGCCAGCCCGCTTGCGAGAGCCGTGCGATGGCTTCCAGGCTGCCTGGAATGGGAATCCATTCATCCGGGGTTTTGACAAAGCTGGCGCTGTCTTGATTGATGACGCCATCGCGATCGAGGATGACGAGCTTCACTGGGCCAGCCTTGAAATATCGGCGATGCGGTTCATGACTTGGTGCAATTCGTTCAATAGCGCAAGACGATTGGCGCGGATTTCCGGGTTGTCATCCATGACCATGACATCGTTAAAGAAGGCGTCGACCGGCTCTTTGGCTTGGGCCAGGGTCGCCAGGCTGGCATTGAAATTTCCTTGGGTAAATTGCTGATTGGCCAGAGGGCGGATTTGCCCGATGATCTGGTGCAGCGTTCGCTCTGCCGGCTCGACGAGTTTGTCTGGCCGGACAGACGTTATGGCGGTGTCGGATTTGCGCAGGATGTTGCCGATGCGCTTGTTGGCGGCGGCCAGGCTGGCCGCTTCCGGCTGACCCGCGAAGCTGACGCAGGCCTGGACCCGTTGCTGGATCTCGTGCAGCGGTGGTTCCAATGCCAGGACGGCATCGACCGCGTTGCGGTCGAAATCGGCGCTCAGCAGATTACGATAGCGTTCGTAGATGAAGGCGCATACCTCGGCGGGCGCTGCGGTGTCGAGGACGCCTGTGGGAAAGGTGGTGAATGCAAAGTCCAGCAGTTCGGCAATCGCCAGTTTTGCTTGATCCGGCACACTAAGGTAGCCGCCGGCCGCCAGTTGCTCGAAGGCGCTGATGACACCCAGCGCCGCCCGGCGCAGTGCGTAGGGGTCGCGTTCCCCCGTTGGAGCCAGGCCGATGCCCCAGATCCCCACCAGGGTTTCAAGGCGTTCAGCGATGAACAGGACGGTCGCCGTGAGTGTGGCGTCGGAGACGGGTTGGTTCAGTCGGATGCGATATTGTTCACGCAGCGCCAGGACGACATCGGGGGCCTCGCCGTCCGCCTGTGCGTAATAGGCGCCCATGATGCCTTGCAGCTCGGGAAATTCAGCCACCATATTGGAGTTCAGGTCGGCCTTGGCCAACAAGGCGGCACGATCGGCTTTGCCCGAATCCGCTCCCAGCTTTTCCGCGACGTGGCGGGCGATGATGCGTACCCGCTCGATGCGCTGCAGCTGGGAGCCCAGTTTATTGTGATAAACGCTTTCCGACAGCGAGACGACGCGATCGGCCAATGGCGTTTTGCGGTCGGTTTCGAAGAAGAACTGGGCGTCGGCCAGGCGGGGGCGAACGACACGTTCGTTACCCTGCACAATATGGACGGGGTCGTCGACCTGCATGTTGCTGACGATCAGGAAGTGATTGGTCAGCTTGCCGGTTTCAGGCTCGAACAAAGGGAAGTATTTCTGGTTGAGCCGCATGGTCAGGATCAGGCATTCGGGCGGCACGCCCAGGAATTCCTCTTCGAACTGGCCGACATAGACCGTGGGGTGCTCGACCAGCGCGGTAACCTCGTTGAGCAACTCGGCGACTTCAGGGTCGTCGCCGACGGTGAAGCCCAGCGCCTGGGCGTGGCGTTGCAGTTGTGCCTGGATCAGGGCATGGCGCTCGGTGAACGAAGCGACGACCTTGCCTTGAGTAAACAGTTTTTCCTGATAGTGATCTGCGTCGTCGATGGACAGAAGACCTTCGCTCATGAAGCGATGACCCTGGGTGGCGCGGCCTGCCGACAGGCCCAATACCGTAACAGGCACGATATCCGCGCCCCACAGCGCCAGCAACTGGTGCGCCGGACGCACGAATTTAACCGTGGTGACGCCATCCTCCAACTGATAGTGCATGACCTTGGGAATGGGCAGATGGTTCAGCGTGTAGTCTAGCGCTTCTTGTAGGGCATCTGCCAGGCTTGCCCCCTGGGCGACGCCATTGGCGTAAAGATACTCCTGCTTGCCGTCGGATTCCCGAACCAGGTCGGACGGCTGTAGATGTTCCAGGCCTTTTGAAGCCAGCTTTTTTTGCAGCGCCGGGGTGGCTTGGCCTTCCGGTGTGAGGCCAACCTTGGCGGGCATCAACTTTTCGGTATAGGGCTGCGCCGGCGCTTGGTCGAGCACTGCGCTGATGTGCACTGCCAGCCGTCGAGGCGTGGCGAAGTCGGTGGTGACCGAAGGGTCGACGACCAGATGTTTCTTTTGCAGGACACTGTGTATGCCATCGGCAAACGCAACGCCCAACGCGTGCAGTACCTTTGGAGGGAGCTCTTCGGTCAGCAGTTCGACCAGGAGCGGACGCGTAGTGGTGTTGGGCAAAGGCTGGCTCATTGTGCGGCCTCCGCGCTTACTGCTTGCTTCAGCATGGGAAAGCCAAGTTGCTCACGCGAGTTGAAATAGGCTTGGGCGACCGCGCGCGACAAGTTGCGAATGCGGCCGATATAGGCGGCTCGTTCGGTAATGCTGATGGCGCCTCGGGCGTCGAGCATGTTGAACGTATGCGCAGCTTTAAGAGTGGCCTCGTAGGCCGGTAAGGCCAGGGGAACCTGGATCAGCCGGTTGGCCTCGGCCTCGTAGTCGTTGAAATGCGAAAACAGCATGGAGGTGGACGCGTGTTCGAAGTTATAGGTCGACTGTTCGACTTCGTTCTGGTGGAAGACATCCCGGTACCGTACGGTGGATCCGTCAGGCGCTTGTGTCCAGATCAGGTCGTAAACGCTTTCCACGCCTTGCAGATACATGGCAAGACGTTCCAGGCCATAGGTGATCTCGCCGGTGGCCGGGTTGCAGTCCAGCCCGCCGACCTGCTGGAAATAGGTGAACTGCGTGACTTCCATTCCGTTCAGCCAGACTTCCCAGCCCAGGCCCCAGGCCCCGAGCGTCGGGTTTTCCCAGTCGTCTTCGACGAAACGGATGTCGTGCTCCTTGGGGTTGATGCCCAGCGCCTTCAGTGAATCGATATACAGATCGAGTATCTCTGGGGGGGCCGGTTTCAGCACGACCTGGTATTGATAGTAATGCTGCAGCCGGTTGGGGTTCTCGCCGTAGCGGCCGTCTTTGGGGCGGCGGGACGGTTGTACGTAGGCGGCTTTCCAGGGCTCGGGGCCGATGGAGCGCAAGAACGTGGCGGTGTGCGAGGTGCCCGCGCCCACTTCCATATCGTAAGGCTGCAACAGGGCGCAGCCCTGTTTGTCCCAATAGTTCTGAAGAGTCAGGATAATTTGCTGAAAGGTGAGCATGTAAACAAAACCAGTAAAGCCATAGCTGCAAAGTGTCTGATTTTAGCGTGTATCCCGCCCGGGGGCGTGGGTGAGGAAACAGCGCCGTCGATACAGCCGCCCGCCCGGCTTGTTTATTTGCCGCCCGCGCTGCTGGCCGCCATGGTGTCTTGATTTTCTTCCGGGCGACAAATGGTCGTATGATATTAAGTTATTGAATTTTTCCCCTGGAGGCTGTGTATGTCGGATCTGGTCCAGACGCAAGTCGTTGATCGTGTCATGATTATTACGATCAATCGTCCCGAGGCGCGTAACGCCGTCAATTACGAAACTGCGCATGAAATGGCGCGTGTGTTCGACCAATTGGACGACGACGACAATGTTGCCGTCGGAATACTAACGGGCGCCGGCGGCACGTTTTCCTCGGGCATGGACCTGAAGGCATTTGCCGCCACGGGCCAACGCCCCCTGGTGGAAGGCCGGGGCTTCGGTGGCCTGTGTGAAAGGGCGCCGCGCAAGCCGCTGATCGCCGCCGTCGAAGGCTATGCCCTGGCGGGAGGCTGCGAACTGGCCCTGGCGTGCGACCTGATCGTCGCCGCCACCAACGCCAATTTCGGCTTGCCCGAAACCAAGCGCGGACTGGTGGCAAGCTCAGGCGGCATGTTGCGCCTGCCGCAGCGCATTCCACACCATATTGCCCTGGAAGTCATCCTGACCGGCGAATTCCTGCCCGCGCAGCGCGCCTACGATCATGGCCTGGTCAATCGGCTGGTGGAGCCTGGCCAGGCGGTCGAAGGCGCAATGGCTTTGGCTCGCATCATCGCTGAAAATGGTCCCTTGGCCGTGCAGACGGCGAAAAGCATTGTGAACCAGGCCAAAGACTGGCGCCAGGCAGATATGTTCGATCTGCAGCGGCCCCGTGTTGCGCATATCTTTGCCTCGGCCGATGCCAAGGAAGGCGCGACGGCCTTCGCCGAAAAGCGCAAGCCTGTGTGGCAAGGAAAGTAGCTCTTTATTTCACCATCAGAGCCCTCGATTTTCCCGAGGGCTCTCGCATTCACAAGCCTTCATCATGACGACCCTGATAAAAGAAACCGACCTGATCCAGTCCATTGCGGACGCGGTGCAGTTCATCAGCTATTACCATCCCGCCGACTACATCCAGCATCTGGCGCGTGCCTACGAGCGCGAGGAAAGCCCTGCCGCCAAAGACGCCATTGCCCAGATACTCACGAACTCGCGTATGTGCGCCGAAGGCCGACGCCCCATTTGCCAGGACACAGGCATCGTCAACGTCTTTTTGAAGATTGGCATGAACGTGCGGCTGGACGCCCAGCGCAGCCTGCAGGAAATCTGTGACGAAGGGGTGCGCCAGGGCTATACCAATGCCGACAATCCCTTGCGCGCATCGGTGCTCAACGATCCTTTGTTCGCGCGCAAGAACACGCGCGACAACACGCCCTGTATTGTGAACGTCGAGTTGGTGGCGGGCGATACCGTCGATATCCAGGTGGCCGCCAAAGGCGGCGGGTCCGAGAACAAATCCAAGTTCGCCATGCTCAATCCCAGCGACTCCCTGGTCGACTGGGTGTTAAAAACCGTGCCTCAGATGGGTGCGGGCTGGTGCCCGCCGGGCATGCTGGGGATCGGCGTGGGCGGAACGGCTGAAAAAGCCATGTTGATGGCCAAGCAATCGCTGATGGATGACATCGATATGTACGAGCTTCTGGCGCGCGGTCCGCAGAACAAGCTTGAAGAGCTGCGCATCGATCTTTACCAGAAGGTCAATGCTCTGGGCATCGGCGCGCAGGGCCTGGGTGGCCTGACCACGGTGCTGGACGTCAAGATCAATACCTTTCCCACCCACGCGGCGTCCAAGCCGGTTGCCATGATCCCCAACTGCGCCGCCACGCGCCACGTGCATTTCGTGCTGGACGGTACAGGCCCTGCCCAATTGACGCCGCCGTCGTTGTCGGATTGGCCCGATGTGAAGTGGGCGCCCGACTACAACAAGTCGCTGCAGGTGGACTTAAACACACTGACTCGAGAACAAGTAGCCAGTTGGAAGCCCGGCCAGACACTGCTGTTGTCGGGAAAGATGCTTACTGGCCGCGACGCGGCGCACAAGCGCATTCAGGAAATGCTCGAGCGTGGTGAGCCGCTGCCGGTAGACTTCAAGAATCGCGTCATCTATTACGTTGGCCCGGTGGATCCGGTACGTGAAGAAGTGGTCGGCCCTGCCGGCCCCACCACGGCCACGCGCATGGACAAGTTCACTGACATGATGCTGGAAAAGACCGGTCTCATTTCCATGATTGGCAAAGCCGAGCGCGGCCCGGTCGCCATCGAATCCATTCGCAAGCACGGTTCGGCTTACCTGATGGCGGTGGGCGGTTCGGCCTACCTGGTGTCCAAAGCCATTCGGGGCGCCAAGGTGGTCGGTTTCGAGGATCTGGGCATGGAAGCCATCTATGAGTTCGATGTCAAAGACATGCCCGTGACCGTGGCGGTCGATTCCAGCGGAACCTCGGTGCACGAAACAGGCCCCAAACAATGGCAGGCCCGTATTGCTCAGATCCCGCTTGTGCCGGTTTGATCGTCCAACGGTTGGATGAACTGGTCCGAACAGGCTTCCAGCAGTTCCGACACCCGGCCCTGAACCAGCACCAGGCCGGGCGTCAGCTCGCGTAGCGGGGCCAGCACAAAGGCTCGCTCGTGCAGTCGGGGGTGCGGCACAGTCAGGTCGGGCAGGTCAATCGATTGGTTCCCGTATAACAGCAGGTCCAGGTCCAGCGTGCGGGGCGCATTGCGGTAAGGGCGCAGGCGCCCGTGATGTTGCTCGATTGCCTGCAGGGCGCGCAGCAGCGCCAGTGGCGCAAGGGTAGTGGTTAGCGCAGCGACTGCATTGATGTAGTCAGGACCGCTGGAATCGACCGGGCTGCTTCGATAAAGACGGGAAAGCTTCAGGTTCGATACGCCTGGTGCGGCGGCCAGTTCCGACGTTGCCTGTAATAGTGTGGCACGTGCATCCCCCAGGTTGGCGCCCAGGCCGATATAGGCAAGTGTGGCGGAAGGGGTGTGCTGTGCCATGGCTTCGCGACTCCGTGATTAGTATGAGCAGGCACTAATCGGCCGCAGGCGCTTGCTTTGCCGCCGCTGGTTTGCTGCCGCGGCGCCGGCGCCGTCGGGATTTTCCCGACCCTTGCGGGCCCGGGCGACGACTTTCCTGCTGCTGGTAGGCTTCGATCATGTCGACGCGGTCGGCGCTATCGGCATTGGCCAGGTCCATCCACCATTGCGCTCCCACGCTATCCACTTCACGGGCCTCGGCCCTTAATTGCAGGAAGTCCACCGCAGCTCGAAAACGCGGATGTTCAAGCATGCGCCAGATGGCTTTGGGGGAAGCGCGCTCGAAGCGCGGCTGCATGAACCAGATATCGCGCATGTCCGCTTGAAAGCGGCGCTGGATCGCGAGTGTGCGTGTTTGTTCATTAATGACGTCGTCCGAGGCCGTCATCAAGGCCTGCATGGGAGACTCGCCATTGGCCATCACCTGTTGCCAGCGTTTATCCACCCGCTTCCAGAGCAGGGAGGCAAACAGAAAGCTGGGACTCACGGACTTGGCAGCCCGTACCCGCGCATCGGTGCGCTCGAGGGCCAGTTCGATGAAGGCTTCCCCGCCTTCTTGCTGGAAAATGGCATCCAGCAACGGAAGCAAGTCATTGTGCAGGCCTACCTGGCGCAATTGCCTGAGGCAGTCCATGGCATGGCCGCAGGTAAGTAGTTTCAGCATTTCGTCGAACAGGCGCGATGCGGGCACATTCTTGATCAACGGGGCCAATTCCTGGATGGGCGCCAAGGTGGCCGGGTCGATAGCGCCGTTCAGCTTGGCGGCAAAGCGGATGGCGCGCAACATCCGGACAGGATCTTCGCGGTAGCGTGTCTGCGGGTCGCCAATCATGCGCACCACGCGTTTTTTCAGGTCGGCCACCCCTTGGTGATAGTCGATGACTTCTTCTTTCAGGGGGTCGTAATACAGGGCATTGAGCGTGAAATCGCGGCGCGCGGCGTCTTGCTCGTGGGTGCCAAACAGATTGTCGCGCAGGATGCGTCCGTGCTCGTCGGTGTCTTGCTCGTTGGAGGTGGGGGCTCGAAAGGTGGAGGTTTCGATGATCTCCTGGCCAAAGACAACATGCACCAGCTGGAATCGCCGGCCGATGATGCGGGCACGGCGGAACAGGGGGCGGATTTGCTCGGGCGTGGCGTTGGTGGCCACGTCGAAGTCTTTGGGCGCCAGGCCGGCGATAAGATCGCGCACGGCGCCGCCCACGATGTAGGCGTCAAACCCTTGCTGTTGTAGGACCTCGCAAACCTTGACGGCGTGGCGTGAAACATTGCGCCGGTCGATACCGTGCTTGTCGCGTGAAAAGCGCTCGGGGCCGCGGGCAGGCGCCGAAAACAGACGGCTGACAAAGTTTTTTATTGTTTCTTTAAGCATAAGGGTATTTTATGATTTTGCGTCCTGCATGTCCTCGAACATATCCAATACGGGCCAGCCGCGATCCAGGGCAATTTGTCGCAAGACGGGGCTGGGGTTGGTTGCCACAGGATGGGTGACGATTTCGAGCAAGGGCAGGTCGTTGGGCGAATCGCTGTAGAAATACGTTTCTTCGAAGTCGGCCAGTGTGAGCCCCAGTTGTTCCAGCCACATATTGACCCGCGTGATCTTGCCCGCCTGGAAGCTGGCTATGCCTTCGATGGCGCCGGTGTAGCGGCCGGCATGAAATTGCGGGATCGTGGCGATTAAATGGGGGATGTTGAAGGCCTGGGCAATGGGTGTCGTGACAAACTGATTGGTCGCCGTGACAATGGCGCACAGGTCTCCCTGGGAAAGGTGTTTGGCCACCAGCGCCTGGGCAACAGGCAGGATGCTGGGCTGGATGACCTCGTGCATGAAGTGGGTGTGCCATTCAGCCAGCTCGGTCGGGTCGGCGGCGGCCAACAGGCCGAGCATGAATTCGGCGGCTTCGCCGGCGGTCAGGTTGCCGGCGTTGTAGCGCTCCATCAGGTCATTGTTGCGGCGGACAGCTTCTTCGGGGTCGCCGGCGCGGCCGGTGCGCGCCAGGAAATCGGCCCATTGGTAGTCGCTGTCCAGCGGCAGCAGAGTGTGGTCCAGGTCGAACAGGGCCAGGCGTTTGTAGTCAGTCATAGTTCAGCATTATCCGGTGGCGTGGAGGCCGCCAGCAGGTCCTTGAGTAAAGGCAGGGTAATGGCTCGGTGCTTTTGCAGCGAATAGCGATCGAGCGCGTTCAGCAGGGCGCTTAGCCGGCTCATGTCGCGGGCATAGTGCGTAAGAATCCAGTTGACAACACCCGGGCCCAATTGCAGCCCGCGTTCGGCGGCTTGCGTTTCCAGCGCCCGGATACGATCGTCGTCGGACAATACGTGCAGCCGGAAAACAAGATCCCAGCCCAGGCGGGTGCGAAGGTCTTCGCGTAATGGCATGGCCAACGGAGCCCGATCGCCCGCACAGATCAGTGCGAAGGCCTGCTTGCCGGCCGCAGCTTCGCGCCATCGATTGTACAGGGCAAACAGGGCCGTCTGCGCGGCGGCATCCAGAAGTTCGATGTCGTCGACCGCCACAAGGCGCAAGCCGGCGGTTTCATTGTGTGTAATGTCGCGCAGCAGGTCGGCGGCGTGCGAAGCGGGACAGTAAAGAGTGTGGGTGTCGTGGGTCAGGGCCTTCAAAAGATGGCTGCGGCCGGTGCCGGGCGGCCCCCAGAGATAAACGGCGCGCCCCGGCGGGCATCGCCGTAACGCATCCACGGCTTCGCCATTATCGCCAATAATGAAGTTATCCAGCGTGGGCGGTGGCGCAGGTTGTAGGTCGAGTAGAAGCTGCTGGGTCATTGTGCACGGTAAAAGGCGTAAAATGCGCCTTTAAGATTTCATTCAACACGCAATTCTTGCACATCCCACGGCTTTTCTCATGACTAACAAACAATCCGCCCCTTTAACTTACCGCGATGCCGGCGTTGATATCGACGCCGGTGAAGCGCTGGTCGATCGGATCAAGCCGTTGGCAGCCCGTACCATGCGCGCGGGGGTCATGGCAGGTATTGGCGGGTTTGGCGCCTTGTTCGAGCTTCCCAAAGGCATGAGCGAGCCGGTTCTGGTTTCCGGAACCGATGGGGTGGGCACCAAGCTGCGCCTGGCGTTCGAATGGCAACGCCACGACACCGTGGGCATTGACCTGGTCGCCATGAGTGTCAACGATATTCTCGTCCAAGGGGCGGAGCCCCTGTTCTTCCTGGATTATTTCGCCTGCGGCAAGTTATCAGTGGACACGGCGGCAAGCGTCGTGGGTGGGATTGCCCGTGGCTGCGAGCTGGCGGGATGTGCGTTGATCGGTGGCGAAACCGCGGAAATGCCGGGCATGTATCCCGATGGCGAATACGATCTGGCCGGGTTCGCGGTAGGTGCGGTCGAGAAGGCGCGCATTATCAATGGCAAATCCATTCAGCCAGGTGATGTGGTGCTGGGGCTGGCCTCCAGCGGGGCGCATTCGAATGGGTTTTCGTTATTGCGCCGTATCCTGTCTCATGTCGATGCCAAGCCCGAGCAGGAACTGGGTGGGCGTTCGCTGGAAGACGTCGTCATGGAACCCACCCGCATTTATGTCAAGCCGGTGCTTGAAGCGTTGCGTCGACATGGCGAAGCCATCAAGGGGTTGGCTCATATTACGGGCGGCGGCCTGCTGGATAATGTACCGCGCATCCTGCAACCAGGGCTTTCCGCCCAGTTGCATCGCGACGCCTGGGAAATGCCGGAGCTATTCAGCTGGTTGCAAAAGGGTGGCGGCGTGGCCGATACGGAAATGTATCGGGTCTTTAACTGCGGCATCGGCATGGTGATTGTGGTTCCTGAAGACCAGGCGGACGCCGTTGCGGCAACCTTGGAGGAGCAGGGAGAGCGGGTGTGGCGGCTGGGCGGCATCGTGGAACGGGCTGCTGGCGAAGCGCCGCAAACGGTGGTGGTGTAAGGCAGCGCAGTTTCCCCGGGTGGCCGGCGATGCCGGCGGGCAGGTCGGGCGCCCCGATCAGCGCGGGTCAGGCCAGATCGTTTTCAGCTGCTGGATCGCCTGATCGGCTACGTTGTCGGCCAGGCAGTCAATGATCATCCGATCAGGCAGTGCGCGTAGCCAGGTCAGTTGCCGCTTGGCAAGCTGGCGAGTGGCGGCGATGGCCTGCTCTATGGCCGTCGTCAGATCGACCTCGCCGTCCAGATGGCTCCATAATTGCCGATAGCCAACGCATCGTATCGATGGCAGGCCGACGTGCAGGTCGGGCCGCTTATGCAGTGCGCGTACCTCGTCCAGCAAGCCGGCTGACATCATGTGCTGGTAGCGGGCTGCGATGCGCTCGTGCAGCGCTTTGCGGTCGGAGGGCTCCAGACTGACGGTGATGTACCGACGCGAGGGTGCGGGTGAGTGGCGGCTTTCGGCCAGCCAGCTGGACATGGGGCGTGCGCTGACGCGGTAGATTTCAATGGCCCGTTGCAGCCGTTGGCTGTCGTTGGGGGCCAGTCGGGCAGCGGTGGCGGGGTCGTAGCCGGCAAGTTCGGCATGCATGGCCGGCCAACCACGTTGTTCCGCTTCTAGCTCTATCTGCGCGCGTACTGTGGCGTCGGCGCCGGGCAGATCGTTCAGTCCCTCGCGCAGCGCTTTGTAATACAGCATGGTGCCGCCACACAACAGAGGAATCCCGCCCCGTTTTTCAATGGAGTCGATCAGGTCCACCGCATCGCGCTGGAATTCGGCCGCCGAATAGCTTTGTGCAGGATCGCGGATGTCCAGAAGGTGATGCGGCACGGCTTGACGCTCAGCCGGCGAGGGCTTGGCCGTACCGATATCCATGCCCTGGTAGATGGTTGCCGAATCCATGGTGATGATTTCGATGGGCCAACGTTTGGCCAGGGCATGCGTGGCGGCGCTTTTCCCGGCGGCGGTCGGGCCGGTAAGGCAGACGATGGGGAGAGTCATTGGCCGCGCAGGAAGAGCTTGTCGAGTTCGTGAAGCTGCCAGTGCACCCAGGTGGGCCGGCCATGGTTGCATTGATCTGCGCGCTCTGTTTGTTCCATCTTGCGCAGCAAGGCATTCATTTCCTCCAGCGTCAGCCGTCGGTTGGCACGCACCGAGCCATGGCAGGCCATGGTTGACAGCAGTTCGTTGCGCTGTTCGGTCAAGAGCGATGAGCTGCCCACCGAACCCAGATCGCGTAGCACGCTTTTGGCCAGCGCTTCGATGTCGCCGTGGGCGAGCAGGGCAGGCACTGCCCGCACCATCAAGGAGTTGGGTCCGGCCGAACGAAGGATCAGGCCGACTTCCGCCAGAATTTCTTCATATTCCTCGGCCAGACCGGCCTCTTTCTCGGTCACATTGAACACCACGGGCACCAGCAACTCTTGTCGAGGCAGTTCGCGCGCATCCATGGCCTGTTTTAGCTGCTCGTACACAACACGCTCGTGCGCGGCATGCATGTCCACCAGGATCAAGCCTTGTCGCGTTTGCGACAGGATATAGATGCCGTGCAATTGAGCCAGGGCCATGCCTAAGGGCAGGTCGTCGTCATGACTGGGGAGTGCATCGGTGCGAGGTGCAGATGCGGTAAGGGGCGCCATGGGCTGATACAGGTTTTGCCAGTGTTGGGCCGCGCCGGGAGTCGCCTCGCGTAGCCGAAATGCGGTCTGGCCTGAGGGGAATTGGCCTGGTTGGGGTGGAAAAACGACCGCGTTATTGTGGTTGCCGATTGGAAGTGCGGTTTGGTAGGTGTCTGGCAGTGGGTCGGCAAAGCGGTTGTGCATGCCTGGCTGTTCAGGCGTTGCAGACTGCTCTGATCCGGCTGCGTCAGTCCCGCCTGTACGCGACAAGGTATCGTTCAGTGCCTGGTACACGAAACGGTGCACCGCGCCGCTATCGCGAAAACGCACTTCGTGCTTGGCGGGATGCACGTTGACATCGACGGTGGACGGATCCACCGATAGAAAGAGCACATAGGCAGCTTGTCGGTCGCCATGCAGAACGTCGGCATACGCCTGACGAATAGCGTGGGCGACCGTGCGGTCGCGTACGTAGCGTCCGTTCACATAGAGGTATTGCTTGTCGGCGCGTGCGCGGGCGAATGACGGCCGAACAATCATCCCATGCAGCGAGATCAGTTCATGTTGATAGGCCACGGGAAGGCTTTGCTCGCGAAACTCGTCGCCCAACACATCTTGAATGCGTTGGGGAATGTCGCAGGCGCGCCAGTTTCGCTGCGGCTTGTCATTATGGAAAAGTCGGAAGGCGATTTGTGGGTGCGCCAGCGCGATCCGGCCAAGCGTCTCGACGCAGTGGCCGTACTCCGTGGCTTCGGAACGCAGGAATTTGCGGCGGGCGGGAACATCGTGGAACAACTGACGGATATCGACGGTGGTGCCGTTGGGGCCGGAAGCGGGTTCGGGCGCCTCGTGGGTTGATCGAGTCTGCCAGGCATGGTCGTCCAGGGCGGTTCGCGAGGTAATGGTGATCTGCGCGACCGAAGCAATGGCAGCCAGGGCCTCGCCCCGAAACCCCATGGAGGCGACGCGCTCCAGTTCGTCCAGCGAGCTGATCTTGCTGGTGGCGTGGCGCGTCAGGGCCAGCGCTAGCTGATCGGGGGCGATGCCCCAGCCATCGTCGCTGACGGCAATGCGCCGAATGCCCCCGCCGTCCAACCTGACGTCGATGGCCCGTGCCCCAGCGTCGATGGCGTTTTCCAGGACTTCCTTAAGGACAGAGGCGGGCCGTTCAATGACTTCGCCGGCAGCGATCTGACTGACCAGCAAGTCCGGCAAAGGAGCAATGACGCGAGGTAAAGACATAAACATGCGTTCCAGACAAGAAGCGACTTTTCATTTTAGCCGCTGGTTCTGTGTCTGGTTGGATGGCGCGCAATCGAGCGACCGCATTTCCGATCGGATCCCTCTGGCTGCTACACAAGGCAGCCAGAAGAGTTGCCTGATACGGAAGTTTTATACGCGGCGGGCCAGCCCCGGGCTGGAGGCAAAATAATCATTGATGCCGCTGAGCATGGCCCGTGCGATCTTTTCCTGATGTCCCGGACTGCGCAACAGCTTCTCTTCGTGCGGATTGCTGATAAATGCGGTTTCGACCAGGATGGAGGGGATGTCCGGCGCCTTCAGCACGGCAAAGCCCGCCCGTTCCACCCGGTTCTTGTGCAAGCGATTGATCTTGCCAATTTCCTGGAGCACGCTTGAACCCACCTTCATGGCGTCGTTGATCTGGGCGGCGGTTGACAGGTCCAGCAAGACCTTGGCTACCTGCTGGTTGTGGGAGCCCAGATTGATTCCGCCGATCAGGTCGGCGTCGTTCTCGCGCTTGGCCATGATGCGCGCGGCTGTACTGGTTGCGCCATTTTGTGATAGCGCGAAAACGGATGAGCCGCGGGCACTGGGCTTAATCCAGGCATCTGCGTGTATGGAAATAAACAAATCCGCCTTCACGCGCCGGGCTTTCTGTACGCGCACTTGTAGTGGTACGAAGTAATCATTGTCCCGTGTCAGGTAGGCGCGGGTGTTGGGTTGGGCATCGATAAGTTTCTTAAGGCGCTTGGCGATGCTCAACACGATATCTTTTTCCAGGGTTCCGCCGCGTCCGACAGCGCCTGGGTCTTCGCCACCGTGGCCGGGATCCAGCGCGATCAGCACCGGTCGGTTATTCCGGGGGGCGGTGGCAATGGGCGGCGGTGGGTCGCTTTCCGGCTTCTTGGTAAGCATCGGGGGCAACTTCTGGCCTTCAACCGATGGAATGGGGGCTTCATTGGGCGCGTTCTGCGCCAGGCTTTCCAGTACCTCGGCCAGCGGATCTTTGTCCTGCAAGCTGTTGGTAATGGCCAGCAAAGGGTCTTGCGCGATCTTGGGGTACAAATCCAGGACCAGGCGATACTTATATTCGCCGATGGGCTTGAGCGTGAAGACCTGAGGGGCGATGGGCTGCTTCAAGTCGAGCACCAGCCGAAGGACGTCCGGGCGGTTCTGCGCGACACGCACCGAGGCGATATACGGGTCGTTGGGACGCACCTTGTTGATGAGTTCATTGATTTTCTGACTCATGGTCAGGCCGTCGATGTCGACGACCAGACGGTGCGGGTTTTCCAGCGTGAAATGCTCGGCCTTCAGTTCGGTATCCAGCTCCAGCGTAACGCGCGTGTATTCATCTGCCGGCCATGTGCGTACGGCCAATATGGTCCCGGCCATTGCCAGTCGGGGGATAACCGGCAAGACGAACAGGGTGGTTGCGGCCGCTATGAATCGGCGCCGCGCGCCGTTATGGTCGGACTTGTCGTAAAGGGGGGCGCCAGGGATGTCAGCCATAATTGTCCTTTGTAGCTATAGGCGGTCAAGCGTGCGTGTCGCCCGGTATCGGCGTAATTAAGGTGGATTTCAAGGTCAGGCGCCGGTAATAGGGAGCCTGCTTGCTCAGGCCATTCGATCAAAACCACAGCTTCTTTTTGAAGAGTTTCCCGGAACCCGGCGTCTATCCAATCGTTAGGATCGCTAAATCTATAGAAATCAAGATGATAGAAGTATAAGTTAGAAAGTTTATAGGTTTCAAGTAGCGCGTAGCTGGGACTTTTGATTCGACCCGTGATTCCGCAAGCGCGAAGCAACGCGCGGGCAAAGGATGTTTTCCCGGCGCCAAGGTCGCCCTTCAGGTGAATCCGGCCCCCTGGCGCGGTCGGACGAGCAGCGCCGATTTGCCCCATCACCAGCGGCGCGAGTTGCTTGGCAAGAGCGACTGTGGTTTCTTCGTTCGCTAAAAATACATCAACTTCTTTTAAAATCTTGGAATCGGGCATTCTCATTCCTGGTTTCTTCGGGGCGTACTACACCCCGTGTTCGGTGATGTACGTCAAAATCTCCCAAGCCGACATTCTGGCAGAAACCATGCGTGGGCGCGCTGGCGCAGAGCGTTCTGGTTACGCTGTTTGACAGGAAAGTTGCGTAAACATCGTCCCTGCAGGTGTTGGATATACGCCATAAGCAGGGTTTTTTGGGCCCGCTTATTGTGTTTGCCAGGCGGCCTGCTGTAGTGTTGCGACTGAGGGTTTCGGTAGCCATAAGTTTGCCCCAGCAACGTTTGTGATGGAGATAAAGACATGTGCACCACAAAACTGACCTCACCGTTTGCCGCGCTCGCGCTGGCGGCTGTTTTTGGTTTGTCGACCCCGGCCGGCAACGCCCATGCGGCTTACCCGGATAAACCTGTGCGGGTCATCGTACCGTTTGCGCCGGGTGGGTCGACCGACATTGTGGCTCGCATTGTCACGCAACGCATGGGCGACGAGTTGGGCCAGACGTTTATTGTCGAGAACAAAGGCGGCGCAGGCGGCGCCATTGGTGCGCAACAGGCCGCCAAGGCAGAGCCTGACGGCTACACGCTATCCATTGCGACGGTGTCCACGTTGGCCGTCATTCCGGCGTGTCGCCCCGAAGGTGCTGGCTACGATCCCTTGAACGACTTCCTTCCCGTCACTAACTTTGCCAATGTGCCCAATGTGGTCGAGGTCAACCCCAAGTTCCCCGCCCAATCATTCAAGGAATTTGTACAGGTCCTGAAAGACAATCCCGACAAGTATTCCCATGGCAGCAGCGGGCAATGCAGTGTTCTTCACTTATTTGGCGAAGCGTTCAAGCTAGCCACGGGCACGAAGGCGGTTCATGTTCCCTATAAAGGGTCGGGTCCGGCGGTCAGCGACGCCGTGGGTGGCCAGATCGAGATCCTTTTCGACAATCTGCCGTCATCCATGGGGCAGATCGAGGCCGGCCGTTTGCGCCCCATGGCCATTGCCTGGCCACAGCGGCTTGAAGCGCTGAAAGATGTTCCAACGCTTGCCGAAGAGGGCTACCCTCAACTTAATCGGTCGGCCTGGTATGGCTTGCTTGCGCCTAAAGGCACGCCGCCGGAAATTATCGCCACGTTGCGCGATGCGGCGGTTGCCGCCTTGAAAGACCCCCAGGTGATCGCTGCGCTTGAAAAACAAGGTGCTGCGCCTTCGGGCAATACGCCCGAGGAATTCTCCCGTGAAATCAAGGCGGAATACGATTGGGCGCAGGGTGTGGTTGCCAAGGGCAATATCAAGCTGGAGTAGATGGTCTGGCTTCAGGGCCGATTGGCGCGTGCTGGACATCTATTTCTTATAGTGTCCATAACGTATGGGGCTAGCGTGTCGGTTTCCGGCAGTGTGCATGGTGTGTGTGCGACGCTACGCGCCTACTCCTGATAAAATGGCTGGCTTTCCTGTCTCCGTAGTTAAATGGATATAACTTTCCCCTCCTAAGGGAAGATTGCAGGTTCGATTCCTGCCGGAGACGCCAGTTGTATAACGGTGGGACGCCATGAAGCGTCCCATTTTCATTTGGCGGCTTGTCGTTTGTCCAGCGTAACCTTAACAGGACGGCGGGGCCGGGTGGGGCGGTTATTCAAACTTCCCCAGGGTAAGCGTTAACGAGGTGGTGTTAAGGGCGACGAGCGAGGGTTCCTGGTCTCCGACATCGTCGTAGGCGAATGCGTAGGCCAGGCCGTTTTCGCTGAATTCGTGGAATCTCTTGGCCCAGGTGTTGTAGGGGGTCGACAGGGAAGTATAGTTCTGGCTGATCGGAGGCGTGTAGTTCCCCCCATTTGCGTCGATGTTCACGATCGTGGTGGTGGTATCGAGGACCCCTCGGTTGTAGCCTGCAAGAATGGCCTTGCCGGTGTTCTTCATATCGCCGAGCAAATCGCCGACTTGGTCAACGTCCTTGCCAGCCAGGGAACCTGCGCAGGCGAGGACGTTGTACGTGGTGATGTCGTTGAACGCGAACACGACATCGCCAAGGGTGCGTGTTTTGTAGAAATTCAGTGTCTTGCCGTCTGCCGCCGTGAAACCGTAATAGGTTTTCTGCAATGCGTTGCTGGGGCAGGTGACCTCGAGCCACGCGGTTTTCCAGTGCTCCAGCGTGTTCTTGATGATTTCGTCCAGATACTTATTGTCCTTGGCCTTGGGGATCTGGTACGGCGACAATGCGCGCAATTTGCCGTGCGTATTGGCAAGTTGCGGATAGGCGTCGCTGTCAACATTAGTTCCGTCAGGGATGGCAATCGAGGTGTTGAAGAGGGCGTTGGTTTCGGCACCCAGTGCGTCGATGATTTCCGACCGCTTTTTTGTGTACAGGCCTTGTATGCCGTTGCGTACTTCGCTGCCTGTAGCGTTGATTGAAATAGGGAAGCCGTACTGATCGACCTGGGTTGTATTAATGAACAAAAGGCTGTTTACATCGAATGAAAATTCCAGCCAGTCGAAGAAACACAGGCTGCCGAAGCCGTTTTCTGTAACAATTGGCGTCGTATAGCCGGTTGTTGCCCCAGGGTTGCCTCTGGGTATGAAAGGTATCAGCGGCTTGCCCACCGAGATCCAGATGCGCCCGCTGAACGCTTGATCGCCACTTCCGTAACCTGGGATATTTGTGCTGTTAAAGCTGGAAAGATCAGCCGCTACCGTGGGGCCGGTACGGCTTAGGGAAATACTGTAGTTGGCCCAGGGTTCCGGATAATTCTGAGTGTATAGCGTATTTTTTAGGGCGGTTTGGTAGTCATCATTGCTTTTAATGATATTGTCGGCGATGGACATTTGTACCGGCTTTTTTGCGACTGGATCGTATCGATAATAGACTTCGCCCGGCACCTTCACCAAACCGGTGATATACGCATAGATGGGATACGCTTCGGGGATGCCGGTGGCTGCAACGCTGGCATCAATGATTAGGCTTTTACCCGGGGTAGAGCCGCCTTGGCCAAGAAGGGAGCCTCCCGGCGCGGGGTTGACGTCGCCTAAGGCAAGGCTCGACGTTGTATTGGGGCTGCTTCCGTCGTTGCAGGCGCCAAGAACACCGACCACCCCGAAGGCCCCAAGCCTCTTCAGGGCAGTGCGGCGTTTCATATCAACCATGACAATCTCCTTGTTACGAAACTTTTCGTTACAAAACGAGCTGCCTAGCTCTTTTCGATCATGCTCCCGAAAACTGCAGGATGTCAATAATAAATTGTCACGTCTAGTTTAATAATGACGTCTTTGGCCAGCAGCATCTGCTGCGGCAGGCCGCATTCAGTGCTCGACACGAATCAGACGCGTCATCACGACGCAAGTATCCGCTGCAGTCACATTCTTCGGTTTCCCGACACACCGCAGCGGGAGTTGTGCTGGTGCTGCTTAGGTATCGTCCCTAAAATTGGCACGTTGCGCGAACAATTGGTTCTTGAAATTAATGCCTAACCGGGCGAAAGCGCCAGTATTGCCGCAGTCATATCAGCCGACACAAAGTACCCAAGTATTTCGTGTTCCTGGACGATCTGCCGCTGACCGCCAGTGGTAAAGTTCAAAAGAACGAGTTGCGCAAGCTGGTGCTGGAGCGACTCAAGGCCGACGAAGGCCTGACGAACCAAGGATCTTGATTCATGTCGCATGTGTTGCAGTACGAAAAGCGTGGGCACATTGCCGAATTCACATTCAACCGGCCCGAGGCGCACAACGCCTTAAGTCCCGAAATGCTGTGCCGGTTTGCGGATGCCTTGCTGGATTTCGAAGCGGACGATGCGCTGCGCGTTGCGATACTGTCAGGTGCAGGCCTGCGCGCTTTTTGTGCGGGCGGCGACCTGGGCAAGACCTTGCCCTTGCTGACTGGTGCACGAGAACCGGAAGACGACTGGGATCGGCGCTTGCTGAACGACCCCTGTGTCATGCAGGTTTCCAGCTTGTGCAAATTCACGCCGACCAAGCCGCTTATCGCCGCGGTCCACGGCATTTGCGTGGCCGCCGGCGCCGAATTGCTGTTGGCCACCGACATCCGCATTGCATCGCAGGATGCGCGCTTTGCCTGGCCGGAAGTGCAGCGCGGCTTGATCCCCTTTGCGGGCTCGCTCACGCGTTTGCCCTCGCAGATTCCGTACAGCAAGGCCATGGAGCTGATGCTGACGGGCGAAGCGATCGATGCTCAGCAGGCCCTGGCAATGGGGTTGGTCAATTATGTGACGCCGACGGACGAAGTACTGCCCTTGGCCCGAAAACTGGCGGCCCGGATTGCAGCCAATGGTCCACTGGCGGTGCGGGAAGTCAAGAGAACCGCCATTGCCGCCATGGGCCGCCCCACCCAGGAAGGTTTTGAGTTGGAAGCGGCGGCCTACCACCGAATCATGGGCACCGATGATGCAAAGGAAGGGCCGCGCGCCTTCATGGAACGTCGCGCGCCCGTCTACCTGGGAAAATAGCGCAATGATAGAGCTGAACGGAAAAGTCGCCGTGGTGACAGGGGGCGGTCGTGGTCTGGGTCTGGCGGTCTCCCAAGCGCTGGCCAGGGCAGGGGCGGCCGTGGTGGTGAATGATGTCGACGAAGCGGCCATTGAACAGGCCGTGGCCTCTATTAACGGCCAGGGTGGCCGGGCTGTGGGGTTGACCGCGCCCATCGGGTCGACGCTGGCGGCAGAGCAATGCGTTGAGCATGCCGTGTCGCAATTTGGTCGCCTGGACATCATGTGCGCAAACGCAGGAATTTTGCGTGACAAAGTACTGTGGAACATGACGGACGATGATTTCGATCAGGTAATTCACACGCATTTGCGCGGCACGTTCACGTGTGCTCGGGCGGCTGTGCGACATTTTCGTCAGCAGGGCGAAGGAGGGCGTTTGATTCTGCTTTCGTCGCTCGCCGGTCAGCGTGGCAACTTCGGCCAAACCAATTACGCCGCCGCCAAAGCCGGCATTGCCGCCTTTGCGCGCACCTGGGCGCTGGAATGCGCACGCTTCGACGTGACCGTGAATGCCGTGCTGCCGACTGCATTCACCCAAATGGTCGCCTCCATTCCCGCCATGAAGCCTTATGTTGAACTCGTTGAACAAGGCAAGGACTTGCCCCCCGAGTTGCGCATGGGTATGGGCATGGGTATGCCCGACGATGTGGCGCCGTTGTTTGTCTTTCTGGCTTCGCAGGCTGCCGCCCACATTACCGGCCAGTGCATCGGGTTGGGAGGCGACAAGCTGGCGTTATGGAGCCACCCCCGGGAGGTGCGTACGGCCTATTGTGAAGGGGGCTGGACGGCGGAAAAAATTGCCCAGGCTTGGGCCGATTCCGTGGGGCAGCGATTGGAAGACTACGGCGTTCCGCCGTTGTAAGGCAGCACACAAGCACATATCAAAGAAGCTTCCCTGACGCGTTCGCCGGCTGGAAACGCCGTCATCCCCGAGGATGATGCCGTGCATGCAGCGTTTTCAAGCGCTCTCGTGCGACATGGGTGTAGATCTGGGTAGTGGAAATGTCGGCGTGGCCCAACAGCATCTGCACGACGCGCAAGTCGGCGCCGTGATTCAGCAGGTGGGTGGCGAATGCGTGGCGCACCACGTGCGGCGACAAGGGCACGTGTATATCCGCCGCAAGCGCGTATTTCTTGACGATCAGCCAGAACGACTGGCGGGTCATGGCGGCCGCCCGCGCCGTAACGAACAAGGCATCGCATTGACGTGAGCCGATCAGCGTGCCGCGCGCCTGGGATAAATAGCGCTGTATCCAGTGAATGGCTTCGGCGCCCAGCGGCACCAACCGGTCTTTGCCGCCTTTGCCCAGGTTCACCCGCACCACGCCTTCGTCAAGATTGACATCCAGGAGATTCAAGTCGATCAGTTCCGATACCCTGAGGCCGGTTGCGTACAGGGTTTCCAGCATGGCGCGATCGCGTAGCCCGATAGACGTAGCGACATCCGGCGCCTGCAGAAGATCATCCACTTGGTTTTCGGACAAGGTCTTGGGAAAGCGAGCGGCCTGCTTGGCGGCCCGTAACGTCAGACAGGGATCGGTTGGCACCCGTCCCTGGCGTTGCGCCCACAGATAATAGCGTTTCAGCGCGGCCAGACGGCGATTGGCGGTGGTGGCTTTGGAGCTGGCATGCCGCGCCGCAAACCATTCCTGGATATCGGCGGCGCCAGCCTGGTCCAGTTCTTTCTTGTGCGTTGCGAACAGCCATTGCGCGAAGGCGCTCAGGTCGCGTCGATACGCAGATAAGGTGTTGTGAGCGAGCCCGTCTTCGAGCCAGATGGCATCCAGGAAGGTGTCAATGGAAGCGGGGGGAGCGAAGGTCAAGCAATGCCTCCAAAGCAAGGGTGGATGGTATCGGGCCTAAGGGTTAACTTGGTCCTTATACGAAAACCATTTTAGTAAACTCGTGCATTGAACTTTACCTCTCCTGTCGCATGAACTCCACTTTCACACCACTGATGTTGGCCGAGCTTTCCGGTTTGGATAGTTCGGGGGCCTTAGTGCTGACCGTCAATAACCGGTATGCGCGGCGTATTCTTGCCGACTTGTCCGCGGGCTTGAACGAACAGCGCCAGGTAATGGCCTTGCCCGAGATCTTGCCGATCAGCGCCTGGTTCCAACAAATGGCGGGGCAGTTGGCGTTCATGCAAGGCAGCGGTCTGCCCTCGCATGCGTTGGATGCGTTCGGAGCGCAGTGCCTCTGGCAACGCGTGATCGAAGCCATTGAAACAGACGAAGTGCTGCTGGATGTCGGCCAGGCGGCGCGCCTGGCGATCGAAGCCGACCGCTTGATCTCCGAGTGGGATCTGGTGGTCCACGAGCATGAGCAAACCAGCGACTATCAGCGCTTCCAGATGTGGCGCGACGCGTACCATGACGCCTTGAAAGCTCTGGATGCAGACGATGGCAATCAGTCGTTCGACCGAGTATGCGCAAGCCTGATCGAAGGCCGGCTTGATCTCCCCTTTCATACCATCGTGCTGGCCGGCTTCAACGAAATTTCCCCCCGGCTTGGCGCTGTTCTGGATTCGCTTGTTCAGCGCGGCGTGGTGTTGAAGGCCTTGCAGCATGCTCAACGGCCTGCGCGCTCCACACAGCGCGTCAAGGCGCCCGATCCCGACCAAGAGTGGCGGCTTGCGGCACAGTGGGCGGCAACGCGGCTGCAAGCCAATCCCAAGGGGCGCTATGCCATTGTGGCGTCCAGCCTGGAAGGCTCCGTGGTGCTGGCCCATCGCGTATTGCGAGAAGCGTTGTCGGGCGAGGGGACCGCAACGGCGATGCCTTATAACATGGCGGTTGCGCGTCCGCTGTCCGACTGGCCGGCAGTAAGGGCCGGCCTGGCTTGGCTGACGGTATTGGCTGAGCTGACGATTCACAAGCGCTGTGAGCCGCGAGCTGCCGGGGCTGCCTTACTGGCAGGGCATTGCCAGGGGGGCGCACTGGAAGCCTCGGGGCGGGCGCAGATTGACGCGCACTGGCGGGCTCACGCGGTGGTGGTTGTTTCCGCAGGCGGCTTTGCCCAACAGTTATCCCGCTTTACGCCGTCGCTGGCGCATGCATGGGCACAGTGTTTCGACGACGCCGTGGGCGATTCCCAAGCCGCGACCATTGACGTCTGGGTCGCGCGCATTCGACGTTGGCTGCAGTTGCTGGGGTATCCGGGGCCCACTGCTCTGGACAGCCACGGTTATCAAGTCATGGAAGCCTTCGACCGGCTCTTGGTGCGGTTGGAGCAGCAGTATGTGGTGTTGGGTCGCATCGGCTTTGTCGGAGCGGTCGCTATGTTGCGCAGGTTGGCCAATCACACCATGTTCCAACCCCAGCGCGACCCAGCGGCCCGCCTGGATATCCTGGGTTTCCTGGAAGCCGAAGGCGGCCGTTGGGATGGCGCCTGGCTCCTGGGCCTTACCGACGACGTCCTGCCGGCTGCGCCCAAGCCCAACCCCTTGATTCCCATGGCGACGCTGCGCCGCGCGAATGCGCCACGCGCTACGCCTGATCGAGAGTTGTCGTGGGCGCAGAGCCTGTTCACGTCCCTTATGGGTATTGCCGACGATATTATCGTCAGCCACGCCCTGCGCGATGGCGAGACCGAGCGCCGGCCCAGCCCTTGCATCATGGCCATTGAAGCGGTCGACGAGGCACCTGTGGCCAGGCCGCCCCTTGAAGCACGGCGCGAGTATCTCCTGGACGATCGGGGGCCACCGCTGCCCGCAGGAGCCACCACACACGGAGGCTTGGGCGTCATCGACACACAGGCGCGCAATCCTCTGTGGGCCTTCGTCAAGTATCGTCTTGGCGCAAAGCGCATGAGCGATTACGCCGAACTGGCCGATCAAAATGCACGCGGCATTTTCTTGCATCGATGCATGGAGCACGTCTGGACGGCGCTAGACGGCCAAGAGGCCTTGCGTCGCAGCGTTGACGCTGGGCAATTGGACGCCCTTATCCACGACGCTGTGGCGACGGCAAGCCAAGAATGTCTGCAGGACTATGGGGATGTCTTGCAGTCTCTCGAACAGGAAAGGGCGCAGCGGGTGCTCCATGAGTGGCTGCTGCTGGAGCTGAAACGTGAGCCGTTCAGCATTCACGCAGTCGAGCAGACCATGCAATGGCGCTATCAGTCCCTGGAACTGTCGGTGCGTCTTGATCGTATCGATCAACTGAATGATGGCCGCCTGGCCGTGTTGGATTACAAAACCGGAGCCGGCAAGCTGGACCCCAAACCCGACTGGATGCGTGAGCGTCCCATTGGCTTGCAATTACCGTTCTATGCCTCCGTGCTGGCCGCCGCCGACACACCGGTCGCGGCTCTGGTCATTGCTAGACTGCATGCGCGCGAGGTAGCAGTTAAAGGCTTGGCCGATGGCGATTACGGGTTTGGGGGCCTGGCTTCGGTGGCCGACTGGCCTATGTTTGCAGGAGGCTCCTGGGGCGACCTCATGGCGCGGTGGCGCGACACCATAGCAAAGTTGGCGTCCGAGTATGTCCAGGGGCATGCCGCAAACAGTTCATTGCGTGCCGGCGATCTGGATTACTGCGACGTGCTGCCGTTTCTACGGCTCGAACAATGGCCCCTTCACCAGGAGCACGACAATGTCGACGATTAAGCCGCCAACCGATGCCGAGGTTCGCCAGGCCGCCGTCGATCCAACCCGTTCTTTTTTGATTCAGGCGCCGGCCGGGTCCGGCAAGACCGAACTGCTGACTGACCGGATCCTGGCGCTGCTGGCCACGGTCAATCGACCCGAGGAAATCGTTGCCATTACCTTTACTCGCAAGGCGGCTTCCGAGATGCATGGCCGAGTGTTGGGCAAGCTGCGTAGCAGCCAGGAAGCCGAGCCCCACGAGGCGCACAAGAAAAATAGTTGGCGACTGGCCAGGCGGGCCATGGACCGCGATGCCGAGCTGGGTTGGAACCTTCTGGATTATCCTGCCCGCCTGAGCATACGGACAATCGATTCGTTCTGTTCCTGGCTGGTGCGCGGCATGCCCTGGCTAAGCGCCTTGGGCGGTTTGCCGGCGGTCACCGACAGCGCGGGAGATCACTACAATGCGGCGGCGCGCGCCACGTTGGCCCTGGCCGACGACATGAGCGAAGTGGCGGGCTTTCTGGAGCATATGGATGTCGATACGCGTGCCGCCCAGGCACTGATTGCCAGCATGCTGGGCAGCCGCGACCAATGGCTGCCCATTCTTGGCTCGGGCAGTGATGCCGGGCAATTGCTGGTCAACCTGCGGGAGGCCGTCCAGGACGATCTGCACAGTCTTGCGCAACTGATGCCTTTGGGTTGGGCCGACGAGCTTGCCGGGCCACTGAGCAAGGCGGCGCAGGCACTGCAAGACTCGGCCAAGGGCAAGCTTGACCTGCGGGCGCTATTGGGCTGGGATGGCCGGCCCCTGGGCGTCGATTTTGACGATCTGCCTCAATGGCAGTGTCTGGCTGATGCCATGCTGACGCGGGGCGGTTCGCTGCGTCGGCGTCTTACGGTGGCAGAGGGCTTCGACGCGAAGTCGGCGCACAAAGAGGCGTTTGCCCAATGGCTGGCGCGTCACGACGACACTGCTCCCTGGGTGTCGGCACTTGCCGACATTCGTCATGCGCCGGCACTGGGCTATGGCGAAGGTCAATTGGATGTCCTGAAGGATTTGGTCAAGGTGTTGTGGGTGGCGACGGCGCAGTTGGCCTTGCGCTTTGCCGAGAAAAGCGAAGTTGATTTTATCGAGATTGCACTACGCGCCACCCGGGCGCTGGGCACGCCGGATCAACCCACCGACTTGCTACTGGCTCTGGATGCCTCCATCCGTCACCTTCTGGTCGACGAGTTTCAGGACACCAGCCAATCGCAGATCCGCTTGCTGGAACAACTGACTGCCGGCTGGATGCCGGATGATGGGCGCACCTTGTTCTTGGTCGGCGACCCCATGCAATCCATCTATCGGTTTCGCAAAGCCGAGGTGGGCTTGTTCTTGAAAGTGCAGGCGGAAGGCCTGGGTGGCATTCCGCTGACAACGCTTGCGCTGACCGACAATTTTCGCTCTCAGGCGCATGTGGTGGATTGGGTCAATCAAGTCTTTGAGCCTTTGTTTCCGCCGGTGTCTCATGCGGCGATGGGGGCCATCACGTACAGCAGGGCGGTGGCGTATCACGACAGCGTGCCGGGGCTGGGCGTGGAGCTGCATCCTGTATGGCGACTCGAGCAGGATCAGGCGTCTGGATCACGACAGACGGAGCAAGCCATTGCTGTGCAACTGGCGCGCGACGCTTTGCAACGGCATCCAGGCAGTGAGCACCCGGTGGCCATTCTGGTCAGGGCGCGCGGGCACTTGGGGGATGTGGTCAGGCGGCTGGGCCAAGAGGGTATTCTGTGCCGGGCCGTCGAGCTGGAGTCGCTGAAGTCACGGCAAATGATTAGCGACCTGGTCCAGTTGGCGCGTGCCCTGGCGCACCCGGGTGATCGCCTGGCCTGGTTGTCCTTGCTTCGGTCGCCCGTGTGCGGACTCACATTAAACAGTCTGCATGCGGTATTCGGACATGATCTGCATGCCAGCGTGCCTTCCATGATCACGGCCTGGCTGGAGGGGCAGTTGGGACCCTCTGCTGTTCTACCCGAAGACGAAGCCAGGCGCTTGCGCCACGCCGCGGCAGTGTTGCTGGACGAACGTAACCAGGCCGGCGCCATTCCCTTTGCCGCCTGGGTGCAAGAATGTTGGGAGCGGCTGGGCGGTTTCGCGGCCTACCCCGACGCGGCAGACCACGCCGACGCTGAAAGCCTGTTTCGCCTCATCGAAAAACTGGCGCCATACGGCGCCCTTGATCCGGTCGAGCTGGACGATCAATTGGGCCGCTTGTACGCTGCGCCCAATAGTACGGGACACGCCGTCGAGGTCATGACGATCCACAAGTCCAAAGGCCTTCAGTTCGACACCGTTATTCTTATGGGGTTGCAGCGTAAGTCCCAAACGGATCAGGAGCCGCTCGTACGGATAGAGCAAACCGAGGGCAGGTTGCTGTTGGGGCCCATCAAGCCACGCAGCGCCAATCAGGTCGATGCGGTTGGCAAGTATCTGGCCGAGCGCGACAAAAAGCGCGCCGCCTTCGAAGTGGACCGGCTATTGTATGTAGCGGTCACCCGGGCGCGGGAGCAACTCCATCTCATCGCTGACATCATGCTTGACGACCAAGGTGTGCCCAAACCGCCGCCGCCTTCCAGTTTGCTGGGCCGGCTTTGGCCATTCATCCAGCAGCCCCAGCCGCCTTCCCTGGCCGAAGTTGTCCAGGGGGAAGAGCAAGACGCGTCGAGCATGGACGCCACACCGCTGATGCGCCTGGCCCTTGATAGCTTGCCAAGCCATCTTGAGTCACCGTCCTTTGCTGAAGACGGTGTGGTTTGGCGCTGGACCGAACAAACGGGGGTCGAGGCGGTGATCGGCACGGTGGCGCACGCCTGGCTGGAGCGTATGGGCAAGGATGGAATCGAGCACTGGCCTGCCGAACGCATGCAAGAAAACGCTGGCCTGGTGCATTTGCAACTGAGCCGTGCCGGCCTGGTGGGCCAGGTGTTGGCCGAGGCCACGCAAACGGTTGTGGAAACACTGGCGGCCACGTTGAGCAGTGCCCGGGGGCGGTGGCTATTGCAGGTTGCCCGGGCCTATCGGGAGTGGTCGCTGCTGGATATCACGGGGCGCGTCTCGGTCATTGATCTGGCCATTTCGGATGAGTCGGGCTGGTTGGTTGTTGATTACAAAACCGGTGTGCCGGGCCAGGGCGAATCGGTGGAGGCCTTCGCGCACCGCATGCGCGAGCGTCACGGCGCCCAACTGGATCGCTATTGCCGGCATGTCGCGGCGCTGGACGGCCGTTCGGCCCGGGGCGCCCTGTATTTTCCAAGGGTGGATCTCTGGGTCGAAACCGGGCAAGAGTAGCGTGGCTGAGTCCGTACGTTCATGTGCACGGGCCGTCCTGGCAGTCGGGCTATGGCGGGTGGGCTGGCCTGCGTGGACATGCAAGGCGGAACTCCTGTTAAACTGTCGGCTGGCGGGCCCCTTCGCATGGTTCGGCGGTCAATCTGGTCAGGTCGGGAACGAAGCAGCCACAGCCGTGCAGAAGCAGTGCCGAAGTCAGGCTCGCCTCCTTCTTTCATTTCTTTCGTGCCGATAACCCCAAGCGGTGATGAATCCGGTAAACTTTTTGTTTATCCACTGCTGTATTCAGGTGTGTTTCCCGCATGACTTATCTGGTGCTGGCGCGTAAATGGCGGCCACGTTCGTTTGACACCCTTATTGGCCAGGATCATGTGGTCCGTGCGCTGACCCATGCGCTATCCACCCAAAGGCTGCACCACGCCTGGCTGTTCACCGGCACGCGTGGGGTCGGAAAGACCACCTTGTCGCGTATTTTGGCCAAGTCGCTTAACTGCGAAACCGGCATCACCGCCACGCCTTGCGGTGTTTGCCAGGCCTGTACCGAAATCGATGCGGGGCGCTTCGTAGATTATCTGGAACTTGATGCTGCCTCGAACCGGGGCGTCGACGAAATGACCCAACTGCTTGAGCAGGCCGTGTATGCGCCAAGCGCGGGCCGATTCAAGGTGTACATGATCGACGAGGTGCACATGCTGACCGGGCATGCGTTCAATGCGATGCTGAAAACGCTGGAAGAACCGCCGCCTCATGTCAAGTTCATCCTGGCAACCACCGATCCGCAGAAAATCCCGGTGACTGTGCTGTCGCGCTGCCTGCAATTCAATCTTAAGCAGATGACCGCCGAATCCATCGTCGGGCATCTGGAATTAGTGCTTGGGCAGGAAGAAATCAGTTTTCAAACACCCGCCCTCAGGCTCATTGCCCAGGCGGCCTCCGGCTCCATGCGCGATGCGCTTTCCCTGACCGATCAGGCCATTGCCTACAGCGCCGGCGACCTTACCACCGAAGCGTTGCAAGGCATGCTGGGCACCATCGACCAGCGCTATCTTTCAAGGCTGTTGATCGCCTTGTCGCAGGGTAGCGCCACCGAAGTCCTGAAAGTGGCCGACGAGCTTGCAACGCGCGGGCTGTCGTATTCGGGAGCGCTGGCCGACCTTGCCGTCCTGTTGTCGCGAGTGGCGATCGAGCAGCGTGTTCCGGGCTCGCTTCCTGCCGAAGACCCTGCTGCGCAAGACATTGTCGAACTTGCCGGCTTGCTGCATCCCGACCTGGTGCAGTTGTTCTACACCGTAGCGGTGCATAGTCGCAACGAACTCGCGCTCGCGCCCGATGAATACGCCGGCTTTGTCATGGCCTGCCTGCGCATGCTGGCGCTTGCTCCGCAACAGCCGCCACCGCCGGGAAGCAAAGCCAAGGCCGACACGAGCACCGATTCGGCAATGCTTGAATCGTCGCCCGAGGCTTCGCCTGCAGCCATGGCCGAAACAGACTCAGAGCCGACAGCAATGGGCTCGTCGTCCGAGGCTTCGGCGAGCGCCGTCAAGGCCGCCGCCGCCGGCCCGATGGGCATCCAGCCCGCTTCAACGGCATCGCCGACCATAGCGTCTGAGTCTGTCGCTGAGTCTGCGACTGCGACTGCGACTGCGACTGCGACTGCGACCGAGCCGGTGCCGACGGCAGGTGCTCAAGGCAATGGCGCATCATCGGGCAAGGATCGGGCAGCTGTTGCCGCCACGGATAAGGGCCAGGTAGCTGTTAGCGCCGATGATCAAGGGCTGGCCGCCATTGCCGCCGACGATGTTCCCGCCTGGGAAGATATCCCGCCGGACACCGACGATGCGGCCAACTTCATCCCCTACGACGACTACCCGGATCAAGATGCGCCACAGGCCGATGGCATGCCGCCCGCTGATGACTCCGACGAATTTGCCACCTTGCCGGTGCCCGACGATCTTGCCGCGCCCGCCTTTGCTCCGCAGCGCAAGAAGATCAAATCACCGCGGCTGCGCGATATGACATCTTCGGCTTGGCCGGCGCTGGCTGCCCAATTGCCGGCCTCCGGACTAGCTGCCGAACTGGCCAGGCAAAGTGAATGGGTGGGTGTTCGCGACGACCGGATCATGCTTCGCGTGGCGGTCAAGACCCTGGCGCAGAGCGCGGGCAAGGCCCGCTTGTGTACACTGCTGTCCGAGCATTTCGGGACGGTTGTGACGCTAGACGTCGATTTCGGCGCCACGGGCGACGAGACCGCCCATGCCGTGCATCTGGCCGAAATGCAGCAGCGGCAAGTTCGCGCCGAGCAGGCCGTTCACGAAGATGCTTTTGTGCAAACGCTTATTAACGAATTCGATGCGCATGTGCTCCCGGGTTCCGTGCGGGCCGCTCCCCAGGCGGCCTAGTGGGCCATTTTGGGGATTCGAGCAAGTTCATTCAATGTGTGGGACGGCTTGCCAAGGTATGTGGTTTTCGCCCGCGCAATTTTCTTTTTTCTTAAGTTCAGGACGAAATCAATATGATGAAAGGACAGATCGCCGGTTTGATGCGCCAGGCGCAACAAATGCAGGAAAACATGAAGAAGGCGCAGGACGCCTTGGCTGACATCGTTGTCGAGGGTGCATCCGGTGGCGGGCTGGTCAAAGTGTCCATGAGTTGCCGCAACGACGTCAAGCGCGTGACCATCGACCCTAGCCTTCTGGCCGACGACAAGGACATGCTCGAAGACCTAGTCGCTGCGGCGTTCAACGATGCCTTGCGCAAGGCTGAAGAGACCTCTCAAGAGAAAATGTCGGCCGTCACTGCCGGCCTGCCTTTGCCCCCCGGAATGAAGCTGCCGTTCTAATGGAAGCGCCCTTGCCTGAACCCGAGCCGCTTAGGGCACTGATCGACGCGTTGCGCCGCTTGCCCGGCGTAGGCGTCCGTTCGGCCAGGCGCATGGCTTATCATTTGCTGCAGCATGATGTCGGGGGCGCGCGGCGGCTGGCGCATGCCTTGTCCAGCGCAACCGACTGCCTGCAACATTGCATCCGTTGCAATAGCTTCACCGAAGACGACGTCTGCGCCACGTGCGCAAACCCGAAGCGCGATGAGTCGCTGCTGTGTGTGGTGGAAACACCGGCTGACCAGAACACCATTGAATCCAGCCATGGATACAAAGGCTTGTATTATGTGCTGATGGGCCGGTTGGCGCCGCTGGAGGGGGTCGGGCCCGGCGAATTGCAGTTCGACCGACTTTTGCGCAGGGCCTCGGATGGCCAGGTGCGCGAAGTGGTGCTGGCAACCAATTTCACTGCCGAGGGCGAGACCACCGCCCACTATCTGTCAGAGATACTGCGCGCCAAGGGTCTGACTGTCACCCGTCTGGCGCGCGGGGTGCCGGCGGGCAGCGAGCTTGAATATGTCGATGCCGGCACGATCGCCTGGGCGCTGATGGAGCGCCGCAGCACCTGATGCGCGGCCCCATGGACGCTTGCAAGTCCGATCAATCAAGTGGCGCTTCAGGCACGCAGACGCCCTTGACGCCTTGAGGGCTAGCCGAGGCGCGCCTTTTCCACGATGTCGTCCAGCTTGATGGCGTCAGCCACGAAAACCCGTATACCCTCGGACAACTTATCGCTGGCCATGGCGTTTTGGTTCAGGCCGGTGCGAAAAGACACTTCGTCAACGGGAAGCCGGGCCGGCGGGTTCTGCGCCGCAGTGCGGGGATCCAGCCGGCGTTCAAGCGGCTCGGTGCTGGAGGCCAGTTGCTTAAGCAGCTCGGGGCTGATGGTTAGAAGATCGCAGCCCGCGAGCGCGCGGATCTGTCCGATATTGCGGAAACTGGCCCCCATGATTTCGGTGGGTATGCCATGCGCCTTGTAGTAATGGTAGATCTGGCTGACAGACTTGACCCCCGGATCGTTTTCACCGGCATTCGCCGCTTCGTCCCACTGGTCGCCGGCTGATTTTTTATACCAATCGTAGATACGGCCGACGAAGGGTGAAATCAGTTGCACCTTGGCTTCGGCGCAGGCGGCGGCCTGCTCCAAAGAGAACAGCAAGGTCAGGTTGCAGGCAATGCCCTCGGTCTGTAGCACACGCGCTGCCTGGATGCCTTCCCAGGTAGAGGCAATTTTGATCAGGATGCGTTCGCGAGGAATGCCGGCCAAGCGGTACAGTTCGATCAACTGGTGCGCGCGTTGTATGGTGGCCTGGGTATCGAACGAAAGGCGGGCATCAACCTCGGTTGATACCCGGCCGGGGATGACTTCCAGGATTTTCTTGCCAAACATGACCAGCAGCCGGTCAACCAATTCGGCCAGGGGGGCGCGTGGATTCCTGGAGACGATTGCATCGACCAGAGGGCGATAGGCTTCTTGCTGGACAGCCTTCAAGATAAGGGAAGGGTTGGTCGTTGCGTCGGTTGGACGTAGTTCGCGCAAGGCTTCAAAGTCGCCTGTGTCGGCGACAACGGTGGTGTATTCGCGCAAAAGGTCAAGCTGGGTGGGCATCTTGGGGAAATCCGTAGCAGGCAGTTGTTGAAAATATGCCCATATAGTACTGGATGGCTACCCGGGCGTCTGGCTGGATCGCATCTCAAGGTATAATTCCAAGGTTTACTTACTGACTTTACAACTGGGGTTTATCGTGCTGCCGTCACTCTATCCAGAGGGGTCTGATCAGACACCTCCTGCAATTCTAGCTTTGGCGGACGGTACCATCTTCAAGGGTGTCTCTATCGGCGCCGATGGACACACCGTCGCCGAGGTTGTATTTAACACCGCCATGACGGGCTATCAGGAAATCCTGACCGATCCCAGTTATAGCGGCCAGATCGTTACGCTTACCTATCCGCATATCGGCAACACCGGCATCAATGCCGAAGATGTCGAATCCAAGAAAATCTATGCTGCCGGCCTGGTGGTGCGCGATTGCGCTTCACGAGTGTCCAGTTTTCGCGCCACCCAGTCGCTGCCCGAGTACCTGAAATCCCAAGGCATTGTTGCCATTTCGGGGGTCGATACGCGCAAACTCACGCGCATCTTGCGCGATAGCGGTGCGCAGGGCGCGTGCATTCTGGTCGACTCCGACGCCGAGAAGGCCCTGCATCTGGCGCGCGAGTTTGCCGGCATATCCGGCCAAGACCTGGCGCGCACGGTTACCACCCCCAAGTCGGAAGAATGGACGGAAGGCACCTGGCAATTGGGCAAGGGGTTCAGGCAGTTGGGCAGGGGCGCGTACCATGTCGTAGCCTACGATTTTGGCATCAAGGCCAATATTTTGCGTCTGCTGGCAGACCGCGGCTGTCGCATCACCGTTGTTCCCGCCCAAACCCCCGTCGATGACGTCCTGGCGTTGAAGCCCGATGGTATTTTCCTGTCCAACGGGCCGGGCGATCCCGAACCCTGCGATTACGCCATCGAAACGGCACGCGCAGCCATCCAGCGCAAAATACCAACCTTTGGCATTTGTCTGGGCCAGCAAATCATTGGCCTGGCTGTCGGAGGGCGCACCGCCAAAATGAAAACAGGCCACCACGGCGCCAATCATCCGGTTCAAGAACTGGAAACCGGCCGCGTGTTCATTACCAGCCAGAATCACGGCTTCAACGTCGATGGCGAGAGTCTGCCCGCCAATGCCCGCGTCACTCATGTGTCGCTGTTCGATGGCACTCTGCAAGGCTTCGAGCTTACCGACAGCCCGGCATTTTGCTTCCAGGGCCATCCTGAAGCAAGCCCGGGCCCGCACGACATTGTTGTGCTCTTCGACAAATTCATCAGCCTTATGGCCGGCAATAAATAAACCAGCACACTATGCCAAAGCGTACAGACATAAAAAGCATTCTCATCATTGGCGCCGGCCCGATCATCATCGGGCAAGCGTGCGAATTCGACTATTCGGGCGCCCAGGCGTGCAAGGCCTTGAAGGCCGAAGGCTATCGGACCATCCTGGTCAACAGCAATCCGGCCACCATCATGACCGATCCGGAAACGGCCGATGTCACCTATATCGAACCCATTACCTGGGAAGCGGTCGAGAAAATCATCGAGCGTGAAAAGCCCGATGCCTTGTTGCCAACCATGGGTGGCCAGACCGCGCTGAACTGCGCGCTGGATCTTGCTAGCCGCGGTGTGCTGGCCAAGCACGGCGTCGAGATGATCGGCGCGAACGCCGAGGCCATCGACAAGGCGGAGGACCGGCAGAAATTCAAGCAAGCCATGACGGCCATCGGGCTCGAATCCGCAAAGTCGGGCGTGGCGCACTCCATGGATGAAGCCTGGGCCGTGCAGCGCCGCATTGCCGAAGAGGCCAATGCCGCCGGTTTTCCGGTTGTCATTCGCCCCAGTTTCACCATGGGCGGCACCGGGGGCGGCATTGCCTACAACCCGGAAGAATTCGAATCCATTTGCCGGCGCGGCCTGGAAGCCTCGCCCACCAACGAGTTGCTGATTGAAGAGTCTCTATTGGGCTGGAAAGAGTTCGAGATGGAGGTCGTGCGCGATTGCGCGGACAACTGCATTATCGTTTGTTCCATCGAAAACCTGGACCCCATGGGCGTGCATACCGGCGACTCCATTACCGTGGCACCCGCGCAGACGCTTACCGACAAAGAATATCAAATCATGCGCAATGCCTCGATTGCGGTGCTGCGTGAAATCGGTGTCGATACGGGTGGATCCAACGTTCAATTTGCAGTCAATCCGGCCAATGGCCGCATGATCGTCATCGAAATGAACCCCAGGGTGTCGCGATCATCCGCCCTGGCATCCAAGGCAACAGGTTTTCCCATTGCCAAGGTCGCTGCGCGGCTGGCTGTGGGTTATACGCTGGACGAGCTCCAGAACGAGATCACGGGCGGCGCCACACCCGCTTCATTCGAGCCTTCCATCGATTACGTCGTCACCAAGGTGCCGCGTTTCGCCTTCGAAAAATTCCCCCAAGCCGACTCGCGTCTCACCACGCAGATGAAATCCGTGGGCGAAGTCATGGCCATCGGCCGTACCTTCCAGGAGTCTTTCCAGAAGGCCTTGCGCGGGCTCGAGGTGGGCGTCGACGGGCTGAATCAGAAAACCACCGACCGTGAAAAGCTCCAGGTGGAACTGGGCGAGCCGGGCCCGGAGCGCATCTGGTATGTGGGCGACGCCTTCGCTCAAGGTTTCACGCTGGAAGAAGTGCATGGCCTGACGGCCATCGATCCCTGGTTCCTCGCACAGATCAAAGAGATCGTCGATCTCGAGCTGGCGCTTGAACAGCATACGCTGGCCGAACTCGACCGCGAGACAGTCTGGCAACTGAAGCGCCGCGGATTTTCCGACCGGCGCCTGGCGTTCTTGCTCGACACTTCCGAGGCCGAGGTGCGCAAGCTGCGCCACCAGTTGGGTGTCCGGCCAGTTTACAAGCGGGTCGACACCTGCGCGGCTGAATTCCCCACCAAGACGGCCTATATGTACTCCACCTACGAGGACGAGTGCGAGGCCGCGCCCACCGACAAGCGCAAGATCATTGTGCTGGGCGGCGGCCCCAACCGTATCGGCCAGGGGATCGAGTTCGACTACTGCTGCGTGCATGCGGCGCTGGCCCTGCGCGACGATGGTTTCGAAACCATCATGGTCAACTGCAACCCCGAAACCGTGTCCACCGATTACGACACGTCCGACCGTCTATATTTCGAGCCTCTTACGCTTGAAGATGTACTCGAGATCGTCCACAAGGAAAATCCGGTCGGCATGATCGTGCAGTATGGCGGGCAGACGCCGCTGAAGCTGGCGCGGGCGCTTGAAGCCAATGGCGTGCCTATTATCGGCACCAGCCCCGAATCCATCGATGTGGCTGAAGATCGCGAACGCTTCCAGAAACTGCTGAACAAGCTGGGCTTGCGTCAGCCGCCGAATCGCACCGCGCGCACCGAGGGCGAGGCCCTGGCGCATGCCGCGGAAATCGGTTACCCGTTGGTTGTGCGTCCAAGCTATGTGCTGGGCGGCCGGGCCATGGAGATCGTGCACGAACAACAAGACCTCGAACGCTATATGCGCGAAGCCGTGAAGGTCAGCAATGATTCGCCGGTGCTTCTGGATCACTTCCTGAACAACGCCACCGAGGTGGATGTCGATTGCATTGCAGACGGCGAGCAGGTGTTCATCGGCGGCGTCATGGAGCATATCGAGCAGGCCGGCGTGCACTCGGGCGATTCGGCATGCAGCTTGCCGCCGCATTCGCTGTCGCCGGAGGCCATCAACGAAATCAAGCGCCAAACAAGCCTGATGGCGCGTGCGCTTAACGTCAAGGGCCTTATGAATGTGCAGTTCGCCATTCAGGACGGCGACGTCTATGTGCTCGAGGTCAATCCTCGCGCGTCGCGTACGGTTCCCTTTGTATCCAAGGCAACCGGCTTGCAACTGGCCAAGATCGCCGCCCGCGTGATGGCGGGCAATACCCTGAAGAACCAAGGCGTCGTCAAAGAGGTCGTTCCTTCCTATTTCTCGGTCAAAGAAGCGGTTTTCCCTTTCGTGAAATTCCCCGGTGTCGATACCATCCTGGGGCCGGAAATGAAGTCCACCGGCGAAGTCATGGGTGTGGGCGAAAGCTTCGGGGAAGCCTTCGTCAAGTCGCAGCTTGCCGCCAGCGTGCGTTTGCCGGCTTCGGGCCTGGCCTTCATCAGCGTGCGCAACCAAGACAAGCCCAAGGCGGTCGAGGTTGCGCGCGGGCTTATTGCGTTGGGGTTTTCCATTGCGGCCACCCGGGGGACAGCCGCCGCCATGGAAGCGGCCGGGCTTAAGGTGCAAGTGGTGAATAAAGTTACGGAAGGCCGTCCGCACATTGTGGACATGATCAAAAGCCACGAAATCGCCATGGTCATCAACACCGTCGAAGAGCGTCGCAATGCGATCGCCGATTCACGTATGATACGCACGAATGCGCTGGCGGAAGGGGTGACGTTTTTTACGACGATCTCGGGAGCCATTGCCGCCGTCGAGGGCTTGCAATACCTGCACGAGGGCGAGGGTCTGAAGGTGTATTCCCTGCAGGAGCTGCACGCTTCCTTAAGCTAGCCCGGCTTATCGCGCCACCTTTTTCAACAAACTATAAGGCATCGAAATGTCAGACTCCTACTTTCCCCGCTGGCGGCGTGTTCAGGGTGGCGCACACAACGTTGTGGTGCAGCCCGACGAACGCCTGTCCTGGCCGCAGAACATTGCCATGGGCGCGCAGCACGTGGTCGCCATGTTCGGCTCCACCATTCTGGCGCCCCTGTTAATGGGTTTCGACACCAATGTGGCGATCTTGATGTCAGGCATCGGGACACTGGTTTTCTTCCTTTTTGTCGGCGGGCGGGTGCCCAGCTATCTGGGATCCAGTTTTGCCTTCATTGGCGGGGTCATTGCCGTTACGGGCTATGCGGGCGCGGGGCCGAACGAAAACATCGGCGTCGCGCTGGGGGCCATCATTGTTTGCGGTCTGGCCTATACGCTGATTGGGCTGGTGGTGTGGTGGATCAATGCGCGTTCCGGCGATGGCGCAGCATGGATCGATCGCTGGATGCCGCCGGTTGTAACGGGTTCCGTTGTTGCGGTGATTGGCCTGAACCTGGCGCCGATTGCGGCGAAAGGCGCCATGGGCGGTTCCACATTCGAAGGCCTGATGGCGCTCATGACGGTGCTTTGTGTGGGGGGTGTAGCGGTCTACACTCGAGGCACCACGCAACGTCTGCTGATCCTGGTGGGCTTATTCTTCGCCTGCGTCATTTATGCGGTTCTGACGAACGGCCTGGGCCTGGGCGATCCAATCGACTTCAGTGGCGTGGCTGCCGCCGCCTGGCTTGGGTTGCCAAGTTTCCAGGGGCCGGTGTTTGAAGCGCAGGCCATTGGCATCATTGCGCCCGTCGCCCTTATTCTGGTAGCCGAGAACCTGGGTCACATCAAGGCGGTCAGCGCCATGACGGGACGCAATCTGGATATTTACCTGGGCCGCGCCTTTGTCGGTGACGGGGTGGCCACCATGCTGGCCGGTTCCGTGGGCGGCACGGGCGTGACAACCTATGCGGAAAACATTGGTGTCATGACGGTGACCCGCATTTACTCCACTCTGGTGTTCGTCCTGGCGGCGCTGATCGCGATTGTCCTGGGCTTTTCGCCCAAGTTCGGTGCGCTGATTCAAACCATTCCCGGCCCCGTGCTGGGGGGCATGGCCATAGTGGTTTTCGGTTTGATTGCCGTCGCGGGGGCGCGTATCTGGGTAGTGAATCAGGTCGATTTCAGCGATAACCGGAACCTGATCGTGGCTTCGGTCACCCTGATTCTCGGCGCAGGTAATTTTTCGATTCAATTCGGCACCTTCAAGCTCGATGGAATCGGCACGGCCACCTTTGGCGCCATAATCCTGTATGCACTGCTTCGGGGCAGGACCACGCCGGCGTCTTCCCGCTAAACCGCAAAGCGGCAGGGCTTGCTTTTTCCTTGAACTTTGCCGACAATAGGACACATCCCCGGGTCAAACTGAGTCGGGGATTTACATTGTTGCACTAGAAAAACTAACTTTTAACGACTTGGTTGCTGAAAAGATAAAAACACAACCTTTGGGTTAGTTTCCCACGACTGGTGGCGGCGTTCTGTCGTTCCACCCCCATTACTTTCAGGCGCTCCTTCGTGCGGAGCGTCTTTTACTTTTGACTCAGGAATACCTATGGCTGCCATCCCGTTGACAGCGAGCGGCGCTGAACGCTTGCAAAAAGAGCTACACCGACTGAAAACCGTTGAACGGCCAGAAGTCATTAACGCGATCGCTGAAGCGCGTGCGCAGGGCGATTTATCAGAAAACGCCGAATACGATGCCGCGCGCGAACGCCAGGCATTTGTCGAAGGGCGCATCCAGGAACTTGAAGGCACGCTGTCCAATGCCCAGATCATTGATCCTACCGCGCTGGACGTCGACGGCAAGGCCGTATTTGGCGCGACGGTGGAAATTGAAGATCTTGAATCCGGTGAACGCGTGCACTACCAGATCGTGGGCGATGTCGAAGCAGACATTCGTTCGAATCGCATTTCCGTTTCCAGCCCTGTGGCGCGTGCGCTCATCGGCAAGACCTCGGGCGACGTGGTCGAGGTGCAGGCGCCCGCCGGCATTCGCGAATATGAAGTCCTGGACGTTCGTTACATTTAATCGGCTGTTTTCGTACGGGCCAGGCGGGTCCGTGTAAAATACCAGCGGCTGAATAGTAATGCCCGACAGGTTGACGGAGAATCCTTCCCTGTGCGGCATACAACTGAAAAGCCCCGCGCTTATGGTGTAGGGCTTTTATGCTTTCTGTGGCTAGCGCCTGTGTGGCTAGCGCCTGGGCCCGCGGGCAGCAGCGCGTCGGCCTGCGCGTAGCGAAAGAGCGCTACCAGCGCGGCGTGGTATGCCTTGCGGAATGGGCTCGGCGCTGCTTCGCCGAGCCCGGGGCGCGGCGGATTTCAGCCGCTCGGTTTTGCGGGCGGCGCGCTCGGCAATGTCGGTTTTGCGGGTGCGTTTTTCGCCCAGTGCCGCCTGTTTCTTGGGGGTGTAGGGTTCGGTGGGCTTGCGCAATGCGCGCGTGGCATTGGCCGCGTCGGCCTGGGCCTGTTGTTTGGCCGGGTCGGGGCGATACAAAATAAGCGTTTTGCCCAGGTGGTGCACCGGGGCGCACGACAGCGAGTCGCAGATGGTTTCCAGAATGGCGTCGCGCCCGGTGCGTTCTTCGCCACTGATTTTTACCTTGATCAGCCCATGGGCATCAAGGTTAAGGTCTATTTCTTTCAGTACGGCGTCGGTCAGCCCTCGGTCGCCAATCAGGACAACGGGGTTCAATGAGTGGGCGGCAGCGCGCAGGGCGCTGCGTTCTTGTGAAGTTATTTCGAGTTTGGGCATATAGAGATTGTACGGGAATGGCCAAGAAAAAATTCTCCAAAGAGTGGGTTCAGCGGCATATAAACGACCCGTATGTGAAAATGGCGCAACAGAAAGGTTACCGGGCCAGGGCTGCTTTCAAGCTGTCTGAAATCCTGGATATCGAAAAGCTGATGCGCAAAGGCGATACTGTGGTCGATCTGGGCTCGGCACCTGGAAGCTGGTCGCAGGTGGCGCGTGAGCGCCTGCTTGGGAAAGGCGGCGTCATTGAAGGCCGCATCATTGCGCTGGATCTTCTGCCGATGGAGCACATCGAAGGTGTGCAGTTCATCCAGGGGGACTTTCGCAACGACGATGTCCTGCTGCAGTTGCAACAAATTGTTGGTGATGCGCCGGTGGATCTTGTGATTTCCGACATGGCCCCCAATTTATCAGGAGTGGAGTTCGCGGACGCCGCGCGCATTCAGCATGTTTGCGAGTTGGCCCTCGACTTCGCGTCCCAGCACCTGGCGCCGGATGGCGCGCTGATTGTCAAGGCGTTCCATGGCAGTGGCTTCAGCCAGATTGTAGAAATGTTCAAGGGAAGTTTTCATCGTGTCGTCGAACGCAAACCCAAGGCGTCGCGGGATAAATCGTCAGAAACATTTCTGGTGGGCAGGCGCCTGAAAGCGCCCCGAAACCAAAGCGTCGATCGTTCTATCGGGTTAGAATGAACCATTACATTACTTGTTTGGCTGCCGTATGCGGGGTGGCGCTTACAGGTCGAGGTCACAAGTAGGAGGTTGGCTTTGAACAACTCTTTTTCCAAAGTTGCGATATGGATGGTGATAGCGCTGGTGCTGTTCACCGTGTTCAAGCAGTTCGATGGTCGCGCGGTATCGTCTGAAACCGTAACGTATACGCAGTTTATGTCCGACGCCCAAGCGGGCAGAATCAGCAAGGTCGACATCCAGGGCGATACCCTGCATGTCACGCCGGATACCGGCCGGCCTTATACGCTTACGTCTCCGGGCGATCTCTGGATGGTGCCCGAGCTGGTCAAGTCGGGCGTACAGGTATCCGGCAAGGCGCGTGAAGAGCCTTCCTTCCTGGCCAGCCTGTTTATTTCCTGGTTCCCCATGCTGCTGCTCATTGGGGTCTGGATCTTCTTCATGCGCCAAATGCAGGGCGGCGGGAAGGGCGGGGCGTTCAGCTTCGGCAAATCGCGCGCTCGCATGATGGACGAAAACACGAATAACGTTACCTTTGCCGATGTCGCCGGTTGCGACGAGGCCAAGGAAGACGTAAAAGAGCTTGTCGACTTTCTGCGCGATCCCACAAAGTTCCAGCGTTTGGGCGGGCGTATCCCCCGCGGCGTGCTCCTGGTGGGTTCGCCCGGCACAGGTAAAACCCTGCTTGCCAAGGCAATTGCCGGCGAGGCCAAAGTGCCTTTCTTCAGCATTTCGGGTTCCGACTTTGTGGAAATGTTCGTCGGGGTAGGCGCGGCGCGCGTGCGCGATATGTTCGAGAACGCCAAGAAGCAGGCCCCGTGCATTATCTTCATCGATGAAATCGATGCGGTCGGACGCCAGCGCGGCGCCGGGCTGGGCGGCGGAAACGACGAGCGCGAGCAAACTCTCAATCAGTTGCTGGTCGAGATGGACGGCTTTGAAACCGGCCAGGGCGTTCTCGTCATCGCGGCCACCAACCGTCCCGATGTCCTTGACCCCGCCTTGTTGCGGCCAGGCCGTTTCGACCGTCAAGTGGTGGTGTCCTTACCCGATATTCGTGGCCGCGAACAGATCCTCAAGGTCCATATGCGCAAAGTGCCGGTGGCGCCCAACGTCGATCCCTTGATCCTGGCGCGTGGAACCCCTGGCTTTTCGGGCGCCGACCTGGCCAACCTTGTGAACGAGGCGGCTTTGTTTGCCGCTCGTCGCAGCGGGCGCACCGTGGATATGCACGATTTCGAGAAAGCCAAAGACAAGATCATCATGGGCGCCGAGCGCCGCGCGCTGGTCATGCCTGAAGAAGAGCGCCGCAATACGGCGTATCACGAGTCCGGCCACGCGCTGGTGGCCCGCAGCCTGCCCAAGACCGATCCCGTCCATAAAGTCACCATTATCCCTCGCGGACGAGCACTGGGCGTTACCATGCAGTTGCCGGAAGGTGATCGCTACAGCATGGACAAGGAACGCTTGCTGAACACGATTGCCGTGCTGTTTGGCGGTCGTATTGCCGAAGAAGTCTTCATGAACCAGATGACTACCGGGGCGTCCAACGACTTTGAACGCGCCACGGCCATCGCACGCGACATCGTGACCCGCTACGGCATGACCGACACCTTGGGTCCGGTGGTGTATGCCGAGAACGAAGGCGAGGTCTTCCTGGGCCGCAGTGTTACCAAAACCACGCATGTGTCGGAAGCCACCATGCAGAAAGTGGACCAGGAAATCCGCAGCATTATCGATGAACAGTACACTGTTGCGCGCAACATCATCGAAAACAATCGCGACAAGATGGAAGCAATGACGGCGGCGCTGCTCGAATGGGAAACCATCGATGCCGACCAAATTGAAGACATCATGCAAGGGCGCCCACCGCGTCCGCCCAAGAATGTTGATGTGTCCGATTCATCCGACGATACCCCGCCAACGGGGCTGACCTCGGTGGGCGATACGGGCGGCAGCACGGCGGCCACGCCTGTCTAGGTTCACGTTTTTCGTTCACACATAATCACATGCGAACCACTTTGCTTTGCGGGCGTTTCGAGCTACCGCTCGAACGCCCGCTAGTCATGGGCATACTTAACGTAACGCCCGACTCTTTTTCCGATGGTTCTTTGCATTTCGAGGTCGACAAGGCCATAGCGCACGGGCTACGCCTCATCGAACAGGGTGCCGACTTGCTGGATATCGGCGCCGAGTCTACCCGCCCGGGGTCCCTGCCCGTGTCGGCTGACGAAGAGGCCGCTCGACTGCTGCCCGTCATCGACGCACTGCTCGATTACGACATACCGCTTTCCATCGACACCTGCAAGCCGGCGGTCATGCGCCGCGTCCTTGACGCGGGGGTGGACATGATCAACGACATCTACGGATTTCGCCAACCCGGAGCCATCGAAGCGGTCGCCGGTTCAGATTGCGGGCTGTGCGTCATGCACATGCAGGGCGAACCCAGAACCATGCAAGAGGCGCCCGTTTACGAAAACGTCGTCGCCGAGGTGCGTGGCTTCCTGGCGCATCGCGTGCAAGAGCTGTTTGCAGGCGGGGTGCAACCCGAGCGGCTTATCCTGGATCCAGGGTTTGGTTTCGGCAAGACGGTGGAGCAAAATTACGAGTTGCTGCGCCATCTCGATAAGCTCGCATTCGACGACCATCCCATCCTGGTTGCGCTTTCAAGAAAATCCATGATTGGTCATGTCACTGGCCGCCCACCGGCCGAACGCCTTGGCGGCAGTGTGGCTGGCGCCTTGGCGGGCATTGCGCGCGGCGCGGCGATGGTCCGGGTTCACGACGTCGCGGCTACGGTCGATGCGGTAGAGGTTTGGCAAACGGTAGAGAACGGAGTTTCGCATGAGTGACCGCAAGTATTTCGGTACCGACGGCGTGCGTGGCCAAGTGGGCAGCGCTACGATTAATCCGGAATTCGCGCTTAGGTTGGGCTATGCCGCCGGCCGGGTGCTGGCGCAAAGCAAGAGTTCGGCACACGGACGCCCTACGGTGGTCATCGGCAAAGACACCCGCATATCGGGCTATATGCTCGAATCGGCCCTCGAGGCAGGACTCTCGGCTGCGGGTGTCGATGTGTTGTTGGCCGGGCCGGTGCCCACGCCTGCCGTGGCCTATCTTACCCGAGCATTGCGCCTGGTGGCGGGCATCGTGATCAGCGCATCGCACAACCCCTATCAGGACAATGGCATCAAGTTCTTTTCTTCGCAGGGCATGAAGCTGCCGGACGAACTGGAAGGGCAAATCGAAGCGGCCATCGACGAACCTCTGGGCTGCGTCAGCTCCGAGGCCCTGGGTCGGGCCCGGCGCATCGACGACGCAGCAGGGCGTTATATCGAATTCTGCAAAAGCACGTTTCCCAACGAACTCGACCTGGCGGGCATGAAGATCGTCGTCGACGCGGCAAACGGCGCGGCCTACCATATTGCGCCCCATGTATTTCGCGAATTGGGTGCTGAAGTCTTTTCCATCGGCTGCGAACCGGATGGTTTCAACATCAATGAAGGCGTGGGCGCCTTGCATCCAGAGCGCTTGATCGAAGAGGTGCGCAATCGTGAAGCAGCGGTAGGCATAGCCCTGGACGGCGATGCCGATCGCCTTCAGATGGTTGATGCCGGCGGGCGCTTGTACGATGGCGACGAGCTTTTATATGCTATTGTTCGTGGCCGCATGAAGGCGGGACGGCATGTCGACGGCGTCGTGGGCACCCTCATGACCAATTTTGGCTTCGAGAAGCAAATGCGGGCGTTGGGGGTAGGTTTTGAGCGCGCAAACGTGGGCGATCGCTACGTACTCGAGCGCATGCTGAAGAATGGCTGGTTGTACGGCGGGGAAAGCTCCGGCCATCTTTTGTGTCTCGATTGCCACACTACAGGCGATGGCATCATTGCCGCCTTGCAGGTTCTGAGCGGCATGCGCCGCAGTGGGCAATCGCTGGCTGACCAAGTGGCCGATTTGCAGCTGTACCCCCAGAAAATGGTGAACGTCCCATTGGAACCCGGCGTGGAATGGAAGACACACCCCGGGTTGCTGTCCGCCAAGGCTCAGGTCGAAGCCCGCCTGGGCGATCGCGGCCGGGTGCTGATTCGCGCCTCGGGCACCGAGCCCAAGTTGCGCCTGATGGTCGAAGCCGACGACTTGACACTGGCGCAAGAGGGCGTCAGCGAATTGGTTGCGGTCAGCTTAACAAAGCGGTAACGTAGATGAATAATACTTGCAACATAGTCAGAGGATAATTGCAGAATGTTTGAGGAGCGAATTATCTATGTTAGAGCTTGCACGCGTTAACCCCGCAGCCGACCCTGGCGCGACCTGGCCCAAGCAATCGGCCGGCGGCCTGGCGCTTGGGCTGGCCCGTACCAACGAAGAACTCGAGGCGATCCAGCGGTTGCGTTACAACGTTTTTACCAAGGAAATGAACGCGGTTTTCCCCGATGCCGTCGATGGCCTCGACTCAGACCGCTATGATCCCTGGTGTGAACACTTCCTGGTCACGGAACTGGATACCGGCAATGTGGTGGGCACCTATCGCTTGCTGACGCCCGCCAACGCCGTCAAGGCGGGCGGCTATTACTCAGAAACCGAGTTCGATATTTCCGTGCTTGATGCCCTTCGGCCCGAAATGGCCGAAGTCGGGCGCTCCTGCATCGACCCCGACTACCGGAATGGTTCGGTCATCATGCTGCTCTGGTCGGGTATTGCCGCACTCGTGCAGCAGGTTGGCTTTCGTTATGTCTTGGGATGCGCCAGTGTCAGCTTGCGCGACGACGGGGTAACCGCGGCCGAAGTCTGGCGCGTGGCGAAGAAGGGCATGGCCAAGGCCGGCCCCGATCTTCCCATTGTCACTCCACGGCATCGCTATCCGGTCGAGCGCCTGAACAGCGAGCTGCCCGCCCGGGTTCCGCCGCTGATCAAGGGTTATCTAAAGCTGGGCGCGTCCATTTGCGGCGAACCTGCGTGGGATCCCGATTTCAACGCAGCCGATTTCCCGATATTGCTGGACATTCAGGCGATGGACCCCCGCTATCGCCGGCATTTCGGCCTGGGCTAGGCTTGCCATCAACCTGGGCGGCTCGCCGGATTGGCGCGCCGCTCAAGTCGTTCAGGATTCAAGTTTCGATCAGGTCGAAGTCGAAACCGGTTTTCTTCCATTCCTGTTCTTCATTGTGCAGGGAATACTCTGAAAGCGCATGCGATGACAGCCACTCTTTGCTGGACAGGACGCGGATTGAATTGGTGCCCGACGGCGCTTGTATGCTAAGCGGCAGTTCAGGCAGGGTTTCGCGTCGGCGGCAAAGCAGCACGGCAAGGCGCAGGCTTAATAATGCCAGCCATTGGGTGCGTGTTAGCCGGTAAGGCTTTAGCTTGGACAGCTTGCCATGGTGCCCCAGCGCCATCCAGGACAGCAAGGCCTGATCGTCTTTGGAGAACCCGGGCATATCGGCATGTTCGAGGATATAGGCGCTGTGCCGGTGATACTCTGCGTGTGCGATCGACATGCCGATCTCGTGCAGATCGGAGGCCCATGCCAGCGAGCGAGCAATTTCAGGCGTTTCGTCGGGGTCGGTATCCAGGCTTGTGAATAGCTTCAGCGCAAGCTCCTTGACCCGGTTGGCCTGATTGATATCGACGTTATAGCGCTTCAGAAACAGGTGGACCGTTTCATCGCGTTTATCGTGCTCTGAATCGCGGCCCAGCAAATCGTACAGTACGCCAACGCGCAGGGCGCCTTCACCCTGTTGCATGACGTCTATTTTCAGTTCCCGAAAGGCGGCCATCATGATGACCAGACCGCCTGCCAGCACGGGTACGCGGGTGGGTTTTACGCCAGGCAGGTTTTCCATCACGACCTTGCCGTCGGCGATCAGCTTGCGCTTTAGTGCCTCCAGTCCGCTTAGCGTAATGCCTTTCTTGGACATGCCGCCTTCGGTCAGGATGGCCATCAGGCCTTTGGCCGTTCCCGAGGAGCCGTAGGCCTGCTGCCAGCCCAACTTGCGATACGCCTTGGAAATGGTTTCGAATTCACGACGTGCGGCCAGTTCGGCGTGGTCCATGCGTTCAGCGGTGATCACCCCGCCAGGAAAGTACTTGCGGGTGGCGGTGGCACAGCCTGTGTGCAGGGATGACAGGCGCATGGGGTTATGACCCTTGCCGATGATCACTTCGGTCGAGCCGCCGCCGATGTCGATGACTAATCGCCGATGTCCGGACGGTGGTAGTTCATTTGCAACCCCTGAATAAATCAGGCGGGCTTCTTCCTGGCCAGAAATGACTTCGATGGGAAAGCCCAGGGCGGCTTCGGCCAACGGCAGAATTTGCGAGACGTTGCGTGCCACTCGAAACGTGTTGGTGGCCACGGCGCGCACCCGGTTCGGATCGAAACCTTCCAGCCGCTCGCCGTAGCGTTTAAGCACTTTTAGCGCGCGATTGATGGCGGGTTTGTCCAGGATTTCGTCCGGACCCAGGCCATCCGCCAGTTGTACGGATTCTTTCAGGCGATCAACAGCATATATTTGCGCGTTGCCGTTTTGCTGAACGACTCGTCCGATGGAAAGTCGAAAACTGTTGGAGCCTAGGTCGATGGCGGCGAGTAAATGGTCCATGCGGCGGTTCGTTGTAGAGATGAAGGGATTATAAAGACGAATTCTCCGGGCGGGTCTATACCCAAGAATAGGGCGTCATGGTATTTTTGCTGAACTGCCGTGAGGGCGTGTTAGTGTGAACAGGCCCTAACCTTTTTCGGAAAGAATGATGTCATCCATCGATACGTTTTCAGGGCCTCTTTTGCTTAACCGGGAATTGTCCCTGCTGAAGTTCAACGAGCGAGTCCTGGCGATGGCGGCCAAGCCCGATACGCCGTTGCTCGAACGATTGCGGTACCTGTGTATTGTCAGCTCCAATCTTGATGAGTTTTTTGAAATCCGCATCTCGAGCCTGAAAGAGCAATTGCTCAGCCCGGCGGCTTCGGTTGGCAACGACGGCCTGACGCCCGAAGAGTCGTTTGAACGTGTACAAACAGCCGCGCGGGCGCTGATCGAACGCCAGAACGATTTATTGACCTATGAGGTCTTGCCTGACCTGGCGGCCGAAGGAATTGCGCTGTCACGGCCTTCGGGCTGGGACGAGAACCAGCGCCGGTGGGCGTACGAAACGTTTATGCAGGACATCATGCCAATGTTGACGCCCATTGGCCTGGATCCGGCGCATCCATTCCCCCGGGTATACAACAAAAGCCTGAATTTCGTGATTTCACTCTCAGGCGACGATGCTTTCGGGCGGCGCGGCACCACGGCAATTGTTCAAGCGCCGCGCGCCTTGGTCCGGGTCATGCGCATGCCCGATAAGGTGGCCGGCATTCAGCATGGCTACATCTTGCTTACCACCCTGATTCGCGAGTTCGTTTACGAGTTATTTCCCGGGATGACGATTCAGGGCTGCTACCAGTGGCGGGTTACCCGCAATAGCGATCTTTTCGTCGACGAGGAGGAAGTCACGAACTTGCGGCAGGCCTTGCAGGGCGAGTTGTCGCAGCGCAACTTTGGTGCCGCGGTCCGGCTGGAAATCGATGCCTCCATGCCCGAGGATCTCGAGCGGCTTTTACAGCGCGAATTTGCCTTGACGCCCCAGGATACTTATCGCGTGAAGGGGCCCGTCAATCTGTCGCGCCTCATGCAACTGTGCAATATGGTGGACAGGCCCGATCTGATGTTTCCAGAGCACCGCCCGCAGGTGCCCGCGCCTTTCGACATGCTGGGCGACGATCCCGACGCCATGTTCGCCGCCATCGCCGAGCAGGATCATCTGTTGCACCACCCCTACCAGTCGTTTCAGCCTGTGCTCGACTTCCTGACCGCGGCGGCGACAGACCCGCAGGTGGTTGCGATCAAGCAAACCATCTATCGCACGGGGGAGGATTCTGAACTAATGAGCCTGCTGCTGAGCGCCGCACGCGCGGGCAAAGAGGTGACCGTCATTGTCGAGCTGATGGCCCGCTTCGACGAGCAGACCAATATCAACTGGGCGGCCAAACTAGAGGCCGTGGGTGCGCACGTCAGTTATGGCGTGGTGGGCCACAAGACCCACGCAAAGATGGTCCTGGTGCTGCGGCGCGAAAATGGCCGCATCCGGCGCTACGGCCACCTGGGCACGGGCAACTATCACCCGCGCACGGCCAGGCTGTATACGGATTTCGGCCTGATTACGGCGGATCCGGTTGTTTGCCAGGATATGGACAACGTGTTTTCCTTGTTGACGGGCCTGGGCAGGCGCCGACCTTTGAAAAAGCTGCTGCAGTCGCCGTTTACGCTGCATGACACCATGCTGGACTATATCCGGGCCGAGGCGGACCATGCGCGCAATGGCCGCAAGGCGCGCATCATGGCGAAAATGAACTCCCTGCTCGAACCCATCGTGATTCGCGAGCTCTACCGCGCCAGCCAGATGGGTGTGCGTATCGACCTGATCGTGCGCGGAGCCTGCGCGCTGCGGGCCGGTATGCCGGGGCTGTCCGAAAACATCCGGCTCAGGTCGATTGTGGGTCGTTTCCTTGAACATTCCCGGGTGTTCTACTTTTATGCGGGCGGCCAAGAGGTCGTTTATCTGTCGTCGGCCGACTGGATGGATCGGAATTTCTTCCGCCGTGTCGAGCTGGGCGTTCCCGTCGTCGACCCGCGCCTGAAGCGACGCGTCATCCGCGAGGCCTTCACGTATGCGCTGCGCGATAATCAATTGGCCTGGCGGGCGCTGCCCGATGGGAACTACGTGCCGGTGCACGCGCGTGGAAAGCCGTTCAACTTACAGGAAACGCTGATGTCTTGATGTGGCGGTCCTTGCTTGCCAGACTGTCACAAAGCCGTAATATTGGGTGTTTATGATGGCGTTTGTGCAGGGCAACGTCTGCCTTGTGATCTAAACGGTTTAAAAGGATTGCTCGATGTTAAAACGCGTTCTTATGCAAGTGTCGGTTGGTGTGGCGATCAGTGCCGCATCCGTTGCTGCGCATGCTATCGACATTACCGGTGCAGGCGCATCGTTCCCTTACCCAATTTATGCCAAGTGGGCAGCCCAATACCACAAGGAAACCGGCAACCGCATTAACTACCAGTCGATCGGTTCGGGTGGCGGACAGCAACAAATTATTGCACGCACTGTTGATTTCGGCGCCTCCGACGATCCAATGAAAGCCGAAGCGCTCACTGAAAACAACCTGCTTCAGTTCCCCGCGATTGTCGGCGGTACGGTAGCGGTTGTCAACGTCGATTCGGTCAAGCCCGGCGAATTGAAATTGTCCGGCCCGTTGCTGGCCGACATCTTCTTGGGCAAGGTCAAGCGTTGGAACGACGCGGCCATCAAGGCACTGAACCCTGATGCCGTCCTCCCGGATGCCGACATCATCGTGGTTCACCGTTCCGACGGTTCGGGCACCACCTTTGGCTTTACCAACTATCTGTCCAAAGTTTCCCCCGCCTGGAAGGAGCAGGTTGGCGAAGGCAAGGCGGTCAAATGGCCCACCGGCCAGGGCGGCAAGGGCAACGAAGGCGTGGCCGCTTATGTGCGCCAGTTGAAGAATTCCATTGGCTACGTTGAATATGCCTATGCCAAGCAGAACAATCTGTCCTGGACGCAACTGAAGAACAAAGACGGCAATTTCGTTCAGCCTACACAGGAAGCCTTCGCTGCCGCGGCAGCCAACGCCGACTGGAACAGCGCGCCCGGCATGGGCGTGGTGCTGACCGAAGAGCCCGGTGCGGAATCCTGGCCCATTACGTCGGCTTCGTTCATCCTGATTCACAAGAAGCAAGACAAGCCGGAAGCGGGTGCTGAAGTCCTGAAGTTCTTCGACTGGGCCTTCAAGAACGGCGCCGACGCTGCTCGCGAACTCGACTACGTCCCCATGCCAAACGCAGTGGTCACGCAGATTCAAACTGCCTGGAAAGAGCAGGTCAAATCCGCCGACGGCGCGGCAATCTGGAAGTAAGCACGGTATCGAAGCAGCCTGTATCTTGACATGATCAGGTTGCTGACAAAGACGATGCCAGTAAAATGGCATCGTCTTTGTTGTCTGTCACCTATGCAACAATATCAGTTGCTTCCAAAGTAAAACTAATTCGGGGAATCGCGTGTCTATATCGCCGGCCTTAGCCGTCATCAAGAGCGAGCTGCCACTATGAACAGTTCAAACGCCTTGATGGATCTGCTATTTAAGAATCTCACCCGTACATTCGCCTTTTTGGTTTTCATCCTGCTGGCGGCTATCACGATCTCGCTGGTTTACGGTAGCCGCGAGTCGATCGCCGAATACGGCATTGCATTCCTCTGGACCAATAACTGGGATCCAGTACAGAACATCTACGGCGCCATGGTGCCCATTGTCGGCACCTTGCTGACATCGTTCATCGCCTTGCTGATCGCCGTCCCGGTGTCGTTTGGCATTGCCATGTTTCTTACCGAGTTGTCTCCTGTCTGGCTGCGTCGGCCGTTGGGTACCGCCATAGAAATGCTGGCGGCGATTCCCTCCATTATTTATGGCATGTGGGGCCTTTTCGTATTTGTGCCGATTTTCCAGGTGTACATCCAGCCCTACCTGATCGATTTTTTCGCCAATATTCCGGTGCTTGACCAGGTGTTTGCGGGGCCGCCGTTCGGGATCGGCGTATTTACCGCAGGGCTCATTCTTTCGATTATGGTCATTCCGTTCATCACGGCCGTCATGCGCGACGTGTTCGAGCTGGTGCCGCCCCTGCTGAAAGAATCGGCCTACGGCCTCGGGGGCACAACTTGGGAAGTCGTCTGGAAAGTCGTGCTGCCCTATACCAAGCACGGCGTGATCGGGGGCATTATGCTGGGCCTGGGCCGCGCCCTGGGCGAAACCATGGCTGTTACCTTTGTGATCGGCAACGCGTTCAACTTGCCTGAATCCATTTTTGCGCCCTCCAACTCGATCGCATCCGCCTTGGCCAACGAGTTCAACGAAGCGGGCGGTATGCAGAAGTCGGCGTTGCTCGAACTGGGGCTGATCCTGTTCCTGATTACCACAGTCGTTCTAGCTCTATCCAAAATATTGCTGCTGCGCCTGTCTAAAAGCGAAGGCTCTTCGCACTAACGGCGGACCACACTATGTTCAATTCCGATTCTATCGTTGGTGTTTCCAACCCGGTTTATAGAAGGCGCAGCCGCTTCAACCGCCTCATGCTCAGTCTGTCGTTTGCTACGCTTATATTCGGGCTGTTCTGGCTGTTTTGGATCATTCTTACCCTGATCCTGAAGGGTGGGGCGGCCATGTCCTTCACCTTGCTGACCGAGTCCACACCCCCGCCTGGAGCCACCGGCGGCTTGTTGAACGCTATTCTGGGCAGCATCATGATGGCGGCCGTCGCCACTATTATCGGCACACCCATTGGCATTCTGGCCGGCACCTACCTGGCCGAGTACGGCCAGCGCGGCTGGTTGGCTCCCGCCACCCGCTTTCTTAACGATGTATTGCTGTCGGCGCCTTCCATCGTGATCGGCTTATTCATCTACGCGGTCTACGTGGCGCAGGTCGAGCATTATTCGGGCTGGGCCGGCGCCTTCGCGCTGGCGATTCTGGTGATTCCGGTGGTGGTGCGGTCCACCGACAATATGCTTTTGCTGGTGCCCAACAGTTTGCGTGAAGCCGCCGCCGCCCTGGGCTGCCCGCAGTGGCGCATTGTTACCAAAATCTCCTATCGTGCGGCCATGTCCGGCATTATCACCGGGGTTTTGCTTGCGGTTGCCCGCATCTCAGGTGAAACCGCGCCATTGCTGTTCACCGCGTTGAATAACCAGTTTATGTCGATGAACATGAACGCGCCCCTGGCCAACCTGCCGGTCGTCATCTTCCAGTATGCGGCCAGCCCCTTTTCAGACTGGAATGACCTGGCCTGGGCGGGAGCCGTCATGATTACCTTGCTGGTGCTGGGCATCAACATCGCGGCGCGTGCGCTTTTCCGTAATAAATAATGTGTGCGGGCGCCTTGTCGGGCAGCCCGCTTGGAACCGATATGACCACTGCTCAAACTGCCAATCGTGTAAAGCTGGAAGTCAAGAATCTGAACTTCTACTACGGTAAATTTCAGGCCATTCGCGATGTGAATATGTCCATCCGCGAAAACAAAGTCACCGCGTTCATTGGCCCCTCGGGCTGCGGTAAGTCCACCTTGCTGCGCACCTTTAACCGCATGTTCGAACTGTATCCGGGCCAGCGCGCCGAAGGCGAGATCAATCTGGATGGAGAAAACATCCTGACGTCCAAAATGGATATTTCGCTGATTCGCGCCAAGATTGGCATGGTGTTCCAAAAGCCCACGCCTTTCCCCATGAGTATCTATGACAACATCGCTTTTGGCGTGCGTCTATTTGAAAAGCTCAGCAAGGGCGAAATGGACGAGCGCGTAGAGTGGGCGTTAAGCAAGGCCGCTTTGTGGGACGAGGTTAAAGACAAGCTGCATCAAAGCGGCAATAGCCTTTCGGGCGGACAGCAGCAACGCCTGTGCATTGCGCGCGGGGTGGCGATCAAACCGGAAATTCTCTTGCTGGACGAACCGTGCTCGGCCCTGGACCCGATCTCCACCGCCAAGATCGAAGAGCTTATCTCCGAGCTCAAAACGGACTACACCGTCGTGATCGTGACGCACAATATGCAGCAGGCGGCCCGCTGTTCCGACTACACCGCCTACATGTATCTTGGGGAACTCATGGAGTTCGGCGAGACCGACACGATCTTCGTGAAACCGGCCCGCAAAGAAACCGAAGACTACATCACGGGCCGCTTTGGCTGAAGGCGAAGGCCCCTGTTAGGGGCTTTCCTGGGCCATCATTCAGGCGGGTGTCTTGTTTGGTTAATTCGCCTATTGAATTTCGACGCCTGGGCTCGCCATGCTTCGTTTGCAAAATTTTAGGGCTAAGTTATGCTAATATAGCGGACTTCGCACCTAGCTCATAAGGCTAGAGTGAAGCCAGGATCAAAAGGAAGTAAAGGATGTCATACACACGGATGTCATAGCACCCTTAAGTCTGGTCCTGATATGGTCCTATCGGTGCGTGGGTTGTTAATCAAACCTTCGCAAAGGGCCATAAATACTATGTCGGGGCGTAGCGCAGCCTGGTAGCGCATCTGGTTTGGGACCAGAGGGTCGCATGTTCGAATCATGTCGCCCCGACCACTATTCTTAAAACGGCCTTGCGGGCTTTCTCGCGAGGCCGTTTTTGCTTCTGATAGAGTCAAAGCCGTTTTATGGGTTTTGTCAGCGATAAATTATGTATGGTACTTTACACCATAATTTGCTTATGGTGTAATAGACCATATCAAAGGTACGCTTATCCATCGCAGCCGAAATGTCTACAAAACAGGCGTCATCGAAGTCGTGATATGGCAGGTGCCGCAGCCGGTCCCGCCGTCAGAACATCCCTACAAATATCGTTTGGTCTATGTCGTGGATGGAGAGCGGGTGGTTGGGTATGACAATGAGCGCGGCAAGGGTGATCACAAGCATCTGTTGGGTGCGGAATTGCCTTATACGTTCACTGGGCCGGATCAGTTGATGACGGACTTTCTGGCCGATATAGAAGGAGTCAGCAATGAATGATCGGACGTTGCATGTGAGGGTTGGCGAGCCAGCTCAAACTTCCCTGGCCCGCGCGGCGGACACCATGAAGAAGTTGGAGCGTGGCGACGCGGTGGAACCGCATTTTGAGGTTGGCTTTGCTGATGTCGGCCAGATGTTTGCGGTGTTCACTCCGCGCCGCTGGGAGTTGTTGGCTGCTTTACGCGAAGCTGGTCCGCTATCGATCTCTGCCTTGGCCAAGTTGCTTAAGCGCGACTATAAAAACGTCCATGGCGATGTAACAGCCTTGATTGAATGGATGGCGATCGAACGCGATGACGATGGGCTAGTGCATGCGCCGTATACCGATATTGCTGTAGGCGTGCATTTGCCCGATCGAAAGGTCGCGTAATGAGCTGTTGCCTGGCAATGCTACCAGGCTAAACCTTGCCTCGCGTCAAATGCGGCAGGGTGTAGGCGCTCGAAGAGGCGGAGGAAAATCAGCCCGGTTGATGTGTTTCCAGCCAGTCACGCAAGGCCCCATCAATACGTGCCTGCCAGCCTGGCCCGGTAGCACGGAAATCTGCTACCACGCTGGATGATAGGCGAATAGTGATGCGTTCCTTTGTCGCTTCTTTCTGGGGGCCGCGCCGGCGCATACCGATTTTTGCTTGCAGTTCGGGTGGTAGCACTTCAGAGGCGGGACGGAACTTTTTCAAGTCGGTAGTGGTGAGTTCGCGAACCTCACCCTCTGCATCAACCAGAGGTTTTTTAGCGCTGTTCATATGCCTTTACCTCTCGTCCGTTGGCCTTGCGTAGACTGATGACGCGTAGGCCGGTTTCAGTTGCAGTAAACACCACGACATGCAGTCGTTGTTCAATGTAGCCCACGCCGATGTATCGAGTTTAGCCGTAGTCCTTGCGTTTATCTGCGTAGACGTGGGCAGTATCGAAATCGAATTGGATCATCCTGTCGGACGACAGGCCGCGTTCGGCTATGTTCTTGTTGTTTTTCGCGGGGTCGTACGTGATTTCCACAAGGCAAATTGTACATACAAGTTAGGTTGCTATCAAACAAATTGTGCATACAGTACTTATTCCTGCATCGCGTCCGGCTGATGTCCAGTGGGGTAAAAACTGCTACTTGCCATCTAGTACCTTTCGTTGCGCGGGGCGGCCTGTCACCAAAAGGGGAGCCGACCAAGCGGCGGTTCCGATCAGGGTTTCTCCGGATACACGAGTTTTTTCTTCATTCATATAATTAAATTGCTTACATAATATTATTAATAATATTACTGATCTAGATAGATAGGTGAAACGCATGGAAGATCAACGGAATTTTAGAGATGCGCTAGGCGCGTTCGTGACCGGCGTCACGATTGTATCCACCGTGACGCCGGAGGGTGAGCATCTAGGAGTGACGGCCAATTCCTTTAACTCGGTTTCGTTGGAACCCCCGTTGATACTGGTCAGTTTGGCACGGAGCTTGCGTTCGTTTCAAGCTTTCGAGCAGGCGACGCATTTTGCAGTGAACCTGTTGACGCGCAAGCAGCAAGATCTGTGCATGCGTTTCGCGCGCCCAGGCGAAGAGAAGTGGTCAGGGCTTGAGTTTGATGTAGGTTTGGCTGGCATGCCTTTGATTCCTGGGCGGCTGGCGCATTTTGAATGCAGCACCTGGGCCCGTTACGACGGTGGGGACCATTTGATTCTGGTTGGTGAAGTGCAGGGGTACGCCAACTGCGTTGAGGAAGAGCCTTTGATTTATTTTCGCGGCAGCTTTCCGGGGTTGCGGGGCGAGTCGTTCAAACAGGAGTCAAAACATGCTTAAGGCCGGCCAACAGCACCTTGACAGCTTGCGTGATGGGCGCGTGATCTATGTGGGTGATCAACGTATTAGCGATGTGACCACACACCCCTTCTTTCGGCATTGCGCGCAGTCGATTGCAGATATTTATGACATGAAAGCGGCGGACGAAAACCGTGAAGTCATGAGCTTCGAAGAAGATGGCGGCACCTTCAGTAGCTATTTCCTTCGCGCCAAAAGCTTAGCCGATCTGGACAAGCGCTGCGAAACGCATAAACGTATCGCTCGGCAGACTTACGGTATGTTTGGACGCTCTCCGGATCATGTCTCCTCGTTTGTCACCGGCATGGCCATGGGGGCGGATGTCTTTGGGCCGTATGCCGATAACATTCAGGCTTATTACGAGTATATGCGTCGCAACGATGTGTTCGCCACCTATGCGATTTTGCCGCCGCAAAGCTCACGCAACCCCGAATTTTACAAACATCACGATGGCAAGTCGCCTGCACTTCGCGTCGTGCGTGAGGACGATAAGGGCGTCTACATCAGCGGCATGAAGATGTTGGCCACAGGCGCTTTGTTTGCCAACGAAGTGTGGATAGGCAATATCTTTCCGCTGGCTCCAGAGCAGGTCGACGAATCCATCACCTGCGCGATACCTTGTAATGCGGATGGTCTTAGCCTGTGGGCGCGCAAGCCTATGGAACCAAATGCGGCTAATGAATTCGAAGGGCCGCTGACTTATCGCTACGATGAAAGTGATGCGATGTTGCTGTGTTCCGATGTTTTCGTGCCCTGGGAGCGGGTTTTTGTGCATCGCGATGCGCAGTTGGCCAGGGGCATCTACGTGCAGACGGCCGCCCACTCCTACGGCAATCATCAGTCAAATATTCGTTTTCTGGCCAAATTGCAGCTCATCGTTGGCCTGGCGTCCCGCGTCACCCAGGCAACCGGGGCGGATCAAGTGCCGGCAGTGCGCGAGGTGATGGGCCGGATGGCTTCACTGGAGGCGCTGCTGTCGGGGCTCATTGCCGGGCAGATACATGATGCCGAGGACTATCCATCAGTCGGATGGAAATGCCCGAACCGCCGTTCGGTGTATGCGGCGTTGAACTGGTGCACTGAAAGCTATTCGGAAATCATTGACAAGCTGCGCGAGTTGTGTGGTGGAGGCGTGTTCCAGATGCCTGCTGACATCTCCGTCATGCGCGATCCCGAGTTGCGCCAGCAGTTCGAGCGTAACTGGGACACCCCTCAGTTATCGGCCGTCAATCGCATGAAGCTATTCAAGCTGGCATGGGACGTCGTCGGTTCCGAGTTTGCCGGACGACACCAGCAATACGAGAAATTCTATGCTGGAGCCTCATTCATCGTGCGTAACTACAGCCACATGCACGCGCCTTGGGATGCGCTGCATGGCGTGGTAGACGGGCTGCTCGGCAGCTATACCGATGCACCTTACGAGAGCGAGGAGGTTAGCGCATGAACGTCCGCACATCATCGCCCGTGCCGGATAGCGATATATACGCTGCACAGGGGTTCGGACGATCCTCGGGGTTTGGCGAGTCGCCTGCGCTGGTTCTGGTCGATTTCGTCGAGGGCTTTGCCGATCCGAACGAGTTTGGCGGCGGCAATATTCCAGAAGCAATAGATCGTTCGCGCGAACTTTTGGGCTGGGCCAGGCGATGCGGGCTGCCTATAGCGCATACGCGGGTAGTGTTCGCCGAGGATGGTTCCGACGCCAACAGTTTTTCACGCAAGGTACCAAGCTTGCTCAAACTGACCGAGCGATCGCCGGCCAGCCGTATCGTCGAAGCGTTACAACCGTTACCCGGAGAACTGGTCGTACGCAAGCGTTTGCCCTCGGCATTCGCTCGCACTGATCTGGATGCATGGCTGGCAGCCAGGCGGGTGGACACTCTGATCGTCGCTGGCTGCACGACTTCGGGGTGCGTGCGTGCGACCGCGGTCGATGCGATGGGCGCTGGTCTACGTGTCGTTGTTGCACGCGATTGTGTCGGGGATCGTGCCCTTGGGCCACACGAGGCGAATCTGTTCGATATGTCGCAGAAGTATGCGGATGTACTGAATTCAGTGGAGATATGCGAGATTCTGGATGCTCGCTTAGGGCCGCAGTAACTGTTTAGGGCGAACTTAAGTTCCTGGTTCCCATATTGATTAGTAATAGGAGAGTTCTCATGGCGGACAGTTTAGGTTTCAGGTTACGGCTGGGCATCATCGCGCCTTCTACCAATACTTCAGTGCAGCCGGAAATGGATGATATGCGACCTTATGGCGTCACTAATCATTTCGGCAGATTGTATATCCCTGATGAGCCCATACACGACGATGAAGGTTTCGAGCAACTGATGCGCAATATTCGTGCCTCCATGGACGAAGCTGCGCGTGTCGTCATGACTTGCCACCCAGACCGGCTCGTGCTTGGCATGTCGTCCGAAACATTCTGGGATGGTTTGGACGGTAGCCGAAGGCTGAAGGAGCGAATGGAAGGCATTGCCGACGGAAAGCCGGTGACCATGGGTTCCGATGCCGTTATCGAAGCGCTGAAATGCTACGGCAATATCAAGCGCATCGCCGTCGTGACGCCATATCAGCCGGTGGGCGATGAACAAGTTCGACGCTTCTTCAATGATGCCGGCTACGAAATCGCTGCTCTGGAAGGTTTGAAATGCACCAGTCCGGTCAAGATTGCGCACGTCTCGCAGCGTGAGCTGCGGTATGCCTTCGAGCGTGTCAACGATCCATCAGTTGAAGCGATTGTGCAAGTAGGAACCAATCTGGCGGCGGCGCAGGTCGCGGGTATCGCCGAGTTTTGGTTGGACAAGCCCGTGATTGCAATCAATACCGCGATCTACTGGCATGCGTTACGCGACAGTGGCGTTACAGACAGGGTGACAGGTTTCGGGTCTTTGCTGACCGAACATTGAGCCATCCGCCTGGTTCCCGTTTGGGCCCGGCATCATTTTTATCTTTTTATGGAGATTCCTATGGAACTCGTTACCAAGAAGTATCTTCGTAGTGTGGCAATTGGCATTGTTTCGGGATTGTTCAGTATGCAGGCATGGGCGGCGGATGAGATCAAGGTGGGCTTGATGCTGCCGTTCTCCGGCACCTACGCGCAATTGGGTGAAGCCGTGGAAAACGGCTTCAAGCTCTATGTGCAAGAGCAGGGCGGCAAGCTGGCTGGAAAGTCCGTCAGCTACGTCAAGGTGGATGACGAATCTGAACCCTCCAAGGCGCCGGATAACGTCAACAAGCTGATAAAGCGCGACGGGGTGGATGCGATCATCGGCACCGTGCATTCGGGCGTGGCGATGGGCATGTTGCAGGCGGCACGTGCGTCCAAGACGCTGATGATCATCCCCCATGCGGGCACCGATGCGGTGACTGGGCCCATGTGTGCGCCCAACATCTTTCGCAGCTCGTTCTCGAACTGGCAGCCAGCCTACGGCTCGGGCAAGCTGGCGGTAGAGAAAGGCTATAAGCGTATCGTGACGGTCTCCTGGAAATACACTGCTGGGGAAGAGTCGTTGCGAGGCTTCAAGGATGCCATCGAAGGCACCGACACGGAGGTGATCGCCGATCTGACACTGCCTTTCCCCAACGTGGAGTTTCAGGCCATCCTGACGCAGATCTCCTCGCTCAAGCCCGACGCTGTCTATGCCTTCTTTGGTGGGGCTGGTTCGGTGAAGTTTGTCAAGGACTACGAGGTCGCAGGCCTGAAACAGAACATTCCTCTGATTGGCTCGGGCTTCCTGACTGAAGGAGTGCTGCAAGCCCAGGGCGCGTCCGCCGAGGGCTTGCAGACCACGCTGCATTATGGCGATGGCATGGACAATGCCGTTGACAAGGACTTTCGTACCGCGTACAGCGCACAATACAAAATGCCGCCAGACGTATATGCAGTTCAAGGCTACGATGCCGCTCAGATGCTGGCTGAAGGCTTGAAGGCTGTGGATGGCGACGTGAAGCGCCAAGACGAGATCATCAAGGCGATAGAAGCCATGACAGTGAAAAGCCCGCGTGGCGACTTCAAATTATCGGCGGCGCATAGCCCAGTCCAGGATATTTACGTGCGGACTGTGACCAACGGCGAAAACCTCGTCACCGGCATAGCGGCGCAAGCAGTCGGCAGTCCCTCCAAGGGCTGCGCAATGGCTAGCCGCTAAGAGACGAACTCAGGGGGCGCGCCGTAATGGAGTTCGTGGTTTTTCTCGTGCAATGCCTGAATGCGATTCAGTATGGCTTGTTGCTGTTTCTGATTGCGAGCGGCTTGACGCTGATCTTCGGTATTCTGGGGGTGATCAACCTGGCCCACGGTAGCCTCTACATGGTGGGCGCCTACATAGCGTATGCGCTCACTCCTGTTACGGCTGCACACTTTGGGGGGAATTACGGCATCACGATTTTGCTAGGCGTCACGCTGGCCTGGGTATTCGGCTATTTACTGGAGTGGGTATTCTTCAGTTTCCTGTATCGACGCAACCACCTGCAGCAGGTGTTGATGACTTACGGATTGATACTGGTTTTGGAGGAGTTGCGCAGCATCTTTTTTGGCAACGACGTGCATAGTGTGCCTATTCCAGCATCCATGGCGGGCACGGTTTCCATCGCCGGTGTGATCGACTATCCCGTCTACCGACTGGTCGTAATGGGTGTTTGCGTGGCGCTCAGTCTAGGGATGTATGCGTTGATACAAAAGACCCGCCTTGGCATGCGTATCCGGGCCGGTTCGGATAATCGAGAGATGACTCGTGCCCTGGGGATAGACGCGCCTCGTCTATTTCGCGTGGTGTTTGCGCTGGGTGTCATGCTCGCCATGCTGGCTGGTATGTTGGATGCGCCGATGTCTTCGGTTTATCCAGGCATGGGTAACAGCGTGTTGATTGTCAGTTTTGTCGTGGTGGTTATAGGCGGCATTGGTTCCGTGCTTGGCGCTTTTTTTGCGGCCTTGATGGTTGGGTTCGCAGATACCTTTGGCAAGGTATTCCTTCCCGACTTTGCTAGCGTGGCGGTGTATTTGTTGATGGCGGCGATCTTACTGTGGCGTCCGACAGGTCTATTCGGAGAGGGAAAATGATGGTGTCGGGAATACGGATAGCTAGCGGGCTGGTTTTGGCGACGGTGATGGCTGCCATGCCCTGGGTGGCATCCGACTATGCGGTGGATGTTCTCACCAAGATCATGATTTTTGCCGTGCTGGCAATTTCGATGGAATTGCTGCTGGGTACGACCGGATTGGTCAGCTTCGGCCAAGCGGCATTTTTTGGCGTGGGCGCATATGCCGTCGTGTTGCTGCAGGCCCATTTTGATGTGACGAACGTGTTTGCAGCACTGATGGCGGCGATAATGGCGGCGGTGGTCGTTGGCGCCTTGGTTGGCGCCTTATCTCTCAGAACCCGCCATATTTATTTCATCATGGTGACACTCGCCTTCGCGCAGATGCTTTATCACTTAGCGCACGATACGTCGTTGGTCGGAGGCAGTGATGGGATGTACATGATGGCCCCGTTACAACTGGTCTTAGGGCCGTGGCAAGGGTTTGATCTGTACGGAGAAAAGGTGGTGTACCTGATGGCTCTCGCGGGTCTGGTGCTGACCTGGGCAATCGCCAGCCTACTGTTGCGCGCTAAATTCGGCAGGGCACTCAGAGGTATAGGCTCAAACGAGCAGCGTATGGCCGCGATGGGTTACGTTTCCTACCGCTATAAATTGGCGATTTTCATCGTGGGCGCCGCGCTGGCCGGCTTGGCCGGCTTCCTGTTCATCGCCAAGAACGGTTCAGCTTCGCCGGAAATGATGGCTTGGCATCAGTCTGGAATTGTGCTGTTAATGGTGCTGATAGGTGGTATAGGCCGCTTGTCAGGCGCGGTTTTGGGGGCAGTCATCTATGTGCTGCTGCTGGAGTTGCTGACCTCCCACGATTTACTGGGACCGCTGAGCGAGTATTGGTTGTTGTGGTTCGGCATTACGATCATCGTGATTGTTGCCTTGCTGCCCCAGGGCGTCATGGGCGAGGTCGAACGCTGGTTAATGCCGAGCCGCAAGGAGGGATAAGGTGCAAGCAGTGTCGGTACTGGAGTGTGAAGGCTTGGTGCGTATATTCGGCGGTTTGCGTGCCGTTGATGGCGTTGATCTGGCCGTGTTTGAGGGGGCCATTCATGCGGTGATCGGCACCAACGGCGCAGGCAAGTCGACGTTGCTGAATATGCTGGCTGGGGAACTGGCGCCCAGCAGTGGGGTAATCCGTCTGAGGGGGCAGCCCGCTACGCATTTGTCTCAGGCCTATAGGGCCCGGGCAGGTGTGGGGCGCACCTACCAGCGCAATACCCTATTCGAGGAGTTAACCGTGCACGAGAACATACGATTGGCGGGGCAGTCTTTGTTGCAAGCGCCGTGGTCGGTCTTCAAGTCTGCGGCTGCTTGCAGCGATACGAACGCTCGCGCGCTTCGTGCGGCAGAACTGAGCGGTCTGCAAGACGTACTGCATAAGTCAGTGCGTGTCCTCAGCCATGGCCAGAAAAGACAGTTGGAAATTGCCATGTGTTTGGCCCATGAGCCGACCGTCCTGCTGCTGGACGAGCCGCTGGCGGGTATGGGGCCACAGGAAAGTGAGCGGATGCTTGAGCTGTTGATGACGTTGAAGGTTGACCACGCCATTGTGCTGGTTGAGCATGATATGTCCGCAGTGTTCCAGGTGGCGGACTGGGTGACAGTCATGGTCAATGGCAAGGTGATTGCCAGTGACCAACCCGAGAGCATTCGCAAGCACCCAGCCGTTATTGCGGCCTATCTGGGAGACGAACATGCAACTAGTTGAAGCCGCTTCGAATCTACTGAATGTTGCGGCGCTAAACAGCTTTTACGGCCAAAGCCACATCCTGCATAACGTTGATCTGCGTATGGCCCCTGGTGAGTCGATCGCGTTGCTGGGACGAAACGGCATGGGCAAAAGCACCTTGTTGAAAAGCTGCTTGGGTTTGGCTGAACGAATAGTTGGAAAAATTTGCCTGCATGGCGTTGCTGTTGCAGGCAGGGCGCCCGAGCGCATCGCGCGAATGGGTGTGGCCTACGTGCCCGAAGGTAGAGGAATATTTCCGTCGCTGTCGGTGAAAGAGAATCTGCTTGTATCCCAGCGGCGCGGGCCTGGGGGTAGAAGCGATTGGACGTTGGACGGGGTGCTCGAATTATTTCCCAGGCTGGCCGAGCGTATGAGTCATGGCGGCGCCCAACTGTCCGGTGGCGAGCAGCAAATGCTGGCAATAGGTCGGGCGTTGATGACAAATCCCGACCTATTGGTGATAGACGAGGTGACGGAAGGGTTGGCGCCGTTGGTGGTCAAAGAGATATGGGCGACGGTGGGTAAAGTGCAGGCGGCAGGCATGGCTTGCCTGTTGGTCGACCGGAATTACCGTTCTGTATTGCAGGCCACGCAGCGGGCTTACTTCATGGAGAAGGGACGTATTGTTTGGGAAGGCGAGTCGGCCAGGGCCTTGGTCGACAAGGCACTGTTGGAGCGTTACTTGGGCGTGTAGAGCCGATCCACTTCCGGCCAGCTCGCTCACTCAGACTGAATCGAACTGGGTTCGATTCAGTCTGGCGCGCCTTCGACGGCGATGAGATCGGCTTGTGCGGCGCCTTCCCGCTTGAGTTTCGCCGCCTGATACTCGACTGAATGGTAGTAGGCCTGCGCCTGTTCGTAGCTGGGGAATTCCAGCACGACGTTGCGCTCTTTGGCTTCGCCTTCCAATTGTGTGTAAGGGCCGCCGCGTACCAGTACTTTGGCGCCATAGGTCTTCTGTGCCAGCGATGCGGCTTGAGCATAGGCCGAATAGGCTTCCGTATCGCTGACAGTAACGCGAGCAATGATATAACCCTTGGGCATGAAAGTCTCCTGTATTAAAGCGCTGATTTGCGTGTGGCTTGATCAAGCGTAGCTGCGAATAGTGTAGGACTAATTAATTTAATAAATTATTTAAATTTATTTACTATTAAGTGAGAATTCAAGCGCTGTGTTTGCGCACCGTACGTTTCTTTGGTGCTCGCAGAGCTGGGGTCGCAGCCCGCGCTTGCTCACGCTTGTGTTCATTGACTAGCATTTGAAGATGTTCTATGGCGAGAGCGCCGCCGCTCAGCAGCAGATTGAGTTGCTCGATGAAACTCAGGAAGGTTTCGCGGTCAAATCGGCCGAACAGCAGGTCGTTGACTTGACATTGCGCGGCGGTGAGCTTGGCTAGTTTCTTGGATCCGAGTTCTGAAACGCGCAGCACGACCCGACGCCTGTCTTCCAGCGAAGGAGTTTTCTCGATCAGCCCTTTTTTCTGCAGCTGGTTGGTTTCCATGACTACGAAGGAACTGCTTTTCTTCATCAGCCGGGCCGCTTCGCCCACACCTATCCCCTCGCCATCGTTGATACGGCTGATCAGCATCATCAGTTCGTGCTGAGCGCCCGAAATGCCGATAAGCTCGCCGTAGCCGACACGCAGGGTATCGGTATCGTTGGCTACGGCCATGATGGTATGTATGGCAATACGGAACATGCGATCCGAACCGTCCACCAACAATTCCTCACGTGAGACTGTAGCGCCACCGGACATCCGTATGCCTTTCATTGAGTACAGATTGTCTTTCACCTAGTTTCTCCGTGTGATTCAGGAACGAAGGCATTGTAGCTTGGCTACGGTCCGAGCTATCAAAAACGGTGCACGCTTAGATAGCGCTCTACAAATTGAACCTGCTTCTTTTCCCTTTGTGTAATGTATGACTCTTGGTCATGCTGGCTAAACCTTGCCTCGCGTCAAATGCGGCAGGGTGTAGGCGCTGTCTTGGTAGACCAGGCTGGGCCACAAGGCGTGGGCCAGGGCTTCGCGGGCCAGGGTGGGGTCCAGAGTAACCTGGGTGTAGCTGTCGGGTGCGGCGTAGCGGTATTGGGTTGGATCGCGATGCGGCTCCAGGACAATCAACTGGTCGTTCTTCAGGTAGCCATAGTTCTCGTTGTATTGCATCATGGCGCGATTGCCTGCGCCGCGTGTCAGGTCGTGGCCGATCATGGGGTGATCGCAGGCCAGGCCGGCCAGTGACAACAGCGTGGGCGGCAGGTCGATCTGGCTGATCAGGCGGTGGTCTTGGCGCGGCTGTATCGTGCCGCCCAGAATAAGTGCCGGAATATGAAAATGCCGCAACGGAACCAGGCTGGCGCCGCCGACGCGTGCGTCGTGGTCCGCGACCACCAGGAAAACGGTGTTCTCCCAGTAAGCGGATTGTTTTGCTCGGGCAAAGAATTGGCCGATGCACCAATCCGCATAGCGGACGGTATTTTCCACAGTGGCGGGATCGCCCTGGGGCGTAATGCGACCTTGCGGGTATTCCCAGGGCGAGTGATTGGTGACGGAAAACGCCAGGGTCAATGTAGGGTGTTCGGCAGGAGCCGACAAGAGTTCGTGCAGGCGATTGAACATGTCTTCGTCCGACGCGCCCCATGTGCCGACAAAGGCCGGGTTCTGAAACGTTTTCCGGTCATGCAGTTCGTCAAAACCATTGCCCAGGAAGAAGCTTTTCATGTTGTCGAAGTGCGCCTCGCCACCATAGATGAAGTGCGATCGATACGCATGTTGGCGCATGGTCTGGGCCAGGGTGTAGAAGCGGCTTTGCGCGCCGGATAATCTTAGCGCAGCGTCGGAGATGGTGGGCGGAAAACCGGCGACTACGGCCTCCAGGCCCCGTACCGAACGAGTGCCTGTTGCGTAGGCCTGGGTGAAATTCCAGCCTTGTGTTGCCAGCGCGTCGAGGCAGGGCGTAAGCCCGGTGCCGCCAAGGTTGCCCACATACTGGGCGCCCAGGCTTTCTTCGACGATCAGCACGATGTTCAATGGGCGTTCACGGCGTTGTGCGGGTTGATGCGAATGCAGCGTTGGAATGTCTGCGGGGCCAGGAGGAATGGCGGCGCAGGCCTGGACGACGGCGTGGATTTCTTCATCGGGCAGTTTGCCGTAGACATCATGCGCCGACCGTTCGTTCTTCATGCTGTAGGCCGCGTAAAGCACGTTATAGAGTGAATTAAGCGGCAAGGTGTTCAGCATGCTGTCGCCGCAATAGGCGACGGTGGATGGATTGATGGGGCGATGGCCCAGGGTGCCGCGTATCGCCAGGAAGGTAATCAGGGCGGCCGCTAGCGACCACAAGGCGGCTTGCCACCAGGCCAGGGGGGTATCCGGCCCAACGTCGCCGAACAGTTGGGCGGCCAGCCAGCCAAACAAGGCCAGGACGATCGCTGCGCCCAGCAGGACGTGCTTATAGCCCTTCCACAACATGCCGAAAACTTCCTGAGGGTGCTGCAGGTATTCGATGTAAAGGCGATTGGGTCGCGTATCGTACTCGTCGATGAATTGCGGCGTGGAGACTTCAAGCAGGACAAGCAGCATCCAGGCCAACCCGAACCACCAGGCCGTGACGGCGACAGCCAATGGGAAGTGCCCCAACCACGGCGCGAGCACAGCAGGTATGCCGGCGAGCATGGCGATCTGGTTGGCATCGATGCGCAGGCCGCCAAGCAAGATGGGGCCGATTCCGCCCGCTTGCTTGACGCGCGACCATTGCCAGGCCGACAAAAGGCAACGGCTGATTGTCAGCAGGCAAAAGGCGGAAATAATGAAGGTGAAGACTAGTTGGCGCATAGGGTGTGTAAGGGCGGCATGGCGTAATATATAACAACGCCATCAAGATTGTGCGCTGTTTGCCTAAACTTTCCGACACGAACGTGCAATGCCAAAAGTCAGAACAACCCAAGGTGTTTCATCAACGCAGGCCGACTACGATTTTTCGGAGCAAGTGGGCCATTTGTTGCGACGGGCCTATCAAAGGCATATTGCGATATTCCAGCAAACTATACCCGATACGCAACTTACAGCGGCGCAGTTTGTCGTGTTGTGCGCGGTGCTGGATGCCGGCGCGTGTTCGCTAAGCCATATTGTCAAGAAGACGGCGATCGATCAGGCCACGGTGCGCGGCGTCATCGACCGTCTTAAGTCACGCAGTCTGCTGGCGGTGCGCCACGACGAAAGCGACAGGCGCAAGGTGTTGGTCAGCCTGACCGAAGAAGGGGCCGATCTGGTCCAGTCCATGGTGCCGTTCGCCTTCGAGATCTCCGAGAAGACGTTTGCGGATTTCAATCCTGCAGAACGCATGGCGCTGGTGTTTTTATTGAATAAAATGTGCGCGGCGGATGGAGAAGACCCCGGCTAAGGTTTGTGTCGACTGCTTGTCCAAGCGGCGTGTCGTGCCGACGGAAACCTATTCGCCATGATGCAAACAGCTATTTGGCAGTGCATTAAATTAAGCGTGTACGCTTGAAATAGTAAGTCTATCCCGAGCTCGTGAAATTTTCTTCTTGGGGAGGCTTTGATGTCATGGCTTTTGATTTCTTAACTTTCGCTAGGATTGTTACCAACAAAACACATTTTTCTCTGTGTAATTCAAGGGTTTATCCCTATGAGTAAATTCCTTTACTCAAAAAAATTACATGTGTACACTTTAATCGAGGCACCTTACTTTTTGACACTGCATGTTGTCATCAGCATTTGCCGGTGGGCATGCGTTGAATAGGGAACACTAATGAAAAGTTCACGTTTTTTCTCCTCGTTGATCGGGGCGGCGCTGTGTGCGGGGCTTGCCGCACCCGTTGTCGCACAGGACACGATTAAAATTGGTGAAGTCAACAGCTATAAAACGCAGCCTGCTTTTCTAGGGCCTTACAAGAACGGCATGGAACTGGCGATCGAGCAGATCAACGCGGCCGGCGGCGTCAATGGCAAGCAGCTTGAACTCATCATTCGTGACGATAATTCCAATACGGCCGATGCTGTACGCGCGGTTGAAGAACTGCTGTCCCGCGACAAGGTCGATGTTCTCACCGGCACCTTCCTGTCGCATATCGGTCTGGCGGTCACCGATTATGCCAAGCACAAAAAGGTGTTCTTCCTGGCCAGCGAGCCACTGACCGACAAGATCGTCTGGGCGGATGGCAACCGCTATACATTCCGCTTGCGCCCGTCCACCTACATGCAGGTGGCCATGCTGATTCCCGATGCGGTCAAGTTCAACGCCAAGCGTTGGGCCATCGTATATCCCAACTACGAATACGGCCAATCGGCGGCCGCGACATTCAAAACGCTGCTCAAGGCCGCCCAGCCTGATGTCGAGTTCGTCGCTGAACAGGCTGCGCCGCTTGGTAAAGTCGATGCGGGCAGCGTGATCCAGGCATTGTCCGACGCCAAGCCCGATGCGGTTTTCAATGTGCTGTTCGCGGCCGATCTGGCCAAGCTGGTTCGCGCCGGCACGCAGCGCAACTTCTTCAAGGACATGCCCGTGGTCAGCCTGCTGACCGGCGAACCCGAGTACCTGGATCCGCTGGGCGACGAAACACCGGAAGGCTGGGTGGTAACCGGCTACCCTTGGTATGCCATCGATACGCCCGAGCACAAGGCATTCCTGGAGGCCTATCAAGCCAAATACAACGATTACCCGCGTCTGGGGACCATCGTAGGCTATAGCGCCATCAAGTCGCTGGCGGCGGGCATCAAGAAAGCGGGTTCGACGGAAACCGAAGCCATGATCAAAGCGTTCACGGGCCTGGATGTCGACACGCCTTTCGGGGCTATCACCTATCGCCCGATTGATCATCAATCCACCATGGGCGCCTATGTCGGCAAGACAGCCAAGAAAGACGGCAAAGGCATTATGGTTGACTTCGAGTACATAGATGGCGCCGATGCGCAGCCGACCGATGCGCAGGTCAAAGAATGGCGTCCTGCCTCCGCCGACTAACCCGTAGCTAGCTAATAGCTAATAAGCTAAGGCACGTCGCGCGTTGTCCGGGGCAACGCGCGGCTGCATTACCGGATGTGAAGCACTATGGATTTATCGGGGTTTATTGTCCAGTTTCTGAATGGGCTTGCCGAAGCGTCGTCGCTGTTTTTGGTGGCGGCCGGTCTGTCGCTCATTTTCGGTGTCACTCGTATCGTCAATTTCGCTCATGGTTCTTTGTACATGATCGGAATTTACATCGCATATTCCATTGTCGAATCCATTGGCCATACGCCGTTGGGTTTCTGGGCCGGCCTGATCGCGGCGGCCTTATTGGTGGGTGCGTTTGGCGCACTGATCGAAATCATCTTGTTGCGCCGAATTTATCGCGCGCCCGAACTTTTCCAGTTGCTGGCCACCTTTGCCTTGGTGCTGGTGATTAATGACGGCACCTTATGGATCTGGGGGCCAGAAGATCTGTTGGGGCCTATTGCTCCAGGGCTGAATGGTTCCTTCCTGATTCTTGGCCGTTACTTCCCCTGGTATGACTTGGTGCTTATCTTTATTGGCCCGCTGGTGCTTGGGTTGCTCTGGCTGCTGTTGACGCGTACACGCTGGGGTACGTTGGTGCGTGCGGCCACTCAAGACCGCGAGATGCTGGGCGCGCTGGGTGTGAACCAGGCCTGGCTGTTTACCGGTGTGTTCGCCTTGGGCGCCTTCCTGGCCGGCCTGGGCGGCGCGGTGCAGATTCCCCGCATGCCGGCCAATCTTACGCTGGACCTTAGCGTGATTGGCGATGCTTTTGTCATTGTGGTGGTGGGCGGCATGGGGTCGATTCCCGGCGCCTATGTCGCCGCCTTGCTGATTGCCGAATTGAAGGCCATGTGCATTGCCTTGGGCACGGTTACCTTTTGGGGCATCAGTTTCGCATTTCCAAAGCTAACGCTGGTTGTCGAATTCATTTTCATGGCCATCGTGCTGATCTTTCGCCCTTGGGGGTTGTTCGGCAAGGTTACGGCGCTTAGCCGCAACTCGGCGCCGATCGAAGCGCCGCTGCGGCGCGGCACTTTCCCGTTCAAGGTGTTCGCCTTTGTGGTGGTTGTGGCCCTTGCGCTGGTGCCAACCCTCTCGGCCTGGCTGCCTTATGCGCCGGTCCTGCTGCTTGACATCATCATTACAGCATTGTTTGCCCTAAGCCTGCATTTCATGATGGGGCCTGGCGGCATGTATTCATTCGGCCACGCCGCCTATTTTGGTTTGGGCGCGTACGGCGCCGCCATTCTATTGCAGCACGCGGCCTTGTCGATGGGGGTGGCGATGGCGCTGGGGCCCATCATTGCCGGTATCGGCGCGCTGGTCTTTGGCTGGTTCTGTGTCAGGCTGTCGGGGGTGTATCTGGCCATGCTTACTTTGGCGTTCGCTCAGATTGTCTGGTCCATTGTGTATCAGTGGGACAGCTTTACGGGCGGCTCCAACGGCATGATAGGCATCTGGCCGGAAGCCTGGCTGGAAGGCAATAACTATTACTACTTTGCCTTGGCCGTGGTGCTGGCCTGCGCCTACCTGATACGACGGCTGTTGTTTTCGTCATTCGGCTACGCCATGCGCGCCAGCCGCGATTCAACATTGCGGGCTTCGGCCCTGGGGATCGACGTCAAGCGTGTGCAGTGGGTGGCCTTTGTTATATCGGGGTTGTTCGCAGGGCTGGCCGGCGTGCTGTTCGTGTTTTCCAAAGGCAGCGCCTCGCCCGAGGTTATTTCCATCGCCAAGTCGGTCGACGGTTTGATCATTGTCTTGCTGGGCGGCTTGCAAACCTTGATCGGCCCGGTGGTGGGCGCGGCAACGTTCAAGTTCCTACAGGATTATTTCATGGGCATCACGCAGTATTGGCACGCGTTGTTTGGCGGTGTTATTTTATTGCTGGTTCTGGCGTTCCCGCAGGGTATTGCCGGTTTCTTCAAGCAGTTGTTTGAGGGGGGCGCCACCCGCCGACGCATTCAGTCGACCTCGGAGAAGCTCGCATGAGTAGTCTGCTTGAAGTCAGGAACCTTACAAAGAAGTTCGGGGGCAACGTGGCGGTCGACGACGTCAGCTTCCAGCTTAAACGGGGCGAGCTGTTGGCCTTGATCGGGCCGAACGGCGCAGGTAAGACCACCACCTTCAATATGGTGGGCGGTCAGTTGTCGGTAACCGCCGGTTCGGTCTGGCTTGACGGTGAAGAGCTCACCGGCCGTGCGCCGCGTGACATCGCTTATATGGGCGTGGGGCGAACCTTCCAGATTGCGGCCACCTTCGCTTCGTTGACGGTGATCGAGAACGTGCAGATGGCGTTTCTGGCTCACAATCGGAAGGTGTACTCGTTTTGGCGCGCGGCGGCCGACCAGTACCGCGACCAGGCGCTTGCTCTTCTGGATCAAGTCGGCATGGCGGCGCAGGCCGATCGTGCGTGCAGCGAACTGGCCTATGGCGATGTCAAGCGGGTGGAGCTGGCCATGGGGCTGGCGAACGATCCGCGGCTGTTATTAATGGACGAACCGACTGCGGGCATGGCGCCCAAGGAACGCAATGAACTGATGGCTTTGACCAAGCATCTGGTGCACGAACGCAATATGGCGGTTTTGTTCACTGAACACAGCATGGATGTGGTGTTCGCTTATGCTGATCGGATGTTGGTGCTGGCGCGCGGAAAGCTGATCGCCGAGGGCGGCGCCGACTATATCCGCACGCATCCCAAGGTGCAGGAAGTCTATTTTGGTTCGGGCAAGACGTTCGAGAAGAAAAAACCGGTGGCGGCGACATGAGCAAGTTTGACGATGATTCCGGGCAGCCGCTGTTGTCGGTGTCCAGGCTGAATGCCTGGTACGGCGCAGCCCACATTCTTTTCGATGTCGATCTTGACGTTCGGCGGGGCGAGGTTGTTGCGCTAATGGGGCGCAATGGCGCGGGAAAGTCCACAACGTTGAAATCGATTATGGGGTTGATGAATAAATGGCGCGGCGATGTGCATTTCATGGGCAAGAGCATTGCCGGTCGCCAGCCTTTCGAGATCTCGCGTGCCGGCCTGGGCTTCGTGCCCGAGGATCGTCGTGTTTTTTCCGACCTTACCGTTACCGAGAATCTTGAGGTTGGACGCCAGCCTGCGCGTACTTGGCCTGATGGGGTCAAGGCGTATACGTGGACGCCCAAGACGTTGTACGAGCTTTTCCCCAACCTGGGCGCCATGCAGGATCGCAATGGCGGCTACATGAGCGGGGGCGAGCAGCAGATGCTGACGGTGGCGCGCACGCTGATGGGCAATCCGTTCTTGGTGATGCTGGATGAGCCTTCCGAGGGGGTGGCTCCGCTGATCGTGGAGCAGATGGCGAATATGATTGTGGCGCTGAAGGAGCAGGGCGTCAGCATTTTGCTGTGCGAGCAAAACATTCATTTCGCTGAGCTGGTGTCTGACCGGGTGTATGTGCTGGAAAAGGGTCAGATTCAGTATACGGGGACGATGGAGCAGTTGGCTGAGAACGATGAGGTACGGCGGGCTTATCTTACTGTTTGAGGCTGTTTTTGTTCGAGTCTTTAAGTGGGATGTGGTCCGGTGCGAGATATGCCTTGACTGGCACGGCGTGCTTTGATCCGCGTCTGCGCCGTTTCGTCGGGCGTCGGGAGAACTCGCCCTTGCCGCCTTTGGCGGCTGCGGAACTCGGACAGCTCCCGCCGACTTCCCCCGGCGAAACGACGCAGCCACGGCGCACGCCTTACGCCCGCCAAGACATATCTCGCACCGGACAACTGTGCGGCTTGAGGCATTCCGTTTAATTGCTGCACAGATGCCCGGCAAGCATTACTTAGATGGTGCTGGGTAAGCACTGAAGTGATGCTGGGCAAGAGTATCTAGGTGATGCCGACCAAGCACTGCTCGTATTCCAGGCAAGCGAATGTTGTCCCTCAAGAGACGTGTTGGAGCCAGGAGGTATTTCCGGGGCTTTGAAACCGAGCGAGCCGTAGGCGAAGGGAGCGCGCAGACGCGGACGAGCAAGGCAAAGCGGTGTTCGGCGCCGCAGGGCGACGAACAGGTTGAGGGCCCCCGAAATACCTCCTGGCTCCAACACGTCTCGTCAGCGATCACCGTGAACGTCAGCGATTACTGAGATCCAATCAAGCCTTCAAGTAAGCAGGTAAGCGGGTAAGCAGCTAATGCGGCCCCATCTCCCGTATCTCCCTTACCTTCGCCGGCACATCCCCCCAAGCCGCCTTGTCCGGCGCAAACCTGAACCGCATGTACTCCACCAACCGAACCATTTGCTCGTCGTTCATGCTGTCCTTGAACCCCGGCATATAGCCCATGGTGTTAAGCGCCGGATCGGCAATGCCATGCATCAACACCTGAATCACGTTATCAGGCGAGTCACTGTGCAGATTGGAATTTAGCGCCAGCGACGGACGCGAGCCGAACAGCGGCGGTCCGCCGCGCGCATCGTGGCAGACGGCGCACGCGCCTTCGAACAGACTTTCACCGGGCAGCGTCATTGCCGTTTCGTTCGACCGGCTGGCGTCTTCCAGCAGGGCGGCCTGAAGGGCGGGGGTAGTATCGGAGACAGGCGCAGGGTTCAGGGTGCTGAGATAATGCGCGATCGCCCGCACGTCGGATTCGGGCAGTTGGGCAAGGCCTTCAACCACCGGCGCCATCGGGCCCGCTGCCACCCCATGCAGCGAGGAGAACCCTGTGCGCAGGTACTGGAACAGATCGTTCTCGGTCCAGGCGATGGGCGCTTTGGAAAGCGTGTTCAACGGCGGGGCTTCCCAGCCGTCAACGAATCCGCCCGCCAGGAATTGATTCTTGCCCGACTTTTCCGCGCCCAAGGCATTGCGGGGCGAATGACAGGCGGCGCAATGTCCGGCGCCTTGCACCAGGTAGGCGCCACGATTCCACAAAGTGCTTTGATCGGGGTCGGGCTGGTACGGCTCGTTGCGATGGAAGAGCATGTTCCAGCCGGCCATCAAGGGGCGAACGCTGAAGGGAAAGGCAAGCTCGGTGCGTTGAGGTTCATGGCGGGTCGCCGGTTGCGTCATCAGATAGGCATACAGCGATTGCATGTCCGCGTCGCTGATCTTGGCGAAGGCGGTGTACGGAAAGGCCGGATAAAGCTGGCGACCGTCGCGGTGGATGCCCTGGCGCATGGCGCGTTCGAAGGCGGCATAGCTCCAGGTCCCTATCCCTGTTTCCGGGTCGGGCGTGATGTTGGTTGAGTAGACCGTGCCAAATGGGGTTTCCAAGGCTCGCCCACCGGCATTGGGCTGACCGCCGGAGGCTGTGTGGCAGACCAGGCAGTCGCCGGCAGTGGCCACCAGACGGCCTCGGCTGATCGCGCTTTGCGAATAAACGGACGTGTCGATGTTGGCCACCGGTGCAATGGCGCTGCGCCAGGGCAGGGCGCTGACCAGTAATCCGCCCACGGTTGCGGCGATGCCGCCAAGCAGGGCGTAGGTTTTTTTCCGCCCAGAAGCTTTAGGAGCGTTGGGCTGCGCGTGTAGATTGTCGGCGTTGAACGGCGGCTCACGAAAGCGTACGCCGGTGGCGTCGTAGATCGCGTTGGCGATGGCGGCCGCGGCGGGTAACTCGGCGCTGCGGCTCCAGGCCAGCGTGGCGTTAAGGGAGGTCGCGTTTGGCGCGATGTCCACCGTTGGAATGTCCAGGGCGGTTCCCGTTGTGTTGCGATCGGATTCGCCTCCCCAGGTATCAAAGCTGTTGGAGGCCTTTAACAGCTGTTGCGCGGCATCGCGTATGCTTTCTTCTATTTTCGGTGTCGGGGATACCGGCGGAGCGGACTCGTCGGTATGATGGCCCACGGTCAGGCGGGTGAGGTCGATCGCGCCGGTTCGCGGATCTACCGCGACGTCGGCCACCCAAGCGGACCACGTGTGCCGCGGCGGTCCGTCGGACTGATCAATGACATGTGCGTAGGCGAATCCGCGGCCCGCGCCTGCTTGCTTGGGGGCTGAGGGTGGGTTCCAGCCTGCGCGGGTGGAGACCGAGCGGACCAGGTCGCGTCCCGCTTCGTCGGGGATTATGTCCAGGCGCGCCTGGACGGGATCCAGGCCCCGTTCGCGGCAAAGTTCGTCGAAGAATGATTCGGCCGCGAATACCTGGGCGGTGGCGGAAAGCCCCGTGTGCGTCGTTTGAAGCGCGGCATGGTCAGGGTAGTGGAAATAGGTGGGTGAAGGGGCTTGATAGCCGGGTTGAACCGTAAGATCGCTTGGATACTGGTGGACGATTCCGCACAGAAGGGCGGCCATGGATGGGCGGCGCAGCGGGTAGTCGTTGACCCGGGCGCTGCAGGCATTCGAGTCAGGAGTGACGGAGAACGTGAGCCGGGCGTATGTGTTTTCGCCTGTGGGTTCGTCCTGGACTCTCACCGGCTTGGATGCATAGCGTGACAACAGGGCGGCATCGACAGCGGCGTCGGAGCCGTCGACGCCTTGCTGGCCGCTCGGGATAATGCGCACTGCGTGTGGCGATAGGCGGCATAGTTGGGCGATTTCCGAACGTAGATGCTCGACACCGGTGCATGCGGCCCAGATTGTCAGGTTTTCGCCGCTATACCAGGCAATAGCCCACGCTGCTGCATGTGCCGCGTTTTCCCGCCAGGTGTAAGAGCGAACCATCCCCCGAGTGATACTTCCATCCCCCGACGTGTCACCGCCAGAGCCGGCGGCCACGGCGCGGGGCGGACTGCTTGGCTGTGGGTCTGGCAGTTGTGCAGCATCCTTGCTTGCAGGTGCGACAGGCACTGTCCATTCGGCCTGCAGCTGCGCGCGCGCATGCAGAGCCTGCTGGGCTTGTGAGGCAACGACGCCAATGAAGTTGTTCTGGACCACAACATCCACAACGCCTGGGACCTGAAGCGCGGGCGTTGTGTTGATGCGAGCAAGCCTGGGCCCTGTGTAGGCCGAGCCGTCCCAGCGGGGCGAAGGTGGCCGCAGGACAACGCCATGCAGTACGTTGGAAGCCGCCGGCGGCGCGATGTCGGATGTTCCTGCGCAAAGCGGCTGGGCGGTCATGCTTGAAGAGGCTGGCAGAGTCATTGTTTTGCTTGTGCGGCCTGCATTGCAGCGGCCATGATTTCGACATGGGTGCCGCAACGGCAAAGATTGTATTTGAGCTCTTGGCGGATCTGCTCTTCAGTGGGATGAGGATTGCGGTTCAGTAGTGCCTGCAAGGTCATGATCATGCCATTAAGACAGTAGCCGCATTGTGCTCCCTGCTGATCGATAAACGCCTGCTGCACCGGCCCCGGGTGTTCCAGGGAACCCAGGCCTTCCAACGTGGTGATGTCGTGTCCTTCCACACCCTGTACGGGAATGACACAGGAACGCGCGGCAACGCCGTCCACCAGCACGGTGCAGGCGCCGCACTCGCCCAGCCCGCAACCGAACTTCGGGCCGTTCAGCGCCAAGTCGTTACGCAATATGTATAGCAGGGGCGTACCCGGCTCTACCTGCACCTGCCGGGCTTGCTGGTTGACGTTAAGGTTGAAGGTTTGTGAGCGACTGTTCATGGGAGATGGTCAAGCCCAAATTAATTAAAGTGTATGCGCTTTAAATTGAAGAGTAAATACAAAGGCTCGACCCTGTGATTGAATTCCGCTACGCAAAGTATGATTCAATTTTGCCTAGATATTGAGCAGATTGTTATGGGGTTAATACCTATGAAAAGCTCGAGCCTTCAGCTATTTTTTCTTTCTTGTTGCACGTGTTTGATGTATCGTGATAATTGAATGTATACATAGTAGTTCGGGCCGCCTTTCCTAAACTGTCACAAGGCGTGTCAACGCCCGGTTCTTTAAATGGCGGTGTGTCAAATGCTATACGCCCAGCCTCAGGCTCAGTTACAGCAACTATTCAACCAACCCGGTGCGCTTCTGGTCGTGCGCCCGCCGGGCAAGTCTCCCAAGCCGGCTCCACGCCAGCCGGGCATTGCTTCCGACTATCAGCAACCTTACGATGACATTTTCATTGCGGTGCTGGCAGAGGGCCAGGTACTGGCGTTTAACGGGCATGTGGACCTGGGCACCGGCATTCGCACCGCGCTTGCCCAGATTGTGGCTGAAGAGCTCTATCTGCCCATGCGCGCCGTGCAAATGGTGCTGGGCCATACCGCCGCCACGCCCAACCAAGGGCCGACGATCGCCAGCGCCACGATACAGATTTCTTCCGTGCCACTGCGTCAGGCAGCGGCGCAGGCGCGTGAGTATTTTCTGGCCAGGGCCGCCGCACAATTGGGCCATCCGGTTGCATCGTTGTTGTTGGACGATGGCGTCATTCGCTCGCCCGACGGCCGCTCACGCACGTATTGGGAACTGCTTGGCAACGAGCACGTGCGTCTTGAGCATAGCACCGAGGCGCCGCTTAAGCCGGCCGACCGCTACACCTTGGTCGGGCAATCCACGCCGCGAGTCGACATCCCGCTGAAAGCGACCGGCCAGCTTATGTTCGTGCATGATGTCCGTGTTCCGGGCATGTGGCATGCCCGTGTGGTGCGTCCGCCCTATACAGGCCGTGACAGCGGAGACTTTGTCGGCAAAAGTTTTGTATCGCTGGACCGCGACTCGGTGGCGCATATCGACGATGATATCCGCATTGTCCAGATCGCCGATTTCGTGGCCGTTGCAGCACGGCGCGAAGAGCATGCGATCCAGGCGGCGCGCGCGCTGAAGGTTGTGTGGCGTTCACCGCCCGAACTCATTCCCTTGGATGACATCCGTGCGGCATTAAGCTCTTGTGATTACCAGGAAAGGGTGCTGGTGGACCAAACCCAGGTCGAAGGCGATCCACCAGCTTCCGTACAATTGCAGCGCACGTATTCCTGGCCCTTCCAGATGCATGCGTCTGTTGGGCCGTCGTGTTCCGTCGCCCATTACCATCCCGACGGTCGTGTACAAGTGTGGTCAGGCAGCCAGAACCCGCATATGTTGCGGGTTGAACTTGGCCGCCTGCTTGATCAGGATGAAGGCACGATCGAGGTTATTCGCATGGAAGCTGCGGGTTGCTATGGCCGCAATTGCGCCGACGACGTGGGCGCCGATGCAGCATTGGTTTCACGCGCCATCGGCGAGCCGGTGCGGGTGCAGCTTACGCGAGAGCAAGAGCATGGCTGGGAACCCAAAGGCGCGGCGCAGCTAATGGATGTGGAAGGTTCTCTGGATGCCAATGGCGATTTGTTGTCGTACAACTTCCTGACCCGCTACCCATCGAACGATGCGCCGACCCTGGCGCTGTTGCTTACCGGGGTAACCAACGCCGAGCCCCGCATGCTGGAGATGGGCGATCGCACGGCGGTGCCGCCTTACCTGTATCCCAATATGCGCATCGTATGCCACGACATGGCGGCCATCGTGCGCTCCGCCTGGCTGCGCGGGGTGTCAGCCTTGCCGAATTCCTTTGCGCACGACTCTTTTATCGACGAACTGGCGTTTGAAGCGAGGTGTGATCCGGTGGAGTTTCGCCTTCGCTTCTTGAAGGAGGAGCGCGGTCGCTGGATCATGCAGGCTACGGCGGAACATGCCAATTGGCAACAGGGCGCGCCAGGGTCGAGGGGCGTGCCGGATGCCCAGGGCCTGTTGCACGGACGTGGGGTTTCCTATGCCCGTTATACCCATAGCCGCTTTCCGGGTTTCGGCGCGGCGTGGAATGCGTGGGTGGTCGATCTATCAGTGCATCCGGCAAGCGGGCGGGTGCGCGTCAACCGGGTCGTCGTCGGGCAAGACACGGGCATGGTGGTCAACCCCGATGGGGTTCGTCATCAGGTGCAAGGCAACGTCATCCAGATGCTCAGCCGCTCGTTGAAAGAAGAAGTGGCATTTGACGCTAAAGGGGTCGTCGACCTGGAGTGGGGGGCGTATCCCATTGCGCAGTTCACCGATATTCCGCCGATTGACGTCGTGTTAGTAGAGCGCCAGGACCAGCCGCCCATGGGCGCGGGCGAGTCGTCTTCGGTGCCCGGCCCGGCCGCCATCGCCAACGCCTTGTTCGACGCAACGGGTGTTCGGTTTCGCAAGGCGCCATTCACGCCCGAAACGATCCTGGCGGGCTTGGCGAGCGAGCCGGCTGACGCGACTGTTTAGCGGGTCTGCGTCGTGGGTCTTTAATGCACGCCAGTTCGGCGCGAGCATGGCTTGACACGACTGTTTAGCGCGTTCGCGCTGCGGGGACCGATAGACGCGGCTCCTAGGGTCCTATTAAGACAGTTGCATCAAGGCACCAGCGCCAGTCCCAAGCGTACTTGGCCCGGGCTTTTGTGCTGGTAGCCCAGAAGCGTTTCGCCATAGCCCCTGAAATACTGCAGGTGTACATAACCGTTCATATTCAGGAAAGTGCGCTTAAGCGGCCAGGCGGCTTCCAGTTGCATGGCGTTGCGACCTTTTTTGCCTTGCTGATACAGGCCTGTAAGAACCAACCCATTGTCTTGCGCCCAGCGCAGCTTCCAATCTACATGGCCGGCATAATCGGCGTAGTCGTCGTTCTGACGCTGGGAGAAATAGCTTTTCACGCGGGGGCTGAATGTTAAGGTGCTGCCGCCATCGAAGCGATAGTTGAATTTCGGCTCAAGGAAGAAATCATTGAGCGACCGCGAATCATCCCCGCTTTTGCCGTTCGATTTGTGCTCCACGCCTCCGGCCAGCCCAATATAAAACGCGTTCTGGGGCTCGGCCCAGATCTTGTCTTTTTGCCAGAACAGGCTGGGGTTGTAGGTTGTATCGATGAACGGTTTGGACTCGCCCTCCAGATCCCAGAGCGCCGTTTGGGTATAGCCCAGGTACAGGTGGTCAAGGAAGCCTGGGTTTGCACTGTCGTCGGGTGTAAACAGCCGATACTTGAAGCTGAGCTGGAAGCGCGCATTGGTGCCGTCTTTGGCGCCGATGTCAAAGTAAATTGGTTCATAGGTGGAAATGGAATTGCGAAAGCTGTCGAAGGCCGAAGGGGCGGTTGCCAACGTTGGCGTGGCTCCCGGTTGAGGGCCTTGCGTTGGCGAGGCGCCGGCTTGGGCAACGACACCGTTGGGAAGCACGGGGTCATGACCCGAGCCGGGCGTGCCCGCTCCGGCGTCGACAATCGGTGCAATGGCCGGCGTACCCGCCACCAGGCTGTTTTCCAGCGGACTGGTGTCCAGCGCCAGCAAGGCCGATTCGCCTTCTATGCTGATCGCCTGCAAGCCCTTGACGGCGTTGGGAACGGCTGCCCGCCAGCTTATGGCGGTAAAGTTATTTACCGGCAGCTTGATCTGCTGCGCCGGGGTTTCCAGATAAGCCAGGGAACGAATGACATCGCCCTGTTCGTTGCGCCATTGCAGGACCAGGTTGGCGGGGGGCGTCCAGGCCAGCGCATTTTCAGTGTCATTGAACAGCATACCTTTCACGCGCACGGTGTCGCCCGGGCCTGCCTGCACGGTATCCAGTTGATAGCTTATGCCTGCCTGGGCGGGGTAGCCCAGGAGCAGCGCGAGACCCACCAGGATGGGGGCTATCAGGCGTTTCATGGTATTGCGTAGTTCGCACCTTGAGCGAGCCAACCTGGCAAGACCTGCCGAAGAAGGGAGGTGAAACAAAGAGGGGATGAGAGTAGCGGCGGCGGAAAGCGGCGTCATGGGATGGTTCTTCTTGATGGGCCAGGAGGCGCTGGCTGGATAGTGTTTAAACTTTAGCATCTTGCGTCCACAGCCTGGCAACACCATGTAAGAAATTCGCAAAATTCATGCAAGCGCCTGTATCTACAGGCTTTTTCGCTTTCGCAGACAGCAGGGTAAAATGCCAAGCGATAACACCCTTGGATTTCAGGTCTCCGTAGCTCAACCGGATAGAGCACCCGCCTTCTCAGCGGGGGGTTGCGTGTTCTTATTTAAGGTCTTTGGAGTTGCATATTACAATTCTCTAGTTTTACGCTCAGGGCGACGTTAGCTCAGTTGGATAGAGCACAGGCCTTCTAAGCCTGGGGTCAGAGGTTCGAACCCTCTACGTCGCACATTTTTCTCCTATCAAAGCGCTCGTTAAGAGCGCTTTTTTCTTCGGGTGTCTTTTTGAGTTGTCAACGCCGGTTTAAAACTGACCCACTTTCCGGCTTTTCGGCCGGAGTAAAACTGACCCACCCGGGCCTCCAAATTTTCTTAAGCTTTTGCCTTCACCTGACCGGCTTTTCGCTTATCTTTAAGCCGGTAACTTTCTCCGGCGATCTGAACAATATGCGCATGGTGCAGCAGGCGATCGAGCATGGCAGCCGTTAAGGTCTGGTCGTCGGCAAATGCTGAAGACCACTGCCCGAAGGGCAGGTTACTGGTCAGGATAATGCTGCCGCGTTCATAGCGCTTGGCGACCACGTTAAAGAATAAATTTGCTTCTTCGCGCCCGAAGGGCAAATAGCCGATCTCATCAATGATCAAGAGCCGCGGTCCGATGATCGCGCGATTAAGATAGTGCTTTAACGAGAGGGCGAGAAAAGCCGAGGCACAGATCACTTTTCGTTTTAGTTTCATAGCAGTCTCCTGGATTGCGTGTCTGTCTGAGTGAGCACGTCATGGTTTGCGTGTGGCATTTATTAGGACTAGTTAAAGGCTGGTCCGGGCTTCTACGTTCTGCAACTGGCTACCTCAGCAGAGTAGCTATTTGATATAGAAGTCTATTTATTGACGAAAGTGTCAAATTTAGAGAAAATTTTTTGCGTGGAGCCAAAATGCGGTGGTTAATGCTGGAAAGGACGTCTACTGAAGGGATTTAACTGTCGCTATCAAAGGTTGTTGGCCGCCTTTCATCTTTGTGCGCCGATGACTTCCTTCAATTGGCTAAGATTTTCTTCCAGCTGGCGTAACGATTCCTTTACGCCGACAGCCTGGTCTTTCTTTACCTCGTTGCGTTCAAGCGCATGCAAGCTAAGGTCAGCCAGGATATCTGCAATTTCATCGGCTGTTTTCAGGCCGTCGGATTTAAACCACCATGCGGTCCAGTTGCACATGCCAATGAGTGCAAAGGCCGACACCCTTGCATTGACAAGGCGGAAGCGGCCAGAGTCGATGCCTCGCTGGATGACGTCGGTGAACTTTTGAAGCAGAATGCGTCGCGCGGATTCGGCGATTTTCCGTTGGTTCTCGGGCAACGAGCCTTCGGCTTGATCCACAACCCTGAACTGCACGGGATGCAGCAGAATCAGCTTGGCATGCTGGTGCACAAGTTCGCGCAACGCTTCTTCGGGTTCTTTGCCCTTTTCCACGACCTGAGATGCCAGTCGTTCCGCGACGATGGTAAGCCCCTCGGTCAGGCTAGCCAGGATTTCTTCCTTGTTCTTGAAATAGTAGTAAAGGGCTGAGCGGGAAATTTTCAGCTCTTGAGCAATGTCTTGCATCGAGGTGCCTTCGTAGCCGCGCTTGATGAAGAGATTCGATGCAGCTTCAAGAATTGCCTGCGGCACTACGTTTATTTTCGATGACGACCTAGCCATGTTCGTTTCCGGCAAGAAAATTATAACTTTAACAGATACGTTGAATTTTCGACAAAAGTTCGTACTTGATGCGATTTGCCGAGTTGTCCTAACTATTTGAATTTTCATTAAAAAATTCTCAGTCACAAATAAATAGCCAATATTCTTTCACTAGAGTTGACACTTATGTCAGTTTTTAGTCTATTATGTAAAAAAGCGTCGTGTGATGGATGAGGCCAACAGCAAAGTGCCATCAGCGATAGGCCTTTAAAACTCACTAATTTTCAGGAGAACTCATGGATAGCCAAGAAAACTCCAGCCGGCTTCGACTCCAAGGCGTAGACCACACGGCCAGACCAACATGGAAACTTCGGGAAACAGTCGTGTTCTATCGCGACACCCTTGGCCTGCCGCTGATTCACACCATTTCTGCGCGCGGCTGGGGGCCGGCAGGCCACCCGGACTTCCTGCATTTTTTCTTTGACAGCGGCAACGGCAGCACGATTGCGTTCTTCTACTACCTGGGAAGCGATGAGCCCGAGGGTATGAAGAATAGGCCCGGTCAGCCGCCCGTGCCTTCCGATCATTTGTTCGACGCCACGCATACCTCGTGGTTGGTCGACACGAAAGAAGAGCTCGCGGCCTGGAAGCAAAAGCTGGAAAGCCAGGGGGTTGAAGTCACGTCGGAAACCGCTCATGAAGTCATTGAATCTATTTACTTTCGAGATCCCAACGGCTACTTCATCGAGATTACTCGCAAGCTAAGGCCTGTCGGCTCAATCGATGCGCGCGACGCCGGCCTGACTCTCGAAGCAGCTATTCAGTACGAGGCCCAGTCCGCCACGCAGGGCTCTACGCTGCAGTCCATCGACTCGGTCTGGAACACCAAGGCCGGCTTGCTTGACGCCAGTCTTGATCAGAACGCATCAAGCCGATCCGCGATCCGCATTTACCTGCTCGACGTACCGGAGTTCGCACCCTTGGTCGAAGCGGCCAAGAAGTTGCCGAATTGCGCGGTCAATAAGGCGAGCGGCGACTACCTGACGATCGACGCGCAAGAGCCCATTGAGTTCCATCGCAAAGAGCTGAAGCTCAAGCCGGCAGTGTGGTATGGCTTGTTCACGGGCGGCTTGCGCGGACGTATCGAGTCGTTTGGCCGCGATACGGTACGTATTGTTCCTGCCTAGTTCATTAGCAGACTTCACTCAAAGCTAAAAACGGAATCGACCATGACTGATGCAAAGAAAGGCTCGCGTCCCTCCTTGGGGATAGATTGGTATCCGCAGGCTATCCCGGCTGACGCGCAGGCCACTGTATTTCCTTTAAGAACGAGCGATGGGAACGCAGTGCTTGGCACACTGTACACACGAGGCAGGCCGCGCAATGTTGCGTGCCTGATGCATCCGCGCGAGTACTTTGGCGCCCATTATTTGGTGCCTGCTTTGCTTGAAAGCGGTATGGCGGTTTGGACGCAGGGCGCGCGCTCTGTAGGCAACGATCTGCGGCTGGAGCACGAGCAGGCGGTCATCGATGCGGCTGCGGGAATCCACTTTCTGCGTGAACGCGATTTTGAAAGAATCGTACTTATCGGAAACTCGGGGGGGTCGGGAGTTTATAGCTACTACATTCAGCAGTCGATGCTGGAACCCGAAAAGCGGCTGGCCAAGTCGCCGGTGGGCAAGCCGACCCGGTTTGAAAGCATCGCCATGCCGCCAGTGGACGGCATGGTGTACCTGGCCCCCCACCCAGGTCAAGGCCATCTGCTTATGGGCTGCATCGACCCTTCGGTAACTGACGAAAACGATGCTCTGTCGGTCGACCCGCAGCTTGATCCTTTCAACCCTGACAACGGTTATGTGGCCGAGTCTGGCCAGTCGCGCTACGCGCCCGATTTCATCGAGCGTTACCGCAAGGCTCAGCGTAGCCGTGTGGCGTCTATCGACGCCACAGCCCGCCAACTGATAGAACGCCGGCAAGGAGCGCGGCGCCAGCTAAAGGAAGGAGTGGAAGGTCGTGCTTTACGCTTGCAGGCCGCGCATACGCCAATCATCACTGTGTGGCGCACCGATGCCGACTTGCGCTGCCTGGATCTTAGTCTCGATCCTTCCGACCGGGCGCCCGGCTCTATCTGGGGCAACGACCAACTGGTATCCAACTATGGCGCGGTGGGTTTCGGCCGGCTGTGTTCGCCCGAGTCGTGGCTTTCCACCTGGTCGGGGGTGTCATCACAGGCAGCGCTTGAAAAAACGGCTCCTGCGGTATGCATTCCTACCTTGCTGGTGGAGTACACCGGGGACCAAACGACTTTCCCCCTTCAGATCCAGGAAATTTTCTCATGGATTGGTGCTGCGGATAAACAGCATGTGCGTGTGCGAGGCGACCACCACGGTAGACCGTTTGCCGGCGATGCACAGTCGGGGCGTGTTGGCGCCGCGCGGCACATCACCGATTGGCTGGCTGATCGGAGCTTCGTGTAGCGGCACAGCCAAGATATAAAAAATAGATTAGGAGACCGAACAATGACTGGGCCCAGATATCCCATCGAAGGCGTGCATTACCCGCACCTCGATGAAGCAACGCGCTATCTCGAAACGGGCGCCTGGATGAACTCGACCGTCGGCGACATGCTGCGGCAAACCGCACAACGCTTGCCGGGTAAACCTGCCTTGATCACTGACGCCGGTTCCATCACTTTCAAGGAGCTCGACATCCAGACCGATTGCCTGGCCGCGGCACTGCTGGATCTGGGCCTTCGCTGCGGTGACCGAGCCATCTTCCAGGTGGGGAACAACATTGAAACGGCCTTGGCGGTAATCGCCTGCTTCAAGGCCGGCATTGTGCCGGTTTGCGCCATTCCGCAGTATCGGGAAGTGGAGATCGGCCAGTTGGCTCTTCTAAGCCAGGCACGCGGCTACTTTGTGCAGTCCGACTCCCCAGGAAACTTCGACATGGTGTTGTTTGCACAGCAGATGGCTTCTAGCCATGCGGATATCGAGCATCTGGTTTTCTCGGGTTCGCGCGCGCCCGCAGGCAGCGCCACCATCGCCTCGCTCGTTCAGTCTCAAGACGTTGTTTCAGCTCGAAAGAGGCTGGCCGATGTTCAGTTAAGCCCCGCCGACGTGCTTAGCTTCCAGTTGTCGGGAGGCACGACTGGCGTGCCCAAGATTATTCCGCGCTTCCACGGCGAATATCTTGCCCATGCCACGTTCTGCGCACGCCACTACGAAATGGACGAAGACAGTGTTTTTCTATGGGCGCTGCCGCTTATGCATAATGCCGGCCAGCTGTATGCCCTGATGCCTACCCTAACGCTTGGACGCAGCACCGTTCTAATGCCCAGTGTCGACATCGCGCGCATGCTGGAGCTTGTCGAGACCCACCGGGTTACGCATACCGCGTCCATCGGCCCCATCGCGCCGCAAATCATGGCTTACCCCGATTTGCACAAACATGATCTTTCCAGCTTGAAACTGTTCTTTACCATGACGCGGGCCGACATGCTGGAGAAAAAGATAAACGTGCCATGCAGCAATCTTTTCGGCATTACCGAAGGCCTGCTGCTGGGCTCGCCGCCATCCGCATCAACACAGATCCGCCACGACACGAATGGAACATCGGGGTGCTCGTTCGACGAGATTCGGGTGCTGGTTCCAGACACCGAAGCGCCAGTTGCCGAAGGGCAAGCGGGCGAGCTTTGTTTCCGCGGCCCTTCGTCTGTCCGCGGCTACTACAAAGCTCCCGAGGCCAATGCAGCAGCATTCACTTCTGACGGCTTTTGTCGCACCAGTGACATCGTCACGGCGCACGTCATGGAAGGCAAAACCTATTATCGCTTCGAGGGCCGTTTCCGCGACAACGTCAACCGCGGCGGCGAAAAAATCGGCTGCGAGGAAGTGGAAGCCTACGTTAGCAAGCACCCCTCGATCCTGGATGCCAAGCTTATTGCCATGCCTGACCCCGTCTACGGAGAGAAAGGCTGCGTGTTTGTCATATTGCAGCCTGGCGCCACGGCGCCGACGGTTGGTGAGCTGGCCGGCCATCTGGTGGCACAGGGGCTGGCTAAATTCAAATGCCCCGAAAGAATCGAAGTCGTCGATGCGTTTCCGGTAACACGTGTTGGCAAAGTCGATAAGCCGGCCATGAAGAAGCATATTGCCGAGCTGCTGGCCAACGAAAGCGCCCAGGATTCTTAGTAATCCGGCGTGTTGGCATCACATCATAAACCTAGGAGACAAGCATGAAACTACCTAAGAAAATTGGACAAAGCCTGGCCGTGCTGACCTTTGCTATTTCGGCCTTGGCGCCTGTTCATGCGCAATTGAAGATTGGTCATATTGGATCCATGTCCGGCCCCTTGGGTGCGCTAGGCGTGGACCAGTATGACGGATTCATGTTGCGTGTGGCGCAAAGCGACGGCAAGCTTGGCGGCCAAGCCGTCGAAGTGCTGCGCGCCGATGACCAGAGCAAGCCTGAGGTTGGTTTGCAAGTGGCGCGCGAACTCGTTGAAAAAGACAAGGTCGATATCGTCGTTGGCATTACCGCATCGAATGTCATCAATGCCGTCTTTCCCTATGTGGTTGAACACCAAGTGCCGCTTATTGGCACGAATGGGGGGCCTTCTCCTTTTGCTGGGGAAAAATGTTCGCCCTGGTTCGTATCGACTGCCTTTCAGAACGACGGGGCGCACGAAGGCGCGGGCCAGGAGGCACACAACCGCGGTTACAAGAACGTAGCTGTCATTGCCCCTAATTACCAGGCTGGCAAAGATGCTGTCGCCGGCTTCAAGCGTTTTTATAAGGGTCAGTTGGCCGACGAGCTTTATCCCAGCCTAGGTCAGAACGACTTCTCGGCAGAGATCACGCAACTGGCGGCAACAGCGCCCGATGCAATCTACGCCTTTCTTCCCGGCGCCATGGGCATTAACTTCATCAAGCAGTATTCCCAAGCCGGAATGATGGACAAGTTCCCTCTTCTATCCTCCTTCACCATCGACGACATCACGATTCCAGCCTTGCGCGACGCGGCAGTGGGCTCGCTGGTAAGCACGCATTGGGTCTCAGGTGCAAGCAATAAAGAGTCGCTTGATTTCATTAAGGCCTTCCAGTCCAAGTACGACCGCACCCCGTCCAGCTATGCCATGCAAGGCTACGACGCCGCCGTACTGATCGATCAAGCCCTTCAGGCTTCTCCCGATGCGGCCAAAGATAGCAAAGCGCTGATGCAAGCCATGCGCACCGCCAAACTGGCCTCGCCGCGCGGCGAGGTTGTTTTCGAGCGCAACGGCTTCCCCGTTCAGGATTACAGCATCTGGAAGGTCGTCAGCAAGGGCAACGGAGAGGTGGGCTTCGAGCAACAGAGCGTGGCGCTGAAGGCGCATCACGATGCATACGTGGATCAATGTCTTCTGAAACCCTGATCACGATCCATATGTGAAAGCGGGCAGCCGTTCGGCGCGCCCGCCGGGAAAGCAAGCAACCTGGCGGTGATGAAATTAATTCACCTTGGCCGCTATAAAGATTGGAGATAACAGATGAGCTTGAGAGTCAAGGTTGTAGGCGGCGGCCCCGCTGGACTGTATTTTGCCTACTTGATGAAAAAATCGTTTCCTGATTACTCGGTGCAAGTCATTGAGCAAAACCTCGCTAATGCTACGTACGGGTTCGGGGTGGTGTTTTCGGGTCGTGCGCTCGATTTTCTGGAGCAAGGAGACGCCGGCGTCATTCAGCGCCTTAAAGTCCATATGGAGTCTTGGAGCGACCAGCACATCACCCATAAAGGACAGCGGGTGATAATAGACGGTAATTCTTTTGCGGCCATTGCCCGCTTGACCTTGCTGAACGAGCTGCAAGCGCTTTGCCAAGGCATAGGCGTCGAACTAACGTTTGGCCAACGTGTCGAGGCAGGCAGCCCGGAAGCGGATTGCGACATTCTTGTTGCGGCTGACGGCGCCAATTCGGCTATTCGAGACCGTTATGCAACCGAGTTCAAGACCGAGATCAGCGATCTGGAAAACTACTTCTGCTGGTATGGCGTCGAGACAGCTTACGATGCCCATACGCTTACCTTTGTCAGCCACGATGGCGGCGTGTACTGCGGCCATCATTATCGCTATAAGCCCAGTATGAGCACTATGGTGGCGGAAGTGGATGAAGAAACCTGGTCGTCGTCTGGCATGGCCAGTATGACCGACGACCAACGGCAAAGCCATTTCCAGCATATTTTCCAACAGACGCTACATGGCAAGCCTCTCATTAGCAACCGTTCCAGATGGCAGCGCTGGCGCCTGGTAAAAAACGGCAAATGGCACCACAAGAACATCGTGCTCATTGGCGATGCACAGCGTAGCGCCCATCCGTCCATCGGTTCAGGTACTCGCCTTGCCATGGAGGACGCCATTTCTCTATGGCGCGCATTCCAAAGCGCTGGCACCGATATTCAAGCGGCATTCCAGCACTACGAAGCCCAGCGGCGTCCTGTCCGCGACAAAATGGATTCTGCCGCCGATAAAAGCATCGCCTGGTACGAAGACATCTCCAGCAAGATGGCCATGTCGCCCGACGAGTTGGCGCTGGATTACATGCTGCGGACGGGCCTGATGACGCCCGAGCGTCTTGAGCAGAACTCGCCACGATTTGTAGCGAAACTTACAGAGGCCGGGCTGCTGTCTGCTGGCTAAGCCTTCTGGCGCACCTGTGCGGGCAACGCGTAAACAATAAATAGATGTTGGACGAGATCCCAAAGGAGGGTCGTGCATGATCACGCTCGTTTTATCCCAGCTGCTTAACGGCGTGCAGTATGGCGTGTTGTTGTTCTTGCTGGCGGCAGGGCTCACGCTGGTGTTTGGCATCATGAGCTTCGTGAACCTTGCGCATGGTTCGTTGTACATGCTGGGCGCGTATTTCGGCGCTACGGCCTATAACCACACCAACTCCTTTCTGTTGGCCATTGTGTCGGCAATAGGAGGGTGCATCATCGTTGGCATTATCCTCGAGCGCCTGGCGGTGTCGAAGTTATATTCCCGAGACCACCTTGACCATGTGTTGGTCACCTTCGGCCTGCTGCTGTTCTTCAACGAAATGGCGCAGATCATCTGGGGCACCCAGCCATACTTCCTGCCGGTTCCCTCCTGGCTGGACAGTACGGTCAATCTATTCGGCATCACCTATCCGTCGTACCGCTTCGCCATCATCGTGGCCGGTCTTCTGGCTGCCATCGGTTCTTACTGGCTCATCCACAAAACCCGGCTGGGTATGCTGATTCGCGCGGGGTCGGTCAACCCGCTGATGATTGGTGCACTGGGTATCAATATCAAGTTTCTCAACGCCTTGCTGTTTGGCGTGGGAGCCGCCCTGGCCGGCCTGGCCGGCGTCATGGCCGGACCCATCCTCTCGGTGCAATCGGGCATGGGCGAGCCGGTCTTGATCACCACGCTGGTGGTTATTGTCATCGGCGGTATCGGTTCGGTCAGCGGCGCGTTCTATGCTGCCCTGCTCGTGGGCATCGTTGATACCTTGGGCCGGGCGTTCCTGCCCATGCTGCTGCGCGAGGTCATGGCGCGTGACCTGGCCAATGCGGCGGGCCCGGCCATTGCCTCCATGCTTGTTTACATACTGATGGCGGTGGTATTGGCCATCCGTCCGCAAGGGTTGTTCGCCGGAGCTAGAAAGTAATGACTATGTATAGAAACACGATCTGGAAAGCGGGCACGCTTGTGCCGTTGCTTATTTTCTTGTTGTTCATTCTGGTGCCGGTCTGGGGGCACTTTACCGACCATAATTTCTACGTTGCCTACTTTGCGCGCGTTCTTATCTATGCCATTGCGGTGGTGGCGCTTAACCTGGCCCTGGGCTTTGGCGGTCTGGTCAGCCTGGGACATGCCTTATTCATGGGCCTGGGCGCGTACAGCGTGGCGCTGCCGGGCTTCTATGGCGTTGATAATGGCTGGGTCCACTTGTTCTTTTGCCTGGCCAGTTGCGGTCTGGCGGGGCTGATCACGGGAGCCATCAGCCTGCGCACCGCGGGCATCGGTTTCATCATGATCACGCTGGCATTTGCTCAAATGGGCTATTTCTTGTTCGTTAGCCTTAAGCAGTACGGGGGTGACGACGGCACCAGTATTTCCAACACCAGCCAATTCTTCGGGTTCAACCTGGGTGGGGTATACGAGGTGTATGCCGTAGCGTTGTTACTGCTGATACTTGCCACGTGGTGGACAGCCCGCTTGCGGGTTTCACCCTTTGGCATGGTGCTGCGCGGGGCCAAGCAAAATGCACGGCGAGTGCGTGCGGTCGGCTTTCCGTCCAACTATTACTTGCTGGTGTCGTATGTGCTGTCGGCCATGCTGTGTGGGGTGGCGGGCCTGCTGCTGGCCAATCTTAATGCGTTTGCCTCGCCCAGCACGCTGTCCTGGATTATTTCCGGCGACCTGGTGGTAATGCTGGTGCTGGGTGGACTGGGGACGGTTTTTGGGCCCGTGCTGGGCGCGCTGGCCTTCTTGGGGCTCGAAGAAATCCTCAAAATGTTTACCGACCATTGGCTGGCGGTGTTCGGTCTGGTCATTGTGGTTATTGGCCTATTAGGCAAGGCCGGTATTGCGGGCTTTCTTGGATCGTTCAGCCGGCGCCGGGTGGCCATTGGCGCCACAAGACAGGCCAAAGGAGCTAAGGTATGAGCGAACAATTGCTGCGCACTGAATCTCTGGTCAAGCGCTTTGGCGGGTTGTTGGTTACCGACTCTGTCTGCATCGATGCGCGTCCCGGCGAAATCCACGCCATCATCGGCCCCAACGGAGCGGGTAAAACCACTCTCATCAACCAGTTGTCGGGCGAATTGGCGGCCGATTCGGGCAACGTCGTGTTTGCAGGTGAAAACGTCACGGCCCTGGGTATCCACAAGCGGGCGCGGCGCGGTTTGCTGCGCTCGTACCAGATCACTTCTATTTTCGAAGACTTTTCGGTGCTTGAGAATACCATACTGGCGGCTATGGGCGCCCAGGAGCATGCCTTTCACTTTTGGAAGCCTTTGCTGGCAAGGCACGATCTGGTTCACACCGCCCGGCAGGCGCTCGAGGTAACCGGCTTGCTCGAACACGCTGAATCGCATGCTGCCGAATTGGCTTACGGTCAGCGGCGTCAGCTCGAGCTCGCCATGGCGCTGGCCGCTCAGCCCAAGGTATTGCTGCTTGACGAACCCATGGCGGGCATGAGCGTGCAGGAGTCCGCCGAGGTGGTGGCGTTGCTGAATCGGCTTAAGGGTTCGTACACCATTTTGCTGATCGAACATGATATGGGGGCTGTTTTCGCCTTGGCCGACCGCATTACCGTGCTGGTCTACGGCAAGGTAATGCTCTCGGGCACGCCCGATGAGATCCGCAATAATCCCGAGGTTAAGTCTGTGTATCTGGGCGACGAAGAGATAGGATAAGAATCATGACAACACTACTCGATGTGCGCGACATCCATGCGTCTTATGGCCAGGCGCAGGTCCTGTTTGGCGTTTCGCTCCAGGTCAAGGCCGGTGAAGTCGTTACTTTGCTGGGGCGTAACGGCATGGGGCGCTCAACCACCATCAAGTGTTTATTCGGCTTGTTGCCGGTTACCCACGGTGAAATCCTCTTTTGCGAAACGCAGGCTAGCAGCTTGCCCTCGTACAGGATCGCGCGGCTGGGTCTGGGGCTGGTGCCCGAGGGCCGTCAGGTTTTTCCCAACCTTACGGTAGAAGAAAACCTGGTGGCTACCGCGCGTGCTGCTGCACGCCATGGCGGCACGTCTGAATGGACGCTGTCACGGGTCTACGAATTTTTCCCACGTTTGCAAGAGCGGCGTCATAACATGGGCGGCCAGCTTTCGGGCGGTGAGCAGCAGATGCTGGCCATTGGCCGAGCGCTGATGACCAACCCGCGTCTGTTGGTTCTGGACGAAGCCACTGAAGGCCTGGCGCCTATCATTCGTGCCGAGATCTGGCAGGCGCTTACTGCGCTTAAAACGCAAGGCCTGTCGCAGATTGTCATCGACAAGAATGTCGCGGCGTTGCTGCCATTTGCCGATAAGCACTTTGTACTTGAAAAAGGGCAGGTTGTATGGAGCGGCACTTCTGATGAATTGCATCGTAATAGCGCCATCGTGCAACAGTTTCTGGGTGTATAAGCGATAAATAAGGGCTAGCATCTCATGGCCTTGCTTCGCTCCGTGTAAAAGGCTTTAATCGATGAAGTCTTTGTGCCGACCGCAACAGGCGATCGGCTTCGTAAGCTCACACGAAGGAGATAGCCGTGGCGTATTCATTTCCCGATGAAAACGGGTTGAGGTTTATTGGCGAAGACTTGGGCATCGAATTGACCCAAGACGAGGCGGATAGCTATCACGAGTATCTTAGCGCCCTGACGCCTGCTTTTCGCATGATCGAGAAATTGCCCGATCTTGCACCCGAGGTGAAGTATCCCCGCACGCCAGGCTATCAGCCCGAGGGTGCAGACAATCCACACAACGCCTGGTATTACAAGACCAGTATCAAGGGTGCGCCGCGAGGCAAGCTACGCGGCAAACGTATTGCGGTCAAAGACAATGTCCTGGTCGCGGGGGTGCCGCTGACCAACGGCGCGTCCATACTCGAGGGCTACGTTCCCGATACCGACGCCACCATCGTTACCCGCATGCTCGACGCCGGCGGCGAAATCGCGGGCAAGTCGGTGTGCGAATACTTATGCTTTGCCACTAACAGCGCAACGGCCTCAACCGGTCCGATTGATAATCCACGTGCGCCGGGGCATACCACGGGCGGTTCCAGCAATGGCAGCGCGGCGTTGGTGGCGGCCCACGAAGTGGACATGGCCATTGGGGCGGATCAGGCCGGCTCCATACGCATGCCTGCTTCATTTTGCGGCATAGTCGGCCACAAGCCCACGTACGGCCTGGTGCCGTATACCGGCGTGCTGGGCATCGAATATTCATTCGACCACGTGGGGCCAATGGCCGATACCGTGGAAGAGTGTGCTTTGCTGCTCGAGGTCATCGCAGGCGACGACGGCATTGACGGCCGTCAGAAGGGCGTGCGCACGCAACAGTACACCAAGGCTCTTGGCAAGGGGATCAAAGGCATGCGCATAGGCGTCGTGCAAGAAGGGTTTGGGCGGCCCGAGTCCGAAGGCGGCGTGGATAAATCCGTGCGCGAGGCAGCCAAACGTTTGCAGAAGCAGGGAGCAAGCGTCGACCTGATCTCCATTCCCTGGCACAACATTGGGTCGGCCCTGTGGCTTCCCATCGGCATCGAGGGCTCCTATCAGAACATGGTGCATGGGCACGGCGTAACCTACGGCGCGAATGCGGCGTACTCGCTTTCTTTCATGCGGGCATTCGCGGGCTGGACGCAACACGCCAACGAGCTCGCTCCCACCATCAAGGGCACCTTGCTGACGGGTGAAATATTGCATCGCCATGGCGGGCGCTTATATGCCAAAGCGCGCAACCTGGTCCGTCGCCTGCGCGCCGAATACGATGCATGGCTTGAAAAGTACGACGTGCTGATCATGCCGACCACGCCCATGACCGCCACCGAGCTTGTGTCGGAAGATGCTTCGCCCAAGGATGTGCTGGACGCCAGTTGGGGGCCGTTGAACAACACTTGCCCATTCGACCTGACCGGTCACCCGGCCATTTCCGTGTGCTGCGGCACCTCGGATGGGAAACCGGTTGGCCTGATGATCATCGGGCGCCACTTTGAAGACGCAACGGTATTCCAGGTTGCCGACGTAGCGCATAAACCACAGGGGTAAGGGCGCATCCAGCGTCAGGCGCGTGTCCTGTTTGGCTAAGTCGCGTATAAGTGCACGATTAAGCTAATAGGCACGCACCTTTTGCACTGGCCTGGCGCTGGGCTTTACGCGTCGTCTTCCGGAATAAATGACGCCAGCAATTGGCGCGCCAAGTCTTCGTGGCCGGCCTGGACCATTAGGGTTTGCTCGTTCAGGCTGTTGCTGACGGGGCCGGGATACATCGAACTAAACGCACCGCCCCGCATTAGAAAAGGGATCTCGTAGGCCTGCATCATCGACACGATGACGGCGGCTTCCGACTCGGTTCGCGGCGAATAAATTGGCACCATATCCATATACACCTCCAGTCAGCGGCTGTTGGCGAGTCGGGAGGACCGTTTCCGGCCACAGCCATCCGGGCGGGAGCCCTTGCATGACCATGCTAACCGAAATAAGGCCTGGCGGAACAGGCCGTCGTGGCCAAGGTGAAACAGCGATTAATTATTGAACAGGCTTTCGGGCAAATGCTTGACGGCTTCGAACGTCAGGCTGATATGCTCGGCCAGGATCGCACAGGCTTGTGCCGCGTCGCGTGCAAGCGCGGCATCCAGGATGGCTTGGTGCTCGCCATGCACGTCGCGGGGGATGGGCTTGCGGGTGACGACCAGCCGGCGATAGCGTTCGGCCTGTTGATACAGAATCCCCAGAAAATGGCGCATCCAGGGCGAGGCGCAGGCGCTGATCAGGGCTTGATGGTATTCGCGGTTGCGGTTTTCCCATTCGTCGAACCGCTCGGAGGGGTTCGACGACAGCCGCTTTTCAGCCAGATCGAGCCGGTGGAAGGCGGCTACGATGCGGCCTTCCCACACGTCGTCGCCGTGCGTGATGGATTGTTTGAGCGCTTCGCATTCGAGCAGGATGCGGGTTTGCGTGATGTCGTTGAAGTCGGCGATGGAAATGGGCTTGACGTGGAAACCGCGTTGGTCCTGGGCAATGACCAGGGCATCGCTGACCAGCAAGGCCAGCGCTTCGCGCAGCGTGCCGGCGCCCACGCCGTAAGAGTCTTTTAAATGCTCAACCCGCAGTCTGGCGCCCGGAGCGAGCCGGCCTTCGATAATGTCGCGCCGCAGGTTGTGATAGGCCGCGCCCACCAGCGTTTTGGTGGAGGCGTTACTGTGTATGTCGGCCTGTGGGCCAACGGGCGGGGAACCATCGGTAGAAGAATCCAACATGGGCAGCCAGTATTCAACAATCAGGAAAAAGTACTGCTTTGAAGACAGTTATCGCAGTGCGTTTGAAGCACTACTTTAAGGGCAGGTAATGCAGTGTACCTCATTGTTTATTACAATGCCCGAATTATTTATATTTTAATTAAATCTCGACAATTTCTATTGACGGCGATATTTTATGGAATTATCCTTGCTTCTTGGCCATGTGCAAGCCCACAGGAATAAGCATCCACAGACAGGTGCTTATTCCCTACCGCACGGCGGAACCGTTGTAGTTCGACTAGAGATAGACAAATGACAGATTTCAAGAATTTTATTAATGGCAAATGGGTTGGCTCAGACGTCACGTTTGAAAAGCGCAATCCTGTGGACAACAGCCTTGTCGGCATGGTGCACGAGGCGGGCCGGGCAGATGTCGATGCCGCCGTGCGCGCGGCCCGAGCGGCCTTGAATGGCCCCTGGAGCAAGCTGACGGTGCAACAGCGCACCGAGCTTTTGCATGGGGTTGTGGACGGCATCATGAAGCGTTTCGACGAGTTCCTCGAGGCCGAGATCAAGGACACCGGCAAGCCGCACAGCCTGGCCAGCCATGTGGATATTCCGCGGGGTGCAGCCAACTTTCAGATCTTTGCCGACCTGTTCCGCAATATTCCCGACGAAACCTTTTCCATGGATACGCCCGACAAGGGGCGGGCGATCAACTATGGGGTGCGCGCGCCGCGTGGTGTCATCGGTGTGATCTGCCCGTGGAACCTGCCTTTGTTGCTCATGACCTGGAAAGTCGGGCCGGCGCTGGCCTGCGGCAATACGGTGGTGGTCAAGCCTTCGGAAGACACGCCCGCCACCGCCACGCTGTTGGGCGAAGTGATGAAAGAGGTGGGCATACCCGATGGCGTTTACAACGTCATCCATGGCTTCGGACCTGATTCCGCGGGCCAGTTCCTGACCGAGCATCCCGATGTGGATGGCATTACCTTCACCGGTGAAACCCGCACAGGCGAGGCCATTATGAAAGCCGCCGCCAACGGCGTGCGCGCCGTGTCGTTCGAACTGGGTGGAAAGAATCCGGGTATTGTCTTTGCCGATGCGGATTTCGACAAGGCGGTGGCAGGGATCGCCCGGTCGTCGTTCGAGAACTCGGGGCAGGTTTGCCTGGGCACCGAGCGTGTTTACGTGCAGCGGCCGCTCTTCGATCGCTTTGTCGCTGCCCTTAAGGAAAAGGCCGAATCGTTCAAGCTGGGCCGACCAGACGAGCCGGGCATGAACTTCGGCCCTTTGGTGTCGTTGCAGCACCGCGAAAAGGTGCTGGGCTACTACCAGAAGGCGCGCGACTTGGGTGCCACTGTGGTTACCGGCGGAGGGGTGCCCGACATGCCCGACGACCTGAAAGAGGGGGCCTGGGTACAGCCCACCATCTGGACGGGCCTGCCTGAAGATTCACCCATCATTCGCGAAGAGATTTTCGGTCCGTGCTGCCATATTGCGCCATTTGACACCGAGGAAGAGGTCATCGCCCTGGCCAACGACACGCCTTACGGGCTTGCCGCCACGGTCTGGACGCAAAATCTTTCAACCGCGCATCGCCTGGGCGCCGCCCTGGAGGTCGGCTTGTGCTGGATCAACTCCTGGTTCTTGCGGGATCTGCGCACCTCGTTTGGCGGTGCAAAGCAGTCGGGCATTGGCCGTGAAGGTGGCGTACACTCACTAGAGTTCTATACCGAGTTGCGCAACGTTTGCATCAAGCTTTAAGCTTTCTTCCAGGCCAAGCCTTCCAACCATTTACTAGTCATGAACGATCAGAGAATACAGCAGTACGGCGACGCCTTGTATCAGGCGCTTGATACCCGCCAGGCCATCGACCCCCTCACCCAGTCCGAGCCAGACATCACGATCCAGGACGCCTACCAGATCCAGCTGCGCATGATCGACCAGCGGCTGGCCGCGCGTAAAGAAACCGTGGTGGGCAAGAAGATCGGCGTCACCAGTCAAGTGGTCATGGACATGCTCAAGGTGAATCAACCCGACTTCGGCCACCTCACGTCGGGGATGGTGTTTGGCGATGGCGAAGCGATTGCCTTGAATACCCTGATTGCACCCCGGGCCGAAGGTGAAATCGCCTTCGTATTGAAGCGCGATCTAAGCGGCCCCGGCGTTACAGCCGCCGATGTGATCCGGGCAACCGAGTACGTGCTGCCGTGTTTCGAAATCGTGGATTCGCGCGTGCGCGACTGGAAAATCAAGATCCAGGACACGGTGGCCGATAATGCGTCATCAGGCGTGTTCGTGCTGGGCGATGCCGCCGCCGATCCACGCAAGCTCGATTTGTCGCTGGTGGGCATGACGCTTGAAAAGAATGGTGAAATCCTTGCCACCGGCGCCGGTGCCGCCGCGCTGGGCCACCCCGTGAACGCGGTTGCCTGGCTCGCCAATACACTGGGCAGCCTGGGCATGAGCCTGCGCGCCGGCGAGGTGATTCTTTCGGGCTCGCTGGCGGCCATGATCCCCGTCTCCGACCCTTGCAGTTTGCGCGTCACCCTGGGCGGAATCGGCTCGGTAGGCGTAAGATTTATCTAATTAGGAAATGTAATGGCGCTTGATACCGCAACCATACAGAAGCTGGCTGAGCATCTGGACAACGCTGAAACTCAATGCCGGGATATCACCAAGATTACCGATGATTATCCCGAGATGGATTGGGACGACGCCTATGCTATCCAGGATGCCTTGCGCGCACTCAAAGAGTCGCGTGGGGTTCGTATTGCCGGCTTGAAAATGGGCCTGACCTCGCATGCCAAGATGAAGCAAATGGGCGTCGTTGATCCCGTGCGCGGCTTCCTGACCGACTACGGCATGGTGGCCGATGGCGGCGAATGCGATACCGCGGGCCTCATCCATCCCAAGGTCGAAGCGGAAATCGCTTTCGTCACCAAGGCGCCGTTGTCGGGTCCAGGCTGTCATATCGGGGCGGTGCTGGCGGCAACCGACTTTGTTTTACCCGCGGTCGAAGTCATCGACTCGCGTTATCGCGATTTCAAGTTCGACCTGAAAAGCGTCGTCGCCGATAACACCTCGGCCGCCCGGTACGTGGTTGGGGGTTCGGCTCGCAGCCCGCTGGGCCTGGATTTGAAGAACCTTGGCGTTGTGATGGAAAAGAATGGCCAGGTGGTTGCCATTGCAGCAGGGGCCGCCGTGTTGGGGCATCCCGCCCAAAGTGTCGCCATGCTGGCTAATATGCTGGGTGCTCGCGGAGAGGAAATCCCCGCAGGCACATTGATACTAACAGGCGGTGTAACCGAAGCGGTAGCGGTTGAAAAGGGCGATAGCATCAATGTGCGCTATCAGCACCTGGGCTCCGTTTCCATGCGCTTCGTCTAAACGGCGTTTCGCTCGGCGCATCGCGTCTGTACAAGGACATCGACATGACACAAACAGGAAAGATCAAGGCAGCGATCATTGGTTCGGGCAATATCGGCACGGATCTGATGATCAAGGTGCTGCGTAACGGCAAGAATATCGAGATGGGCGCCTTGGTGGGCATCGACCCGCAATCGGACGGCCTGGCTCGCGCGGAGCGCATGGGCGTTCCCACCACCGCCAAGGGTATTGACGGCCTGGTGGGCATGGCGGGGTTTTCCGACATCCGTATCGTGTTCGACGCGACCTCGGCGGGCGCGCACGCGCACCACAACAAGGTCTTGCAAGAACACGGGGTGCAGGTCATCGACCTGACGCCGGCGGCGATCGGGCCTTACGTCATTCCGGCGATCAACCTGGATGAAAAGCTGGATGCGCCCAACATCAATATGGTGACCTGCGGCGGCCAGGCCACCATCCCCATCGTGAAGGCGGTGTCCAAGGTGGCCAAGGTGCATTATGCGGAAATCGTCGCGTCGATTTCCAGCCGCTCGGCCGGTCCGGGCACACGCGCCAATATCGACGAGTTCACCGAGACCACCGCCAAGGCCATCGAAGTGCTTGGCGGGGCCACGCGCGGCAAGGCCATTATTGTGCTGAATCCGGCGGAACCGCCACTGATCATGCGCGACACGGTGTTTACCTTGTCCGAGATTGCTGACCAGGAAGCCATCGAGGCCAGCGTCCAGCGCATGGTTGACGACGTGCAGCGCTACGTGCCGGGCTACCGCCTGAAGCAGAAAGTGCAGTTCGATATTTTTGACCAGGGCAACCCACTGAACGTGCCGGGCCTGGGCAAACTGACCGGCCTGAAAACCTCGGTCTTTCTCGAGGTCGAGGGCGCCGCGCACTACCTGCCGGCGTACGCCGGCAATCTGGACATCATGACCTCGGCCGCGCTGGCGTGCGCCGAGCGTCTGGCCAGCACACGCATGAGCCTGACGGCGTAGCGCGATGGCATTGCAAGGAGTCAATCATGAGTGATCAAAAACTTTATATCTCTGACGTGACGTTGCGCGACGGCAGTCACGCCATCCGTCATCAGTACAGCATTGCCAACGTCAAGCAAATTGCCAGGGCGCTTGATCAGGCCCGCGTCGACTCGATCGAAGTGGCCCACGGCGATGGGTTGTCGGGATCCAGCTTCAATTACGGGTTTGGCGCGCATACCGACCTGGAATGGATTGAAGCGGTGGCTGAAACGGTCAGCCATGCCAAAGTCGCCACCCTGCTGCTGCCGGGCGTGGGCACGGTGCACGATCTGCGGGCCGCCTACGATGCGGGTGCGCGTATTGTGCGGGTGGCCACCCATTGCACCGAGGCCGATATCTCCAAGCAGCATATCGAGTATGCGCGCGAACTGGGCATGGACACGGTGGGCTTTCTCATGATGAGCCACATGAATGAGCCGGCCAAGCTCGCGCAGCAGGCCAAGCTGATGGAAAGCTATGGCGCCACCTGCATCTATGTGGTCGATTCGGGCGGTGCGCTTAGCATGAACGATGTGCGCGACCGTTTTCGTGCGTTTAAAGATGTGCTTAAGCCCGAAACCCACACCGGCATGCACGCCCACCATAATTTGTCGCTGGGGGTGGCCAATTCCATTGTGGCGGTCGAAGAGGGGTGCAACCGCATCGATGCCAGCCTGGCGGGCATGGGCGCTGGGGCGGGCAATGCGCCGCTCGAGGTGTTTATTGCGGCGGCCGAGCGCCTGGGCTGGAATCATGGGTGCGACCTGTACACGTTGATGGACGCGGCCGACGATATCGTGCGTCCGTTGCAGGACCGTCCGGTGCGGGTCGACCGCGAAACCTTGGCCTTGGGCTATGCGGGGGTGTATTCCAGCTTTTTGCGCCATGCCGAGGCGGCTGCGCAAAAGTATGGTTTGTCGACCGTGGATATTCTGGTCGAGCTGGGGCGCCGGCGCATGGTGGGCGGCCAAGAGGACATGATTGTCGATGTGGCGCTGGATTTGCTGCAGAAGCAGCCGCAATCGCAAGAGCGTGTGCAGCAGCACACGGCGTAAGCCGAAGCCCGCGTTACATAACTCGAACACATCCAGGAGAACCGTTGTGACCAATGCCAGTGCGGCAGCCAATCGGGTGCATTGCTCGGAAGATCAGTCCGAAGACCAGTACAACCTGGTCAAGGTATTCCCCCATTACCCGACCCTGCGTGAAGCTTGGCTGATGGATAGCGCCGAGTTGCGCAAGCGCGATGGCGTGAAGGTGGACCTTGCTTATGGCGACCAGCCCTTGCAAAACCTTGATTACTACCCGGCGGGAGGCTTGGCCCAGCCTTTGCTGATTTTTGTTCATGGCGGCTACTGGCAGCGTGGCGACAAGGGCGACGTAGGCTTTATTGGCAAGCCGTATCTAGACGCCGGAATCAATGTGGCTTCAATCAATTATTCACTGGCGCCTGACGCCCCGATTGAAGACATGGTCACCGAGGTGCGCCAAGCGATTTCCTGGTTGGCGGGTCGTGCCGGCGAGCTGGGTTTCGACGCCCGGCGCATTTCGCTGATGGGGCATTCTGCAGGCGGGCACCTGGTTAGCATGATGGTTGCGCAAACCGGCGCCGATGCTGCGTTGTTGCCTGCCATCGCCAATGTCTTCGGCATTAGCGGTGTATACGATTTACCACCCCTGCTGCCGTCGTCGGTCAACAATGCGCTGGGGCTGGATCACGCCCGCGCCGAGGCGCTGAGCCCTATCGTGTATCAAGAGCCGGCATCCAGCGCTGTGTATACCTTTGTCGGCGAAGGTGAAACGGCGCAGTTTCACGAGCAGGCACACGCCCTCGGGCGCGCCTGGCCGTCTGTGCGCGCCAATCATGTGGTGCCGGATAGCGATCACTTCAGCATCCTCAATGTATTGGCTGATGCCGCCTCGCCATCGTCAAAAGCCATTGTCAAGGCCATATTGAACGGCAACCCGTAGTGCATTAGAACGTTGTACGATCTATGATGTATGGTTGTCGGCATGGGCCGACAACCATTTTTTTTACCTTTTTTCCGCCGGGTCATTCCACGGTGGAAAAGCGCCCCTGTGGGGCATTTTTGGAGCGATTTTGAGCAAGCCTGAGAAAGCGGGTGCGCATGACTGGGTAGCGCGCAGCCTGCGTAGCGTGTGGCATCCTTGCACGCAGATGCAGCATCACGAAACAATCCCCTTGCTGCCCGTCAGCCATGGCAAAGGGGTGTGGCTCTACGATCAACAAGGCAATCGTTATCTGGATGCCATCAGTTCCTGGTGGGTCAATTTGTTCGGCCATGCCAATCCCCGCATTAACGCCGCGTTGAAGGATCAACTGGATCGGTTGGAACACGCCATGCTGGCGGGGTTCACACATGAGCCGGTGGTGCTGCTTTCCGAACGGCTGACGGCGCTGACAGGCGGCCGGTTGGGCCATAGCTTCTACGCCTCCGACGGTGCTTCGGCTGTCGAGATTGCTTTGAAGATGAGCTTTCATTATTGGCGCAATGTCGGCCAGGCCGGCAAGCAGGAGTTTGTCTGCCTGCAAGGCAGTTACCACGGCGAAACCATGGGTGCGCTGTCGGTTACCGACGTTACGCTGTTTCGCGACGCCTACGGGCCTTTGCTGCGAAAATCCCATGTGATTGAATCGCCGGATGCCCGCAACGCCTTGGCCGGCGAAACCCCGCAAGACGTCGCGCGTCGGGCGGCGGTGCTGCTGGAGCGGCTTTTTGAAGAGCGTGCCGAACATATTGCCGCCATCATTGTCGAGCCGCTGGTGCAGTGCGCCACCGGCATGGCCATGTACGATCCGCTTTACCTGTCGTTGGTGCGAGAGCTTTGCGATCGCTTCAATATCCATTTGATCGCAGACGAGATCGCGGTTGGTTGCGGCCGGACGGGCACTTTTTTTGCGTGCGAGCAGGCCAATATATGGCCGGATTTCATCTGCCTGTCCAAGGGCATTAGCGGCGGCTATCTGCCGTTGTCGCTGGTCATGACACGCGATGATATTTATCAGGCCTTCTATAGCGACAAGCTGGCCCGTGGGTTCCTGCATTCGCACTCGTACACTGGCAACCCGCTGGCGTGTAGGGCGGCGCTGGCCACGTTGGATATTTTCGAACAGGATAATGTGCTGGAGGCAAACCGGACGCTTGCCGCTGAGCTGTCCCAAGCACTGGCGCCGGTGACCGAGCATCCCAAGGCCCGGCATTTTCGCCAGTGCGGAATGATCTGGGCGTTTGACGCCATGCTGGAACCGGAAAGCAAGTCCACATTCGCCGGACGCTTCTTTAGCGCCGCGCTTGAACGGGAATTGCTGGTTCGGCCCATCGGCGCAACGGTTTATTTGATGCCGCCCTATATTCTGGATGAAGTGGAGGTTCAGCATCTTGCTGCAGGCGTTTTGTCTGTATTTGAACAGGTGACGCGTGGCTGACATGATGTTGCTGAACGATCTAAGGCAGCGCCTGCAGGCGCTGGACGATGGCAATTTGCGCCGGTTCAGACGAACAACGGAAACGGCCAGCGCACCGCATGTGACCGTGGATGGCCGGCCCATGCTGGCGTTTTGCAGCAATGATTACCTGGGTTTGGCGGCCGATCCCAGGCTGGCCGATGCGTTGCGCGAAGGTGTTCGCTTGTATGGGGCCGGCAGTGGAGCGTCCCATCTGGTCAGCGGCCATTCGCGCGCGCACGCTCAATTGGAAGCGCGGATTGCCGACCTGGTCAGTGGCCATATCCCGCAGGCCGGCGCCCTGTATTTCTGCACGGGCTATATGGCCAACCTGGCCGTCATCACCGGTTTGGTGGCCAGCGATGCCAATGGCTCTGCCGAAATATTTTCCGAAGCCTTGAACCATGCGTCGCTGATTGACGGCACGCGCCTGGCGCGCGTTCCGACCCAGGTTTATCCGCATGGCGATATCGTCGCCCTGGATCATTTGCTGAAGAATAGCCAGGCCGCAGTGAAGATCGTACTGACGGATAGCGTCTTCAGCATGGACGGCGACTTGGCCCCCGTGCCTGCTTTGCTCGATCTGTGCCAGCGATACAACGCTTGGCTGGTGGTCGATGATGCGCACGGTTTTGGCATGTTGGGTGAACGCGGAATAGGCGCCCTGGAGCATTTCGGATTGCGGTCCGAGCATCTGGTGTTGATGGGCACCTTGGGCAAAGCCGCCGGCGTGGGCGGGGCGTTTGTGGCCGCCCATGCGGATGTAGTCGATTGGCTGGTGCAGCGTGCCCGGCCTTATATTTACACGACAGCGGCTCCGCCGGCATTGGCGCATGCGTTGTTGACCAGTCTGGACATTATGTCGAGCGACGAAGGTAAGCAGCGTAGGGACTGGGTCAACGCTTTGATCCGTCAATTGCGTGAAGGGCTGAGTGTGGGGGCCGGGCAATTGATCGATTCGCAGACCGCGATTCAGCCGCTGGTGATTGGTTCCAACCAGGCAGCCCTGGAGGCGGCGGCCCGCTTGTATGAGGCGGGTTTATGGGTGCCGGCTATTCGTCCGCCCACAGTCCCCGCAGGGTCGGCGCGCCTGCGCATTACGCTGTCGGCAGCCCATACGGCCGGCGACGTGAATTGCTTGCTGGATGCCTTGAATGCGCTTGGGCGCGAGGCGGCCTGATCATGACGCAAGATCAAGCCCTTGGGTATTTCGTGACGGGTACCGACACGGAGATCGGCAAAACCTTGATCACCAGCGCATTGTTGCATGCGTTGGTGCGCAGGGGTGTGCGGGCGATCGGCATGAAACCGGTGGCGGCGGGGGCGGAATGGCGCGATGGCGATTGGCATAACGACGATGCCGATGCCTTGGCGTTGGCCGGCAATACCCGGGCGCCGCGTGAACTGACCACGCCTTATTTATGGAAAGAGCCCATTGCTCCGCATATCGCGGCGAAGCAAGAAGGCCAAGCCATGAGCCTGCAACATATCCTGGCCTGCCATCAGCAATTGCAACACGATGCCGATGCGGTGGTGGTCGAGGGCGTGGGCGGGTTTTGCGTGCCATTGGGCGACGATTTTGATACAGCAGACCTGGCCGCGAGCCTGCAGCTGCCTGTTGTTCTGGTGGTGGGGCTAAGGCTGGGTTGCATCAACCATGCTGTCCTGACGGCCGAGGCCATTCTTGCGCGCAAGCTTCGCTTGGCGGGCTGGGTGGCGAATACGGTGGATGCAAACATGTTGGTCAGCACCGATAATATCGCGACATTGAAGCGGTTGTTGCCCGCGCCCTTGCTGGGCCTGGTGCCAAGGCTGGCGCAACCGACCGCAGGGAATGCCGCGGCCCACCTGGATTTCAGCGTGTTGCCGGGGTGGCCGGCCACCGTCGCCCAATCTGCTTCCAAGCCTTAAGAGCTACAAAAACCACTTACCGACTGCGAGGAAAGTCACGTGTTAGACAATGCCAACGTTTACACCCTATTGGAATCCGGTTTCCCAACGAGTCGCGATGCGATAGCTATTACGACGCCGGCCCAAACCTACACGTGGCACGATATTGATGCACTGTCGGGACGCTATGCCAACCTGCTTGCCCAGCTAGCGCTGCCGGAAAATGCACGGGTGGCGGTTCAAGTCGAGAAATCACCCGAAGCACTGATGCTCTACCTTGCCACCCTGCGCGCCGGGCTGGTTTATCTGCCGCTTAATACGGCGTATCGCGAAGGCGAAGTGGATTACTTCCTGTCGGATGCCGAGCCGTCGGTGGTGGTTTGTGCCCCTGGGAACCTGCCTTGGGTCAGCGCTCTAGCCGGCAAACGAGGGATAGAACACGTGTTTACTCTGGACGACAACGGTGACGGTTCACTGGCCGTACAGGCCGAAGGCCTGTCGCCCGAGTTTTCGACCGTGCAACGCGGGAGCGACGAACTGGCCGCCATTCTGTATACCTCGGGCACCACCGGTCGCAGCAAGGGGGCGATGCTCAGTCATGGCAACCTGGCCTCTAATGCCCAGGTGTTGAATACCTATTGGGGGTGGCGCAGCGACGATGTGCTGCTGCACATGCTGCCAATATTTCATGTGCATGGCTTGTTTGTCGGGGCGCATGGCGCCTTGCTTGCCGGCGCGCGCATGATCTGGCTGCCCCGGCTGGATATCGATCAGGCATTGCACTATTTGCCCCAGAGCACGGTCATGATGGGGGTGCCTACCTACTATGTAAGGCTGTTGTCCGACTCACGCTTTACTGCTGAAACGTGCGCGAGCATGCGCTTGTTCATTTCAGGGTCTGCGCCTTTGTTGGCGGATACCTTCAATGCCTTTCGCGAACGTAGCGGCCATACGATTTTGGAACGCTACGGCATGAGCGAAACCGTCATGCTTACGTCCAATCCCTATGATCCGTCCTTGGGCCGGCGAATTGCCGGAACGGTCGGTGGGCCTTTACCGGGCGTACAGGTCCGCGTCGTGGACGATGCCGGACGCGAGCCTGGCAGCGGCCAGATTGGCCATGTACAAGTGCGTGGGCCCAATGTGTTCAGCGGCTATTGGCGCATGCCCGAGAAAACGCGTGAAGAATTCACCGACGACGGCTGGTTCAGGACGGGCGATATGGGACACTGGGGTGAAGCCGCTGCTCTGCGCGAAGAATCCACGGTCGACCCCGATGCTGTCCCCGACGCGTATCTGACCATTGTGGGGCGCAGCAAGGATCTGATTATTTCCGGGGGCTTCAATGTCTATCCCAAAGAGATCGAAAGCCTGATTGACGAACTGCCCGGCGTATTGGAATCGGCCGTGATTGGTGTGGCGCACCCCGACTTTGGCGAGGCGGTGGTGGCCGTGGTGGTGCCGCGCGACGGCGCGGCGTTGCAGGCCGACGACGTGATCATGCGTCTTAAGCCCATGATCGCAAACTTTAAGGTGCCCAAGCAGGTGTATATCTTGGAGTCATTGCCGCGCAATACCATGGGGAAGGTGCAAAAGAATGTGTTGCGCGACATGTATGCCAAACAGTTTTCCTGAAACGGTTGCCTACAAATAAGGGCTGGCCAGCCAAATAATCCTGTTGCGCAGCCGCTTGATATACGGCAGGGCAGCCAGGCTGGCGAGTGTGACCGGGTTGGCGGTCTGGATTTCCGCATCGATCATCGCTTCGATATCGGCGGCGATCTTATGGTCGTAGATCTCGATGTCCAGCTCGAAGTTCAGGCGCAGGCTGCGCGGGTCCATATTGGACGATCCGACGTACGACCATGCGCCGTCGATGGTCAGTAGTTTCGAATGGTTGAAGTTGCCGTGCGCGCGCCATACTCTACAGCCATTGCGGATGACCTGGTCCAGTTGCGCGGTCATGGCGTAGTTGACCAGGCGCAGATTATTCTGGCCCGGTATGACGATATCAACCTGTATGCCCCTACGGGCAGCCGTGTTCAGCGCACCGAGCAAGGTGGCGTCGGGCAAGAAATACGGCGACTGTATCCTGATGTGTTTCTGAGCGACTGCAAAAGCGCCCAGCAACATGCTATGCGTGCTGACAATGCTGCGATCCGGTCCCGAGCGTATGCAGCGGGCCGGCATATGCGGTTGCGGTGGGTTCCAGTCGGTGCTGCACCATGTGTCGAAGTCCAGCGCTTCACGCGTCGTGAATTCCCAGTCTTGGGCAAAGACGGAAATCAGTTGCAGAACAATCGGGCCTTCGACACGAAAATGCGTGTCGGCCGTCATTTTTTCCTTGGCAATGGCTGACACGAACCCGGCCCGGATATTCATGCCGCCCGTGAAGCCAAGCCGCCCGTCGACCACCAGAATTTTGCGGTGACTGCGCAGATTGGCGTAGGGCATACGTAGGCCCAACGGGTTGGTCATGAACAAGGCTGTTTTCACGCCATGCTGGATGAGCCAATGGATGATGGGCGGACGCGAGTATTTAGACCCGATGGAGTCGATCAAGACGCGTACCTGCACGCCACGCGCAGCCGCCTGGGCCAGCGCTTCGGCAATCTTGCGGCCTTCGGCATCGTTGTCAAAAATATAGCTTTGCAAGGCGATCGACTTCTTGGCTTCGTTGATCGCGGCAATCATGGCGGGGTAGGTTTGATCGCCGCCGTTCAGTATTTGTATGTGGTTGCCGTCGCGCAGCGGGAAGTTGCTGACTTTGTCGCCCAGAAGCCGCAGTGAAGCAAACTGGGGGGCCGAGTACGGAATAACGTCGGCGACGGGTATTTCTTCCAGATTGGCGTAGTGCTTCAAGGATTTTTCGCGTTGCTGCGATATCTGATCGCGGCGTATCCTGTTAATGCCGGCAATCAGATAAAGTGCGGCGCCAAACAGCGGCGACAGCACAATGATGCCGACCCAACCGATGGCGGCGCGCACGTCGTTCTTGTGCATTGCCGCATGCGAGGCGGCAACCGCCGCTGCCGTCATACTGAAGAGAAAAACAATGTGAGGCCAGTAGTCTTGGAAGAAGTCGTGTAGCGTAGTCATTGTCAGCGTTTCGTTCATGGGATGAAACTCCGGCGCCTCATGGGCTGGCCTGTCGGCCAAAGCCTATGCAGGCCGCCGGGCAGGGCGGACATAACCGTTAAGTATATAAGGAGAACACCCGGCGGGGAGAATGATGGTGAGCGAGTGCGGTGCGCAAATGGCTGATAATCGATCATTCAAGCGTGGAGGCTTGTATTGATTGCCTTTTTTCCAGCTGTTAGTAAGTTGTCCATAGAGTTATGCACCACCGCAGTGGATAAGTTGGACACACTTAGAAAATGCCCCCACGCTGCGCCTTCGGCTTGCTGCCCCCCAAGGGGGCGCTTTTTGCCTTGGGGCGGCCCAGCAGCAAAAAAAAGCCCGCACGATGGCGGGCAATTTTTTGTATTGCGGATCTGTGAAGATCCGCGCGAATTCTGGGGTGACCGATGGGGCTCGAACCCACGACAACCGGAATCACAATCCGGGACTCTACCAACTGAGCTACGGTCACCACTG
>JBIQKZ010000015.1:0-118454 GCA_044464765.1 Pusillimonas sp.
TGTAATTAACCGAGTGTAATGAGTGCCCTGATCCCCCGAAAATGGGGAAGAGCCCTAAAAAGGGCCAGATTTTCATCTGGCCCCGTCTAGTGCTACATAGTGCAGCGTAGTGTGTCTTGGTGGAGTCGGGGGGAATTGAACCCCCGTCCGCAAGCCCTCTGCAGGCAGTTCTACATGCTTATTCGATTAACTTTAAAGTTTTAACCTTGGATCATGCCAATCGACAGGCCCTTCCTTGGCGATTCACGTCAGTTTAAGATTTGACAGAGTGACCCGGCCAAACCCGATTCTTTGTAGATGACGCTGCTGTAGGTTTTACCCTACCTGACCCAAAGACAAATCAGTGCAGCGGCTTACCGCATTAAGCGGCTAAAGCGAAACGCTCGTCGTTGGCGTTTATAAGTGTTCCAGTGGATTTACGAGCTTACTGGTGCTCGGCATGCCCTACACTGTTTCGCGACCCACGTCGAAGCCGGATCGACCCCAGTAGTGGGATTGTAGCCCACTTACTACTGTTTGAGCACCCTCGGTGCCATTAGTTCCCTTGCGCTGCCATCCGGCCCGTATTTTCCAGGATGAAGCATCCCTCTTACCCATCGAGTAACACGATAGAATCCCAAAACCTACATAACGGGCTGGCTGCGCACCCTATCAGTCGCGTCGGGCATAAAAAAGGAAATCGCATGGCATTCGACCCCAAGGACTTTCGTGTTGGCCCCGGAAGAAAATTCCGCATCAAGAATACGCCAACGGATGTTCCACTCTGCTACGACTCCAAAGAGGACTACAGCCGCCAGCTAGCCGACCGCATCGACGAACTGGACGAACTCCAGGAAAAGCTTTACTCGTCAGCCAGTCACTCGGTGCTATTGGTCTTCCAGGCCATGGATGCGGCCGGCAAGGACAGCACCATCCGCGCCGTTTTCTCGGGCATCAATCCCCAGGGTTGCAATGTTTCGTCGTTCAAGCGACCCTCGCATCTGGAACTGGCGCACGATTTTTTGTGGCGCGCCACAATGCAATTGCCCCGACGCGGGATGATCGGGGTGTTTAACCGCTCGTACTACGAAGAAGTATTGGTCGTACGGGTGCACCCTGGCATTCTTGACGCGCAGGCCATTCCAGGCATGCCCTCCACCAATACGGTCTGGAAGCAGCGTTTTAAGTCGATTACCGAGTACGAAGCGCATCTGTCGCGCAACGGCACGCGAATCGTGAAGTTCTTCCTGAATGTTTCTGAAGAGGAACAGGGACGTCGGTTGCTGGACCGTATCGACACTCCGCGAAAGAACTGGAAATTTGATCCCAACGACTTTTACGAGCGCCAGTTTTGGCCGGATTACATGAAGGCCTACGAAGACTGCCTGAACGCCACCAGCACGGAGGACGCCCCCTGGTATGTCATACCCGCCGACGATAAGCAGAACATGCGGCTGATCGTTGCGGACATCGTCCTGCATACAATGAAAAAGCTTGATCTGGCTTTCCCCCGGCTGGGCGACGAAGACAAAGAAAAAATGGAACAGGCCCGAGACAGCGTCAATATAAAAGTAAAAGGGAAGTAATCCCATCCCCTTGCGCGTGCGGCCAGGCAAGAGAGTTTAGCTACGTCCAGACCCCAGCTACGGCCAGACTTCAAATCAAGTTTTAGGGCTGAACCGGCCAATCCGGATTCCACACGGCCTCCCAGACATGCCCGTCGGGATCCTGAAAATAGCCGGCGTAGCCGCCCCAGAAGGTTTTCCGGGCCGACTTCAATATGGTTGCACCCGCCCTTTGCGCCTGACGCATGACCTCATCGACCTCGACGCTTGAAGACACGTTATGCGCCAGCATCATCTCGGTCGCACACGGTTTGCTTGCCGGCAGGCCCGTGTCATGTTGAATGCTGGAGCGAGGCCATAACGCCAGCCGCAGCCCAGGCTGCAAATCAAAGAACACCACGGCGCCCTGATCAAACTCCTGGCCAATGATGCCGTCGGTTTCCAACCCCAGTCCGTCGCGATAGAAGGCGAGCGAGCGCTCAAGGTCATCCACGCCCAGCGTGATGAAACTAACGCTTGGTTTCATGTATTCCGCTCCGATAATTGGCCAATGACATCACCACTATACACAAACAAAACGTCGTACTTGCATGGATGAGACGCGTGGACGGCTGAGATATTTTGCAATACATATCGCATTTTGATATACCCATCCTATACTCGTTGGTGACCCAAGAAAGGAGACAAAGGCCCTAATGACTATCGCAGCTTTCCCCTACCAACCACGCCGGGGCGCCAAACGCCAGTTCACCCGTAAACCGATAACAATGCTATGTGCCGGCCTGGCATTGGCAGCACCATTGGTTGCAACGGCAGTCGCCCTACCCGACCCTCTGGACGATGCCGCCCGAAGATTCGTGGACGCGGAATTCAACGCCAGCGGGGCGCTGAGCCTGGTCAATGCGCAGTATGCCTACGCGCGCGGCTACACGGGAAAAGGAATCATCGTTGCGGTGGTCGATAGCGGGCTGCATACCAGCCATCCCGAGTTCAAAGGCCGGGTCTCGCCCCACGCACGGAATTTCTCGGCGCCCCAGGCGCCGGACGACGTCAACGAATACAAGCAACCCGACGGTACCTATGACGGCCATGGCACCCATGTTTCTGGTTTGATCGCCGCAGCCCGTGACGGGCGCAACATGCATGGCGTAGCCCATGACGCCATTGTTCTTCCCTTGCGTGTGGAAGACGACGACATGGACAAGGTGCAGGAAATCTTCAACTACGCGATCGCCCACGGCGCCAAGGTTCTGAATGGCAGTTACGGGCCCGACGGCTCGCCGCCACACACGATGGACGACGGGCATGGCAATAAAGTCCGCAACCCTCATTACGACCCCGACAACCTGCCGCCGCAAATTGTGCCTCTGGACGAATTCCAAAGAACCGTGCCGGCGCTTCGTGCCGCCGCCCAAGCCGATATTGTCATGGTGTTCTCCGCGGGCAATGATTACGAGGCCTATCAAAGCCAGGCCAGGCATGTTTCCGGCGAGTCCATGTACTACCTGGTCAATCCCGACTACATTGGCGGGCATGCCGATCCAGACGACCTATTCTTTCGATTCCTTGATTCCGATAAATCGACGAATATGTACGACCCCGCCACCTATGTCTATATTCCCTTCGACGATCCCCGGGTACGCGATCTGAACCTGTCGGACCTTGCAGGAACAATGATCGCCGTAACCGCACTGGACAGAAATGGCGTCATTGCCCGCTATAGCAACCGCTGCGGCGAGGCCTGGCTGTATTGCCTTTCAGCGCCGGGGGGCGATCGCGACCCCGACACCGAACCAGCCGAATGGGACCTGTGGTCTACCTTCCCCGACCCGGACAAAGGTTTTTACGATTATATGGGCGGCACCTCCATGTCGGCTCCTGTCGTCAGCGGGGCAGCGGCGGTGCTGCGCGAGGCCTTCCCCTACATGACCGCGCGGCAGATCATCGAAACCATGCTCACAACAGCAAACAGCTCGGGCATCTATGCCGATCGGGCTGTGTATGGGCGCGGCTTGCTGGATCTAAGGCAGGCCGTGCAAGGGCCCGGCGAGTTCGGCGCACAGGGCTTCCCGTCAGTTTTCGATGTAGACACTCAGGGCTACGATTCCGTCTGGAGCAATGGCATACGGGGCAGCGGGGGGCTAACCAAGCGCGGCGGCGGAACCCTGACCTTGACGGGCGCCAACTCGTACACCGGCGATACGCGTATTGCGGGTGGGAAGCTGGCCATGAACGGATCCTCTCCGAGCTCCACATTCTATGTCGAAGCGGGCGGCATACTTAGCGGCGTAGGCATTGCCGGCCCCAGCCATGTGTGGGGACGCGTCGAGCCAGGCAATTCGGTCGGCACGCTGACCATTGCAGGCGATTACGTGCAGTATCCGGGCTCCACCCTGCACATGGAATTGTCCGCCGACGGATCGGCTGACCGGCTCGACGTGCTGGGCCATGCGCAAATCATGGATGGCGCAACCTTGGAACTGACGGGCGTCACACCCAGCAACCTGGGTCAATCCTATTCGCTGCTATCCGCCCAGGGTGGCGTGGACGGCGCGTTCCAGACGGTGTCGGAAAACTATCTTTTCATTGATGCCGCGGCGACAAACACCGGAACCCAGCTTCAACTCACCGTCCAGCGGAATGCCACCCCCTTTGCCGCGCTCGGTGAAACCCGCAACCAGCGCGCCGCCGCCGATGGCGCAGACTCCCAAGGCCAGGGCGGCGCCGCCTTCGACAGTCTGGTTTCCCTTCAAAGCCCTGGCGCGGCGCCCAGCATGCTCCAGCAACTGTCTGGTGAAATCCATGCGTCCACGGTGTCCGGCTTACTGGAAGACAGCAGCCTGCTACGCAGCACGGCGATGTTCCGTCTGGGCGCAGCCGGCAGCGCTGCTTCATCCCCATCCAGAAACCTGCCGGGCGGTGCTATTGCCTGGGCCCAAGGCTTTGGCGCTTGGGGACGCCAAGGGGGAAGCAAGGATACATCCACCCTGGACAAGCGCAGCTCGGGCGTGATGCTTGGTGTGGAAATGCCGATGGGTGAACAGAGCCGAGTCGGTGGCTTCTTCACCTATTCCGACTCGAGCTTTCACGATGACTCGGACAATCGCTCCAAGATTGATGGCTACCATGCCACCTTGTATGCGGGTACGGCGCTGGGTGGCTTTTCACTTCGGGCCGGCGCCTCGCACTCGTGGTTCGACATCGACACGCGGCGTCGTATTTCCTTTGCCAGTCTGGGCCGGCCTGAAAGCCGTCACAAGGCCCATTCGACACAAGTATTTGCCGAGCTGGGGTACCCGCTGGCCGCAGACACCGCCACCATCGAGCCTTACGTTGGCCTGGCGCAAGTCTGGCTGCGTAACAAGGGGTTTTCTGAAAACAATAGCCCTGTTGGCCTGACAGCGGAATCCTCCACCAACAAGGTGGGCTTTTCCACCCTGGGCGTACGCGGGGGGCTGCAATTGGGCGCCACCCAAGAAATGACACTACACGCCACCGCCGGCCTGGGATGGCGCCATGCCTTCGGCGACTACAAGCCAACCGTACCGCTGCGTTTCAATTCAGGCAATGCGTTCACTGTAGAAGGCGCGCCCGTTGCCCGAAACGCCCTGCTGACGGAACTAAGCATGGAATTGCACAGCGGGCCTAATGTGCGCCTTGGCCTGGGCTACGTTGGGCAGTGGTCGGCCCATGCCCATGACTATGGCGTGCAGGCTCGTTTCAGTTGGGCATTCTAATGCGTTGAACACAACCTGTTTGCCCGTTTGATTTGCTCTTTTTTTGGGGCGGTTCTCCTTGCGCCCGGGCCGCTGCCCGGGCACGCGACTTGCTGTGCAAAAACACACCTCGCAACAAGGAGCGACACATGGCCCTGATCATTGCTGCCCGTTTCGACACCTTTGATGCCGCACAAGGTGCCGCAAGTCGGTTAATGGCTGCCGGCGTCACCACAGACAATCTTCATACATTTTTCGTGAACCCGGCGGGAAGTCATGATCGCTATCCGCTGGGGGGCGACGAAGCGGTCGATCCTGAGTCTGAAGGCGGCTCAATGGGTGCGCTAAGCGGCGCGGCACTGATCGGCCTTATCGGGGCCGGCGTGGGCGCTGTGATCGGCTATGCGTTCGGTTCATCGACCATTGGTCTCTTGAGCGGCGCGGGCGTGGGTGCTTACATTGGCTCGCTCGCCGGCGCCATGCGTGTCATCGGACGCACGCGAATTACGCGCTTCGTGCGCAAGGGCGGCATCGTCACCAGCAACGAGAGCCGGCCAGCGGGTGTGCTCCTGGCCGTTAACGTAACGGCTGAAGACCAGCAATCGGTTGCGCGCATCCTCCGTGAGGCCGGCGGCCATGAGGTGGAACGGGCGCAAGGCCGCTGGGAGGACGGAACATGGCAAGACTTCAACCCGCTGGAAACTCCTATCACCGAAAGGGCTTTTTAGTGGGTGACTTCCTAAGCGGGGCGGACCGTGGAGTTCCCTATGGTACGAATGTGTTCGCGCCCCGTGTCCACCCTGTACTCGGACATAAAAGAAGCTTAGGAGACCAGAATGGCTGCGGCAAGCAATAAGCGGACGCTATGGAAAGGCGCCATCTCATTTGGCCTGGTTCATATACCCATTGCGCTTCATTCCGCAACCGCCAGCCAGGGTATAGATTTTGATTGGCTGGATAAGCGCACGATGGATCCGGTCGGCTACAAACGCGTCAACAAAGCGACAGGCAAGGAAATCGACCGGAACAACATCGTCAAAGGCGTCGAGTACAGCGATGGGGAATATGTCGTGCTGTCCAACGAGGAAATCGCCGCCGCCTATCCGAAAACCACCCGGACGGTGGAAATTGAATCGTTTGTCGACATCAACGCCATTCCTTTCATTTATCTTGACCGGCCTTACTACACCTCGCCGATTGGCAGGGGTGAGAAAGTCTATGCGCTATTGCGAGAGGTGCTGCTCAAAAGCGGAAAGGTCGGAATCGCCAAGGTCGTGATTCAAAACAAACAACACTTGGCGATTCTCATGGCCTGCGGGCCGGCCCTCATCCTGAACCTGCTGCGCTGGGACGACGAGATCCGCTCGTGGGAGGACCTGGACTTGCCCGCTCAAGGCGTGAAGGCGGCAGGACTGACAGAAAAGGAAATGAAAATGGGCGAACAACTGGTTCGGGAAATGAGCGGGCCCTGGAAACCTGGCCTGTTCTCGGACTCGTTCAAGGAACAGATACTTGCGCTTATCGAAGAGAAAGTCCATTCCGGCGACACTGAATCCGTCAGCCAGCCCGAACCGCACGAGCCGCAAGCCGGTAGTGCAAAAATTCTGGACCTGGCGGAACTGCTTCAACGTAGTCTAGGTAAGAAAACCGACCCTGCACGCAAGGCCACGGCCAAAGCAGCCGGGCAAACCAAATCGGCCGGCTCGGCTAAAAAGCCGACAAAGCGTGTGGCGCAGAAAAGTGCGAAGAAAACCGCCAGGAAAGCGGTAAAAAAAACGGCCGCCAAAGCATCCCGCGAGAAAAAGGCAGCGTGAAACGGTAATGGCGCCCACTGACCCGCTCAAGCGCTACAGATCCAAGCGTAATTTCGTCGTCACGTCCGAACCTGAAGGCGGTGGCGCGGCTAACGAAAACAAGCCCATTTTTGTCGTACAAAAACATTGGGCGCGCAAACTGCACTACGACTTTCGGCTGGAACTGGCTGGTGTACTGAAAAGCTGGGCCATACCCAAAGGCCCCAGCCTGGATCCAGCGGTTAAACGTATGGCCATCCACGTCGAAGATCACCCACTTGCCTACAGCCAATTTGAAGGCCGGATTCCTCAAGGCGAATATGGCGCAGGCGAAGTCCTTCTCTGGGACCGAGGCACTTGGGCGCCAGACCAGGCGCCACACAAGGCGTACGCTGCCGGCAAACTGACCTTCACCCTGAACGGCGGAAAGCTTCGGGGCCGCTGGGCGCTGGTCCGAATGAAAGGCGACGAGACACAGCATAAGACCTGGCTGCTCATCAAGGAAAAAGACAAGTACGCCCGATCCGCTGACGAAGTCAGTAGCGTGGAAGAACTGCCCGCCACGTTCAAGCCCCAACTTGCCACACTGGCTGATTCATTGCCAGACGCTCCACACGACTGGCTTTACGAGATCAAATTCGATGGCTATCGCCTCCTGGCGCGAATAGACGGACGCACGGTTCAGCTTGTGACCCGCAATGGCCATGATTGGACGCACCGTCTACCTGACCTATCGCTGGCTTTGCGAAAAATGGGTCTGCCGCCCGGTTGGTACGATGGTGAAATCGTCGCACTGAACGACCATGGCTTGCCGGATTTTCAAGCCTTGCAGAATGCATTCGATACCGCGCAAACAGCTCGTATCCGCTACTATCTGTTCGACCTTCCTTATTTCAACGGAGAAGATGTACGCTCCCTGCCGCTGACGCAGCGGCGCATGTTGCTGGAGCAGGCCCTGGAACAGGCCTCAATCGACAAAAGCGGCTTGGTGCAGTTCAGCAACGCGTTCGACGCGCCGGCGCGCGATATCCAGGCCACCGCATGCAAGATGGGCCTGGAAGGCATTATTGCCAAGCGCAAAGATGCTTCGTATGTATCCGGGCGCTCTACTGCCTGGCTTAAGTTGAAATGCGGTTACCGCCAGGAGTTCGTCATCGGTGGCTATACGGATCCACAAGGCTCCCGTACAGGCATTGGCGCCTTGCTGGTGGGCTTTCATGACGAGCGCGGCGCACTGCGCTACGCGGGAAAAGTCGGTACGGGATTCAGCAACCGCAGCCTGCAGGCTCTTAGCAAGCAATTGGCTACGCTGCAAACCGATAACAACCCCTTTGCCGATGACATTCCTTCCAGACAGACAGCCCACTGGGTGCGCCCGCAACTCCTGGCCGAAGTGTCATTCGCCCAATGGACCAGCAGCGGCCGCATCCGCCACGCGGTCTTTCATGGCTTACGCCGGGACAAGCCCACCACTGCAATCACTCGGGACTCCAGCATGCCCAGCAAGAAACCCTCGACCTCAACCAGCGCCACAGGCTCGCCGTCACGCAAATCTGTTCGTCAAGGCACTTCGCTGGCACGCAACGACAATGGGGCGGATAGTGCGCTGGGAACACTCAAAGTGACACACCCAGAACGGATTGTTGATCCCTCCACAAGCACCTCCAAACTGGAAGTCGTACGCTACTACGCAGAAATCGCCCCGCTGATGATGCCGCACCTTAAGGGCCGCCCCGTCGCGCTGGTGCGTGCGCCCGAAGGCATTAAAGGCCAGACTTTCTTCCAGAAGCATCTCGAGGCAAGCGGAATCACGGGGGTGCGCACCCTGCCTGTTCGGCTGGATCCGGGGCACGAACCCTTGCTGGAGGTCGCCACTGAGCGAGGGCTGGCAGCCGCAGCGCAGATGAACGTGCTGGAATTCCATACGTGGAACGCCCTGAAAACACTGATCGAACGACCCGACAGAATGACGTTCGACCTGGACCCAGGAAAAGGTGTTACGTGGGCCGCCGTCCAGGAAGCCGCCCTCCTCTTGCGCGTCCTGTTGACCGAGCTTGCGCTGGAACCGCTTATCAAGACCAGCGGGGGCAAAGGGTTGCATATTGTCGTTCCCCTGAAGCGGGGCCACGACTGGGACACTGTGAAAGGCGTGTCCCGGGCAATTGTGCAGCACTTGGCCAAGACCTTTCCCAAGCGGTTTGCCGCCAAAAGCGGGCCCCGCAATCGTGTGGGCAAGATTTACGTCGACTACTTGCGCAATGGTCGGGGCGCCACCACCGTCGCAGCCTGGTCTTTGCGCGCACGCCCCGGCATGGGTATTTCAGTGCCGATCCATTGGGATGAAGTCGAACACATTCCCAGCGCCACGCATTGGCATCTCGGCAATATCCACGAACGGATCGACGTGGGCAACGCTCCCTGGGTAGACGCCGCTTCCGCCACGACGCTGACGCAGGCAATGAAAATACTGAAGTACAAGCGCGGCTAGCTGCGCATCCAGGGCCCTCACCCTGCGCTGTCCAACAACACAGGCGGGTTTCGCCTAGGTTTATGCGCATTTGACCAAGACAGAAGGCCTCCTGTTTCCGATACTGTCAGGTGTTATGACACGACCAGACACACCGGTCAGGAAACCATCGACCCATGAAAACGAATTTTTCGGAAGCCCAGTTGGCCGATCCGGCGATCGCACAGGCCGACGCAATACTTGGCACATGCCAGCATTTTGGATTCTGTACATCGGGCTGTCCGACCTACGTGCTTTTGCACGACGAAAACGATGGCACGCGAGGCCGCATTGACCTGATCAAGGAAATGCTGGAATCCGATGCGCCACCCACCCCTAAAACCGTCGGACACATCGACCGCTGCCTGTCCTGCATGTCCTGCATGACGACCTGCGCCGTCAAGGTCGATTACCTTCATCTGGTGGATATTGCTCGCGCGCATATCGAAGAAAACTATAAGCGCCCCTTGCCGGAACGGTTCATCCGTAATGCACTGGCTTACATCCTGCCCCGGCCCGCCCTGTTCCGGGCGGCATTAGGCGTTGGCCGGATAGGCGTAAAAGCACGACGCCTGGTGCCTGCGTCGATGCGTCACTACCTGGACATCATTCCGGCTCGGCCAGCACCGCAGCAACGCCTGGCCACGCCCGCAAACCTTACATGCTATCCGGCCCAGGGAGAACGTAAATGGCGGGTTGCCCTACTTGCCGGTTGCGTACAACCCATGCTGTCGCCGAATATCAATGCCGCGACCATCCGTGTGCTGAACCAGGCTGGCTGTGAAGTCATCATCCCCGCCTCGGCAGGTTGCTGTGGTTCACTGACCTTGCACATGGGCAAACAAGGGGCGGCCAAGGCTTCGGCGATAAAGAATGTACAAGCCTGGGTGCGGGAAATGGATGGCGAAGGCCTGGACGCCATATTGGTCAATGCATCAGGTTGCGGCTCAACCGTCAAAGACTATGCCCACCTGTTAGCGCAAGAAAGCGACCATATAGAGCCGGCTCGCCGGGTCGCTCAGATCGCCATGGACATCAGCGAATGGCTGGGCAAGATCGATCTACCAGCGCCGTCCACCCCAAAAAGATTCCGCGTAGCCTATCACGACGCCTGTTCGCTACGAAACGTACAGAAAGTGACCCAGCCGCCCCGCCGCCTGCTGAGCAAGGCGGGCTTTCAGGTGGCGGATATCCCCGAAGCGCATTTTTGTTGTGGTTCGGCGGGCACCTACAACTTGCTCCAGCCTGAATTGGCCCGCCAGCTTGGCCAACGCAAGGCGGAAAACATCCAACGTGTCGCGCCGCAGATCATCGCAGCAGGCAATATTGGCTGCATCACGCAAATCCACCTGTATGAAAAAACGCCCATTGTCCATACCATCGAGCTGTTGGACTGGGCCTATGGCGGCCCCTGTCCGCCCGCGCTCGAGGGCGTCGAGCTGACCGAGCTTGCAGAGCCATCCGGGCAGAGCGCAAGCACATCCATTCAGGAACAACCCATTTTCATTTCCAAGCCTGACACCGGATCCCAAGGCAACGACGACGTCGGCGTCTGGTAAGCCGGCCAACCAACAACACTGGAGGAGAAACCTCATGAATCAAGACCTGAAGCAATTCCTGAGCGACGTGGCAGACACGCTAGGCGAGAAGTGGGTAGACACGCGTCCCGAGACGCTGGCCCGCTATGGCGAACACACCCTTCCCGAACCGCCGCGCCCACCCGCCGCTGTCCTGTTCCCCGAGTCGACTGAACAAGTGCAAAAAATTGTTCTTGCCGCCAATAAATATAAAGTCGCGCTTTATCCCATCAGTACGGGAAACAACATCGGCCTCGGTTCACGCGCGCCGTCGAAATCCGGCCAGGTCGTACTGGACCTGGGCTATCGCATGAACCGCATCCTGGAAGTCAATGAAGAAACCTGCTTTGCCGAGCTGGAGCCTGGGGTGAGCTTTCAAATGCTGCACGATGAACTGAGCCGCCGGGGCGACAAACTGATGGTGTCGGCGACCTCGGGTCCGCCGCATGGCGGCATCCTGGGCAATGCCATGGACAGGGGCGCCGGCTATGGCCCTTATTTCGACCACTTCGGCATGTTGTGCGGCATGGAGGTCGTGCTGGGCAATGGCGACATCATCCGTACCGGCGACGGCAGCCTGGACACCGACAACCTGCTGAACTGGCATGTATCCAAGTTCACCTTCGGGCCTGCGTTGGACGGCTTGTTCGCCCAGTCCAACTACGGCATCGTCACCCGAGTGGGCATCTGGCTGATGCCGCGTCCGCCCGTCTCGCAGTCCTTCCACTTTGTCTTTCCCGATGACGACGATATCGAACAGATCATCGATCTATGTCGGCCGCTCAAGCTAAGCAATTTTGTGCCTTCCCTGTTCCGGATATCGAACGATCTTTATGCCATGGCCCCCCATGCGCAAAATTTTGAGTATCTACAAGGCAGCAAGGAAAGTTTTTCCCTGGAAGGCCGCCGCAAGCTTCAGGCGGAAAACAGGCTCGGCGCATGGCAAGTATCCGGCATGTTCTATGGCGCATCAGCCGAGGCCATCGCGCCCTTGATCCAGCGCGTGCGTGGCCACTTTGAACGCAGCGGCAAGGCAACCTACATTAGCCATGAAGAAGCCCTTGAGATGCCCGCGCTGCATATGGCAATTGATGCCATGAACGGCAAACCGAGCGCCGAGGAATTGGGCATGTTGCAGTGGCGCCCCGGCAGCGGAAACTCCTGGTTCCTGCCGGGCACCCCGATGGTCGGCCGGCAAGCGCTTGAGCTGGACCGCCTGGGGCGCAGCATTTACGCCAAGCATGGCATGGACTACACCATCATGCACGTCGCATCGGCCCGCTTTGCGCGAGGATTGCACGTTCTGGTCTGGAACAAAGACGACGCCGATGAGAATGCACGGGCCGATGCCTGCTATCGCGAACTGACCGAGGAATTCGCCAAGCGTGGCGTCGGAGTGGGCCGTGCACCCACCGACTACCACGATCTGCACATGGGTCTGGCCCTGCCATCGCTGCAAAATGCCTACCGCTCCCTGAAAAAGGCGCTGGATCCGAATGGCGTGCTTAGCCCCGGGAAATACGGCATCGACGCCGACTCATGAGACCAGAGACAAGCGGTAATCGGTCGGGCTCATGCCGAACTGCTTTTTGAAGAGGCGATTGAAATGGGAAATGTCGTTGAACCCGCTGTGGTAGGCGACATCTGAAATCGATAAAGCCGCCGCCGGATGCAGCTTGCGGGCGGCGGATTGCAGCCTCTCTTGGGTAATGACCCTGGTGAACTGCATGTCCATTTCGTGCAAAACTTTTTGCAACAGGCGCGCCGACATGCCCAGTTGCCCCGCCGCGAGTTCAAGCGTGATGCCAGGGTCGCACGCCACGCGCTGCAAATGCTGCAGAACGGCGCGCTGCCTAAGCGTTTTGGAATCAATCTGCCCGGCTCCTGCCTGCGTTGCCAGTACGCTCAGCAAATTGCAGGTGTGCTCTGCCAGTAACGGGATGTCCTCGGCCTGCAAGGTATTGGATGTGCTGGAGATTTCCGACAGATAGCACTGCAGGATATCGGCCAGCGGGCCGCGAGGCGTAAAGTCCAGAGCATGGCGGCTTACCAATCCGGGCAGGCTTTCTTCCACGACTTTGGCAGGCAACTTGGCGACCATACGTTTCACCTCGCCGGCAAAGGACACCAGCATAGGGCGTCGGCTATCGATAACGGCGATGCTGCCTGGCACAAGATGGATGTTTGATCCGGGCAATTCGATGTGGGCTTCACCTTCAAGCTGCCAGCTAAGCAGGTAACCGGCATAACCGCTATCGGCATAAGTTTCCCGGCCGTTCTGAATATGATGCGGCTTGCTCCAGAATCTTGCGCAACTAATGTCGCCATAACGTCGCCCCGAGATATGCGCGGAAAACTCCCCCGCCGCCACATTCTTGACCTGGACGTTATGAATGACCTTGCAAACAACATCCTGCCACACATCGCGGCAATGGCTGTCCGGTCGTATGTCGGTGGAAAGCTCAACGATTTCCATACCTTGCTCCGAATAGTCTGAAGGGCCTACAACCTGAGCGCTTCCTTTAAAGGCATTATCGGCTTCTGGACCTTCTGACGCAAACAATAGTCCTCCAGCTCGCGATAGTGCTCCATAAGCAGAGCCTTGGCTTGCTTGATCTGCCCTTCTTCGATTAGATCGACGAGCTTGGCATGCTCGGAGCAAAGATGCTGCTGATCAAATGTCTCGTGATACTGTGACGTTATCAGGCGTTCCATCGCGGTCAGCCGCCCATGCACATCATTAAGCACACGGTTGTGGGCAAGACGCACCAGCAACACATGGAAATCGGGCGCCAACCGGAACTCCAGATCGGCATCCCGCTGAGCATGTGCTCTTTCCTGCGCCTGAAGATGCTGACGCAGCTTGGAAATGTCGAAACTATTGGCCGCCCTTCCAAGTTTATCCAGAACGGAACATTCAATCATCGCCAGCGCCTCGAAAGTCTCGCGCACTTCCAGGTCGCTCATGGTCGTGATGTAAGCCCCTCGGTTGTGCTCGATGGTAACAAGTTTGTCTTGCGCCAGCCGGATCAACGCCTGGCGCACCGTTGTACGCCCCACTCCGAACAACTCTCCCAATTCGACCTCGTTCAGCTTCGTTCCTGGAATAAGGCGCTGAGCCAATACGGCTTCGGTGAGGACATCAACAATACGCTCGGTGGGAGTGCGCGACGATAGGCTCGACATGGTTCGATCTTAAAAAAGTTGAATGATAACCTGCGGTTAGGAAAACCCTTCAAAAAGGTTGACTAAGTCTTAATATTGCATACAATAACTTAATAACGTCAACAAAATATGCAAATCACGAGCAAAGGAGGTGAAAATGCCATCCACTCCCCTTATTGCAGACAGGACCTATCTACGCTACTTCTGGCATCCTGTACGCACTGTCAACGAATTCAACCGGGAATCAAACGACGGCGCTCAGCCAATTGCCGTCAAGCTCCTTAACGAAGACATTGTCCTGGCCAGGTTAAATGGCGAATTTGTGGCGCTACGCGATCGGTGTGCTCACCGCTACGCCAAGTTGTCGAAAGGCCGTATCCAGGCAACAGAGTCCGGCGAACGGCTGGAATGCCCCTACCATGGTTGGCAATACGACCCCCAGGGCGCCTGTCGCAAGATCCCGGCATGTCCCGAACTGCCCATTCCCAAGAAAGCCCGCACCGACGCTTACGACTGCGAAGTTCGCTATGGCATTGTCTGGGTTCGCCTCGATGCGTCCTACACCACCGACATCCCCGTCTTTACCGATTGGGACACGGAAGGAATGACCGTGGCGGTGGTCGACTCTTACACTTGGGATACGTCGGCCGAGCGGCGTTGGGAAAACTTCACAGATTTCTCACATTTCGCTTTCGTACATCCGGGTACGCTGTATGACCCCGCGTTCTCGCGCCCCCCTCTTGCCCCCATCGACCGGGTCAACGGCGAAATGCGCTTTGCCATCGAACCACCCAAAGAGATGGTGGACAACCTTCCCGAGGACTCTCCGCTGGGCTCATTTACGTACCGTGCGTCAATGCCCTACACCATCAACCTGGACATCGCCCTGTACCGCAAGCCCGGCAGATTCGTCTTATGGACAACCAGTTCGCCCATCGACGAAAGCCACTGCAGGAATTTCATGCTGATCGCCCGGCAAGACGACGGCACTCCCGATCAACTTCACATCGATTTCCAGAAACGTGTGCTGGCCGAAGACCAGCCTGTGATTGAGTCGCAATTTCCGTACCAGTTCTGCACCGAAGAACTATCCATGGGAACCGATAAGGTCTCCATTCATTACCGCAAGTGGTTGCGGGAGCTCTCCATCGCGGCGCTGGCAGGCAAATCGGAATTCGAAGCTGCGCTTTACACCACCGTCATTGAATCGCCCGGCGACTCCGCCCGGGCGGATTCCCGGACGGCTGCTCCCGCCTGATCCTACAGGCCGGCCTACGCGGGCCGGTCCGGCAGCACACGTTAAATAATAAATAAGTACCAACAGCACCATAACTACAACGGAGACACGATGAAGAAAATGTTTCTTCTGGCCTGTGCTGGACGAGGCATCCAGCCCTCGTCCCCAACGCAACCAGTCAGCGAAGAAGAACTGCCCATCGATACCCAGTTCCGGCTGATCAAGGAGGCCGGCCTCTGGGACTTCTTTGACCGCATCCCGACAGAACCCGAACTGCGTGACTTCATGAAAGCCAGCGAAAAGTACGAGATCCCGATCTTGTCAGGCAGCTGGACCTATCAGCTTGGAAAGGACGAGCCTCTAATTGCCGAGAATCTGCGGCGTGCCAAGATCGTAGGTTCCCGCTACCATAACCTGATGGTTTGGGCCCGCCACGCCGACGGCCACATGCTTTCCAACGATGAAGTGGTCCAGTCCTATCTGGATACCTACGAACAAGCCGAGCGCCTGGGCATCACAATCACCTACGAAGTCCACGTCGACATGTGGTCCGAAGACGTGCGACGGGTCACACAAGTGGCGCAAGCGGTAAGAAAACGCGGTATTCCATTCAACTTCTGCATGGACTACAGCCATTGCATTCTCAAGATCGAGAACGAGGTCGAACAGGGGGTGTGTGGGCTGCGCGACGATGCCGAGTCAGTGCGACGCCTTGACCCGTTCAACGACGATAGTTTCTGCGATGAATGGCTGGGGCAGAACATGACACATTGGACGCAAGTACGACCCATCGCACCAAACGGTCCCCGTAATTGGCTGGCGACGGAAACCGGGCCTTTCGACGGCATGGGTTACGGACGCCCAGGCCGGAGCATTCAGTATCCCTTCCGAAAGCCTGCATCGGGAGAATGGCTAGAGGCTCCGTGGCACGCGCACAAACTGTCGTGCACGAAAGAAGTCATTCGCAAGGTCATCGACGATTACTTGACGAACCCAGCGTCGGCAACTCGGATCATGACGATCGACAACATCAACCTGGCTGCGTACGGCCTGGGCTGGAAATACGACATGTATGCGGACAGTTGTGCGCTTGCGCAGTATGTACGCGAACTCTACGCAGAGCGCGTGGTCGTCATGCAGGCACGCCGGCAAAGCGAAACGCGGGATCAATTCATCGACCGCTATCGACCGGACAGCACAGACGTTGCGGCCCTCGCGGCAGGTTAGCCGGTCCCAGGCATTTCCCACCCCTGTTCTATCAAGAAGCACAGTTTCAAAGCAATGCACGCAAAGCAGTAAGCAACTCGATACCCTTTACATCAACCTAATGGTGACGCTATGAATAACAAGGTGCATCCGGTGGACGAACGTCTGCCCCTTCCACGACTTTTCGTTCTTGGCCTGCAACACGTCTTGGCAATGTACGCCGGCGCTGTAACGGTGCCGCTGGTGCTGGCGGGGGCTTTGGGGCTCTCCAAGGAAACCACGGCGTTCCTGATCAGCGCCGATCTGTTTGCCGGCGGCATTGTGTCGATTATCCAGGCCCTGGGCATAGGCATCTTCGGCATACGCTACCCCTTGATGATGGGGGTGACATTTGTCGCCATCGGCCCCATGATCGCCATTGGCCTGAATCCCGAACTCGGCCTGAATGGAATCTTCGGGGCCATCATGGTTGCGGGCGTCATCGGCTTCCTGATTGCGCCACTGATGAGCCGTCTGGTTCGCTTCTTCCCGCCGGTAGTCACCGGAACCGTTATCCTGCTTATTGGCGTGTCTCTAATGGGAATAGGCATCACGTATGCGGGCGGCGGCTACGGAGCGTCCGACTTTGGCTCGCCCTTGTATATCGGGATCGCGCTGTTCGTGCTGGTTGCCATTATCGTGTTCAACCGTTATGGCAAGGGCCTGATCAGCAATATTGCCGTGCTTCTGGGGATTGTCGCCGGCTTCGTGCTTACGGCGGCGCTGGGCCTGGTGAACTTCAGTGGCTTGTCGGAAGCGCCGTGGTTCGCATTCATCATACCTTTCCACTTCGGCATGCCGCGATTCGATGTGCTTGCCATTGTTTCCATGACCCTAGTCATGGTTGTCACCATGATCGAAACCATGGGCGGCATCTTTGCCGTTGGCGACATCATCGACAAAAAACCCACACAAAACGACCTGAAGCGCGGCTTGCGCACCGACGGCCTGGGCGCCCTGATTGGCGGTATTTTCAACACCTTCCCCTACACCAGCTATTCACAAAACATCGGGCTGGTGTATGTCAGCGGCATCAGCAGCCGTTTTGTCTGCGTGGCAGCGGGCGTGATCATGATTCTGTTGGGATTGATCCCCAAGCTGTCCATCATGGTCGCCTCGATTCCAGACTACGTGCTGGGAGGCGCTGTCATCGTCATGTTCGGCATGGTGGCCGCGAACGGGCTGCGCATACTTCAGGACGTCGATTTCCGTGGCAACCGCCACAACCTCATGACCGTGTCCGTCAGTCTGGGCGTCGGCATGATTCCCATGGTGTCCGACAAATTCTTTGTGCAATTCCCCACCAATGTGGGCACCTTGTTGAACAGCAGCATCGCCTTGTGCGCCGTCTCGGCCATTATCCTCAACCACCTTGCGAACACCGATCGCAACCCCCAGCGTTCCGGCCGCACCGACACGGTCGTACCGGCGGAAGACGCATAATCTAGGCTGGCAAGCCGGCTTCCCAGGCAGAGCGCGGTGTTGATCCGAACAACGGACAGCAACCGTGCCACTGCCATGGAGCCGACGCCCCTGCCTGCGGTATGATTCAAGCTTGCCACCCTTCGAAGAGTCTCATCATGAAAACCAGCACTCGCCGCGTGCTCGCCAAGCCAAACACCTTTATCGTACACGGCGCAAATTAAGTGGCGCGATCGATCAGTCTGGCCCTGCAAGGGGGTGGCTCGCACGGGGCCTTCACATGGGGCGTGCTTGATCGTCTTCTTGAAGATGATCGCATCGTCATCGAAGCAGTCAGCGGCACCAGCGCGGGTGCAATGAACGCAGCCGCCTTGCTTAGCGGTTATGCCCAAGGCGGGCCCCAGGGGGCTCGCGAAGCGCTCGACAACTTTTGGGTTACCGTCAGCGGCTACGCCGGTTTCAGCCCCATGCGCCGGACCTGGGCCGATCAACTTCTAGGCAACTGGAATCTCGATAGTTCACCGGGTTATCAGTGGACCAGCTGGGTCAGCCAGTTTGTGTCGCCCTATCAAAGCAATCCGCTGAATATCCATCCCCTGCGCGACTTGCTGCAACAACAATTGGATATGGACGCCGTGCGCGGATGCGAGAACATCCGTATCTTTGTCGCTGCCACCAATGTCCGTACGGGGCGGGCCCGCCTCTTCGACCGCACGGACATTTCCATCGACGCGCTGCTCGCATCCGCCTGCCTGCCTCACCTGTATCAGGCCATAGAAATCGATGGGAATGCGTATTGGGACGGAGGCTATATGGGGAATCCTTCCATCTGGCCGCTCATCTACAAGGCTGACACCGCCGATGTCGTCCTGGTGCAGATCACGCCGCTGGAACGCGACGAAGTGCCGCGCACCTCCACCGAGATCAGCAACCGGCTGGACGAAATTGCGTTCAACTCCTCGCTGACGCATGAAATGCGGGCCATTTCATTTGTGCAACGCCTGCTGGCGCAAGACGCACTGAAGGAGCCCTACGCTTCGCGCTACAAGAATATGCGCATGCACATGATTGGCGACCCCGAAGGCTTGAAATCCCTGGGGGCCAGCAGCAAGCTGAACGCCGAACGCAGCTTCATCGACCACCTGAAAGAAATGGGGCGAGCCAGCGCCGATAGTTGGTTGGCCAAGCACTTCAAACATTTGGGCAAGCAATCCACGCTAAACATTCGGGAAACGTTTTTTTAGACATAATGTATTTACCTACCCACTCACAATTACGGCTCTGCGCCTGATGGTTGTGATACCTCAAGCGTAATCCGCGTCGCTTGAGGTGCGGTAGGCCCATACATTATGTCTAGTACGGCCTGCGCCTGTACGACACACCGATCAACGCCCGAGCGCTTCCTTAAAAAGCGACGCGGTGACTACACAAATAGCCACCGCGTCCCCGTCAAGCAAACTGCTCTACAACCAGCTACGATTAATAGCGGATATTCGCGCTAAGAATAAACTGCCGGCCCGGGCCAAAGTCAGCATGATGCACGCCGTTGGTGTGCGTAAAGTACTTCTTGTCAGTCAAATTCAACACGTTCAGCTGCAAGGCAACATTCTTGTTGACCTGATAGGCGGCCATCGTATCAAGGCGCCAATACGCAGGCATGTAAATAGCCCGGCTACCGCCGCCCGCTCCATTCTGGTTGCCGCCAAAGGTTTTACCCACATAGTAGGCGCCTGCGCCAACCGTCAGCGCGGGCATGACCTTATACGTGGACCACAGGCTGAAGCTATGCTTGGGCGTATTGGCCAGCGGATCGCCCTGGTTGACCGAATCGTAGTCGCCCTGGACCAACTCGCTGTCCATATAGGAATAACCGCCGTAGACACTCCATTTGGAGGTAATGTTGCCCGACAGACCCAGCTCGAAGCCACGCACCCGGGTCTTGCCTACTTGTTCGATAATTCCGGGATCAACCTCGATCTGCGCGTCTTTACGCTCCGTTTGGTAAAGGGCCGCCGTTACATTCAGCTTCTCGTCGAACACATTCCATTTGGTGCCCAGTTCGATGGTGCGGCTGCGTTCGGGCTTGAGCTCGTTCATGTCAACCGACAGGCCCTCTTGGTCGCCCCCGCTGATGGTGGGCGGCGTAGACGCCGTGGCATACGACAGATACACGCTGCCGTTCTGCGCGGGTTTGTATACCAGCCCCAACTGGTAGTTGAACATATTCCACTCGCCGTCGGCCGACGCCGGCCGTGCCGCCGCGCCACGACCCGACATGAAATCACCCGACATGCGATAGTTATCCCAACGCACGCCCGCGTTCACGAGGAACTGGTCGGAGAACTCGATCGTGTCGAAGAAATACAAGGCCTTGGTCGTCGAGCGGCTGTCCTGACTCAAGTCGTTACGCGTAATGTTTCCAGACCACGAATCGTTGGGATTAGGGCTAAGAAACGGTGTGCAATCCAGCTCTCCCGCATCGAACACAGCGGGGCACGCCGAGCCTGAACGGGTCGCAATCGAGTAGCTTGCGTTCTTATTGGTTTCCCGGGTTAATTCAATGCCTGTGTTGAATTTGTGCTTGATGGCGCCTGTGTCAAACTGACCATACAGCTCGGTCACATTGCTTAGCATGGTGCCTTTTTGCCAACGCGATTTGGTTCCGCGCTGCAGCCAGTACACATTGCTTGCTGGATCGAGCCTCACCGAGCCGTCGCCTGGGTTCGTCACGATGTAATCGTTAATCGTCTCGCCATAGCGCGTCGCATTGCGTACGGTAAGGTTTGCGGTCAGATCGTGCTCCACTTCCAGCGTGCCGATATCGGCGCGCGTCTTCTGGAAATCACGATCCTCCAGGCCATAGAAGGTATCCCGGCTCAGGTCATAGATGCCGCTGCTGGTACCAGGCTCCGGCCCGCGATTATTCCTCCCCACCGGAATGCCATAATCGGGCATTCCGTCTGTCTGGAAATGATAGAAGCTAAGCGTTGCGCGCGTATCCGTGCCCAAACCGAACGACAGGCTGGGCGCGATGCCAAGTTTTTTGTTGTGGACCGCATTGCGGCCAGGCACATTGCCTTTAGCGCCCAGCACATTCAAGCGAAACGCCGAAGTCTCGTTGAACTGCCAGTTGCCATCCACTGTCGTACGCAAATAACCATCATTGCCAAAACCAAGGTTGCCTTCGGCAAAGTTGCCCAGGCGGGCACGCTTGGTCACCAGATTGATGCTGCCACCCCCCGATCCCCGCCCGCCAAAGGACGAATCGGCGCCTTTGATGACTTCGACACTTTCCAGATTGAAAATCTCGCGCGTTTGACCGCCCGGATCCCGAATGCCGTCCACGTAGATATTATTGCCCGAGGAGTTTCCGCGAATAAACGGCCGATCAGCCAGCGGCTGTCCACCCTCGCCCGCCCCAAAGGTAATGCCGGGTGAGTTACGTAGCACGTCCTGTAAAGACGTTGCGGCGGTATCCTGGATAACCGCCTTGGGAATCACCTGAACCGTCTTGGGCGTATCCAGCAGCGGCGCGGTGAACTTAGTCTGAGCAGCCTCTTTTGGAGCCTGGTAGCTCGTGTCCGCTTGCCCGGTAACCGTCACGGGAGCCAACAAAGCAGCTCCTCCCGAGGCTGTCTGTGCATGCGCGGATACCGCAAAAAAACCCGGCGAAGCCAGGGCCAGGGCAAGGGACGATCCCAATACCGTCCGTGGTGATACTTTCTTCATAGCTTATTGCTTCTCCTCTTCAGTAACAGTAATAAGAATGATTATTGTTAAGGATCATAAATCTATCGCAATGCGAAATAAAGGCCTTTGAAGGCAATAAGGGTAATAATGTTCAGACAGTTGCCGGATCGCAACAACACGGCCTTATTCTTCAAGTTATCTGACACGCAGCTGAATAGAACGGGCTGAAAATCCGGGTTGCAGGCTTGGCGTAAGGCGATCTCTGGGCAGAAACATCGTTCACCCGTTACCCGTATACAATGAGCTCTACATCAAGAACTGCGTTTCAACTCGTATTACGGAGATGGTTTTATGTCACTGAAGCTACAAGTAATTATTTGCAGCACACGCCCCGGTCGGGTTGGCCCCTCGGTTGGAAACTGGTTCAAGGACTTCGCCGTCCAGCACGGAAAATTCGATGTATCGCTGGTTGATTTGGCCGACTTCAACCTGCCCCTGTACGATGAAGCCCACCACCCGGTACAACGCAAGTACGAAAAAGAGCACACCAAAGCTTGGAGCGCCAGCGTTGCCGACGCCGACGCCTATGCATTCGTTACTCCGGAATACAACTACGGTCCGCCCCCCTCGTTCATTAACGCCTTGAATTTCGTTTACAAGGAATGGAACTACAAGCCCTGCGGCTTTGTCAGCTATGGCGGCGTTTCAGGCGGCATGCGGGCCGTGCAGCTGGAAAAGCAACTGGTCACCACGCTCAAGATGATGCCCATGGTCGAAGGGGTTGCCATCCCCATGGTTGCCACCCTGCTCGACGAAAACCGCACGTTCAAATCGAACGAGTTGGTCGATAATGCAGCCAACACCATGCTCGACGAACTGCACCGCTGGACCGGCGCGCTGAAGACCTTGCGCTAAACGATATTTTTCTGAAGGCGAGGTTCGCCGATCTCTTTCAAGGACAACACCATGGCCAACAACCGACACGCGCCCCGACAGCGCGAGAACGTGGATCACCCGCGTCGGGTGGAGCGGCTGGTCAAGGGCGTCCCTACGTCGGACGGCGCGGGCGTCAAGCTGACGCGGGTTCTGACACAAGACCTCCAGCGGCGGCTTGACCCTTTCCTGATGCTCGATGCCTTTGGCACGGATCAGCCTGAAGACTACATTGGCGGCTTTCCCGATCATCCGCATCGCGGCTTCGAAACGATTACCTACATGATTGCCGGCCGCATGCGCCATCGCGACAGCGGCGGCAACGAAGGCCTGCTTCAGAATGGCGGCGTTCAATGGATGACAGCCGGGCGCGGCCTGGTGCACTCCGAGCTGCCCGAGCAAGAAGAAGGCGTCATGGAGGGCTTCCAGCTCTGGCTCAATCTGCCCGCCAACGACAAGCTCTGTACCCCGGGCTATCGCGATATACAAACCGACGAGATTCCTGAACTTCACCTGGATAACGGCGTGATCGCGCGGATTATTGCGGGCGCCAGCCATGGGGTGGAAGGCGCGCAGCAGCGCGCGCACACGTATCCGCTGTACCTGGATCTTCATTTCGAGGGCTCGGCGACGTTCTCGCAAAGCCTGCCTGCCGACATGAATGCGTTCATCTATGTGTACCGTGGCGCGGTTTCCATTGGCGACCAAACGGTGCCAGTCCAAACCATGGCCATACTGGGCAATGATCCCGCCGCCGACGGCCTGCGCATTCAAAGCCAGGGCGCGGCACGCGTCTTGCTCATCGCCGGGCGCCCCCTTAACGAACCAATCGCCCAATACGGTCCTTTTGTAATGAACACGCAGCAACAGCTTGAACAGGCTGTGCGCGATTACCAAGCCGGGCTTTTCCACCAACCGCCACAGGCGGCCTCGTGACCACCGGCTTTGCCTCCCTGCCCCTGTCGTCGGCCACGCTGGATAACCTGGTGCAACTGGGCTATACGGAAATGACGCCCATCCAGGCGCAAAGCCTGCCGTTGATCCTCGAGGGCAAAGACCTCATCGCCCAAGCCCGGACGGGCAGCGGGAAAACCGCCGCGTTCGGTCTGGGCATCATGCATTCGCTGAATCCAGCCTGGTTCGGCGTCCAGGCTCTGGTCTTGTGCCCCACCCGTGAACTTTCCGAGCAGGTGGCCCTGGAAATACGCCGTCTGGCCCGTGCCGTTGACAACATCAAGGTGCTCACGCTGTGTGGCGGAACGCCTATCCGTCCGCAACTCGAATCCCTTCAGCATGGCGCCCACATCATCGTCGCCACCCCCGGCCGCCTGCTCGATCATCTCGAACGCGGCAGTGTCGACTTTACAGGGTTGAGAACCCTGGTTCTGGACGAAGCAGACCGCATGGTCGACATGGGCTTCTACAAGGATATCGCCGTCATCGCGAACGCATGCCCACGCAAACGCCAAACGCTTCTTTTTTCAGCCACGTATCCCGACTCAATCCGTAAAGCCAGCGCCCGCTTCCTGAATCGTCCCATCGAAATCAAGGTCGAATCCACGCTCCATGCCAGTCATGCCGAACAAATTTTCTACGAAATCCGGCCTGATCAACGTCTGGAGGCCGTGACCCGTCTATTGCAGCATTTCCAGCCCGTTTCCACCTTGGCTTTCTGCAATACCAAGGCCCGCGTGCGCGACCTGACGCAAGAGCTTTCGCGTCTGGGTTTCAGCGCCCTGGCGCTGCACGGCGACCTGGACCAGCGGGAACGCGAAGATGTTCTGGTGCAATTCGCCAATCAGAGCTGTTCCGTGCTGGTGGCCACCGACGTCGCGGCGCGCGGTCTGGATATCCAGACGCTCGATGCGGTCATCAACGTGGATGTCACCCAGGACACCGAAGTGCACATCCATCGCATCGGCCGAACCGGGCGGGGCTCGGAAAAAGGCCTTGCGCTGAACTTAGCCTCGCCTGACGAAATGCGCTGGGTTGACCTGATCGAACAATACCTGGGCACTGCGCTGCACTGGCAACCGCTGAAGCAGTTGAAAGCCGCCCAGGGCCGGCGCATGTCCGCCCCCATGGTCACGCTGTGCATACAAGGGGGCAAGAAAGACAAGCTGCGTCCGGGCGATCTGGTCGGCGCACTGACCAAAGACGCCGGCCTATCGTTCGACCATCTGGGCAAGATCAACGTCTTCGAGTTTGTCACTTTTATTGCGGTAAAGCGCGAGATCGCCAACGACGCCCTCGAGCGGCTGGCCGGCGTGAACATCAAGGGCCGCCGCTTCAAAGCGCGGTTCATGTCACCCGACGGGGCTTAAACGACCATCGCCCGGCTTGTCCTTAAGACAGATTGTCCTGCGCCCAGGCCTCACACTCCAGCGCCAGGGCCATCACGCACTTGATGATCCCCGTTTCAGAGTTGCCTTGCTCGCGCATGATCTGCGTGTATATTTCCAGGCTTTGCACCGTGGGGAACCAGTCGTGCTCGGGCTGGAGCTCCAGCCCGTCAGTATGTTTGATATTGCCGTTCGGCAAAATATACCAGGCGCTCATTCTTTATCGAGCACTGCGGTCTTGAACCAATGACCGAGCTTGGCCGCCTTGGTTTGCAGATAACCCTCGTTATAGCGATTGCGATTGACCTCGATCGGTATGCGCTCCACCACCTCCACCCCCAGATCGCGCATGGCATCGACTTTGCGTGGATTGTTCGTCATCAGGCGCAGCGACTTGACGCCGAAATGATCCAGCATGGGTTTGCATACGTCGTAACGGCGCATGTCGGGCGGAAAGCCCAACTGTACATTGGCCTCGACAGTATCAGCCCCCTGGTCTTGCAGATTGTAGGCGCGAATCTTGTTTACCAGGCCGATGCCTCGGCCCTCCTGACGCAAATATAATATGGCTCCCCGCCCTTCAGCGGCGATGGCCTTCAAGGCGGTCTGCAATTGCGCCCCGCAGTCGCAGCGCTGGCTGAACAGGCCGTCTCCGGTCAGGCACTCAGAATGCACGCGCGCCAGCACCGGCCCGCCTTCGGCCAAATCGCCAAGCGTGACCATGACATGTTCTTTGCCCGTTTCCGGCACGACAAACGCATGCAAGCGGAATACCGCCCACGGCGTAGGTAGATTGCAAGATGCGACGTAATCCAATGGAGTTCTCTGGGTGATTTCGCTGGATATTCAAATGCGGCAGTGCACGATACAGCGGTCTAATTCATAACGGCCAAGAGGTCAAGATTAACATTTTCATCGGCAGCACGTTCGCGACAAGGCATACAACAAGCAGCCGGGTCATGCCGTTCATTCACATCGATCGGTCAAACGGAGAACCATCACCCGTTCTTGTTGCGTTGCCGCATAGATGCTAGTAACGTGCTGACCGGCGTCAATACGACTAGAGGAGATTCTGGAATGCTCCCGGGTCGACGGCTTCGGTCCAGGCGTCGGCTGACAATGAGGCGCGGATGCGGGCAACCGCCTGGGAGCGCAGTTGCGAGACCCTGCCTTCGGTCACACCCATGACAGCCCCGATTTCCTTTTGGTTCAGGTCTTGTTCGAACTGCAATGAAAGAAGCAGTTTCTCGCGCTCGGGCAAATCCTGAATGGCCGCCACCAAAGCATTGCGCAAGCCACTGGACATCAGGTGGGACAGTGGATCCGACCAATCCGCCTGACCCGCCCCGCTCAGCCCCTGCTCGCCACTGCGCTCGCCGGACTCGCCAAAACCCTTGGACAAATCCTCGTAATGGACGACCTGCACGCCTCGCGCATCTTCCAGCAACTTTTGATAGTCGTCCAGCGGCAACGCCAACTCGTCGGCAATCTCTTGCTCGGAAGGTGTACGCAAGAGCCTGTGATTCAGTTGGTGAATAGCCTGCTCGATGGCTCGCGCCTTGCTGCGCACGCTGCGCGGCAACCAGTCCTGGCTGCGCAGTTCGTCCAGCATGGCGCCGCGAACGCGCGCAGTGGCGTAGGTTTCAAACTGCGCATCGGCGGTTTGCTGATAGCGCCGCACGGCATCCAGCAACCCCATCATTCCGGCCTGCATCAGGTCGTCCAGTTCGACACTGGCAGGCAACCTGGAAATCAGTTGCAAGGCCACACGACGAACTAAAGGGGCGTACTGCCCGATCAGTTGGTCCTCGGAAATAGACATGCGAACGTTTTGGCAACCAAGAGAAGTGAAGTCAGCCTGACATTGTCCTCCTATCCACCAATCCAAGCGCAGGGATAAACACAGACTTTCCTTTGTTATTCGAGCTATTGGGACCAGCCTAAAGTTTTGCCCACTGCGACCGTAAACAAAACGTGAATGCCATGGCCCAACGGCACGCGCCCCCAAGCGCGCAGCCTGCGTGCCCGGCCCCGACCTCCTTCACTCAAAGGATAACGTCATGGTCAACCCGCTTGTGTCGGCTGCCACCACGGCGGCGCCTAATCCGCCGGCCCTCGAAATGGAATCGCCTGCTCTGGAGTCCGCCCGAACAGTCACGGCCTCTGCCCAAAGTGCAAACACGGGCGCCGCCGCCGATAAACACCAGGGTGGTACAAGCCAGCCGGCCAAACCAATGGAACAGGTTCTTGAAGAGCTCAACGGTAGCCTGAAGGCCTGGTCCACGGGTATGCGCTTCGATTTCGACGACGATGCGCAACGCGTAGTGGTCTCGATCATCGATAGCGCCACCGGCGAAACCCTGCGCACCGTGCCCAGTGACGCCGTTATCCGGGTAGCCAAGATGATTGTCCAACTGCAGGGCAACGGCATTCGTACTCAGGCCTGATCCCGCAACGCGCTTCGCAGCCAGCCATCAATCATCCAAAAAGCCTCGTGTTACGGGGCCTGTCGTCCGAATTGGCGCAGCAAGGCGTGCAGGATAATAGCTGTATCAAACAAGGGATTTCATCATGGCCATTTCGTCAATTGGCGTCGGCTCGGGTTTACCGCTAGAAGACTTGCTCAAAGATTTACGCAATAGCGAAAACACGGCACTGGCGCTTATTCAATCCAAACAGATCACCGCCGAGAACCGCTTCTCGGCTTACGGCAAGATCAAGAGCGCCATCGAGGCGCTGCAAACCGCCGGTAAAACACTGGCCAACGACCAAACGTATGGCGCGCTAAAAACCACCGTGGGTGGCGATGCATTCACCGCAACTGCCAGTTCCAGCGCGATCGCGGGCAAGTACAGTATCCAGATAGAAACGCTGGCCAGTTCGCAAACACTGGTCACACAGGGGGTTGCGGATCGCACTTCGGCTCACGGTGTCGAGGGCGTCATTACCTTTACCCTAGGGGACGGCACCGAGCAAACCCTGGACCTAACCGGCAAAGACACATCCATCAATGGCCTGATCCACGCAATCAACACAAGCGATCCCAGCCTGGGCCTGAGCGCAACCGTGATCAACGACGGCGACGCCCAAAACCCTTATCGCCTGATGATTACCTCTGAAGCCACCGGCACCGCTGCGGCTATCGCCCAGATCACCGTCAGCGGCAATGCCGATCCCGAAAACGCCCTGCAGAACCTGCTGGGCTTTGGCGCCGCCTCGCCCGACTCCAGCGTACAAGAGCAAGCAGCCACGAATGCCAAACTGTACATCAACGACATCGCCATCACCCGGCAAGGCAATACCGTCGAAGGTGCGATCGAAGGGGTAACCTTAACGTTAAGCAAAACCACCACAGAGGCCTCTTCTCTGGCGGTCGCCCGTGATGACTCTGTCACAGAAAAAGCGGTAACGGCATTTGTCACGGCCTACAACAGCCTGCAAACCACCATCAAATCGCTTACCTCGTATAACATCGACACCCAAAGCAGCAGTGCCCTCACTGGCGATAGCCTGGCGCGCCGGGCTCAAACCCAGGTGCGCGATACGCTAAATGTATCTTCTTCGTCGGGGGCTATTCGCTCGTTGGCGCAACTGGGCATCACCACCGACCCCAATACCGGCCTGTTAAGCGTCAATGCCGAAACCCTGAAATCGGCGCTTACCAGTCATCTGTCCGATGCCCAGGAACTCTTCGCCGGCCAGAACGGCCTTGCCTCGCGTTTGGCAACGGTCGCCGACAGCTTTCTGCGCAGCGACGGGCTTCTCAGCAGCGCTACCGACGGCGCCACCCGAAACATCCAGGACTTGAAAGACCAATACGACGCAACTTCGGCCCGCATCGACGCCAAAATGGAAAACTACCGCAGGCAATTCACCGCGCTGGATAGCATGGTGGCCCAGATGAACTCCATCAGCACCTACCTTACCCAGCAACTCAGCATGCTCGGCAACCTGAATAAAGAATCATGACCTACTCCCCCACTCGACGCGGGCCGCAGCGTGCGGGTCCTGCCCAGGCCTACGCCAACATCGGCCTGGAAACCAAAGTATTAAGCGCAAGCCCCGAACAACTGATCACCCTGCTGTTCGATGGCGCGTTGGCCGCAATCGCCAAAGCCCGCCTGTATCTTCTAAATGGGAACATCGAAGGGCGCGGCCTGGCTATTTCGAAGGCCATCGATATCGTCGACTCAGGGCTTAAAGCCAGCCTGGATATGGAAGCCGGCGGCGAACTTGCAAGCAACCTGGCTGCCACTTACGACTTGGCGATCCGTAATCTTTTACTGGCAAATCTAAATGTGGACATCGAGAAACTAGATCTGGCGGCCCGCCTGCTTGGCGACATCGGCGATGCCTGGCGCACTACGGCCGCATCCGGCAAACCCAATACCTCAAGAACTGAATTATTCCCAGTTTAGTATCATTTGCTTGCAATTTTCCCATGCCGCCTTCATTATATAGTCACCGGACTCCTATTACGGCGGTGCCCCATATGACCACATCAGACCCGATACTGCGTCAGTACGAACTTATCGCCGACATTGCCAGCCACATGTTGGAACTGGCTCAGGCGAACGACTGGGAGGCTGTTGTCGTCCTTAGCCACCAATACCAGGAAGCTGTTGACAATTTGCGCGCGCTGCAACCGCTCACCAGCGCCGACCGGCTTGCTCGCCGCGAACTGCTCACCCGCATACTGGATCACGACGCCCGCATTCGCAGCCTGGCGTCTCCTGAACTGGAACGGCTTGGAACCTTGCTGGGCGCCACGAAACGCCGCCAGTCGGTTCTTGAAACCTATTGCGGGCCGGCCTTTACCAAGTCATGAGCTCAAGCGGGCCCCCCGGACTGGGAACGCTGCTGATCCAGCGGCTCGATGCGGCCCTGGGCATGACGCTGGGGCAACAAACAATGCTTGTGGCAGGCGCCCGCCCCAATGCAGTCATGCAGCCGGGCATCGCTGCAGGCGCCGGCGCGCCAGAGAACCCTGTATCCCGGCATCCCCGCGAATCCGTCGACAAAGCGTTAGGCCCAGAGCAGTCAGGCGCTCAGCGCTCGCGTGGCAATGCCGAACTGCAGGTCAACGCCGCACGCTCTCTGCCCTCCTTTGCTTCCTTATCAGCCGACAACGGGGCCACGCCGTCTGCCCCAACCACCCTGGGACACACGGCCCGCGCCATCCTTGCTCTGCTGCACGCCTTTCCCGGCAAAGCGCCTGCCATTCAGGGGCGTACCCCGCTGCTACCTGCCGGCACGTTCCTCCAGAACACCCTGGCGTCCGGCAGCCCAGCCAATGTATCCGGTGGGCAGGCAAACCAGGCAAGCACGACACCCACAGCCGGCTCACAAAACACAGCCCAGCAAGGCGTCCCTTTGCAAAGCAGCACCGCAAGCAATACCGTACTGCCAGAGCAACTAGGCCGCGCCCCCAACGGCGCGCCTGCCATGCCGATCAGCCAAGCGGCAACTGCCCATTCGGGCCGTGCTGGCGCGCTGCCCGCCCTGATACATGTATCGGCGGCGCTTCCAGCCCCGTCCAGCTCGCCCTTGGCAATGGCATTTTCATCCGCCCTGGCGCAAGCGATTCAAACCAGTGGTCTTTTCTACGAATCTCATCTGGGGGAAGCAAGCTTCGGCCGGCAAAGTGTTGAAAGCCTGCGCCAAGAGCCACAGGCAAACCTTGCCAGGGCAGCCGAAGCCGGCACGCAAACCACCGCGTCGCGAGCACCCGCCTCGCCAGAGGGCACGCCATCTCAAACACCAACCACCACATCGTCGCTTTCGCTATCGGGCATCCATCCAGAAACGCATTTACTGGTGCGGCAGCAACTGGAAACCCTGGCAAACCAAAGCCTGGCCTGGCGCGGTGAAGCCTGGCCGGATGCCCCCATGGAATGGCAAATAGAGCACCCTCCCGGCAGCCACGGCTCTACCATCGACGAACCCGACACCCATTGGTCCACCCAGATCACGATCGAACTGCCCCGTCTGGGAAACGTCCAGGCCAGGCTCAGCCTGAATGACTCGGAAATCGTCATGCGAATCGTGGCACCGCAGTCGGCCGACCTTCTTAGACAGGACACCGCTACGCTGCGTGAAGGTTTCAGCGGTGCGGGGCTGATATTAAGCGGGGTGTCCATTCTGCACGCCGAGCAGGCACAAACTGCTGCCGGGCAGCATTCTGACCCCATACCACCTGACACGGCAAACTGATGAACCACAAGCCCGACGCCCCAGACACGAGCCGGCGTAGCGCTGTGGCGCTACGCTACGATACCGGTGATACGGCGCCACGCGTCGTGGCCAAGGGATACGGCGCCTTGGCGGAAACCATTATTCGCACCGCCCGTGAGAACGATCTTTACATTCATGACTCGCCCGAGATGGTGGGCCTGCTGATGCAACTGGATCTCGATCAGCACATTCCGCCGCAGCTCTATCAGGCAATCGCCGAACTGCTGGCTTGGCTGTATTCGCTTGAAACCACCCAGACTAAAACCTGACCTACGCAGCCCGCTTGCCGTTACACCGGCATGCTGGCAATTTCCTGATAGGCCGCCACCAAGCGATTGCGCACCTGAACAGTCGCCTGAAATGCGATACCGGCTTTTTGCATGTCGATCATGACATCATTCAGAGACACGCCAGGCGCCCCCAGCGCAAACGCCTTGGCTTGCTCGGTAGAGCCATTTTGCATCGACGACACGCGTTGCAGGGAGCGCGCCAGCTCGGTGGCGAAACCGCCGGATACCGCTGACGAAGCCTCGGTGGTGCGCACCTCGGCACCCTGCGCGGCGTGGGTGACTGCGCGCATCTGCGCAAGCATGCTTTCGATACTGGATAACTGCGGGATCGCCATAAGCAAGAAATAAACAGGGTAGAAGATTCAGTAGGCATACTTTAACGGATCAACCGCCCTCTCAAGCGAAGCATCTATCGCCAAAATACCGTGCTTTTCAATGCTTGGCGCTTGCATGACTCACGTAATAATGCATGCTCCCCGTAACCTTGTTCCGTTGCATGCATATCGTGTTCACCATCATCCGGGCGGCGGCGCAGCCTGAACCTTTTTGTGGCCGAAATTGTCGATGAGCCAGCCGGAAGCCCTGCTCAACCGTTTTCCTGCGCTGGCCCGCCTAAGCGCGCTCCCCAAGCCTCTGCTCATGGGGGCAGCGGCGGCGCTTGTCGCCGTTATTGCCGTGGCGCTGCTCTGGAGCCGCGCGCCCGACTATAGCGTTCTATTTTCCAATCTGGAAGATCGCGACGGCGGCGCCATTGTGACCGCCCTGACGCAGATGAATGTGCCTTATCAATTCTCGGCCAACGGCACGGCTATCCTGGTGCCCGCTGACCGCGTACACGAAACGCGACTCACGCTGGCGGGCCAGGGGCTGCCCCGAGGAGGGGGTGTAGGATTCGAATTACTGGACAACACCCGTTTCGGAGCCAGCCAGTTCACCGAACAAATTACATTCCAGCGCGCGCTGGAAGGCGAGCTGGCCAGTTCAATACAAGCGGTGCATGCCGTGCAGATGGCGCGCGTCCACCTGGCCATCCCCCGAGAATCCCTGTTTGTCCGCGAACGGCAAGCTCCCACCGCCTCGGTGCTGCTTAGCCTGTATGCCGGCCGCTCCCTGACGCCCGCGCAAGTGTCGGCCATTACCTGGCTGGTATCTTCCAGCGTGCCGAATCTGTCGGCCGACAATGTGTCCGTGGTGGACCAGCATGGCCGGCTGCTCACTCCGCCAACCGGCCAGGCGGGTGTCGACGGAACCCAACGCAACTTCATCAACGATATCGAACAACGCACCGTGCAACGCATCATGACCTTGCTCTCACCCCTGGTTGGGCCGGGCAATGTACATGCGCAAGCCAGCGCGGATGTCGATTTTTCACAGCGCGAACAGACATCCGAGGTCTACCGCCCCAACCAGGCGCCGGGCGAAGCGGCTGTACGCAGCGCACAAGTCAGCGACTCGGAACAACACAATATACTGCCGCCGCAAGGCGTTCCCGGCGCTCTCACCAACCAGCCTCCAGGCAATGTAGTTGCGCCCATTACCGCTCCTGTGCCGGCCGGGCCGGCGGCGCCCGCAGGCGCAGCGAACGTCCCCCCGTCGGGCACCGCCTCGTCCACTGTCAGTCAGCCAGGCAATACGCGCCACGACTCGACCATCAACTACGAGGTGGACCGCACGATCAGCCACATCAAGGACCCGGTGGGCAAGCTGCACCGCCTGTCGGTGGCCGTAGTCATCAACTATCAATCCGACGAAAATGGTACGCCCACGCCTCTACCACCCGAGGAAATGGAAAAGCTCACCCTGCTGGTCAAGGATGCCATGGGCTTCTCTAATGAACGCGGCGACACCGTCAGCGTGATCAATAGCGAGTTCGCACCCAACGCCACTCCAGAGATTGCTGTTTGGCAAAACCCCGCCTACCTCGACCTGGCGCAGCAAGCTCTACGGTATCTGCTGATCGCCGTGGGCCTGTTCCTGCTCTGGAGCAAGTTGCTCAAGCCCTTCGTGAACAGTTTGCTGGCGCATCAGAGTCGTGTGCAAGCTGTCGAGGTGGATAATGCGGCCGCTGCGGCCGACGCGGCCGCAGCGGCCCGGCGCGCCACGGAAATCAGCCGATACGAAGATAACTTGAGCATCGCCCAAGGACTTGCCGGCAAAGATCCTCGAGCCGTCGCCATGGTCATACGTTCGTGGATGGAAAAAAATGGCAAGTCCTGACAACAATCTCGAACGCTGCGCGATACTCATGATGTCGCTTGGCGAGGACGCCGCCGCAGAAGTTTTCAAATACATGTCGGCACGTGAAGTGCAGATGGTGGGCGCCGCCATGGCCTCGCTCAAGCACATCACACGTCAGGACGTGGATGCCGTACTCGAAGACTTCCGCCAGGAGGCTGACCAGTTCATGGCGGTCACCATCGGTTCAGATGACTACATCCGGTCCGTACTCACCAAGGCGTTAGGCACGGACCGGGCCGCCGGGCTGATCGAAGACATACTCGAAGCGGGCGAAGGCGGCAATGGCATTGACGCCTTGAACTGGCTGGACGCAACCAGCGTAGCAGAACTGATCGGCGACGAGCATCCACAGATCATCGCCACGATTCTCGTGCATCTCGAACGGGATCGCGCCTCGGGAGTGCTGGCCTTGCTGAACGAAAGGGTACGCAACGACGTGCTGCTGCGCATTGCCACCTTCGGTGGTGTACAGCCCGCTGCCTTGCACGAACTGACCGAAGTGCTTAACGACATGCTTTCAGGACAAGGCGCCAAGCGCAGCAAGATGGGGGGGATACGCACCGCGGCCGAAATCCTGAACTTCATGAGCTCCAGCGACGAAGACGAGACCGTCTCCAGCCTGCGCGAAATCGATCCCGATCTGGCGCAGCGCATTGTCGACGAAATGTTCGTCTTTGATAACCTGGCGGACATCGAAGACGCCTCCATCCAGTTGGTGCTCAAGGAAATTGATACCGAAACACTTGCCATTGCCCTGAAAGGCGCACATGAAGACCTGCGCGAGAAGTTCCTGAGCAATATGTCGAATCGTGCGGCCGGCATGTTGCGCGACGACCTGGAAGCCCAGGGTCCCATCCGCATGTCGCGCGTCGAAGAGGCGCAAAAGAGCATCTTGCAGGTTGCCCGCAACATGGCGGAAAGCGGTCTGTTCACTCTGGGTCACCCAGGAGACGACGAGTATGTCTGAGTCGCACCGCCCCAAGCCGCAGCAAACCGGTCCTGGGATTCACCGCCAAGACTGGGCGCGCTGGACCATGCGTGAGTTCCCATTACACGAAACACGCCTGACCGGCTCCCCGGATGCGGACGCCCAAATGCAAGACAGCCTGCGCAGCCGGATCGAGGAACTCACAGAGCAAGCCCGAGCCACGGCGCGTCGCCAAGGCCACGAACAAGGCCATGGCGAAGGTTACTCCAAGGGGCTCGAGCAAGGCGTCAAAGACGGCTTTGCCTCGGGCAAGGAACAAGGCCACGCTGACGGTTATCAACAAGGCTACGACGCCGGCCAGGCCGCCAGTGCCGCCGAAGCCGCTCGTCTGGCCGAAGCCGCCCAGGCCTGCGCGCACGCCCTGCACCATCTGGAAACCGACGTCGGCCAGGCCTTGATTTCGTTAGCCGTCAGCATTGCACAGCAGGTGGTGCGCTCCGCCCTGCAGGTCGATAACGAGAAGATACTGGATGTGGTGCAAGACATTCTGCGGGCCACTGATGGCAGCCAGGCCATCTTGCGCCTTCGCGTCAACCGCGACGACGAGGCCCTGATCCGCCGTTACCTGTCCAACGATCCAAGCATCCAGAACTGGCGTGTCATGGCTGATGACTCCATCGAACGCGGCGGTTGCATCGCGGAAACCGCCTTGGGCAATATTGACGCGACCCTCCAGACGCGCTGGCAAAGAATTATTTCGGCGTTGGGCGAAAGCCATCCTTGGGCCTCAACGTCATGAGCAGCACGTCCGCTCCGCTGAAAACCCCCGCTGCGCGGTGGCAGGCCCAGCTGGCTGCAGGCGCCCAGCGCGTCACTCATACCGAATCCTGGTTGGCCACAGGTCAAGTAACTCGTGCCACGGGGCTAGTGCTGGAAGCCACAGGGCTGCGGCTGCCGGTTGGAGCCGCGTGCAAGGTTGAAATTTCCCCCGGGCAAGATCACTGGGCCGACGCCGAGGTGGTCGGATTCAACGGCAACACGCTGTATCTGATGCCCCAAAGCGATATTTCCGGTTTGCCGCCCGGCGCACGAGTCCTGCCGGTCGAAGCCGGTCTGCACCACCGTATCGAGCTCCCGCTCTATGATGTTCTCGAGAATCCGGCGGCTCCGCGCACCCGCCACTTGCCGGTCGGCGACGCGCTTCTAGGCCGGGTGCTGGACGGCGCAGGCCGCCCCCTGGACGATCTGGGTCCGTTGCGCAAGGTCAGCCCCGCAGCCCTTGGCGCACAGACAATCAACCCGTTGGCGCGCGCGCCGATCGACACGGTACTGGATGTGGGCGTGCGCGCCATCAATGGCTTGCTGACGGTCGGCCGGGGCCAGCGCATGGGCCTGTTCGCGGGGTCGGGCGTGGGCAAAAGCGTTCTGTTGGGCATGATGGCCCGCTATACAAAGGCCGACGTGGTGGTGGTCGGCCTGATCGGCGAACGCGGCCGCGAAGTGAAAGAGTTCATCGAGCGCAACCTGGGGCCGGAAGGGCTGCGGCGTTCGGTGGTCGTAGCTGCGCCAGCCGACGTTTCCCCTTTGCTGCGCATGCAAGGCGCCGTGTACGCCACGCGTCTGGCGGAACACTTTCGCGACCAAGGCAAGAATGTTCTGTTGATCATGGATTCCCTGACTCGCTATGCCATGGCGCAACGCGAAATTGCCCTGGCTATCGGCGAACCTCCGGCAACCAAAGGGTATCCGCCCTCGGTCTTTGCCAAGCTTCCCGCACTGGTGGAGCGAGCGGGCAACGGCGCTGCGATCGGCTCCGCACCCGCCGGCTCGATCACCGCCTTCTACACTGTCCTGACCGAAGGCGATGATCAGCAAGACCCCATCGCCGATTCGGCACGGGCCATCCTCGACGGCCATATCGTTCTGTCGCGCCACCTGGCGGAAGCCGGGCATTATCCGGCCATCGACATCGAAGCCTCGATCTCCCGGGTGATGTCCGCGATTGTGCCGCCACAGCAGTTAAGCATGGTTCACCGGTTCAAGCAGATCTTCTCAAGATACCAGCGCAACCGTGACCTCGTCGCGGTAGGCGCCTATACCCGAGGCAACGATCCTCAAATCGATGAGGCCATCGAAAAATACCCATGGCTGGAAGCCTATTTGCAGCAAGGCATGGACAGCCGGATCGACTATCCCCGCGCAACCAGCGAGCTTGATGGCCTGTTGGGCCGCAACCCCGCTCAACCATAGGCCGGCCATGAAAAACCACACCTCGTTCAACACCTTGATCGACCTGGCGCAGCACGACGTGGACGAAGCGGCGCGCAGCCTGCAGGCGCTGAACACGTCGCGCCAGAATGCCGAAGAGCAATTATCAACACTGCTTGTCTATCGACAAGACTATGCCGATAGATTGCAGCAGTCGGTGAAAGCCGGTCTGTCAGCATCGAACTACCGCAATTTTAGGCAGTTTATCGCCACTTTGGATGAGGCCATTTCACAGCAAAATAAGGTTATGGCGCGGATCGATCTGCAGGTCGAACAAAGCCGTAGCAATTGGCAGGCCGAAAAACGCCGCCTCGGTTCGTTCGAAACCCTGCAAACACGCAAGGAGCATCAGCAGTTGCTGCGCGACAATCGGAACGAACAGCGCGCCAACGACGAAATCTCCGCCAATTTGCTTCGCCGGGCGCATGCCCGACCTTAACTTCTGGCCACTGTCATGAACATTTCCACGATTGCCGCTGTGTCCTTCGCAACAGGCTTGCCTGCCACGCACTCGGCGGCACCCGGCAAGCAGGAGCCCGACGGCCAAGTCTTCGCGGATATGCTTACGGGACAGAGGCAGGGTCTTGGTGATAAACCGGTCGGCCAAGGGGTTGCCCCTGAATCCATTACCGATGAAACCGTCGCCCACAGCGGCTCTCCTGTAGAAACAGGCCTGGACAGCCGGCAGGCGCACGAAGAAGATGCCGATTCGATGCAAGGCGATCCATTGCTTGGCCTGACCGGGTTGACGCCACCGGCCACACCTCGGACACACGGCCTTTCATCTGAAGCGGGGCGACAACATGCTCGCCTTGAAGATAACGCCCATACAAAGCCTGCCGGACAACTTGCCGGTCTACTCGTGGACCGCGCGCCGGGCCACGCAACGTCGTCGATATCCGCTCCCGATACGCACAATGTTCGCACCATAACCGAATTCGCCGCAGCCAACGCCGCGCTTCCGCAAGCTGCGGACAATCGCGCAAGCAACCGCACAGTCAAGCAAACCGATGGCATGGCCTTCGGTTCGGGCCAAGCCTTGCCGAGCCCACCCAGCGGCGCACTCGACAATCACCCCTCGCAGGCGCCCGTAGCCGCCTTGCATAATGTGCTGTCCCATACCGTTAATGCACCCAGCAGTGCAATGCCCCACCAAACAACCATAGAACGACGGGCCGATACCCACCGCATGCCAAACGCGCGCGCACTGTCTACCGAGCCGGGCAGTCAGGCACGCGCCACCGAACCTGCTTCCCGCACAGCGGCCCCATTAGCCACGGAGGCCTTCAGCCGCATAATCGTCGACAACGCGACCATGCCCCCGAGCACGACGCCCGACACGCCGCAGACCAACCCCGCCGCGGCGCCAACGGCTTCCGTATTAACCGCTAGCGGCAACGGGCTGCCGACTCTTTCCGGTGCTGTCGTCACACCTTTTCAACATGGGGAATGGGCACATGACTTCAGTCGCCAGACCGTCGCCCTGCTTTCAACAAAGCCTGGGGAGGTTCGCCAGGCTGAACTTAGGCTGGATCCGCCCGAGCTTGGCCCCATCCGCATTTCAATCAGCCTGAACGAGAATGTTGCACACGCGGCCTTTGTCTCGGCGCACTCATCAGTTCGCCAAGCGGTGGAAAATGCGTTGCCGCAATTGGCCCAGCAGTTGGCCCAAGCGGGTATTTCTCTGGGCCAAGCCAATGTCAGCGACCAAGGCCAGGCACAACAAGGGCAGTTCGAACCGCCATCGCAACGCTCAGCGGGCTCTTCGAGCCCGGCACAAGGCGCTTCTATTGACGCCAGCCCGGGCCAGACGCCAATTGCCTCGCGTATGGCAACGACATCATTGATCGATACGTTTGCCTGATACCAGCCGTGCACACGAACCACTTCGCTTTTTATAGTCGCTTCATAAAAATTACCCCGATCCAGACAACATGAATTTGATCAAAACTGTTCTACTGGTGCTTGTCGTCATCGCCGCTACGGTGGCGGGAACCATGTATTACCTCAACAATTCATCCTCGACGGTTTTGGCCGGTCGCACCGCCAAGACAGCGACAGCGGCGCCAGCGCCGGTGGCCATCCCGAACCCGATCTTCCTGCCCCTGGAAGCGTTTACGGTAACGCTCAACGACAAGCACTCAAGCCGCATCCTGTACCTGGAAATTACCTTGCGCGTCGCCGATACATCGTCTCGCGGCCAACTCGTGGAATACATGCCTGAAGTGCGCAATCGCATTCTGGCCGAACTGGCGCGGCACACACCCGACTCCGTGCAAACGCCTGAGGGCCGCGCCAACCTGATCGAGTCGCTAAGATCCGTCATTGCGCAACGCTATCATCCCGAATTGCGGGGGCCGGATCTGCAAAGCGTACTGTTCACCGCATTCGTGGTTCAGTAAATGGCCTACTCCAACTTTCTTTCTCAAGATGAAGTTGATGCGCTCATTGCAGGCGTCAGGGGCGAGAGCGCCGATGAGGACAAAGCCAAGGATCTTGGCGGGGTAAGACCCTACGACCTAAGCTCGCCTGATCGCGTCGTGCGCAACCGCATGCAGACGCTGGAACTGATCAATGAACGCTTCGCACGCCGCCTCAGGTCAGTCTTGCTGTCCTTTATGCGCCGCAATGCCGACATTACCGTGTCCACCATCAAGGTACAGAAATATTCGGACTTTGAACGCAACCTGCCCGTACCCAGCAATCTGAACATGGTGACCATGAAGCCCTTGCGCGGCGCGGCTCTGTTCACGTTTGACCCCAACCTGGTGTTCTTGGTGATCGACAGCCTGTTCGGCGGCCATGGCCGCTACACCACACGCGTCGAAGGTCGCGACTTCACGACGACCGAGCAGCGCATTATCCGGCGCCTGCTCAACCTGACGCTCGAAAGCTACGGCTCGTCGTGGCAATCCGTGTACCCCGTTGACTTCGAATATATACGCTCCGAGATGCACACCAAGTTTGCCAGTATTACCAGCGGCAACGAGATCGTTGTCGTGTCGTCCTTCAATATCGAACTTGGCGCATCCGGCGGCAATCTGAATATCTGCCTGCCCTACTCCATGATCGAACCGGTGCGCGACCTGTTGATCAGGCCTTTGCAAGACACCTCGATGGAGTCCGTCGATCAGCGCTGGATGCAGCAGTTGTCGCGACAGGTCCGTAGCGCCGATGTTGAGCTGGTTGCCGAGTTCGCCCAAATTCCCACCACGATTTCCCGTTTGCTCCAGCTGAAGGCAGGAGACGTACTGCCGCTGGACATCACCCCCACCATTACCGCGCATGTCGGCAACGTACCCATCATGGAGTGCGCCTACGGCACGTTCAATGGACGCTATGCCTTGCGTGTACAGAAGCTGCTGCCCAACGCCGAGCCCGAATTCAAGAAAGAACCATCATGACTGACCCCACCCAAGAGCACGATAAACAAGGCGTGACGCCAGAGCCCGCCAAGACGCAGGCGGATGACGACTGGGCCGCTGCGCTCGCGGAACAGGCCGCGCAGACGCGCGCCCCCACGCAGGCAGACGACCTGGGTGGAGCAGATGACTGGGCAGCAGCTCTGGCCGAGCAAACCGCAGCCGCCAATGCCGCCGGAAAGCAGGACGCGGCTCAAGCCGCGCCGTCAGGCACCGCGAACACATCGTCTGGCATCCCGTCTGACACAGTCGCCGACCCCGCGTCTGCAGCTCACGTATTCCAACCCCTTGACGGCGCCGCCGCCATGGGTGAAAGCGACATCGACTTGATCATGGACATTCCCGTCCAGCTTTCCGTCGAGCTTGGCCGCACGCGACTGACCATCAAGAATATTCTGCAATTGGGCCAAGGTTCGGTCGTCGAGCTGGATGGCCTGGCAGGTGAACCCATGGACATTTTCGTAAACGGCTATCTGATCGCCCAGGGCGAAGTCGTCGTCGTGGACGAAAAATACGGCATACGCCTGACGGACATCATCACGCCCTCGGATCGGCTTAGCCGCCTGAATGGCAAGCGCTAGCCATGGATGAAGTTTCTGTCCTGCGCCTGCTGGCCAGCCTGGCACTCATCGTCGCGCTGATATTGGCCGGCGCCTGGCTGACCCGCCGGGCTGGTTGGCTGCGCCCGGGCATGCCGCAGACAGTCAAGATCATCGGCTCTCAAAGCCTGGGCGGACGCGCCTACGTCGCCGTGGTCCAGGTGGAGGATGCGCGCCTGGTTCTGGGCATTACCGCACAAAACATTTCCTTATTGCATACCCTGCCGCCCCGCCAGGCTTCCGACATGCTTGATGAACCGACCAACGTGTCAGGCCCCGGCTTTGCCGCATCGCTCAAGCAGGTTCTGGCGCGACGCGCTATGTAAGCGTCAGTCATCCATCATGAGCCTGCCCCCTTTTGTGCGCCAGCACAATCCACTCTCCGAACGAACCTTGCAGCAAAGGCTGGGCGCTCTGTTCATTGGCGCGCTGCTGATTTCGTTAATGTTGTACCCGGGCGATGCCATCGCGCAGTTGGCCTTGCCTTCCATTACCTCGACCCCGGGCGTCGATGGCGGCCAGACATACTCGCTCAGCATCCAGACCTTGCTGCTGCTGACCATGATGTCCTTCCTGCCGGCCATCCTGCTGATGATGACCGGCTTCACCCGCATTATCATTGTGCTGGGCCTGCTAAGGAACGCCATGGGCACCGGCGCTTCGCCACCCAATTCCGTGCTGATCGGGCTGGCGCTCTTCCTGACGCTATTCACCATGTCGCCGGTGTTTGATCAGATCTATACCCAGGCCTACCAACCACTCAGCGAGGGCAGCATCAGCTTCGAGACTGCCATGGAACAAGGCGTAAAGCCCTTGCATGCCTTCATGCTGAATCAAACTCGCGAGGCGGACCTCTCGCTTTTCGCCAATATGGCCAATGTAGGCGAACTGCAGAGTCCCGAAGATGTTCCTTTGCGCGTGCTGGTGCCCGCCTTCGTCACCAGCGAGCTGAAAACCGCATTCCAGATCGGCTTTACTGTTTTTATTCCCTTTCTGATCATCGACCTCGTCATCGCCAGCGTGTTGATGGCCCTGGGCATGATGATGGTCCCGCCGGTAACCATCTCTTTACCCTTCAAACTGATGCTTTTCGTGCTGGCCGACGGCTGGCATTTGCTGCTGGGATCACTGGCCCGCAGCTTCTATCAATAGGACGATCATGACAGCCGAAACCGTAATGTCCATGACCTACCTCGCCATGAAGGTGGCCCTGATCCTGGCCGGCCCACTGCTACTGGTGACATTGACGGTGGGCCTTCTGATCAGCATCTTCCAGGCCGCCACCCAGATCAACGAAATGACCCTGTCGTTCATTCCCAAGCTTCTGGCTGTGGGCGCGACCGTCGTGCTGCTGGGCCCGTGGTTGATCGCCACCATGGTCGACTATATGCAGAAACTGTTCTCCAGCATTCCGGGCCTGGTTTCCTGACCGCCATCGCACGCGACCGGACACGTTTGCGATGATCTCCGTCGAACTGGATCAGCTATATGGTTGGATCAATACCTTCATGTGGCCGTTCCTGCGCATTCTGGCGCTCTGCGGCACCGCTCCCCTGCTCAGCGAATCGTCCGTTCCCGTACGCGTGAAGGTGGGCCTGTCAGCGCTGACCGCCATTGCGCTGGCGCCGGCTCTACCACCCGCGCCCAGCCTGTCGCCCGCCTCGTATCAAGGTTTGTGGATCGCCGCCCAGCAGGTGTTCATCGGCATTGCCCTGGGACTGACCATGCGCATTGTGTTTGCCGCCGTACAAACGGCCGGCGAGTTCATCGGCCTGCAAATGGGCCTGTCCTTTGCGTCGTTCTTCGATCCAGCCACGGGGGCCAATACTGCCGTGCTGTCGCGCCTGATGAACGTCGTGGCTATGCTTGTCTTTCTGGCCCTGAACGGACATTTGATCATGCTGAGCGGCCTGGCTCATACCTTTGATGTTTTTCCCGTTGGCGCGGACGGCTTTCAAATCGATGGCCTGGGCGTTCTGTTCAAATGGAGCTCCGAGGTCATGGTCTCGGGCATGCTGCTCGCGCTACCGCTGATTATCGTCTTGCTGAGCATCAACCTGGCATTGGGCATCCTGAACCGGACGGCCCAACAACTCTCGGTGTTCGCCGTCGGGTTTCCCATCAGTTTGACGGTCGGCCTGATCCTGCTGGCTGTGGTGCTGCCACAGACCACACCCTTCCTGACACAACTTTTCGACGCCGGCTATGCGGCCATGAGCCAATTGATCCGGGCACTGGCCGGCATCGGCTAAGGAAATTCGCCTGGACGGGTCAGCCTGCCCAAGGTCCGACCGTCCGAACGATCCGGCGCTTAAGGAGCCAGGGGGTAGGCGACGGCTGGCTGTGCGATGTCGATTTCCAGCGCTTGCAGCGAGGCCCGGGGGCCACCGGCAGGCGTCGCCGCCCCACCCTCGCCGGTGGTTTCCGCCGCGACCCGCGCCGGCGATGCAAGCACATTATTGCTGTCCACCACACGCACGAACCGTTGCCCGGAATCAAAAGACAGCAACAGCGATTGGCGGAAATAGATGGCATCGGTCAGCACGGTGGCTGAATGCTGCCAGAGCGCCAGGGCGGCGCCGTCACGTTGACGATAGATGTTATCGGGCGCGCCCAGCAGTTCCACCGCCTGCGCAAAAGTGGTGCGGCCCGGCTCCATGCGGCTTAATGCCGACGAATCGAAACGGCGACCGCTGGTGCTGCATGCCGCCAGCAGGCATAAGCCCACGAGCGCCAGCGCCAGGCACAGGCGTCCATGAACACCACGCACTCCACCTATGGACCAACGACAGAAAGCGCCAATCATCAGAACTCTTCCCAATCACCTTCTGCGCTGGCTTGCGTGCTGGCCGGCCGGACATAGCTGGTTTGCGGCGGCGAAGGAGCCCGTGCGGGCGTGGGGCTGGCGCTGGCATCTGCCAACGCCCGTCGCGAGGCATTGACCACAGCTTCGGTGCGAACGCCGGCGATTGCCGGTGCGGGCCGTGACGACGATTGTTCGACGGCGACGACGCGCGCGGGCAGCGCCACTGCAGCCACGTCGATAACCTGATGATCGCCCAGTTTGAAGCCTGAGACCGCCTGATTCACATAGGACACATGATTGCGAAACTGTTCGGCCGACTTGGCTGCTTCCTGCACCAGGATGGCATTTTGCTGGGTGACGCCGTCCATTTGGGCCACAGCCAGGTTCACCTGATCAATGCCGCTGGCCTGCTCGGTGGTTGCCGCCGAAATTTCCCCCATGATGTCAGTTACCCGCGCAACAGAGGTCACGATTTCTTCCATGGTGGAGCCCGCGCGTTCCACTTGCTCCGAACCTTCGGCGACTTTCTTGACCGAGTCGTCGATAAGATCCTTGATTTCCTTGGCGGCATGCGCGCTGCGTTGCGCCAGCGCGCGCACTTCTGACGCCACCACCGCAAAGCCCTTGCCTTGCTCTCCGGCGCGAGCGGCTTCAACCGCCGCATTCAGGGCCAGGATGTTGGTTTGAAAAGCAATGCTGTCGATCACACCCACAATGTCGGAAATCTTGCGGGAACTGGCCGAAATGTCTTGCATGGTGGACACGACTTCGCCAACCGCCTGGCCGCCGCGCTGGGCGACTTCAGAGGCAGTCACCGCAAGCTGATTGGCTTGCCGTGCATTATCGGCATTTTGCTTGACCGTGCTGGCCAGTTGCTCCATGCTTGCCGCCGTTTGCTGCAAAGCCGCCGCCTGTTGCTCGGTGCGCGAACTTAAATCGTTATTGCCGCTGACGATCTGGTGCGCTCCGGCGCCGATCAATTCCATACCAGCCCGCACGCTGCCCACGTTGCGCCCCAGGCTATCCTGCAAGCGCTTCATGATCGCATACAGGTGGCCGATTTCGTGCTGTGCCGCCCCATCGATCCGCTGCGTAAGATCGCCGGCCGCAATACGTTCGAATACCTGCCTGGCCTGGCCCAGGGGACGCCACAAAGCCCGCGACAGCGCCAGCAGGGCGAGCACGGCAAAAGCCACCGCCAGTATGGCCACTGCCAACAAGGCATGGCTCGCGAATTCGGTGCGTTGCCGTACCGATTCCAGAGTCGCGGCACCGGTTGCCGCGCCAATTTCCAGCCCATTCTGTTGCAATGCATACCAGCCCGTGGCCGACCCGGCCACCGCCAGCAAGGCCAAGAGCAGGATCAGCAATGTAAAGCTTGCTTTATGCCATTGAGTAAACTTCATCAAAATGCTCCGCAGGAAATGATTTAATTTGAACCAATACTGAACAGGTTGGCGCTCTGGATTTTTCTGAACGCCAAGGCGGCGGCTTCAAGCGCCGACTGTCTTAACTGCAGTTGCGTGGTGGCGGAGTAATAGTCGAGATCCTCAAGCCGGGAAATCTGGCCGCTGTAGCTTAAGTCGCGCGCCGCGCCATTGGCGTCGATGGCCTCGATTTCGTTCAGGCGCGCACCAACTGACGAACGCACGGTCAAGACCTGGTCGTAGGAGATATCGATTTTCTGCATGGCGGTTGCCAAGGCATTGCCCAATGCCACGCCGACGCTGGCATCGATATTGCCCTGGGTCGGGGTATTCAAGGCGAGCACAATGTCGTCCAGCGCATTAAAGATATTCAGGTCGACACCCACTCCACCCTCGTTGGCAACCGCGGGCAACAGTTGAAATGCATCCCCCGCCTTGGGGTTGCCCGAGAACGCCACCTGTAATCCGCCCGGGATGGTTAAGGCGTTGGTCCCGGATTGGAAATCGTGCGGACCGCCGCCGTCGATAGCTGTAAGGTTGCCCGTTTCCCCGAGCGCATGCACGGTGTATTGCACCGTTGAATCGGGCGCGGGCGTTTCGGAAAAGACGATTTGGAACGAACCACCGACATTGTCGCCCTTGGGATGGGTGATGACGGGCGCCCCGATCAGCCCGGTGCCCGTATTGGCCACGCCTGCCTGTGTTACGTAAGCGCGCGAGCCTTGCGCCGCTTGAGCAAAAATAGTGCTGCCTACATCGCTATAGGCGATTTGCCGGGTCTGGTCGGCCTGGATCAACCGCTGACCCTGGTCGCCGTTATACGCAACCCGGCCATTGTTGTCCGCCAGAAAGGCGGGCTGGTTGCCCGCATGTCCGGAAAACAGGTACTGCCCACTGCCGTCCGTACTATTGGCCAGGCCCAACAAGGTGCTCTTGGCATTGGAAAACACAGTGGCCAGGGTGGCGCGATCGGCATCGGACAATGTGCCGTTGCCGGCCTGGACCAACCGGGTCTTGACATCTTGAAGAAGCGTAACCGTGGAATCAAGCGCATTCAGCTCTATGCCCAGATTGCTTTTAAGCTGTTCGCGATTATCGGAAAAACGCTGGTTCAGGCTTTGCGCCTGCCGAATATTGACGGCCTGGGAAGCCGCCAAGGGATCATCCGCCGGCGAGACCATGCGCTTGCCACTGGCTGTTTGCTGAAACAGATGCAAGAGATCCGACTGCTGGGCATTGATCGAGTTCAGGCCCGTCTGAAAAAAGAGAGTAGAGCTGATACGCATGACAACGGCCTTATTGATAAAAAATTCGGTGATGAACGCGATGACGCAAGCGCAGGCTTAAATGAACGGCTGCCCCCTAGCGACCCAGGCTCAAAAGGGTGTCAAACAAGGTTGCACTGACGTCGATCAAACGGGATGCCGCCCTGAACTGTTCCTGATAGCGGTCGAGGTTGACGTATTCTTCGTTGAGGTTGACACCGGACACTGCCTGCTGCGCGGCATAGTTTTGCTGGATCAGGGTGGCCTGCGCCTTGGCCGCCGTTGCATTGTGCTGCGTCAGCACGCCAACCCGGTTGACGATTTGCGAGAATGCCTCATTTAGCCCCATGGTTCCGTTCGCAAGGACTTTTTTCGTTTGCAGCTTGGCCAGACTTAAGGCGTTATCACCGTCGGACTGCCCTGCATCGGTTTTGGCCGCCGCGATCTGGGCGGCGTTGTCCAGATTCAGGCTTAGGTCGCCGGCGGCATTCCGGGTAGGCTGCAACAGCCAGGAATCGCCCACCGCGGGCGTGCCCTGCACCGTAAACTGGACACCCTCGAACTGCACCGGCGACCCATTGCCCTGATAAACCTGCACGCCGTTGGGCACACTGAACACGGCATACTGCGCCCCGTCGTAGCTGATGCGGTAATCTTGACCGGCAAGCTGTTGCGCTGCCTGTTCTGGCGGATTGATGAACTCGGCGCTTAAATGGGCCGACCCTCTATTGCCCTCGGCCTGCAGCACCACCGGCGGTTTAAGCGAGAAAAAGTCCAGCCCCACATTGCCATTCAGGTCAAAACCCTTTTTGTGCGCGGCATTGACCGACAAGGCCAGGCCTGTCGCAAGACGCCCCAATTCATTCTGGATGGAGTCCAGGGCCTCGGTGCGGTATTGCAACAAGCCGCCCAGGCTTCCCCCTGCCAGGGAGTCGTCATGCAACTCGATCAGCGTGCCGCCGCCCGTTCCCGATGGCGCGGTATAGGCCACAGCCATGCGCGAGGGATCGTTGGCCGAAGGCACCGCTTTCAATGGGAACACGGTTCCGCCGCCCAGCAGCACCTGGCCGTTGCCAATCGTAAGGTTGAAGCTGCCGTCCTGCTCGATGACCTTGACGCCCGCCAATTGGCTTAGTTCCGACATAAGCTGATCACGCTGATCCAGCAAGTCGTTGGGGGGCTGACCAGAGCCGGCCTTGGCGATAATAATTTGCTGATTCAGATCGCTGACGCGTTCAACATAGCTGTTTATCTGAGAAACGACGGTCGTGATCTGGGTATTGATATTGCTGCGCTGCGCGTCGAGAAACGCGTTGGCGTCGTTGATCTGCCCCACCAGGCTGGATGCCCGCCCAAGCAGTTCCTGGCGGGCTGCAGGATCGGCGGGCGCCGAAGCGACGGCCTGGATGCCATCGAAGAACTTCTGCAAGGCAGGGCTGACGCCCACCGTGGGATCGCCAAACAGATTGTTCACCTGGCTGACTTCGTTACCGTAGGTTATGAGCGATGCCCCGTTGCTTTGCGCATTGACCAGTTGGCGGTACAGAAAATTGTTATACGAACGCTGAATGCTATCGGTTTGCACACCGCGCCCCACCCAGCCTGCCCCGGTATTCTGTGCCCCAGCCGAAGACACGACCACCGACTGGCGGTTATACCCGTCGGTGGCGGCGTTGTTGATATTGTGGCCGGCTGTCTGAAGACGGTGCTGGGCTGCATTGATGCCCGACAGACCCAAATTGGCAAGATTCATGAGGATTCCGCGATAAGCGGCTGGGGCGTGAGCTCCCGCGCCGGAAAACAGTTACACAGTGGGTTAACGGCAAATTGAGGGAATTATTTAGTCATTCTGCGTGTCGACCCGCAAGCCACATCCATCAGGCCTGAAAATAGGCCATGATGGAAATCAGCTTGCTTGCATAGTTTGGATCGGTGGCATAGCCGGCCTTCTGGATACGATGCGCAGCGTCTTCCGCGCTGGGTGCGGTCACGACGTCGCGATAACGTTCATTGCTGCTGATCAGGCGTGCATAATCAGCAAACGAGTCGGCATACGAATCGTAAGCGCGAAACGGCTGCATCACCTTGTGCGCGACGCCGTTTTCATATTCAGTCGTCATGATGTTCACCACCTTGCCTGTCCAGTTGGGGGAGGCTTTAATCCCGAACAGGTTGTAGCTTTGGCTGCCGTCCTCGCCTCGAATTTCGCGTCGACCCCAGCCAGACTCAAGCGCAGCCTGACTAAGAATCAACTTGGCGGGCACGCCGCTCTCGTTCGAGGCGTGCCTGGCGGCGGCCGACATCCGGGCGACAAAGTCCTCGATATGATCGGGCGCGCCCTTGACGGCCGAGAACAACGCTTGCGCCGCTTTAGCAACAGGGCTCTGCGTCAGCACATCGATCAAACCGGAAAGGGATGGGAACCGGCCTGTTTCTTCCGCCTCCTCACCTATACGCGAACGCAAGCCAGGCACGCGTGAAGATGCCAGCTCAGGCGCCGACGGCGTACGAGCATCGCTCGAGCCGGTATCCGCTCCGCCCCGGATCTGGCTTAGAAGCGCCTGCGCCAGGCCTATTCCGGGATCGGAGAGTTGCAAAGCAACCTGCTCGTCCGACAAGCTGCGCGCCAGTCGGGTTTGATCGCTTTCAAACATGCCTTGCAAGCCGCTGGACTGCCTGGCCTGCTTGAGCAATTGCTGAATAAACAAGGCTTCGAACTGTTGGGCGATTTCCCGGTCGGCCTGGACGGAACCAGAGGCCCGCGCCAAGCCGTCCGCTGGGCCTGCCTGTGCACTCGCCGCCAAGCCGCCAAGACGCGCGCCGCTGTTCAACCGCTCCAGCTGACGCAAATCAGGTGTGACTCTGGGGGCCTGGGGACGTGAAATATAGTGATGCGACATGGACGTGACACTATCCTTAGATGATCTCCAGATCGGCGCGCAAGGCGCCTGCACTCTTGAGCGTTTGCAAGATGGACAACAGATCTTGCGGTGTGGCGCCCAAGGCATTCAGCGCCTTGACCACATCGGCCAGGTTGGCGCTGGTTCTAACCCGCTGCAAACTGCCCTGCTCGCTGCGCATTTCGATCTGGGTGTTCTCGGTAACCACGGTCTGCCCGCCGGCAAATGGGGTATCCGGCTGGCTGACTTGCTGCTGGTTGCTGATGACAACCGACAGGTTCCCATAAGCAACAGCCGCCTCGTCGATGGTGACGGTACGATTCATCACCACCGACCCGGTGCGCGCATTGATGATGACTTTGGCGCGTGCCGGCGGCAGCGCAACCTGCACATTCTCGACGTCCGACAGAAAACGCGCCTGCTCGCCCGGATCAAGCGGCCCGCGCAACTGGATGACCCGACCATCCAGCGCGGTGGCGGTTCCCTTGCCAAAACGCTTGTCCAGCGCCGCCACCACATTCTGCGTAATGCTGAAATCCGTGGTGTTCATCTCCAGGTTGATAAAGCCGTCGCGGGCAAACATGGTGGGCACCCCCCGTTCGACAATCGCCCCGTTACTGATAATGCCGCCGTTTAGTTGATTGACCTGCACGCTGGAACCGCCCGACTGGGCGCCGGCTCCGCCCACCAGCAAGTTACCCTGGGCCATGGCATAGACCTGTCCGTTCGCGCCTTTCAACGGCGTCATCAACAAGGTGCCGCCCCGCAAGCTCTTGGCGTTGCCCATCGACGACACCACCACGTCGACCGTCTGCCCTGGGCGCGCAAACGCCGGCAAGCGGGCCGTGACCATGACCGCCGCCACATTCTTGACCTGCATATTCGTACCTTGCGGCACGGTCACTCCCAATTGCGACAACATATTGGTCAGGCTCTGTTGGGTGAACGGCGTCTGGCGCACCTGGTCGCCGCTGCCATCCAGGCCCACCACCAGCCCATAGCCAATCAATTGATTGGCGCGCACCCCTTGTATCGACGCCAAATCCTTGATGCGGTCGGCATGAGCGGGAACGCTCAGCCCCAACAAAGCCATCAACAATGCGGCAGCAAAAACGATGGATCCGCGCAAAAGCCGGGTGGTAAGGAATCGCACGAGCGTTCGCATGGCTGCATACACCTTAGAACGGAGAAACATTCAGGAAAAACCGCTGCAACCAGCCCATGGTCTGCACTTCATCCATGCGCCCCTTGCTGCGAAACTCGATCCGGGCATCGGCCACCTGGGTCGAAACCACCGTGTTCGACCCCGTGACCGAACGCGGATCCACCACACCGGAAAAGCGGATGTATTCGCTGCCACGATTGATCGCAATCTGCTTTTCGCCGGCGATCTGCAAATTGCCATTGGGCAACACGCCGATCACCGTGGTCGTCAGGGTGCCTGCGAAGGTATTGTCGGCACGGCTGGACCCGCTGCCGTCCGCCGCATTGCCGCCGCCCATGCTGAATCCCTGCTGCGGCCCCAGGCCTGGCGGGAAAAAGGCCGGCACGGCTTCCAGGTTCAAAGTCGCCTGGCTGCTGCGGTTGGTGCTGGTGGCTACATTCTTGGCCGCGTTGGTGCGCTCCTGGATGATTACCGTGACGATGTCGCCCACATTACGGGGCCGCCGATCCTCGAACAGAGGGTAATTGCCATACGCCGTGGGCTGGTAGATGGCGCCATTGGGTTCGGGCATGACTTGCACCGGCACGGGCGGCTGCGCTGTCAGCGGGCCGGTCACCACGGGCTCGGGCGGAATCATGGCGCAGCCTGTGGCCAAAAGCACACAAGCAAGCGCAACCAGGCGGCAGAATCGCGTAAACATATCAGAGGGTATTAAAGCTGGGTCAGACGGGCCAGCATCTGGTCAGAGGTCTGTATGGTTTTGCTGTTCATCTCGTAGGCGCGCTGTGTCGTGATCATATTGACCAGCTCTTCCGCCACATTGACGTTGGACGTCTCCACATAGTTCTGCAGCAGCAAGCCTGTGCCATCAAGCCCCGGCTGGGCAAAGAGAGCGGGACCGGACGCATCGGTTTCCGCATATAGATTCTCCCCCATGCTCTGCAGGCCGGTGGGGTTGATAAAGGAACTAAGCTGAAGCTGACCAACCTGCATATTCATGCCGACGGCGCCGGGCTGTGTAACGGACACGGTGCCATCCCGCGCAATCGTGATCGACAGCGCGTTTTCGGGGATATTGATGGGTGGTTGAACAACATAGCCGCCCGCCGTCACCAACTGGCCGTTCTGATCCACTTGCAGGCTGCCGTCGCGCGTATACGCAAACGTGCCATCAGGCATTTCCACCTGGAAGAACCCGCGTCCCTGAATCGCAACGTCCAGGCTGTTACCCGTTTCCTTCAGATTGCCTTGGGTATGAATACGCTCGGTGGCCACTGTGCGCACACCGGTGCCCAATTGCAGCCCCGACGGCAGTTGATTGGCGGCGCCGACCTGGGCGCCCGGCTGGCGCACCGTCTGATACATCAGGTCTTCGAACACGGCCCGACTGCGCTTGAAACCCGCCGTATTCACGTTTGCCAGATTATTGGAAATAACATCCATATTGGTCTGCTGGGATTCCAGACCGGTTTTGGCGATCCACAATGAACGTATCATTCTCTTTCCTTAGGGTGCGGCCGTGCCGCTGTCAATCAATGCAACCATCAGCCATTGCTGGACAAAATGGAATTGGCCTTATCGGCATTCGTGCCGGCGTCCTGGATGATCTTCATCTGCATTTCAAACATGCGCGCATTCTGAATCAGGCCCACCATAGTTTCGGCCGCGCTGACATTGCTCTTTTCCACAAAACCCGAACGCACACTGACGCCCGCTTCCTGTTGGACAGGCGGCGCACCAGTCGGCGTGCGGAACAAGCCGTCGTCGCCGCGCAGCAGTTGGGCAGAGGGTGGGTTCACCAACCTCAGTTGGCCCAACACCTGGATATCGGTGGGGTTATCGCCCGCACCCAGCGCCGTAATCGTGCCATCGGAAGCGAACGTCAAGGCGCCCCGCTCCGGCACTTCGATGGGTGCGTTATCAGCCGACAACACCGGATAGCCTTGCTGGTTCACCAACAGGCCTTGCGAACTGACCGCGAATTCGCCGCCGCGCGTATATGCCTGGCCGGTGGGCGTTTGCACGGCGAACCAGCCATTGCCGGCAATCGCCATATCCAGCGGGCTGCCGGTTTCCACCATGACGCCCTGCTCGAAGTTGCTGCCCGGCGTAGAGGCCACGGTCGCTACCCGCGTCGGCAGCCCTTGCGGGGCCACCAACGGAACCGAACGATAATTGGACAACTGTTCGCGAAAGCCCGTGGTGCTGAGATTGGCCATATTGTTGCCAAGCACAGTCTGCTGCTCCAGCACCCGGGCCGCACCGCCCGCAGCGGTATAAATGACGCGATCCATGCCCGGCCTTAGCGCATGCTGATCAAGGACTGCAGCACCTGATCCTGGGTTTTAATGGCTTGCGCGTTGGACTGATAAGTGCGCTGCGCAATAATCATCTTGACCAGTTCCTGGCTGATATCCACGTTGGATTCCTCCAGCGCCTGGCCTTTGATCGTCGCCAGACTGTTCGAACCCGGACGGCCGAGAATCGGCTGGCCCGAAGCGCCCGTTTCGATCCAGGCCGTGCCCCCCGCCGGTTGCAAGCCTTGCAGGTTGTTGAAATGCGCCAGTGCGATATAACCCATGAGCTGGGTCTGGTCATTGGTGTAATTGGCGACAATCGCCCCATCGGCGCCGATTGACAGGCCTGCGTATTCTCCGGTGGAATAGCCATCCTGGGTGAAGTTAGGGGCAAACGGGCCGCCGAATTGGGTTGAGTCGTTATAGCTGAGCGTCATGTTCAGGGCGGCGGCCGGCGAAGCGCCCCCGCCCGGCGCGGCAATACGGATATCCACGGCGGGATCAGAGATCAGGCGGCCTGTGCTGTCGAAGGTCATGGTGGTGCTGCCATCGATCGGCATATCGGGCGCAGCCAGCGCCTTGCCGTCCAGGCGGTAGTAGACATCCCAGGAACTTTCGCCCGAAACGGCATCGCCCTCGCGCTTGGCGAAATACTGAATGAACTGATGCGCATTGCCCAGCGAATCGTAGACGGAAAGCGGCAGGGAATGCGAAAAGCTGCTGGCATTGGTCGGGTCGAACGGAACGGCGATCACGGCAGCTACAGCCGGGGTGAAAGCAATATTGCCCGGCCCCGCCGGGAACCCTGTAGCGGCTGGGGCGGGCGAGACCGCGCCCAGGCTGTCGACGGCGAACGAGGCCCCTGTTGAACCTGTGGTGTAGTCGCCCGCCGGCGGAATGTTGCCCGGAACCGCAGTGGCCGGATCAGCGGTCGTCATCCACTGAACCTTGCCGGACAGCTCGTCCACCAGATAGTAATAGGTGTCCGTCACTGCCGAACCACCGACCGCCGTCAGCGTGACCGTACCGGGGATGGCCGGCTCGGCCGGTTTGGAAACGGACGGCACCACCGTCGCATTGGCATCCAGATTGGTCTTGGTGGTAACCGCCGAAGTACTTTGCGGTTCGATATTGCCGATGGGCACCTTGATGGGAACGAGATCGGTGCCCGACAAGGCATAGCCCGTCAGACGCTGGCCTTGGGCATTCACGATGAAGTTGTCCTTGTCGGCAAAGAACTGGCCGTTGCGCGAATACATGATGTTGCCGTCGGGGTCCTGCAAGCGGAACATCCCATTGGGGCCATCGATGGCCATGTCGAACTGCCCGCCCGTGCCGCTGATCGTACCCACCGTGAAACGCTGGTTGACGCTGGTCAATTGCACGCCCAGCCCAACCTTGCTATTGGCGTAGACGTCGGCAAAGCTTGCCGAGGCCGATTTGAAACCCACTGTACCGGAGTTGGCGATGTTGTTGCCAATGATGTCCAGTTCCTGCGCTGCGGCATTCAAACCGCTCAAGCCTTGACCGAAACTCATGATTTACCTCGTTTACGTGTTGACTGCGTTTAACGTTGAATTTAAATATGAAGCGGTGGCGCCCTGCCTAGGCCGCCCGACGGCTAGAAGCCCCTACATGATTTTCCGAATGTCGAAAAGCGAATGCGTGCCGGCCAGCCCCAAATCCAGTTGAAGCCCGCTGGACGCGTAGGACACGCTGGATACCCGGCCCGATGTCAGTGCTTCGGCCGGCACCGGATTGCCATCGGCGTCCATTGCCGCCACCTGGACAACGTACGCGCCATCCGCCAACGGCAGGCCAGAGTCGTCTTTGCCGTCCCATTGCAAATTCAACACACCGGCCGGTTGAGGATCAAGCTGTATCTGCCTGACCGCCTTGCCGCCGCCATCCGTGATGGTGACGACCACCTTGGCCGCCGGCGAGATGACGTCCACGCCAAAGGCCGTGGCCACTTTGGTCGTTACGCCATCCTGCGTGGAGCTGCCCAACGACACTTTGGAGCCCGGCACAAGAACATCTTTACCGATCAGGTTGGCCGCCTGCATGGACTGGGACAGATCCATTTGCCCCGACAGGGCCAGCAAAGTATTGTTCAACTGCGTGATGCCATTGACGGTGGATAACTGCGCAATCTGCGAAGTCACTTCCGCGTTATCCATGGGATTCAAGGGATCCTGGTTGCGCAACTGGGTGACCAGCAAGGTCAGGAACTGATCCTGAGTACCTGCCACCATCTCCTGGCCCGCGCCACCCGACACTTTCGCAAAGGCCTGGGCGCCTGCGGCATTACTGTCGGTCGTTGAATTTACGGTCGTCATTCAGGCTCCCCGGCAATCTGGCGAATTGGAAGAATTCAAAGCAGCGGTGCGGATGAAAAGGATCATGCACACGTCATTGACCTATCGACAAGGTGCGAGTCAGCAGGCTTTTGGCTGTGTTGATGACCTCGACATTGGCCTGATAGGCCCGCGACGCTGAAATCATGTTCACGGTTTCCGCCACCACATCGACATTGGGCATGGCCACATACCCGTCGGCATTGGCCAACGGATTCTTGGGGTCGTATTGCAAGCGCGGCGGCGCGGCGCTTTCAACCACACCCGCCACGCGCACGCCGCCCACCGCCGGCGCATAGGCCTGGCCGGGCGCCGGCGCCATCTGGAAGACCACCTGGCGCGCCTTGTAGGGCTGACCATCCGGACCGGCCACACTATTGGCATTCGCCATATTGCTGGCAGTCACATTCATGCGCTGCGACTGCGCTGTCAAGGCGGAACCCGCGATCTGGAAAATACTCAGTGAAGACATCGTGCAACCTTGTAGCTGGTTATTGCTGGAGCGCGGACAGCATGGTCTTGATACGCTGTGAAATAACGGTCAGATCGGTCTGGTACCGTAGCGTGTTGTCGGCAAACTGCACCCGTTCCACGTCCATGTCGACCGTATTGCCATCCAGGCTAGGCTGGAGCGGTTGGCGGTACAGCAATTGCGCATCGTCGGGCGCAAACGCCTGGGCCGGAATATGGCGCTCGGACGTCAACGTCAACTGGGTGTCGGCCAGGCGCATGTTGTGCCCCATCGCTTCGCGCAACGCCGCGCCGAACGCGAAATCGCGCGCCTTGTAGTTGGGCGTATCGGCATTGGCGATATTGGAAGCCAATACCTCCTGCCGTTGCTGGCGCAAGCTGATCGCCGTCTGGAAAAAATCTAGGTCCGCGCCAATTCGATCTGTCATCTGCCACTCGTGGAAGGTTCGATTACGCTGCCCGGCGCGCCGCTTGACAGCACGCCAACACGCAGCCTGCATAGCGGCGGCAAGCCGACCGCTATTGGATACGAAACATGGTAAGGCCCAGGTCCACAATACAAACCTTGAAAAAGGCCGCTATTTGTCCGTCAGTTCCAGCGATGGCGCGCAGGCCTCGAACTTAAAATGCCATCATGCGAATGATTCTTGCGCCTACCCTTGCTTCGGCGACTCTGTTCTGCGCCCTGCCCCTGCGCGCCCAAACCGCTCATACCTTCCTGAGCGCGGCTGATCTGGAGCAGCAAGTAAGCGACTTTCTACAGGCGCAAGCCGACACATACAACGGCCAGGCACAGATTGTGGTGGAGCCGCTCAGAGCCGAGCAGTTGGCCCCCTGCACCCAGGCCCAGGCATTTTTGTCGGGCGGGGCACGCCTGCGCTCACGACTTTCTGTCGGCATACGCTGCCTGGCGCCCCAGAACTGGGTGAGCTATACCCAGGCCAACCTGGCCATCCTGGGCACATACTATGTCACCAGCCGTGGTCTTCAGCCCGGTTCCGTCATCAACGATAACGACCTGCAAGCCCGCGAAGGCGATCTTCTTCGCCTGGCCAACGGGATCGTCCATGATCGCGAGCTTCTGATCGGCAGCATCACGACCCGGCGCATTGGCCCGGGCAGCCCCATCAAGGCCAATGCGCTACGCAGCGCCGACTCCATCGAACGGGGGCAAAATATACGCCTCGAGGCGCGCGGCGCGGGGTTCGTTGTGAACAGTCATGGCGTAGCCCTGGAAGGCGGAGAACCCGGCACACAGATCAAAGTGCGCACCGCCAGCGGCCAGGCGGTTAGCGGCACCGTGCTGAACGCCGGCACGGTGCTCGTCCTGATGTAGAAGCCTGCACCCGTAAAGTTTTCATCCACCCTGCCGTTACAAGCTACTATACTGACCCCTTAAGCGACCCAGCATTACCGGAGCCTCTCTTGAAGATCACACCTTCCGCCAAGAATCCCATCGTCAACGCGGTCTCCCCCTCGCGCGGGCAGGGGGCGTCGGCGGCCTCTGCCTCGCCTGCCGGGAAGAATACCGTCGAACTCAGTCCGGCCGCCCGGCAACTGGCCAATCTTCAGAACAGCAGCAACGATATCGACATCGAGCGCATCCAGCAGATCAAAGACGCGATCGCCGCCGGCGAGCTCAAGATCAACCCCGGCCGCATCGCCGACTCGCTTCTGGTCAGTGTTCGAGAACTGCTTAAGTAAACCTCCATGACACCCGCTTCTCAACGCCTGCTCAAGAGCTTGCACACAGAAATCGCTCTCATCCAACGGTTTCTCCTGGCGTTGCAAGCCGAATCCCGCGCCCTGGAATCACCCGATCTGCCCGATGCCTTAAGTGCTTCCACCCTGAAAAAAAACGCGTGCGCCGATCTGCTGACCCGGGCAAATCACGAGCGTGGCGGCATACTGCAAGAGCTTGGTTTTAGCGACGACCGTCAGGGGCTTGAAAGCGCTGCCCAGGACCAGCCGTCGTTGCAGGCAGCCGTGCGCGAATTACTCGAACTCGCCGAGCAGGCCCGCCAATTGAACGGCGCCAACGGCGCTATTATCGACGTCCACCTGAAACATACCCAACAAACGCTTGATGGATTGCGCGCCCTGACGGGCGAAAACACCCTGTACGATGCCAGCGGACGGACCCGCAAAACCACCGGCAACCAACGTAATATCAAGGCGGGTTGACGCCGTCCCGTCTTTTTAGGCACGCTGGAACACGGTGCCCGAAGCGGCCGGCGGCAAGCCCGGCCAACGCCGTCAGGCGCTCTCCATCATCGACTTCAATGCAAACAGCCGTAAAAGGAACGAAGCCGTCCTCGGCGTTGTCAATGGCGCCCCATGGGCAAGGGCTCTCAGTATCCGACGGGTATCGTCCGCGGCCTCGTCCCGCATCATGCTCCATGCCGCCACGCCGCACTGCATGGCCGGCGCCAGCAGGTCCAGACCGCCGAGGTCGGCCCCCCATTGCCCAGCGGCCGAAGTTTCTAGACCCCCCAGGCCCTGGGCTTTGGACAAATTGCTCCATTGACAAGCGGCATACCGGAACGCCGCCGGCAGATCGACGCGCAACAACAGCCACACCGCCAGGCTGGCAATCGGCACGCGAGCAGCGCCCAAATCGGTCAACCCATAGATTGTTCTGAAGACTTTGCCGCTATCACGCCGCACCAAGCGCAAGCAAATAAGCCGGGCAAAGGTTTGCCGGCGCCCACGGGCCGCCAACATCACCGTTGCCTCGCCGACCCAGCACGTCAATGTCTGCGGATCCACTCCGGGCAGCCTATCAAGGGGCAACCAGGACATGGATTTTGCCACCGCAGCCACCGTTATTCGCCCCAGATCGTGCACGACACCCGTCGTACCCGCGCACGGAGACAGCCAAGGCAAGCCCGCCTCCGACAACTCAGCCCATAACCCACCGTTTCCCTTATCAAACAGATGGACAACGGGCAGCAAGCCGACGCGGGCCTCCTGCACCCACGCGATCTGCCTGCGCAGAGCCTGGACCGCCGCCGGGGATCGCGGCTCGGACTGTCCTGCGGAATCAAACCAGCCTTCCGGCTGCGCCACTTGCTGATAGGGCGATGTCAAGACCACACCATCCTCGCCACCCAGCACGGTCGCGCTAAATTTACCCGACCGCCCCCCAACCAGGGATGCGCTGTCGTGCATCGCCAGCATGAGCTTCTGTCCGGACCGACTGCATTCACTGAGCGCCGCCATGAATAATTGCGGCCCACGCTCGGCCGACCGCGCCGGCCGGCGCTCGCCGGCACAATGACTGCGCCACAATGAATAAGCTGTCGAGCAGGCAAGGCTTTCGTCCACGTAGCGGCATGCATGCTCGAGATCGGCGGGAATCAGCGAGCCGCCGGCATGCCCCATCATGGCAAGCAAGCTCGGGGCCATGCGTGCTCGGGTACCCGGCGAAGCCGGCGGCGTTGTACTCTTCACCGCCTCGTTGGCAGGAATAAGCGCCGCCAGATCGGCCCGCGTCGGCGCATAAAGTCCCTGTGCCCCGTGGCCATGGGCCAAAGATCGATCGACCAGCGTTTGCGCCGCCTGATGTTGCAGATCCGTGGGCACTTTCTGACCCGCAGACACCCAATGGATAGGCAGTTGATAGCGTATCGACGTATCCAGCGCCATCCCCAGGCGGGAAGCCTCATCCACCTTAGTAATAATGCAACCGGCCAAAGGCGTGCCGCCATCATTGGCATACGAGCGGGCCACCTCGTCCAGCGTGTCGCCGTGGCTGGATGCATTCAAGACCAGCAAACGCGTCACTCTGCGCGGAGAACGCGCCAGCAGGGCCGCCTGTTCCGCCACGTAGCCATCGCGCTGACTGATACCCGTGTTGTCGATCAGCACCACCTGTTGAGGCGTCAGATCAGCAACACGGGCCGCCAGCTCGTGGGCATCCTGAACCAGATGCACAGGCGTCTGCATCAGTTGACCATATTGTCTCAGTTGCTCATAGGCGCCGATGCGATAGGTATCCGTGGTGAGCAAAACAACGTTTTCGGGGCCGAATCGTTGCACGCAACGCGCGGCGAGCTTGGCAACCGACGTGGTTTTACCCGACCCCGTCGGTCCCACCAAGGCAATCGCCATACCCGGTTGCCAAAAATCCTGTTCGCTCGCCAATATCGGCAAGTTTTCGACCAGCTCGTTGCGCGCCCATTGAAACGCCGCCCTGCCCGTCAAGTGACCCGGCAGCCGCGTCAGCATTGCCCGCAGCAGGGCGGTGCTAAAACCGCACCCCAACAGGCTCTGAAATAAGTCCACAGCCTGCGGCGCCCGACGCAGTTGGCCGCCCCACACCAGTTCGTCAATACGCGCCTCAAGAGCGCCGCGTACATCACCGATCGCCGTCAACAGCACCTCGTCAGCCGACGAGGAAGCGGCCTGGGGCACACCACCCGCCTGGGTGGATGCCATGGGCGTAGTCGCCTGGCCGTGCTGTTCCTGCACGGCGCCGGTCTGGTCGGTCGCCAGAATTTCCACCCCGCCATTCACTCGCCGATTCGAGACAATCAAGGCCTCGGGACCCAATGCCAGCCTTACCTGCCGCAAGGCCTCGCGATTGGTTGCGCCAAAGAAGCGGCTGATATTCACGACTGGCCTCCACCTATCACTGCTGTAATGCGCATGATGCGTTCATCAGGTATTTCCAGATTGGACAGCACGCTGACCTGAGGCAAATGATGTCGCAAAAAACGCGACAGAGAAAATCGCAAGGCCGAAGGTGCGACAATCACCGGCGGATCGCCGTTCGTTTCTTGCACTTGCACCGCCCGCCCCGCTTCCGCCAGCAAGCTTTCAGCGAGCCCGGGTTCCAGCACGCCGCTGGCCGTCAAGGCCTGGGTCAACACCTGCTCAAGCCGAGGGTCCAGGCCAATGACGCGCATCTCCCCTTCCCCGGGGAACCACTGCTGGGTAATGGCGCGGCACAGCGCCGCGCGAGTCAGAGCCAGCAACTCCGCCGGATCCGGGCCTGCCCCGTTGGCATTCAGCGCAGCCAAGCGTGGCGCGTGCTCGTTCAACACTTCAATAATGGTGCGCATATCGCGGATGGAAACATCTTCGTTCAGCAAGCCGCGCAGCAGCTTTTGCAACCCGCTCAGGCTGATCGTCTTGGGCACCAGGTCTTCGATTAGCTTGGGCGCCTCTTTGCCTACATGATCCAGCAACTGCTGAACCTCCTGGCGTCCCAGAAGATTGGCGCCATGGCGGTGCATCAAGTGATTCAGATGCGTAGCGATGACCGTTCCCGCATCGACCACGGTGTAGCCCGCAATCTGGGCTTGTTCTCGCAGTGAAACATCAATCCACACCGCCGGCAGGCCGAACGCGGGATCGGTCGTGACATTGCCCGGCAAGGTCATTGCAACCTCGCCTGGATCAATCGCAAGCCATTGATCCGGCATGGCTGTTCCGCGCCCCGCCTCGACCCCGGAGAGCAGAATGCGATATTCATTGGGCTTGAGCTCAAGGTTGTCGCGAATATGAACCACGGGCGGCAGAAAGCCCATATCCTGGGCGAACTTCTTGCGCAAACTGCGTATCCGATGCAAAAGTTCGCCGTCTTGCGCATGATCCACCAGCGAGATCAAGCGGTAACCCACCTCCAGGCCCAGAGGATCGACCAAAGCGACATCGCTCCAGCTGGCTTCCGCCGCAGCCGCCTCGACCGCAGCCTGATTCTTGATGGGCTCCTGGGCCTGTTCAGCGATTTCGCGTTGCTGGCGCCGATACAGCATCCAGCCTGCGCCGGCCAAAATCAACGCCAGCAGCAAGAAGGCAAAATGCGGCATATTGGGAATCGAACCCATGGCGCCAAGAATCCCCGCCGTAATGAACATCACGGTGGGGTTGCTGAGCATCTGACCCACCATCTGCTGGCCAACGTCTTCATCCGTCGCCACGCGCGACACCACCACGCCCGCAGCAGTCGATATCACCAGAGCCGGAATCTGAGCCACCAAGCCATCGCCAATCGTCAGCAGCGTATAGACCCTGCCCGCTTCGCCAAAGCTGAGCCCGTGCTGCGCCACGCCCACGATCAGCCCGCCCACAATATTGATCACCATGATCAATAGGCCGGCCACGGCGTCGCCACGCACAAACTTGCTGGCGCCATCCATCGATCCGTAGAATTCCGCCTCTTGGGCAACCTCCGCCCGCCGCCGCCGGGCTTCTTCCTCACCCACCAGGCCGGCATTCAGGTCGGCATCAATCGCCATCTGTTTGCCGGGCATGGCATCCAGGGTAAAACGCGCCCCGACTTCAGCAATACGCCCAGCCCCTTTGGTGATCACGACGAAATTGATGATGACCAGGATAATGAACACAATAATGCCGACAGCGAAGTTTCCACCCACCAGAAAATGCCCGAATGCCTCGATGACCTGGCCGGCCGCGTCCGGCCCCTTGTGGCCATTCATCAAGACAACTCGGGTGGAGGCCACGTTCAAGGCCAGGCGCAGCAAAGTCGCGAACAACAACACTGCAGGGAAGGCGGCAAAGTCCAGCGGCTTTTTTGTGAACATCGCCACCAGCAGGATCATGACCGCGAGCGCGATATTGAAGGTAAACAGCAAATCCAGCACAACGGGCGCCAATGGCAATACCATCATCGCCAGCACCATCAGGATGAGCACGGGCCCGGCCATCAGACGGGCATGCTGCCCTCCATGACTCTTCAACACGGCAAGAAGCTGGCTCATGACGTTCCCGCCGCTTCCGCGGCGTTCTCCGCCGGATCAAGCCCAGGCGGCAGCGATAATGCACCGGGTCGTTCTGGATAGGCTCCCGCGCCCGAGGCCCAGGCGCGGAGTTGATACACCCAGGCCAGTATCTCGGCCACCGCCGTATACAGGGTGGCAGGAATTTCCTGGCCGATGTCCACATGGCGATGCAGGGCTCGCGCCAAGGGGGGCGCCTCTAGCACGGGCACATCGTGCTCCTGCGCCAAGGCCCGTATGCGGGCGGCAACCAGATCGGAACCCTTGGCCACCACGCGCGGCGCCGCGCCCCGCCCGTCATGGTACTTTAGCGCCACAGCGTAATGGATCGGATTAGTCACCACGACATCGGCCGTGGGCACATCCGACATCATGCGCCGTCGCGCCATCGCCCGTTGTTGCTGGCGGATACGTCCTTTGATGTATGGATCGCCGTCGCTTTCCTTGTGCTCCTGCTTGACATCCTGCCGCGACATCCGCAGTTTCTTGAAATGGCTGAACAATTGCCAGGGCGCATCGATCAGGACAATCAAAAACAAGGCCGCCACGATCAGGGCGCAGCAAAGCGCAACCAGTCGCATGCCGCCGGTCAGGGCTTCGCTGGGCGAGGCATACATCAGGGAAATCATGTCGTTGCGGTAATGCCAGATGACGGCCCCACCGATCAGGCCAATGACCGAGGCTTTAGCCAGCGTCTTGAGCAGTTCGACCAGAGTCTGGGCCGAGAACATGCGCGCCACGCCTTTCAGCGGATTCAATCGCTCGAACTTGGGTTCGAGGGCCTTGGTCGAAAACACCAGCCCGCCAAGCGCCACCGACGAGAACACGGCGGCTACGACCAAGACGGCAAACACCGACAACAAGCTGCCCAAGGCGCGAAATGCGGATTCCGCCGCCAGGGCGGTCATGACTTGGGTATCACCCAATACCCGCGGGTCGAACCAGAGACCGGCCCGCAAAACCCCGGTCAACGACTGGTACAACGCGCCTCCGGTCAGCCATAGGACGGCAACGCCTGATGCCAGCAATACAAAGGTGTTCAGTTCGCGCGAACGCACGACCTGCCCCTCCTCGCGCGCCTTTTCCAGGCGTCGAGGAGTGGCGGCCTCTGTCTTTTCGAGGTCGCTTTCCTCAGCCATTACTATTCAAGTCCCGGTTCACCCATGGTAAGCGATGATTCTAGAGACTTCGGTGAACGGATAATCGCCGAAGCAACGGCGATAAAACCGTTCAGTTTGCTGCGCTCAGGCCTTTTTCAAAATTACTGTAGTCGACTCCAATACGCACAGCTCCCCAACGCACGCCATCAATGTCCAGCGGCAGCGACACATCGGTAATAATTTCGCCCGTGTCGCGCATATGCGTCTGGCATAAAACACCACGCTCGTTGCGTACGGCGGCCAGGCTGAAATCGTCGTCGAAAATGCGCTTATGGCGCACATGAACATTGTCGTGCACCGGATCGCCGGTGGGGCTCTTGCTGTAACGGGAGTTATGCGTGGGGCAATAACCGTTCTTGTCGAGTAGAACCGAGTAATAGCCCGCCGGAACCTGCGAGAGAACGTAATCCAGCAATAGCTGCAAAGGCTGCTCGATCGCGCCATCGTAGCGAGTCTGGAATCTGGCCGGGTCACTGCCCGCGATGCGCTGATACTGGCAATCGAAGATGTCGATATTCTGGCGCTTGGCCTGGTCCAGCATCTTGACGCAAGCCGAACGCATGCTGCGCAGCGTGTTGGCCAACCAATCGTAGGGGGTGTCGCCGGTTCGCAAGGTGGACAATTGCGCCTGCAGGCTTTCAGTCTTGCCGCGCACCGCCTGCACCTGATCGCTCATGGTGACCATCCGATTCTGCACTTGGGCGCTCAGTTCAGCAATGCGCGCAATCGCATGGCTCATTTCCTGATTCGTCGCGTTCACTTGGGCGACATTGCCGGCCATCTGCCCCATCTGGCCGTCCATCCGGTCAAAGTCGGTCACGAACTGATCGAATTGCTGCGTGAAGCTGCTGACCACTTTTTCGGACGTGGAAAGATCCAGATGAATGTCGTTGGTCTGCGAGCGGGTGCTGGACACGAGATCCAGGATTTCAGTGGTGTGGCGGACAATGTCGCCGGTGGCAAGGTTCACGCGCTCGGCCAACTTGCCGACCTCGGTGGCCACCACGGCGAACCCACGGCCTGCCTCGCCGGCACGCGCGGCCTCCACCCCCGCATTCAGCGCCAGCAGATGCGTCTGCAAGGCGATGTCTTTGATCAGCCGGCTGGTATCCCCCACCGAGACGGCCCTCTGGCTTAGTTGCGTCACCACGCCGGAAAAGACATCCATCTGTCCCGTTACGCGGGACACGCGTTGCTGTAGTTCGGTGAGTTGCTTGAGCGTTTGATTGGCCACGGCAAGTTGAGCGCTGCACATCTGGGCAACTTCGTTGACCCGTTCGGCGGTTTCCGCCGATACGGCCTCGATCTGGCGGCCGCTGACGGCCAGCGCCTGCGCTTGGCCGCTTTGCTCGGAAGCCAGTTGCCGGCAGGCTTGCGCCTGGGAATGCAGCCTCGCGGTATTCAGGGCAATGTCGATCACGGCTTCACGCATGTTCACCAGGCCCAGGCGCACGGCGCCCAGCAATCGCGACATCGGCAAGGCAACGGGGCTAAGCGACCACGCGCGATCAGCAAAAGTCGCCTTGCCGCGATGGATCCGGCTTAACAAACGATACAAGCCTACGGTGCGCTTCTTTTTATATTTCATGCTTCCCCCTATAAGCCGAGGCTGGCCAGCAGATCGTCGACCTGGCCCTGGTCGGTGACGACATCCGGCTTGCCGTCAGGACTGATTTGCGGACCGTTCATCAGCGACAGGGTTTCCTCGCGCTTCTCGCGCGGGGCGTTGTCGATCAGGACCTGCACCAGTTCACTCTCGATCGCGCTGATGACACCCAACATGCGCGTAATGACCTGTCCGGTGAGGTCCTGGAAATCCTGGGCCATAATGATTTCCATTACGCGGCTCAGGGTAGGCTGAGTTGCATCCGGCACTTCTTTCAACAAGGCACGCGTATCGTCGACCAGAACCCGCGCCTCGGCCAGTTCAACCGGTTGGGCGAACCAGACGTCCCAACGCTCGTCAAGAGCTTTCGCGCGCCGTTGCAACGACTCTTGCAGCGGCTGGATTTCCTCGGCTGCGTTCAGGACACGGTTTGCCGCCTGTTCTGTCATGCGAGCGACGTAGTCCAGTCGATCGCGGGCATCGGGGATGGCCTCTGCCGCCTCTTTGATGGCGTGATCCAGGCCTAGCTCGCGCATACTTTCACGCAACATCCGCGTTAGCTGGGCAATGCGTAAAATAAGCTCTTCAGGCCTTTCTTCGCCGTTGTTCGTCAGTTGGTCTGCGGACATAGACTATCCCCTTATGGTCATCAGGATTCGATCTTCTCGAATATTTTGTTTAGTTTTTCCTCGAGGGTGGCTGCGGTAAATGGCTTCACGACATAACCGCTGGCGCCCGCCTGGGCCGCCGCGATAATGTTTTCCTTTTTTGCCTCGGCTGTCACCATCAGCAAGGGAAGCTTGGCCAGGACCGAATCGGCGCGAATGGCCTTCAGCATTTCCAGCCCATCCATATTGGGCATATTCCAATCAGACACCACAATATCGAAGTTTCCATTACGCAGCTTTTCAAGACCCATGACACCGTCTTCAGCCTCATCGACATTTTCGTATCCCAGATCCTTCAACAGGTTCTTGATAATGCGCCGCATCGTGGGAAAGTCGTCAACCACTAGAATTTTGATGGTTTTCTGTACCACTTAATACTCTCCAAGTTAAGAAAAACACGGGACCGCCTGCATCAGACCCGATGGCCGTAGGCCCCTGCGCTTGCCAGTAGCCGGTCGCTGATCTCCGGCAGGGGTACTGCTATATCGGCGGCGCCGATCAGCAATGCTTCGCGCGGCATGCCAAACACCACGCACGTAGCTTCGTCTTGTGCGTAAGTGATGGCGCCGGCCTGCTTCATGGCCAGCAAACCCTGTGCGCCATCCTTGCCCATGCCCGTCAGGATGACACCCACGGCATTCTTCCCGGCAACCTGCGCCACCGAGTCGAACAGAACATCCACCGAAGGGCGATGCCGGTTGACCGGATCGGTGGCCTCGAGTTTGATGACGTAATTGGCGCCCGAGCGCGCCAGCTTCATGTGGGCGATACCGCCAGGCGCCAAATAGACATGGCCCGGCAGAACCCGTTGGCCGTCTTCTGCCTCGTGGACCTGGACGGCGCAAAGACCGTCAAGCCGTTGTACAAACGACCGAGTAAAGCCAGCCGGCATATGCTGGGTAATGAGCACGGCCGGACTATTGGCCGGCATAGGTTCAAGCACTTGGCGTATGGCCTCGGTGCCGCCGGTGGACGCGCCAATGGCGATGATTTTTTCTGTTGTCGAGAACACGATGGCCCGCCGCTGCACAGCCTGTCTCGGTACAACTGCGGCGCCGGCGGCGATGCGCGGGCGCGAATGCGCGGCGGCGCGGATCTTGTCGGCAATCAGTTCACTGTAGTCCAGAAGACCGTCGCGCAAGCCCAGCTTGGGCTTGGTCACGAAGTCAACCGCGCCCAATTCGAGCGCCCGCAGCGTCACTTCGGAATTGCGTTCGGTCAGCGACGACACCATAACGACGGGCATGGGCCGCAAGCGCATCAGGCGCTCCAGGAAGTCCAGGCCGTCCATGCGCGGCATTTCGACGTCCAGGGTCAGGACATCGGGATTGTGTTGCTTGATAAGCTCGCGCGCCACCAAGGGATCGGGCGCCACGGCCACCACCTGCATATCGGCATGGCTATTGATGATTTCAGTCATCAAGCCGCGCACCAGTGCGGAGTCGTCCACACACAGAACGGTAATTTTCTTGCCTATTTTGCTCATACATCAATCCGTCTATCCAGCATGCCGCTACACCGCCACATAAACTGTCTGACCACGCAACTTGAACGCTTTGGTCAGATAGGTAAGGTTTTCTGAATGACCTGCAAATAAAAGCCCCCCGGGTTTCATGACTGCGGCAAACCTTTCAAGCACACGACTTTGCGTTTGCTTGTCAAAGTAGATCATGGTGTTCCGACAGAAGATTGCGTCGAATTTTTCCGTCGGCCACGAGGGACTGATCAAATTGAATGGTTCAAAGCGGATCATGTCGTGGAGCACGGGCTTGACGCGCACCAGTCCCGCCTTGGCGCCCTTGCCACGATAAAAGTATTTCTTCAGCAGAGGTTCGGGGATGGACGCCACCCGCTCCATGGAATACATGCCCGCTCGCGCCGACTCGATGGCCCGTGTATCGATATCTGTAGCCAGGATTGAGCATCGCGTTTGAGCCTGCGGCATTGATTCCTGCAAAGTGATGGCGATGGAGTAGGCCTCTTCCCCCGTTGACGCGGCGGACGTCCATATCGACACTGGAGTTTCACGGCCGCGCACAAAATCGGCCAACAGTTCGAAGTGATGTTTTTCCCGAAAGAACGCGGTGTGATTGATGGTAAACGCATTGACGAACGCGTTCCATTCGGTCGACTGCGGATTCTGTTCCAGAAACGCCAGATAATCGGCAGCCGACGCCACCCCAATCCTTTGAGCACGCCGATCCAGGGTTCGCGCGGCCATTTCGTGTTTATGCGTGCCGAGCACAATTCCCGAACGCTGACGCAAAAGGCGTGCTGCCCGCTCAAGCTCGAGAAGATCGATCTGGGGTTGTTCCTGCATCAAGCTCTGGTATTGCGGGCTTGGCATGGGGCGTCAGCTTCCCTGAGGGGCAAGTAGATGCAGATCGGCGCCGAACGACTCGGCCTTGTCATTGGCGGGCGGCAGGCGATGCCCTGGCTGTGCGGCTTGCTGCAATTGTGCCGCGGGCGCCTCGATGACATCAGCGGCGTTGATCTTGAAGACCGATACCGCCTGGCTAAGCCGCGTCGCCTGGTCTTGCAGGGAGCCGGCGGCGGCCGCCGCCTGCTCGACCAGAGCCGCATTCTGCTGAACCACGGAATCCATTTGCGTCACAGCCACATTCACCTGCGCAATGCCATCAGCCTGCTCTTGGGAAGCCGATGATATTTCGGCCATGATGGTCGTGACGCCCTGAACCGACGACACAACATCGCGCATGATGGCGCCCGCCTGATCCGCCTGCTTGGCCCCTGTGCGTATCGTATCAACCGACTCTTCGATCAAGGTTTTGATTTCTTTTGCCGCCTGGGCGCTACGCTGGGCCAGCGACCTGACTTCGCCGGCAACAACGGCAAAGCCTTTGCCTTGCTCACCGGCCCGCGCTGCTTCAACAGCGGCATTCAGCGCCAGAATATTGGTCTGGAAGGCAATGCCATCGATCACACTGACAATTTCAGCAATCTTGCCCGAGCTGGATGAGATTTCATCCATGGCGCCGACCACCGACGTTACGGCGGCCCCACCGCGCCGGGCCACCTGCGACGCATCTTGAGCCAGGCTATTGGCCTGCTCTGCGTTATCCGTATTCTGGCGAACCGTACCCGCCAACTGCTCCATGCTGGCAGCGGTTTCCTGCAAGGAGGCCGCCTGCTGTTCGGTCCGGCTGCTCAGGTCGGTGTTCCCCATGAAGATCTCGCGCGAACCCAGGGTGATTTCCTCGACCCCAAGACGAACCTCGGACACCGTGCGGGTAAGACTTTCCTGCATTCGGCGCAAGGCTTCGTACAAGACACCGATTTCATTGCGCGAACGCACTTCGATGCGCTGGGTAAGATCGCCCGCCGCAATGCGGTCGAAATGCTGGCCAGCGCTGCGCAGCGGCCGCAAAACCACTCGCCCCAAAAAGGCATACACCAGCAAGGAAATAATCAAGGAAGCCACCAGGCCGGCGGCCACCAATTGCAAAATGAGCACGTAATGTGCGTGCTCGTCGGCCTGAACCTGGTCGATCCAGGCTTGCTGGTAGGCATTGAAATCCCGGAACGCGCCATAAAGATCCTCTTGCAGGTATTCTCCGGTGCCGTCTTTATACGCGTTATAGCCTTCGACATCGCCTTGCTGCAGATAGCTGAACAACGGCTCCACTCCGCCATTCATCAGTGAAGCATAGCTATTGCTGATCTGGGTGAAAACCCTTTCCGACTGCTCCCCAAGCAACGCTTGGTATTCCTGGTACTTTGCCTTGGAGAGATCGAATTCCTGGCCGGCCTTTTCAAGAAACGGCTCGACCGCGCCGGCCATCGTTCCAAACACAAGGGTTTCACCGGTGGGATCAGCCAGGGCGGCTGCCTCTTGCTGACGATAGCTAAGAATAGCCTCGACTCCCAGACCCAGATTCACCTGGACGCCTTTAAAGTGATCTATCGCCTGGCTTAAGGTTGCCCTGACATTCTGCGCGTGGATAACGCGCTCGAGCACCTGATTGCTGGCTCGTATCGAGAACAGCCCCATCCCGGCCCCCACCAGAAGCATCACAACGAAAAAAATCAGGGCCAGCATCAGGCTGGTGCGCACTTTCAGATTCTTGAACAAAGCAATTCGGCTCATTAAGTCCCTCCTTGGCGGCTTTCGGCCGCACCACAATTTATTGTTATCGGTGCTCGCGCCTTCTTTGTCAGCTTGGCCGAGCCGTGAACGCGGCTGACGCCCTCAGGCAATGGCGGCCTGTTCCACCAGCGCCATCTCGCTGCTGGTCATCAGGCGTTCGATATCCACAAGAATCAGCATCCGTTCGCCCAGCGTGCCGATGCCTGTGAGGTATTCGGTGGAGAACGCCGTGCCGAACTGAGGCGCGGCGCTAATTTGCGATGCTTGCAACATCAGGACATCGGACACGCCATCCACCACCACACCCACGACGCGATTTGCCAAATTCAGGATGACGACCACAGTCTGGTTGTTGTATTCAACATTCTCCAGATTGAACTTGATACGCATATCAACAATCGGCACGATAATGCCGCGCAGGTTGGTCACCCCTTTGATGAACGACGGCACATTGGCAATACGCGTCACGCTTTGGCTGTCATAGCCGCGGATCTCCTGCACTTTGAGGATATCGATGCCGTACTCTTGCGTGGCCAGGGTGAAGACCAGAAACTCTTTGCCTGTGTCGTCAATTTGGCCGCTGTTCGCCTCGGCTTTGTTCAACATGGTTTTCTCCGTTCGCTTTGATGCTTTAATGTTCAGTGACTACATGCTTGGTTCGGGTCATGCGCAGCAGCGCGAATACGTCCACGATCAGAGCAACGCTGCCATCGCCCAAGATGGTTGCTGCGGATATCCCCGGAATCTTGCGGTAATTGGATTCAAGGTTTTTAACGACCACCTGCTGCTGCCCCACCAAATGATCCACCAGCAGAGCAAACCGGCTTTCCTCGGCCTGCAGGATGACAGCGATGGAACGGGTAAGCTCGGTTTGCGCCCCTTCAATGCCGAACATTTCGTGCAGCGCGATCAGCGGCAGATACTCGCCCCGCACATGCAACACTTGTTCGGTTTCGGAAATCTGGTGCAGTTGGTCCAGCGTGGGCTGCATGGATTCGGTCACGTGGGTGAGCGGCAAAATGAAGATTTCGTCGCCTGATTGAACCGACATGCCGTCCAGGATGGCAAGCGTGAGCGGCAACACGATGCGGGTCGTCGTGCCTTGTCCGGAGCGAGACGACAATTGGATATGGCCGCCCATGCCCTGGATATTACGGCGCACGACATCCATGCCCACGCCACGTCCCGAAATTTCGGTGACTTTCTCGGCGGTGGAGAACCCCGGCGCGAAGATATATTGCCAAAGCTCGTCGTCTGGGGTGGCTTCGTTGACGGGCAGGCCCTGCTGCATGGCTTTGGCCAGAATGCGCTCGCGATTGAGCCCGGCGCCGTCGTCGGAAACCTCGATGACGATTTGCCCGCCACTATGCTGCGCGGACAGCAGCAGATGGCCCTCGGGAACCTTGCCTTTCGCAATTCGGTCCTGGGGCATTTCAATGCCATGATCCAGGCTATTGCGCACCAGATGCGTAAGCGGATCGATGATGCGTTCGATCAGGCTCTTGTCCAGTTCGGTGGCCTGCCCTTTGGTGGTCAGGCGGATCTGCTTGCCCAGGCGCGACGCGCTTTCGCGAACCACCCGGGGGAAACGGCTGAAGACGTAGTCCATCGGCATCATGCGGATCGACATGACCGACTCCTGGAGATCGCGGGTATTGCGTTCGAGTTGCTCAATGCCGTTAAGCAAGCGATCGTGCAGAACGGGATCCAGGGTGGAAGCCGTTTGCACCAGCATGGCCTGGGTGATGACCAGCTCGCCAACCAGGTTGATGATCTGGTCGACCTTTTCCACCCCAACGCGCAGGGTCCCGGTTTCCCGGCCCTTTTCGGGCTTGGCTGATGCAGCCTGGGGTGCTGCGCGAGTCGATGCATCGGCGGCAGGCGGTGGATTGCCCGACCCGGACGGTGTGTTAGCCTGGGATGCTGAAGACGGCTGCTGCGTTATAGCCGAAGCCGCCGGCGCTCCCGCCTCAACCTCAGGCGGACCAACAGCACGGGTTGGCTCGCCCGGAACCGCCTCGGGCGCGACCTTGACCTGTTCCTGGTTCACGATAAAACAGCACACAGCTTCGAGGTCGCTGGCGCTGGCGGTGGTGAACAACCAGACCGACAAGGTTGTGTGATTGTGTTCAAGGTGCAGAATATCGCCCAGCAATCCCATTTCGTCTTTCAGGGCCTGGGCATCCTTATCGTTGAGCCCCGACACCGTAACACGCAGCGGCAGTGCGGCAGGCTCCTCCTTGGTCGTGCTTTCCGCCAAACCAGCCGCAGTCTTTTCAGTTGCCCCGCCCGCGCCCTGGACCGGCGCGCTGTCGACTGCCGAAGGTTCAGCTGCCTGAGCGGCGGTGGGTAACTGGCCCGCCTGTTCCAGCGCGAGTTGGCGCAGTTGGGCGCAAATACGATCGTACGCCTGCTCATCGGGCTGTTGCCCGTTGCGGTAGGCTGCCACTTGCTCGGTGAGTACGTCCTTGGTTTCAAGAAAAGTGTCGATCATGTCTTTACGCAAGGCGATTTCCCCACGACGCAAAGCGTCAAGAAGGTTCTCGAGAAGGTGGGTGGTGTCGGCCAAATGACCGAAGCAGCCGAAGGTGCCTGCTCCGCCCTTGATGGAATGGGCTGCCCGGAAAATAGCATTGAGCTGATCGATATCCGGGTTGTCGACATCCACGAACAACAATGTTTGCTCCATATCGGCCAACAGTTCGTCAGCCTCATCGAAGAAGGTTTCGTAAAACTGGCTTAAATCGACACCCGTGCTCATTGCTCGTTCCTTTGGCTGCGTTGCAGGCGCAGCAGGGCCATGGTTAGTCGGCCTTGTAGGTATCGCCTGAGGGAACGATGTCGGACTGCCCATTCGGAAGCGTCGGTGCACCCGACGGCCCGCCAGGCAACACAACGGCATCGCCTGCGGCATTTTGTTCGTCAATGCGGCGCTCGGCACGCTTATTCAATACAACAAGACTGATACGCCGATTAACGGCAGCGTTCGGATTTTCTTTAATCAGGCTGACCGTCGACGACAGGCCCAACACCCGCTTGATCTTTGCTTCGTGCATGCCGCCCGCCACAAGCTCCTGGCGCGCGGCGTTGGCGCGGTCGGCCGATAGCTCCCAATTACTATAGAGACGCTCGCCCGTTGCATACTGCACGGCATCGGTATGGCCTGCGATCGTAATGGAATTGGGCAACGTGTTGAACACTGGGCCGAGTTCACGCAGGATATCCCGCATATATGGCTGAACCTCCGCCCGCCCCGTGGCGAACATGGGACGATTCTGCTGGTCGACAATCTGGATGCGTAAACCGTCGGGCGTCATGTCCAGCAACAGTTGCGGCTGAAACTGCTGAAGCACCGGGTTGGTGCGTATCAACTCCTCGAGCTCTTCCTTCAGCCCTTCCAGACGACGGGTGTCATGCCTGTCAACCGCATCCACATTGGGAATGGGCTTTTGGGTAATGGGATTGCGATTCGGTATGGGGCTGGGCGCCCCCCCGGGAATCACCTTCGAGCTTATATCTATTTCGGGCCCGCCGCGAATCGCCGTCATCAATGGCATGCGAAAGTACTCGGCGATCCCCACCAGGTCATCGCGCGGCACCAGCGACAAGATCCACATAATCAAGAAAAAGGACATCATCGCCGTCATGTAGTCAGCATAGGCGATTTTCCAGGCGCCGCCATGGCCCAACTCTGGCGAGTGCACGCGCTTGCGCCGGATAACGACGCGATCAGTCTGCGAGCGTTTCATCTATCCCTGCCCGCCTCAGGCCGCCTTCTTGACCGGAGCCTTCGCCTGGCGCACGTGCTCCTCGAGCTCGGTGAACGAAGGACGAACCATGGAATACAGCACCTTGCGCCCAAACTCCACCGCCAGCTGCGGCGGGTAGCCGTTCATGCTGGCCAGCAACGTTACCTTGATGCACTCCAGCACCTTGACCGATGCCGTCGTGCGGCGTTCTACAGTGTGAGCCATGGGCGACACAAAACCGTAAGCCAGCAAAATACCCAGGAATGTGCCCACCATGGCTTTGGAAATCAGGTCGGCCAGAATGGCCGGAGGCTGATCGACGGAAGCCAGCGCCTTGATCACCCCAAGCACCGCCGCCACAATCCCGAAGGCCGGCAAGGCGTCGGCGACAGCCGCCAGCGCTTTGGCCGGGATATTCTTCTCTTGCTGATGCGCCTCGATCTCCTGCTCCATCAACATCTCGATCTCGAAGGGGCTCATATTGCCGCTAATGATCAGACGCAGATAATCCGTAATGAATTCAACCAACTGGGGATCACGCAACACCAAAGGGTAGTCGGCAAAAATAGGACTTGACGCCGGGTCTTCGATATCGGCCTCAATCGTCATCAAGCCGTCGCGCCGAGCCTTGTTCAACAAAACGTACAGAAGCGCCATCAGTTCCATGTAAAGGTCTTTACCGTACGGCGTACGTTTGAAGATGCTGGGTAGGGCTTTGACCAGCAGCCCCACAGACTTCCCGCTATTGGAAGACACATACGCCCCCAACGCGGCGCCGCCGATCAGCACAAACTCAAAAGGTTGATATAGCGCACCCAGATGTCCGCCCAACGCAATAAAGCTGCCGAACACCGACAACAGGACAATGGCGAAGCCAAGAAGAATCAACACGCACGAACCTTTGACAAAAATGCCACCCGAGCCGCCAGCACCGACACAATGGATGCACGGCAAGACTGCAGATGCGGAATAAAGCCAGCAAGCCACTATGATCGCCCGTTCGGGGCGCAGCAAAAACCGCCGTCAACGGGGTTTTTTGAAGCCAGATCAACGTTCTGAACGGAAAATCCGCCTGAAGCAGGCGCACCGCCGGACCATCGAGCCAGCGATTAGCTGCTCTTGGCCGTGCCGCGGCGGGTCTTTCCCGCGCGTGGCGGCGGCCGGCAAATAGCACACACAAAATCGTGCTGCGGGTCGTGGGCATGGGCCACAAACCCGCCGGTGCATTTAGTGCAATGGGAGAGCTGGACCATCCCGCTGTCAACAAAGCGGATCAACATCCATGCGCGGGTGAAGCTGAGCACCGGTTCACTGTCATCCTGAACCGAGCGGCCCGCGGAGGATTGCTCCAGGTACAGTCGATAGGCTTCGATCAGGGCTCGGCTTTTCTTGGCGGGGGTAAAGGTATCCAGATAGCGATAAACGCTGTAGAAGATGCTGGAATGAATATTGGGCAGCCAGGTCATGAACCAATCGACCGAAAACGGCAACATGCCCTTGGGTGGCGAACACCCTCGGATTTCACGGTACAGCCGAGCTAGCCGGTCGTAGCTAAGGCTGGTTTCGGCCTGCAGCACTTGCAGCCGCGCGCCCAACCGTATCATGTCGGTGGCGAGCAGGATATCCGCCGCTTCTTGGGCGACACTTTTCGCCACGCTTTTGGTAACCATGCGCTGTGGAGCCGCTATGCTTGCGCCGAGGGCTCGGGATTGCGCTGGGCCAGCAAAATAGTGGAATGCGCTTCCTGAAGCACCCCGCCCAGTACATTATGGGTAAGACTGGATAGCAGATCGTAGTCGTCCAGCCTGAATCCGCAAATTAGCGAACTGGACGCAGCCAGCTTGACCAGTTGCGCTGGTGAAAGCTGCAACAAGGTTGTGGCAACGTCTTGGCAAACACCCAGGCGAAACATGCCTGCGGCAAGATTTTCCCGCAATAAACGCTGAGCAAGCATCAAATAAGAAAGATTGACTTCCTGGATATCGTTCAGAGTTGATAAGCTATCAGTTGTGGGCACTGGGCCCTCCTGTTTTGATAAGTGCGCTGAATCAAAGTGTTGCGTCAGCGGATGATAACAAATGTTAAGAATTGAACAAGACTTTAAAAAATATCTGTCATAAAGCCAAGCGAATTTACAATTATCACGCTAGGTATTTACCAGGAGATATACGTATTTAGCGAATTTTGTCAGAATATGCACAAAATTCAGAGGCAAATAAAAACTAATTGTCTACATAACAAGGACATTTAACCGGAAAAATATTTCAGCCGTATTGACACTTATCAATTTGATTTCGTTGGTTACACAACCGTGATTAATCTACACGTCTTTCACCAGAAGCTCCTCCATTACCGTTCCGCTAATTTGCATCTAATTAACGTAAGAGTCAGGAACTTCTCACTTCTTCTGGCAATAGCCTTTGGAGGTCTGTCTGGCTGCGCCGGCCCAACGGTTTCGCCCTCCAGCATCAGCCAGTCCAGCAAACCCGTAGTCATTGATGCCGCTCATCGCAACAACGTCGTCATGGCGGCCATGTCGATGTTGGGGATAAACTACAAATACGGCGGCGCCAGCCCAGACCAGGGGTTCGATTGCAGTGGTTTAGTAGCTTATGCCACCGAAGTCGGCGCGCAAGTAAGCCTGCCGCGCAGTACCGGACAGATCGCCAGGGCCAGCCGGCCGGTGGCCAGGCGCAGCCTTCAGGCGGGCGACTTGGTGTTTTTCAATACCCTGCGCAAACCCAATTCGCACGTCGGCATTTATCTTGGCGACGGCCAATTCATCAACGCGCCCTCAAGCGGGGGCCAGGTCCGCATCGACAGTCTGGCCAACCCCTATTTCGCCAAACGCTTCGACGGAGCCCGGACATTCTTCGCGCAATAATGAGGCTACACCACCCCATAATTGCCGTTCACCCATCTGGAATGCAGCGATACCGACGCGCCAAATCAAGAAAATCGGGCAGCTTGGAATCTGCGTCGATTTCCTCGTGCAGTATTTGCGCGACGCGGCTGGCAACCGATTCGGCCAGGATGGCGTCTAAAAACAACAGGCGTGAACGCCGCGCCAGAACGTCCTCGACGGTGCGGGCGTACTCGTGCCGGGCTGCAAATCGCACCATCGCTTCGGTCAAACCCATCGCCAAGCGCACGTCCGCCCCCGGCAGGGCCTGTACGGCGCCCTGCTCGGTTCCGTAGGCAGCAAGGCCGGGTTGCTGCCAGAGGCGATTGGGACGAACAGCCTCAACCGGGGGAGCACCCAGCAGGCGGAACCGTGCGGTCCGGCTCGCTCCAAGCCGCGCGGGTGCAATCAGGCCGGCCGCCGCACTTTTTTCAAGCACGTCTTCGGCCATGACTCGATACGTCGTCCACTTCCCCCCGGTAACCGTCACCAAGCCGGTGGGACTGATCAACACCGTGTGCTCGCGGCTGATACGCCGGGTCGCCAGATGGTCGGTTTTGTCTTCGGACGGCTTCACCAATGGCCGCAGGCCCGCCCAGATACTTTTCACGTCGGCCCGAGTAGGCGGCCGGGCTAGATAGTTGGCTGCTTCCGCCAGGATGAAATTCACCTCCTCGGCCAAAGGCCGGGGTTCGTACGATATGTCGGGTGTTGGCGTATCGGTTGTCCCCAACACAAGCTTGCCCAGCCAAGGGACCGCAAACAGGACGCGACCGTCCCGGGTGCTGGGCGCCAGCAACGCATGATCCGCCGGTAGAAAATCCCGATCCACGACCAGGTGAATGCCTTGACTGGGCATCACCACCGAATTTGCCTCGCGGCCCGCGCACCGCGCATCGTGCTCACGTAGACCATCCACCCACACACCCGTGGCATTGATCACACATTTGGCGTGAAGCTGAAACTGTTGGCCGCTCTCTGCATCATGGCACGCCACGCCCGCGATCCGCCCATTGTCGTAAAGCAGCAGGGTAACCGGCGTATAGTTCAAGAGCATCGCCCCCTGGGCAGCGGCTGTACGCGCCAATGCCAGCGCCAGCCGGGCATCGTCGAATTGCGCGTCCCAATATAGAATCCCGCCTTTCAAATGCCGGGAATTCACCCCAGGCAAGCAGCGCCGCGTCGCGGCCGCGCCCAACAGCTGCGTTTTCCCCAGGCTTGCGCTTCCGGCCAGCACATCGTACATCTTTAGCCCGGCGCCGTAGTACGGACCCTCCCAGAAACGGTAGGCCGGCACCACAAACGGCAAAGCGCCGGCCAGATGCGGCGCATTATGCAAAATTGCGGCACGCTCGTGCAAGGCTTGTGTTACCAACCCTATATTCCCCTGAGCCAGGTAGCGCACACCACCATGCACCAGCTTGGTCGCCCGCGACGACGTGCCTTTGGCGAAATCATGCGACTCAAGCAGGGCCACTGACAAACCACGCAATACCGCATCGAGCGCAACCCCCAAGCCGGTGGCGCCTCCGCCGATGACAATGACGTCGTAAGGGTTGCCGCCAGCCAGGCTATCGAGCAACTGTTTTCGGTCAGTGGGCAACGATTTGGTATCGGACATGGTGGATCGTGGGAATGGTTGGCGTAATATGACGATATCCGCATCCCGTGAAGCGGGGCTCGGCGGACGAGACAGCGCAACGACACAAAACATTCATAAGCGTATACCTCATGACACAGTACCTGCTGGCCCTGGACCAGGGCACCTCTAGCTCGCGCAGTATTGTTTTCGATGCCTCTGGCGCCATTGTGGCCCTTGCGCAAAAAGAAATCACGCAGATTTTTCCCAAGCCGGGCTGGGTCGAACACAACCCCATGGACATCTGGCAAACCCAATTGGCCACAGCGCAAGAAGCCATCGCCAAGGCAGGGGTCGGCCTTGCACAAATCAAGGCCATCGGAATTACCAACCAACGCGAAACCAGCCTGCTGTGGCACCGAGAAACCGGCGAAGCACTAGGCAATGCCCTGGTGTGGCAAGATCGCCGCGCAGAGCCTCTATGCCAGATGCTGCGCGAGCAGGGCCTTGAGTCAACCATACTGGAAAAAACAGGCCTGCGCATCGACGCATACTTCTCGGCCACCAAGCTACGCTGGATGCTGGACAACATACCTCATGCCAGAACACTGGCCGACCAAGGCAAACTTGCCTTTGGCACAGTCGATAGCTGGTTGATCTGGCAACTGACCCATAGCAAAGTGCACGCCACTGACGTCAGCAACGCATCGCGCACCATGTTGTTCAATATCCATGAAAACGACTGGGATGCCGACCTTCTTGCCGCGCTGGATATCCCGGCCGGCCTGTTGCCACAGGTGCTGCCCTCCAGCGCCCATTATGGCGATACCCACCCAAGCCTGTTGGGCGCAACACTGCCAGTCTGCGGCGTGGCCGGCGATCAGCAAAGCGCCCTGTTCGGCCAGGCTTGCTTTTCCGCCGGCATGGCCAAGAACACCTACGGCACGGGTTGTTTTGCGCTGATGCATATCGGCGACCACTTCCAGAAATCAGACAATGGCTTGATCACCACCAGTACGGCCCAGCCATCCCGGGCCGTGGAATACGCCCTTGAAGGCAGTGTGTTCGTGGGCGGCGCTGTCGTGCAATGGCTGCGCGATGGCCTGCACGCCTTCACCCGCAGTTCGGAAGTCGAGGCGCTGGCGCACACTGTTCCCGACGCCGGCGGGGTTGTTTTTGTTCCCGCCTTTACGGGTCTTGGCGCCCCCTACTGGAAGCCCAATACCCGCGGCACCATCACCGGCCTTACGCGTGGCAGCACCATGGCTCATATCGCCCGTGCGGCACTGGAAAGCATCGCCTTCCAAAGCACCGCCCTGTTGCAAGCCATGGACCGCGATGCAGTTGCTGCAGGCGGCGAACCTTTGCGCGAAGTCCGGGTCGACGGCGGCGCAAGCGCCAACGACTTGCTGATGCAATTTCAGGCCGACTTGTTGGGCATCCCCGTAGCCCGACCGGCCATCATTGAAACCACCGCCCTGGGGGCTGCCCATCTGGCCGGTCTGGCAAGTGGCGTGTACACCGATCTGACTGAGCTATCGCGCCTGTGGCGCGTCGATAAAACCTTCGAACCGCAATTGAGCCGGGCTGAAGCCGCGCAACGAATGGCGCAGTGGGAACATGCGGTGCGCCAGACGATTCTTGAACCTTTGCCTGCATGATGCGCGAGGACACGAACTCACTTTCCTCCGCTGTCGCTGCCCGACGCCGAGCGCGATGTAGCCCATGACGCGTAGCGCAGCCCCGACACGCTGTCCCCTGTCGTCGATGCCGAACACGTCCGCTGCCGAGATAAACACGAGTTTGCTGGCTCAAGAAGCCGCTTATCACTTACAATTGCGCTTGTTTTTATACTGTCTGGCCTTTCATGTTAGCTTCATCCGACCAAGCAGTTGCACAATACGCTACTTGGACAGAAAACAACGATGCGCGAAACGCGGTGTGGTGCATTGGCAATAACAGCGCCATACCCAAGCGGATTCAAGCCGTCGACGACAGGCTAACCGCCGACACCGCCTTCCTGATGGCCAACCAGGGTACCCACATGCTGTGGCGCGGCGACTTCCAGAACGCGCGCCAATTGCTTAATGCCCTGGCCCGGCGCATCGACAAAAAAAAGAAACGCCCTACAGGCCTGCGTCCTCAGGAAGCCTTCAATCTGCATCGCCTCACCCAATCGCAACGTGCGCGCCTGCTTAATACCTTGCTGATCGAGCTCAACCCCGACTGCAGCATCGATCTGCGGCGCGCGCCCGATGTAAGCCAGGCCTACACCACTGCTTTCGGTGAGCCCAAAGAGCGTTTCCTTCTATCATTGCGCGCCTTGCAAGGCATCATCGGCGCGTACGAATGGCGGCGCAAAGGTATCGTCATCCCCGCATTGCAAGGCAGTATCCACGTGCACTATGGGGTGTTCTCGCCCATTCGGGGCGAATACATCGATCTGGTGGCCAACGCCCCCCTGCCTGAAAAAATCAGCCAGGCGTTTGATATTGGCACCGGCAGCAGCGTGCTGGCAGCCATTCTGGCCCGCCGCGGCGTGCCACGCATTATTGCTACCGACATCGACGATCGCGCGCTGGCCTGCGCGCAAGAAAACATTGCACGCTTGGGCGTGGACTCGCAAGTCAGCCTGCAGAGCAGCAATCTGTTTCCACAGGGGCAAAGCGAGCTGATCGTTTGCAACCCGCCCTGGCTGCCGGCCCGTCCTACCTCGCCCATTGAACACGCTATCTACGATCCGGACAGCCAGATGCTGAAGGGATTCATCCAAGGCTTGCCAAGACACTTGACGGCGGATGGCGAGGCTTGGCTGATTATGTCAGACTTGGCGGAACACCTGGGCCTGCGCAGCAGGGACTTCCTGCTGGACCTGATCAGCCAAGCGGGGCTGTCCGTCAAAGGTCGCCTGGATGCGCGCCCCAAGCATCCAAAGGCTTTCGACATTCGCGACCCGCTGCATGAAGCCCGCAGCGCCGAGACCACGTCACTTTGGCGGCTGGCGCGACTGTAACTCACTAAGGAACCATGCGGATAACCGCTCCTATCATGCAAAAAATTCTCCTGCCGATTGCCGTTTTCCTTGTCATTCTTGTCGCCCTGACCTTCGGTGAAAATATCGGGCGCCAGGCGCTTTCCTGGCTGCACTATCTCACGGGTACGATTTTCCACAATTTCTCGGACATCTACTACGCTCTGCGCGACTATGTAGTCCAACACTCCAACAAGGTCATTATTGCGTTGGTGCTTACCGTGCCGATCAGCTATTGGCTCTTCAAGACGCGTGGCTCGAACCTGGAACGCAGTACGCATAGCCGACGCAAGGTAGCGATTGTGCTGGCCATTTTCCTGGGGTGGCTGGGCGCCCATCGGTTTTATCTGGATCAGGTGGGCTGGGGGATTGTTTTTCTGATCATTCTTTATCTATTCCCACCGCTGGTCGTGGCGCTCAGCCTGATCGATGCCGTGCGGTATTTCTTCATGAGCGAAGAAGACTTCGCCAAATAAACGGTAGATGCTCGTGCTGCCTGGCGGCACGCCGTTGTCCAGGGCGGGCTAGTAGGCAGGCCGGCACGGCGTGCTTTTCTCCGCGTTTACGTGATTTCGCCGGGCGTCGAAAGAACTCGCCCTCGCCGCCGTTGGCGGCTGCGGTGCTCGAGCAGCTTTCGCCGACTTCCCCCGTCGAAATCACGCAAACGCGGCGCACGCCTTACACCGGCCAGCCTACTAGCCCGCCCTGAACAACGGCTTAAGCGATGCTCCTGGCCACAGCGACTTCGAACGAGTCCGTCAAGTTCTCGGCCCCCAGTTTGCTGGCCAACTGCATTTTGACCAGTTTATTGCGCACCCGGGCATTGACTTCAGTGAGCATCACTTGCACGCCCCGCCGATGCAAACCATCGATCACACTCTCCAGAGCCTGCAAACCCGTCGCATCAATAAACGGAACATGCTTCAGGCGCACAATCAGCACGCGCGGATCGGTGCCGGTATCATGCAGCGCTTGCTCGAACGACTCGATGGCCCCATAAAACAACGGCCCTTCCACGGTATAGACCAGGACATCCGAAGGCAGTTGCACCCCGCCCTGATAGGCGAATTCCTTTTGTAGCTCATCATCCGATTGACGATTCACCATCACGCTGCTTGCCATGCGTCGCAGGAAATGCAACATGGCAAGCACTACGCCGATATTCACCGCCACAACAAGATCGGCAAACACCGTCAGCCCGAAGGTTACCAGCAGGATGACGACATCCGCCCTGGGCGCGCGTCGCACCAAATGAATGAAATGCCGCGCCTCGCTCATGTTCCAGGCGACCACGAACAAAATAGCGGCCAATGTCGCCAGCGGCACATTGACTGCATAAGGCGCCAGAAACAACACCACCAGAACCAGGGTAGCGCAATGCACAATGCCCGCCAGCGGGCTGTTGCCGCCATTGCGGATATTCGTTGCCGTACGGGCAATGGCGCCGGTGGCGGCAATACCGCCAAACAAGGGTGCCGCAATGTTTGCGATCCCCTGCCCAACCAGTTCCTGATTCGAATTGTGCCGTGTACCCGCCATGCCATCGGCCACGACCGCCGAGAGCAACGATTCGATAGCGCCCAACATTGCGATGGCGAAGGCCGGCCCGATCAGTTCAACCACGCGGCCAAGGGTCAGTTCCGGCAACGCAAACGACGGCAGCCCTCGCGGAATCTCTCCGAAAGTGGATCCGATGGTGGCCACGCCTTCGAATTGGAAAATGGACTGCACCACGGTGATAAGGACCAAGGCCACCAAGGGACCGGGGACGCGCTGGCAATGCGGAATACGAGAGGTGTACAGCACCAGCAGTAAGGAAATCAGGGCAAGGAAAGTCGTTGCCGGCGATAACTGGGGAAGTACTTGAATCAGGCCCCACAGTTTCTCGTGAAAATGTCCCCCATCAACAGCCGGCAAGCCAAAGAAATCCTTCCATTGGCTGACCCAGATGATGACGCCGATTCCCGCAGTGAAACCAATGATCACCGGACGCGGAATGAACTTGATGACTGCGCCCATGCGCGCCACACCTAGCAACAACAGAATAATGCCTGCCATCAAGGTGGCGATCTGAAGGCCGTCAACGCCGTGGGTGGCGACAATGCCGGACAAAATGACAATGAACGCACCCGTTGGCCCGGCGATCTGAACTCGACTGCCGCCCAGCACACTAACAAGAAAACCTGCCACGATGGCGGTATACAAACCCTGCTCGGGTTTTACGCCGCTGGCAATGGCAAACGCCATTGCCAGCGGCAGGGCGACCACCCCGACAATCACACCACTAACTATATTGGAATACCAATGTTTGCGAGCCAATAGCCCGGCGCGATAAGCTTCTTGAAGAGCGTACATTTCAACCTGTTAAGCGAAGTTAGACCCAACGACGGCACAGGTCATTATAATGTTGCGCAAGTCTGATCCTAAGCTCTGGCGCACTTGGCGTGCCTTTACGCCCTGAACCGTCCGCCTGTTACGCTTTTTATATCGGATCCGCCCACATTGTGCGCAAAAAAACTACAATTGCGCTTACATCAATTCTTCCAGAGACCACAGTGAGAAAAGTAGTACGCGGCAAATTGCACGGCATTCGGGTAACCGGCGCCGACCTGGACTACCACGGTTCCATTACCCTGGATCCCGATCATTGCGAAGCTGCCGGCATCCTGCCCATGGAGTTCGTCGATATCTGGAACAAGAACTCGGGCGCACGCATCAGCACCTATGTCATCTACGGCCAGCGCGGGTCTCGCTGCTGCATCCTTAACGGAGCGGCGGCGCGCACCTGTCAGCGTGGCGACGAAGTCATTATTTGCAACTCCGTGTATGTCACTGAACAAGAAATCGAAGTCATCAAGCCGGTTATCCTTACCTTTCATCCCGACAACTCCATCAACGAGCGTCTAGGCTACGACGTGTCCCGCGATGAGCAAAACCGCCTGGCATTCAGCATCATAAAGTTCGACTGAAAGACCATTGCCTGCGGCGCACGGCAGGCAGCCTCCCCTATAGGCAAACTGCCAGGAAACCCCAAAGCGTGCCCCGCGCGGCTCTTGCCTTATCCTGCAAAGACAGTACAATCTGCTACGTCTTTACCAGCATCCGCTAGGGGTGTCGCCTGACACGCGACTGAGAGAGTCCCTTCGAACCTGTGAGGTAATCCTCGCGCAGGAAAGCGATACATGCCACGCAAGTGTACGCCGCCATCCGGTCCGCGTTTTCCTTTGCTCCGCCTTGTCGCGCTCCTGTTTTTTGACGGCGCCGACATGAGCACTTCTTCAAATACAAGCAATCACGCCCTAACACCCGTGCAGCCCTCCGAGCGCGTCTTCGGCTGGCACGAGCACGCTTCCCTATGGTTCAGCCTTGGCGTGGGCCTTTTGGTCATGCAAATCGGCGCCTATCTGGTGCCCGCAGCCGGCACCAAGGAAGCCTTGTTCGCGGTCGTTGCCGGCTCACTTATAGGCGCCGGCCTACTTGCCTGGGTAGGCAAGGTGGGCTGCAACAGCGGGCTGTCCAGTTCAGGGCTGATGCATGCCACCTACGGCAACTGGTTCGCACGCTTGCCCGTGCTGCTGAATATCGTGCAACTGCTTGGATGGACGACGTTCGAGATCGTAATCATGCGTGAAAGCACAACCGCCATCATTCAACAAGCACTTGGCATCACCATCGCTCCGTTCTGGGGAGTCCTTTTGCCTACCTTGTTCTGGGGCGCCATTCTGATCGCCTTGCTGGCGGGCTCCATGCTGACGCTCGTACGCAAGTTTGTCAGTCGTTATGGCCTTCCGCTGGTGGTCCTGTCGCTAATATGGCTTACATGGCAGTTTGGCGCGCAATTAGAGGCTCAAAACCTGCAAGCCGTCTGGAACCGTTCGGGCAATGGCAGCATGGGCATGTTTTCCGCCCTGGACCTGGTCATCGCCATGCCCGTTTCCTGGCTGCCCCTGGTGGCCGACTACGCCCGCCATGGCCGCAGCGGCCGCGGTGCCCTGGGCGGTGTCTGGCTGGGTTATGCCATCGCCAACATCTGGTGCTATGGTCTGGGTGTGCTGGTGGTCACCGTGGCCGAACCCGGCGCCAATTTGGTCGGCGCCCTGCTGCTGGCACAGGGCGGGTTGATTGCACTCGGCCTGATCATGATCGACGAGCTGGACAACGCCTATGGGGACTTGTATTCGGGCTCGGTATCCGCGCATAGCCTGAAACCATCGTGGTCGATCCGACGTTGGGGTATCGCGCTGGCAATCGTCAGCATCATCCTGGCCATGGTGTTGCCCATCCACACCTTGGAACCCTTCCTGCTGACGCTCAGCTCGGTATTTGTGCCGCTGTATGGCGTCATCCTGGGCAGGCTGGGTTTGGGCAACGAGAGCATCCGCGCATCAACCCGTCGCATTAATCTGGGTGCAGCCCTGCTATGGTTGGCAGGGATTGCTGTCTACCATGGATTGGCCCAGTGGGCGCCAGGCTTTGGGTCGGCCCTGCCGACCTTGGCCTTCACATTCCTGCTGTCGGCCCTGACCCGCGTCCGCGCACTCAAGGCAAACACCCAGGCCGCTTAATGTTCTGTTCGGTTAGTAGGCGAATTAGCCAAACAGAACGCTAGCCAAGGGGCGCCTCCTTTTCGCGTGCGGCTTACTCGGCCTGCGCGCTTGCCTGACCACGGCTTGCGGCAACGGCAGCCGCTTGCACATCTGGCTTCTGCCCACCCCAGGCGCTGCGCAGGTAGTTGGCCAAGTCCGCCACTTGCTGATTGCTCAGTTCATTGGCAAAGCCTGGCATTTCCTGCCGGCTTTGCCCATTCGGAAACGAATGGGCTTCCAGGCCCGCAAGAATGACATGCAGCAAATTATGGGGGTCGGCATTCCGCACCGTGGTGTTGCCGTTCAAGGCGACGGTCACATTAGGCTTGCCTTGGCCTTGCGCGCCGTGGCATCCCGAACACATCGCCACGTATACAGAGCGTCCAGGGCCGGTCATCGTCGAAGCAGCATCAACAGTGGGCAGCGGCGCCGGCGCCAAGGGCGCATCGCCGGTCAGGTAGGCCACAAGGGCCTCGTTATCACTTTCCGTCAAATACTGCGTGCTGTTGTGGAATGCATCGAACATCTCTCCGTAGGCCGTGCTGTGTGGCGTTATGCCCAAGGCAAAGAACTGGCGTAGGTTGTGCGGTGCCCAGCCACGCGCAGCCAAGCCTTCGGGCGTAATGTCGGGCGCATTGATCGCGCCCAGCGATCCACCCTCCAGGGTTTCGCTTAACACCAGTTGGCCCACCAGGCCGCGCGGTGTATGGCATTCGGTGCAATGGCCCAGAGAATTGGCCAGATAACGGCCCCGCACCCAGACATCGGAGTCCCCTTCTGAAGCATCAGGCAAGGGAGCACGCAGGAACAGTAAATTCCATCCGCGCATCAGGAAACGCATATTGAACGGGAATGGAATTTCGCTTTTCTGGTTGGCCAGCGCCACCGGCCGCACGCTTTGCAAATAAGCGTAGATTGCGTCCGAATCCTCACGCGTCATTCCGCGATACGAGGTATATGGCATGGCAGGATACAACGGATGATCCGGCGCAATGCCGTCGTGCATCACACGATAGAAATCCGCCGACGACCAATCGCCAATTCCGTATTCCTTGTCGGGTGTTATGTTGGTGCCATAAATAGTGCCGAACGGCGTTGCAAGTGGCACGCCCCCCGCAAACGGCGCGCCGTCTTTGCTAGTATGGCAAGCTGTGCAATCGGCGGCAGTTGCCAGATACTTTCCCCGTGCAATCACCTGCTGGTCAGTCACGCCCTGGGCGGTATCTACGGCAGCGGAGTCGTACTCGGGATCCAGCACGCCCGACAGTACAGTCAACGCGCCCACCGCCACCACTACCACGAACACCCAGAAGATCATCCAGTTGCGTGCTCTGGCTCTCATGTGCCTTCTCCTTGCCCAAGCCCAGCACCTTGCCGCCCCGACCCGCTGCCCGCCGCGTTTACGTCTTCGTCCGTCGTCAGCCCGGGGGTACTTAAGATCAGGTCGCGCACGGCTTCGTAATAACGCACGTAACCTGTACAACGGCAAATGTGATCGTTCAGGGAATCAATGACTGTCGTTTCGACCTGTTGGCGCGGCACCGGCTGACGCTTCAGTCGCTCGACCAACACGGTGGCCGCGTTGACAAAGCCCGGCGTGCAGTAACCACACTGAAAGCTGTAATGATCCAGAAATTTTTGCTGCATCGGGGATATCGCCGTAATGGCGCCTGCCTCGTCGCGAGTCGCATAGCCTTCCACCGTGCGTATCGCACGGCCGGCGAAATAGCCCACGCCGGTAATACAGGTGCGCATCTCGGAACTGGTGCCGTCTTCGTTGTCCACGATCACCACGCAAGCACGGCATACACCCTGCCCACAACCGAACTTGGTTCCCGTCAGGTTCGCGTACTCGTGCAAATAGTCAATCATCATCAGGCTTTCCGGCACCTGGAAGGGCCCCACCTGTTGCCCATTGACGGTCAGGGAAACCGGTTTCAAGTCAATACTCATGCCAACGCCTCCTGAATTTTCTCGGCCGTAATCGGCAGCGTATAGAAACGTTTTCCGATCGCGTCCGCGATCCCATTGGCAATGGCCGCCACAACGGGAATCATGACCACCTCGGCCACGCCCTTGGGAGGGTCGGTATCGGACAGGGGCGGCAACACGTCGGCGGCCTGCTTCCATACGGCCACGTCCCTGGCACGCGGCAGGTGGTAACGGTTGAAATTCCATGTGCCATTACCCGGCCCGTCTTCATACAAAGGCAAGTACTCGTGCAAGGCATGACCAATCCCCATGGCAATCCCACCCTGTATCTGCCCCGAAACCAGTTGTGGGGAGATCTCGTTGCCGCACTCCAGAATCGAATAATGGTGCAACACCTCGACTTGCCCTGTGCCGCGATGAACCGCCAGCTCAACCAGGGTGCCCATGGCGGAATAATACGTAACCGCTGCGTTATTGCGTTGGGTAGGCGGGTAATAAACCGCCGTTCGCGGCACAATCTGGTAATGACCCGCCGATAGACTGGTGGTTGCGATGTCTGACCCCGGAAGCGCATCTAGCGCTTTCAACCCGATTGGGCCCACATCTTTTTGCAAAGCCTTTTGTGCCTCGGCACCCGGTTCGCTGTGTAACAGCGCTGCCGTCGCATCAGCCGTTTGCGCCGCCAGACCTTTCGGGTTGCCAAACGCCAGCGCCAGGCCATCGACAGGAATGCGGGACAGTCCGTTGCCGATACGGAAATCCGCTTCGGCCCATTGCCAGCGATTGAACGAATGCACCACGGCCCCGATGACCAGACCCATGGCATGCGCCTTGGCCGCAAGCTCGGCCAAGGTCAGCGGCTGCATGCCGTCGGCCGTCAAGCGGCCTTCGCGCCACCGGGCGTCTTCCTTGCGCACGACATAGGGCGCCGCCTGGCCGGAGCCAATACCCTTGGACCAAATTGCCATGGCGGCCGGCCACAAGCCATGCTCGAAGATAATACGACAAGCTTCGTACGTAGAGTGGGTATAGTAGAAAGCGGAATTGGACGCACTGGCCGGCGAGGCAAATGCCGGCGACCACAAGGGATTGGCCGATAATTTATCTTGGTCGGCCTGGCTCATGGTGTAGGGGTCGCCGCTGGTGACCATCGGCAGGTCGGGCCAGTCAGTAATGGCAAAACCCACATCAGTGGCCGGCGAGCCCAGGTATCGAACACAGGCCAGCGCCTGCGACGTGCTCATGCCGGTGCCAATTTCGGTCCCCGTATGCCTTAACAGGATTTTGCCTTCGGGTGAAATTTCGACCTTGGCCAGCGACGATTCGGCACCTGTACCAAAATCCTTCTGAACGCAAGCGAACCCCACCCCATATACCTTTGCCGGATTGGCCGCCTCGAAATCCGCCTTGCGCTTGGCGCGATCCGTCCAGACAGGGTGCTGACGCGCTTTCTCAAGAACCTCATCAGCCCTGACCGCACCCGCAGGAATCGCGCCCTGGGTATTCTTCATGCCGGTTTTCAGAACATTCTTCAAGCGCAGATCGATAGGGTCCATGCCAAGCTGCTCGGCAATTTCATCCATCAGCATCTCGGTGGAAGCCATGGACTGCAACGTGCCATAGCCGCGCGCCGAACCCGCATCCACCGCTCGGGTAGCATCGGCGCGCGAGGTGATATCCGACTGCGGAAAGTAATAGATCGTCTGCGCCGCAGTCGCCCCTACCATGGCCACCGACGGGGAAAAGTTGCAGCGCCCTCCACCGTTGGCCACCATGTCTCCCACGAACGAGCGAATCATTCCCGTCTTGCGATCCACGGCAATGTGATAATCCATATCGAAGGCATGACGCTTGATCGACGTCTGGAACTGTTCGTAGCGGTCGTTGGCGATTCGCACCGGACGGCCGTCGCCATACAGGGCGCACACGACGCCATAGAACGGCATGCTGTAGTGATCTTTTGACCCATACCCCACGGTATAACAGGGGTGCAGGACCAAGGTCGTAACGTCGAAGGTGGACTGGGCCAACATATCGGCGGCGGCGCTCGCGACTTCGCTGGGCGACTGCGACGGCACCACCATATGCATGGCGGCAGAGGCGGGATCGTACCAACAGTTGGCGTTATCTGGCTCCATCGCAGCCGTATCCACCGATTGCGTTTGGTATTTGCGGCTTAATACCAGCCAGTCTTCGGACGGACTGTCCAGGGCGTCACGGATCTGGCCTGCGTAAAACATGCCTTCCTCGCCCACGCTGCCATGGTCTTTGCCATCGGGCCACACGGGCAGGTGCTTACGCATTTGGCTGGGAAAAACCGGCGCATCTTTAAGACTGGAAAATACATCGGGGTCGAAAGGGGTTTCACCGCCTACGCGCACGTAGCGAAACGTGCCCCAGGGGTCGCGTTCCAGCGGGCCGGTGACGTCGCCGTAACGAATGATTCCGTCCTGGAACTGCAAAGCATTTTTAGCCAGCTTGAAGCGGGCGAAATCATGGAAAATCAGTATTGCGACGGCCTGCCCCAGATAAGCCGGGGTCTTGCCTTCGGGCAAGAGCATATCGTCGCCATAAAAAACAGGCAAGGCAACCTTGTCCCGCTCGAGGTCGGCCGCCGTGACAATGCGGTCGGGTTTAATGTCTGGCGACAACAGCGACAAATCAAACCCCTGATACAGGGCATCAGCGCGCGTTACGCGCAAAATCAGCGCATGGCTTTGCTGGTCTGGCCAATTAGGCAGATCGCGAGCCCGAATATCACGGGCAAAAATCTTGGAGCCAGTTACCTTGGCCAGCCCATCAATCCGAAACTGGGCCAGCCCGGACACCGCGTTCCAACGTACCGGGGTCAACAGTTTTTGATCGAACAATGCCGCATGAGCGGCAGAGCCGAATGGCGCGATGTAGGCAGTGATGCCCGCAATAGTCGTCGCTTTAAGGAACTGTCGACGCGATAGATCAAGAGCAGCCATATACATTCCCTACAGGTGAACCTGATCAGCCAAGCCAGAAAGCCCGACCTGTCTATAGCCGTGAAAACGTCTTTTTATTCGCGTCTGAATCCTACTGGAGCCGATCAAGCATTAAGAAGCTACAAAACAATACATCGTCGCAAACTACCTTAGTAGCACAAAATAGTACCGGCGCGGTATTAAAGTTAAGGTTAAAGCGCACGTAAAGGTCAAGATTTGAAAAGGACAGTCGCCGGCTTCATCCTGCAAACCCGCCTTCGTCCAGGAAGGCTTGTTCCTCTGCCGTTGTTTGACGCCCCAGGCTGGGGTTGCGATGTGGGAAACGGCCAAAGCGCTCGATAATTTCGTGGTGCTCTATAGCAAACGACAGGCCTTGCGGCGCATATTGGCGATACAGCTCGACCCCTTCCACTTGATCGGCCAGCGCTTCAGAGTGAATAAACGGCACACATAAGAACAGCCGGAGTTCTTCATCGATCCGGGTCATAAAGCCGGCCTCAATGGCCTGGCGCGTGTAATAAAGCGCCAACGGATCCGTGGCAAACATATGGGCCGTGCCTCGAAACACATTGCGAGGAAACTGATCCAGCAACAGCACCAGCGCCAAGGCGCTATCGGGTTCGGCCAGCCAATCCTCTTTCTCGCGCCGGGCAACAGCAAAATGCAAGTCCAGAAACCCGTCCCGGAACTGCGCATCGAACTGCGCATCTTTCACAAACCATTTATCGGCGCCGGCTGCGCGCCAAAACTCCAGCACTTCACGCGCTTGGCCCCTTGTTGTGAAGTTCATTGTTTCGCTTTCCTAAAGATAGACAGTCGGCACCCTGCTCTTTACCAATCAGCGCCCTGCCATCTTGGCGGTGACGCCGTTCTCCATCCCTACATTCGTATTGGGCAGATCGGTAATCCGGGCGCGCACTTCGCTTTCCGGAACGCCTGTGGTTTCGTGGGCAATCTTGCCCAATTGAGCAATCAGGGCCGCTTTGGCTTCTTCGGTACGCCCGGCAATCAGGTCAACTTCGAACATGACGGTGGGCGTGCTGAAAGAATCCCCGCATAAATAATGCCCTTCGGACAGCTCATGCAGGGTAACCCGGACTGACTGCTTCTTGGACCCCAGAACGTCGACAACCGTCGAACTGGTACGGGTCATCAGCGCTTTCTTCTGCTCGGCTGAAAACGTGGGCGTGGCGGTGACGGTGACGAATGGCATGCTGATCCTTTTTGGAAAATAGGCTATGGGTTGATTGAAATACCCCCGGCCACTGAACTAAATTACCTGTCCTCAACCTAAGTTAGGGATTCGGCCTATTAAAAGTAGGTATTATCACTGCGCAACCATACTTTAGACAAGACACGCCCCGCACACGACCCACGCAGTCGGCCAAGACTGCTAGCAAACGCATAAAAAAAGCAAAAGAGAATATCCATGGATTGGAAGAACGAACTCATCAACAGTGGCCTGTGGCTGCTGCAAGCCTATGTCATTACACTCGTCATTTTTAGCGCAAGCGTCTGGGCGCTGGCGCGTTTTACGACGTGGGGACGGCAGTTTTGGAGTCTGTCAGGCGATTACTTTTCACTGCGGCGCAGCTGGAAGCCGATACTGGTGGTGGCTTTCATCCTGCTCCTCACGCTAGCCGGCGTGCGCCTGGAAGTTCTTTTCTCCAATTGGTACAACACCATGTACACCTCGCTCCAGGACCTGGATGCGGCCGCCTTCTGGATGGCCATGTACCTGTTTGCCGTACTGGCGACCGTACATGTGGCGCGTTCATTGCTGGATTTCTACGTTCAGCAGGCCTTCACCATCCACTGGCGGGTGTGGCTGAACGACAAGCTTCTGGACCGCTGGCTGAACAAACAGGCCTACTACCGTACCCAATACCTGGATCGCTCGATCGACAACCCCGATCAGCGTATCCAGCAAGACGTCTCCATCTTTGTGCAGTCATCCCTGGCCCTCTCCATGGGCGTGGTGAACGCCTTGGTGTCCACCCTGGCCTTTACCTTCATCCTCTGGTCGCTGTCGGGCCCGCTGCTCTTGCTGGGAACGGAGATCCCGCGTGGGATGGTGTTCCTGGTTTTTATCTACGTGCTGGTAGCCACCGTGTTCGCCATACGCATCGGGCGGCCGCTGATCGCGCTGAATTTCCTGAATGAACGCTTTAACGCTGATTACCGTTATGCGCTGGTGCGATTACGCGAGTACAGCGAGAGCATTGCCTTCTATGTGGGCGAGAAGGTGGAAGGCGCCTTGCTGCGCAGCCGATTCGCCCATGTCATCTCCAACGCCTGGGCAATCGTGTATCGATCACTGAAGTTCCTGGGCTTTAACTTCTCGGTCACCCAGGCTGCCGTCGTCTTTCCTTTCATCATCCAGGCTCAACGCTTTTTCAGCCAGCAGATCAGCCTGGGCGACCTGATGCAAACCGCCCAGGCCTTCGGACGCCTGCAGGACAATCTTTCCTTCTTTCGAAATGCCTACGACGACTTTGCGTCCTATCGCGCCACCCTGGACCGCTTAACAGGTTTCGAGACGGCCATCGACAAGGCCAACCTATTGCCCGAGCCGCAGATCAGCGCGTCGGACCGGCAACTGGCGCTGCACGACCTGACCATCCATCGCCCTGACGGCGAACTGTTGATCGAAAATTTAACGTTGGAGGTGAAGCCCGGCGTGCCGTTGCTCATACGGGGCCCATCAGGCACAGGCAAAACCACGCTGCTGCGCGCCATCGCGGGGCTGTGGCCATACGCCCAAGGCCAGATCATCCGTCCGGCGGAACACGTGCTGTTCCTGTCGCAAAAACCCTATCTCCCCTTGGGAAGCCTACGTGATGCCTTGTATTATCCACAACACACAAGCGATGAAAGCGATGATGCCGTGCTGGAAGTTTCCACCGATCAGTTGCTCACGCACCGGCCGTCGAAGGTGAACGACGAATTGCCGGCGCACATTATCGACGACCTGCCTGCGCGGGTCGCGGCCGCGCTGCCCCAACGTCCGCATGCCGAATCACGCCCCACGCCACCCAAGGACGAACGTGCCCTGGCCATCCTGCGGGATATTCAACTAGGCCATCTGACCGGCCGCCTGGATGAAGTGGCCGACTGGAGCCGCATCCTGTCGCTAGGCGAGCAACAACGCCTGGCCTTCGGACGCCTGATCCTTGCCGCGCCGCAAGCCGCTTTTCTGGATGAAGCGACGTCAGCCATGGACGAAGGCCTGGAAGACGCCATGTACCGCTTGGTCAATGACCGACTGCCCGACACCTTGCTGGTCAGTGTAGGCCACCGAGGAACCTTGCTGGCCCACCACCCACAGCAATTAAACCTGGCGCGGGGCGGTGACTGGACCCTTACAACCGCATGACACTTGGCAAAGCACGATCAGCCTGGATAGTGCTCGACGACCACATTGATCAGGGTTTACAGCCACATGACACTTGGCAAGGTATGATTAGCCACGCTCTCTGGATGCGTCGCCTTTCATTTTCAATGCCATCAAACAAGCCATCACATCATGCCTTACCTCGCTCTCAAGCACCTGCACACTACCGCCGCCGTCATCAGCATCGTCTTCTTCGTTATCCGGGCCTGGTGGTCGGTCAACGAGTCGCCCCGCCTACAGGCCCGCTTCGTACGGATTGCGCCGCACGTGGTGGATACAGTGCTCTTGGTCTGTGGCCTATGGATGGCCGCCACGATCGGTTTTCATCAGCCCTGGATCGCCGCAAAAATCGTCGGGCTGGTGCTTTATATCATCGTGGGCACGATCGCCATCAAACGCGGCAGAACGCCCGCAAGCCGGGGCATCGCGGCCATTGTCGCCGTCATTATCTTTATGTACATCGTTGGCGTAGCCATTACCAAGCAGCCGCTGTCCTGGCTGGCCTGACGCTGCTAACCGTCGCCTGGGCGTCGACTAGCAACCATCCCGTCGGGCCATTTTCATCAACCCGAACGCACTAGCCGCAGTCAACCCGGTCGACCGTGCCCGTCGCATTGATATACACATTCATTCGGTCAAGTCGGTAGTCGCGTGTCATGATACTGTCCGGGTACAAGACACGCGTGCCGGCGGGCAGAGACGTTTGGTCAATGGTTGAGGCCGGACTCCCCACCAGATGCTGATAGCCAACCGCACCGCAACGGCCCTCGGCCTGGTCCGGCGACGGCGCGCGCGGCGGTGCGTGACACGCGACTAAAAAAAGCAGCGGAGCAAGAATAGCAATTCGTTTCATAACGGTCTCTCCGTAAACTGTTGCCTGCAAAGTACACCTTAACAAGAATTATCCAGCCACCTGTCACCAAACCTTTCAAACCTCTCCGAGTTGTTGGCCCTCGGAACAAGACGGCCTTCCACACCCACAATGCGGTTGCAAGCCCATCCGGGCATGAACGATATACTAGCGGCTCGAACCAACACCATCATGACAGCCACCATGGCCTTGCGCGCAACAATCTACAAAGCCGACCTGCATATCGCCGACAACGATCGCGGCTACTATGGCAGCCACACTGTCACCGTGGCTCGGCACCCCTCTGAAACCGATGAACGCATGATGGTGCGTTTGCTGACCTACGCCCTGTTCACACGAGCGGACGACACGCTGGAATTTACCCGCGGCTTGTCAGCCACCGAAGAGCCGGATCTCTGGCGCAAGGATTTGACCGGCGCCATTGTTCAATGGTTCGAAATCGGCCTTCCCGATGAGCGACGCATCCTCAAGGCCTGCGGAAAGTCCGACGAAGTGATCGTAATCGCCTACGGACGCAACGCCCCGCTGTGGTGGCAAGGCATAGGCAACAAACTGGAACGCACCGACAAACTAAGCGTTTATAGCCTGGATGCCGAAGAAACGATGGCGCTAGCCGCGATGGCGGCCAGAAAGATGACGTTGAACGTCAACGTACAGGACACCGAAGCATGGATATCGAGCGACACAGGCGAAGCCGGCGTGCATGTGCGCAAACTGCGATAAGGTGGGAATAACGGTGATGGCGGTCATCGGAACCCTCCTGAATCGAGCCCATCCGGCATGAGCCGCGCCGCTTCACTCCCCTTAGGCTACCGACAGGTCTTGTGCCTGGCTATTCCCATCATTCTGGCCAATCTGACCCAACCCTTGATGTCGGCGGTCGATACGGCCGTGGCGGGCCATTTGCCGGGCGCCCACCATCTAGCAGGCGTGGCGTTGGGTAGCCTGATCTTCAACCTGTTGTTCTGGGTGTTCGGCTTTTTACGCATGGGCACCACGGGCGTGGTCGCCCAATACTTCGGCGCCGGCAAGCCCGAATCCATATTACTCACCGTGGGCCGCGGCGTGCTTATCGCCTGGCTCATCGGGCTGTCGATACTGCTTTTGCAGCGTCCCCTTATTGAAGGCGGCCTGGCCTTGCTGGGCGCATCGCATGAGGCAGCCGAACAGGCGCGGCTCTATGCCTATGCCCGGGTGTGGTCCGCTCCGCTCACCCTGACAAACTACGTCATACTGGGATGGCTGTTGGGCTGCCAACGGGTGCACATCGCCCTGGCCATCCAGATACTCATCAACGTCGTCAACCTGGCGGCGGTGTTCACCTTCGTCTATGGATTTGATTGGAGCGTAAGCGGGATCGGCCGGGCCACTGCTGTGGCTGACTTGAGCGGTGCGGCGGTGGGCGCCCTGCTGCTGTGGCGCAACTACAAAGTCCAGATCAAGAACACCCAATGGACCAAGATCCTGGAGCCCACCGCGTTACGCCGACTGATCCAGATCAACGGCCACATTTTCGTACGCACAGCCTGTTTGCTGGCCACGATGGCCTGGTTCACCCATCTTGGCGCCAGGCAAGGCGATGCTCTGTTGGCCGCCAACGCCATCTTGTTGAATTTCCTGAGCTTCACCTCATATGGGCTGGACGGCTTCGCACATGCCGCCGAAACCCTGAGCGGTTCGGCCGTGGGACAAAACAACAAAGCCCGCCTGGCGCGCGTCATCCGGATATGCATGGTGTGGGGCTTGGTCGGCTCGCTGCTTTATATGCTGGTTTACGGCGTGGCGGGCACCGAACTGATCCGCCTGCTGACCGACCAGACCAACATCGCGCAACTGGCCGACAGCTTCTTGATCTGGGCCGTGCTCGCGCCTTTGATATCCATGCCGGCCTACCTGTACGACGGCGTCTTCATGGGAGCCACACGAACACGCCCACTGATGCTTATTATGCTGGTCTGTTCAATAACCTTTCTGGCCTTGTCGTTGGTTATGCTTCCTGCCCTGGGAAATCATGGTTTGTGGCTATCGTTCCTTATATTCAACGGCCTGCGCGGCATGGGGCTGGCTCTTGCGTTGCGGCCGGCGATATACAAATCCATGGAAACCCGGCCCGCGAAATAGAAGCCAGGCGCAACTAGTGCGGCTTGGCAGAGAACACCGTGTGAGACCTACGCGAAGGAGGAAAGTAACTGGTATAAAATGCGCAGTCCATTCTGAATTAGCCATGACCCGCATCAACTGCGTTCCCGTTCAAGAGCTGAGCGGACCCCATCTTGTCGCTGAGTACCGAGAGTTACCGCGCGTTTTTGCGCTGGCACAGAAAGCAATGCTGCGCGGCAGCTTCTCGCAACCGGAGGTGTATACCCTTGGAAAGGGCCATATTCTTTTCTTCTACACTCGGCTGGACTATCTTGCCAAGCGCCATCTGGAGCTCATCGAAGAAATGAAGCGACGTGGCTATAAACCGTCGTTCGATGGCATCAAGCGCGAAGACTTCCCCGCAATTCCAGACGCGTTTTGGCGCTCCTGGGAGCCGACACCCGAAGCGCTACTGTTAAATCGCCAGCGGATCATAGAACGCAGCCGGAAGCCCTAATTAATGTGTTTCTTTGTCTACCATGCCGTCTTTTGAACTATATCCACCGCAAACCCAAGAGCGCCCGCATAGTCAAGAAGTTCAGCAACAACTGTCTGGTCCGCCTGTTGGTTTCTAGACAACACCCACAGATACTTTCGGTCCGGTGTACCTACAAGGGAATACTCATAGTCGCCGTGCAGCCTCATGATCCAGTAGTCCCCCCACACCATCGGAAGCCAGGACGTCCACTTAGGCGAGAATCTAACCTCTAGCTTCGCGGGGTCGCGTGGGTTGGCAGAGGCTGACAGCCAGCCCTCGCCTTTGGCGACCATGGTGCCGCCATCCTTTGCAAGGCACTGATTCGTCACGCTAATGGTGTCATCGGGATTCAGTACGTAGTCGGCTCGTACATCACCAGCGCAATCTTCTTGGAAGCGATTCGGCAATCGTGCTTGTTCGTACCACGTCCCGGCGTACTTATCGAGATTGACGTCCGACTGGGTGGGCATATCCGGGTGCGATGCGGTGCATCCAGCCAGAAACGCAACCAACGAGACAGCGAGGATTCGCTTCATTTTTTCTCCTGTGAGTCTGCTCGGATAATAGCCGACCAGACTCGCCAGGCACACGACTTGCAACTAGCTCATGTCCATCACAGGAGATAACCATGACAGAACCCAAGCTTGATAAAGAATCCCCCAGCCTGACGCCGCACGGTGATATTCTTAGAGTACCGGGGGTAAATCATCAAAACCCAGAGCCTCAGCGCGAGCCGGACATCGATACACCACCCAAGCCAGGCGATCCTCCACCTAGTCCGGAGGATCCGGATATACCCGGCACCACACCTCCTGACCCGAAAGCTCCGGCCCATCCTATCACCCCAACGCTAGGCACCAAACCAAAGCCGAGCCAATCAAGATCACACAACCCGGCACCGCGCTCTGCCCTCTTCTGCCCGTAGGCACGCCGTACGCTCTTACAGTGTCCCCTGCCCGCTGGCAGCTCAAACGGCCAACCGGAGTCTTCCGTAGAGCCGCTTAAGCTTCGACTTTTGAAGAGCAAAGGCGCGACCGTCATATCAAGAAAAAAGGCGCCTAGGCAAGAATACCTAAGCGCTTGATTCTACTGCTGAATTCTGGCTCCCCGAACTGGGTTCGAACCAGTGACCTGCGAATTAACAGTCCCGTTCCGCACGATTTCCGGTTAGTCTAGCAAACGCCTATAACATTAAAAATCAAACACTTACGCGACAGTGAGCGACAACAAGCGACAGTGTCCGACCCCTGGCGACACCTTTAACGCTATCATTTGCGCTATCAAAATCGCCAGTTCAGAGTCTATCATTGCCAAGTCGAACGCGGTTCATTCGCACCGGCTTGCTCATAAATGATGTTCGGTAGAAAGTAGATTAGGATGGGCAATCATGCACACATATAGTATGTTTATTATTATGCGCATCTTTTGCGCGGTTGAACCAGGAAACTCACCATGCTCACCGCACCCCCATCACGCAACGCCACCAAGCGCGCCACCAATGTCTCGCTGGCCGAAGACATTCTGACCCAGGCCAAGGCCCTGCACATCAATATTTCTCAAGCCGCCGAGGCGGGTATTGCGCAGGCCATCGCCCGCAAGCGCGCAGAGCGTTGGCTGGCCGAAAACCACGAGGCTATTGAAAGTTCCAATGCTTTCGTTGAGAAAAACGGCCTGCCACTGGCGAGCTACAGGATGTTTTGATGAGCCCTGAACGCTACAACCTGTACCCCAACCCCTCAGGCCCGGGGTATTTGCTGAACGTCCAGGCCGACATCATGCAGCCGTTCAATACACGCGTCGTAGTGCCTCTTCTGCCTTTGAAGGACGCGCCCAAGCCCGCTGCCACGCTGAACCCCGTGTTCGACATTGACGGTGTTGAGCATGTGATGGTGACCCAGTACATGGCTGCCGTTCCAGCCAAGGAGCTGAAAAACCCGGTATCCAGCCTTCAGCATCACCACGATGTCATCGTGGGCGCTATCGACTTTTTATTTCATGGGTTCTAGCAAGGCCCAGAGCAGAACATGACATTCGTATAACCCGTCGTTTCTCCATCTAGTGGGCACGCCCTTTGAAGGGAAACAGGCGTACACCTTTTTTTGTAAAAAGTGATACCTTTTGCCTGCTGATAAGTGTTTACCGATGTGTTGATTGAAGGACTTGGCTCTGCATGCTTCTGATTGCTCCTGGTGCCCGTGCCGTTATCCGCGATGAGGAATGGCTCATCCGCCGCGTTGACCCTTCTGCCGATGGCGGACGATTACTCACCTGTGATGGCATCTCTGAGCTTGTGCGCGGCCGCACCGCGCTGTTCCTAACCGAACTGGAAGACCAGATAGAGATTCTTGACCCGGCTGCTACACAGTTGGTGCCGGACAGCAGCCCAACGTACAACGCCTCGGTCTTGCACCTAGAAAGCCTGCGTCGGCGCAGTGTGCGTGCGCAACCGCATCCCGGCCAACCACAACCCGTTCAACTACTTTGACCGAAGCATCATTTCCATCGACACGCTCAAGAGCAACCTTGAGTACCGGAGCTACCTGGAAAACGCCTGGTGGGACATCATTGTTATTGATGAGTGCCACAACGTGGCTGCCCGTGCCAGTGAAACGGGCTTATCGCGTCGCGCCCGGCTGGCGCTAATCGTAAAAATCGTTCCTGTGCGTGGCCCAGGCAGACTATTCAGGATGTCTTGTGCCGGGCGCCACAGCGGCACATGTGCCCGAACGCCTTTACCTAACGTTTTAACGTTCCGGTCCACAAAATTCAGGTCTTCCCAGCGTAGGCGCAACAACGTGCTCTGGCGCATGGCGGTGGTTAGGGCAAGCTCAACCAGCGGCCAAAGCTGGGGGTTGTCGGCTTCGGACAAGGCTTGACGCAAGCGCACCAGTTGCTCGGTGCTGAGCGTAACAATGCGCTCGTTACCTGGTTTGAGGCGTATCCCGACGCACGGATTCTCAAAGCCTTGCCAACTCCAGTCGTTCTTGGCGGTGTTAAACAGGGCTTTCAACAGGGCGATTTTTTGAATCGTGCTGGCTGAATAGCCTTCGGCTGTCATGTCGGTTTGCAGATTTCGAATGTGACCGCGCGTGATTTGCGAGGCACGCTTGTTGGCTAACAGGGTGTAGTGCGCGTACGACCCGCGAAGTCGCTGCCAATGTGGTCGCCAGAGGCGGGGCGGCTGATAGCGCTCATGAGCCTTAACGCTATCATTTGCGCTATCAAACGGCGAAAAGCGCGGTTTGTGCCGGGCAAAAAAAATAGCGCCTTCGTAAAAAGGCGCTATTTTTCAAGGGCTTGGAGCCGGAATTCGGTGGCTCCCCGAACTGGGTTCGAACCAGTGACCTGCGGATTAACAGTCCGTCGCTCTACCGACTGAGCTATCGGGGAATTAAAGAACAAGGAATATAGCACGAATTCAACGCCAAAGGCAAACTCACGTAGCACCCTGTGTTGGTGCTACGTGAGAATGTCCGGTCTGTGCAAAGTAGAAATGTCCGGGGGCTAAGGGTGCGGACAAAAACCTGGACTACTTGCGAGGTAGTTCATGTACTCGTACGAAGATCGGATGAGGGCTGTGCTGCTGTACATCAAACATGGCACATATACAGCAGTGACAATCCGTGAATTGGATATCCCTCAGGCCTGAACAAACCCGGATTATCGCCAAGCTTGTTTCTTCCATTAGAATAGACAAGTTCAGCCACCTTGGTTTTACGCCGGTGCATCACCGCACTGCCCAGTGGCTTCGCACGATTCAGCTACTTTATTTCCCCCACTCTTGGTACACACTCTCCATGACGACACCTACTCATCAAGTTTACCGCGCCGACCACATCGGAAGCTTTCTGCGCCCCCAGTATTTGCTGCAAGCCCGCGACCAGTTCGCCAAGGGTGAAATCAATGCAGAGCAGCTGCGCGAGGTCGAAGACAAGGCCATTGCCGAAATCGTCCGGTTTCAGGAAGACGTCGGCCTGAAAACCATCACCGACGGCGAATTCCGTCGCACCTTCTTCCATGTAGACTTTCTGCGTCAGTTGGGCGGCGTGCAAAGCGACGAACCATTTGCCGTAGAAAAGCCCGACGGCACCATGGAACTCGCGCCGCCGACCATCCGCGTGATCGACAAGGTGCGCCACGCTAAAGACATTCAACTGGCCGACTTCCAGTACCTGAAATCCCAGATATCCGCTGGCCACACGCCCAAGGTTGCCATCCCCTCGCCCACCATGCTGCACTTTCGGGGCGGCCGCGGCGGCATCAGCAAAGAGCACTACCCAGAACTCGATCCCGCTTTCTACGAAGACGTCGCCAATGCCTATGGCGACGAACTGCGCTCGCTGGCATCCGCCGGCTGCACCTTCGTGCAGATGGACGACACCAACCTGGCTTTCCTGTGCGACGAGAAAATGCGCGAGGCCGCACGCGCCCGTGGCGACGACCCCAACGAGCTGCCCCACCGCTATGCCAGCTTCATCAACCGCGTAGTCGCCCAGCGGCCCGAAGGTATGACACTGGGCATCCACCTGTGCCGAGGCAACTTCAAAAGCACCCACGCTGCCTCGGGCAACTACGAACCCGTCGCCGAAGCCCTGTTATCGGAAATGAATGTCGACACCTACTTCCTTGAGTACGACGATGACCGCAGCGGCGACTTCCGTCCCCTGCGTTATCTGCCCAAGGGCAAGCTGGTGGTGCTGGGGCTGATCACCACGAAAGTGGGCCAAATGGAATCGAAAGACGACATCAAGCGCCGAATCGACGAGGCCGCCAAGTATGTCCCTCTGGAACAACTGGCACTGTCGCCACAGTGCGGCTTTTCAAGCACGGTGCATGGCAACGCCATCGCCGTCGAAGATCAGCGCGCCAAGCTGCGTCTGGTCATTGAAACCGCGCAGGAAGTCTGGGGCGACATCTAAAGGCCGGCCCGGCTACGGCAGCACCTTGCAATTTGGCCCCGGCGGAATCACGCCCCACTCGATGACAATGTCGGGGCTGCGCGTTGAAGACCACGGCAGGGTCAGCTGCCCCTTCCAGCGCGCCGTGTCGTGCAAGGCTTTAAGCGCATCAGCCGGCGGCCCGCGCTTGATTTCACTATAAGCAACCAACACCCCGCAGTCCAGGGCCGTGGCTGGGTCCAGCCACGGGGACTGCATGTAATCAGCGTCGATGAACACATTGGTATCGGGGTGCACGTGCACGGCGACATTGCCCCCAAACCAGGTGTCCGAAGCAACCAGGCGCAAAGGCGTACCCGGCACATGCTGGCGCCAAACATCCTGCATCAAGGAAGAGATTTGCGCACCAGGAAATGTCGAGCGCGAGGTACGGCCTGCTTCATAAGCCAGGGGGCCGCGAGCCACCGCATAGCCCACCGCCATCAGTACATGCACCGCCACCACCAGAATTAAGGTGCGGCGCAGGTTGATCCGTTCGGAACCCCGCAGCCACCAGAATGTGAAGAACCCATAGAGGACAAAGAACGTGGTGGCCCAGGACGCCGTCAAGCGGGTCCCCAGCAACGCCGCCGCCAGCACGGTAATTACAAATGGCCCAAGGCCGACCCACAACAAGAACGACCGATCCCAGGCTGACAGCTCGCTGCTGTAGCTAGCCCCCAGCCCCGCAGAGCGGCGCCGATTCCACACGTACAGGCCGATCCAGACCACCACCATGGGGCTGATACGGCCCAGCTGATCCAGAGAAAAGTCCAGAATATCCTTCAAGACGTCCGCATACGTACTGGCCTCGATGGATGCATCCAAATAGCGGAATGGCAAGAAGTCGTTCCCCACCAGCCAATACAGATGAGGTGAGAAAACCAGGACAAAAGCCAGCAGGGCCCACGCCAATCCTTTCCACGTCTGGGCCTGGACCAAATGCCCTTGCACCAACAAGAATACGAAGAACACGGCAAACTGAATCACCGCGCTGTACTTGGTCATGGTAGCCAGGGCCGCAACGGCGCCAAGCCAAAGCCATGACGACACTTTTTGGTAACGCAAGCCGCGATACAGCAGCCACGTGCAAGCCACAATAGACCAAAGCTGCGCGGTGTTGTGGTTGTAGATCGTGCCACGCAATGAAAAATAAGCAGTGGTCGATACCATGAGGACGGCAATAAAAGACTTGGCCGGCGTCGTGAACTCGCACCCCAGACGCCAGACAAACCACAGGGCCAAGGCCGACGCAAGCTGGCCCGCCAGAAAAACCAGCCATATCGGCTTGCCCACGATGGAGGTCAACCCATACAGAATCCACGATGGAAACGGCGGATGCTTGTAGTAGCCCAGCTCGAAGCTTGCGGCCCACACCAGCTCCTCCATGCCGTCCAGATCAGGGGCACGGTGGCTGACGCCGCACAGCACGGTCCACAGCAGGACCATGCCCAGCAGGAACACAAACACCATAAGCGGCGAAACCCGTGCCGATTGCAGGCCGTATGTTGGCGCCGGGTCGGAAGGAAGGTGATTGACCATTGAAACTTGCCTAAAAACGGATCGGGGCCAGTATACTAAGCCCCGCAAGCATTTCTATGCCCCACCTGCGTTTCAACATTTTCCCCAACACTTTCCTACTCTGTCGCAGGCATCCCGGAGACCCAATGAGCGGTAGCAATCTGCACTATCGGACTTTCATTATCCTTTTGGTGATCGTCAGCCTGGCGTTCGGACGCCTGCTGCTTCCCTACTACGGAGCCATCTTCTGGGGCGCCGTCCTGGCCATCAGCTTCTGGCCGCTGCACCGCCGCCTGAACACCTACCTGCCGAACAGGCGCAACCTGACAGCGCTTATTACGTTGCTTCTGTGCCTGCTGATCGTCATCGTACCCGTCATGCTGTTGACCGGATCACTGATCACCGAAGGCACCAAGCTTTACCAAAGAATGGAATCCGGCCAACTTAGCCTGGGCAGCTATCTGGAACAGATCATCAACGCCATGCCGCCGTTCGTCCACCGAGCCCTTGACCAGTTCGGCCTGACCGACATTTTCAGCATCCAGGAAAAGATTTCCGCCGGGGCAATGCAAGGCAGTAAATTCCTGGCAGCCCAAGCCGTTAACATCGGCCAGAACACCTTCGAGTTCATGATTGGCCTGGCCATTATGCTGTACTTGCTGTTTTTCCTGTTGCGCGACGGCTCTCAACTGATTCATCGCATCAACATGCTCGTGCCGCTGGATAACGACCATAAAGTCATGTTAAGCCGCAAGTTCATCACGGTGGTGCGCGCTACCCTGAAAGGCAATATCGTGGTTGCCGCCACGCAAGGCCTGCTGGGCGGCATCATTTTCTGGATTCTAGGTATCGAAGGCGCCTTGCTCTGGGGGGTCATCATGGCGTTCCTGTCGTTGCTGCCGGCCATTGGCGCAGCGCTTATCTGGTTCCCGGTGGCCGTCTACTTCCTGGTTACAGGTGCCGTATGGGAAGGTGCAACATTAATGCTATATGGTGTGCTTGTTATTGGTCTGGTTGATAATATCTTGCGCCCTCTGCTAGTGGGCAAAGACACCAAAATGCCCGATTACGTTGTTCTGATTTCCACTCTTGGCGGTCTGGCTGTTTTCGGGCTGAACGGGTTCGTCATCGGTCCATTGATCGCCGCGCTGTTCATTGCCACCTGGGATCTATTCCCATCGGCTGTACGATCGCTGCGCGACTCCGGCGGAAACTGATGGAACGCCGGGCGGGACAGCACGTTCGCCGGGTTGTCGTTATTGGATTTTTGTTGAAGCTATAAATGTCTATTTCACGGGATATTGAACGCACGGCATCTGCGTCGCCCTATGCGCTGCATAAACCGCTGGAAATCATTGGCGTATTACGCGAGATCCAGGAAAAGGGCGTCTTATTGCAGTTACGCAGCCAACCCGGCTTTGCGTCTATAGTAACCACCGTGCTGCATATCGACGCCGACCGCAACACGGTGGTGTTCGATGGCGTTGCTTCGAATCTCACCCAACGTCTGCTCGCCGCGCCCTCTGCTATTTTTGAAACGGCGCTCGACAAAGTGCACGTGCACTTCACTACCGGCCCGTTAACCGAGTGCCTGCACGAAGCAGAACCCGCACTTTGCACCGAAATCCCGGCTGAGCTTATCCGTCAGCAACGGCGTGATTTCTTCCGCGTCGAAACGCCCAAGATCAAACCGGTCATGTGCAAGGTGACTTTGAAGAGCAGCATTGTCCATCTGCCTTTGAGCGACATTAGTGGTGGCGGCCTATGCCTTTACGACGACACGCGCCAGCTTGACCATACCATCGGCACAATCTACGACAAATGCGCCATCGAACTGCCTGAAATCGGCCTTGTCGACGTCATGCTAAGAATCGTACAAACTCGGGAACTTACCCTACCCAACGGCAAACCAAGCTATCGTGTCGGATGCTCGTATCTGGCTCCCAGCGGCGCCACGCTAAACACCATTCAGCGCTACATTGGCAAACTCGAACGTGAAGCCATTGCGCGTCAACGGGGGTTTGGCTGACCTTCCATTCCCCGGTTGACCTTCCATTCCCGACGAACCCTGCCAACCCTGCGCCGACCACCCTATGGGTAGCCAACAGGTATAACCGGCTCCCGGGACGGCAGCCCCAAGAATATGTATAATTATTGGCTTAGCCAAACCCAGTCTACGTAACAGTACCTCTTGGTATTGTTCACGACGTAGCCTGGGCTTGGCTGGATTGCCGCTTTAGCTCAGTTGGTAGAGCAGTTCATTCGTAATGAAAAGGTCGCCAGTTCGATTCCGGCAAGCGGCACCACATCTTTTTTGATGAATCCCCGTATAGTCATATGATTTTACGGGGATTTTTCATTTTTACACGTATTTTTGACGGAAAAAATCACCCAGCATTCCCGTTCTCCCCTGCTGGCAACACGGGTCTTGCCCCGTGCTTGTCGACCTGGGGGAGCGCAATGGCCGTCGAAAGCTACTGAGCGTACCGAAACCGCATCCGTGCCCACCCCATGGGTTCCAAGGCGTGTTGAAAATGCGACAACCATTGCTTTCGATGGCGCGCCAGACATTTATGTTTACATTTACACGCGCTACAGTTAGTATTTGTTTATTCCAGCTTAAGTAATCCCCCAAGCTGAAAAGGTGCTGCTGTCGCCTGCAATAGGCGCCTTTGAGTCCGCCGGAGCGTCGTACTCAATGTTTGAAATGTCGGCGTTAACCGTTAACGTTTATCAAGACATTCAACCTTCAGCATTGTTTGATCACCTCCCAAATCGAAGTCCTCTCTGGTATACATGTTCGCCGTCGGCGGGCCTGGATATCACGGACCTCTATTCGTTTCCAGCGAAGCGTTTTTTGGAGATCTCTCAAATGCAAACCAAACAGCATGTCCTGTATTATGCCGCCGCCCTTGTCGGCCTGGCCTTGTCCATCCCCGCCTCGGCACAGACCGCCACTGGCTCAATGGACGTCAAAATCGTCATTACTGCGAACTGCGCAGTAACCGGAAGCACCTCAACATTGGACTTCGGCAGCAACGCGTCAACCGCCACCGATGCCTCTGCCAACAATGGCGGGTTTTCCGTCACTTGCTCGAACCTGACGCCTTACACCATAGGCTTGAAGTCGAACTCGGCGGGCGCCGGCGATGACGGCGCGGGCGTAATGGCCAGCACTGCCCCGGGCGTCTCCCAAACCATCGACTATCAGCTATACCAAGACGTCGCGGGCTCAACCCCTTGGGGGAATTCCGTCAGCGCGCCGATCAATGTTAAATCGGCAACCGGTACGGGCGCCAGCCAGGCCTATACCGTTTACGGCAAAACCACCAGCACCCTGAACGTGCCGGCAGCCACCTATACCGACGTCGTGGCTATCAACGTTTATTATTGACCACTCTACGGGGACTCTATCCATGCGGATCGCCCGCTTTGCCGGCTGGGTAGCCGGCGCCCTGCTGTCGACGTTAACCGTCTATCAGGGCGCGGCCCTGGCTGCGGGTTTGCAGATATCGCCGATTAGTATTTCCATAGCAACGGATCAGAAAGCAAGCGAAGTTTGGCTGCGTAACAGCGGTACGGAAGTGGTGCACGCCCAGGTTCGCGTGTATCGCTGGTCGCAGGAGGACGGCGAAGACGTTCTTTCACCGGAACAAGCGCTAATCGCCAGCCCTCCAATGGTTCAGATCGAGCCTGGCCAACAGCAACTGGTGCGGCTGGTTCGCGTCGGCCCGGCGGGCGCCCCGTCTGTCAACGAGCAATCCTATCGGCTGCTCATCGACGAACTCCCCATTAAACGAAGCACCGCCAAGGCTGGCCTGGATTTCGTCTTTCGCTACTCGGTACCCGTCTTCATCTCAGGCACGTCGCCGCCGAAATCCGTGTTGGACTGGTCAGTGCGGCAAGTGGGCAACGAGGTTTGGCTACGCGTCAAGAACTCGGGCTCCAGCCATGCGCAATTGGCGAATATCGAGTTTACCCCGCAAGACGGAAGAACCGTAATGGCAATGGACGGGCTGGCGGGTTATGTGCTTGCAGGGCATTTTAGAGACCTTCTCTTGCCGTTGCCGGCGAGCCTGTTCGCTCACTCCGGCGTTTTCTCCAGTCTTATCAATGCGGTCAGTGTTGAAACGCGCGTTTCGCCGATTATCAAAACTCCTTAGTCACTGCTTATTCGCGGGACTGATCACAGGAGGTACTGCAGTGACTTCCGCCCAGCCGGCAAATACTGTCTCCGCGCCAAAACAAACCTACACCGCCCCAACGGCAATCGAAGACGGCGACATGGTCTTTCTATCGGTAAAGGTCAATGGCAACCCCGACGACAACCTAGTCGCGTTTATCGAGCGCAGCGGCCGACTCTACCTGTCGCACGAAAGCGCATTACAGCTGAATTTCGATACCGAATTCCTGCAATCACTGCCCCCGAATATGCCGCTAAGCGACTACCCCGGTGTGGTTTATACCTATGATCGCCAGCGGCAGGCCATTGACATCCTGGCGTCATTTTCAATTTTGACGCTAGAAACAACGATCGTCGGCGGTCCGGGCAATGCCCGCACGATCGCTTCGGCTTCGCCGGGGTTATTGTTGAACTATGATCTGTACTCCTCTTACACTAATAAAGACAACATTGATCTAAGCGGCTTTGCCGAACTGCGAGGCTTCAACGATGTCGGCCTCATCAGCAGCACCCATTTGCTTCAAGGCGTCCGCAGCGGCAATCCCCACCGCTGGGAACATACAACGGTACGCATGAATACCGTCCTGGAGCACTCCTTGCAGGATTCCCAAATTACCTTCCGTTTGGGCGACACAATCACCAACAGCGTATCGTGGAGTCGAAGAACACGTATCGGCGGCTTTCAAGTCTCGCGCAACTTTGACCTCCAGCCCTACCAGACGACGGTGCCTCTTCCCGCCTATTTCGGTACGGCCGCCTTACCCTCTGCCGTGGAACTCTATGTCAATGGCATCCAGCAATACACCGGCCGCGTGCCCTCCGGTCCTTTTGAGCTCAATGCCATGCCCATGGTCAACGGCGCCGGCCGCGCCCAAGTCGTGCTTACCGATGCGCTGGGCCGAAGCACGTCCGTCGACTTCCCTTTCTACACGTCCAGCAGATTGCTGCGCAAGGGCCTGACGGATTGGTCGTTCGAGGCAGGCTACGTTCGCGCCAACTATGGCTACCGATCCTTCGACTATGGCGATCCTATGGCGTCAGCGGTCATCCGCCATGGTCTGACCAACGACCTGACGCTTGAAAGCCACATGGAGGGCAGCAAAGAAGTCATGCTGGCCGGCCTGGGCGCCATACTGAATGTCGGCGGGATAGGCACGTTTTCGGGTTCATGGGCGCAAAGCCTTGCCGACGGGAAGCGGGGGACACAATACACCGCCGGCTACGAACTGCGACGCGGCTTGTTCAATATTGGCGTCAACCTGCAACGCAGCGACGGCGCCTATCGGGATGTCGCCAGTGCGTACGGTGGCGCGCCCGTCCTGCGCAGCGATAGCGCCTACGTGGGCGTCGATACAGGAAAATTCGGCACGTTCTCCCTGAACCATGCCTATTTGCAACAAGCAGATCAGCCGCGCTATCGCTTTGCCGGCGCGTCCTGGTCACGCAACCTTGGCAAATCCATCACTCTAAGCGTCAGTGCCAACCAGAACCTCGATGATCGTGCTGATCGTAGTTTCTATCTGAATCTCATTTTCAGCCTGGGCGACGGCTTGTCCTCGTACAGCTCGGCAACGCAATCGAAAGGAGCACGATCGTACTCGGCGGGAATTCACCATTCGGCGCGCACCGATGACGAATGGAGCTGGAGTGTGCAGGGGCAGTACTCCCAAGCCCATACCGTCAATGCCAGCGCTCAGGCAAGCAAGCGCCTGCGGCACATGGACGTTAATCTGGGTGTCAATACCGCAAAAGCCGACCAGAACGCCTATGCCGGCGCGTCAGGCGCGATTGTTCTGATGGATGGAAATATATTTGCATCACGCAGAATCAACGATGGTTTTGCCGTCGTATCGACCAGCGGCGTGCCCTCGGTTCCGGTCAAAAGCGAGAACAAATTGGTGGGTGAAACCAGCCGCCACGGACAATTGCTGGTGCCCTCGCTACAGGCCTATCAACACAATAAAATCTCAATCGATCCGATTGGCTTACCTGTCGACATGCGTATCAAGCGGGTCACCATGGATGCGGTTCCTCGCCACGGTTCAGGCGTAAACGTCAAATTCGCCATAGATCGGGTGCGAGCAGCGTCCATTATCTTGCACGCTACCAACGGAGATGTCGTGCCGATGGGGGCACGGGCCTACTTGAATGGCGGCGCGCAGCCTGCGGGCTGGGTCGGCTACGACGGGCGCCTGTATCTCGAGGACTTGGAGCCCGAGAACCAGCTGGTTATACAAAACGATGACAATGCGATCTGCTCCGTACGGTTTCCCTATACCGCCGAGCTCGGCACCCTGCCAGAAATCGGCCCCTTTGTGTGTGCGCCACAATGACGCCGACAATCCTCCATTCCGGCTCAGACGTGTCCACGCAATTCGTCGACCACAGGCCTGTAATGAAGAAACCCATTATTTGGTGGCGTTCCTGTTTTCTTGCGTTCCTGCTGGCAGGTGTGTCCGGATCGGCCGCCGCAGCCAGCTGCAACACCTACGCCAGCAACCTGGTCTTCGGCACGGTCAACCTGCTGGCGGGCGGCATCACAGACAGTAGCGGCACAGTCAATTACGGCTGCAGCGCGAATCCAGGGACCCGGGTGCTGCTATGTTTCAGCATGGGCCCAGATCCCAGCACCGGCCTCTACAACCCCCGCAACCTGGCTAGCCAGAACAACAAGATGGCGTTCAATCTGTATACCGATGCCGGCCGGTCCGTCATTTGGGGCAGCACCGACTCTGGCGGCGCCTATCCTCCCCTGCCGGTCGTCATGGATTTCGGCGCCGGACAATACTATAAATCGGCGACACTGCCGTTATATGGCCGCATAAACTCAGCCGGCCAGATGGGCTTGCCTGCCGGTTATTACGATACGAACTCGATCGGAGGCTGGCCAATGTCGGTCAGCTACAAGGAACTGGCCGGCTCGGCACCCCCAGACTGCTCCAGCGGTTCCATGACAAAGCAAAGCGCTACCTTCTACATCCAGGCAATCGTCAATAGCGATTGCCGGATCAACGCCTCGACCACCATGGACTTTGGCACGGTTTTCATGGAACTGAACCAGAACGTCGACAGTGTTTCCACGATTACTGTTACGTGCAACGGCGGTCAATCGGGGAACGGCTACCACGTGCGTCTTGGCCAAGGCCTTAACGCCGGCGGGCAGCAGCGTCGCATGCGAGGAACATCCGGCTACATCAAGTATGAACTCTATCGGGACCCGCAACGGACCAGCCGATGGGGCAACACTAATTACGAAGGGGTTGCGGGGGTGGGCACGGGGCAGCCTCAGACCCTGACTGTCTATGGTCGGGTTCCTGCGCAGACAGTGCCGGGCGCAGGCCTCTATTCCGACACCATCGTCATCACGCTAAGTTATTAGAACGGTTGGCATAAAAGGTGCCATAATGAACCCATATGGTCTTCCGAATGAATCTGCGAGAAACACAATGCGCATGCCATGGTCGCCGCATCTTTTATTGGCTGTCCTGCTAGCGGGCATGTCGCTAACCTCCACTGCTGCTGCCCGCGCCTCGTTCGAAGTACGCATCACCATTCTCTCGCAATGCAGCGCTCAGCAACCGCTATTCGGCCCACACGTCCCACATAGCGCCAGGGTGACCTGCCAACCCGACATGACGCCCTATCAGTCGCATACCACGCTAATAGACGCCACCGAAGAACAACAAACACAGATTGGCCGCGAGCTTGTGGGAATGGATGCTCCTTATCACAGCACAGTGTTCAGGCCGTTCAGGAAGGAAGCCTTCTTCCCGCCGCTTTCAAGTGAATTCACATCGGCAAGCAGGGTGTTTTACCTTATTTTCTGAACCCTGATAGCATGGCAAGAACCTGTCGACAACGCGGGTCGCACGGGCTACAACGCTATGGCCGCATAATCACACCCTATGAACTCCCCCACTCACGTCCTTGCTTCCGAGAATCAGCACGGCTACCTTAGCTTGCCAGTGCTCTTTCTGATGGCGGCGGCCTGCGGCTTATGCGCCGGCGGCAACTACTTCAACCAACCCTTGTTGCATTCGATCGCATCGAACCTGAATGTCACCCAGGCTACCGCCGCCATGGCGGTAACCATTGCGCAAGTGTCGTATGCTTTGGGCCTGCTGTTTCTCGTACCCCTGGGCGACACCATGGAACGCAAGCGGCTGACTGTCTGCCTGATGACGCTCGCCGCCGTGGGCCAGTTCATCAGCGGGTTTGCGGTCAACATAACGATGCTGTTCATGGGCACCACCATGGCCGGCCTGTTCTCGGTTGCCGCCCAGGTGCTGGTTCCAATGGCTTCCACCCTATCCGACCCGCGCAAGAGCGGCCGCGCAGTGGGCTTGGTCATGAGCGGCCTGCTCTCGGGCATTCTCCTGGCCCGCAGCGTCGCGGGCCTGCTGTCGGACCTGGGCGGCTGGAACACCGTATATCGTGTCGCCGGGGTGGCCATGCTGATCCTGGCGGCGCTACTATGGCGCCAACTGCCTCAGTCTCGAAACCGGGGGAAAATGTCTTACCCCCGGATTCTGGGTTCCATGGTCACCTTGCTGCGCGAGCAACCTCGCCTACGCAGCCAGATCCTGCTGGGTGTGTTGTCGTTCGCCTCGGTGAGTGTTCTTTTCTCGACCATGGCGCTGCTGCTCGCAGGGCCCAATTACGGCCTTAGCGACACGAGCATCGGGCTTATCGGCTTGGCCGGCCTTGCGGGCGCCATGATGGCCAGCGCCGCAGGACGCCTGTCCGACCAAGGCAAAGACCAGATCGTCACTATCGTGTGCGTACTGCTATTGATACTAAGCTGGGGGCTATTATGGCTGGGCGCCAAGAGCTTATGGTGGTTCATTATCGGCATACTGATATGCGACATGGCCTTGCAAGGCATACACATCACAAACCAGACCATCATTTATAAAATCGTGCCCGAAGCGCGATCCCGGATCAACGCCGCATACATGACCTGCTACTTCATTGGTGCGGCGTCGGGATCCGCGCTAGGCGCCCTGGCGTGGGGCTATGCCGGCTGGGCAGGCACCTGCGCCATGGGCATACTGCTGGCTGCGCTAGCAGGCCTTGCGTTTTTTTACGACAAGGCCGTTGCAGCAGCCGGTGCCTAGCCCTGGCCTACGGGAGGCAAGGGGCAATCGCCATGGTAAGCATCCTGGTGATTTGGCATGGGCTTGGCAATGGTCTTTAGCGAGACACGACCTTGATCGTCCTTGGCGACCTCGAAGGCATACATGTCTTGAATGGGGAAATGATTATTGCCAAACTTGAAGCCGCCCCGAAGCGATTTGAAGTCGGCCGCTTCCAGCGCCTTGCGGAAAGCATCTTTGTCGTCGACACTGCCGTTGGTTTTGCGTAGCGCACTGTCGATCAGCAAGGCGGAATCGTAGGCCTGAGCCGCATACTGCGAAGGAATACGGTTGTGTTTCTTTTCGAAATCGGCAACGAATTTCTTGCTGACGGGATTGTCGAAGTCAGGCCCCCAGAAGGTGCCCGAAATGACGCCCAGCGCCGTATCCTTCAGCGCAGGCAAGGTCGTACCATCGACGGTAGATGCGCTAAGCAAAGGCTGTTTGCCCAGCATCCCGGCCTGGCGGAACTGCTTGATGAAGTTTACGCCCATGCCGCCTGGATAGAATACATACACCGCATCGGGCTCAGCCGCCTGTAATTGGGCGATCTCGGCGGAATAGTCGGGCTGATTAAGCTGGGTATAGACTTCGCCGACCACCTCGCCCTTGAAGTAACGCTTGAAGCCCTCTAGTTGATCCTTGCCCGACTGATAGTTGGGCGCCAGCAGGTAAACGTTCTTGTAGCCTTTCTGGTTGGCGTATTCGCCCATGACCTCGGCCTGATTGTCGTTCTGCCAGGATGTGAAGAAGAAATTGGCGTTGCACTGGCTACCGGCCAAGGGCGCCGGCCCCGCATTCGAGCTGATCAGGAAGGTGCCCGCCTCGGCCACCGGCTTGGAGATCGCCATGAGAACGTTGGAAAAGGTAATGCCGGTAATGAGGTCGACGTCATCCTTTTCGATCAGTTTACGAACGTTCTGCACACCCACGTCGGGCTTCAACTGGTCATCTTCCTTGATGATTTCTGTCTCTGTTCCGCCGAGTTTGCCGCCTAATTGCTCGACCGCCAGCATAAAACCATCGTACTGATCCTGGCCCAGCGCTGCGGCCGGCCCCGACAATGTCGCCATGAAGCCTATCTTCACATCCGCATGCGCTGCGGGCGCTCCACCCAGGGCCAGCGCAAGGGCCAACATACCGCCGGTTAACGATAGTGTTTTTCTCATAACGTCTCCTTTAGGTTAAACGTATCTGCTTTCACAAAACAAATTTACACGCACTTCCCTTCAGTTGTAACCATCGTTTGCCCTAAGGCCCTGGTCTGTCGATTTCCAATGCTATCCATCTGCCAAGGCAAAAAACTCCTGGGCATTACCCGCCAGAATCCGATCACGTTGCACAGCCGACAGGAAGTCGGCGTCGGCGACCAGTTGCCCCGGCAAGGGCTCGCCCAAGGGAAAGGGATAATCGGAACCCAGCATGATGCGATTTGGAGTCATCACGTCGGCCAGCAGGCGCAGCGCGCCTTGGTCAAACACGGCGCTGTCGACATAAAATCGGTCGGTATAGGACGAAGGGGGCTGTGGACAGTCTTGCCGAACAATATCGCGATACTTCCAGGCATTGTCCACTCGACCCAACAAGAACGCGAACGCCCCTCCGCCGTGGGCAAAGCATATTTTCAGCGACTTGGGTATGCGCTCGAATGCTCCTGATAGTATCAGCGACAGGATGCTTAGCTGAGTCTCGGCGGGCATCGCCACCAGCCAGGGCAGCATGTACTTCTTCATGCGGTTGGGCCCACCCATCATGTCCCAAGGGTGGACCAATACAGGAATGCCTTCATGGGCACAATGGCTAAGGAAGTCGACAAGCTGCGGATGATCCATGTCGTGATCACCGAGATGATTGCCTATTTGCACCCCCACATGCCCCGCTGCTTTGGCACGGCTAGCTTCTTTGCATGATAGATCAAGGTCCTGCAAAGGCACTTGCGCCATGACTTTCAAGCGTTTGGGATCAACACTGGCGAACTCCAATGCGTGGTCATTCATGCGCGCTGCCCAATCAGCGGCGGCCTGCGGCGGCGCGTCGTATTGGAACAGGATGGGAGTGGCGCAACTGATTTGCAGGTCCACCCCTTGCTCGTCCATCTGTGCCAAACGAGCCTTGGCATCCCAAAGCACACGATAGACGGGACGAAACGGGTGCGCACCGGACATGATCTGCCCCGTCTCGCCGTTCGCATCAACCCTTAGCCAGGGGCCCGAACGGGGATCCAGGGCCTGAGCTTCTGCTTCAGTGACCCTTGGAAAATGATGGGCGTGCATATCAATCTTGCGGGGTGAGACCATGACTTTCCTTGTTCTTCTCTTCGTTGCCACGCGTAGCCCGATCTGGGGCTCGCTCGATACAGATACATGTTCGATGAATCGATTCGGTACTTCGATTCGGTACTTCGATTCGGTGCTTTGGTTCGGTACTTTGGTTCGGTGCTTTGGTTCGGTGAATCGGTTTGGTTAATCGCTTAGTTTGCCGGTTTCACGCAAGCGGCCATGCCAAGCCCGATAATCACGGCCTGGATGAACTTCTCCGCAACTGGAGCAAGTACGTTGCGCGGGTTCACTGGAATAAAACTTTTCGTAGAGCGGCGGCAGGTCGGCCACAATGCTTTGCAATTGCACCTCCAGGCGCTGGACGACAGCGCCGCAGTTTGCACAACACCATTGAAACGCATCAATCATGCCCACTGGCCGTTGACGCTCGATCACCAAACATAAACTACCTTCCTCAGGCCGCTGCGGCGAGTGCAATACATGAGGCGCCATCAGGAACATGTCGCCTTCCCGCAAAAAAACCTTGTCGTATTCACCGTCCTGCCACATCAACAACCAGGCATTGCCCTTGAACTGATAGAAATACTCTTCCATGGGATCATCATGAAAATCGGTACGCTGATTAGGCCCGCCCACGACAGTGACCAGGAAATCGCTATCAGCCCATATCTGCTGATTGCCTACGGGCGGTTTCAATAAATGAGCATGGCTATCGAGCCACTGTGGAAAATTCAGGGGTAATCCATACTTATATGTAGACATAGCGCACCTGTCGGAAGTTCAGCGGGTGGGACATTGCCCTACCCGGCCATCTGGGAGCATTGATAGACATAGCTTACTACTGTCGTGGGACAAAGTCCGCCAAGACCACCAGATGAAGAATGGAATAGCAGCACAATGCCAAGCCATGGGCAATGCAGCGATACGGCGCAATCAGTTCAGCGTGCCTTCCCACGCTTCCTGGAAACACGACATGCCCGGACGACCCCGGCGTTCGACAAACAAGCTGTTGCCCGGTGTTTTCTTTGCCTGAGACTTTGCCTGAGCTGCTGCCTCGGCGATATGATAATGGGACTCGAACTGTGCAGGCTCAATCATCACCAGGCCCAGCGACAAGGAGGGCAGCGTATAAAACTGACGCACGCCCTTTCGATCGCGAGCGTGATAACCCGGCTCGGGATGCGCTTCCTGACCACAAAACGAGACGATCCAATCGGAAAAATTCTGCAAAACGGCTTCGCAGCGTTGCATCCAATCGGGGCTGCGAAACAAAACGAGAAAATCGTCCCCCCCAATATGGCCGACGAAATCGCACTCGAAGTCGGAAAACTCGGTCAGTAGCCTGCCCGTCGTGCGGATCACGTCATCGCCCTTGTTGTACCCATACACATCGTTGAACGGCTTGAAGTTGTCCAGGTCAGCGTAGCACGCGACAAAAGGCAGCTCTGCACGCAACATGTCGTCGATGTGCTGGTTGATCGGCACACTGCCGGGAAGCTGAGTCAAGGGATTGGCATACCGCGCGGCGTTGATCTGCATATCGGTAAGCTCGCGCAATAAGTCGTGGCTGGTGCCGATGCCTAAATAGTTGCCTTTGTCGGTAATGATGAAGTCATTGATCAGGCGTTCCTTGTCAGCTTCGACCAAAATATAACTAAGCGTTTGCAGGCTTGTGTCCTGCTCGGTGATCAAAGGGTCGTCATCCATAAACAACGAACACGGTTTCTTCCCGTAAAGCTCACGCTGATAGGGACGGGCAAATCGGTTGAGCAAGGCAGTTCGCGTAATAATACCCAAGGGCCGGTTCCGATCCACCACCGGCAAGGTGTAAAGGTCGGGACTGTCAGTAAAAATCTCGCACACGTCGTTATTGCTCATATCAGGCGGAACTGTGCGAACAGCGCGCAAAAGCGTACGAACATTGGGGTTGCCACTAAACTGTCCGGCCTTTGGCTGAACGACAACCGGCTTCTTATCGAACAAGCCCAATACACTGTCAGGCAGGCGCAACGGCGGATGGTCGGTAGGATAAGCCAGACCGTACCCTTGGCCACACGCAATGCCCAGCTGTACCAGCACATCAAGCTCATTCATCGTTTCGATTCCTTCCGCCACCACCGTGGTCCCGGTTTCACGCGCAATCTCGTTCAGGTAGCGAACAAACTGCTGTTTCGTGCTGCTGGAGTCGATCCCTCGAATGAAATGCATGTCGAACTTGACATACTCCGGCAGCCATTCGGACCAGCGGCGCAAACTTGAAAAGCCCTCGCCCAGGTCATCGATAGCCATCTGGAAACCCATCAAACGGTAGCGCTGAATGGTCTCATTCAAACTTTGGTAGTTTGTGGCATCTTGAAGTGGATGCTCAGTCAGTTCGAACACAATCTGTTCGGGAGAAATACCAAGGCGGGAAAGAAAATTGAGAATGACGGCCGGATCGAGCTGGCTATGTCGCAATGCCATTGGACTGATATTAAGAAACAATTTTCCGGGTAAGGCTAGCTTTGCAAACCTCTCGAGGATAACCCGGCAGCACAGCGTTTCCACTTCCAGCGTCAGGTTATTGATTCCCGCCACTCGAAAAAGTGTCAACGCCGGTTGAAATCTGACCCGCTTTCGTCGGAATCGTCGGAGTAAAACT
>JBIQKZ010000016.1:0-99346 GCA_044464765.1 Pusillimonas sp.
CAACACAGGCTCCCAGCCACCAAGTTCAGACTCATCTATAGATTAGAAACGACTGCTGTTTCGGGGGTCACAGAGCAATCCTCCCCCATCAGGCCCGAAAGCCTAAATGTCTAGGCTTTCATAAATTGTGGCTAGGCATTAGCATGCCCCAAAAGAGGTGATTGTATGAATGAGCAAAGCCGGTCTAGCGACGACCTTGCAATGAACCAACTCCACACGGCTAATGTAGTAGCCATCAACCGGAAAGAGCTACTCAGCAAGATCCCTCTGTCCGATCGCACCATTTTTGACATGGAAAAGCGTGGGGAATTTCCGCAGCGATTTTGCTTGTCCAATCGCGTCGTCGCGTGGGACCTAGCCGAAGTGGATGCCTGGATCGAAGCGCGGAAAAGCGCCCGCGAAAATACGCAAATGCCTGCCCCACCGATAGGTCTGCGTCGCTACGCTGGGCAATAGCAGCAAGATAGGTATAAAGACTAATCGTTTAGGCGCTTGGTCTTTCCTTTGTCCATTCGTCAATCATGTTTGCCCAGTCTTGCAGCATAGTCCGCCGCCCCTCTGCGTACTCGGCCCGGTTGTAAATACCACGAACACCCTTTTGCTCATGGGCAAGGCATTTTTCGATCCAATCAGAGTTGTAACCGGCCTCGTGCAGCACAGTACTGGCTGTACGCCGAAAATCATGTGGTGAAAATTGCGGCAGGTGTTTTTTGTCAGCCTGCGCCGCAGTCCATATAAGTTTGGTCACTTGATTGAATGTAGCCTTACTCATGCAGATCTCCGTGTCGTAGCGCCCGGGCAAAACCCACCGCGAGCCTCCGGCACATACCTTTAATGCGGTGAAAATATCCAAAGCTTGGGTACTTAAATACACGTTATGCGGATTGCGCCGTTTCATTCTTGCTGCAGGAATGCTCCACACCGCATCCGTGAAACTCACTTCATCCCAGGTTGCTTCGATCAGCTCGGACTTGCGCACCATCGTAAGCAGCAACAGCCGTAGACCCAGGCGAATCACCGGGCTGGTGCCAATGCGATCCAAATAGGTATAAAGCAACCCAATCTCGTCGGGGCCAAGTGATCGATCACGGGCTTTAAATCGAGCAATCGATGTGGGCGGTATACCCGCTGCCGGATTTTCACCTTTGTAGCCACGCGCCCCTGCCCACCGGTAGATCATCATGACGATCTCTCTGGCCATCACAGCGGTAGCTGGAGCACCACGTTCGACGATGATATTTGCACGACCACGCACATCCTCTTCGGTAATCTCGTGCAGAAGCCGATTGGCAAAAAAGGGTTTGAGGTCGCGCACATACACGGATCGGCGCATATCGCGGGTAGACTCGGCCATCTCGTGGCCACGTAAGTACTCTTGCGCCCAGACACCAAATCTTTTTTCAGCCCGTAATTTACCTTTGCTACGGGCTTTATCCTGTGCGGGTGATTGGCCTGCCGCGATCTTTTTCTTAGCTTCTTGGAGCATGTTTCGCGCTTCGGCAAGCGTAATACCATCAGCTCCATACCGCCCGAAGGTAAGTGTTTCGCTGCGGCTATTTAATCGGTAGTTATAGCGAAATGAAATCGTGCCCGTTACGCTGACAGCAACGTACAAACCTTCACGGTCGGCAAGCTTGTACTGTTTATCGCGCGGCTTAGTATTGCGAAGTATGGTATCGGTTAACACACTATTCCTTTGCAAAATCAATAACTTACCGGTTATAAAAACCGCGAGGATGGTATTGCATTACGACCTCAATACCATCTTTCCACTAAGCTATTTATTTCCAAATACCTTATTAATATCAATAAGATAGGGTATTCCAATACCATCCTGCACAAGATTATCAATGGATGGTATTGGGCTCGCCGCCATCATAGCGCACCTCCAATACCCTCATTAATACCATCCCGAATACCTGCTTGGCGCTGCTTAGTACTGCCAGACAACGCCACACGAAAAAACGGAGATCCGCATAAATGCTGGCTCTCCGTCGTTTTAATGCCTGTTACTGCTTTATGCTGCCAGGCCGCAAATCATTCCCACTCAATCGTCGCCGGCGGTTTGCTTGACACGTCGTACGTCACACGATTAATGCCTCGAACCTCGTTGATAATGCGCGAGGACACCTTCTTTAGCAACGCATACGGCAACTCGGCCCAGTCGGCCGTCATGAAATCGGTGGTCTGCACTGCTCGCAAGGCCACGACGTAGTCGTAGGTTCGACCGTCGCCCATGACGCCCACTGACTTTACCGGCAGGAACACCCCAAATGCTTGGGAGGTCAGGTCGTACCAGTTCTTGCCGCTGACGGGGTCTTCCGTTTTGCGCAACTCTTCAATAAAAATGGCATCGGCGCGGCGCAGCATGTCGGCGTAGTCTTTCTTGACCTCGCCAAGAATGCGTACGCCCAAGCCGGGCCCTGGAAAGGGGTGGCGATAGACCATGGCGGGCGGCAGGCCCAGGGCCACGCCCAGCTTGCGCACTTCATCCTTGAACAATTCGCGTAAGGGTTCCAGCAACTTCAAATTCAAGGTGTCGGGCAAGCCGCCCACGTTGTGGTGGGATTTGATGGCAACCGCCTTGCCGGACTTGGCGCTGGCCGATTCAATAACATCAGGATAAATCGTGCCCTGGGCCAACCAACGTGCGTTGGGCAGTTTGCCGGCCTCTTCCTGGAACACTTCGACAAATTCACGGCCTATGATCTTGCGCTTGGCCTCGGGGTCGGACACCCCGGCTAGCTTGCCCATGAACTGTTCAGTGGCATCGATATGGATGATCTTCATACCGAAGTGGTCGCGGAAGGTGGCCATGACCTGTTCGCCTTCATTCAGGCGCAGCAGGCCATGATCCACGAACACGCAGGTTAGTTGGTCGCCGATGGCTTTGTGAATCAGTGCGGCGGCAACCGAAGAATCGACCCCACCCGACAAGCCCAAGATGACTTCGTCGGCACCGACTTGTTCACGGATGGCCGCAACAGCTTCGCTGACGTAATCCGGCATGTTCCAGTCACCACCGCAACCACAGATGTCGTTGACGAAACGCGCCAAGATGGCTTGACCTTGCGTAGTGTGCGTGACTTCAGGGTGAAACTGAACGCCGTAAAAGTGGCGATCCTCGTCGGCCATGCCCGCAATGGGGCAGGAATCGGTAGACGCCATCAGCTTGAACCCCGGCGGCAACTGCGTCACTTTGTCGCCATGGCTCATCCAGACTTTAAGCATGCCATGCCCTTCGGGCGTGCTGAAATCCTCAAGGCCCTCGAGCAAACGTGTGTGGCCGCGCGCGCGCACTTCGGCATAGCCGAACTCGCGGTGATCCGACCATTCGACCCTGCCGCCCAACTGAAGCGCCATGGCTTGCATGCCGTAGCAAATGCCCAACACGGGCACTCCGGCTTCGAATACCTGCGCCGGAACACGCAAGGAATCTTCGTGATAGGCCGATGCGTGGCTACCCGACAAGATAATGCCCTGAAGCCCCTGCTGGGCCGCGATGAAATCACCATCCACATCGCCCGGATGAATCTCGCAATACACACCCGCTTCGCGCACGCGACGCGCAATAAGCTGGGTAACTTGTGATCCGTAATCAAGAATAAGAATTCGCTGATGCATGTTGGAGTGCGCTTGTGGAGGTTAGGCCCTAGTCCGCCCGGTAGTTGGGCGCTTCTTTGGTGATCTGGACATCGTGGACATGAGACTCGCGCACACCCGCCGAGGTGATTTCCACGAACTCAGCTTTGGTGCGCATGTCTTCGATCGAGGCGCAACCGCAATAACCCATGGATGCGCGAATGCCCCCCACCAATTGATAGATGATGGCAATGACGCTGCCCTTATAGGGCACCCTGCCCTCGATGCCTTCAGGCACGAGCTTATCGGCGTTATTGGCTGGATCTTGAAAATAGCGGTCGGCCGAACCATCGGCCATGGCGCCCACACTGCCCATGCCTCGGTACGATTTGTAGGAACGCCCCTGGAACAGGACCACTTCGCCGGGGGATTCTTCTGTGCCCGCAAACATGCCGCCCATCATGCAGGTGAATGCGCCCGCGGCCAACGCCTTGGCCACATCGCCCGAATACCGGATGCCGCCGTCGGCAATCAATGGGACGCCGCTGCCCTGCAAGGCCTCGGACACATCGGCAATGGCCGTGATTTGCGGGACACCCACGCCGGCGACAATACGCGTGGTGCAGATGGAGCCTGGCCCGATTCCCACCTTGACGCAATCGGCGCCCGCGTCGACCAATGCCTTAGCGGCAGCGGCGGTGGCGATATTGCCGCCGACCACCTGAATTCTTGGATAATTCGACTTGACCCAACGCACCCGCTCGATGACACCAGCGGAATGGCCATGGGCGGTATCCACCACAATCACATCCACGCCTGCAGCAGCGAGCTTTTCGACGCGCTCCTCGGTGCCGTCACCCACCCCAACAGCCGCGCCTACCCTTAGCTGGCCTTGCGAGTCTTTGGACGCGTAGGGATGTTCGGTATTCTTGACGATGTCCTTGACGGTGGCCAGCCCGCGCAACTGGAAGGCCTCGTTGACGATAAGCACCCGTTCGAGACGATGCTTGTGCATCAGCGATTGCGCTTCATCGAGGGTCGCGCCTTCCCTCATGGTGACCAGGCGCTCTTGCGGCGTCATGATTTCGCGCAGCGGGACATCAAGCCGGTCTTCGAAGCGTAAATCGCGATTGGTGACAATACCCACCAGCTTGCCGCCTTCCACGACCGGCAGCCCCGAGAAACCGTGCTGGCGCTGCAACGCGATGGCGTCGCGCACCTTCATGGTTGGCGTGACGGTCACCGGATCGATAACGATCCCGAACTCGTGGCGCTTGACGCGGGAGACTTCACGGGCCTGCTCGTCGGCGGAAAGGTTCTTGTGGATGATGCCGATGCCGCCTTCCTGAGCCATGGCAATGGCCAGCCTAGACTCGGTGACGGTATCCATGGCGGCGGAAACCAGGGGAATATTCAGCTTGATGTCGCGCGTGAACTGAGTGGCCAGAGAAGTATCGCGCGGCAGGACTTGTGAGAATGCAGGGACCAACAGAACATCGTCGAAGGTCAATGCTTTTTTGATGAGACGCATTGAGTTTGCTCCATACGCAAAGCAAGATTATACGCTGAAGTAGGAAGACGTTGCCCGTGCGAACCGGGCTTGAACCGCTTTTTTCATCCCGGCCCGGGCGCGCAGCCTGAAAGCGGGCCGGGTTTGCCTTCAACCCATCCAGACCCTGGCATTGCGGAACATGCGCAGCCACGGACTGGCGTCGCCGCCCTGGTCGAGCTCACCCCATTTCTCCGGCGACCAGGACATCATGACGTTGCGCGTAACCCGCTCGGGGTGCGGCATCATGATGGTGAAACGGCCGTCGGCCGTGCTGACTCCCGCCAGACCGCCTGGACTGCCATTGGGGTTGAAGGGGTATGCTTCGGTGCGCTTGCCGTCATGATCCACATAATAGAGGACACCCAGGGCCTTGCCCGCATCGCCCTGCCCCGAGAAATTGGCAAAGCCTTCGCCATGCGCCACCGCAATCGGCAAACGCGTTCCGGCCATTCCCTGTAAAAACAGGGACGGTGAATCGGCAATCTCGACCAGGGACAGCCTGGCCTCGTACTTTTCCGACTGATTGCGGGTGAAACGCGGCCAATGGCCAGCCCCGGGGATCATGTCGGCCAACGCGGCCATCATCTGGCAGCCATTGCAAACACCTAGCGCAAAGGTATCGGCACGGTCGAAATAAGCCGCGAACTGGTCGGCAAGCTGCTGGTTGAAGCGTATGGTGCGAGCCCAGCCTTCGCCTGCGCCCAGCACGTCGCCGTAGCTGAAGCCGCCAACAGCCACCAGGCCCTGCATGTCCGTCAAATCCTGACGGCCCGACAGCAGATCAGTCATGTGGACGTCAATCGCCTGGAACCCCGCCTTGTCGAAGGCCCAGGCCATTTCCACCTGGCTGTTGCACCCCTGCTCACGCAGGATGGCCACACGCGGTCGCACGCCCGTGTTAATGAACGGCGCGGCGATATCTTCCTGCGGATCGAAATCCACCTGCGGCGCCAGGCCTGGGTCGTTAGTGTTCTTCCAGACATCGAACTCGGCCTGAGCGCAATCGGGGTTGTCGCGAAGCGCCATGATGCGCCGGCTGACCTCGCTCCAGTGCAACGCCAGATCCACCCGTGGCTTCTGGTAAATACACTTTCCATCCCGGTAGAACTGGATTTCATCAACCTGGTTCAAGCCGCCAATCACATGCGAATGCGCGGACAGGCCGGCCGACCGCAACTGACCCATGACCTCGTCCCGCTGAGCCAACGGCACCTGGATCACCGCTCCCGCCTCTTCCGCGAACAAGGCTTTCAGCGTGATTTCATCGCGTTGCACGGCAACCTGTTCCGGCCGGATTTTGTAATCGCCCCAATCAGCCGCATGCGGATCAATGGTCAACATGTCGAGATTCACGGAGACACCCACCCGGCCCGCAAACGCCATTTCGGCTACGGTCGCGAGCAGCCCACCATCCGAGCGGTCGTGATAGGCCAGAATGTGGCCATCGCGCACCAATTGACGCATTGTGCGGAAAAACGCCACCATAATCCCGGCATCGTGCATGTCTGGCGCGTCGTCGCCCGCCTGGCCGAACACCTGGGCCAGAATCGAACCGCCCAAACGCTGCCGGCCCAAGCCCAGATCAATAAGAATCAGTACGGTCTCGCCGGCATCGGTGCGCAGTTGCGGCGTAAGAGTGGCGCGCACATCGCCGACTGGCGCGAACGCCGTCACAATCAGTGAAACCGGGGATACCACCTGGCGATCCTGGCCGTCGGCCTGCCAGTCGGTGCGCATGGAAAGCGAATCCTTGCCTACAGGAATGGATAAGCCCAAATGCTGACACCAATCGCTGACCGCCGACACCGTATCGTACAAAGCCGCGTCTTGCCCGGGTGTGCCGCAGGCAGCCATCCAGTTCGCCGACAGTTTGATGTCTTGCAGGGTGGCCACATCGGCCGCCACCAGATTCGTCAAGGCCTCGGCAACGGCCATCCGGCCCGAAGCCGGCGCATCGATGATCGCCAGAGGGGTGCGTTCGCCCATGGCCATGGCTTCGCCGCGCACGCCTTCAAAATCGACGAGGGTGACGGCGCAATCGGCCACCGGCACCTGCCATGGCCCAACCATTTGGTCGCGGCTGCTCAAGCCGCCGACCGTGCGATCGCCAATGGTGATCAAAAAGGTCTTGTTGGCCACCGTGGGATGGCGCAAAACGCGCACAACGGCGTCCTCCAGCGATAAGCCGGCCAGATCGAGCGGCTCGCGCACGCCCGGCAGACGCTGCACGTCGCGTGTCATGCGTGGCGGTTTGCCCAAAATGACATCAATCGGCACATCAACTGGCCGCACGCCGTCGGCCTTGTCTTCGGCAAGCAACGGAGTCGTGGCTGTTGATGCTTCTGCCAGCCCGGGCAGACCTTCGCCCAAGGTGACCCGCAACTGACGCTCTTCGGTTGCCACGCCGATAACTGCGTACGGACAGCGCTCCCGCTGTGCGATGGTGTCAAAGCGATCCAGATCGCCGGGCAGCACAGCCAGGACATAGCGCTCCTGGGCTTCGTTGCTCCAGATTTCAGCCGGCGACAGGCCGGACTCTTCCAGATGCACCTGGGTCAGTTCAAACACCGCACCGCGCGATGCGTCATTGACCAGTTCTGGAAACGCGTTGGACAGGCCCCCGGCCCCCACGTCGTGAATCGCAAGCACGGGGTTGTCGACCCCTTGCTGCCAGCAACGGTCGATGACTTCCTGCGCACGCCGCTCGATTTCCGGGTTTCCCCGCTGAACGGAATTGAAATCCAGATCGGCTGTGTTGGCGCCCACACTGACACTGGAGGCTGCCCCGCCACCCATGCCGATCCGCATGCCCGGCCCGCCCAACTGGATCAGCAAGGCGCCGGGAGGAATGGGATCTTTGTGCGTCAACGCCTGGTCGATCACACCCAGGCCTCCGGCAATCATGATGGGCTTGTGGTAGCCCCAGCGGGTGCCGCCCGCCGTCTGCTCGAAACTGCGAAAGTAGCCCAGCAGATTGGGCCGACCGAACTCATTATTGAAGGCTGCGCCTCCAAGAGGCCCCTCGATCATGATGCTTAGTGGGCTGGCGATGCGGTCAGGGCGTCCATAGGCGTCCTGCTCCCACGGCTCAGGCGCATCGTCGACACACAGGTTGGACACGGTAAACCCTGTCAGGCCCGCCTTGGGCTTGGAACCCCGCCCCGTAGCGCCTTCATCGCGAATTTCACCGCCCGCCCCTGTGGCTGCGCCGGCAAAGGGCGCAATGGCGGTAGGATGGTTATGCGTTTCCACCTTCATCAGGGTATGCATGACGGCATCGTGTGTTCGATATACGGTCGGTGGCTGCGCTGCGGCATCGCTTACACCATCCGTCGCTCTGTTTTCCCCGGCATGCGCTTCGGCCCCCAACGGCAAGCCGGCGTAAAACACGCGTGCCGGCCCCCCTTGCATAATGGCGGCGTTATCCGAATAGGCCACCACCGTGCCATGAGGCTGGGCTGCATGGGTCGCGCGTATCATCCCGAACAGGGTGTTGGATTGCTCTTGTCCGTCGATCACCCACTGCGCATTGAAGATTTTGTGACGGCAGTGTTCACTATTGGCCTGGGCGAACATCATGAGCTCGACATCGGTCGGGTTGCGCCCCAACTGCTGGAACGATTCGTCCAGGTAATCGATTTCATCGTCGGACAGGGCCAGCCCCAAACTGACGTTGGCCTCAACCAGCGCGGCCCGGCCCTGCTCAATGACGGGGATGGACAGCATGGGTTTGCCCGGTAGCGACTCAAACAACGCCGCGCCGGTGAACTGCTCGTCGACCACCATTTCCGTCATGCGGTCGTGCAGGCAAGCCGCCACCTGCTTAAGCTGATCAGCACTTAAGGTTTGGGAGCCCAGCAGGCCCCGGGATGGCTTGATGGTGTAGCGCACGCCACGCTCGATGCGCCGAACATCGCCAAACCCGCAGTTATGCGCGATGTCGGTGGCCTTGCTGGCCCAGGGTGAAATCGTGCCAAGTCGGGGAAACACCCTGAGAATCAGGTCGTGCTTAGCCGGTTTGACCGGCGCCGAAGCAAGCTGGCCTTCGGTATAGTCCAGCAACGCCTCCAGGCGTGCGCACTCGGTTTCGGGCAGCGCCTGCGCCGTCCAGACATAATGCTCGTAATGGCCCTGGATATCGCCCACCGGCAGATCCAGCCGGGCAAACCGCTGTAAGAGACGCTCGCGGCGAAAGGACGATAAAACCGAAGCCCCGGGAAGATGCTGGATGAAGATCACGATAGTTGCGCAGGAAAAAATAGGAGGAAGACCGCCATTTTACCAAGTACGCACGAAGAAGAACTTCGACCTAGTGGGAATCGTCCGGCGTGTCCGGATAAAGGATTTCGAGAATGTCCAGTTCGTCGATGCCGGCCGGGGTGCGCAGCGTAACCGTATCGCCTTCGCGGGCCTTCAGCAAAGCGCGCGCCACCGGCGAAATCCAACTGATCTTGCCCTGCAAGGGCTCGGCCTCGTCCACGCCCACGATAGTGACCCGGAACTCCTCGCCGACCTTGTCGGAATACACCACCGTAGCGCCAAAAAACGCCCGATCCTTATTGGGCTGTGAGGACGGTTCGACCACTTCGGCGATTTCCAGGCGCTTGGTCAGGAAGCGGATGCGGCGATCAATCTCGCGTAGCCGCTTCTTGCCATAAAGGTAATCCCCGTTCTCGGAACGGTCTCCGTTGGATGCCGCCCACGACACCACCTGAACGACCGACGGCCGTTCTTCATTCATCAAATGCACCAGTTCCGCCCGCAAGCGGTTATAGCCTTGCGTGGTTATATAGTTCTTGGCGCCCTCGGGCAGACGCACGGCCTCGGGACCGAGGTCGTCGTCGTCATCGTCGTTCGATTCTTTTACAAATGCCTTGCTCATGCTGAAAGTGTATACGGTGCAGGAAAATTTTGGGCGACGGCCAGCGCGCGGCGAAGACGTTCCGGGAAATCGGGACACGACTGGCAGAATCCGGCGGAAAACTCCACCACGGAATGCGCTTTGAAGCACACCAGCGCCCTACCCGGGGCCACGTAGGATTCGATGCGGACTATACGCCACTGCCGATCCAGGAACACCACATCGATGGAATAACGCATGCCAACGGTATGGATGGCTTTACACGGCAACAACCATAGCGCCTGATGCCGCAGCAACGGCGGACGGCCCAACAAACCCAGCAAGCGCTGCCTAAAGCAGGCGGCCAGGAGTATTTGAAGCTCGGGCTGAATCGTATAAGGAATCATTGCAGCCCCCAATCCATCAGCTTGATGGCGATGGGAAAGCCGATAATCAGGAAGGTGCATGGAAAAATGCAGCACACCATGGGGACAAGCATTTTCACGGGCGCTTCCAGCGCCAGCTTTTCTGCGCGCAAGAACCGCTCTGTGCGATGCTGCTCGGACTGCGCCCTAAGCAACGGCCCCAAGCTCATGCCCAGTTGATCGGCCTGGGCCAATGACATCACCAACTGCTGCACCGACGGCAAGGCCGTGCGGTCGGCAAGCTGCTGAAGGGCCACCAGGCGCACCACCCCGGCTCGAATATCCGCCAGCGCATAACGCAATTCGTCGCGCAGCGGCCCCGCCGGACCATGCTCGGCGGCTTGCTGCAACGCGCCTTGCAGGTTCAGCCCGGCTTCGACACAAAGCGTGGCCATGTCCAGCAGAAAGGGGAACTCGCGCAGCATCATGCGTTGTCTGGCCAGGCCTTGTGAATGCACCCAATGCCGTGGCCACCACCCACCAGCCAGCATGGCAAGCACGGCTGCAACTACCTCGGTCGCTCCTATGGGAACATCCATAAGAACAACCAGGGACGGCACACCCGCGCCCAGACCAAACCCCACTACCTGCATGCCCGCAATGTGCTCGGGCTTCCACTGGCCACCCAGTCCGGCCAGGCGCAAGCGCGATTCCAAGGTCCGCCGGGCACCCCAGGTCAAGAATGGCGCGCACGCCAAGGATGCGGCGTGTATCCATGGCCACGCCAGTTTAATCAGGACATGTTGGCCTGCCGGACGTCCATGATTGGCGCCGCGCAAGGGCCCCGTCATGATCCACACGACGCAGTGCAAAGACACGGCAGCCAACAGGCAACTGATCCAGAACAGCATGGCCGACTAGACCTCGATCGCGACAATTCGGCGAATCAACAAGAACCCCGCAACCTCCAGCACCAGGACAACCACGATCACGCCCCAACCCATAGGCGTGGTCCATAGCAGGGACATGGCGTGAGGTTCCAACCCGCTTAGTACCAGGGCCAGGAAAAACGGCAACGCTGCCATCACCCACGCCTGCAGTCTGCCTTGCGAGGTCAAGGCGCGGATTCGCCCCTGCAAATGCAGTCGCGATCTCAAGGTGTTGGCGATACGCTCCAGCGTTTCGGCCAGGTTTCCGCCGTTATTTACGGCAATCTTCAATGCCGACACCAGGAGGGCGGTGCCTTCGGTGGGCACCCGTCCATACAGTTGAGTAAGCGCTTGCTCAAACCCAACCCCCATGCGCTGCTCGCGCAGCAACAAACCAAATTCCTGCGCCAAAGGAGAAGGTGATCTTGGCACAATGTGCCGCAAGGCTGTCGGCACGGCCGAACCCGCTCGCAAGGCGCCGGCCAGCGACAGTAATAGATCGGGTAATTGGGCTTCGAACCGGGCCATGCGCCTGCGCTTGAGAGCGGCAATCATTAATCGAGGCGCCAATAAACCCGCTGTTGCTGCTGCGCCGCCTAACCAGGCATTCATTGTTATCAACCCCACGAAAACAAACAGCGCTGCGCATACCAGCAAGTTCGCGACCCACAGCTGCGCGGGGTCAAGAAAAAGGAAGAACTCCTCAAGCCTATTCTCGGCCTGGCGAGTGAAGGCCGTGTGATAGCGCTGCAGGCCGACCGTTACCCAACCGTATGCCAGCCAGGCCAGGACCCCTGCCACGACAAGGCAGCCAATTACAGTAATGACCATCATGGCTTGTTCCTTTCCGTGTCGCCAAATGACGCGCCACCGTCCTGCACGGCTGTGCTGTGGCTGAACAGATCAACGTTTATTCCGGCAAATGCATTGCCGTCATCCTTTCCCAAAAAGTCAGGCAAGACGCCACAACCCTCGAATGTCGGCGACGGCCGGTGGCGATAGGTGAACAAAGGCTGGACTTGAATCCGCCCGCTTTCTATACCGCTGACCTCCACAATAGCGCTGATCAACCGGCGCCCGTTACCCAGACGTACCTGTTGAACCAGAAGGTCGATGCTCGAGGCGATGTGTTCTCGCACCGCAACAAGCGGCAAATCCATTCCGGCCATCAGTATCATGGTTTCAAGCCTGCCCAGGGCATCACGCGGGCTGTTTGCATGCAAGGTGGTCAGGGAACCCTCATGGCCCGTATTCATCGCCGCCAGCATGTCGAATGCTTCCGCCCCACGGCACTCGCCCACGACGATGCGATCGGGCCGCATCCGCAATGCATTGCGCACCAGGTCGCGAATCAGAATCTGGCCACGCCCCTCCAGATTGGGCGGGCGTGCTTCCAGCGTGACCAGATTGCCATGATCAAGTTGAAGTTCGGCGGCATCCTCTATGGTTACCACGCGCTCCGAATCGGGAATGCAGTTAGACAGAACGTTAAGCAACGTGGTCTTTCCAGAACCTGTGCCACCCGAAACAATGATGTTCTTGCGGCCCCGCACACAGGCTTCCAGAAACGCCCACATATGCGTATCCAGCGCGCCGACGCGCAAGAGGTCCTGCCTGTCGGGCCGGGTGGACGGAAACTTCCGTATCGTGATGCTGGCTCCACGCAAGGCCACAGGGGGAATCACGGCATTGATGCGAGATCCGTCTTTCAGGCGGCCATCCACCATGGGGGAGCTTTCATCGATGCGCCGGCCCAAAGGGGAGACAATACGTTCAATGGCACCCAATACCGCCTGCTCGCTGCTGAATCCAGCGGAATGTCGTTTCAGCACCCCCGCCGTTTCCACAAAGATTTCATCGTGGCGATTGACCATGATTTCCGAGATGGCTGGATCGGCCAGCAAGGGTTCCAGAGGCCCGAGCCCTACCGCTTCGTTAACAACGGCTTGCAACAAACTCTGGCGATCGGCAGTCGCGGGTAGTTCGGCATCCTTCAGCAAGATGTCGGCCAGCACCGTCGTGGCATGCGCCCGCAAGGCGGCATCGCTTAAGGAGCCTATATCCCGGCGACGCAAGTCCAGGGCGTCCAGCAGGGCCCGGTGAAGCCGACGGCGATGATACACGTCATCCGAAGCATTCTGGGCGACGTTTCCCGTCTGGTCCGCACTGGTATCTTCCAGAGCCGCCGTGTCTGCATGACCTGCATTTCCAGCGTCATCCCGCCGTTCGGCTATGTCTGTGCTGGCAGAAACAACACCGGGATCTGGAACCTTAGTTTGAGCCGCGTGAGTTTTCAAGACGCCCAACGTGACCAGGCACGGGCCGATCACGATTTCATCCTGGGTCTGCAATGGTCCGTAATGGGAAACCCGCTTCCCGTTGACCAGAGTGCCGCTAAGCGAACCATGATCATCGATATACAGCCCTTGCTCACCTTCGACAATACTGGCGTGACGCTTGGCGACACGCCACGATGCCAGTTGCAAGCCGCACTCCGGCGAGCGGCCGATAAGCAAGGGAAGCGCCGCCCTGTGGCTAAGCGTTGCCCCGCTTTCGTAGCGGATATCAAGCACCAGGGAAACGGGTTCAATTGGATTTTCCATTCTCGCGTCCGCCCATGCTCTGTTGCAATTCAAACCTCGCTAGACCGTCCGGCGACAAGACCTGCTTGTCACTGCCCTGACCCTCAGAACCCCATTGCGACCCCTTCCCCTGATAAGGATTCCAACCTAATGAGTTGTTGTCATCGACCGAAAGAGGCAACGCATCGACGGGGCGCACGGGCACATTCAGCACTTCGGGCTCTTTGAAGGTCGAAGCAAGAATATTCCTGCCCTTTTCCACTCGGTGCATGAGATCGGGATGCTCTGCCGAGACCACAATCGGCGTCACGAAAATCGCCAACTCCGTTTCGGTATGTTGCAGCCTTGTGGACTTGAACACCCCGCCAAGCAAGGGGATATCCCCAAGCCCCGGAACCTTATTGACGTTGCGCGACTCCTCGCGAGACAAGAAGCCCGCCATGACCAAGGTTTGACCCGACCGTACATTGAACTCGGTGGCCGCACGCCGGGTTTTCAGTGACGGGCCCGTGGGTATGGACAAGGCGGAATCAATGGAGCTGACTTCAATCTCGATCCTCGAACGCACGACGCCATTGCGCTCCAGCCTGGGCGTGATACGCAGCGACACGCCATAGGGCTTGAATAGCGTGGTGGCGTTACCGTTACGGTCGGTTGACGAATAGGGAACCTCGCCTCCTGCCAGGAATTCAGCGGTCGATCCGCTGCGCGTTAATAGCTGCGGCTGAGCAAGCATTAACGCCGTGCCGCTTTGCGCCATTGCATTGATCCGTGCCGACAATAATGCGTTGACCCCAAAATAGCCGGCAACACTTGCGGTTGGAAAAGGCATCGGCATGGGAGATACGGAACCACCGGTTCCCGGCCTGGCTTCCAGGCCCCGACTGCCCCCATCCCAGGCCAATCCCGCATGAAACCCTCCTTCCGTCTCGGGATTCCAGCGCACACCCAGCTCCTGGAGTTTTGAGCGCGGAACCTCAAGGACCTGGACATCCAGCAGCACCATGCGATCCCAACCGACCTGGCCGGTAAAGTCCAGAAGCTGGGGATAGCGCTGCGCGAGCGCCGCGATACGCTCACGGTCGGAATCGGACAACTCATCGCCCTCGACCACCAGCTTGTCGCCCACTGGGGAAATACGGGCATTGGGAATACGTTCAAGCACGGCGCGCAGCTCTTCCCGTACCTGACGCGCGCCTTCGGCGGCCACCTCCACCTGATACCGATGGCGCTCACCGTTGGACGCCCAGATCTGCAAGGCCGTGGAACCTTCGTTGCGCGCGAAGATAATGACTTCCTTTTCTTCAGTCGTGACCGCATTGATCACCTGGCCATCCCCCACAGCCACACGAGCCACGTCCGGCACCGCCAGCACCTTGACTTCGCCAACTTGAAGAGTAAGCAGGCTCTCTTGGGCTTGAACAGCACATGCCAGCAGCAGAGCAAGACCTAACGCGGAGAATCTCGACGCTCGAAGAACAAGGAAAGACATCGCGCTAATGGTCCACATTGCTTTCGCCCAGATGTTCGGCCAGGGTCCAATTGGGTTCCTGCATACCCGACGCGGTAGAGCCTTGCCCAAACCCGGCTTCTTCCTGGATGGCGGCATTTAACCAGGCACTGACCAATTCAGGCCGATAGGGCAAATCGAATATGCCGCTTGCCTGCCTGTTGACAGGGCGCGCTTGCAGGCTTGCGACAGAACGTCCCGGCCGATCACCATAGATAACCGGGGCGTTCTTTGCGCGAGGCACGGGCAGGCTGGTGTTGACGCCCAACAGGCTGGCCAGATCCCCCCGCACCGCCTTTTGCGTGGGCTGGCCATCATCCGGCCGCCGCAAAAGCGCGGTAATGGTCCCACCTTGCCGCGCGGCAACAAGCTTGATTGCATCCTCCGGGGAAGTATCCAGCGTCACTGTGGAATATCCCCCGGTATTCGCCGAAGCTCGCTCCCCTTGCCCGCTATTCGTGCCAGTGGCCAGCACCAGCACACCTTGCAGCAACGGCGCAGTCACCCTGCGACGCTGATAATCGAACGAAACATACAGATCGATCAGGTCGCCGGGTTCAAGCAGGCCGGATACCGAGTTAATCGTGTCCACCGGCATAGTGATGGCCCGTCGCCCCAGCCCCAACCTGCCCGAGAACGGCGCATGGTGCTCCGCTGCCGCATGCACCAGCAAAATGGGATCACCAGCGCGCAGGGGTGCGATCAGCAAGCTGCCTTCAATTTCGCGGTAACGCTCCGGCGTCAAGCTGTCACTGGAGCTTAAGCCGCGCGGGAATTGACGCACCGCAACATGTTCTGGACCGATGCGCGTACCCGGGGCCAGATCATAGGCTGCCACCACCCGTTCGACCATGGGCACACGCGCCTCCTCTTCAATTTGCTGTATACGTCCTTGTATATGCTGGCGGGCGGCCCAGGCGGCGCAAAGCCCTGAAACCAGCGCCACGCACAACATGATCATCGAACGACGGGAAAGAGGCATGCGCATGGCGTACTCGCTTATCGAATTAGAACCGGTGTAGAAAAATGGCCGCTTGGCCGGGAACGGAAACAGGCGTCACGCGCAGGACAATATTTTCCTTACCGCGCTGCCAGGCTTGTCCGCCAGCCAGCCAACCCGGCGAAGAACCCTTACGCCAGCCCCAGGCCCTCAGGTGCTGCTCCGCCCTCGCCAAGAACTCGGATTCAGGCAAACCCGCCGTGTGGATTTCTTGAACAACAGGTGTCGAGCCGGCGTCAATGCGCTGGCGATGTCGCAACAGTGCCTCGGGAACCAGCCAGGACGACGACCCAGGCATTCCCTGTGCCGAAACCCGCTCCGGATGAAAAGGTGGGACATGCAGGGTGGAAACCATGCCATTGACACCGCCGCCTGTCTTGCTTAGCTGAGCCACCCAATGCCACTCGCGCGCCATGCCCGATAGCAAGATCGTGTTGTGTGAAACCAGGACACGCTGGAAGCGATCTTGATGCGCAGCCAGCCTGGCTGCGACCTCGGGCAGCTCCAGGCTGGATGAAAATTGACGCACATGAACCGGCTGGCTGTATAACGACAGTTCCTGGGGGTCGGACCAACGCAGCTCCGTGCCTGCGTGCGCCGAAAGTTCCGCCAGGAAAGCCGGGCCTGCGCGCGCCATGCCTATGGAAACACAGCACAGCGCAACCAGACCGAACAAGCGACAGCTCATGGCGTCTCTCCCATCGTATGGCGAGCGGGCACCATGCCACTCCAAGGAGTCAACCAGTCCAGGTTGACGGCTTCCCGACCCCAGGCCAAGTCCACTGCCTGCATGGCCCCTGCTACCCTTTGGGAAAGCGCAATGGACGTGTCCGCTGCACCCCGCCATGCGATTGTCGAGTCCGCCACGCGTTGCTGAGTATGTAGATCACCCTGCGCATGCCCCGCATGAACCAGAATAGTTGTTTGCCGGGACAACGCGGGATAAAGCCCATTTTCGGGGTCTACCGACACCTGCGCTTGCACCAGCCCCTGATCCGCCACGTGCCACTGCTTGCGCAAGCCATCGGCATGGGCCGCATGCGCACCCGCCTGTGCCAAGCCAGACAGCGGCGATAGCCGCGCGACATCGAGCTTGACGTCGCTGCGTACGCTATCCAGCACCTGTTCGCCGCGCTGATCGGCCCACTGATGGGTTTGCCCCATAAAGAAATGGTCGCGGGCTTCTTGCAACGGCAACGCAGGCGGCTCGCGCGTGAGTGCAAACGCGGCGTAGCGGCTGGCATGAGAAGCCTGCAAAGCCATATCCTGATACTTCATGAGCCACGCCATGCTTATCCAGAGCAGCACCAAGACACCCATGGCCACCAAGGCTTCCACAAGGGCTTGCCCGCCCTGCTTTGTCGGAGCCAGCCGCGCCTGCCAATAAGGATGGAATAGATTGGCGGCTTCGCTGCGGCTGTCGGCACGCGGCTCGGGTCGCTTGAAGAACGCCTGGGCGGCGCTGCGTGTAGAGATGGTGAGTTCCTCGGGCCCTGGATGACGTAGCTCTACGGTGAAGCCCAGGGCGGAATCGGGTGGGGTCGCGCCTGTGTCAAGATCATAAAACGGCGCCAGGCCTCCACCGCTCCACCGCTGCCTGGCGGCTGCTGCGCGCGAGTTGGCCAGAGGATTGGCGTTGCCCGAAATAATGTCCCAATTCGTAGCATCACGAACCCAGCGCCAGAAATCCTGGGCCGAAAAATTATCGGGAGGATTGTCGACATAGGGATAGGCCACACGCTGATTCTCGGCGCTTGGGATCCAGCCCCAGCCCATTGCGTATTCTCTGTAGTAACAACCAATCCAGCGATTAGAGCGCAAGGCATGGAAGGACTGTGTGTCGATCGACTGCCATTGGCCTGCGGAATCAAGCTGCGTAGAGCCGCGCCGCCGCAATTGATGGCGCAGATGCAAGCAGCGGGCATCGACCGGCCACGGATTGCGAGCCGTGTGGTTGCGCGGATCCAGGAAGCCATACAGCCCAGCGGCCTCGCGCACGAATGGCGCCAGCGACACCAGCCCGGACTGCAATTGAATGCCGCCCGGCCAGTTGTCATGAACTACCGTCAGGTCGAATGACGTACGTGAATAATTTGCTGCCAGAACCTCGTTCATGGCCTCCAGCCGGGCGCGGGGAACCGACGCCACAATATCGTGCTGCACCGCTTGCAGAACATCGTGGACAATGGTGTCGTGCTCTTGGTATGCATGGGCCAGTTCGCCTTGCGTCCTGGCCATTTGATCAAAACCTGCCGCACTACGCGACGCCGCATACGCCGCCCCGTGATCAGGGCCAAACAGCATGCCAATAAGATACACAGGCGGATTGCCCCTACCTGCCTGGCGCGCCTGATTGCCGCCAAGCATCGCCCAGGACGCAACCGTTACCAGATGCGCCATGGCCACCTGATGCGCCACTTGGCTGCGATTCAGATAAGCCAGCATATTCAACGCCCTTGCCTGCACCAAGGCGCCGCTATAGGCAGCCGCGTCAAGCGCATGCAATTGCTTGGCCCGCGCGGCAACCACCTTGCCCACGCCAAAGTACCGGACCAGCGCCAGCGAGGCCACCCCGGCAAGCAGCAAGCCCAGCACCAACGCCTGACCCTGCTGCCGGAGCGGGCCGCGCGGCCCGGAAGGCAAGGCTGCCAAGACGGCCGATCTCATTGACCTGCCCCTGCATTGCCGGTAAAGGACTTCAGCGATTTGGCTGCCGCCTGACCCGCTGCCGCCTCGGCCGCGGTTTGCGCCGCCTGGGATTGAGCCGAGCCATCCTCGCCCGCAAGCTCTTTGGCCATGGCCGCGGTTTGCGCCCGTATCACCTGGCCAAACATTTGATACACCGCAATGGCCGCTACTGCGACCAAGGCCACGATGACTATGTATTCGGTCAAGGGGTCGAGAAACGCGCCTAGCCGATTGATTTAATTATTGATTCCGGTACTGACTGTCTAACGTGTTGTCAGGTATTGGCACCGGCAAGGCATTGATTCAATTGACGGAAAGTTAGAGTATTAGACGAACAGCTTGTGTCGGCCTTAACATATACGCACATTAAAATACTGCTAGTTAATATGACGAACAGCAAGAAAGACACCCTTTACCGTATAGTGAAGTTTGATCACGCCGTCGACATTCTAAAAAATGGACAACTACACTTTTCACACCCGTCATTATGGGATGACCCCTATGAGGTGCGTATCCAACATGAGTATCAGGACTCTATATTTGCTCAGTGTTGGTGTAAAAAGTCGTTGTCTGACGCAATGTGGCGAATTTACTCACCTGACCGTTTAGGCGTTCGCATTCGAACCACGAGGGAAAAAATCAAGCAGGCGGTGGTTGGCTTCATTCAAGATCAGAAAGAAAACAACTTGAAGTACCAATACAGACTCACCGACGTCAAATACAAAACGACTAAGGGATTGCAAGGCTTCACTAAGACTACTTTAGCCCAGAGCAATGGGCTATTTAGTCCAGCCACGGCAGCAAATTTACTATGTGCGAAACGTAACGCCTTCGAGCATGAGGCCGAAGTTCGGATCCTCTTATACCGCGAGCCTAAAGACGAACACGAAAAAACTGCCGGCCGCTTTTTGAAAGTGCCAGTCGACGGACATAGCCTAATTGATAGTATTTTAATCGACCCTAGAGCGCCCGAAGACCTTTATCTCGCCCTGAAAAAATATCTAAAGGAGAGCATTGGATATTCAGGCGTAATTGCGCAATCAGAGCTGTATAGAACACCCCCAATTCATGTGATAGAACCAATAGCAAAAATGCTGTAGTTTTCGGTTAATCATGCCGTCAACCGATCTATTTATAACGGCTGAATGCATCACTACTGCTCGTTCACCTAGTTGGCCTGTCTTGCAAGGAGTCAAACGTCCCCTCACAAGTCAGCCCCGCTATTCGGAGCCGATCAGCATATTCAGCGATCTCTCGCCCAGCTGGGTCCAGCCCTTCAAGCACCCCGATAAGCACGCCGATGGGATCGGCACCCTGCTCGCCCGAGCCTCGGACGGCAGCGGCGGAATCGCGGCTTGTGTAGCGGGCACGTAGCGCGTTGAGTTCTGTGCGCAGCCGGCCAGACAAACTACGGCCAGCAGCCACATCGGCACCCAGCGCCTCAATTTGTTCGATGGCAGTATCACGTTCGTTCTCCACTGCGGCCGTGCGCCGCTGTTCTTCATTCCGAGCGGCCTGGACCGATTCGACCACAGCCTGCGCTTGCTGCTCGAGCAGTTGCGCATGTGCAGCCTGCAGGCGAGCATGCTTAGCGTCATGCCGCCATTCCTGCACGATCCAAGCCGCCGCCATACCCAACAGCACGAGAACTGCCGCACCGATTAATTGAGCTCGGATAGACATAGCTTCATTTCCTCCGCCCGCCGAGTTACCAAACCGCGAAGTTTCTTCCCATCTGCCGACACCCAGAAAGGCAGCTGCTGGCACGCAGCGGCCACGTCCCCCGCTTGCAAATTGCGCAGCATGGTTGAATGCCGCCCCGACTTGAGCCACACGAACCCGTCTTTGACGTCTCGCCCCCCTGGGCCCACGTTATAGATGAAGGACAGAAAGGCTGCGTAGCTGGATGCCGGCATGCTGGCGCGCACCCATTCAGGCACCCAACGCAAGAAGATGGCGTCGGCCTCTTCCAGGCCTTTGATCGTCAACGCATCGCATTCCGCATCCGTCGCCACGTCACCCAACTTGACGTCTCTGGTCCAGCCTTCACAAATGGTCGGTATCCGGACCGGATCAAGGTAAGCAACTAAGCTGCGGCCCTCATGGGGCGGAACGAAACTTAGTGCAATACCGATAGCCGCCGCACCTACCGCCGTTGCAAGCTTGGCGCGGCCGCTCATAGATCACACCTTTCTCGCAGCGCCGCCATCCTGGCCGCATGCAGCGCCTTTTCTCGCCGATCGCGCCGTCTCTGATAGATCAGGTTAGCTACGAGACCACAAGCGGCAATGAGCACCCCAGCCCAGCCGATCCAGTTGATCTGAGAAAGCCATCCCACGACGCCGGTCAGCGCCCCAGCCTCGGTCGTGCGATTCGCGATTGAGATGGCGACATCATCGAGCTTCATCTTTGGGATCCTTTGGGGCATATGGCCTCCGCTGGTTATGGACGTAAAAAAGCCCCAATGAAGGGGCGAAAAATAAAACAACCTATGCGTCATGGGCCGATACGGCCTCAGGCTTTACCCACTAATTCTGGGCTCAAGTTTTCCGTAACTGGATACCGGGCTCGCGTGGACAGTCCTATCGGGCAACCCAGCAGTCGCCACCAGCGAAGCGGGGCCGAACAATAAACCCAACAAGAACCACGTGAATCCGCTGTATCCTTTTTCCCTGGCCAGAAACCAGGAGAAAAGCGCACATCCAATCCATGCGATTGGCGCCCATAACAAAGCATAGCCAACCAAAAAACTAATGAGTACCGCTGCCGTTATATCCATTCACCTCTCCTCTTGGTTATATCCCTTCGGAGAACTATACAGCGCGATGCCTCGAGTCAATCTTGAATCCAGGCCACATCGGCCACAAGCGACGACGTCACATTGCCGCCACTCATATTTGCTACACCGATCAGCAGGTACTTGGCGTCGTTCCCGGTTTTTGGCAACAGAAAGTCCTTGACGGTGGCCCCAACCGGGAACGTAACCACATCCGATAGCACGGTGTACTCGTCGACAGGTAGCGTGCTGGAGTAGCCAACCCGGACCGACAGCGCGGCGTGTGTGGCAGCGAATCGAATCCTGCCCGGAGATTTCATCGTGCCGGGCGATGCCGCGACCACAACGGTGCCGGTGTGGCCGACCGTAAAAGGTGGGGCGTAAAGACCAGCCTGGCGATGGCTGTTACCTACCCCGTCCGGCTGCACAGCGCCGTCCAAATAATCGGTATTGACGGCGTAGGCGCGTGTGATGTTCAGACGAGGCCCAGGCGCCGCCGCGTAGTTAGCATCGCCCACGCTGGGCGAGAAGAAAATGGCTTGCGCCCCCATCGCAGCAATTCGAGCACGCAGAAGGCCGATGTTGATCGAAAAGCTCGCCGGGGTAACCTCCTGATATGCGTCATTCGTTCCCACCATCACCCAAACATAGTCGGGGTTTTCAGAAGCGTACCCATTGACCCGGGCCGCGAGGTTGGCGGCGTTGTCGCCTCCGTGCCCTGCATTGATGAACGTCGCATTAGGCAAACGTTCAGCCAACCTGTTCTGAATAACCGGCGTCTCGAACCAGCTGTCGCCAAGCATGATGTGCTTGCCCCTGTCCAAGGTACGAAACGCCCCCAACATCTTGCTATAGGTGATTCGTCCCAGGTAGAAGCGTTCGACGATGGGGTCGTTGGACGTCACGATCAGTCGCACGGCCCCGGCGCGGCCGATTGTGAAGTTAATCTCTTGGGAGCCAACGCCGCCTTGGCTTGATATGCTTAACGTCTCGATGCCCCACGCGACCCCTTGCTGATCCAGGTACTCGACCGTTAATACAACGTTGGCGGTACCCCCGTCCTGCACAGCCTTAGGGTTGAGGTCCAAGGTTGCGCGATACGTCCCAGGCTCCAGGGCCACCCAGTTGGACGCAGCCCCCGATCCGACCCCGACGGTATCGACCTGGGTACTGAACAACCCAGCTTGTGCATTCCCAGGGAAGAGGTACGCACTGTCCCCCGAGCCTGACGCCGAGCCAACCGAAGCGCCACTGACTGCCGCCCAGTCGTGCGTATTCAGGCTGGTGTAAGCAATCGATTGTTCAGCGCTCAGCTGCCTCAAAGCGTCATCCGCAATAGCCCGGTACCCGAACTCGTTCGGATGGGAGAAGTTTGCGTAGACCGAGTACACCGCCGCACCCACGGAGATCGCCGCAGGCAATGGCCGGTCTGGAACAACCGTATTTCCGACAATGCGGGCAATCTTGACGGTGTAGAACTCGCCGTTGGACCCCACGTAGGTGATTAATTGCCCCAAATGGAAGCCGTCCGAGTTCGAAAAATCGAGCGAGAAGTCCCCAGCATTCTTGGATGTGGTTACGGTCGTTTGCTGGACGCCGCCCGATTCCCCGGCCACGATGCCCGTTCCACACAGTGTCTTGAAGTGCATGTCCACTAGCAGGGGACGGACCGAGTTCACGGATGCCGCCTCGTTCTGGTCGATTCGGGTGCTGATGCCAGACAACTGCGCCTCTGCACCTCGAAGCGCACTTTCAACCGTCGTGGCCGGCCCAACAGTGGGGCTATAGCCGACCAGCGAGGCCCCGCTGTCGGCGGCCAAGTCTTGACGCAACACGGCGTCTCCGACCGCAACGAACGATGACTCCTCCGTGGCCCAATTGCCTGTCGTCGTATAAGGCAATGTCAGACTGGCAGCGGCTCGATAGAATTCACCATCCTTCAGAAAGACCTGGTTGTACGCGGTGACCTGAAGCCCCGCTCCATACGTTCCAATAATCTCGTAGCCCGAATTGCTCAAGAACTCCAGGAACTCCTGCTCCATCCCGTGCCACGTCTTGCGAGGCACGCCAAAGCGATCAGGGTGCAGCCGAGCCTCGCGCGTGTTAACAAGCTGATCAAGGTTCTGCGCGTTGTCGTACAGGTCTTGAACGGCGGTCGAGCCGATGGGATTGCCGGTGTTGTAAGTCGTCATTGCTTTGCCTCAATGGAAAAAGCCCGCACAACGGCGGGCTCTCATGGAATAGGATGGATTTAATCGGTCGGGCTGTTGTCGTCGTCGGCGTAAACGCGCACGTCGTAGTTCACGGCCGCCACCCGAGCGCGCTCCACACCGTTGGGCCGGATTTCGGTGATAAGCGCCGGAAACGACCAGCGTTCAGCGGTGCCAACATACACATGTGGCAGCTCCAGTTTGAGCGACACCACGGGCCGATCAGCGGGCGCAATCGGCGCAATGATGCTGTACTCGTCCGGGCCCGGCATAGCGGGCCATGGGCCGGCCAGCGTGCCGTCAGCTCGCCGATACGCAACCACATGGTTTTGCCCCGCTTCCCAGCGAATAGGCTCGGTGACGCGCAAGATGACGTTGTCACCAGCCGGCGTCACATGCTCGAGCTGCGCGGATTGCCCGTAGCCGGGAATGCCATCAATCAGCGGCACGTACGACAAATACTCGCTGTTGAATGCATCCATTTCGGTTTCGAACGCATGATCCCAGTTCCGGTACCGCTGCTGCCGGGCCCGCCTCATGCCGATGCGCCAGGCGCGCGTGCGATCCGTCACACCGCGAAGCTTCACCTTCTCGAGCTTTAAGCGCTGACTGCCGGGCAACGCGCAGATGACGGTCTGCTGGGTCCAGGTCTGGCCGTCTGTGTATTCAACCTCGACACCGTCTGGATCATCGTGCCGGCGCGCGCGAAACGTCCTTCGCAGCGGCCCTGTCATGTTCTGCGGACTGTACCCGGATTCGAACTGCGTGCGCGGCTCGTCGCGCACAGGCCGAATCACGCCGTGAGCAATCGTGAGCTCGGCCATGCCGGCAGCCAGCGTCGTGTTCATCGCCTCTTTGACCGTCGTCTGATCAAAGACATGATCCATCGTCTCGCCCCGGCCAGTCCAGATCGCGTTCAGCCGCTGCAGCTCGGTCATGTCCAGATCGTCGTCCACGTACCCGATCGATTGCGTGATGTACCGCAGAAACGCGGAAATGTCGCGCGTGGGCACGGATGCGCCCCATGACCCATCCGGCTGCAACGTCGGCAGAATGCGCGTGGCCACTACGTTGATCTGGTTTTCGGACTGGGCTGCCAGCCGCCCGCCGCTGCGCAGCTTTACCGACATGGTGGTCCAGTTCGGATAACTCGTGCGCGTGCGCAGCCGGGACTTGAGCCCGTACCAGTGGACGGTATCGCGAATGTTCGTTTCGGTCGCCACCGCACTAATACGGCGCACCCTGAACGCTGCACGCATGGGAGGCGTCGTGATCCGTTCGGTGACCCCGATTTGGTCCATCGTGCTGTCGGTATAACTGCGCTGAATCGTCACGGAGGGGCCGCCGGCGATGTCCCGGTACTGAATCTCGATGGACGCGGATTGCGCGAGCAGCGATCCATCCTCGTTGTCGATGTATGTCAGCCCGCCGGGGAAAAAAAAGTCGACTTCGAAGGTGTCCGTGACTTCCGGGCCCGGCGTGGCCACAAACTCACTGGTCCATTCGCCGTAGACCGCGCCGCCTTCAAACAGTATTGTGGCGCCGGCCACTGTGGCCGTTTCAAACGGCAGGCCAACCAGCGTCATGGACGTTTCCGACATCAGTTGGATACTGCGCTTGACCGTTGAGCCAAACAACAGCGTCTCGCCCGCCGAGGGTGGCACAAAGACCGGCGCGATGACCGGCGGCTCACCGGACCCCGTACTGTTTAGCCGAATCTTGTAAACGCCGCCCCCCACAGCGGTCGAGGAGCGCACCGTGTATTCAATCGCGCTGGCCCTCGGGCCCATCGTAATGGGTTGGCCAGGCGTCACATCCACGTGACCGAAGTAGCCTTCGAACTCAGACACACTGACGGGTAGCCCCTCGATCGTCTCGGTTTGCGTGGTGATCGAGTACGTGCGCGGGTATTCCACCGACACAAGCGTCGAGGCACCCCACGCCGGAGGGAACTCGCCGACGGTTCGACTGACGATCAGGCCGTCGAAGTCATACGAACCGGGGTCCGTATTCACCCGATTGCCAATTTCCGTACTGAGCTCAAGGCCCGCTGTGCCGGATGACGTGCCCCCCACTTCATCCACCGTGTGCCAGTGCTCATGCGTGGGCACGCTGGACAAATCCGTTCCGGGCTCAAAGATTTGGTACTCGCCATCCGCGCCCAATGACGCAAATGGCGTGTCGCTCACCTTCACGTCAGAGTCATGCACCTGATACCGACCCGGCCCGATGCACGTCAGGAACTCCAGCCACTGTTCGCGCCGATTGATGAAGTGGCGGCGCGGGGGGGTCAGATAGTCCGGGAAGCGGCGAAACGTGCCGGCGAGCTCGGGCACCACGTCGCCCAGCTTGGCTTGATTGGCACGGCCTTCGGACGCATTGAGCTGGCGGCCTTGGCCTGGGCTTTGATACTCATCGGCGCCATTGCGTGGCATGAGCCAGCCGAACACGGCATTGAATAGTTTGCCGATGATGCTGGCAATGCCTGAAAACACATCGCCATGCGGCAGCGGGCGCACTTCAACGTTGTCCGCCTCGCCCAGTTCAACCTCGCCCCAGCGTTCGACTGCCAGCTCCGCGCCATTCACCGTCACGCTAATCGGCTGATGCTCCTGCGCCTGGTAGTCGATGCCGTTGGACTCGAGCCAGCCGGCAAACGTACCAACCCAGGCGTGCGTCTCCATCGGCTCACCGGGCATGAGCGACGGGAAAACTTTAATTGTCATAGTAGATAACCTGCGAATACCGACGCTCAAAGTTATTTGGTCGGGCAAGGCCTGGCCCCGTGCCTTGGTCTGTTTCCAATACCCAGAGCCGACCATCCGCTTCAACCACGATGCCCACATGCACACACAACCGCGCGCGCCAAGCCGTGGCAATGGCGCCTGAACGAATATCGACTTCGACAAACCCGCCCAGCTCCCGCACTTGAGCTGCTGCCTTTGTTAAGCTCGGCTTGTCCTGCGGGTCGATCTGCGCGTAGCTGGGCAGCCAGCCCCGTGCGAACAGTTCCGCCCGCGCAATTCTGACCAGCCCCCAGCAGTCGTACTCATCCGGCCCGCGTCCGTACTTGACGTACCGGGTCGCCAGCAAATCATCTAGGGTCATAGGTATTGGATGCCGGGCGCGGTTTCTACGGTGTACGAGTCGCGCGGCCAGCGGCTGTTGAGAATGTCGTAGTACGACCCCTCAAAGATGGCCTCGCCGCCCTCGAACTGGCCACCCACCACCGTCATGACGCGTGGCCGCTCCGCCGGCGCGGTCGTGTCGCTGGCCAAATACATGCGATAGACCATCGTCACAACCTCGCCCGCTGCCAGCGCGTCGTCTACGTATCGTTGAGCCGTGCCGCCCTCGGCTGGAAATCCAAAGCGCAGCGTCTGCTGGCCTGTCGTGTTCTTCGCCGGCAGCGAAACGGACAGGGACGCCGCCTTGAAGAACCGCATAACGCCGTCGACCCCCAGCCAGTGATCCTCAAACCCATCGCAGATTCGGATCGGCTCTTTGCCCGGTACCAGGACTTCGATCGGCGCAATCGCCACTTCGCTGGTGGGCGCGCTGGCGTACCAAACAGCTACTTCGGTCATACTTCCCTCGAAATTCGCTCACGTGCGGCCCGGCGCTCGGATAAAACCTCAGCCGGGATAGGCGCACCCGTTTCCTGATAACGGATCACATACCAATCGGTTGACGCAAGGTAAGCGCGGGCGTCGGCGTTGATACCCGCCTGGTCGTGATAGTCCCCGGTCAGCGCATCAAGTTGCTCTTGGGATGGGCGCTCAAGCGTAGGGTGATCCCACACTGCAATGTATGTGTTTCCGTCGCCGTCGTCCTGTAGGCGTATCGAGCCGAGCGCAAAGTCATAGCCATTCAGTTCGGGATAGATCGTTAGTATTCTTTCGCACAAGTTCATCATGCAGCCCTCAGAAGAGTTCCTTCGAACCTCGTGTTTTGACCTGCGCTAAGGCCAGCGCCCTCGGCGTATACATACAACTCCACGTAGTCCGTGGATCCATTCATGTACAGAAGCGTGGAGACCGAAGAGGAAAACACAAAGTCACCGCCAATACTTACTTTGACATCGGTCCCAAACGCCACGTTTACCCCATTTTTATATATTGCCGCAGACAGCCTACTCGCTGTGGCAGTGACTTCTTGGGCCAATCCGCTAAACAAGTAGTACCCGGCCACTTTTGGGGTAGCCACTGAGCCGGAAACAATACTGTCAGTGTCGAAACCCTGAGACCCTACATTTACGCGCGTCCATACACTGCTCGACCAAACCTGGCCGCCAATCGCCGAGTAGCGGAACGCCACTGTTGTAAGTAAAGTCCCCTCCACGACCCAAGCCGTATTCGCCGCATTCCTTCGCTTCAGCAGCATATTGCCGGTATCGGCCCACTTCATCCACGGCCAGGTAACCTCGGGTTCCGTGGCGCCAGCGTAATCCGCATTGGCCGCTTGAAGAGCCTCTTGAAGCGAGGCAATGGTGCTAATCGCTTGAGTTCCGGTATGCGTGGACCGGTCACGCAATTGGGCATTCGTTGCGTTGGCGGTCGCCCCGGAGGCCACGCCATCGAGCTTTGCCTTGTCTGCACCACTCATAAAGCCGGCCACGGACGTCGTGGCATTGCCGGGTTTGCTGGACAGGTCAGCATAACTACCCGAGGCGGCTACTGCGGCCAAGTCTGAGGTCTTTGCGTACCCCGCCGACGCATGGTTCCCCCACCCGTATGCAACATCCCATTGATTCTGCTTGGAGTTCGCGGGAATGCTGTAGCCGGTTTGGTAGCTGATGGCCAGCGTGCCGCTGGTGGTGATCGGGCCGCCCGCAACAGAAAGCCCCGTAGGCACCGAAACCTGTACGGATGTGACTGTACCGGTGTTCGCCGTGGCTCCTGTTGCAATCCCAGTGAGCTTGCTTTTCTCGGCATTGGTATACGCGTTCGTGTCGGCGTTGGACTCATACAGCGTTTTGATCTGCGCCGCCGTCAAGGGGGCCACGTCGCCCGATTGCTTGACCCACGCGCTGTCTGTATTGTCCCAGACGAAGCGAACAATGTCGTGGCCCGCCCCCTCGTCGACATCGGCATAGTCGCCGGGCTGCGGGCTGGGAACGCCCGACTGAAGAGCAACCAACGAAACAAACTGGCCCTTCCAGCGCGAACTTTCCAACGACGCCAGTTTCGATTTCTCGGCGCTCGTAAAGTTGTTCTGTGATAAGCCATAGCCGGCGAGCTTATCGACTTTGTTGTCCAGGGCGGTCTGAAGACCCGATACCGTTGAAATGGCCTGGCTGCCCGTATGCGTAGACCGATCACGCAATTGGGCATTCGTTGCGTTGGCGGTCGCCCCTGAGGCCACGCCATCGAGCTTGAGCTTATCCGCTGCCGTCATCAGCCCCGCCACGGAAGTTGTGGCGTTGCCCGGTTTATTCAGAATTTGCGCAAGGCCGCTCGATGCGTTCCAGTCGGCATTGATCTGCGCTGCGGGTATGGATGGCTTGTTGGATAGGTCGTTGTAGCTGCCCGAGGTGGCAACGGTGGCCAGACCCGATACGCGGGCGGCGGGGAGGTTGCCCGCAAATGTGGCGAGCGCTTCCGTCGTAAACGGCACTCGACTCCATGCACTCCAAGCCGCCCCGTTGGCCGCCGTCGCGGTGCGCATAAATATGCGGCCGCCCGGATAGCAGTTGAAATACAGTTGCTGCGCCCAGTTCGTAAAGCCAATGGCGTTGCCGGGTACCGAAACGATGAGAACAATCCCGAAGCCACCCGGGTGATCGGGCCCATTTAGCGAGCCCGAAGACGAAGAGTATTGATAGAGGCCCGGCTTAATCGACACGTCGTTCATGTCGCCCAGCACGGGAAGACCGCTACTGCCCCAGCCAAACGCGCCGACCGTCAGCAGTCGGCCAGCGGTTGAATCCGTCACAGACGTCTGGGCGTCTTTGGATGCGGCTGTGCCTAAGGCCGCAAGAGGCACATGCCGGGTAATCCCTCCCGCACGGAAATAAAGCCCGTCGGCCTTCATCCAAATATCGCCGTCAGCCGGTGCCGAAACAGTCGCGCCCTGCGCAATATTCAGCGACGCCAGAGCCGATGTGCTGGGCTGCAAATACTCTTTGCCCACGACGCGCACATTACCTAAGCCGGGTTCGATAGCCGCTGCCGAGAAGATCAACGTGTGCGCGGGCGCGTCTTCGGTGTAGGCAGGCGAGAAGTACACCGATGCGCTCGGTGTCTCGCTGTACAGCAGGTCGACCAGCGCGTAATGGCCCGTCACAACGTAAACGTACACATTGTTGCTGGCGTCTTTGTAGACACGAAAATCTTGCAACCCAAGGTTGCCGTTTACTTGCCCATAGATCGGGATGTTCCCGGCCCTGGAATTGACGGTCAGGTCAATCGAGGCCCCGCCCTGCGTGGTGATTTCGTGCCCGCCAATCGTGCCCTTGACCTGGATCGAACCGTTGTTTGCCGGTATGTAGCCAATCAAGTAATAGCGTGGGCCTGGAACGTTTCCTTGGTTGACGTAAAGCCCTCGCCTGGGCATTTTTCCGTCAAGCGCATCCTGTAACCCCGACACAGTCCCAATCGCCTGTGTCCCCGTATGGTTCGCCCGGCTCAGAAGCGCGGCATCGGACGAATTGGCCGTGGCTCCCGTTGCAATACCATCGAGCTTAGATTTCGCCGAACTCGCATTCCACCACGCCACAATGGCCTGGCGAACACGCTGTGCGGTCCAGGCGCGACGGGTTGTGGCTGCACCGGCTTCAGCTTCAGCTTGGCCAACTGTATCTGCCGTCCATTCCCTGGCGTTCGTCAGGCGCGAATCATTGGTATCCACTTTGCCGGCCAGGCCGGACGTGAGTGCAGATTGGGTCGCATACCCCGCCGACGCGTGATTCCCCCAGCCGTACGCAGTATCCCACTGCCCTTGCTTGGCCGTGGTAGGAAGCGAGTACCCGGCGGCAAACGTGACCGTAATGGTGCCCGAGCCTGTGATCGGCGCATTCGCTACGCTGAAACCGGTGGGAACCGAAAGGCCAACCGAGGTTACCGTGCCGGTGTTGGCAGTGGCACCGGTAGCCACGCCAGAGAGCTTGGATTTCTCGGCGTTCGAAAACGCATTGGTATCCGGATTCGCCTCATACAGCGACTTGACTTGGGAAGCCGTCAGCGGCGCGACCACCCCGGACTGCTTGACCCATGCGGAATCACTCGCGTCCCAGATGTACCGCTCGATGTCCTGGCCAGGGCCAGCGTCTACGTCGGCATAATCACCGGGTTGGGGCGATGGTACTCCTGCCTGCAAAGCAGAAAGAGAGACGAATTGCCCTTGCCAGCGCGAGCTCTCAAGCGCAGCGAGCTTGTCCTTTTCAGCCTGGGTAAAGTTCGTCTGCGAAAGACCGTAGCCCGTGACCTTGTCGACCTTGGCATCGAGCGCCCCGACCAGGCCCGCCACGGTGGACATGCCCTGGGTGCCGGTGTGCGTGGCGCGATCGCGAAGCTGCGCATCGCTCGCGTTCAGCGTGGCGCCGGCAGCAATGCCGTTGAGCTTCGCTTTGTCGGCGGCCGCCATCAGCCCGTCGGCGCTAGGTGTGGCCACGCCGGGAATCGTCGGGATGGTCGGCTTTCCGCTCAGATCTCCGTAAGCCCCACTGGTAGCAACCGCCGCAAGCCCCGAGACCTGGCCCGCCGTATGCGAGTGCACGGACGGCGCTTTATTGTCTAGGGCCGACTGCAAGCCGCTGACGGTGGAAATCGGCTGTGTGCCCGTGTGGGTTTCGCGATCTCTTAATTGAGCATCCGTGGCATTGGCCGTTGCACCGCTGGCAATCGCGCCAAGCTTATCCTTTTCCGCCAGTGTGTAGTTCTCGTCGGACAGGCCTTTGCCCTCGACTTTGTCCACCTTGCCGGACAAACCGGCAACCAAGGCCTTCACATCGGCAGCGATCGCACGAAAGACGCTAATTAGATTAGTTTTCTGCGCCATCATTCATCCTTCGCCGACTCGTAGTAGTCGAGATAATCTGTGTCATCCGCCACCGACACGTCGTCCACGGTCGTCTTCTTGGTGACACCGTCCTGCACCACCGGTACATACTCGGGCCCGGCCAACGGCCCTGCGTTGGGCAACTGCGAAATACGCACGGGCACCATGCCGCCAATGCTCTGAACTTCGCCGACGATAAGCTCGCCATCCTCGGTCAGCAGCACCACATCCTCCAGGCCAGGCCACTCGCGGTTCATTGCCAGATCCAAGATGCTGGCCTCGGTCACGAACCACGGGAAATTGCCCCAGCCCTCGGGCATGAGTGGACGTTCCCACACTTCCAGCGGGCACGAGAACCGCCAGGAGCTGCGACCCACGAGGGTCGGGCCCGTGTACACGTCAGTGAACTTGCACACCAGCTTGATCAGCCCAAGCGGCGTCTTGCGCTCAATGTTGAACCAGGCGGCGCCGTCGTCAATCGCGTCCCTGAACCACGCTTCAAACGCAGCCGCATGATTGTCGGTTTTGAACAGAAAATCCCATGTTCCGAGGGTTGGTACGTTCGTGAACGATCGGCGCGACCGCGACCGCCCCGACTGCATGCGGGTGTTCATGAAGGGCGATATAGGCCGAAGACCATGCCCTTCGCGCAGCGGATTCGGAAGGCCGGCCGGATAGTCGATATCAGTTTCGATCATCGCCCCTGCCTCCGTAATCCATAAGTTGCTTCGAGCGCTCGGGATGCTTTGCCGTCGCCGCGGATATCGGCCACGAACACGTCGATCACTTCTTCGCCCTCACCGCCTTGATGCTGTTCCACCTGCCCGCCCCGCGAAGCGTCTTCGATCAAATTGACCGTGACGCGGGGGGCCGCGCCTTCGCCGCTGCTGGTCGCATCACTGTTGCTGACGACCTGGCCGCGCGTGTTGGGCAGCAAGTACTGCTTGCCGCTGGCCGTATTCAACACCTCGGGCGCACCGGTTTCGTTGATGCGGTACATCTTGCTGGTGCCGACAGGGCCGCCGTATTGGCGGCCGCCGCTCATGCTGACCGACGATACGCTAGAAATGACCGAACCCATCGCAGCAGCTGCGGCGGCCAAGGCTGGAATGTTGGCAGGCCAAGGAAGCTTCCACGCTTCCGACAGTGCGGTGTACAGCGCCAAGGATGCATTGGCCACACTGAATGCCTTGCTGGCCGCAAACATCGCTTTGTAGGCCGAAGACTGCTCACCTTGCGAGTTCTTCAGAATATCCGCCAGTGCTCCGAACCCGTTGGACGCCGAGCTGAGGATCGTAGACATTTTCGCCTGCTCGATCTGTGCCATCCGGCCGGCGTGCTGCTGCGCTGCCTCCAATTCAAGTTGATCGTAGCTTTTAGCCGTCTCGATTTGTAGCTCGCGGGCCTGCTTTAATCGTTCCAACTGCGCCGCGTAACGCTCCTGCTCGGCAACCGCCTCAGCTTCGTACCGAGCGTACTGTTCATCGAACATGCCGCCAGAAAGCGGCGACGTGTCGCCCATGATGTGTTTGTCCGCATCCGCTCCAGTACCGAATTTCTGGCGTTGCGACATCAGCTCCTGAGCGCGATGGATGGCGCGAGCCAGATCCTCGACCTGCTGGACTTCGGCTTGCGTGGCAAACTCATTCAGGCTGGCTCGGGCCTTAGCCACAGCAAGCGCTTCGCCACTCAAGCCTGCCTCATACAGGCTTTGCGCCAGGCCATCGATAACCTTGCGGTTAGCCGCCATGGCCTTTTGAAGCTCTTTTGAACCCCCTCCCGCTGCATCAATCAGACGTTTGGTGCTTTCGGTCGCCTCATCAATATCACCTTCGTAGGCCTCCGCCCATCCCGCTACGGCACGCAAAAATTCGCGATCTTCGATCTTCTGTACAGCGTCGGCATAATAGGTCACGCCGTCCGCCGCCTCTTGCCATCCACGACGCGCCGCATCAGCCAAGCTGACAAGCTCCCGCCGGGGCCCGGCGCCGAAGCTGATTGTGCCGATCCCCTCCATGCCCAGAGCCTGGAGAGGCTTATTGATCAGCGCGGCTAGATCATTAACGAAGTCAGCCGCTCCTGACAGTACCGAGTTATAGGCATTCTCAAAGAAAGCAGGAATGTTATTGGAGAGCGCCTTATAGATTTCCTGCGCTGCGCCAGCCGATCCTTGGAACGCTTTGGCAATGGCATCGACCTCTTTGGCGGTCGTAAGCGCCATCGCTGAAAACGAACGATCGACGGACGTTCCCATATCGCTGGCTGCGCCCTCAACCAGATCAGCAAGGCTGCCGAACCCATCGCCAATCATCGAGAGCGTGTCGTTGATGGCGTCCAGCTCGCGCACGAGCGTCTTCACGTCGACGCTTTGAATGGCTTCAGCCACACCTTTTATGGACTGCGCTAGCCCGTCAGTGGTGCCCGATGCCTTGTTCGCCTCTCCGACAAGCACCGTGAGGTTATTGCGCACGGCCACCAACGCATCCTTGACGGTTACCTGCATGCCGTCGGCTGCCGCCTTGTTTGAATCCAGTGACTGGCGCAGGCCCTCGTTCAGCATCTGCGCGGTCAGCTTCCCAGAGGCTCCTAGGTTGCGAATCTGGGCGGCCGACTTCCCGCTGGCTTCCGCAATATCATTGATAATCGACGGCACGGCCGCGATGATCGATTCCCATGAATCCGATTCAACCTTGCCTTTGTTGATCGATTTCGTGTACGCGGTAATGGCCGTGTTCGCCCGGTCTACGCTGGCGGCGTTGGTCACGAACAGGTAGGACATCGAGTCTGTAATATCCAGTACCTCGGACGTGCTGTAGCCCATTGACCTTAGGCTGTCTGCCGTTCGGATGTACATTTCCTGGGCTTCGGCCAAGGAGCGGTATGTATCATTCGCGTTCGCCAGAAGGCGCTCTTGCACCATCCGGTACTCTTTGGTGCTACGAGTCGCCATCTGGATGCGCTCGGACATCTCGTTATAGCCCTCAGCCATTTGGATGAGGATCGTCGCAGTTTTGATGGATACCAGGCCCGCGACTACCTTGGCCAAGGCCGCAACAGCCTCCTGCGCGAACCACGACTGCTGACCAAGTCCCTTAACAGCAGTTGCCGTTTTGGTCATGCGCATGCCGGCCTTTGAGGCAGCAGCATCCGTCTCGCCCAAGCGGCGATTCATTCTGTCCAGAGACTTGTCGACGTTGCCACTACTATTGACGAGCTTCGAGGTATCCGCCTCGACCTCGTAATAGATAGACCCCACTGACTCGCTCATTAGTGGCTCCCTTGTTTCTTCCTGCGAGCCGCCTCAACGCGCTCATACCAAGCCATCGTGGCTTCGTGTTCTTCTGTCGTTGGCGCCCGCGCGCCCGGCGCATCGCTCTGCTGCTGCGGGAACTTGGCCCGCAGTGCGCCCACAAGCTCTGTCATGGTCATCTGCCAGGCCTCGGCACTGGACATGCCCAAGTGGGCGATGGCCAGGGACACATGGGTCCGGGCGTCGAACTCCCTCACGAACTCGGGCTCTTGGTCGGCCTTGCGCGGCAGTTCCGGCAGCGCCCCGGTGACGCCGTGCTTCATCAAGCACCTGGCCAGCGGCAGGACATGGTCAGCCGGGGCGGCACCGGGCCGGTAGGCCAGCCCTTCTTCCCCGGCTTCATGCCCGCCAAACAACTCGGACAGGTCATCTTCAGCGCAGGCGTAGATCACTGCCAGTGCGTCATCGAACTGCTCGGCGTGGTGTTCAGCCATGACGCTGGCATACACCCGCACGATTTCCGCCGGCTCCCCGATCTGGGTCATGGAGTACAGCGACGGGCGCAGCTTGAAGCGCTGCTGGCCCGCGGTGATGCCGATCTCGCCGATTTCGGTCAAGACCATGGGTTACGCCACCGTCACCACGCACGAATCTGTCTTGATCGGATCGCCCACGCTGGTAGCCGTGATCGTGGCAGTGGTTGCCGTCACGGTCAGCGCCTCTACAACACCGGTTGCAGCGTTCACGCTTACCTCGGTCGGCTGATCGCTGGACCAAGTCACGCGCTGATCTGAACTCGTGGGCAGCACCACAGCCTCCAGGTCGTAAGTCTCGCCGACTTCCAGGGTCAACGTAGCGGGCAGCACCTCGACCGAGGAAACATCAGGCGCGTCAGGGTCAGGCGTGTCCTGCACGATCAGGCCGAAGTCGCTGGCCGTGGCACTGGCTTCCAGGCTGTACGTCGCCACATCATCGAACGGCGCGCTACGGCTCATATTGCTGATGAGCATGAAGGCGATAAACGTCAAGTCCGGGAAGGTCATGCGCATCCAGACTACGGGCTGACCGCCGGTAGCCGTGGGACTGGCAACGTGCTTGGTGATCTCGATAAGATTGGCCGCACCGGTGCCGGAGACCTTCAGCGTGCCATCGCCGCTGATGGAAAGCGTCTGGAAGGTGGCCAGGTTCTCGCGCAGAGAACCAATCGAGTCGTCAGCCGTCGCGTCTGTGGTCTCCCATTCGAGATTGAACTCCTTGGTACGCATGGAGCCGAAGCGTTTCCAATCGGCTTCCGTGGGCAACTGATCACCGCAGCCGATGAAGTATTCCAGGACCACATCGCGGCCCACGTATTTCGTTTTATTGCATGCCATTTTGTGGCCTCCAGAAAGTAAAAATCCGCCCGGAGGCGGCTAGAACAACACTTCAAAATCGAGAGAGAACCACGCTCGGTTCTCGCTGGTATATCCAGGGCCGGTGGGCTCCCCTAGGGCGCGCACGCTGGCTGCACCACATGGCACCGAGTCTCCCAACGCGGCAAGCGCCAAGACACTCATATCGGCACCGACCGTAGCAGCGTGTTGGCGGCCGTTCATGGGGCCCAGCAGAATCACGCGAAACCGTGGCCGCCGGTCATCAACGTCAGGGCCGGGCCCGCCGCCGCCCTGGATTGCGCAAATTTTTGAGGTATCGATGCCGGGCCGATCCGTCCACATGCCCATCGAATAGATGTAGGCCGTGCCCAGCGTGGCCTCGACCCACCCCTTGAACTCGTTAAGCATTGCGGTAGTTCCGTTTCAGAATCGCGGGTATGGCGGGCTTGATTTCTTCAAAGCCCTTGGTCAGAAACTCGGGCTCCGCATTCGGGTCCCAGTAATTGCCCTTGCCCGTGCCGCCACCAAACGCATACGGGATCACAGGCCCATGCTCGGACTGGTTCCCGGTGCGCCCAAAGTCCACCCTTGGCTGGCCTTTCAGCGTGCCAGGCATGGAGTGGACCGCCGCCGCGTAATCCGCCGTATAACCAATATGGCCAGATACCTTTCCCTTCTTCACATCGGTCTGCGGCGCGTACTGGCTATTGACCAGGTTGCTGCTGTCGATCGGCGTCATCGTGGCCGCCATTACCCCGCCCCGTGAAAGAATTTCGTAAACGGCACGCTCTGACACGGGGCCAGATATCTTTTGCACAGTGCGCCGATAATTGCGCTTTACACGGTCTATTCCTTTGACGGGCACGGCGACCTCCTACGTGACGAGCTTAAAATCGGGCGTTTCGTTGAAGGCCTGCATTTCCCACTCGGTGCGGCTACGGATTTCCTGCCATTCCGTCTGACCGCCCAATTGGATCAGGTCCAGGTACTTCGGACGTGCGTCTTCGGTGTAAATAATGTGGCGGCTGACGAATTCCGCACCGTTCTGGTCGCGCTGCTGGGTGCTTTCGGCAATCCAACCACAGGCAATCGTGTACTCAGTCCCGTAAATTGTCTTGCCAGTCCAGTCGTCGATCGAGACGAAGGGCTTTATCGTGGCGGTGTTGGCATAGCTCCAGCGCGCAACGCTACTCATGGCAGCCCCCGCGCGCGACCCATAAACCCGCATGCGCGGTTGCGGTCGGATCCGGCGGCACGAGCGCGTCAGTGCAGCCCTTCGTGTCCAATGCGCGCAGCAGGCCCAGCGTCGAACGCCAACGCCCCGCAAAATCCCTGTACCGGAATGATTGCGATGCGCCCGATGGTGCGGTCTGGCTGCTCACATACCGGTCGCCATTAGCAATGCCCAGCAGGCCCACCAGATACAGGCGGATCAGCGCGGCAGTACCCGCCGGGTAATTCGCTGTCAAACAGTCGGCGATGGTGTTTACCTGGTCGACGAGCAGCTGCAGCAGGGAATCAGGCAGCGTAACGCCGAGCGATGCCAGATACTCTTTGGCTTGTTCAAGTGTCAGCATGGCCTGATTCCAGAATTAGGAACGGCCCCACCGTGAGGCAGGGCCGTAGAAAAGCCATCCGAAGATGGCGATTACTTGGTTTTGGTGGCCTTGGGCTTGTCAGCTGTGGCATCCGGAGTTGCCGGCGTCAGATCGCCGCCCTTTCCATCGCCCGCTTCTGGCTGTGGGGCCTGGGCAGACGCAGCCGCTTCAGCCTTGATCGCATCCGCTTGCTCATTTGCAGCATCCACGATGGTCTTGGCTTCGGTCTTTGCAGCATCGACAATAGCAGCTGCTTCAGCCTTGGCCGCATCCAGTGCCTTCGCCGCGGCATCGGACTCTTTGGGCTCGCCATCGCCGGCCGGCACCACGTTCGGGCGCAATGCCGGATGAACCTCTTTCAAGGTCACGATCTGGCCCATTTTCACGCCGAACCAGGGGCGGATTACACGAAATTTCGCCATATCACCCTCCCTTAGGTCAGATCGGCGCCATACACCACACCGGACAAGCCGTCGTCATCGCGCTTCACCTGGATGCCCATGGCGGCGAGAATCTGATAGTTGTAGTTGGTGTTGGGCAGCGGACGAGGCAGCGGCGTCACGCCCGTGGTCATGCCGACCAGTGGGGTAACGACGTCCTGACGGCGGATGTAGCCCAGGAACTCGTTGCCGGACAAGGCGAACGTCTCGCGGAACTCGCGGATACGAGGGGCGAAGCGCTTCACCTGATCCATCACAGTGCCGACAGCCTGGCCATTGACAAAATAGGCCTGGGACATGTTGAGCATGATCTGCGGCGACACCCAGACCACGTCATACGCTGCAACCTTGTTGGCCATGGCGGCCTGGCCAAACGCGCCGGTGCTGAAGAAAGCGATCAGCTGGGTAGCGGTGGCACTGGTCAGGTCGATGTTGGCACCGCCGGCACCCAGGTCGATCTTGACCGTATTGCGGTGATTGCGCAGGCCCTGGGCCGGGTAGCTCTGGACTTGAACATTGGCAGCACCGTCCAGCGTGTAGGCAACGATCTTCTTGTTGAACTTGCGCAATTTGGCTTCCTGCGAGTCCAGCACAAGGTCGAGGCCAACGGTTTGCAGGCCGGCAGCGTGCCGCCAGTTCACCCCGTAACCGGCCGAGAAGACCGGAATGGGGTCGCCATCGCTATCGTAGTCGGTGTGATCGAAGCTGTACGGTGCTTGCCCGTCCAGGCTGATCGACACATCATCAGCGATATCGCCCACCATGTTGTACAGCTTGGCGGTTTTGCCCACGGGCAGCACGGTCTGGATACCCATGAGGTCATTGACGATCTCCATACCGACTTCCTGGTCGCGCAGTTGGATGACCTGGCGGTCGACCTCGGCCCAGAAGTCACGGCCCAGGCCGGCGACGGCGTTGCAGGCGAGCTGTTCAGGGGTCATGGTCGGGCGGTACTGCTCGACCATGATGCGTTGGTGGGCATTGAACTGATTGCGGTTTGCCCACAATTCAGCCCAATGTGCACGCATGCGGCTGTTGGCCGCCAAAGTCTCGGGAGTAAAAAACATGTGTATTCTCCTTAGGCGGAAGTGACAGTGATGGTCGCCGTGTCGGTTTTGCCGCCATCAGCCACGCTCGTTGCGGTAATAGTCGCCGTGCCAGCAGCCACGCCGGTCACCAGACCGGTGGCGTCTACCGTCGCCGTACCGGTAGCAGAGCTTGACCAAGTGACAGCCGAACTCGCAGCGGCTGGCGAGACGGTCGCCGTCAGCTGGGTGGTGGCGCCCTCTTCGACGCTCGCTGTTGCGGGCGATACATCCACGGAATCAACCGCAGCAGCGGCCGGGCTGGAACGCATGCGCACACGAATGAAATCCGCTTCGGCAAACGATGCATCGTCTTGGCAGAAGCCGATGATGTTGGTCGAGCCGCCCACAGCCTGACCGTTGGACCCCACGCTGATCGGCTGGTCCTTTTTATAAGACCCAGCCACGGCCAGCACGGCCAGTTCTCGACCATCCTCGACGTAATTGCCGATGGCAGAATGTCCGGCCGGGACGAGGTCAGTGATGGACAGCCCCTCGTGATGGGCAACGTCGATGACGTAGACGCGCCCCACGGTGCCAGAAGCGGCAACAGCGAACTTGTCGTCATTATCGATAGTTGCAAAGGTGCCAGGACGAAGATCCACGGAGGCAATCCGTGTTTCCGTCTTAAACAGCGATTTTCCGTCAATGTTGACGCGACGATAGCGTGCCATGATTACTTACCTCCGAAGTAGGCTGCAGGATCGGGCGCGCCGGTTTCGGCTTGCTCGGTCGTCTGACCATTGGTGACAGGGGTCGTGGTGCCCAGGCTTTTGTACATGGCGTCCAGCGAATCGCCCGATAGGGCATTGGCCACGACATCACCATGCACGGCCGCCACAGCGGAGCGCTTTTCGGCTTCTTCGGCCTTGACGTTGGCTGTCAGCGTGTCGGCAAGCGCTTGATGGTTGGCCTGCAGCGCATCGACCTTCTCGGTGATGGGTTTCAGGGCTTCCGCGATGTTCGCGGACACGGTGGTGCCCACTTCTTTCAGCAGCGCGGCCTGCTCTTCGGGTGTCAAAGCCATTTCGGCCTCCTTGTTGACAGCAGGCCGGGCCTGCGGTTTGAAAACCTTCTTGATACTGTTGGCGACGACCGCCACCCAGCTTTCTTGACGCTGCACGGCGGTGCCGGCGTCGTCGAATACGATGTTGGCGCCCTCGGTGCGGTAGCCGTAGACCTCAGCGGTGCCACCATTGCGCACAATGACGGCCTGATCGTCCGTGAAGTCGGCCACCCATGCGTAATCGTCACTACCAGGCGCAAACCTCTGTTTGGCGGCGCGGTCCAGGCGCTGTTCTTTCTCGCGGTACGATTCGCCGATCAGGGCACCTGAGTTCGCCTGCAGCGGTACCGCCTGGTCAGCGTTGACCATCAGGCCGACGCCTTGCTCTGGCGTAGCCGCCCCCACCTCATCCAGCAGGATGGCGTCGTGGTCGACGGAATGAATCTTGGCGACCCAGTCATAGCCGTCAGCGCCCGCCGGCGGATCCTGCTGCTCGAGAAACACGGCGATGCTGGTGTGGATGGGCGGCACGTCCTCGCCCTTCTCCAAGGCTTCCAAGCGCTCAATCAGGCGCGCACCATCGGGATGTCGTCGGGCGACCTCGATGTCGAGCCACTTTTCGACAAACACGCGGTTCCCGGTCTTCTTGACGTTGCGGTTCCAGGCTCCGACGTGGCCCTGGTTGATGCCCTCCGGGCTGAAAGCCGACACAAATCGGCCCTCGACCGTGGGGTGCCCAAGTGGTGCCAACGTGCCTTCGAGCTGCTGATAATGCGCATCGATCTCGCTGGCCGGATACAGGCCGCCGTTCATCACTACGTTGGCCGGCAGCGTATAGCTGGGCATGACCCAGTGGTCGCGACCGTTGTAGCTTTCGCGTCGAATGCTGGCACTGTTGACCTGGGTCTGGATGTTGACCTGGACCTGGCCAGCCTCAGCGCGGTTGACCTGCAGCACAATGTTGTTCATGTTCAATCCTTCGCCCATTTGCCTGGGCTTTTCGCTTTCATAACGGCGTAGTTCTTTTTGGCGCGCGCGACAATGGCCGGTACTAACGGTTTGCCGGCGTCGTCCACCAACACCTCTACCTGGCCGCACTTGCAGTTGATGGCATTGCCGTCCTGGCTGTACCAATCACGTACCTGCTCAGACGTGTATAGATGAGCATGGCGCGCAGCGTGAGTGGCCCGGGTGGTCGGACTGAGTGCCGATATATGCATCAGCATGGACTGCACGCCGTAATCCTCGGCGGCCTGGTCCTTTTCATCCCAACGGGCCCGACGCAATGCCATGGGCACCTCGGTACGGGCGATCCGGTTGGCCCTACCGATTTCAATACCGGTTTGATGCTTGAGCGTGCGGGCAATCTCGCGCGGGTTCTTCCCTCGCCCTATCCCATCGGCCAACACCCGCCCCATATCGGCTTTCACATGCGCGGAAAGCCCTTTCATTTCCTCGAATACCCGCGCCTTGAGCAGCGCCACGCGCGCCTGATACGGCGGTGACCTCAGCAGGCTATCTAACGACATGCGCCCCGCCTTGTAGGCACCCGACTGCTGCGCCAGGTTGATATGAGCTTGCGCCGTGCCACGCACATAAGCCACTTCGGCATACGCGCGCAGAAACCAGTTTTCCCGCTCGCCGCCTTCCAGCAGGATCGTGTCGACCGTGATGCTCAGTTCCGCGTACAAGGCTGATAAGAGCGCCTGGTCAAGCCTGAACGTGTACCGCTCATTCACCGCAGGCTCAGCGGCAATTCGGTTCAAGGCCTCGACATAAGCCTTCCGGATCCGTCGCATGCGCTTGGCGAACTCACGCATTGCGCCTTTTTCGAGCCGGTCGACGCCCGTCGGGTCTTTAAGATTCCCCGGTAGGATCGCCGCTCGAGCCATCGTTGTCCTCGTCGTCTACGTCTGGCAGCTCCTCTCCATCCTCGAGCGGGTCATACCCAGCGGCTTCCCGTATCTCTTCCGGCGGGAACACAATCTGGCCGGTTGCCAGCGATGCGCTGTTGATTTCGGCCATGGTCTTAGCGCTGGCCAGGCGGTCAGCGCTGGTCGGCTCGGTCAGGTCATCCCACATGACCGTGTATTCGCTGATGGGTTTGACCACGCCGATACGCATAAAATGCGTCATCAGGTCGTGGATCTCGAATGACAGATCGCCGCGCCGCGCCTGGCAGCGAGCATTCATGTACTTCTGGTCTTCGCTGCTCGCCCGTTCGCCGGTCTGCATGCCGACAACGATCTTTGTTGGTACATCCAGCGCAGCACATGCCGTCTGCAGGTTCACGTTGTAGGTGGGCGAAGGGTCAGGAATGTTCGATACCAGCGGCGTGGTACTGGCGCCCTGCGTGATGAGCAACATATCGTTTGCCCGATTTACGTCACGCGCGGCCTCGTTGAACTTCTTGTGCAACTCATCGACCTTGACACCGTAGGCCGCAGCAATGCTGTTCAGATCGACTTCCTTGTCGAAGTTAATGGCAAGCTGGCGCGCTGCATTCTTCAGGAACGACTCGCCGCTGCCGCCTTCAACCTTCTCCAGGCTGACGAACGCGTTGTACGCAGGTTCCAAGAACCCAATGGCGTCCTCGTGCCAGTCGCCCAGGATGAACACCCTATCTGGGTGTATCTCGATCTGCCGGCCGGCGTTGCCGTTGATACCGTTCTCGGTGTACTGCCATTTGGTGACCTGGCCGTACCCTTCGTCCTGGGGGTTGGTGTTGAAACCGGTGGGCTTCAGGCTGCCAGCCCAGGCCGGTATCAACTTGACGACCGCAGCGCCCTTCTTCTGTACCTTCTGGTCCCAGCGGCCGGAGTCGCGCAGCTGAATCAGCAGGCCCGAATACCGGCCCACCAGGCGACGGCGGTCAGCCTCAGCCACGGCACGCCAGAAACGGCCACCATTGAACAGCGGCTTATTGCTGCGCTCCCATGCGGTTTCGTCACGGGCGTTGTCCTGGTCGTCGCCCTCGATGACCCATGGCGCCGTCTTCCAGCATGCGCTGATGATCTTCTCGACCACACCATGGGCAATGCCGCCGCGACGGTACAAGCTATAGAAGTCGGAAAAGCCGATGGACTCCGGGAAGCCGTACTCGCACCATGCCTGTGGGCGCTTATTGTCGACGCCCTGCAGGCCAAAACGCTGCATCCGAGCACGCGCCATCTGCAGGTCGGTCAATGCATGATTGACCGCGAGTTGAAGTTGATCTGCCATACCTATTCCGTTTTCAGGATCAGCGCCGGCCGATCATCCTCGCGCACGAGCTCGACGGTCGAATGCTCGCGACTGGCCCATACTTGTGTGCCTTCAGCGCCGGCATACTCAACCGCTACCTGGCGGGCGCATGACAGGCAACGGGCGCGCACGACCATCGCCGCGCTGCCGTCCAGTGCGGTGAGCTTGAAAATTGCCATGTATTACCTGTTGGGGAGAAGCATGCCCATCGCGCCCTTGCGCTTGATCAGCGGGCCCAGGGCGTAGCGGGTTGCATCTATATAGTGGTTGTTGGCGTCAACGATGTCGGTGAGCACGTCACCACTCATGCGGTCGACCTTGTAGCTGTATGTTCGGGCTTCGTGGAGCGTCTTCGTGCAGCGCGGATGGATGATGATTTCCTTGTAGCTGCGCAAATGGGCGATGCCATCCTCTACGCTACCCTTCCATTTCTCCACGCCAACAAGCCTGGGCAGATTGGCACGTTTTCCGTCCTTACCCTTGCTCTTTACGTGGCTGATCGTCTCCGGCCTGGCGGAGTCGGCACGCACGGCATGCGCTTCGATACCAGGCAGGCGGGCGATCATGAAGTCCGCGATGTCGTCATTCTCAAGCCCGACCTTACCGGCCTCATATTCGATCCATAGACGCGAATCGAAGATGCCGCACCGGACACCAGCCGTAGGATCCTGAGAAAATCCCCAGTCAATACCGAAGTAAGGCCCGTCGAATCCATCTGCAAAGTCGAATTCGGCCACCCGATACTTGCCGGACAGAATTTGCGCCTCGCTGTTTTCGCGGTAGGCACCATCCCAGATCCAAGCATAGGTCTGGTCGTCCAGTCGGTCGCGGTCTGAAAGCCGCTCCTGATCCAGTACGCCTGGAAACCAGGGGTTATCGGTGTAGTTGAGCTCGACGATTTTGGCGCCGGCCGGCGGGTTCTTGCGGAACCGATCATCCGTCGGGCTACCGTCCTTTTCCGGGTTCCACGTGACCCAGATCTCTGAGCCGTTCTCCCGGACGGTCGGCGTCAGCTTGATCCACGCCGTTTTGCTGACGTTCTCGGCCTCATCCACCCAGGCAATCAGGATTCGCGCCTTGGACTTGATGCTGTCCAGGTTGTGACGCAATCCAGCAAAGGCGTACCAGACGCGCCGATTCTTGGTTCGGATGAACTTGTCGCCTATTTCGAAATAGGCATCCAGCCACGGCACCGAACGAATCGCCTGCTTGACCTCTTCCATTGAAGAGTCTTCCAGACTGTTCATGTACTCGCGGCCACACAGGATCATGCCTGAGACGCCAGCCTCAGCGAACATGTATGCCCGTACCGCCGTCATCAGTGCGAAACTGCGGGTCTTGGCGCTGCCCCGGCCGCCATATGCGCCGCGGTACCGTGCATGCCCATTAAAAACCGGTATCAGTTTCGGCGGTAACTCAATCCTCGCTTTGCTGGACATCAGGGGCCACCAGTTCGATCGTGGTGGGCATGGTCGGTATAGGGCCACCATTGGGGCCGCTCAGTTCTCGCTTATTCGTGAACATACCGCCGAACTCCTTGGCGGCCTGCTCGAGCACGGCGGCGGCGGCCACCACGTTGCCACGCGTCATATGCCGGTCATAGATCTTGCCAAGCGCCCGCAGACGGAACGCCTGATCGGCAATTGGGATCTCGGCCACCTCATCACGAAAGCGCTTGCGGGTCGTTTCGAACAGATCCACCCACTTCTTAGCCGTCTTGACGCCTGCTACCTTCGTGGGGTCGTACTGTGCCACCTGTGTACGCGGCACATCGATGCCAAACTCTTCTTTGAGCGCTACAGAAACCTCTGTGGGTGTGTCATAACAGGCCAGCGCTTGAACGATGAAGCGCCTGGCCGCGTCGTTCAGCTTTGCCATGTGAGATTCCTATAGGGGTCAGGCCGCCTTCATCAGACAGGTTCCGCACGACTGTGCAATTGAGGCGGCACTGACTGTTGGTTTCCGGCCCGCCGCGGCAACCATGCGAGCAATAGCGCCCTGCGGATCACCAACGCCATATCGTTCGACAACGGCCACGAATTCATTGACGTCGTGCCCGCGTAATCCAATTTTGGGCCGGCCATCCTTGTAGAAGGCTGGTGCGCCGAACTCGTCACTCAGCTGCGCCAGGTGATACAGCTCATGCTCAACCAGGGCGCAAAACTCTGCATCGCAGCACTGGGCGCAGTAGTCGGCAGCCAGCGTAATGACAAAGCTCGGAACGTAGCCGAACCACTCGCGCATCTGCTGCTCTTGGCGGGCCTTCTGCCAGCCCCCGGCGCGAAACATAACCTGTTCGGCCTGCCCTACTACCGTCCGACCCTGCTTGGCTAAAGCACTCGATGCCCACAGGAAACATAGATCAGCATCCAGCAGGTGCGTATGGTCTGGGTTGTGCAGTTCGCCGTCGTCAGCGAGGATCGTGGCGTTTATCCATTCGCCCAGCTCGGGAGCCGGCTGCAACGTCGCGTATATCGACTCGACGAAATGGTCGGGCGGCTGCGGCCGGGCAATTCCGCTTTGATGGGATTTTGAGGGTGTGGCCATAGTGCGCCTTTGTGACGCCTATGGCGCACTCCTTTGTTTGGGGCATTAAAAAGCCGCCTCAGCGGGCGGCGCGGTGTTTATATGGGGGAGCTATACCTCTATCCCTCTGGTCGCGTGGTAAAAAACATTGATCGCAGCAACGTGATATTCCTCATCAGAAGTTCTTGCAGGCACGCCGCCTAGCTCCCATTGCGCCGGGCTATCTTGTTCTCCAATATAGGGCCGGCCGCCCCTGGGTACGAAGATTTCATATACGCGCCGCCAGACCTCCTGATCTCGGTCATCGTGTAACTTTCTTTCTATTGCGAGCAATCCTGTAATGTCGAACTCGGCAAGCCATCTCCACTCTAGCCTGATACGAGCCTCTGATATGGGCGTGACAAACCTTGCGCAGATAGGCTGCTCCACGTTAACAGTCAAGGCCGCACCCAGCCCCTCATGCTTGGGGTTCTCAAACTCTTCGCCAAGCCTTTGAATGTAGTCGGCCGCCTTTCTGTGAATGGTTGCGACGTTTTTTTCTGTTTCATACAGTCTTGCCCAATGCTGCATGTCCGCCTCCTATGTAATAAGAAGCTACAGTATGCCGTATAGTTAATTGTTTACAAACCCATGCTAGGGGAAATCCCATGCGCCTCATGATGTCATGCATGCAATGCGTGCAACTAGTTTCAGGATCTAGCGATCCGTTGGCCGGGCTCCAGCTCTACCCCCAACAAATTGAGATCAACGACTCGGGCATATACACCGTAACTTGCAGAAATGGTCATACTACCTCGACGATGAGCCAGCAACACAAGCACGAAACTCTGCTCGAGCTAGCCACATTTGCGATCCTTGACGGATATTACCGAGAAGCAGTAACGTCTTTTGCGGCGAGCCTTGAACGATTCTACGAGTTCGTGGTTCATATCGGCTTACACGAGCTCGGATGCGACCAACAGGTCATCGAGGCATCGTGGAAAGAAATGGCTAAACAATCGGAGCGACAGTTCGGCGCGTTCGCAATCTTATACACTTCTCTATTCAAGACCAAGCCGCGGACACTGCAGCAAGACAAAATTAAATTCCGGAATGATGTGGTGCACAAAGGAAAAGTTCCAACACGCCTGGAAGCGCTAGGATTTGGTCAAGAAGTTCTCGAAATCATACGGTCAGCCTTGGCGGAAATTCGAGCAAAGTACCCCGAGGCCGAAATGCACGCTACGTTTCGCAGGCTTTCTAGCATGCACAACTCTACGCAGAACCAGAGTAGCCAGCCAATAGCGACGATGTCATCACCCTCAATCCTAGACAAGGGCCAAGAGCACGTATCGTTAGAAGAGCATCTAGTACAACAAGAATTTTGGCATGCAAAGAGCCTTATACATAGATATCTCGAAAGCCCCAGATGCGACTTGAAAAACGACCTCCTAGTAGCCAGTGCCGTAGCTTCCCTGAGCGCTAACCAGACCAATCAATAAAGCAAAAACCCCGCTCAAGGCGGGGTCTGTTCTGTCTGGGCGCAATTACGAGAATTGCATAATTGACGCTATTCTGGTGTAAAAAACACCAGCGGTCAAGCGTTTACGAGGCCGTCCATCAGCAATATCTGTTCGATCATGCGCTGGGCGTTGGCTTTTTCGCCTGGCACAGCCTCTTTCCTCTTCGTGGCCGGCACCCCCAAAAGCCACTGCCGAACCTTCTGGTTGTGGCTATTTGCCGTCGTTTCGCTGACCCCGGTCTTCTCCGCCAGCTCGGCCAACGTCATGCTCTTGTCACCGAAGGCACGTGCGACAATCCCACGCCGCAGCACACGATGCGACACGCAACCGATCAGCGCCTGGCGCAAAGCGGCCTGCTCAATCTCAGTAATGCATGCCTCCCAAAGAACGTTGCGCTTAGTGCCTGAGCAACATGGATATCGACAGCTGCAGGGAATCGTACGCGGCGCGTAGCTGGCAAACACGATGTACTGATACAACGGCGGTAAGTGAAAAAGCTTATTGAAGATCATGCCGGCCTGAGCTGCCCCATCCATGCCGGATAGCCCTTTCGACAGATGATCGATCGGATCATCGGCCATCCGGTTCATCAGCGGCCGGTCGTAGGCCTGCCCTGAGTAGTTGAACGCGTACACCAGCGCGGCGTGCGCCGAGCTAAACAAAGGCTCTTCCTGCTGCATTACGATGCCTCCATATTGGGGGATGCAAATTCGCCATGAAAACGGTGTGCTGCGGCGTCATAAGCTGCAGCTGCTTGTTCTGGAGTGTCAAATACTCCCAGCCTTACCTCTTTTCGCTCTACCGTTATTCGAGCGCGCCAACGTCCTTCCGCGGTGCTCGAGACCCCTTTGAAACCGCTGGTGTTGTTGCATGCCAATCTGGTGTTCCTGGAATTCTCGGCTTGCGTACAAACACGAAGATTCGCCCTGCGGTTATCGAGTCGATCTCCATCTCGATGATCGGCCGTCCGTCCCTTTGAGTTTCCGAACAACAGCCAGCGGTGCATCGTGACCGACTGGCGATTGCCTGCAGGGCATCCCGCAACATATCCTCTCGGGTCGAGCGTCCACGCTATCGCACGGACACGATCCAGATCACCCAGATCTACCTTTGCGTATCCATAGAACGCGCCGTTTCGACCATGCAGCGGAATTTCGGCATGATCTGCATGAATGACGATCTCGCGCCGCTCAAAGACTGCACCGAATAATCTGCCCTCAGCCTCAAGGCGTGCTTGCCTGGCTGCGCTAAACTCTCGAAACCATCCCAGATAAACCCGCCGTCCTTTGTGGCCGATGGCGGATGTATAGCCGCCATCCTTGTGGGGATAAACTCCCCGAAACTTCAGGATGTCAGTCATTCGAAAGCCTCCACAGCCCAGCCGCCACCATCCTTCTTGGCGCGCGGCTTCACGGCGATAAATCGAAACGGATACATGTCGGCCGCAATCTTGATCTTGGCCCGGGCGTCGTCCATCCAGTGACCTTTGACCTCGTGAGCCTCAAGCTGGCCATTGGCGAGCATCACAGCAAAGTCCGGGCTGTAGAACGTGTTGTCGGCCAGACGTAGCTTCATACCTTCGAACTTGTACCAAGCAATGTCCCCGGCTTGCTTGCGCGCCTCGAGCAACTGCCCATAGGCGGCTTCAGTTTTATTCATCGCACCGGCCTTCAATCGGCCGAGTGCCTGCATCCGCCTAAGCGGGCTCGTTCGTATCGGCCGGGTATCGACCCGGGCGTCATGTTTTGTCATAGTCCTAACTCCTTCAAAAACCGCTTCGTTTCCGAGTCGAGCCAAGCCACGCGCTTTTCCGCAACCGCTTTGTCCGCCGGCGCGAAGCTCGCGCATTGGCGCTCGAATACCGCGCTCTGAAACGCCGCGCGATTGCTCTCGAGCTCGCAGTGTCCATAGCCCTGGCGTGCCATCTGGCCGGCGCTACGCAAGGCAAAGTGCTTGCAACGGATGCATTGCACGGTCATACCGCCACCCCGTAATCGGCGCGCAGCACGGCCTTTTCGTCGTCGGTGAGCCCGGCAGCGGCGAACACTCGGGCACGAAACGCCGGCGCCGGCTCATTGGGCCCCTGTTCGATACCGTGCTCCGCCCCCTTGGCGACGATGCCAGACCAGGTCGCAGCCCAGGGCTTGTTGACGCCGGGTGGGGCTTGGCGATTCAACGCGCTGTCGCCCCCAGGCGGGTTCAGCACCTTGGCCAGCATCGCGTCCAGAAACCCCGCGTTGATCGGCGTGATGTCGCCCTTATCGTCTCGGTCGGCAACAGCCAGGTCGTAGGCCTCGCGCAACTGGACCTCGTTGACGCCCTTCTCGGCCCACACGGCTAGCCTCGGGTCGCTGCTCGTGAGCTTGGACGCTTTGCCGCGTTCCTTCTCCCATCGTCGGATCAGCACGGCGTAGCGGGCTGGAGCGTCCAGGCCAAGCGGTTCGGGTTTGTCCGGTTTGTCGACGGGAGGCGGCAGCGGCGGCGAGTTATCCACAGGGCCCACAGTGTTGGATATATTCGCTGCTGCTGCTTTATCTTTTATATTGGGTAATGGGATTGGGATTGGGGGCTTTGGGGTTGGGTTATCGCTGGGTTCGCCCTGGGTTTGCTCTGGGTTTTGTTTAGCTAACCCAGAAATAACCCGCTGGGTTTCTGCTGGGTTATCGTTTTCATGCTCTGGCTTTGTGTCTGGGTTATCGCTGGGTTTGGCTTTTGGTGGTCTTCCTCCCTTCTTACCGTTGGTGCGAGCGCGCTCAGCCAAAACCCGGGCCTTTTCGATTTCCTCGTCGCAACGCGAGTGAAACCAGCCGTCGTCGGTTTCGAAAAAGAACTCCTCGACGACGACGTCGACCGCTTCTTGCTCTTCCTTTGTTCGGGCACGAGCCAGACGGTAAAGTGCCTTGCGATCACGTGGCAGCTGCTTTTCGGTCGAGTAGTACAGATCCAGCAGGCGGCGGTAGGCGCCATCCTCGAGCATCGTCAGATGAGCGGTGGCGGTGATGTAATCGCCGATGTGGTGGGGGTAGTAATTCATGCTGCCCCCGATGGGAATTCATCCCAAGTACGGCCATCCAGCAGGCGGCCGGCAGCTTTCTTGCCAACTCGCTCCGATACGGGCCCACTGCGCGAACCATCCTTTGCGCCATCTGTCCACGCCCAGAGGTCGCGACATTGGCCAGGCATGGTGATACGCGCAGGTCGTTCTGCGGTTCGCTCGGCGGGCGCCCACTCACCCCATTGTTTGAATAGGAACGGCACACCAGCGTCAGCGCACTGATCGCGCAGGCTTCTGGCCCAATCCGGATGCATCGGCCGCGCACCGGGACCGCTTTCGCCCCCGACGATCACCCAGCTCAATCCAACGATGGGGCTCAGGTCGACCGGCCCCAGCAGAGGCTCCATGCTCAAGAATCGCACGCGAGCCGGCACAGCAAGCAACTTCGGGATATCCCGGTCGGCCTCTTCCTGATTGCAAATCGTGGCGCCTAGCCAGACGTTAGACCACGGCCATGGCGTGTTGATACCTCGACCGGCGAGCTGCATGGCGCGCTCGATCATGCGCTCCGCATTGCCAATGCGCTTCGTCAGAAGTAGCCAATCTAGGTGCGGCGTGTTCCAGATCAGGTCGATCAAATCCGCACGCCAGCCGTCCGGAGCCTCATTGTCAAACACATCGGCCAATGACGCGCAAAATACGCGCTGGCGCCGGCCGTGCTCAGCAAAGAACTTGGCGTGATCGCGGTTCCAGGACAGAGGCTTATTCCAATTGGCTTTACTTGTACGACGCCGTGGCGCTCCGGGGCCCCAATTGATGGCCGTGCCGCCAGCGAACCGTGCATTGCGTGTCTCGGCATAGCAGTTATCGCAACCGGGGCCGACCTTCTGGCAGCCTTCCCACGGATTAAAGGTGTGGTCGCACCACTCGATCCTGGTATTCTCGGACATAGCCCTACCCCTTCACCGTTTCACCGGCGGCCAGCTGCGCCTCGATCATGGCGCGGGTCCGAATGCCGGCGTCAATCGATTCGGACAGCTGCTGGTGAGCATCCTCGAGCTCCTGGCGGTCATGGCCATCAATCAGCCCGGTGACCGCTTGCGCCGCTTCATTCTGCTCGCGCATCAGATCCACGGCCACCGTCACCGAGAATGGCACCAGCGCCTGCGAACTGGTCAATGACCGCACCGCAAAGCCCAGCGGCATCAGGATCCGATCCAGAGCACGGCGCCGCACTTCCTCTGGCACGCCGGCGAGCACCGACTGAATGAAATTGGCCGGCAGCAACGTGCCGTCCTTGGTCTCGTCGTCCAGCCAGCGAAAGATACGATCGGCGTTGACCTTCATCCGCTCGAACGTGTCGATGGTCTTGGGTTCGAAGCGAATGTTGGCAACGTGGTCCGCCCCCAGGCGCTCGTGCGCTTCGACGATGGTGGCTGCGATTGTTTCACGCGACAGGCGGTTGATACGGCGGTACTCGGTGATTTCCTCACGCAAGATGCCAATGAGGGTTTGCGACAGGTTACGCATGACGGGAGCTCCGGACGCCCGCATACTGGGCATCATCAATAAAGGAAAGGGTCGGAAAGTACGAATGGACGCTGGCTCGCAGGCCGGGCAGACTGCCGGCATGGAAGCGAATACAAAAACGATGGCGCAGCTGCTGGCGCAGGCGCACGATATCACCCAGGAGACGCTGGGTCGGGTGCCCGATATCGTCCTGGCGGAAGTGTTCAGGCAGCTGTGTCTGGAACGCGAGTACCGGCTGTACCAGGCGAATGATCTGGTCGAGCCAATGCACTGAAATTACATCGCAGAAACCGATGGGAATGCGCTCATCGCGTTTTTGCGGGTCGATGCCTATAGGGGCGGTCAACCCAGTTCGGTTAGGCTTGGAGATTCCAGTAACCAAACTTTTCCGAAAAGGATTGACCATGGGACTTTTAGAAGACGTAATGAAAACTCTGGAACGCATTCCCGCTTGGAAACGATTGAACGCCCTTCCCGCAGAAGTCGAGGCACTGCAGAAAAGGGTCGAAGCACTTGAAGCGAAGCTCGGGCCAAGGACCGGAAAGGAATGCCCCCAATGCGGTGATATGGCAATGAAACTCATAGCATCTAAGCCTCATCCCCAGTTCGCATTTGCTGGCGCGAAACGAGATACTCTGAAATGTGAGAGTTGCGGCTTCCAAGAAGATCAAGACCGTGGTTTGAAATGATCTTTTCAGCGAGAAGCGCGAGCTCCCGGGCCATTACCTCAAACGCCCGGGAATCACCATCGGGCGGGCGGGTCGAAACCAGATCTACTCGCACGCCGCCATCCGTAGCGGGGAATACCTGCAAGGTGAGGATTAAAGTGCTACGCATGCTCACCCTCCTTTAACAAGGAATTGAAAAAATGAAACTCGACCGCGAACTGCAGCGGAGTATCCTTCAGGTACTGGCTGACGCCTACCCCTATGGAAGCTCCGCGACGCTCAAGGCTATCGACCAGCTTGGCGAGGAGGAAATGCTCATTGCCAACATGCTGTATCTGGAGGAGCACGGGCTGCTCAAAGCTGGTGTAATGCGCGCCTTGGGCGGGAAAGTTCTTTTCAACTCGGCCCAATTGAAGATCACCGCTAAGGGCTTGGACTTCCTGGCCGACGATGGCGGGCTGTCGGCGATCCTGGGGGTCGTAACAATCAAGATTCATGACGACACCCTGAAGAGCCTGATCGAAGCAAAGATCCTTCAATCCGATCTGCCCCAGCCCGATAAGAAACGATGGCTTGATCAGCTTCGAGAGCTGCCCGCCGAGACCACAAAACACCTCGTACTAAAACTAGTGGACATGGGGCTGGCGAATGCCCCGGCAGCACTTGGCGCAATAGGAAGTGCGCTTGGCCAGGGTGCTGCCGGATGAAGTGCGCGTACCCAATTCCAGGGCCCAAGCCGATCCAGAACTCGTCCATTGACGTGTCCACCTCGACAGCGGTCGCGTTTTCGTGGATGACGAGCGAATTGATGCGGATTTCAAGCATGCTCACCCTCTTTCAGCTCGGGCCGTCGCAGAATTGCCCAGTCAATGTCGGGGCGCAACCGTTCACAGCGGATGCCTGTGAGCTTCTCCAGCTCGGGACATCGCTCAGCCGGAACTCGCGTCTTCCATTTCGAAACAGCCCAAGGGGTCAAGTTGAAATGCCGTGCAAGGGCAGAGAGCCCGCCAAACTTCGCCACAGCTTCTTCAAAAGCGTTCATTACCGCCCTCTTTTGTTATCTACTAAAAGTAGAATAAATTATTCTACCAATAATAGCAATGACTAAGACAGTAATACCGGGTAAATTTCTACCTATGGTAGAAAATGAGATAAAGCACCCTGAATTCGCAAAGCGACTCGGCGAAGCTATGCAATCGGCTGGCGTGAGCGTGACCGATCTCAAGAACCATCTGAAGGTTACTTACGAAATGGCGCGTCGATATACATTAGGTATCGCGATGCCACGAGACGACAAACTCGTCGCCATTGCGCAGCGACTTGGTGTTCAAACAGCATGGCTGAAGTTCGGGGACGCTATTTCTATTCCGAAAGTAGAGAAGAGCGTGAAGAAAAATGCGGGCAAAGTCGAGCCATGGCCCCTAAAAAAAGCCACTCCCGAGCGCTTCTACGCCCTCACCCCAGCCCAAGCCAAACAAGCTGACGTCGCGTTTGACGCGATCTTGCGCGGCTACGAAGCCGAGCGCGGAAAGAAACCCTAAACGTTGACGGTTTCTATTTAAAGTCGTCAATGTTTAGCTATCTTGTAACAAAAATTTAGATTGACAAGTAAATGTGAGGTGAACATGAAGAAGACTGCAATCATCCTATGCGTGCTGGCCTTTACGAACTCATGGGCCTCCCCAGTGAATGAGGTCGAGTTTGCTAGGTGCGCTGCGGAAACGAACGCCATCGAGCGTTTGGAGTGCTTCGACACCTTGGCGGAGAAGGCCGGAGCGACTGCTTCCACCACTAACACAACAACCCAAGGCACTGGAAAATGGACGACTAGTACTCGGGTGGACCCATTAACCGACAAAAGTGTTTACATGGCTAGACTGGAGGCAACAACAGGGTCTGGAAGGTTCGGCGATACCGTGGTCATGTTCGTGCGCTGCAAAGACAACAAGACCGAAATGTACATTGACTGGAAGTCTTTTCTGGGAACCCGCAACTCCAGAGTGACCCATCGGGTCGGAAAGGGTAAGGCAACCACCTCACCATGGGGCCTATCAACTGACAATCAAGCCACATTCTACCCGGCCAGCCCAATCCCGCTTTTAAAAGGCCTGATAGAGAACGAGTCTTTCGTTGCAAACGTCACCCCATATAACGAAAGCCCGGTGACCGCCGTGTTCAATACAGCCGGCGCCGAGGGAGCGCTAGCCGATATACGAAAAGGCTGTAGTTGGTAAGGAATTTAGTTTGATATGGATTTGTAAGGCAGTAGAAATGATGCTTTTCAGTACCAGCGCAGCAGCCAAAGCGTTTATCACTGCAGGCCTGGCGATCTTGGGTGTGGTGTGTTGGGATGCGTTTCGGCGCAAGTGATTGACGGATCAACGACAGCGAGGTGACAACGTGGCCTCTATTTCTGTACTCGACGCCCTGCCAGAAGCGTTTATGGCTGTTGGGGTGATTGCTGTTGTAGTGCTGTGGGTGGCGGTTGGGGGGAAGTGATTTAGGTGGAAGTGATCTTTTCAAAGGGGTAATCGATGACTGACGGAATGGCAGCAGGAATCGCAAGCATGGGCGCCCTCATATGGCTCTTTGGTTTATTTTTACTCATCTTATGGATCGCCCTGCCCTTTGCCGTGTTTGGCATCAAGAAAAGGCTGGACGAAATTATTAAACAGTTGAAAAAGCTGAATGCGGCCAACGACAAGGCCTAGGAGACAAAACCATGAAAAACATTCGTTTACTCGTCGCGGCGATGTTGTTTAGCGTAGCGGCCTACCCCTTATATGCCTACGCGCACGGCGGCGGCTGCCGCAAAGACTCGCCACCGGGCAAGTGCTGTCATATGGATAAGAAGAAGGGAGAGGTGCATTGTCATTAGTCCTACCCTCCCAGGCCACGGACAAGCCCCGCTCTGGAAGGAAAGGCGTGAATTGTAGCTCGCGCTTATATCGGCAGTAGTCAATCAATAAAAAATAGGAAGCAATCAATGGCAGACAAAGCGACCGTTACGTTCTACACAGTGAGTCACTGCGGCTACTTCAAGAGAAAAGGCGATGCCCCAATCTTCGGAAGGCTAGCAGCAGTAATGGCCGACCTGCACAACTGGACCAGAGGCCTCTCCCTTGAAGAAACTAAAACTTACGACCCTCCTGAGGCCTCTGACCTATTCCCAGTTTATGTGGCTGATATGGCCGAAAAAAACGGTGATTGGCTTATAGCGATGTGGAATCAAGTTCCGGAGTCTGAGGGTGGTATAGCATCCATCGCCGCCCAATCTGATGTTGGAAGCCCCGAAGTTGCAATTACAGAGCTGGAAGAAGGTAGGATCCCTGGATTCGCTACATATTTTTGGTTTCTACCCAACGAAGGTCTTTTCGCAACGATCAGGCTTAACAGACCGTTTACTGGGCAGATTGCCCTACAAAAATATATAAGGGGCTTTCTTCGATACTATTCCAGCTTTGTCGTTCACAATGATGAGCTGAAAGACGCAGATGATGTGGATGTTTTGGGTTACAAAGAAAATCCTGCAGATGAACTACAGCATCTCATTCCACGGTTCCAAGCCTCCCTGCATGACAATCCTGGCGATATAGACCTGATTGTTGCGCAAGCAGACGCTATCCGTCAGATTAGCCGAAAAGAAGACCTCAACCTCCAGGCACGAATTCCGCTGGTGCGATGGCAACGTATACTCAGAACTATCGGAGTAACCAAACCGAAGCATGCGGGTTTTACAGAGGCTCGTTTGCAGTACACTGCCGACGTAACACTAACGGCACAGGACGTCCGCTCAATGGCCAGCGAATGGCTAAAGCAAGGTGGAGCAGAGAGCGGAACAGATCTAGGTTTCCGCATTAAAGGGGAGTCATCGCCTAGGTGGTTGAGTAAATCGATCGCCAGAGACGAAGTTCATGTCACCCTGGAGAGAACCATGCCTGAAATGTTTAGCCTAGATGCGTTACTGACATCGTTGCAATCGCAGAGAAAGAACCTCTTAAAATTGCTGAAGTGATGGAGGAATTTTATGCTCCGTGCCTTTGCGTGGGGTACATCAGTGCTGTCTATATTGCTTGGGGCTTATTATGGACGAGAAATCCCCTTCTCGGAACAATGGCCGCTTTATGAAGCGTTACGCACAACTGCTGCAATCATCTTTGCTGTCGTTGGCGCTTGGATCGCAATAATGTTTCCAGAAAGGATGAAATATACCTTTAAGGTTGCTGGCGGCAAGCCCGTTGCTGAACGAGCAGGAATAGGTCGTTTCTTCACTCCTATCGTGCACTCCACCGCTGTGCTATGCATCATTTTGATTTTAGGTTTTATCGCCCCTGTCGCCAAGCGTATCGATTACTTGTTGCAATATACCGAGGCTCTTCGAGGAGCGTCCTATGCTGCGTTAGTGGCTTTAACACTATTTCAGCTATGGACGGTAGTCCTTTCTCTTGGCCCTGCTCACGATATTAAAGAGACAGCGGACACAGATGCGGCAACCAGTGCACGAAGGTACAACCGGAAGAGAATGGGAAGTAGTGCTCGAAAACCAGCGCAGCCCGATACCCAATAGAATATCTATAAACGAGATCCCACAACCTTCACATCGACAATACCAGCTTCAACCCAGTCCGCCTCACAAACTCCGCATAATTAATCGGCGGCCCCGCCTTAGCATCCGGGCTATTCGACTGCCAGTGCACCCATGAGCGCCTGGTCGTGGCGTCATACACCACTTTGAATAGATAGCTCGGCACCGCCACGCGCCCTGCTCCGATCGACTCCGACCGCGCCGTATACACCGGCCCCGTAAACACATACACATCGCCCTTTGCCCGCATGACGTACTTGCGCGTGTCGGCCTCGATCTTGTTCCAGGGGCCCGAGTTCTGGCGCTGGTCTTGCGGCACCATGTTGGCCAGGCTGAAGCTTTGGGCCATGGCCTCGGCGGTGTGCATGTCGCCGGCGGGCGCCATGTGGCCGCGCGAATATCCGGATCCGCGGTAATCGTCCAGCTCGGCACGCTCGGAGGCTGGCAAACGGGCCTCGGGATAGAAGCGGTCCGTGCGCCCTATTCCCTGGCCTTGGATCAGCATCTGACGGTTTAGACGCTGGGCGACGAAGACGGGCGTTTTGGTCTGACCACTGTGCAGAATGGCGAAAGAATCAAAGCACAGCTCGCGCAGCGCCGGACCGACCGGCACGACTGGCGGCTTGCCGCTGGGGAAAAACTGTTTGCACTGTGAAAACTGCGTCTGTACCTGCGGCCCCGTGGCCACCAGCTGCGGTGCTGTCTGATCCTGGCTTGGCAAGCCCAGCTGCGACAGGATCGGCTCGAGCGGGATCTGCTCGCGCAGCTGTGGGTGCAGTACGCAGCTGGCTGCGGCAAACGATGTGACGGCAGAGACAGCAAGCGCCCGGAAGAACCGCTTGAAGCGGCTGGGCTGTTTCGCCTTTGATCTGGACGTGCGCTTCTTGGAGGTGGATCTCTTTCTTGCCATGCGTCGCTATTGTAGGCGACCGAAAAAAGGCGCTGAGAACCTAGCGCTTCTGGATAGCCTGATCGACTTCCTTCATCCAGTCTTGGTCGCACGGCACCGGCTCAGCAGCATGCTGCCCATGCAGTTTGAAATACACCACATCGCCTCCGGGCGGCTCTCGTTTGCTCTCCAAGCGCTAGGTTCTCTAGGACCGGGCAATCCGAAGCCATGAACCACTACATATAGTGGTGTATATAAAAACAGCTACCACATAAACACCCGAATGAGCTTCTAATTAACCATGCATGTCAACTAGTTAATAGAAACCAGACCGATCTAAACATGTAAGCACTTGTGGTCAGATTTCGACTCTTCAGCTTGATTCTGGCTTAGAATAAGCACCAGACAAAGAAAAAGCCGCTCAGCTTGGGAGAGCCGGCGGCTTTGGTTGTCTACTTCTGCTAGTGCCAGAAATGGGACAACGGGTACAGGGGGATTGTCCATTTTTTTGGTGCTGGCGTCAACTTACCTTTACGAAAAGGCGTCAAATCATGTCAAGAACCAAAAACGGGCAACACCCAACATCTGTTAAATATCAGCCAGTTACGCGGGTTGGTGGACAATTTGAGCAACACCCACCAGACTCCCTTGCGAGCGCCGTCCAGACGGAGGTGGACGGCATTCAAATGGGGGTGCTCACCGACGGGACCCCTTACTTATCGCTTCGGGGCCTCGCTCGAATGTGTGGAGTCGAAGCTTCGTCCATTTTGCGTTTAGCAAATAACTGGGGCGTGGAAGTAAGTCGCCCAAGGGGTCGCACGATTTACAGACTTCTTTCAGAGCAAAACCACCCGGCCGATCTTCTGTATATCAGAATCGCTGGCCAGTTTGGAGATGAGCATGCATTCCCGGATGCTGTATGCATGGCGCTGCTCGAGTACTACGCATTTGAGGCTGGAGCAAACTGTACCCAAGACGCCCGAAAGAACTATCGTGTCCTGGCCAGAAAATCATTTCGCGATTTTATTTATCAACAGTGTGGCTATGACCCTTCAAACGCGGTGCCAGCGCTTTGGCAGCCATACATAGATAGGGTTTCCCTCCTCCACAACTCGGTGCCAGCTGGATACTTCGGTGTGTTTCACGCCACCCAAGAGCTATTCGTCACTCTTGGCCAGAACGGCATCCATAGCAACAATCGCTTCCTGCCCGATATTAGCGTCGGAATTGCTTGGTCGGCTCATTGGAAGCACATCAACGGGGATGAAAAGTACGGGGCGCGAATCAAATATGGCCACAACTACCCCGTATCGTACCCACAAGCTGATTCCAACCCGCAAGAGCCTTGGGCGTACCCCGAGTCGGCGCTTGGTGAATTCAGTCGCTGGTTTAGGGAGTCATATATAGCCGAGGGAAAGCTTGAGAATTACCTCAAAGGACGAAACAGTAAGAAACCGCTGCCAATAGAGTTCGTCGACAAAGCTTTGCTAGCCTTCAGCGCCAGAAAAGCGAGAGTGGCGCCGTCTATAAGCAGAGAGAACGGGGCATAGCGGCCTACCAGAAACCAACCCGCTCCGGCGGGTTTTTCTTGCCCCTCAGGCACGCCATATGCTCCAAGTGGATCCCGCGCCCGCTGGCAGCTCATCGAGCCACCCGGATGACGGGAAATCAGGAGCTACATCATGCCGCAAAACCAGCCGAACCAACCTCAAAAGGCCCCAGGCCAGCAAGATCAGCACAAGTCCGGCCAGCAACAAGGCGGGCAAAAGCCCGGCCAAGGCCAGACTGAGCAAAAACCAGGTCAGCAAAGCCACAACAAACGTTAAGCCGAGCCACCTGCGTACCGTTTAGCCGCCTTCGGGCGGCATTCTTTTGGTTGTTCGTCTTAGGCCGAAGGCTCATGTGCAGGCGGTTCAATTTTCTCCTGCTCAGGCTCTTCAAGAATCGGTTCTCGATCCGATTCACACCCCTTTTCCATCGACACTATTGCCAGATGGTTATAGCGCTGCCGATACGCATTAATTTCAATCTGCTCGGCCTGGCTAAAGTCCATGAAGAACAGCGGAACCAGGAAGAAGGCTCCGGCGGTACCAAGCACCACATTCTTTCCTGTTTTGTCCGTTTTCGGGACCAGACGATTGACCTCGGTCTCGATGTTGGCCATTTCCAGCTCAAGCGCTGCACAGCTCTTTGAGTTATCCCCATACTGCTGAACCATTACCGGGTTAGCCGCCCTACCTGCACAGCCCGCCAGAATCATCAATGTAGCTGTAGCAGCAGTCTTCCTCATAGCCTCCCCCCGGAACGTAACCATTTAACACGTTATATTACTGTATATGGACGACTGCTCGTTCTGAGTAGGGTTTTCCCTCCCATCTTTCGCTTTGCCCCACCCCCCGGACGTTTGCGCGATCCGTCCACAAGTTATCCACTGGTTACGCCTTGTACTGTTTATTTATACAGTTATTATTGGGCTTACAGGCATTCATCAATTTGTAAAAGAAAGAGGTGGCGGCATGGCAGATAGGAACAACGAGAACGACGAAGAGCGCAACTTTGGTTTGTGTGAACTTCAATACGGTCAAGATATCGTCAAGGCACTAGAAGCCATCGATTTGGATGCAGTCGATAAAGAAGCTTTGTTCGGCACGCTCAAAGCCATTCACAGCCACTTGAAGAACGCGATGGGCTCACTAAAGTAAGAATCCCACTACGCTGCACCCACGCCCTCGAGTTTTTCTCGCCTCCACAAAATTATCTACCAAAAGTAGTTGCATTGTTTTCTACTTTATGTAGAATTCTATTTATCTACTTTTAGTAGACAAATAGATAGGAGGCACACATGCACACATCCAACTGGCCCCACGGCACTGACCTGGGTCACCCCAATTTCACCGGACGCATCCCCCGCGCCAGCCGATACGACGGCGTCGGCGGCTGGGCTAAAGACAGCTACAAGATTCCCCTCATCGATGCCGCGCTCTACGTCGGCGGCACCGCCCTCACCATCTGGGCCACCGTTCGCGTGGCGTTCTGGATCTGGGGGTGATCATGAACAACATCAAGATCCGCGCCTCGTCCCTGGGCGAACTGTTCGATTGCCCGAAACGCTGGCACGCCAAGCACATTCTCAAGAAGCGCCTGCCGTCGTCGCCAGCGGCGCGTCTGGGCCACTCCATCCACGCCGGTACCGAAGCGTTCGACTCCGCGCGCTTGAATGGTGCTCCTATCAGCACGGACGACGCCGCCCAGGCTTTGGTTGAGCGTTTGTACGGCATCGAGGAGGAAGTGGACTGGGAAGACGTAGATCCGCGCTCGCTCGAATCGATTGCTCTGTCGTTGTTGACGCAATACTGCAACGACATCGCGCCGCAGATGACATATAAGGCGGTCGAGTTGACGTGTCGCGATCTTACGTTGACAGACCTGGGTTTAACGTTGACAGGCACCATCGACCGTATCTATGAGAACGAACACGGCGAGCTGGGCATTGCCGACCTCAAGTCCGGCGCCACCGCCGTCAGTGCGGACTACACGGTCAAGACCGCTGGCCATGTTGCTCAGATGGGCATGTACACGCTGCTTGCCGAGCGCTCGCTGGAACAGGAGGTCAGCGCACCCGCCGTCATCATCGGCATGCAGACCGGCAAAACCATCAAGGCCCAGCGCGTAGCCATGGGTGCCGTTACCGACCCCAAAACCATTCTGGTCGGCGACGAATACTCCGAGGGCCTGCTCGAGAACGCCGCAAAGATCATCCACGCCGGCGCCTTCTACGGCAACCCCAAATCCATGCTGTGCAGCGCCAAGTTCTGCCCGGCCTACCCCACTTGCAAATACAAGGGAGATTAAACATGACCCAGACCACCACTCTTGCTCATTCCCGCCAATCACATGGCCGCCACGACGTGGCCATCGGCTTCGGCAACTTGGAGAGCTTCGAGCTCATGCAGCGCGCTGCCAAGCTGCTATCCAGTAGCACCCTGGTTCCCGCTGCCTACCGTGCCGTCATTGAAAAAACCGACCGCTACGGCAATATCACGGACAGCCGCCAAAACCCGAACGCCCTGGCCAACAGCGTGGTTGCATTAAATATGGCCCAGCGCATGGGCGCTGATCCGCTGATGGTCATGCAGAACTTGTACATTGTCGAGGGCCGGCCGTCCTGGTCCTCGCAATGGATCATCGCCGCCATTAATGGATGCGGTCGCTTTTCGCCGCTGCGCTTCGACATAAAGAGTCTGGGTAAGCGCAAGATTGAGTATGTGACTTTCGTTTGGGAGAACAAGCAGCGGCAGGAAGTGCGAAAGACCATCGAGGTCGAGGACAAGGTGTGCATTGCCTGGGCCGTCGAGAAGGATACCGGCGAACGCCTGGAATCGCCCCCCGTGTCCATTGAAATGGCTGTCAAGGAAGGCTGGTACACGAAGAACGGCAGTAAATGGCAAACCATGGACGAGGTCATGCTTCGATACCGCACGGCGTCGTTCTTCGGCAAGCTGTACGCCCCCGAGTTGCTGATGGGCCTGCAAACAACCGAGGAAGTGCACGACATCATTGACGCAACGCCAGCCGATGACGGCACCATCCAGGTTGATGTTGAATCGCTGCGCACGCAAGCAGAGCAGCCCAAACGCACCGCCAAGCCCGGCCAAGCCGGTGCCACCGACGTCGAACTCAAGCAGTCGGCAGACGTCGATCAGGACACCGGTGAAGTTCTGGACGCCGAGCAAGACATCGCCTACCTCGACACCGACAAAGTCCTGTCCAGTATCCAGCGCGCCCAAGACCACGACACCCTGGCGATCGCCGCCGACGGCATCCAGGACTGCCACCCCAGCGAGCAGGAGGCCCTCACCACCGCTTACCGCCAGCGCCTGGACGAACTGGACGATCCGCGCCAGGCACGCGCCGCAGAAACGACCACCAAACCCACCCGTACCCGCCGCGCTGCTGCGGCTGACATGGAGTGAGCCATGACGAAAGACAAAGACCGTCAAACCAAAGACGCTGATCATGTTCTTGATAAAACAGAGACGATCCTCGCCTCTCTTTTATGCGCCGATCACCAGGATGACTACATGCGCTACGGGGGGAAGCGCCTTATAGATGGTTTCTCTGGTTATGAAGAGGTGGATTCTGGAATTCTGCTGAAATTCGATCCAGAGTTTCCGCGCTCCGCTTACACAACTCAGATTGCCAAAGGCGATCGTATTTATGCGACTCATAGCGACTACCTAGCTGGCTCGGTTCAGGATGCCTTGGGAGACCGGGCCGAGTTTGCTGTTGTTTGTGATGATTTTGTTAGATGGCTGTGTTTCAAAAAAATAACTAGAGCTCCTCGCGGCGTGTGGGTGTCCAGTCCCGGCGCCAGTCTGTATGAATCCCATTACAGAGTGATATTTCCCAGCGGGGTATCCACCTACATGAAGCGTGTTGTTGGGGTGTCAAAATCAGGAAGTCCCGTTATCTGCGCTATTCAAGGCACTCACGGGGAAGGGAGCAAGAACAACTCTAAAGCTCTAATAGTTTGCGCTTCCATAATCGAAGACGCCCATAGAAGCAATGCTTTCCACGCTTCAGTCACCGAAGGCGCTTCTATTATTTTTCCCGTTCCGATCGGAGAGCATAAAGATATCTTTTCTTTGCGTGATGCGCCACTAACGCCCGCCGGAAGAAGAAAAGCCATCCTGCATTGGGTGTCAAAACACACTAGGCAGTCAACCAAAACCAGCGCGCCGTCAACGGTAAAACCCCATCTCCGTGGAGTGAGAGAAATATCCATGGACGGAATGACTGTGCGCCTTACTTCAAATACCTGAGAGCCTTAACATGACCAAGAAAAACGAACCCAAAGACATCCGCGAAATGACAGCCGACAGTATCGGCCGCGACATCCTGCAGGCCTTGGTGCAGGAAATCAAGCTGCTGCCCAAGCCCTGGGTCAGCATGACCAAGCGCAAACAGGACGACGTCATCGACCGGCTGCGTGCCCGGGTCGACCATAACGTCAAGATGGCGGTGCATCTGATCTCAAGCAACAACCGCACGACGGTCGTCGGTGATCTGGAATCGGTAGCCAGCAAAGACGGAATCAAGGCGACGTTCAAAATCTCGTCACATTCCGAGGGCCGGCACCACCTGTTCGATAGCGTGGGCCGTGCCTGCCTGATTGTCGTGGCTGACGCCGACGAGCATACGGGTGGCATGGACGACGTTCAGGGCGAAACCGACCAGCGCGCAATGGATCTGGGCAAGGAATACACCGACCAGGACGGTGACGGCATGGACGACAACGTGGTTGATGTCGAAACCAAGGTCATTGAGCACCAGCCGCTGCAAGAAGAACTGGACAAGGCTTGGGATGAAGGTTACGCCGCCGCCGAGGAAGGCAAGCCACAAACCGATTGCCCGATCATGGCCGGGCCCTTGTGCATCGAATGGATCAAAGGCTGGAAGGCCTGGCACGAAGAAAGTGACGGCGCCGACGACACCACCGAGGATGCCGACGAAGCGGAGGGCCAGGAATCATGATGACCATTCGCAAACTGATCCGCACCGACGGCACCGAAGTCGAGCTCGTCGGGCCTCACGCCATCGGCGATATCAAGCAGATGATCGGCGCTGACACGCTCGACACCGTGGCGTTGCGTCATCTTGGCCAGCCGCTGCACGTCATGATGGTGGACGACGCCGGCATGGTCGATGGCAGTCCAGTCAACGTTAAAGCCACCCAGCTGTATCACGCCAATTGCCACCCCGGCACGACGCATCAGATCCACGGCGACGTCGTGATCGTGCCCGACGGTGACTTCGGGAGGATGTAGCCATGAAGATTACGACTATTGAAATCGGCAACGTGTTGGGTATCAAATCCGTGGGAGCCGCCCTAACCACTCCAGTCACCCTTTTCGCCGGAGACAACTATGCCGGCAAGTCCAGCATCCGCGAAGCGGTTAAAGCCGCCTTCTTGGGGATGCCCGAGCGCGTGTTGAAAAAGAAGGACTTCGGCCAGCTGGTGCACGACGGCAACGAAGCCGGATCTGTTGCCGTGGACTTCGAAGGCGGCAGCGCTGTCTTCACCGCCCCCAAGGGCGACCAGGAGCTGACGCACGACTTCAAGATGAGCCAGTGGGAACCCATGGCGCTGGCGCTGCCGTACTGCCTGGATACCGAGGCCTTTGCCCGTGCCTCGAGCGATGAGCGCCGGCAACTGCTGTTCGCCATCACCGGTGCCAGTGCGAAGACCGCCGATATCGTGGCTGCCCTGAAGGCCCGCGGCCTGGACGACAAGCTCATCGAGACCGTCACGCCCCTGCTGCGGTCGGGCTTTCCGGCGGCTGCCAAGTTTGCCGAGGAACGCTGCCGGGAAGCCAAGGGCGCTTGGAAGGCTGTCACTGGTGAAGCCTACGGGCACGTCAAAGCAGAATCATGGGCCGCCCCCGTGCCCGACGTTGACACCACCGCCATCGAGCAGCTGCAAACCCGGGCCGAGATCCTCAAGGGCAAGATCGGCACCGAGCAAACCAAACTGGGCGCGGCCGAGCAGAAGCTCAAGGCCTGGCTGGCCCACAGCGAGAACCAGGAAGCCGACCGCAAGACGTTCGCGCGCCTGGCCAGCCTAGAAAAGAAGCTCGAACGCGACCAGGACGAGCTGCTGAAGTGGAGCGACCGGGTCAAGGTGCTCGAGCAGCAGGCCGGTGCCGGGCCGCGTGTGGGCGAAGTGCACGACCTGGCCCGGGCTGCTTTCTTCTTGATCGGTTGCGTGGAGCGGGATCAGTTTGGTGCCGAGCCTGAATTCAAGGAAGCCCAGCGGACGCTGAGCACCTACGAGGCTCGGTACGGCGCATTCAACATCCAGGCCGACCCCGAAGCCGCTGCCCAGTTGCCCGAGGCCATCAAGGCTCGCGACCTGATGCAGCGCAGTGTCGATAACGATCGTCGCGACATCGATGCCGCCAAGGCCGCCGGCGCGCGGCTGTCTGCAACGGTGGAAAAAGGCAGCGAGGAAGAAGTCGCCGGCATCGAATCCATACTGGACGGCTACCGAAAGGAGCAAAGCGACGTATCAACGCTGCTGGCTCGGTTGCAAACAGACCAGCGTGCTGCCGAGGCGGCCAAGGCCAATACCGAGAAGGCCGCTGCACACCACCAGGCGGCCCAACAGTGGCAGGTCGCCATCGATGCGTTATCGCCGGCGGGCATCCCCGCCGAAATCCTGGGCAAGGCGTTAGGCCCGGTCAATCGGTCCTTAAGTGATATTGCCTCGGTGTTCGATTGGCCCAGCGTGCATATCGACTCGGACATGATGGTCACCGCAGGCTTTCGCGCTCATGCTCTGCTGTCTGAATCCGAGAAGTGGCGCACCAATACCATCATCGCGCTTGCGCTGGCCCAAGTGTCGGGGCTGCGTCTGGTGGCACTGGATCGCGTCGATGTACTGAACCTGGCCGGCCGCGCCGAGCTGATCGACGGCCTGGACGCCCTCGCGGAAGACGGCGATTTCGACACCGTCCTGCTGTTCGGCACGTTCAAGAAGCTACCGAACTTCGAGCGATTCCCGCACGTTACGGGCTTCTGGGTGGAGAACGGCACGATCGCGCAGGCCGAAGCGGTCAGGGAGGCGGCATGACGACCACCACCCCACACCCATTCCTGGCTGCAACGTACGAAGGCAGGCAGTTCTACGACGTTGTTGCCGAAGACCGCATCCGCCGCGTCAAGCATTTCGACCGGGCCCAGTGCCTGGCTGCTCTGGCGCTTCCGGATCTACAAAAGACCGTCTCCCGCGCCATTGAACGCCGGCTGCGCCAGCTCGAGCGAGGTACGTTATGAGGACGAACACTGGTGGCGGGCTGCACCGTCGGGTCGGCACTTGCGGGGGTTGGCATGAAGCGTGATCCGTGGACACTCACCGACATCGAAACGTTGACACGTCTCTATCCTGACACGCTTACACGCGACATAGCGACACGTCTGAATCGTCCCATTGCCAGTCTCTACAGCATGGCGCAAAAACTAGGGCTCAGAAAGTCCGATACGTTCTTCGCCGGGCCAAACAGTGGTCGCATAACCAAAGCACGATCTGATGCCGATCGAGCTCGTCGCGGCTACACGCCATGGAGCCAGGACGAACTTGATACCTTGAGGCGTCTTTACCCGAACAAGACGACCAACGCCGTTGCTCTGATGCTTGGCCGATCCGTCAGCAGCACCTATCAGGCAGCGTACAAGTTGGGCCTATCCAAGTCGGCCGAGTTCCTGTCCAGCCCAGAAAGCGGCAGAACGGACGGCAACCGTGGGAAATCCACCCGTTTTCCCAAGGGCAACGTGCCGGCGAACAAAGGATTGCGCCGTCCAGGATACGCCCCCGGACGGATGGCCGAAACACAGTTCAAAAAGGGCATGGCTGTCTCTGACCGACATAACTACCTGCCCATCGGCAGCGTGCGCGTGACGCGCGACGGCATCCTGCAACGCAAAGTGACCGACGACCCCAGCATCTATCCAGCCCGGCGCTGGACACCAGTGACTCGCTTGGTCTGGGAAGCCATGCACGGGCCGATACCGCCCAAGCACATGGTGGTATTCAAGCCGGGCATGCACACCGTCGTCGAATCCGAAATCACGGTCGACCGGCTCGAATGCATCAGCCGCGCCGAGCACATGCGTCGCAACACCATTCATAACTACCCGCCCGAAATCAAAGGTGCCATGACGGCCCGGGCCGCTCTGAACCGGAGAATCAATCATGTCGAAAAACATCAGTGACTTGCGTGACGGCCTGTTTGAAGCCATGCAAATGCTCAAGGACGGCAAGCTGACCGTCGAACAGGCCAAAGCCATCAGCGAAATGAGCCAGGTCGTCATCAACTCGGCCAAGGTCGAGGTCGATTACATCAAGGCTAACAACGGTGGCGAGACTCCGTTCCTGGAGTCGATTGGAAATAGCAACCTGCCACCCGGTGTGTTAGGCGTCACGCGCCACCGGTTAATGGGGTAAGCCATGAGAAAGTTACCCCCACCTCCTGTTGATAACCCTGGTGAAAACCGGCGAGCATCCGTTGACAGCCCAGCACACACGCCGTTGCACGGCACGTTGGCTGATTCTCATCCACAACCCCAATCCCTGACCCGCAAAGAGCGCATACGCGCTGGTGTGTTTATTGCCGCCTGGCTGACGTTGTCAGGCTTCGTGCTATGGGGATTCCTGGAGCTGGCGCCATGACCGACATCATTGAATTTCTAGCCACCGTTAACTGGCCAGGTGCGCTGATTGTCGCTGCGGCATTCGTGTTCGCTGCAGTGCTTGTCTGGAGGGCGTTATGAAAACCTATCGTCAATTCACCGAACACGTGGACGCCGTCGAAGCGGCGTTGGTCGATAAATTCAATGTCGCGTCGGCGACAGCCGAACAATGGGTGCTGGAGTACATCGAGGGTATGCCAGAGCCTGAGACACGCGATCCAATTCAGGTCGCGCAGGAGCTGTTCATGGAGTGCACGGTATGAAGCGCCCCACCCTCACCGTTGCGATTCAGTTCGCTCGCCTGGTGATCGAGGCATATGACAAAATCAGGGAGGTCAAAGCATGCTGACACTCTCGCGCGACGAGATCGTGCAGCTCACCGACCGCGTGCGTAAAACTGCCCAATGCGACGTGCTACGGCAGCTCGGCATCCCTTATAAAACTCGCCCGGATGGATCCCCTGTCGTTCTTCGGGCCGCCATGGAGGTCACCCTCGGTTATGCGCCCAAGAAAAACGGATCGTCATCTCCCAAACTGCGTTTATAGCAAGCACGGCGCCTTTTACTACGTCAAGAAGGGAAAGTGGACCAGACTAGGTGGCGACCTTCACACAGCCTTGGTCGAATACGCCCGTATCGTGGCACTGCCCGAGGACGGCATGGGCGCCCTGATCGACAAGGCCTTACCATCGATCACGGCCAAGGTTTCGGAGTCCACACGCAAACAGTATCTATTTTGCGCACGCCGTCTGCAGGACATCTTCGCCGAGTTCCGCGCCGACCAGGTCAAACACGGCGATATCGTCCGGATGCTCGATGCCTTTGCAGAACAGCCCGCCGTGGGCAACCGGCTACTGACGGTACTGCGGCTCACCTTTCAGTGGGCCATGGATCGTGAGCTCGTCGAACACAACCCGTGCGTGAGCGTTAAACGACTGACTCAACCCAAGCGTGACCGGCTCATTAGTGCGGCGGAGTATGCCGCCATATACGTGCACTGCGCCCCCTGGCTCCAGTGTGTTATCGACCTGTGCTATCTGACCGGCCAACGGATTGGCGACGTACTCACGATCGAACGAGCCAATCTGGGCGATGAGGGCATCTACTTCCAGCAGCAGAAAACCGGCAAGCAGTTGATCGTGGGCTGGACGCCGGAGCTGCGAGCCGTCGTAGAACGAGCGAAGCAAACAACCGGGATTGTCAAGAACATGACGTATCTGATCGCCGGCCGGGGCGGCAAGCTGCGCGTGCACTCCAATGTCTGGCGTGCCTTCAAGACGGCTGCTAGTAAGGCCGGCGTATACGACGTCACACTGCACGATCTGCGCGCCATGTCTGGCACTGAGGCGGATCGTCAGGGTATCGACCCCACCGCCCTACTTGGCCATACCGACCGGCGCACCACAGCCATCTACCTGCGCGACAAGACGGCAAAAGTAGTTGCAGGGCCGAGCAAGGCCACAAAGAAAAAAGCTGGATAGATACTCAGTTTTAGACAAAGAGTATTAGACAGATTTGACATTCTTAGACAGAAGCAGCCCGAAAGCCGCATGAATAAAGGCTTTCAGAATTGATTATGTATTCGGTCATCCCCTGGCCACGCTGCCTGCTGATCTTCCTTTCCATTCCCGCCTCCGTTGATCCACGGTAAGCAGTTTGGAGCCTTCCTGTTTCCTTCACAATTCGCACAAACCGAGGCGGATGGAATCCGCCTGCCTGCCTTGCGCTTACCAACCGACCGCCTCCTCCAAGCAACCGGCAGCGCCCTCCAAACCGTTCGGACAAACAAAAAAGCCTGACGCCAGCGCCATGCTGGAATCAGGCTTTCAAGGCTTGGCTGCTTTAACTGCCCAACATTCTGGAATCAGTTCAGCGGCCAGGCGCGCGCGTTACGCGCATTGCTTATTACTTGTTCGGCTGGGGCGTTACACGCAAGTACGGGCGCACCACCGTGTAGCCTTTGGGGAACTTGGCTTTCAGTTCGGCCTCGTCCTTGATCGAGGGAACGATGATGACATCGTCGCCGTCTTCCCAGTTGACCGGAGTAGCCACGCTGTGGCTGTCGGTGAGCTGCAGCGAATCGATCACACGCAGGATTTCATTGAAGTTGCGGCCGGTGCTGGCGGGATAGGTAAGCGTTAGGCGCACCTTGCGGTTGGGATCGATGATGAATACCGAGCGCACCGTCGAAGTGTTGCTGGCATTGGGGTGGATCATGTCGTACAGGTCGGAAACCTTGCGGTCGGAATCGGCCAGAATGGGGAAATTGACTTTGGTGTTCTGGGTGTCGTTGATGTCGCCGATCCAGCCGCGGTGCGATTCGGCGTCGTCCACCGAGACCGCAATGACCTTCACGTTGCGCTTGGCGAATTCATCGGCCAGTTTGGCGGTGTAGCCCAGCTCTGTGGTGCAAACCGGCGTGAAATCGGCTGGGTGCGAGAACAACACGCCCCATTTGTCGCCAAGGTATTCGTAGAATTTAATAGGGCCGATATCGGAATCCTGCTCAAAATCAGGGGCGGTATCGCCAAGACGCAAAGTTGCCATGATGACTCTCTTGAATGTGGGTAAAAAGAATGCCTGGGGACGGATTATCCGGCCCCCATGCAGTTATTGTGACACCTTCGGAAACGAAGGTTAAATACCATTTTTATATAACCTTATAAGCTAAGCAAGGGCTAAATTCAATGCCCCGGTTATGGTTAGGGTTATGCATGGGCCTGCTGCGCATAGGCTGCCGCCGTTTCCCCCTCCTGGATGGCGACTCGCCAGGCCTGGGCGCGCGGCAAGACATGGGCGGCATAGAATACGCAGCTTGCCAGCTTCTGCTGATGGAAAGCATCGGGGTTTGGTTCCTGCAATTTTTGCACGCTGGCCATCGCCGCGCGGGCCATTTGCCACCCGCCCAATACCGTTCCTGACAGCATCAGATAGGGTACGCTGCCCAGGAAAGCCGCCCTGACGTCGCTGGTGGCCAAACCCAGCAGGTAAGAAACCACGTGCTCGTAGGCGTCGATGGCATCCGCTAACCGCCGCGCGATCAGTTCCAGACCATCCGCTTCTTGACCACCCTGCGATGCGGCTTTGCGCAACTGCTCAAGAGTGGCGCGCATCTGGGCCACAAGATTCAAGGCCACACCGCCCGCATCCCGCCACGTTTTCCGGCCCAGCAGGTCGTTGGCCTGGATGGCTGTGGTCCCTTCGTAGATCGGCAAGATACGGGCGTCGCGATAGTATTGCGCCGCACCGGTTTCTTCGATGTAGCCCATGCCCCCGTGCACCTGCACCCCCAACGAGGCCACTTCCACTGACGTTTCCGTGCAGAACCCTTTGACAATGGGCACCAGATATTCGTGCAAAGCCTGCTGACGCGCTCGTTCATCTGCGTCTGCCGCATGCTGGGCGCGGTCCAGCGCCGCCGCACCCAGATGGGCCAAGGCACGCCCTGCTTCGGTCAGGCCGCGCATGGTCAGCAGCATACGCTGCACGTCTGGGTGCTGATTGATGGGAACAGCCAGGGGCGAACCGTCCAGTGCTTGCCCCTGGATGCGCTCGGCTGCGTAGTGCTGCGCCTGCTGCAAGGCGCGTTCCGACACGGCAACGCCCTGAAGCCCCACCGCAAAGCGCGCCGCATTCATCATGACGAACATGTACTGCAGGCCGCGATTTTCCTCGCCCACCAGATAACCGACCGCGCCTTCGCCCACCTGGCCTTTACCCGACCCGTACAGCAGCACTGCCGTGGGACTGGCGTGAATACCCAACTTGTGTTCAATCGAGGCGCACCAGACATCGTTCCTGGCGCCCAGGCCGCCATCGTCCTGCACCAGAAACTTGGGCACGACAAACAGGGAAATGCCCTTCACGCCTTTGGGTGCGTCGGGCGTGCGCGCAAGCACCAGGTGCACGATATTTTCAGCCATATCGTGCTCGCCATAGGTAATGAAGATTTTCTGCCCGCTCAGGCGATAGCTTCCGTCGTCCTTGCGCACAGCCCGCGTAGTCAGAAGGCTAAGGTCCGACCCGGCCTGGGGTTCGGTAAGGTTCATGGAACCCGTCCATCGACCCTGCACCAGGGGCGGAATAAATTTTTCCTGCAGTTCACGGCTGCCCACGGCAGCCAGCGCCTCGATGACTCCGTCCGTCAACAAGGGGCATAGTGAAAAAGACAGGTTCGCGGCGTTCAGGTTCTCTATCGCGGCTGCGCCCACGAGCTTGGGCAGGCCTTGCCCGCCCCACTGCGCGTCGTGTTGCAAACCCTGCCAGCCAGCGGCGGCGAATTGCTCGAAGGCCTGTTTGAAACCGGGCGACGTGGCGACCGCTCCATCATTCCATTGTGCGCCGTGCTGGTCGCCCGAATGATTCAGCGGCGCCAGCACCTGCTCGACAAACTTCGCGTTTTCTTCCAACACCGCCTGGACCAGATCGGGTGTTACGTCTTCAAACCCGGACAACGCCAGAACGCCATCCAGATCCGTTAGCTCGTCAAGCACAAACTGCATGTCGCGTACAGGCGCGCGATAACTCATGAATCCTCCTGACTGTAAGGGTGCCGCGATGCGACTCTTGCCGGGCAAGAAAAAACCTCGTACACAAACTACAGTGTACGAGGTTCGTGCAAAACCGTCATGGATGCCTCGCGCAAAGGCGTGGCGATTCAGTTTTACAGGGCGTCGGTTAGCTCGGGCACAGCCTGGAACAAATCGCTTACCAGGCCGTAATCGGCCACACCAAAGATGGGAGCTTCAGGATCTTTATTGATGGCAACAATGATCTTGGAATCCTTCATTCCCGCCAAATGCTGGATGGCGCCGGAAATGCCAACCGCCACGTACAACTGAGGCGCCACGATCTTGCCTGTTTGACCCACCTGCCAGTCGTTGGGCGCATAACCCGCATCGACCGCTGCGCGCGACGCGCCCAGGGCGGCGCCCAGCTTATCGGCCAAAGGTTCCAGCAATTTGAAGTTCTCGGCGCTGCCCATGCCGCGCCCGCCCGACACAACAACCGGGGCGCCGGCCAGCTCGGGGCGATCGCTTTTGGCGACTTCTCGGCCCACAAACGACGACAGGCCTGAATCGTTGACCGCGTCGGCCGAATCGACCGACGCCGAACCGCCTTCTGCGGCGACGGCATCGAACGCCGTGGTGCGAACGGTGATGACCTTGACGGCATCGGTCGACTGCACCGTGGCAATGGCATTGCCGGCATAGATGGGGCGCTGGAAGGTATCGGCGGAATCGACCGCGATAATGTCGGAAATCTGTGCCACGTCGAGCTTGGCGGCTACCCGTGGGGCGATGTTCTTTCCGCTGGCCGTGGCTGGGAACAGGATGTGGGTGTAGCCTTGCGCCAGCGCCAGCACCTGGGCGGCCACGTTCTCTGCCAGGCCTTCGGCCAAGACCGGCGCATCGGCCAAGATGACCTTAGCCACGCCGGCGGCTGCAGCGGCCTGCTGTGCAACGGCTTGTGCGCCGGACCCCGCCACCAGCACATGGACGTCGCCGCCGATGGCTTGCGCCGCTGCCACGGTATTAAGGGTTGCCGCCTTCAACTGGGCGTTATCGTGTTCTGCAATGACAAGTATCGACATGATCAAATCACCTTGGCTTCGTTTTTCAGTTTATCGACCAATGTGGCGACATCGGGCACTGTAATACCTGCCGAGCGAGCCGGCGGTTCGGACACCTTCAGCGTTTTCAGGCGCGGCGCGGCGTCGACGCCAAGGTCATCGGGCGTAACGGTTTCCAACGGCTTTTTCTTGGCCTTCATGATGTTGGGCAAGGTGACATACCGAGGCTCGTTCAAGCGCAAATCGGTGGTGATGATGGCCGGTAATTTAAGCGCAAGGGTTTCCAGGCCGCCATCGACTTCACGCGTGACGGTGACACTGTCGCCGGAAACTTCGATCTTGCTGGCGAAGGTGGCTTGCGGCCAGTCGAGCAAAGCGGCCAGCATCTGACCGGTTTGGTTGGCGTCGTCGTCGATGGCCTGTTTGCCCAGAATAACAAGCTGCGGCTGCTCTTTGTCGACCAGCGCCTTCAACAGCTTGGCCACGGCCAATGGCTGCAATTCGACGTCAGTTTGCACCAGGATGGCGCGGTCGGCGCCGATCGCCATGGCGGTGCGCAGGGTTTCCTGCGATTGCGCCAGGCCGCACGATACGGCAACCACTTCGGTGGCAACGGATTTTTCCTTTAGCCGCGTGGCCTCTTCGACAGCGATTTCGTCGAAGGGATTCATGGACATTTTGACGTTGGCGATATCCACGCCGGTTTGATCCGACTTGACGCGGACCTTGACGTTGTAGTCGACAACGCGTTTGACAGGCACCAATACCTTCATCGGGTACTTCCTCCAAGTGTGAAAATAAATTTCGCAGATTCTCGTTATTCTACAGCTTTGCCAGCGCCCTTACGTGCGCTTCGACACTACGCCCAAGGGCCTGCAGGTCGTAACCGCCTTCCAGAAAACTGACGATACGGCCTTGCGCTGTTTGATCCGCCACGCTGACCAACTGCTCGGTGATCCAGCGGTAATCGTCTTCAACCAGCCCTAACTGGGCCAGATCATCGTCGCGATGGGCGTCAAAGCCCGCCGATATAAAAATGAACTGGGGCGCGAATGACTTTAAGTGGGGCAACCAATTACTGGAAACAATGTCGCGAACCACTTCACCGGTGGAATATGCGCCGACCGGTATATTTAGCATATTTTCGGCTTTATTTACAGCGTGTACACCAGGAAATATATTATCCTGGAAAAATCCATACATCTGAACCCTATTGTCACCGCTAAATATTTCCTCGGTTCCATTGCCATGATGTACGTCGAAATCAATAATAGCCACCCGATCCAAGCCGTATCTTTCAAGTGTATACGCTACAGCTACTGCCAAGTTATTAAAAAAGCAGAAACCCATGGCCCGATCCGAGCATGCATGATGGCCCGGAGGCCGCACGGCACAGAACGCAGTGGCCGACTTTTGTTCCATGACGGCATCGACAGCGCCGATACCGGCTCCCGCCGCAACCATCGCTGCTGATAGCGTATGGGGGTTCATCGAGGTGTCCGGGTCAACCTGAAAATAACCAGACGCCGGTGCATGCCGGCGCAGGAAATCCAGATGCTGTTGCGTGTGCACGCGCAGCAGGTCGGCATCGCCCGCCGGTTCGGCATTGGCCTGGTCAAGAAAATCCAGTAAACCGCTTGCGATCAGGCGGTCATTGATTGCGTCCAGCCGATCCGGACTTTCCGGATGCCAATCGCCCATTTCGTGCAACCGGCATTCGGGATGAGTAATATATAGAGTCTGCATAAGGAGGATTATGTTTAAACCGGCTTTCTTTGTTTATCTTGCCCTGACCGCTTGCCTGGCAGGGTGTGCGTCAAGCCATACCCATAATGCGGTATCCGCAGCGCCGGCGCAACAATCTGCACCACCCCAGGCATCCGCAAGCCCCAACACATCGCCAGCCGGCAGCGATACATCATCAAACGGCGCCCGTACCTCGCCCGCCCGAACCCGGGGCGATGGCTTCCTGATGCAAGACGGGCAATTGGCGCCCGAGGCCCAGGCCTATGCCGAACAGGTCGCTTCTCAACTTCAGATCCCTTTAGGGCACGTCGAAGCGCTACTGATGGACACCCGATATAACCCTGCGGTTGCCCGCTTGATGTCGCCGGCCAAAACTACCAAGGTGCGTAAAAGCTGGGTGACTTATCGCAAGCGTTTCGTGGAACCCATCCGCATTCGCGCCGGCGTGCAATTTTGGCAGGAAAACCAGGAAGCCCTGAACGATACCGCAAAAAAATACGGCGTTCCGCCTTCGATCATTGTAGCCATCATCGGGGTGGAGACCGTTTACGGTCGTTACACGGGGAATTTTTCAGTACTCGACGCCCTGGCAACGCTGGCCTTTCGCTACCCCGACCCCAACCGCCCCGAACGTACACAACTGTTTCGCGACCAACTGGCCGACCTGATCCAACTTGATCATGCCGGCGAACTTGACGCCCGCACCGCACTGGGTTCGTTTGCAGGCGCCATGGGCCTGCCCCAGTTCATGCCCGGCAGCCTGCTGCGTTACGCCGCCGATGGTGACGGCGATCAAACAATCGACCTTCACAACAGCAGACAAGATGCAATCGCATCGGTTGCGCGTTTCCTGCGCGAACATGGATGGCAGCCCGGCCTGCCTGTGTTTGCACCGGTAAGCTTGCCTGCCTCTGCCGGCGGGCTGGTCCAGGGGGGTCTGGAGCCCACCTATACCTGGGCTCAGTTGCAAGCACATGGGGCAAGCGCCCAGGCCGCCGGCGCCTGGCAACACCACAAACTTGGCATCGTCGACTTGGTGGACGAACCACGCAATCAGGCCGAGTACCGCAGTGGGACACCCAATTTCTTTGCCATCACCCATTACAACCGCAGCTACTTCTACGCCGCATCGGTCGCCGACCTTGCCCGCGAACTTGCCAGCCGGATGGGCTACGGAGACCCGAACGAATAACACATTGATTCACAACCACCTTTGAACACCGGTGGGCAGCAGTGTTACCCTAACTACTCCAGCCGCTGCCCCAAGGCGTAACACGAGCCAATGCCCATGCCAGAGTCCTCGCTGTCCGTTCGCAAGCATACAGAATCCCCCGAGTCCCCCGCCCTCGTTGGCGACCATTCATCGACACAGCACGAATTGACCACAGGCCTGCAAAGCAGGCCTGCCCACATCGCCCCAAAGTATCTGTACGACACACTGGGCTCAAAACTATTCGAAGCCATTTGTCTTTTGCCGGAGTACTACCCCACACGTACGGAAGCCGCCATCCTGCAGGCGCAATCCGCAGCGATCGCCCAGGCTATCGGGCCGGGAAGCGTATTGATCGACCTGGGCGCCGGCAACTGCGCCAAGGCGGCAAACCTCTTTCCCGTACTGTCACCCAGCCATTACGTACCTGTTGACATTTCGGCCGACTTTCTTAAAAAAGCCATTGAGCCGTTGCGGCAGCGCTATCCCGATATTTCCATCACGCCGCTGGGTCAGGATTTCTCGCAAAGCCTGACCCTGCCCGCAACGCTTCCCGGCGAAAAGCGGGTTTTTTTCTATCCCGGCTCGTCCATCGGCAATTTCACGCCGGCGCAAGCCACCGAGTTCTTGCAACGCCTGCACGTGGCCGGCGGGCCGGATGCCACCCTTCTTCTAGGCATCGATCTGGTCAAAGACCCCGCCGTATTGCAAGCGGCCTACGATGACAGCCTGGGGGTCACGGCCGCCTTTAACCTGAATATCCTGAATCATCTGAATGCCGTTCTGGGAAGCAACTTCCAGACGGTCGACTGGGAACACAGCGCCCTATTCAACCCCGAGCGCCATCGCATTGAAATGTATCTCAAAGCCCGCCGCAAGGTTGACGTGCACTGGCTGGGGCACACCCGCATCTTCGAGAAGGATGAATGCATCCACACGGAAAACAGCTATAAATATACGCGCCAGAGCATTGCAGACCTGCTCCAGCAAGCCGGTTTCCAGGAAATCGCCTTCTGGAGCGATCCACATGACTGGTTCAGCGTTGTCCTGGCGCGCCCACTACAGACCAGACCCCACATCAAGCGCATGTTGTGAAGAGATCTACTGAATGACACACACCGTCTCGCTGTTGTCCCGCTACGAAGCCGTACGCCTGGCAACAATGAAGTTAGCCGAGCCGCTGTCGGATGAGGACTGCTGCGTACAATCCATGCCCGAAGCCAGCCCTGTCAAGTGGCACCTTGCCCACACCACCTGGTTTTTCGAGACGTTTATCCTGGAACGTTTTGAGCCTGACTTCAAACCATTTGATCCCCAGTTCAGGTATCTGTTCAACTCGTACTACAACGGAATCGGTGAACAATATCCTCGAGCCCGTCGCGGCATGATCACCCGCCCCACGCTGGACCAAATCGAGGACTACCGCCAGGATGTCGACGCCCGCCTTAGCACCTTGCTTATTGTTGCCGGCGCGCCATCACGCAACCTGGACCCCGAGCTCGAACGCCTTGTCACCCTGGGGCTGCACCACGAACAGCAGCATCAAGAGCTGATCCTTACCGATGTGTTGCACCTATTTTGGCAGAACCCCTTGCGCCCCGCCTACCACCAGCGGGCGACAGAACCCGTGCCCTCTTCTAATGCTCAGAACCTGGACTGGTTGACCGTTGACGGCGGAATCGTACACATAGGCCATCAGGACACTGGCTTCTGCTTCGATAATGAGCTGCCCCGTCACCGGCAGTATCTCGAACCCTTCCAGATTGCATCCCGCCTGGTCAGCAATAGCGAATACCTTGAGTTCATCCGTGCCGGAGGCTATCAGGACCCGGCCCTGTGGCTTTCCGAAGGCTGGGCCTGGCTACATAGCGGCGACACCCCCATTCAAGCGCCTTTATACTGGGAGCAACACGGCCAGGACTGGTGCGAGTTCAGTCTTGACGGCTTGGTCACCTTGGGCGGCAACCGGGCAGTGCGTCATTTGTCGTATTTCGAAGCCGATGCCTACGCCCGTTGGACCAACGCCCGCCTGCCGACCGAGGCCGAATGGGAGCATGCCGTCGAGACCCAGGCCGTTAACAACACGCCAACGGCTCAAGCCGGCCCCTCCCTGGTCCAGTTGTTTGACACCGCCTGGCAATGGACCTCCAACAGCTACGCGCCCTACCCCGGATTCACGCCCGCGCAAGGAAGCATCGGTGAATACAACGGAAAATTCATGGTGAACCAGTATGTGCTGCGCGGTGGCTCTTGTGCCACACCGGCCGATCATAGCCGCCCAAGCTATCGCAATTTTTTCCCCAGCAACGCCCGCTGGCAATACACTGGCCTTCGGCTGGCTCGTACACCTTAAAGGCGGCCCTCCCGGGCGGACCGGCGGGAATCCAACAGCGGGTCACGCCACCGCCATAACGCAGCCTTCGGGCGTGGCCGGGCGGTGTTAATCGCCCTCGGGCGGGTTGAATACGCCGGTGGACAAATACCGGTCGCCTCGATCACACACAATGAAAGCAATGGTCGAGTTTTCGACCCGGGCGGCCACCCGCAGCGCGGCGACCAGAGCGCCGGCCGATGAAATCCCGCAAAACAGGCCTTCTTCGGCGGCCAGGCGTCGGGCCGTGTCTTCGGCCTCGTCCTGGCCGATGTACTCAAACGCATCCACATTTTCGGGATGGTAGATTTTAGGCTGATAGGCTTCCGGCCACTTGCGGATGCCGGGTATTTGCGCTCCCTCGGCAGGTTGTGCGCCAATGACGAGAATGTCGGGATTCTGCGAGCGAAGATAACTGCCTACGCCCATGATGGTGCCCGTGGTGCCCATGGCACTGACAAAATGCGTAACTTGCCCGTCGGTCTGAGCCCAAAGCTCGGGGCCGGTGGTATCGATATGCGCCTGGGTGTTGTCATCGTTCGCGAACTGATCCAGAACCCGCCCCTTGCCTTCAGCCTGCATGGTTTGTGCCAAATCGCGGGCATATTCCATACCGCCCTGGCTTGCCGGCGTAAGAATAAGCTGGGCTCCGTACGCCGTCATGGCGGCACGGCGTTCAAGCGACAAGTTGTCGGGCATGATCAACACCATTTTGTAGCCCCGTACTGCGGCGACCATGGCAAGAGCAATACCTGTATTGCCGCTGGTGGCCTCGATCAGTGTATCGCCGGGTTTGATCAGACCGCGCTGTTCCGCACGATTAATCATGGAATACGCGGCGCGATCCTTGACCGAGCCTGCTGGATTATTGCCTTCGAGCTTAGCCAGGATCACGTTGCCGCGCGGCTCGCCCACCTGGCCTGGAATACGCTGCAAGCGCACCAGCGGGGTGGAGCCAATCATCTGTTCAATGGTGGGATAATTTTTCATGGGAATGATGATACACCCAACGACGCCTTCATATGAACCAGTGTCCTGTCTGGTTTGTTGTGCACTTATCACCGGCGATAAGTACGCGAATCAGCCAAACAGGGCACCAATATCCTGTTTGGCTGATTGTGCACTTATATTCGGATGCCTGGGCTTGTCAGGCAAGGCGCGAACCGCAGCGATAGCCGTAGCTAGCGCGAACGCCCCGGCTTGCCTTTGGCCAACGCGGGAATCGCAGCCGAGGCGTTGCCGGATCGCCCCGGCGAACCGACTGCACCGCTTCCGGCCGAAAAAGACGGCCCGCCCTCAACCGTCAAACCGGCAGCTTTCAACGACGCCGCTTTCTTGGGGCCTATGCCCTTGACGCGCTCGGATAGATCATCGAAAGACTCAAAGCTGCCGCCACGATTGCGTTCGTGAACGATAATTTGCGCCGTTTTCGGGCCAATGCCACGCACAGCCTGCAATTGTTCCTGAGTGGCTGCATTCACATTCAATGCCAAGGCAACGCCGGGAAGCAAAAGCGCGGCCCCTGCAAAGCACACCTTGCGCCCGAGGCAGCGCCAGCCCCGCAAGGCACGCCGCGCTACGCCGATTGTTGGTTGCGAACTGTCACTCGCAGCATGATCCACAGGCGCAGTCTGGCTGCTGCGGCCCGCTTTGCGATTGCGGCGTCTTCCCCCCGCGGGCTGAGGCGAGCGGCGGGCTGCACGCCAGCGTTGCTGAGGATTGCTCAGCGGGCTGGCGACGGTGGGTTCGGTAAATGGGTTCATGACGGTCTCCGGAAGTAATTGTGAGAGGTAAACCACAAGAACCGCCAAGCGGCGGCCATGCGATTTACCTGAAGACCATCTTGCGTCATACAACGATGCAGCGATACAGAGCAGGCAGGGTTGGGTCCATCCGTACAAGCACTACACGACTTGTTCGTGACCAAAGCCGGGAACGGCTTATAGGCGGCCTTGCTCTAGCAGGCGGTTCACATAGGCAGCCACGCCCGTCTGGACATCTTTAAAGGGCTTCTCGTAGCCGGCAGCGCGAAGATTGGAAAGATCCGCTTGTGTGTGGCTTTGGTAACGCCCCTTAAGATCGTCGGGAAATGGTATGTAGCGGATAAGCCCTTGCTCGACCATGTCCTGCAACGCCAAGGCCGGCTCGTTGGCGGCGACGCGCAAGGTATTGACCACCGTTTGGGCTACGTCATTGAAAGGCTGGGCGCGCCCGGTTCCGCAGTTGAAGATCCCAGCGATCTCGGCATGATCCAGAAAATGCAGGTTGACATCCACGACGTCGTCAATGTGTATGAAATCGCGCTGCTGACCACCATCGCCATAACCGTCCCAGCCGCCAAACAGACGCACATGCTGCTGTTCCCGGAACTGATTCATATTATGAAAGGCCACCGACGCCATACGCGCCTTGTGTTGCTCGCCAGGTCCGTAGACATTGAAGTAACGCAAGCCCACCACCGGCGCTACCAGTGATTGCAATTCACGACGCAATACCTGGTCGAACAAAAACTTGGAGTAGCCATAAACATTCAAGGGCGACTCGTAGGCAGGGTCTTCGGCATATACCGGCCCGGCGCCATAGACAGCGGCAGATGAGGCGTAGACCAACGGAACCTTGTGCTGCTGGCAATAATGGAAAATTTCCAGCGTGACCCGGTAATTGTTATCCATCATGTACTGCCCGTTGCGCTCGGTCGTGTCAGAACATGCGCCTTCATGAAATACGGCTTCGATTGGGGGCAGTTGCGAAGCCAGCAGGCGGCGGCGAAACTCGTGCTTGTCCATGTAGTCGGCGATCTGGCCGTCGACAAGGTTGATGAACTTGTCCCCTTCCGTAAGGTCGTCCACCACAAGGATGTCCGTAAAGCCACGACGATTAAGGCCGCGCACCAGGTTGCTGCCGATAAAGCCGGCTCCGCCGGTAACAATAATCATGATAGTTCTCCTGCAGTGACAACAGAGGTGCCCAATTTACCGACAACAACCCCGCCTGCACGGTTGGCCCATTGAACCGCGTCGAACCAGTCCAGGCCTGCGGCCCGAGTAACCGCCAGCGTTGCCAGCACCGTATCACCGGCCCCCGAAACGTCGAAGACCTCGTGAGCCTGCGCATCGATATGCTGGCGGCCGATGTCAGTGAATAGTGTCATTCCCTGCTCGGAGCGCGTGACCAGCAAGGCCTCAAGATCGAGCGTCTGGCGCAATCTCTGGGCGCGCTCTTCGAGCTCGTCTTCATTGGCCCAATGGCCCACGGCGTCGCGCATTTCGGCTCGGTTGGGCGTAATGATGCTCGCGCCTTGATACCGCCGATACGCATGCCCTTTCGGGTCGACCAGCACAGGCACTCCCGCATTGCGAGCCGCCTGGATCAGGCCTTCGACCCGGGACAAGGTGCCTTTGGCGTAGTCCGACAGGACCAGCATATCGTGCTGGGGGATCAAATCAATGGCCTGTGCCTGCATGCGCGCCAACCCGTCCGGACTGGGGGCCTCTTCGAAGTCGACGCGCAACAATTGCTGTTGGCGCCCCATAACCCGCATTTTAAGTGTCGTAGGCAATGTATCGTCGTGCGTCAGGCATGCATTAAGCCCGGTGGCCACCGCCAGTTCCTGAAGGGACCTTCCCGGCTCATCGTCGCCCACCACGCCCACAAGCGTCGCACCCGCGCCAAGCGCAATAATGTTCCTGGCAACGTTGGCCGCGCCACCCAGCCGGTCCTCGCGCCGCGCCACACGGACGACCGGCACCGGAGCTTCCGGCGAAATGCGGTCGACCTCGCCAAACCAATAACGATCCAGCATCAGGTCGCCAATGACCAACACCTTCAGTCCGGCGACGGCCTGAGTTGGAAACGGTTTCATCAAACAAGTTCCTCGATGCGTCGAGGCTGATAGGTTTCCCACGAGTTGCAGCCCGGACATTGCCAATAGAAATTACGCGCCTCGAAGCCGCAAATATTGCAGGCATAACGATCCAGACGCTGCGTATGTTTGTGAATCAGGGAACGCAACAGACCCAGGTCGGCATCGGGCGCCATTGAAGGAGCCGGCGATACTTGTTCAGCCGCCAATTCGGCCTCGAGCAGGCGATCCAGTCCCAGCAAGGTGGGATGGGCGCGCAAGGCCTCGCGCGCAAACGCCCAAGCCGGCACATAACCTTCCTGGGTACGAAGCTCGCGGAACACCACATTGAACGTATCCAGGACCGGATAGCGCAGATAATGCTGGCGCAGCAGCTTCAGCCCTTCGGCCTGCAGGCCCAGGGCGCGATAACTATTGAGCAGATCTGCCGCGATCAGCCCGGCATACTCTGGTGTATCGGTAAGAATGGACTGCAGGAAAGCTTGTTCTTGATCGGGCTTGCCCGACAAGCGCGCCACCTTGGCCCTTAGCATGGCAATACGGGCCTCGGAAGCCTGGCCCCGGGTCTGGCCGCGCAAGGCCTGGGCCGCGTGGTCAGCGGCATCCAGGGCGGCAATCGCCTGATCAATGGCCGGCGGTTTAGCCAGCAAGGCGGTTTGCGCCTGCTCGCACTGGTAATGCACCAACTGCGGCACGGGCTCATCGATGAGCGCACGCAAACGCTTCACCGCTTCGATGGCCCGCGGCCAGTCGTGCTCGGATTCGTAAATACGGATCAAGGCGCGAACCGCCGGCACAGCAAACCGCGTATCCAGCACTTGCTGAAAAGCCTGTTCGGCCCTGTCGAGCATGCCTGCCTTGAGAAAGTCCTGAGCAATTTCGTGCTGGGCGTGTTCACGCTCTTCTTGTGGCAGGTCGGCGCGCGCCAACAGGCTTTGATGCACCCGAATGGCACGTTCCATTTCGCCGCGGCGACGGAACAGACTGCCCAGGGCAAAATGCAGCTCGGTGGTTTCGGGGTCGAGCTTGGCGACTTCAACAAAGGCGTCGATGGCGCGATCCGGCTCTTCATTAAGAATGAAATTAAGCCCTTTGAAATACGAATCGGGCAAGCTACGGGTTTCAGACAGCATTTGCCGAATATCCACACGCGCCGCAATCCACCCCAGCCCGAATAAAACCGGCACTGAAATCAACCACCACGGTTCAAAATCCACTTTATTTCCCTTTTGGAACGACGCGCTTAAGCAAGAGTGCTGTCATGCGATCAAAGCGGCGCCAGCGGCGCAATGACTTCAGGCGCGATCTGCGCTTCGCTGGATGCCCGGGAGGCCGAAGCCTGATTCAGGCGCGTAACTTCGCGCTGCAGGCGCTTTAGTTCGCGGCGGCGGCGCATGGCGGCGGGCATGACGACCAGGACGGCAAAAAGCGCCCCAATGGCGAACGACACCAGCATGACCACAATTAACGGTACGTCGCTAATCACATGCTCGGCATAGAAATTTACGTTGACCGGATCGGTATTCTTCAGTGCAAACAACAGGACCAATATGAACACGATAAGGCGCACGGCCCAGATCACGAAACGCATGATTCAACTCCGGAGATCAGGAATAGTGCAATTGTAAGGGAATCGGGAATCGACGGCCCGACGAATGTAAAAGCGCCCATGCTGCACGATCAGCCTGCGGCCCAGCAGCTGCCGAGCACGCGACCACGATTAAAAAACCCCGGTATCTGTCGATGGATACCGGGGTTCTGCTGGACTGAACGGTGTGAACAGCCGATTTAACCGTTCATGATCCGGGCGCCAAACTGATCAGCCGCATACGACGCTTCGTTGGCCGTCTTGACTTCAGCCTCGTAAGCGGCATCGACCCGTTCGCGCAACTCCTTCCCGGCCTTGAAGTGCGGCACCTGTTTGCCCGGCACCATCACTTTCTCGCCCGACTTGGGGTTGCGGCCGATACGGGGTGAGCGCGTCGACAAGGAAAAACTGCCGAAGCCACGGATTTCGATGCGCTGTCCACTGGCCAAGGCCTGGGTCATGGCATCGAGCACCGTCTTAACGGCGAAATCCGTGTCGCGCACGGCCAACTGCGGGTAGCGGCTGGCCAGGATCGCTATCAGTTCAGACTTAGTCACACCAATTAACCGTCGTCGCGCTGCTGATCCAGCTTGGCTTTAAGCAAGGCGCCCAGGTTGGTTGTACCCGACGAAGCACTGGCTTCGGACATGCGCTGGATGGTATCGGCGGTTTCAGCGTTATCGCGAGCCTTGACAGACAACTGGATCGAACGCGCCTTGCGGTCGATGTTGACGATCATGGCTTCGATGTTCTCACCTGCCTTGAGCACCGTGGTCGCGTCTTCGACGCGGCCGGCGGAAATCTCGGAGGCACGCAGATAACCTTCGACATCGAGCGACAAGGTAACGACAGCGCCCTTGGCTTCGACCGACTTGATAACGCCAGGGACCACGGCGCCCTTGTCGTACGTGGCAACGAAGTTGTTGAACGGATCGCCTTCAAGCTGCTTGATACCCAGCGAGATGCGCTCCTTGTCAGTGTCGATGCCCAGAACCACGGCGTCGATCTCGTCGCCCTTCTTGAAGTTGCGAACAGCTTCTTCACCGGTGTCCGCCCAGGACAGATCCGACAGGTGGACCAATCCGTCGATGCCGCCGGGCAAGCCGACAAACACGCCGAAGTCGGTAATGGACTTGATGGCGCCGCGAACTTTGTCGCCACGCTTGAAGTTGATGGAAAACTCTTCCCAGGGATTGGGACGGCACTGCTTCATGCCCAGCGAGATGCGGCGGCGGTCTTCGTCGATCTCGAGGACCATGACTTCGACTTCTTCGCCCAGGGTAACCACCTTGCGCGGGTCGACGTTCTTGTTGGTCCAGTCCATTTCGGATACGTGGACCAGGCCTTCGATGCCGGCTTCGACTTCAACGAACGCACCGTAGTCGGTAAGGTTGGTAACCTTGCCGAACAGGCGGGTGCCTTGAGGATAGCGTCGTGCAAGGCCAACCCAGGGATCTTCGCCCAATTGCTTGACGCCGAGCGACACACGGCTTTTTTCCTGGTCGAACTTGAGCACTTTGGCTTCGACTTCCTGACCCACTTGCAGGACTTCGGACGGGTGACGGACGCGGCGCCATGCCATGTCGGTGATGTGCAACAGACCATCGATACCGCCCAGGTCGACGAACGCGCCGTAATCGGTAATGTTCTTGACCACACCCTTGACCACTGCGCCCTCGCTGAGGGTTTCCAGCAGCTTTTGGCGTTCTTCGCCCATGCTGGCCTCGAGCACCGAGCGGCGCGACAGCACAACGTTGTTGCGCTTGCGATCAAGCTTGATCACCTTGAATTCGAGGGTTTTGCCTTCGTACGGCGTGGTGTCCTTGACGGGGCGCAGATCAACCAGCGAGCCCGGAAGGAAAGCGCGAATGCCGTTGGTCATGACGGTAAGGCCGCCCTTGACCTTGCCCGTGATGGTGCCGGTGACCATTTCGCCCGACTCGAGCGCCTGCTCGAGTTGCAGCCATGCGGACAAGCGCTTGGCGCGGTCGCGCGACAAGATGGTGTCGCCGTAGCCGTTTTCCAGGGAGTCGATTGCGACGGAAACAAAGTCGCCTGCCTGAACTTCGATTTCACCCTGATCGCTCAGGAATTCTTCAAGAGGGATAAGCGCTTCGGACTTCAGCCCGGCATTGACAACGACAAAGTTATGGTCAATGCGCACGACTTCGGCCGAGATAACCTCGCCAGACTTCATGTCTTGGTTTTTGATGCTTTCGGCAAAAAGATCGGCAAAGCTTTCGCCGCCGGTGGCGGCAGTGGTTGGAGTGGAGGACATTAAATTAAATCCATAAGCCGGAAATTCGGCTGTTAATAACACACCAAGGCTAGGCCCCAGTGGAGTGAAAGAAAACCCGAAAAATCCAGTGTTCTAATTGGCAAACTCGCACACTAACCAAACAGGACACTAAGCGACAGATTTAAAGCGAACCTTGAACAGCATGGCGCGCCTGCCGGCCAGCGATTAACGGGCACTGACTCTTGACCAAAGGCCAAGTACTGCGGCAACCGTTTCATCGATGCTTAAGTTCGACGAATCGATTGTTACTGCATCGGGCGCCGCCTGTAGCGGCGCATTGCTACGGGTGCGATCCCTTAGATCGCGCAATTCCATATCCCGCATCAAGTTCGTTAGATTAGCAGAAAAGCCCTTTTCCTTCAACTGCTTACAACGCCTTTCCGCCCTGGCGCGAACATCGGCTTCCAGGAAAATCTTGAGCGGGGCGCCCGGAAACACCACCGTGCCCATATCGCGCCCGTCGGCCACCAGGCCCTTTTCATTCTGAAACGCCCGCTGGCGATCCAGCAAGGCCTTGCGCAAGGCGGGCAACGCGGCAATCAACGATGCTCGGTTCCCAACCTCTTCATCGCGAATACGCAGAGTGACGTCGGCATCGTCAAGGAAAATACGTCCGTTGTCGAACCGGACATTCAGGGCCTGGGCAATCCGGGCCACAGCCGCCTCGTCGTCGGCTGCAATGCCCTTGTCGAGGCAATCGAGCGCTGTCAGCCGATACAGGGCGCCGCTATCCAGCACGGTCCAGCCCAAAGCGTTGGCCACGCGGCTTGCGATTGTGCCTTTGCCGGAGGCGGTGGGGCCGTCGATGGCGATGACCGGGCTCTGAACATGGCCGCTCATGCGCGCACCAGCGTTTGGAAAACGGAAAAATAATCGGGAAACGTCTTGCTGACGCACGCTGGATCCATAATGGTGACGGCATGTGGGCCGAAGGCCGCCAGTGAAAAACACATGGCCATGCGGTGGTCGTCGTAGGTTTCAATGGTCGCTTCGCGCCAATCGCCCGCCTCGACCGGATACACCTTAAGCCAGTCGGCGCCCGACTCCACCTTGGCGCCCAGCTTGCCCAGTTCGGCATGCATGGCGTCGATGCGATCGGTTTCCTTGACACGCCAACTGGCAATGTTTCGCAATACGCAAGGCCCGTCTGCAAACAAGGCCAAGGCCGCCGCCGTCATGGCAGCGTCCGGGATCAGGTTGAAATCGGCGTCAAAGGCTTTCAGCTTTTCACCGCGCGCAACGTGAATCCCGCTCACCTCGATGGAATCGGGTTGCCAGGCCACCGACGCGCCCATGGCCTGTAGGGTATCGGCAAACGCAATATCGCCCTGGATGCTGTGCGACCCCACGCCCTGAATGCTGATCGGCCCGCCGCCAATGGCGCCCAGCGCCATGAAATACGAGGCCGATGAGGCATCCCCTTCAATCGCCATGGCGCCCGGCGAGCGATAGGCAGCGCCTGCGGGAATGGTGAACCGCCGCCAACCCTCGCGCTGCACGTCCACACCGAAGCGCGCCATCAGGTTGAGCGTAATCAGGATATAGGGTTTGGAAATCAGTTCGCCCTCAACCTCGATGGTGACCGCCTGGCGTACCTGTGAAGCATGCAGGGGCGCAGCGAGCAACAAAGCCGTCAGAAATTGGCTGGATACCGACCCTTTGACACGCAAAGGCTGGTCGGCGCGAATTTGACCCCGCCCGATCGCCAGGGGCGGATAACCCGGATTCTGCAAATAACGGACATCAGCCCCCGCCTGGGCCAATGCATCCACCAAATCGCCAATGGGTCGCTCATGCATGCGCGGAATGCCGGACAAGCGATAGTCGCCACCCATAAAGGCCAAGGCCGCTGTCAAGGGCCGGAACGCCGTACCGGCGTTGCCCAGGAACAGATCACCCTGCGCCTTGGGAAACGGCATGCTGCCCGTTACCTCGACCTGCCCAGCGCCCACATCGGCCACCGGGACGTCCAGTTGGCGAAGCGCCTGCAGCATCACACGCGTATCATCGGAATCAAGCAAGCCCGAAATCCGGGTAACGCCGGACGACAAAGCAGCCAGAAGCAACACCCGATTTGAAATACTTTTCGAACCAGGCAGGCTGAGCTCACCCGAGGCGACGCCAACCGGCGCCAGGCGCAAACTGGGTTCTGTTTTCATGGCAAACCACTCCTGCTTCCCCAAAGGCGGCGCGCCAGCGCCGCGTGTTCAAGAAAATCGTATAAGCCTTGCCCGTCGGCATTCTGCAAAGAATGTTCGGCATGCTCCAACGCAGCGCGAATTTGTTCAAGTTCGCGCAGGATCGCCTCGCGATTGGCAAGAAAAATGTCCCGCCACATTTCGGGTGAGCCCGCCGCAATGCGCGTGAAGTCGCGAAACCCCGTCCCTGCCAGCGTCATGCGCAAGTCGGCATCGGCACAGGCGGCCACCTGCCCCATATAGACGGAAGCCAGGAAATGAGGCACATGACTGACTGACGCCAATGCAATATCGTGCTCGTGCGCTTGCATGCTGACCACGCGGGCTCCACAACGCTCCCAGACCTTGCGCAGGAACATCCGGTCGGCATCGCTGTTCTCGGCCAGGGGAGTCAGCACCACCGTGCGCCCGCGATACAGGTTGCTGGTCGCCGCTTCCGGGCCGGTCGCCTCGGCGCCCGCGATGGGGTGGCCGGGAATGAACTGACCCGCGCGGTCGCCCAGCGCCGCATAGGCGGCCGCCGCCACATCGGCCTTGGTGCTGCCCGCGTCGGTAACCACAACGCCATCGCGCATCCAGGGCCTTAACTGTTGCAAGATTGACTGGGTTGCGCCCACCGGCAGGGCCAACAGAATCAGGTCGGCCTCTTGAGCGGCCCGCTCCAGGCTGACGGCCTCGTCGATCAGACCCAAGCGCTTGGCCAGGTCCAGTGTCTGGGGCCGGCGCCCCGCCCCAAGAATCTTCCCTACTGCGCCGCTCTGGCGCAACGCTGCCGCAAACGATCCCCCGATCAAGCCCACGCCGACCACGGCCAGCACGCCGACCAGTGGCGGCGTGGCGGCGTCGGGGACAGGCGATCCGGCGTCGTGTATCGTCATGCGGAGAAAGCCTTACTGACTCGGGTAGGAACCCAGGATCTTGAAAAACGCTGCGCGTTCCTTCAGGGCCGCCAATGCCTGGGCCACGGGAGCGTCATCCCGATGCCCCAAGAGATCAACATAAAAATAATATTCCCACTGGCCGGTACGGGCAGGCCGGGACTCCAGGCGCGTCATGGACACACCGTTGTCCGCCAAAGGCGCCAGCATATCGTACACCGCGCCCGCGCGATTGGGCACGGCCAGGATGATGCTGGTCTTGTCCTGACCCGAGGGGCCGACTTCCATGGTGCCCACCGCAAGAAACCGGGTACGATTGTGCGGATCATCCTGAATGCCGGAGGCCACCAGTTGCAAGGACCAGGCCTGGGCGGCCACCGCCCCCGCAATGGCCGCCACCGTGGGATCGCTCGCGGCTACCCGTGCGGCCTCGGCGTTGCTTGAGGCCGCATCGCGGGACACATTGGGATAATGCTGGCCAAGCCAGCCCTGGCACTGGGCCAGCGCTTGCGGGTGCGCCATCACGCGCGTCACGCCGTCCATGGTGCCCGACTGCGTCATCAGACAGTGATGGATGCGCAGCGACCGTTCGCCCAACACTTTAAGCGGGGAATTCAGCAGCAAGTCCAGCGTGCGATTCACGGCGCCTTCGGTGGAGTTCTCGACGGGAACCATGCCGGCCTGTGCCTGGCCGGCCTCGACAGCGCGAAACACTTCGTCGAACGAATCGCAACGCAACTTGTTGATGGCATGGCCGAATTGCTCTAGCGCGGCCTGCTCGGAAAACGACCCTTGCGGCCCCAGGTAGGCAACCGTCAGCGTGCTTTCCAGGCCGCGACACGTGGAGATAATTTCCGTCCAGACCGCCGCAATGGACTCGGGGCTGATCGGCCCGGAATTCAACTGCTGCAAACGGCGGACCAGATCGGCTTCACGTTCCGGCTTGAGAATCGGCCCCGAGGCGTCCACCGTCTGCTTGACCTTGCCCACTTCCATGGCGACCTTGGCGCGCTGATTGATCAGATTCAGAATCTGTTCGTCAAGCGCGTCGATTTTCTCGCGCAAGGGCAGCAACTGGCTTTGCAAAAGTTTATCCATGGCGTCGCTCGAATTCCCGCATGAATGAAATTAACGCTTCCACGCCTTCCAGCGGCATGGCGTTGTAGATGGACGCCCGCATGCCGCCAACGCTTTTATGGCCTTTCAACTGCAACAGGCCGACCTGCTCAGCCTGCTCGAGAAATGGCGTATTCAGGTTCTGGTCGTGCAGGAAGAACGGCACGTTCATACGCGAGCGCACCGGCGGATGTACGGTATTGCGATAAAAACCCGAGCTGTCCAGATAAGCATACAAGGCATCCGCCTTGGCGATGTTAGCCTGCTCGATGGCGGCAATGCCGCCCTGGCCCTTGAGCCATTTGAAAACCAGCCCGGCAATGTAAATCGCATACGTGGGCGGCGTGTTGAACATCGAACCCGCCCCGGCCACATTGGCGTAGTCGAACGCCGAGGGGCAGATGGGCAGCGCATGGCCGATCAGATCTTTATGGGCCATAACCAGTGTGACACCGGCAGGCCCCGCATTTTTCTGCGCGCCCGCATACACCAGCCCCACCTTTGGAAACACCATGGCGCGCGACAGGATATGCGACGACGCATCAATGGCCAGGGGAACATCCGATGCCGCCTTTTCAGCCTCTTGCCAGCCGGCAAATTCGACCCCGCCAATGGTTTCATTACTGCAAAAATGCAGGTAGGCGGCATCAGGCCGCACCTGCCAACATGTTGGTTCTGGAAACCAGGTCCAGGGCGACTGCGCTTGCCCATTCAAGGTGGCTTGGCCGGCGCTTGTCGCGGCGACCGCCGCGTCGCCATAGCGCGCGGCCTCTTTATGCGATTTGACCGACCAGGAGCCCGCCAGAATATAGTCGGCCTTGTTCGCGCCCTTACGCCCAATCAGGTTCATGGGCAGGATAGCGTTTTCTGCAATGGCGCCGCCCTGCATGAACATAACGGCATAGTCGTCCGGCACCGCCAGCAAGTTGCGCAGGTCGGCTTCCGCTTCGGCGCAAATCTGCATGAACTGCTTGCCGCGATGGCTCATTTCCATCACCGACATGCCACTACCTTGCCAGTCTGTCATCTCGGCAGCCGCCTGTTCAAGCACAGGCAGTGGCAATGCGGAGGGCCCCGCCGAAAAATTCCACGGACGCATTATCGGTCTTCCTTTGGCCCCTCGACGTCCGGGTCAATATCGTCAACCGATTCATCCGCTGAACCCACGTCCCCACCGGCTTCTGCACCGCCGTCGATCTCGTTCGACGTACCTTCCTGAGACTCGTCATCGTCATCGACATCGCTTTCTGCCACTCGGCGCACACCAGATAGAACGCTGTCGTCATCGACGCTGATCAAGGTAACGCCTTGAGTGGCCCGGCCCATCTCGCGAATTTCAGACACCCGGGTGCGAACCAGTACGCCGCCGGTCGTGATCAACATGATTTCGTCGGTCTCGGTCACCAGTACGGCGCCCACAACTTTCCCGTTGCGTGCGGTGGTCTGGATGGCGATCATGCCCTTGGTGCCCCGGCCGTGGCGTGTATATTCAGTAATGGACGTACGCTTCCCGAATCCATTCTCGGTGGCCGTCAGTACGCTTTGTGTTTCGTCGCCCGCCACCAGCAAGGAAATGACAGCCTGCCCTTCTTCCAACGACATTCCGCGCACACCACGCGCGGTGCGACCCATTGGGCGTACATCGTTCTCGTCGAAGCGAACAGCCTTGCCGCCATCGGAGAACAGCATGATGTCGTGCTTGCCATCGGTAAGATCAGCGCCGATCAGGAAATCGCCTTCGTCCAGTGCAACCGCGATAATTCCGGCTTTGCGCGGATTGGAAAAATCGGACAGCGGAGTCTTCTTGACCGTTCCGCGCGACGTTGCCATGAATACATAATGATCGTCGCTGAATTCCTTAACCGCCAGCACCACGGTGACTTTCTCGCCATTTTCCAGGGGGAACATATTGACGATGGGTCGGCCGCGCGAATTGCGCGAACCCTGAGGAACCTCCCAGACCTTCAGCCAATAGACCCGGCCACGGTCGGAGAAACACAACAGGTAGTCGTGCGTGTTTGCAATGAATAACTGATCGACCCAGTCGTTTTCCTTCATGGCGGTCGCTTGCTTGCCACGGCCACCGCGTTTCTGTGAACGGTATTCGGACAAGGGCTGGCTTTTTATATAGCCCGACTGTGACAGCGTCACCACCATGTCCATGGGTGTTATCAGGTCTTCGGTGTCCAGTTCGGTGGCATTGAACTCGATCTCGGAGCGACGCGCATCCTTGGTGTTGACGGAAAAATCGTTCTTGATCGCCAGCAATTCGTCGGCAATGATTTCAGTAATGCGTTCCGGGCGAGCCAAAATATCGAGAAGGTCGGCAATCGTAGCCATGATTTCCCGGTATTCGCCAACAATCTTGTCCTGCTCCAGGCCTGTCAGGCGCTGCAGGCGCATATTCAGGATTTCCTGCGCCTGCGTTTCGCTAAGACGGTACAGGCCGCTGGCCTGCAAGCCAAAACCTTCTTCAAGGGATTCCGGCCGATACGCCGCCCGACCGCCCGGGGTGTCCCCCTGATCGGCGCGTTCGAGCATCTCGCGAACCAGCGAAGCATCCCATTCGCGCGCCATCAGGTCTTGCCGTGCGACAGGCGGCGTGGGCGCCGCCTTGATGATCTCGATGAAGTCATCGATATTGGCCAACGCCACTGCCAAGCCTTCGAGCACGTGGCCGCGCTCGCGCGCTTTGCGCAACTGGAACACCGTGCGACGCGTAACCACTTCGCGCCGGTGGAACAAGAAGTACTCGACCAGCTGTTTCAGGTTCAGAAGCCTTGGCTGACCATCAACCAAGGCCACCAGGTTCATTCCAAAGGTGTCCTGCAGTTGAGTGTTCTTGTACAGATTATTCAGAATGACTTCCGGAACCTCGCCCCGCTTGAGTTCGATCACCAGGCGCATGCCGTCTTTATCGGACTCGTCGCGAATATCGGAAATGCCTTCGATCTTCTTGTCGTTCACCAGCTCTGCAATGCGTTCCTGCAGCGACTTCTTATTTACCTGGTACGGCAAGGCGTCGATGACTATGGCCTGGCGGCTGCCACGCTCCATGTCTTCGAAGTGCGCCTTGGCCCGCATGATGACCCGGCCGCGGCCCGTGCGATAGCCTTCGCGTACGCCGGACATGCCATAGATAATGCCGCCTGTGGGAAAGTCGGGTGCGGGAATGATTTCAATTAGCTCGTCGATGGTGCACTCGGGATTGCGCAGGCAATATAGACAGCCATCAACCACTTCGGCCAGATTATGCGGGGGGATGTTGGTGGCCATGCCGACCGCAATACCTGAGCTGCCATTGACCAGCAAGTTGGGCAGGCGTGATGGCAAGACCAGGGGCTCATGCTCGCTGCCATCGTAGTTGGGGCCGAAATCCACGGTTTCCTGGTCGATATCGGCCAACAGCTCGTGGGCAATGCGCGACAGGCGGATTTCGGTATAGCGCATGGCCGCTGCGCTGTCACCATCGATAGAACCGAAGTTGCCCTGGCCGTCGACCAACATATAACGCAGGGAGAAATCCTGCGCCATGCGCACGATGGTGTCGTACACGGCTGAATCCCCGTGAGGGTGATACTTACCGATGACATCCCCGACGATACGCGCCGACTTCTTGTAAGCGCGGTTCCAGTCGTTGTTCAGTTCGTGCATGGCAAACAGCACGCGCCGGTGCACCGGCTTGAGACCGTCTCGAACGTCTGGCAGGGCCCGGCCCACGATCACGCTCATGGCGTAGTCGAGATAGCTGCGGCGCATTTCCTCTTCCAGTGAAATTGGAAGGGTCTCCTTGGCGAAGGAATCCATAGAGTATCTAAATCGGTAATCGCGAAAGCGGGGTGACAAGAACCGGCACCGGCAAACTCCCAGGCACGGACGTAATAGGAAATTCTAGCATTTCTCGCCCCGCAGGCCCCTCTGCCCCAGGGAAACCCTAGAATCCACCTTAACTTCCATCGCCTGTTGCCTAAAACCAACATTTATTCAAAACTTAAGGTAGAATTCCGCATATCTGGAGTTCCGGTGTACATCGGGCTTAACGAAGGGTACGGATATGCCGTAAGATTTGCCCTGACACGCAAGAAATCCAGTGCAATTCTTTGATAGAACCCAGAGCATTGCTATACTGGTTACGTTTTCCTTTCTTATATGCGGCGGAGGTTCGCTGCGATCACTTACCAGCATCAAGCTCAACGAGGAGAAACATGAATAAACCCTCCAAAATCGCATTAGCGCTCGCCATCGCAGCCTTCTCGGCTTCGGGTGCAGTTTCTGCGCAAACCGTCGATAACTGGCAAAGCCCGTTCGGTGGCGTTTGGAAAAACGGCACGAACGAACTTTGCTGGCGTGACAGCTTCTGGACTCCCGCAACCGGCATCGCCGGGTGTGATGGCGTGCCTGTTGCCCAACAAACACCAGTTGTTGCGCCAACAGCCACCAAGGTTGTCCTGAACGCCGATACGTTCTTCGACTTCGACAAATCCACCCTCAAGCCGGAAGGCCGTCAGGTGCTTGATCAAGTTGCAGCGCAAGCCGCATCGATCAACCTCGAAACCCTTATCGCCACAGGTTACACCGACTCGATCGGTACCGAACAATACAACCTGGGCTTGTCCATGCGTCGTGCCGATACGGTCAAGAACTACCTGATCAGCAAGGGCGTCGATCCTAACCGTATCTACGTTGAAGGCAAGGGCGAAGCCGATCCTATCGCCACCAACGCAACTCCCGCTGGCCGCGCTCAGAACCGTCGCGTGGAAATCGAGATCGTTGGTACGCGCAAATAATACTTTCTAAGTATTCGTTGCTCTAAGCGCTACACTTAAGGGGCGCCGCCTTTCGCGGCGCCCCTTATTCATTTAAAGCTCAACTTATGGCATCCAACCCTGTTTCTTCGGCTCCCGCCTCCAACGTCGATCAAGCTGAACTCGATAAGTTCAGTGCCCTGGCATCACGGTGGTGGGATCCCGAAAGCGAGTTCAAGCCCCTGCACGCCATCAATCCCCTGCGTCTTGGCTGGGTCCAGCAGCACACGGGCAACCTGACGGGCAAACGCATTGTCGATGTCGGTTGCGGCGGGGGCATCCTGACTGAGAGCATGGCGCTTGCCGGCGCCGATGTCACGGGCATCGACCTGGCCGAAAAGTCGCTTCAGGTGGCACGCCTGCACGGTCTGGAATCGGGCGTCAAGGTTAACTACCAACTGGTCAGCGCCGAGGATTTTGCCGAGGGCAATGCTAGTCAATTCGACATTGTTACCTGCATGGAAATGCTGGAACACGTGCCCGACCCAGGTTCCATCGTGCAAGCATGCAGCCGCTTGGTCAAGCCGGGTGGCTGGGTGTTCTTTTCCACCCTGAATCGCAACCCCAAATCTTTCTTGTTCGCCATCGTGGGCGCCGAGTATATGTTGCGGCTTTTGCCACGCGGCACGCATAACTACGAGAACTTCATCAAGCCCAGCGAGTTGGCCGCGGCAGCGCGGCGCAGCGATCTTTCCGTCACCGCCATGGCTGGCATGGGTTATAACCCCATCACCGATCATTACTCAATCAATAACGACACGTCAGTCAACTACCTGATGGCCACACGCCGCAACTGAACCAGCAAGCAATGCATAAACTCGTTTTATTCGACTTTGACGGCACCCTGGCCGATACCGCTCCCGACCTGGCCACGGCCGCCAACAAAATGCGGGCCCGCAGGGGGCTGGGGCCAATGTCTTACGACATACTGCGGCCCATGGCATCGCAAGGCGCACGTGGCCTGCTCAAAGCCAGCCTGGACATGGAGCCGGATCACCCTGATTATGAAGCTTGCCGCCTACAGTTCCTGCAAGACTATAAAGATGAAATGACCACACTGACCGATGTCTTTCCGGGCATACGGGAACTGCTTAGCGAGCTGGGCAGCAACGACTACGCCTGGGGCATTGTCACCAATAAGGTCGAGCATCTGGCGGTACCCATCGTAAAGCACCTGGGGCTTGACACCGAATGCGCCATCACGGTCGGCGGAGACACCACCGCGCATCCCAAGCCACACCCCGCCCCCTTGCTGTATGCGGCCGAGAAAACAGGCTTTGACCCGCGCCAATGCATTTACGTGGGCGACGACGAGCGCGACATCGTGGCCGGCAAGGCTGCTGGCATGAAAACCGTGGCGGCGGCCTATGGCTATTGCGTCCCGGCCACCGTCGCCGACTGGAAGGCCGATGCCATCGTGCATTCGCCCGGAGAAATCTGGGCGACTATTCAACGTTTGTAGGCAAACAGACGGGCCGGGACTTACCGGCCTCACCGCCCGAAGCGTCGTAGTGATAAATTTTCTTATCCATTGGCACCCAGACAATAATTGAAAGGCCGTATTTATTGCTGACCTATTAACTCGCCCTACCGAAACGAATGCTGACGATGATGCCGGATAGACAACAAATACACAGCGGCCTTGGCATCCACAACCGTATATAGCACCTGATAGTCGCCATGCAAATATACACGCAAGGCGTCGGCCGAACCTGCTGGCAAAGCCGCAAGTTGAGCCAGCGCCTCTGCCGACTGGGGTGGGTTCTGTAGGTAGCGTGGACCTATGCGGGGAAACTGCACCAAGTTGGGGATTACCGTTGCGCGCAATTCGGCAAGCAGGTCGTCAAAGGCAAACGCGGCGCCTGCCTCTGACAAGAACACCTCGATAGCATCCAAGCGTTCAAGAAAACCGGTGGTTAACTCAACCCGATAGGCTCTTTCAACCACGCTTTTTTGCGACCTTAGCTGTTTTGGCACCGGCTCGACGCAGCTGAAGCCTGGCTACAGCCCCATCCGCTTCGTAGCTGCGGCCTGCCTCAATGTCGGCTAAACCGCGCTTAGCGTCGTCAATTAGCAGCAGGTGGATATGTTCGCGCTCTAGCCGATGGTAATAGTCCAACTGATCTACGTCGATCAACGCAACATAGCTTTCACCGTTCTTGGTAATGATTTTCTCGGCGCCGGCTTTTGCCTGATCGGCAAGCTCGGAAAGATTGGCCCGCGCCTGGGTAAGCGGCACCACATCGCTAACTGAAAAGCCCATTGCCAGCACCTAAGAAATATAGACAGTATTCTGTACACTATAGCGTTAGCATCGCCTGTAAGCAAGTATGCCGATGTTGGGTTGGGACAAAAAACTCTTGAAAGGGGCGTCGTAATTAAATGCGACTTAAATGCGACGCCCCCCCTATTTCCACCAACCAAACCGATGACGCTCGGCCCGAGATAAAGCTGACTTATTAGCCACCTGCAGGTATCGGCGCCCCTATTAGACAAGGCACACATACGCGTCCATGATGCTGTCCGCCGGCGAGCACCCGATGTGGGTAGCCCAGCAGATGGGTCGAGGAAAAATTCAAGGTGGCGGGATAAAAAAATCGTGTCATTGTTTGTGTCATTCCAGGCCCAAAACAGTCCCAAAACAACTCAAAACAATGACACGAATGTGCATCCCCGAGGCTCTTCATCATAAACGGGGGACAGCGACATTCATTAGACTTGTTTTTGCGAAG
>JBIQKZ010000017.1:0-86770 GCA_044464765.1 Pusillimonas sp.
CACCTGGGGCGCCAGTTCCTGAATAACGTGCCGTTGCAAATGGCCAATAAAACCCTTGAAGCCACCATCATCCAGCACGATAACTTCAATATTGTCCTTAGCCCATACGTTACCCAAGACCTTTACGAAAGCGCTGATACTGTGTGGCTGCGCACGGACGCCGGCCTGGCTCTGCTCAGCAGCGCCAAGGCGCCGGAAACCACCGTGTCAATGCGCGCACGCGCAGCAAACCTGCAAAGAACCACGCTATCGCGCCAGGGCGTCGGCTACGAGCTTGTCACCATGGAACCCGATAGCGATCTGGTGTTGCAAACGCGTCGCGGCCTGCGGGCGATCGCGCAGCAGAACGGCCTTCTGATCCTGACCATGCTGCTCGGATCACTGCTGATTGGCGCATTGGCCTCCGGCGCATTGGCGCCCTATGTCAAGAAGCTGGGCAGCGTAGGTAAACGAATTCGCTTCCTCTGCGACGACAGCCATATTCAGTTGGTGTACCAACCCATCTTCGACCTCGCAAGCTTGCGGCCCATCGGCTGCGAGGTGCTGATGCGCATCAAGGAAGACAACGGCGGCCTGCTGATGCCCGACCAGGCCATTCCCGCCATTCTTGCATCCGGCCTGGCCAGCCAGGTTGATCACGTGGTTACCCGAAAGGCGATACGCGAGCTGGGCGGCCGCATGCCCCGACAAGAAACGAAATTCCAGGTCGCGCTGAATTACTTTCCCGAAAGCATTGATTCGGTCTCGTTGGGCGCCGCATTGAAAGATGCGCTACACGCAACGCCAAGGGATGATTTCGACCTTTGCCTGGAAGTAACCGAACATAGTCTTTCCAGCGAATTGATCAACGATGTCAGGGAACTGAAGAAGCAGGGCTTCAAGATTGCCATCGACGACTTCGGCACAGGCTATTCGAACTTGAAATCTGTCACCCGTCTCTCACCCGATATCCTGAAAATAGATCAGTCGTTTGTGTACGAACTGGAAGATGCTACCGTCCGCTCCAACCTGATCCCCGAGATCATAAACATCGCCCACGCGGTGGGCGCCCGGGCAGTGGCCGAAGGCATAGAAAAAATAGAGCAAGCCGCCTTGCTGGCGGCTCTTGGTGTTCAATGCGGCCAGGGCTATGCGCTGGCCCGCCCCATGGAACTGAATACCTTCCTTGTCTTCATGCAGAAGTTCCAGACGCAGCGCCACACGTCGACAAGCATGTTTGCGGGAAACCAGGCTATTTAAGGAACTCTTCGGTCAGCATGGCCCAGTACGCGGCCCCGACGGGCAGGTTTTGATCGTTAAAGTCGTAGCCCGGGTTGTGCACTTCGCAGCCTCCCGGCATACCGCCTTCGCCGTTGCCAATAAACAGATAGCAGCCGGGGCGCTTTTCGAGCATGAAGGCAAAGTCCTCACTGGCCGTCAGCGGCGAGCATTGCGGCTCGACGTTATCTTCGCCCACCAGCCTGCGGGCTATCGAACGCGCAAATTCGGTTTCATCTGGCGTATTGACCAGCACCGAATAGCCCTGCCGATAGTCGACCTCGGCCTCGACGCCGAACGCCTGGGCCTGGGCCTGGGCGATTTCCTTGATGCGCTGCTCGATCAGCAGGCGCAAATCGCGCGAGAGCGAGCGTACGCTGAGTTCCAGCCGTGCGCTGTTTGGAATGACGTTATTGGCCTTCCCGGCCTGTACGGCAGCCACGGTGACCACACCGGTTTCCAGCGGATCGGCATTACGTGACACAATGGTTTGCAGCGCCATGATGATGCTGGCTGCCGCCACCACCGGATCGGCGGACAAATGAGGCATGGCGCTGTGGCCGCCCCGGCCGGTCAGGATAATGGTGACGTAATCCGACGAAGCCATGGCCGCGCCTTCGCGAAATAGCAGGCGGCCCTGTTTTTGGCCGGGCATATTATGCATGGCAAAGACCGCATCGCAGGGATACTTGTCGAACAACCCATCTTCGATCATGCGCTTTGCGCCGCCCAGGCTTTCTTCGGCCGGCTGGAAAATAAGGTTTAGCGTACCCGAGAATTTGCCGTGCTTGGCCAGGTACTCGGCAGCAGCCAGCAACATGGTGGTGTGGCCATCGTGACCGCAGGCATGCATGACGCCGGCATGGTTGCTGGCATAAGGCAAGCCTGTTTCTTCCTGAATGGGCAAGGCATCCATGTCGGCCCGTATGCCCAGACTACGCCCGCCATCGCCTCGCTTCAGGCGTCCGACGACACCAGTCTCGCCCAGGCCGCGCTCGACCTCGTACCCCCATTCCTCAAGGCGCCTGGCAACCAGGTCGCTAGTGCGGAATTCTTCGAAACCCAGTTCCGGGTGCTGGTGAATATCGTGGCGCACGGCGGCAATTTCGCCGGATAGCCTGTTCATGTGGTCAAGATAGTTCTGCGGTTGTGTGGACATCGATTAACCTTGAAAACAAAAATCCCGCCCCGGCGCGGAAGCCAGCAATTTGGCGGTATAGGCGTGTTGGGGCGTGTTGAAGACTTCCTGCGTGTCGCCTTGTTCGACAACTTCGCCACGGTGCATGACGATAATGCTGTCGCATATCTGACTGGCCACCCGCAGGTCGTGGGTAATGAATAATATTCCCAGAGATAGCCGCTTCTGGATGTCGGCCAGCAATTCTAGAATCTGAGCCTGAACCGATACGTCCAGCGCCGAGACGGCCTCGTCCGCGATCAACACCTTGGCCTCGCAGGCCAAGGCGCGTGCGATCGAAATGCGTTGGCGCTGACCGCCTGAAAACTCGCTGGGGTAACGATGCAGCGCCTCGGGTCGCAGCCGCACCAGATGCATCAGTTCTTCGGCGCGGCGCCACGCTTTGGCGCGCGGCACGCCAAAGTTGATCGGGCCTTCGATAATTGATGCGCCGACCGTCTGGCGCGGATTGAGCGAACGATAAGGATCCTGGAAAACCACCTGCACGTGGCGCCGGAATGGCGCAAGCTGCCGAGGGGTGTCATGGGCCACCGACCGGCCCTGGGCAATGATATCGCCGGACGAGGGTTCAATCAGACGAGCAATGCAACGCGCCATCGTCGACTTGCCAGAACCGGATTCACCGACAATGCCCACGGTTTCACCCGGACGCACGGACAGCGTTACATTATGAGCCGCCCGAACTTCGCGGCGCTTCGCGGGCCAGGTTCCCATGCGGTAGATCTTCGACACGCCGTGGGCGGCCAAAAGCGGCTCGGCGTCGGGAATAGCGGGACGCACAGGCGGCGCCATGGAGGGCACGGCCCCAAGAAGCATTTTGGTATAGGGTTTTGCTGGTTGAGTCAGCACCTGAACCTTGGATCCCGACTCGATCATGGCCCCCAACTGCATCACGGCAACTTCATCGGCAATTTCCGCCACCACGCCAAAATCGTGGGTGATGAACAACACCGCGGTTTCGCTGTCACGTTGCAAGGCCAGGATCAACTTCAGGATTTCCGCCTGGGTGGTGACGTCCAGCGCCGTGGTCGGTTCATCGCAGATCAATAGCGCTGGCTTCAGGATCAAGGCCATCGCGATAACGATGCGCTGTCGTTGGCCGCCCGACAACTGATGCGGATATGACGAGAAAATACGCTCAGGCTCGGGAAGCTTGACGCGGGCGAAGATCTCCAGGATGGCCTGGCGCTGCTCGGCTGCGCTGAGCTTGGTGTGCTGTTTCAATAGTTCGGCAACCTGCGCGCCACAGCTCATGGTGGGATTCAGCGCCGTCATGGGCTCTTGAAAAACCATGGCCATGGCGGCGCCCCGTAACCGGCGTAATTCGTCTTGCGGCGCATTCAATACTTCCCTGCCTTGTAGCCTGATGGAACCGCTGGAGGGACCAAGCTGCTTGGGAAGCAAGCCCATGACGGCATTGGCGATCACCGACTTGCCAGAACCTGATTCGCCCACCAGGCACAGGATCTTGCCGGGGCGGACCTGAAAGGAAATATTCTCGACCGCATGGGGGCGATCGGCGCCGGAGGGCAAGCCAATCGTAAGGTTCTGGACATCCAGAACCGGCGTGGCGTCGGAAGCAAAGTGTGTAGCGTTCATGGTTCAGCCCTCTCTTTTATTGAGTTTGGGATCGAGGGTGTCGCGCAGGCCGTCGCCCAGAATATTTACAGACAGCACGGTCAACGCCAAAAAGAAGCCCGGCAGCAGCACATTGTGCGGATACTCGTTGAACTGAGCCCGCCCTTCCGACATGATGTTGCCCCAAGTGGCAATATCGGTGGGCAAACCAACGCCCAGGAACGAGAGAATGGCTTCGACCAGAATCGCCGATGCGCACACATACGTGCCTTGCACGATAAGCGGCGCGATGGCATTGGGCAGAATATGCTTTATCAGGATCTTCCAGATAGGCGTGTCGAGCGCAATGGCGGCTTCAACATACGGCTCTTCGCGTATGGTCAGCACCACCGACCGGACCAAACGGGCAACCCGCGGTATCTCGGGGATGGCGATGGCGATGATGACGGTTGTGACCGTTCCGCCAAACAGCGCCACCAGACAGATGGCGAACAAAATGCCCGGAATGGCCATCAGGCCGTCCATCAGGCGCATGACAAGCCCGTCCAGCGTGCGGAAATACCCAGCCAGCAAGCCAATCAACATGCCTAGGGCCAGTGCCAGCACGGCGACGGCGATTCCAATGGTGATTGAAACCCGAGCGCCAAACAGAGTGCGGCTCCAGATGTCGCGCCCGAGGGAATCAGACCCCATCAGGAAAAAATGATGGAAGGTGTCGCCGGCCAGGCTGTTGAACTCGACCGTGCTGAACGGAAGCATATTCCCGCTGGCTGGATCGATGGCGTTGGGGTTGATCGTGCCCAGCCAAGGAGCAAAGATTGCCATGAGGATCAGCGCCAGAAGGACACTGCCCCCGAAACGCACCGACCCGTTGCGCAAGGTTTTTAAAAGAGCTCGCCGCTTGGTCGGCGAGGATGACGCCGCCTCATCGGGCAAGGTCACGGATGAGTCCTGAGTCATGAGTAGTTCAGCCATATCAGTAATCGGTAATCAGTAGCGGATGCGGGGATCAAGCACGAGGTAGCTAAGGTCGACCACCAGGTTGATGAATACATAGATCACGGAAAAGAAAAGAATAATCCCCTGTATCAGCGGGAAATCGCGCGATAGCACGGCATCGACGGTAAGCTGCCCCAGTCCGGGAATGGCGAACACCGTTTCCGTTACCACCACCCCGCCGATCAACAAGGCAATGCCAATGCCGATCACCGTGACGATAGGCACGGCCGCATTCGCCAAGCCATGCCGGATCAGTACCCGGGCTTCGGAAATCCCTTTGGCGCGCGCGGTGCGGATGTAGTCTTCGGTCATTGCCTCGGCAACGGCAGCGCGGGTGACGCGGGCAATCAGGGCCACATAAATAATGGACAGCGCAATGGACGGCAGGATCAGATGCCTGAGCCATGGAATGAATCCATTCTCGAGACGCGAATAGCCCTGCACCGGAAACCATTGAAAATGAAGTGAGAACAGCCAGATCAGCACATAGCCCAGTACGAAAGAAGGTATCGAGAAACCCAGAACCGAAAAGCCCATCAATGTGCGATCGAGCCAACCGCCATGGCGCCAGGCGGCCAGTACGCCCAACGGCACCGCAATCGCAACGGCTGCGATCAGGGTCAGGATCGCCAATGAAAGCGTCGGCTCGATACGCTGCGCGATCAACTCGGAAACCGGAATCTTCATGAAGAAGGATTCACCCAGGTTCCCTTGAACAAGCTGGCCGACCCAGCGAACGAACTGCACCGGCATGGAATCGTCCAGGCCCAATGCGGTGCGCACCATCGCAATGTCGTCGGATGTGCCGCTATTGCCCACGATGGCGGCAGCTGGATCGCCCGGCGCCAGGCGCAGCATGAAAAACACAATAAGGGCGACGATGATCAACACCGGTACAGTCGCGAGTACGCGGCGAAGGAAGAATGCAAACATGGCTATCTCGGGAAGTCGGGCGGTATGGAAGGCGCGAGCACGCGTGCCAGGCGCCGCATGGTTGCGCGGCGCCTGGCACTAAGCGTTAAGGCAAGTCTTTCTTGATATTCCAGAACACATTGGTTGGCGCTTTGACCAGACCGCTGACGACGCCCTTGCGAACACCCGTAAAGGTGGTGGATTCGCCCAAGGGACCGTACAAGCCGGTGGTAAGCACCTGCTGCTGAATCTGCTGGGCCAGGTCCTTGCGTTTGTCCTCATCCAGGGTGGCCAGGAACTCAGCTTTCAATTGCTCCAGCTTATCGTCGGTAGCCCAGCCGAACCAGCCTTTCTCACCGTTACCCGTCATGGGGGCGAAGTACAGCGGGTTCATGGTGTCAGAGGCGCCCCAACCTGTGATGAAAACGTTCCAGCCGCCATCTTTGGGCAAGCTCTTGTTGGCCCGGCGCGTGATCAGGCTGGGCCAGTCCATGGATTGCATGTCGACGTTGAAGCCGCCTTGCTTGAGCAACTGAGCCATGACAGGCGGATACTTATTAAGCAAGGTGAAATCGGATGGATTCATCAGGACGATGGGCTCGCCGTTGTAACCGGCCTCTTTCAGCAGTTGCTTGGCCTTCTCGAACTGCGGCTTGCCGGTGAAATAGCCCGCGTCGCCGGGGTCGTATGTTGACCCGCAGGGATAGATCGACGCACACGGGTTGTAAAGATCTTTATTGATCATCTGAGCCCGCATCAGGGCTTCCTGATTGATCGTCATCAGGGCGGCCTGGGCGATCTTGGGGTTGTCAAACGGCGGCACCAGGTGATTCAGGTGCAAAGCGTACGAGCCTTTGGGCACCGGCGCCAGCAATTCCACATTGGGGTTGGTCTTCAACGCGGCATACTGCTCTGCGGGCACCCAGGAAAGCACATCGACCTCACCATTGATCAATGCATTTGCCTGTGTTTGAGCATCTTTAATGATCATCCACTCAACGCGGTCCACGTAGACATGCTTGCCACCGGCGGTACCCGAAGCGGGTTCATCACGCGGAACATACTTGTCGTGCTTGACGTAGACGACTTTCTCGCCGGGGCGGAACTCATCGGCCTTAAAAACGTAAGGGCCTGAACCTGTTGTGTCGGAGATCTGTTCGTTGGCAGGAGTTTTGGCAACCCGCTCGGGCATGATGAACGGCGGGTTGGACGACGGCTTGCCCAGGGCTTCGAGCACCATGCCGAAAGGCTGCTTGAAATGCAGATTAATGGTTTTATCGTCGCTGGCTTCGATCTTGTCGAGCGCTGCGAACATTTTCTGGCCCAGGCCGTCGCGTTGACCCCAGCGTTTGATCGATTGGATGACGTCCGCGGAAGTGACGGGCTGGCCGTCATGAAAAACCAGGCCGTCGCGCAGCGTCAGCACCCAGTTCAAGCCGTCGGCATCCACGCTGTAGGTATCAACCATCTGCGGCTTGACTTTGCCGTTTTCATCAATACCAAACAAGGTATCGTAAATCATATAGCCATGGTCACGCGTTACGAAGGCAGTGGTCCAGATAGGATCCAGCACCTTCAAATCAGCCTGGGGCACCATGCGCAAGACATTTTCAGTGTCTTGCGCTGAAGCCATGGCTGTGGCCCCCGCCAGGGCGATCATGGCTGTAAGCCGTAATAGCTTGGTTTTCATTTTCTTATCTCCTCGTTAGGAATGGCGCCGTTTAATGTTCATTTGGCGTCGGAAAGTGGCGTTTGCCGGGTTGAGTCGGTCTCCAGATCAAGTGATCGAAGAAAGGTATTGGTGGCGCTTTGTGCGTCTTCGTGCAGGACGTAAAGCTTTTCCATGCAAAGCTTGAGCGTCTCGATCTCGGTCTCTGACAGGACACTCATCATGTTGGCTTCCATCTGGCGCCCGACACGATCCGCCGCCTTCACCTTCGTGCTGCCTTCGTTGGTAAGGTAAAGGTTGGTCTGCCGGGCATCCTTGGGATCAATGGCCCGCAGAACCAGCTTGCGACTGACAAGCGATGCAAGCGACTTGGATGTCAGGGTTTTCTCGATGTGCGTCTGTTCGATCAGGCGCGTGACCGTCAAGCCCGGCTGGGTTGCAATAAACCGCATTAAGCGCAGTTCACGCAGGGAAAGGCCCACCATTTGCTCGTACACCTGGGAAGCAATGGCTTTGGCGCGCTCGTTGACCACGTCAATCTTGAACGTGACATAGTCGAGCTTGATATCGATCGGTTCGGAAGCTGAAGACATTATGTTGAAATATGCAATAGTTGAAATTGGCAACTAAAACGAAGAGTGCCACGCTTCGCCCGGCACGACCAATAGGTGTTTACACCCAGACCGCTCTACGCATTGACTGCCTGCGCCTCGCAGAACCTCAGTTACTTCTTGCATAAGATTTCTCATGAAACTATGATTGCTACTCCAAAGCGCCTGCCTGCTAAACGGACGCTCAAAAAAAATACGTTGTTCCCTCGACCCTTCGTAGGTGTTCAACCTGTAAAAAAAAAAGGAAATCAGCATGTGCAGACTGTGTATAAAAGATGCAGTACCGGGCAGCGCGCCCGCCTCCCCTTCCCGACGAGCCGCCATAGGCATGCTGGGCGCCATGTCCTTGCTCGGCCTTTCCACCACGGTGCGCGCCGCGCCATCCGGCCCACCCAAACCCGATAATGAACTGCTGCCGGATCAGGCGCTCAAGCGTTTGATGGAGGGCAACGGGCGGTATGTTTCCGGCCAGACAAAAGGCCGCGACTTTGCCTCGACCCGCGCCGCGCTGTCCAGGGGGCAAAACCCCTACGCCTGTATCCTTAGCTGCGCCGATTCCCGCGTCAGCCCCGAGCTGTGTTTCGACTCCGGCCGGGGTGATCTGTTCGTCAACCGTGTCGCGGGCAACTATGTCAACAACGATATGCTAGCCAGCCTGGAATACGGCGTTGCCGTGCTGCATTCACCGCTTATCATGGTGTTGGGCCATACAAGCTGCGGCGCCGTCAGCGCAGCAGTCAAGGCTCACGAGATGCCGACCGAGTATCCGGGCCACATCCAGAACATTGTCACAGCGATCATGCCGGCTGTACGCGACGCAGCCGCAGAACCCCATGCCGGCAGCCTGGTTCAGGCGGCGACCATTGAAAATGTCAGGCTCAATGTACAAAACCTGAAGGAAGCCACGCCTTTACTCAGCCGTGCAGTCCAGAACAACCAGGTCCGGGTCGTCGGCGGCCTCTACGATCTGGAAACCGGCCGGGTGGAATTGGTCGCCTAGTAGCACGGGCTGCATGCTGCCTGGCTTTTGCCCGATCACACACTACGGTGTCGTGCCCATGTCTTAACCTGGCCGCCTAGGGCCAGTTCTACATTCTTTCTTTATGACAGTAGCCATTATTGGCGGCGGCCCGGCCGGCCTGATGGCAGCCGAAGTTTTGGCCGACGCAGGTATCCGCGTGGATCTCTACGACGCCATGCCGTCGGTGGGACGCAAGTTTCTGCTCGCCGGTCGCGGGGGCCTTAATCTTACACACAGCGAGCCTCATGCCGCTTTTCTTTCCCGCTACGGCGACCGTGCGACACAACTGGCGTCCTGGCTGCGGGAATTCGATGCCAACGCCCTCCGACAGTGGGTGCATGATCTGGGTGTGGACACTTTTATTGGTTCATCGGGGCGGGTGTTTCCCAGCGAAATGAAGGCGGCCCCGCTCTTGCGACGCTGGCTGCACCGACTGCGCAGCCAAGGCGTTGCCTTGCATGCGCGCCATCGGTGGATAGGATGGGACGCACACGGACACTTAATGCTGGAATCGCCCCAAGGAATGGAGCGGCGGCGGTTCAAGGCCGTCATTCTGGCCTTGGGCGGTGCAAGCTGGCCCCGTCTGGGCTCTGACGGAAGCTGGCAGACAATCCTTTCAAGTAACGGCGTGAAGGTGCATCCGTTGCTGGCCTCCAATGGTGGGTTCTTAGCCGACTGGAGTGATCATTTCGCACAAGGTCATGCAGGACAACCGTTGAAATCCATTGCCATGGCGCCTGACGGAGACCATGACATGCGCCGGGGCGAAATCATGGTAACTGCTCAAGGCCTGGAGGGTGGGCTCATCTACGCGTGGTCCGCGCCCCTTCGCACTGCCTTGCTTGAGCACAGTAAAGCATGCGTGCATATCGATTTGCTGCCCGATCGCGACCTGGAGTTCGTACAGAGCCAAGTGGCCTGGCCACGGGGCGCTCGTTCATGGTCCAGCCACCTGGACAGCCGTTTGAAGCTACGGGGAACCAAGCTGGCCTTGTTGCGCGAATGCCTGTCTCGCGAACAATTCGGCGATCCCGCTGTGCTGGCAGCGACGATCAAACGCTTGCCGGTATGCCTGACCGGCATGCAGCCTATCGAGGAAGCCATCAGCACAGCCGGCGGCGTGGCCTTTGACAGCGTGGACGAACACTTGATGCTCACGTCCATGCCAGGGGTATTCTGTGCAGGCGAGATGCTCGACTGGGATGCGCCTACGGGCGGGTATCTACTGACGGCTTGCCTGGCCAGCGGCCGGGTAGCCGCAGCAGGTGTATTGCAAAGGCTAAAGCGTTCGTCCTGAAACGCTGGCAAACGGCCGGCCTGGATTGCCGTCTAGCTGTTAAACGACAAAATCCCATTGGCATCAACGATGGCGCTGGCGATCTGTTCGACCCGCACCCGCCGGGCCATGGCCTGAGCACGCATCACCTGATAGGCATCGTCTTCCGAAATACCACGCGCCGCCATAAGAATGCTCTTGGCTTCAGCGACCTGGCGCACACCTGCCAATTTGCTTTCCAGGCGCTGATTCTGCTTGTTCAGTGTGCGCGGGCTACTGTTAACTTTGCGAGCCACGACCAGGGAGGCAAGCAGCCCGAACGGCTTGATCGGCGACGCGATGACACTTTCCGCGCCTACCTTAAGCACGGCTTCGATGACCGTGGGGTTTTCATAAGTAACCACGGCGATAATGGTTGGCGGCCCGGAACTGTTTGATGCATTCCAGTCGGGCAGCGTTGTATTGGGGCGAACTGCCAGGAAAACGACATCGGTGCCCTCGGGCAGCGTCGGCACCGGCGGCCAGAACGCTTGTGCCTGACACCCGATACGCCTTAGTTGCAGAATCAATTCCTTGCCGTCCTGATCTGCGGGATGAAACACCGCAACCCGCAAGGTGCGCAAGTCGCGCATGAATTCCGCCGTATCTAATTTACCGTCTCGTGCTGTCGTGGCCATGCGCATCACTCCAGCTCGCTCAACACCATGGTCCAATCACCCAGCGAGTGCGTGATCAGGTAGGGATCGGGATGAACGGCGCGGACCGCTTGACGAACCAGAGTGAACTGCCCTTCCTGATTTGCAATGCCGATGCGTGGATAGAGGCAGGTGTGATGGTTGGTGGGGTCGATGCGTATGCGGCCTTGCGGCGCGTCGAACTCGGCGCCCAGAAGAACAGGCATAAGGGCGTCGATGTCGTCGCTGCCCGACAAGCGCATGGCATTGGCAAACAGGTGAACCTGGAAATAGGCGGCTTCCCACCCCGCATTGGGCACGACATCGTTACCGAAGCGCTTGCGGAAATTCGCCAGACACTGAAGGTTGACCGGGGTATCAATGGATTGAAAGTAAGGCGCCGAGGCGACATGCCCGGCCGCGACATCAAAACCCATTTGGGCGACTTCCGCTTCGAGGGTGGTCAGGCTGGCGATAGGCATCTCCCGGGGTTGCAAACCCGCATCGGCATAACATTGATACAAATGCTGGGTGGCGTTGCCCACCACGGTCGAGAATATAAAGTCGGGTTTTTTGTTTTTTATATCGAGGACGATGTCCTTGAAGTCGTCAATGCCTGCATCAAGCGACACGTAACGCTCCCCCACCTTCACGCCGCCCGGCCGTTGCAACACCAGATCCGTCATGATGCGATTGGATTCGAAGGGATAGATGTATTCCGACCCCACCATATAGACGCGCGCGCCGTAGTTCGACGTCATGAACTCGGCCAACTGCACGCTATTCTGGTTTGGCGCCGCACCCGTATAGACAACATTGCTGGAACACTCGAATCCTTCGTAAAGCGTTGGATAGAAAAGCAGTCGATTCCATTTTTCAATAATAGGCAAGACAGACTTGCGCGAGCTGGATTTATAGCAACCAAAAATGACATTGATTTTGTCCTGCAGGACCAGTCGTTCGGCCAGCATGCGATACAGGCCTGGTGTGGAGGCCGGATCGTAGCGCACGGGAACGATCTCCCTGCCATTGATGCCCCCGGCTTCGTTGATTTCCTCGATGGCAAAAAGGGTGCCCATTAGCTGGGACGTCTCGATGGTCGAGATGTCGCCGGTTTCGGCAAAAAGGACGCCCACTCGGATCGGATCGCGTTCGGACAATTCTGCACCTTTCAGTCATTGCAAGCCGCTTGCCATGCAAGCGCTGCCTTATGCTGCCCTGGAATTAGTGGCCCACTTGCCAAGGCCGGGAAGACACGTGTCGGTGATTCTGCTGAACGTGATTATGCGTGTGTCCGGCGTGCTTGTCATGTGTTGCATGATGATGATGCCCGCAGGCGTTGTGTGGGCTGGCAATGCGAGGCTCGTGCGCATTGCGTTCGTTGCGGCTATGGGCAATGCGGTTGTTGCCCGGCATCAGGTTCAGTTGCACCGCGGTGACCATGCGGGGCGAGCTGGCCTGGCACAGCGGACAATCGGCGGGCTGATCGAACTGCTTCATGGGCCGCTGTAGTTAAATCCAAAAACTCGGGTTTTCCATGAGAACGCGCCACTTGACCCCCGAAACGTCGCATGACGGCTAGTGATCATGCTTTGCTGTCCTCGAAAACTGATGTGGCGTCGACGGTTGCAGGCGCCAGTTGGGTCATCGGAAGCGCGAAAAAATCGCTGCGCCCAGCCAACTTCTTCAGGTCAAGACACGCATAGTTCATGCCGCCGCTGTCGCGCAGGAACAAGCGCCGGCGATCAAGATCCGTCAGGCTGGTCCAGGTGGTGAATTCAGTAGGAACGGCTTCAAGCGCATGACCTTCAACCTGCAGGTGACCACTGCCAAGCTCTGGCGGGTCGATGGTGATTCCGCGCGGTCGATCGAAATTGTTCATGATGTGCGCAACCATCTGCACCGCTTTGTCGGGGTCGAACTGTTTCTCGGCAAATTGGGCATAGAAGGCGGCCCGAATGAATCGATCGACCGAGGTGTCGGTTCCCGGCAAGCCCGCCTTGGCAATCCCTGATCCGGGCTGCACCGCATCGTAATCCAGGAAGCGCGCCTTCGAGCGGTCAACATTCGTCAGGAAGGTGTAGTTATTCAGATTGGTCAGATGCCAGGAGAATTCCGGGGCGTTGGCCATCACACCAACGGGGTTGTCGTAAATCGTTCGCACGCCGCGATGAAACTCAATGACAAGACTGGCGCCGCTGGCATCGTGCACAGCGTAATGGAAAGGCATTTCAAGCCCGCCAAGAATGGCCACGCGCTCAAGAACAACCGGCTGATCAGCCAATGCGGCCTTCACTTGGGCAACGCTGGAAAACTGGCCCAGCACGAAAGCGCCCAGGTCGGCGGCCGAAAGCGCGGCTCGCGTCTTGTCGCAGGGTTCCTGAACGCCGCTGGCCTGTGAATACGCCTGAACGCTGTATGTAAGTCCCGCATCGTTCAAGCCTTCGACCACTTTCAGATCGGCGGAGCCGAGAACCGCACCCGCCGCCGGCGGCGCGGCAGGCATGGTAACCGCGATGACCGCGTGACGCATGGACCAGCCAAGTTCAGGATGCCCTTCCACTGTGGACGATAGCTTCAGACCTTGCGGAAAAAACGCTACTTGGTAAGGCAGGTCCAGGCTGAGCTCAAGGGTTCTGCCAAGGTATGCCCGATCATTGGCATCGCGATAAAGCAAAGATGTGCACATACGTAAATTCCTAAACGATGAATCGTTCCGATCTAACAAAAGAAAACTCATGCACTGTAACCCAGGCGTGCAGTCGAAAGTGGAAATTGGCCTAAAGGACTTATTGCTGGTATTTTGTACGATGGTTTAACTTTATCGGAGTAAGTTTTGACGCAGAAAAAAATAGCAATTCTAGGTGCGGGCCCCAGCGGATTAGCCCAGCTAAGGGCATTCGAAGCTGCCGGATTGGCCGGTGCGGAAAACCTGCCTGAAATTGTTTGCTATGAAAAACAGAATGATATAGGCGGCATGTGGAACTACACATGGCGAACAGGCCTGGATAAAAATGGCGAGCCGGTGCATGGCAGCATGTATCGCTACTTGTGGTCCAACGGTCCTAAAGAGTGCCTGGAGTTTGCAGACTATTCATTTGACGAACACTTCGATCGAGCAATTCCATCGTATCCTCCACGTGAAGTCCTGAAAGATTACATTATGGGCCGTATCGATAAACGGGCCATTTTTAAATACATTCGATTCGAAAGCCCTGCCCGCTGGGTGACCTACGATAAAGACAGCAAAAAGTTTACTGTCACGGTCATGAACCATAAAAGCGGTGAGCAAGAAACCGACGAGTTTGATTACGTCGTTGTCGCCACAGGCCATTTCTCAACGCCTAATATGCCTTATTTCGAAGGCCTGGAGCAGTTTCCAGGACGCGTACTGCATGCGCACGATTTTCGCGATGCGCTTGAGTTCGAGGGGGCGGACCTTTTATTGATCGGCGGCAGTTATTCCGCCGAGGATATCGGCACACAGTGCTACAAGTACGGCGCCAACTCGGTCACCATCAGCTACCGCAACGAGCCTCTGGGGTTTGACTGGCCCGATGGAATTGAAGAACGGCCATTATTAACGCACCTTGATGGCAACATCGCGCATTTCCAGAATGGCAGCACCAAAAAATTTGATGCCATCATTATGTGTACGGGCTATTTGTTTCATTTCCCCTTTCTGCCCGACGAACTACGTTTGCAAACCCACAACTGTCTGTATCCAGACAACTTGTATAAGGGAATATTCTTCCAGAACAACCCCAACCTGATCTACTTGGGCATGCAGGATCAGTATTTCACCTTCAATATGTTTGATGCGCAAGCCTGGTATGCGCGCGACGTCATATTGGGCAAGATACCGATGCCCGATGCCGAACAACGCCAGCAAGACATACAGCGCTGGCTGGAGCGTCACGAAACACTTAAAACGCCCAACGAATCCATTGATTTCCAGGCCGACTATGTGCGCGACTTGATAGATGTCACCGACTACCCCGACTTTCCTATCGAGAAGCAGGCTGAACTCTTTAAGTCGTGGCTGCTCGATAAAGAAGAGAACATCATGGGCTTTCGGAATAAATCCTATCGATCGACGATAACAGGAACATTGGCGGCGAAACTGCCCAAGCCCTGGCTTGATATCAAAGACGATTCCCTGGAAGGGTTTATGGCTCTGAAGTTCACAACGCCCGAAGAAGCATGAACGGCTCTTCGCGCCGAGCCGCGATCATCCTGGCTTGACGCTGCTTGTTGGTTCGGGCTTCGGCGCTCTCTGTTGCCCGGCAATCCGCAAGGTACGTTCCAGAAGCACTTCATAAATAGGCCGCCCGCCCAGACGCTCGCCCACAAGATAGGCGCTTATTGCCGTTAGCAGCACAGGCACCGCCAGCCCATAGGTTCCTGTCAGTTCGGCCACCAGCACGACACCCACCAAAGGTGCGCGGATCGTGCTGGCGAATAGCCCTGCCATGCCGGCGACGGCGAACGCCACGTCCGTCCCTGGCGGCAACGGCATCACCAGGCCCAACACACTGGCCAGGAACACGCTGGCCGAGGTGGCCAGCGCCAGGATGGGCGCAAAAATTCCGGCCGGCGCGCCCGAGGAATAGCTGGCTGCGGTCGCAAAGAAGCGCACCAACACGACAAGGCCAAGCAGGCCTATGGGCAGCGGGTTATTGGTGATGGCGACGGCAAGCGACTCGCCCCCGCCGGTGGCTTCGGGAAAGATGATCAGCAACGGGCCGATGACCAAACCCAGCAAAAGGGGCACCAAATAGGGCGATACCTTCAGCCCTATGCTCTGAGAGAAATCCAGGCCGGCAATGATGCAACGATTGAACACCACGCCCAGCACCCCCAGAAGCGCTCCAAGCACCAAAAAGGCCGGCAAGAAATACAGGGGCACGGCGGAGGCTTGCAAAGCCATGAAGGGAGCGGAACCCGAAATGGCGGCTGTCGCGATTGCACTGAACCCGCAAGCGATGATAACAATGCTGTACGTGCGCATGCCGTAAGGAAAAACGTTCCTGGCTTCCTCTTGAATAAAAATAATGGAAGCGACCGGCGCATTGAAGGCGGCAGTCAGGCCTGCCGCGCCGCCGGCCCCCCACAAAGCCCGCGTTTCCTTTACGCTAAAGGAAAACCACGATCCAATGGCCTTGGCAATGGAAGCGCCCATGTGGATGGTAGGCCCCTCGCGGCCCCCAACCAGGCCGGCGCCCAGCGCCATCGTTCCGCCAATGAACTTCACGGGCAAGACGCGCTTCCAGCGGATCTCGCGCACCCCGGCCATTGCACCTTCGATCTCCTGCACTCCCGACCCGCTGGCTTCGGGCGAAAAATTGCGCACCAGCGCAACCGCTCCGCAAAACATCGCGGCCGAAAACAATGCCATGACCAGGTAGAGCAAGGGCCCGTTCAAACCCAGCAGTTCCGGAAAGCGATGCGTCCACCCTAAGGATTTTTCAACCAGTTGATGAAAACTGGCGCCCACAATGCCGGTTAACCCTCCGACTAGCGCTGCGCAAAAGTAATAAGCATAACGGCGGGTCGGGCCGGACAACTTGTCGGTCAGTTCAGGCATAGTGGCACCAGGCTTTTACCTGCAAGGCAAAGCCAATTCGAGTGTGGGTTGGGCGCTGGGCGCGCGAAAAACGTTAGGGGTAGCGCAAATTTCCGTCGCCATCGCTATCGGCCCGCTTGAAGTCACGCTTGGCCTGCGCCTGGAATTCCTGACGGCTTATCTCCCCATTGTTGTTCGCGTCCACCACGTTGAACTGTTCTGTGGACAATACCTTGGCAGCTTCCGCCTGACTTAAGCGATCATTGCCATCGGTATCGAGCCGGGTGTACGCATCATCCATGAACTGCAGGTACTCGGCTTCGCTGATCTGGCCGTTCCTGTCCTGATCGAGCTGAAGGAAGTGTTCTTCCGTCAGTTCCATGGGTTGGGGTTGGGCAAGTGCCGTCAAGGGCGTGGACAAAGCCAAGACGGCCAACAAGGTGTGGGATTTCTTCATGATTCGATTCTCCGTCGTACTTAGCGGCAACCCATTCTGTTGCCTAGATACCCACCCGCGCCAATGCCCACGGCCGTAGCGGCCGTGTTCCCGCGCCCGCCGCCAATGGTGCTGCCAAGCAGGCCGCCCACGACAGCGCCGCCGACGGTGCCCGCAATGCAGTTGAACTCGGAATTCCCGGACTGGCCACGCGAACCCGAAGGACTCTGGCAAGCCGCCAGGAGCCCCAGGCCGAGCAAGGCTATAACAAAGGAGGTTTTTCTCATGATGTGTCCCCTCTTGAGAAATGATCTGAATGAATAGCAACGCCGCATAGGCATGCCACAGCGTCCGGCGCCAACAATCCCTGCGGGGAAGCCGCGTTCGGCGCAGCGTGGACAATCATACTTCAATCCTGAAGCCGCGCACCGACCGCCCCACTCCAAGCCATGAAGAGGCGGGGGCTCCATCAACCCACAGCGCCTTGACACTTATCACCTCCTGTTCGCACCATGCCGGTGCGGGCTGTTCGAAGAAAGCATGAATCAAGAAACGTAAACACCACCCCGCAAACAAGCGCGGGGAGGTCCTTATGTCTCGGTGGGCGCAAGCTGGTTATCGGATAATCGCTGGGACATCAAGGCACGACTGGAGGGAGACCCCGAACAACGCACGTTCACGTTGATCACCGACCTGCCTCGCACCTTTGGCGAAGTCAAAACGGGCATCGTGCTAACCCGCAAGAACGGGCTTGAACTCACCGCCGAATACAGTGCGCGGTTCGCCGATCGCTACCTTAGCCAAACGGGGTCGCTGCGTCTGGCCATGCCATTCTAAAAACAGCCACGAGCGGAATATGACAAGTAATAATAATCATGGCGTGAATACAGTAAACTTCCCCAGTCACGTTATTGATCGGGACGCCTACGCGCAATAGCGCGCAATCACAAAGAGCCACAATGAGCGAAACCTCGATCGATAGCTTCTATCTGCCTAACATCGCCGTGCAAAGCCTGCCCTCGCGCGACTTCGGCAAACTCAGCCCCATGCTGACCAGGCTTACCGAAACCGCAACACCATTCATCGCACTCGACTGTTTCGACCAATCGTTGCGCCGTTCAGGTTATCTGCTCCTGGAAACCGACACAGCCTTCAAGTTGCTGGGCGCGTCGGGCGCCTTGGCCTCCCAGCCGTCGAACGGCAGCTCGCGATTCGCTGCCGAGTTTTCCGACGGCCCGATCAAGCAGGTCTTAGCTGCGTTATCGCCCTTGCGCCGCCTGCTGCCCCTGGGTTCCGGCTTTGTCCATCAAGCCGACCTGGCTTTTGTAGACGATCAGCAAAAAACCCATTGCCGGGCATTTTTTATTTTTCTCATCACCCAGGCGGGCGACTGCGCAACCCTGGTTGCACTGCAAGGGCTCAAAGGCTACGACGAATCGCTGAACCAGCTTCGCAACCACCTGAAAGACATGGGCGGAATTGCCTTGAGCAGCAGCGCCCTGTACGACCGGTTATTTCCGGGCCTGGCGACCTACGACCCCAAGCCCGAAATCCTGATCACCAACGACGAAACCGCATTCGTCGCCGCAACCCGCATTGTGTCCACGCTGCTGCCCATAGCACGCGTTAACGTAGACGGAATAATTGCCGACCACGACACAGAATTCCTGCACGACTACCGCATTCAGTTGCGTAAAGTCCGCTCAGTGCTAAGCTTGTTCAAAGGCGTTTACGATGACGCCCAGACGGCCGATCTGAAATCCCGTTTTTCCACTCTCATGGCGCCTACCGGCCCCTTGCGGGATCTCGACGTTTATTTACTGGAAAGGCAAAAGTTCTATGCCCTCCTGCCCAGCCGCCTGCACGGCGGGCTGGATACCCTGTTCAACATGCTTGCGGAGCGCAGGAAAGCGGAACAGGCCCGGCTGTCGGATCATCTGTCCAGCAAAACCTACGATCAGGAAATCGCCAGCCTGCAGCGTTTGTTTACGAACGCAAATTCGCTTAAGCCGGGCGCCAACGCCCAGTTGCCGGCGCACGACTATGCTTGCCATCTAATTTGGCGGCGGTATCGCAAGGTATGCAAGATTGCCATGGCCATCGGCCCTGAAACCGAGGACGCGCGCATCCACGAGTTACGCATTCACTGCAAGAAGCTGCGCTATTTAATGGAGTTCTTCAGCCCCATCTTTCCCAAGTCTGCCTTCAAGACATTGCTCAACCGCCTGAAGGGCCTGCAGGACAATTTGGGGCTATTCAACGACTATTCCGTCCAGCAACACAACCTGCACGCCTTTCTGCTGGAATTGCCCGCCGATGCCGACGGCGATCAACTTCAGGTCGCCCAGAGCATCGGTGCGCTGATCGCCATTCTTCACGGCCGCCAACTCGAAGAGCGGGCGCAGGTTGTAAAGAACTTCGCGCAGTTCAACAGCCCGGAAACCCAACAAACATTCAGCGTGCTCTTCCAAGCGCGAAAGGATGGAGCGTGAAGATCATTGCCTGCTATTCGAACAAGGGCGGCGTCGGTAAAACGGCCACTTCGGTCAACCTGGCCTACGCGTTGGCCGCATCGGGATACCGTACGCTGCTGTGCGACCTTGATCCCCAAGGGGCATCGAGCTTTTACCTTCGCATCAAGCCATCGAAGAAGCTGAAAGAGGCCGCGTTTTTCAAAGACGTCGAGAAATTTACCAATGCCATTCGAGGCAGCGACCACGAGAACCTTGACGTCCTGCCCGCCAATATAAGTTTTCGCGACTTCGACGTCTTTCTGTCGCGCATGCGGGATAGCCGCTCCCGCTTGAAGAAAGCCTTGAAGGCCGTCAAACAGGATTACGATTTCATTCTGCTTGATTGCCCGCCCAGCATTTCCACCCTTTCCGAAAATATCTTTCGGTCTGCCGATGCCATCCTGGTTCCCGTCATTCCCACCACGCTTTCGCAACGTACATTCGAGCAACTGATTGCCCTCTTCAAAGAAAGCAAGCTGCCATTGCGTAAACTACACGGCTTCTTCTCGATGGTGCAAGGCACCAAGAACTTGCACGGCGAAACCATGGATGCCATGCGGGCGGCGCACAAGAAGCGTTTATTGAACGCGCAGATTCCCTTCGTGTCCGATATTGAACGCATGGGCATCGAGCGCGAGCCTGTCATTGTGACGGCGCCCAATAGCGTGGCCAGCCAAGCCCATCTGGCGCTGTCCGATGAAATCGTCAACCGGCTTGAGGCTTCATAGCCCCGGATCCGCAAACTCGTATCCATAACTCAACTGGTCGCCTTCCTGCGCCACGTGTAGCCGCCCGGCGGTAGGCGCAGGGAAATGTGCGGGAAACAACAGGGTACGCTGCTTTGCATGCTGCGCCATGAAGGCCAGGCGGGTAACGCGGGCCTGGTCCGGATCCGTGCAAAAACGTGTGCTCCACTGCGGAAAGCGGCATTGCAGCGGATGGTGAAGCAGATCGCCGCTGATGATGGCGCGCTGCCCTGCGCTGCTGATTTCGACGCAAACATGGCCCGGTGTATGGCCGGGCGTGTGCACAAGCCGCAACGCATCATCGATCCGGTGGTCGGGCTGAACCAGATCGGCCAGGCCCGCCTCGAATACCGGCCGGACGCTGTCTTCGACATAATCGCCTGTGCGCTGCAACGCCGTTTTTCCGGCCTCGCTGCTCCAGTAGGCATATTCGGGATTCACAAACAGATAGCGCGCATTGGGAAACGTCGGAACCCAGCGATTGTTTTCAAGACGGGTATGCCATCCTACGTGATCGACATGAAGATGGGTCGACAGAACGATATCGATGTGTTCGGGCGAGACGCCCGCCTGCTTCAGCCGCGATATCCAGCCCCACTCGACGCGATCAAAATCCTTGCGCACGCGCGGCTTGCAATCGCCCACGCAGGTATCGACCAGAATGGTTCTTCCTTCGCTGCGCAATAGAAAGCTTTGCATTGCCAGCACCAGCCGGTCGGAATCCGGATCGTATAAGTGCGGCGCCAGCCATTCGCGCTCGGCGGCGATGCTCTGCGGCGTCGAGTCGGGATAGAGCTCGGCCGGATGCAGCAAAGGCCCCGATGATTCCACCAGAACCGTAATGCTGACCGTGCCAATATGAAACGTGCGGGGCGTGTTTGCCATACTGCCAATATCCTGTCGGTTAAGTCGCGTTTTTTTGGTGAGCCATCTGCAAGCGAATGCATTTGCACGGGTCACCCTTCCGGGTTCCGCGCCTTATGACGACGCTCCACCTGCTTGACCACGCTTAAGATGAATAACGCGACCAAGGTGCTGATGATAGCCGTTGTCTCGCGACCCAGCCCAGCGGCAATTCCGATCGCGGCCGCCACCCAGATGCTGGCGGCTGTCGTTAAGCCTTTGATCTCGTGATTTCGGTCCAGCTTGATGATCGCGCCGGCGCCCAGGAAGCCGATGCCCGCCACCACCCCTTGGATAATACGGCTTAAATCGGCGGTTGGCATTTCTATTTGCGACGGCACCAGCACGAAGATGGCCGCCCCCAACGCCACCAGCATGTGCGTGCGCAAGCCCGCATCCTTGCCCTGCCGTTCGCGGTCGTAGCCAATCAGCGCACCGAGCAGCACGGCCATGAACAAACGCACGACAATGCGAACCGCATCGGCCAATGACGGTATGTCGGAGAATTCTTCGGCCACGCTCAGCCAAATGGTTGACAAGATCTCGGTCATGGCTCTTATCCGCATATGAATTGCTTCAAGAATACCAGCCCAAACTGCACGTGACAGTTGTTTTACCGGCTTGTTACTTATCGGGTTAACACCACTACATCGTTCAACCCTCAACTTTTAAGATGTAAAACATAAAGAGATTTCTTGAAGTACTTAGTATTTAGCAATTCGTCGCCACCACCTACTCGAGAAGACAACCATGAGCCAAACAAGACGCGAGTTCCTGCAAACCGGCATCAGCCTGGCCGGCCTCTCCCTGATCGGCGCACCCGCCTTCGCTCAGTCCGGGAAAGACTTGGTCATCGCCTACAACACCGGAGTGCCAAGCTGGGATCCAACCACCGGCACGTCGGGGGTCAATCCCAAGCTGCAGCCTATTTACCTGACGGTATTCGACCGCTACATCCAGCAAGAGCCCGATCTAAGCTTTGCCCCCGGCCTGCTTACCGAGTGGGGTTTCAGCGACGATAAGAAACAAATCTTCATGAAAGTCCGCGAGGGCGTCAAATGGCACGACGGCTCCGACTTCGGCCCCGAAGACGTGGTCTGGTCGCTAGAGCGCGCCGCCGACCCCAAATCCGGGAACCCCGGCCAGTTTGTCTGGGGCAAGTTCGGAAACTATAAAATCGACGGCAACACCATCACGGGCGACGTGCTCGAGTATGAACCCACGGTCTTCAAATGGATGGCCTTTCTTACCGGCTATGTACTGCCCAAAGCCTATTTCGAGAAAGTCGGCCCCGAAGGCTTCGAGAAAGCCCCCATCGGCACAGGCCCTTACAAGATCGATTCCTACGAACGCGGAGCGTATGTGCGCCTGGTCGCCAACAAAGACTACTGGGGCGGCAAACCCGCCTACGACACGGTCACCATCAAGTTCGTGCCCGATGCAGCCAGCCGCGTGGCCGAAGTCGAATCTGGCAACTCCCAGGTCACCATGGAAATCCCCTACGAGGAATACGACAGGCTCAGGCAAAAGCCGGGCCTCAAGGGCGAGGCCTTTCCGGTGGCAGACATCGGCATGATCTTCCTGAACGACATCGACGTCATGCTCGACAAGAACGTGCGCCTGGCCGCCCATCACGCCATCGACAAGCAACTGATCATCGATCGCCTGCTGCGTGGCTACGGCGTGCCGTTGTCCACGCTCGAAGCTCCCGGCTACGACGCTTACGACCCCAACCTGAAGTTCCCGTACGATCCGGAAAAAGCCAAGCAGCTATTGGCCGCGTCGGGATATTCCACCGACAATCCGGTCAAGTTCACCATACAGACCACACGCGGCTTCAAGCCCAAGGATTACGAGATGGTCCAGGCCATCGTGGGCATGTGGCGCAAGGTGGGCATCGAGGCGAATATCGAAATCTACGAGATCGCCAAGCATTTCGAGTTGCGGGCGGCCGACCAACTGGCGCCGGCGGCATTCTACAACTGGGGCAACGCCATCGGCGATCCCACCACCTCCACCGGCCACGCCATGTTTGGCCCCTCGCCCCACGCCGTCTGGGACTCGCCCGATCTTATCGAGAAAATCATCCCGCTTTGGGGCGAAAAGGACGAGGCCAAGCGGATACAAGGCTGGAAGGACGTCAGCGCCTACATCATGCAGGAAGGCTACGTCATACCGCTGCTGCAGTATGTCATGCCGGTCATTCACTCCGACAAAGTTGTCGTGCCGCCTGCCACCACCGGCGATGTGACACCCGCCATGATGAAGCCCGCCTAACGCATCACCCCAACAGGGCGGTCCTGACCCGACCGCCCTTTCCTGCGACACACTGCTGTACCCATGCTGAAACCCATACTCATCAGGCTTGCCTCGATGGTGGTGACACTGATTGGTGTCGCCATTGTCGTCTTCGTTCTGATCCGCGTTGCGCCTGGCAATCCCATTGCCATGATGCTGCCCCCCGGCGCCACCGAAGCCGACATCGCGCAACTGACCGCGCTATACGGCCTTGATAAATCGCTTGTCGAACAATTTCTAATCTGGGCCGGCAACGTGCTGCAGGGCGATTTCGGCACGTCGATCACGCTGCGCCAGCCTGTCGCCGGCCTGGTGCTGGGGCGGTTGCCCGCCACGCTTGAATTATCGATGCTGGCCCTTTTCATCGCCGTGATCCTTGGCGGCGGTACGGCTATTCTCGGCGCAAAAGAACGTGGGCGCGCCGCCGAAACCGGCGTTGACCTGTTCAATGGCGTCACGCTGTCCATCCCCGATTTCCTGTGGGGCCTGCTGCTGATCCTGCTCTTTGGCGTCTTGTGGCCCGTACTGCATATATCGGGGCGTATCTCACCCCAGCTCAGCCTGCCTTTCGCGACCCAGTTCTACTTGTTTGAATCCATTGTGCGGCTACGCTTCGATCTGCTGCGCGATCTGCTGGCGCACATGCTGATGCCGGCCCTGGCCCTGGCCTTGCCGCTGGCCGCCATCATTTCACAACTGCTCAAGCAAGGCCTGAAGGACGTTTTACAGCTAGACTACACCGTTCTTGCGCGTGTGCGCGGCTTTACCGAAACCCAGGTCATCCTGCGCGAGGCACTGCGCAACGCTGCACTGCCCACCTTAACCCTGGTCGGCGTCCAATTCACTTTCCTGATCGGAGGCACCGTCATCATCGAACGCCTGTTTGCCTATGAAGGCCTGGGCAACATGGCCATCGACGCCGTGATCAATCGTGACCTGCCATTGATCCAGGGCATCGTCTTGATGTTCGCCTGCCTGTTCATCCTGATCAACCTTGCCGTGGATATTGCCTATACCTTCCTGAACCCAAGGCTGCGCCATGGCTGATTCCCTTGTCTCCGCCGCACCCGTCGAACCACGGGTTCGCTCGCGCAAACGCAACCTGCGGCTCTGGCTCTCGGCCGGCTGGTTGCTCATTGTCACCCTTGCAGCCCTTGGCGCGCCCCTGCTTGCCCCACACGATCCGCTCACGCAAGATCTGATGCTCGGGCGGCTGCCGCCCATCGGTTTCAGCGGCGCCGAGCCCGGTTATTTCCTGGGCACCGACAGCCTGGGGCGCGATGTCCTGTCCCGGCTGATCTATGCCGCGCAGATCGCTCTTACTGTCGCACTGGCGGCCGCGTCGGCAGCCTGCCTGTTCGGCTCTGCATTGGGCCTGTTGGCCGGTTACTTCGGCGGCTGGATTGATCGCGTTGTGTCCCGGCTGGTGGACATCTGGATGGCTTTCCCCCCCGTGCTGTTCGCCATCTTGCTTGTCGCGGTATTAGGCCCCAGCCTTCTCTCGGTCATACTGGCGATCGCCCTGATCGACTGGACACGCTTCGCCCGCGTGATTCGCGCCGAAACCATGGTGCAAACCAAAATGGACTACGTGCAATCGGCTCGCATCGGCGGCGCAACCCGAATCCGCACCTTGTACAGCGAAGTACTGCCCAACGTCTTGCCCACCCTGGTCGCCCTGCTGGCGCTGGAAATGGGGGTGGCCATCATCGTCGAAGCCATTCTCAGCTTCGTGAACCTGTCCATTTCCTCGGATGACCCCACCTGGGGCGGCATGATTGCCGAGGGACGCGCCGCGATTCACTTCAGCTGGTGGGTTCTGGTCTTTCCCCTTATCGTTCTGTTCCTGACCGTTCTGTCGTTCAGCCAGCTGGGCGAAGGCCTGAAGGACCAATACGACCCCTTGTCGCGCTAATGCCCATGACCACCTCATCGCCCACCCTTGAAATCCAATCCCTGAACGTCGCGCTGGTTGGCGGCGCACGTCTGTTGCGCGACGTTTCCCTGTCCGTCCAGCCAGGCGAAGTCCGCGCTCTTGTCGGCGAAAGCGGCGCGGGGAAAAGCATGATCGGCAAAGCCGTGCTGGGCGTGCTGCCCCGCAATATCACCACCACCTCAGGGAAGATTCTTCTGCACGGAAACGACCTGGACGCGTTGAACCCCGCCCAACGCCGCCAGGCCGTGGCTACATCCGCCTCACTGATCCCTCAAGATCCCCTGACCGCCCTGAATCCATCGCGCCGGATTGGCGTGCAGATTACCGACCGCCTGGTGCAGCGCCTGGGATGGGGCAAGGCCGACGCGCAACAACGCGCACTCGAACTGCTGGATCGCGTGCACATCCGCGACCCCAAACGCGTCATGGTTTCCTATCCGCATGAGCTTTCGGGCGGCATGCGCCAGCGCGTCCTGATTGCCGCTGCCTTCGCGCCCAGCCCAAAGCTGATCATCGCCGACGAACCAACCACGGCACTGGACGTCACCGTTCAAAAACAAATTCTTTACCTGATCCGCGAACTGCAAGCCGAGGCCGGCACCGCTGTCCTTTTCGTTACGCACGATATGGGCGTGGTGGCCAAGGTCAGCCAAACCGTCACTGTGCTGTTTGCCGGGAAGATCATGGAAAGCGCCTCTACCCAGCAAGTGCTCACCGCCCCTCAACACCCTTACACACAGGCGCTGATCGCCGCCACGCCGCGTTATACCGACCCCGGCCACACGCTGCAGCCAGTATCGCCCGACCTGATCGCCGCACTGCGCCTCGAACTTGCGCAAGCCGATGCCCGCGAGGCCGCCCATGGCTGAACCCTTGTTCCGCGTTTCCAACCTGCATCTTTCACTGCCCGACTTCTCGCGCAAACCGTTGTTCGGCGCCGCGCCGCGAATCAACATTCTGAAAGGCTTGTCCTTCGAGCTGCCAACCGGCGAAATTACCGGCATTGTCGGTGAAAGCGGATCGGGCAAAACCACCTTGGGCCGTGTGCTGGTGCGCCTGCTCAGCGCGTCAAGTGGCCAGGTTTTATTCAATGGCAACGACATTGCCCGTCTGGACGAAGAACAGCTAAAGCCGTTACGTCGCGACTTGCAAATGATTTTTCAGGATCCAATGTCATCATTGAATCCACGTCATACGGTCGGGCGGATTGTTGCCACCCCCATGAAGCGCTATGGCCTGCCCAACGCCGAAGCGCGAGCCCTGGAGATGTTGGAACGGGTGGGCCTGCCGGCTGCCTTTGCCAAGCGCTATCCTCACGAGCTCTCGGGCGGACAACGGCAGCGGGTGGGCATTGCACGCGCCGTGGCGCTGGAACCTGCTTTCATTTTGGCCGACGAAATCGTCTCGGGACTGGATGTGTCGTCGCAGGCGCAAGTCCTGGCCCTGTTGAAAGACCTGGCCGCCGACATGCACCTGACGATCGCCTTCATCAGTCACGACTTATCGGTAATTCGCAGCGTATGCTCGCAACTGATCGTGCTGGATCAAGGCCTCATCGCTGAAGCAGGTTCATGCCAGGCTATATTCGACGCGCCGCAAAGCGATGCCACCCGCGCCCTGATCGACGCCATTCCACTGCCCGAAATCGACGATGACTGGTTCAAACGCGATGCCGCAAGCGGATTGCCGTCCGACAGGCGCCACGTGTAAGACTTGCATGCGGCTACAATCCGCGCACGCAGCATCCAACCGTAGCCAAGCCGGCTAATGGCCCGGCACCGGAATATTCAAGCGCTTAATCAGCCCCTGACATTTCTCGTTGGCTTCGCTGATGATTTCATCCTGATCCACGAACACCGCGCGACCGTTTTCGTAGGCAATGCGGCCATCTACCATGGTCAACGTGACATCGCGCCCCGAACCACAATACACCAGGCTGGCGATCTCGTTGAACGAGGGCGTCATATGCGATCCGGCCAACGAAACCACGGCAATATCCGCCAACTTGCCAGGCGCCAGAATGCCCGCATCGATGCCGGCCAGCTCCGCCCCACCCCGCGTGGCCAGTTCGAAGGCTTCCCCCGCAAATGTAGATTCGGGGTTCAGGGTATGCAAACGTTGCACATACACCATCTGGCGCATGATCTGGAACATATCCATCAGGTGCCCTGCGGCGCCATCGGCGCCCAAGCCCAGTACTGCGCCGGCCTTGCGCAAGTCGCGAAGGCGGATGGCGCCTGAAGCCAAGTATTCGTTGGACATGGGATTATGCGCGATGCTACAGGAGGTGTCGCCAACCAATGCAACCTCTTCGTCATTCAGCCAGATCGCATGGGCGAAAGAGGCATCCCGCCCAAGCAATCCTTTCTGGTGCATCCAGACAAAGGGGCGCACGCCGTAGGCCTTCTGATAGATCTCCGGGTCGACCGGCGCTTCGGAACAGTGCGTTTGCCAGGAAACACCGAACTCACGGGCAAGTTCGACCAGGCCAACGACCAGGTCCTGATCGTTATAGATGACATTGATCGGTGACGGCCAGATCTTTATCCGATCGCTCTGCCACTGCGTCAGGCATTCACGCATGCTGTCGATCTCGTGCTGTGTGGAGTTCTGGAACAGCAGAGGGCTTAGATGATTGTCGCGGGCGATCGCCGTAAACGGACCAAAAACGCCGCGCGCGATCGCTCCGCGCAACCCCATGTCGTGCAATGCCCTGGCCATCCCGAGGGTGGTGTCGACATCGTTGGGAGCATAATGATTGTCGATAATCGTGGTGGTGCCCGACGACAACGCTTCCAGCCCTGCAACCCGGACGGCGGCGGTGGCTTCAGCCGGCGTAATGCTTGCGGCCAACGGCAGCATGAACTCCCCCAGCCATTGCCATAACGCCATGCCGTCCCCTAGACCGCGCCCGGCCAACTGGAACAGATGATTGTGGCTGTCGATCAGGCCTGGAATCACGACCTGGCCGGTGCAGTCCACCACTTTTTGCGCTTGCCAGGACGCCATATCGACCGCGCGGCCAACCTCGACGATGCGATTTCCCCGCACCGCCACCGCGCCCTGCTCGATAATCCGGCGCTGGTCATCCATCGTGACCACCGCCCCCCCGGTTAACAATACATCACACTGTTTCATCATTCATCAGACCTTGGCGCGAGCTGGCGTCAACGGGTCAATGGCGACCTCCGGGGCGCCTTGCTCGGCGTCTCCCTGCGTTTCGATCAGTTGCACTGCGGTTTTATCCACACCATTAAAAAACAAATTCAAAAATAGCGCCGCCAATGCCGACAACAACACGCCGCTATTAAGCAGGGGCGCCAGAACCTGAGGAGCCGCATTGAAGAAATTAGGCGACACCAAGGGAATCAGCCCGACGCCAAGGCTGATGGCGAAAATAAACATATTGTGGCGATTGTTCTTGAAATCGACCGCCTGCAAAATACGCACGCCTGAAGCCGCCACGATGCCAAACATGACCAGCGCGGCGCCCCCCAACACATACTGTGGAATGGTGGCTACAACATGGGCCATCTTGGGCACCAGCGCCAGAGCGACCAGGATGAAGGAAGCCGTCACGCAGACAAAACGGCTGCGCACACCGGTAATACCCACCAACCCAATGTTCTGCGCATAGGACGTGTACGGAAAGGTGTTGAAAATCCCACCAATGACGGCGCCCAGCGAATCCACGCGCAAACCACGCGCGAAATCGTCGGCGCTTAAGCGGCGATTCAGGATGATCGCCAAAGAGAAAAACAGGCCGATCGCTTCGATCATGGTGATGATCACGACCAGCGTCATGGTCAGGATGGAGCTCCACTCGAATACGGGGTAGCCAAACTGGAAGGGCCGCACCATCTGAATCCAGGGCATTTCAGCCAAACCATCGAAACTGACTTGGCCCAAGGCCATGGCTACCAGCATGCCGGCCGCCAGCCCCAGCAGGATCGCCAGACTAGCGAAGAAACCCCGCCCAAAGCGAGCCACCAAAATAGTGACTAGAAGCACCAGCCCCGCCACCCCAAGATACATTGGCGCACCGAAATCCTCGGCGCCGTATCCGCCGCCTGACCAGATCACTGCCACGCCGAACAGGGTGACCCCCAGGGATGTCAGTGTACTGCCGGTGACAATGGGCGGAAACAGCCACAAGAATTTAATGACCAAGGGAACGAGCAGAAACCCGATAATACCCGCACCGATAATTGCCCCATACAAGCCGGGCAGCCCCATGCCCGGCGTCAGGCCGATGGCAATCATCGGCGCAATGCCTGCATAGGAAATCCCCATCATGACTGGCAGGCGAATGCCCAGCCAGCGCCCCAGGCCGAAAGCCTGCAAAAATGACACAATGCCACAGCACAGAAGGTCAGCCGTAATCAGCGCTGCGATATGCTCTTTGGGCAGGCTAAGTGCGCCGCCCACGATCAAGGGCACGGTGATCGCCCCTGCATACATCACAAGCACGTGCTGCAAGCCCAGCACAAAGCTTCTGCCCATCGGCAGAACTTCATCGACACCATCGTCGTGAGTAGGTCGTGTATCCATCAATTGCCTCCAGAATGCCGGGATTTTCCCCGTTCTCATTAATGTCTGTTTTATCGGATCACGACAAAGCCGCTTTCCTTGGCCGGTGAAACCGCACGCCTGAAATTGCTTGCTTGCTACCGGTGCATGGCATAAAGGCCTTCACCAACCGTGCATACATTTAATCGCAAGAGATTTAATTACACAATTCAAATTATTTTATTGATTATTAGAAAATATCAATGAATCATCCAAGCCGAACGTTTACATGCCAAAATTGCCGAATAAGGCTTTTAGCGCTGTTAACGTCGGGGTAAAAGTGATGCCAACCACACAAACCCGCACGACCCGTTGCTGCATTGTCGGCGGCGGGCCAGCCGGCATGATGCTGGGCCTTCTACTTGCGCGCGCCGGCGTTGCAACCACAGTGCTTGAAAAGCACGCCAATTTCCTGCGCGATTTTCGCGGCGACACCGTTCATCCATCCACCCTGGGCATCCTCGACGAACTTGGTCTGAAAGCTAAATTTGACGCCCTGCCACAACATCGGGTCGATCAACTGGAAGGCATGTTCGCCGACGGCATTCACGCCCTGGGCGATTTTCGCGGCCTCGAGCCCTACCCCTACCTGGCCTTGACGCCACAATGGGATTTGCTGAATCTGCTTGCCGTCCAAGCCATGCGCCATCCCTGCTTCACGTTGCTGATGCAGTGTGAAGCAAAGGGGCTGCTTCGTGATGAGAACGGCCGCGCAACCGGTGTGATCGCCGAGGACCAATATGGCACGGTGTTCATCAGCGCCGACCTGGTCGTCGGATGCGATGGCCGCCGTTCCGTGTTGCGCGAATCCGCCGGCCTTGTGCCAACGGACCTGGGTTCGCCCATGGATGTGTTCTGGTTTCGTCTGCCTCGCCTTGACTCCGATCCAACAGGCACCTACGGCGTGCCGGGGCGCGGCAATTTTCTGATTCTTCTGAACCGTACCGATTACTGGCAGGTGGCATGCGTCATTGCCAAAGGCGATGGAGAAAACTGGCGGCAGCGGCCCATCGACGAGTTCCGAGCAACGGTTGCGCTACGCGTCGGCTTTGTCGCCGACCGGCTGGATGCCATAGCCTCTTGGGATGACGTGAAACTGCTGCAAGTGAAGGTGGATCGCCTGCCCCGCTGGCACCGCCCCGGCCTGCTGCTGATTGGCGATGCCGCCCACGCCATGTCGCCCATCGGCGGGGTTGGCATCAATCTTGCCATTCAAGACGCTGTGGCAGCCGCCAATGCGCTGGCTCCCGAACTCCTGCGCCGCCCAGGCGCGCCCCGCGAAAGCGTGTTGGCGGCCGTGCAAAAGCGCCGCTTGCTTCCAACACGCATCATCCAGGCTGTTCAGGTGCTTCTGCAGCGCCGCCTGATCGCTCCCGCCTTGGCCCAGGCCAACAATGAAAAGCCGCTCGTGCTGCCGCCCATTGCCCGGTTCTTATTGCGTTTCAAGCTGATCCGATCCATTCCAGCCCGCCTGTTCGGCCTGGGTATACGGCGCGAGCATGTGGAGTCGCCCAAAAGCTAATCAGGCCTGCGAGGTGGGCGTGCGGTTGTCGAGCCAATCCACGCCCTCTTCTCCACGCTCGATCAGCCATTCGTTGGCCTGGCGAAAATGCCCGCAGCCGATAAATGGCCGGGGTGGCCGCAATGCGGACAAGGGCGATGGATGGTTGGCCTTCAGCGCCAGCACGGGACCGGCGGCGGGATGGGACTGCAGCAGCGCCTGCTTGGATTGCGCATGCGCGCCCCACAGCATGAAAACCTTGGGGCGAGGTTCCGCCAACACCCGCTGAATGATGGCGTCGGTAATGGTTTCCCAGCCCCGCTTGGCGTGCGAGGCGGGCTTGTGGGCCTCGACGGTCAGGGTGGTATTCAATAGCAAGACGCCTTGCCGCGCCCAGCGGATCAAACTGTTTCGCTGCTGGGTGAAGGCCTCGGGGTATTCGTTGGCCAGCTCCTTGAACATATTCCGCAAACTGGGGGGTATGGGGCAAAAATCGGGCACGGAAAACGACAAGCCCTGCGCCTGATTCGGCCCGTGGTAGGGATCCTGGCCCAAGATGACCACCTGCACGTCCTGCGGTGCGACTTCAAGCAGTATCCGGAACGGCCTGAGCGGAAAAATCTGTGCGCCGGCGGCAAGGCGTTCATCCAGGAAGCGATCGATATCCCGCAGCGTTTGCTGCTCGCGAGCGCCGGCAAACGCGGCTTGCCATTCAGGCGACAAGCTATCCACATGAAACGGCAAATTCCCTTGAAAGGCGTTCTGCACGCCGCCAGCCGCAGTTTCCGTCATTAGTAATCCTTACTTTTCAAGCCCAGCGCACAAGCGCCGGCGTCTACCGCTACAACCACCGCTACAACGACAACGACAACTGTAACCGCCACCGCTCCTTCAACTACAACTACAACTACAACTACAACTACAACTACAAGTGTGCATTGAACACGCTCAAAAAAAGCGGCGAACCGCAGGTGAATATGCGTTGGGTTGCATATCGCTTCGAATGCATATATTATACCGCCTTGCTCGTTTTTTTGTAGCGAGCCATGCTGGACTCATGCGCAATCGCAAGGCGGTTCCGCAATCAATAATTCATTGCTGCGCGACTTACCGCGCCTAAGCACGACGTCAAACGACAAAGGATTCATATGGCAAAGAAAAGCCATAAGTCGCACTCGACCCTGGTGCCCGAACGCCTGAAGCGCCTGGGCATGCATTCGGCCGAGATTGCCACGCTTAAAGAACTACGCAAAGCCACGGATCATACGCAAGAAGAACTCGCCCTGGCCCTGGGGGTTGGGCAAGGCACGATTTCACGGCTGGAGAAACGCCACGACATGCTGCTGTCCACCCTGCAGGACTATGTTGAGAGCGTAGGCGGAAACCTGGAAGTTGTTGCCACCTTCCCCAACCGCTCGCCGCTTCTGATCGACTGTCTGGTCAAGAAAGCCGCACAGCAAGCGGTTGTGCCAGCCAACGGAACGTTCGACCACAAGCAGGACAAACGAGGAGCAACGCTTTGAGGCCGCAGCAAGAATCAGGCGTGCCCGCCACCCCCTATTATCTGATCGACAAGGCCGCCCTGAAGCGCAACCTTGATGTGATCGACTACGTGCGTCAACAGTCCGGCGCCAAGGTTCTGCTGGCCTTGAAATGCTTTGCCGCCTGGTCGGTCTTCGACCTGATGCGTGAACAGATGGACGGCACGACATCGTCGTCGCTGTACGAGGTGAAGCTGGGCTACCAGAAGTTTGGCGGTGAAACCCATGCCTACAGCGTGGCATTCGCCGACCACGAGATTCACGAAGTTCTGGCCAACTGCGACAAAATTATCTACAACTCCGTCTCGCAGCTCGAGCGCTTTGCTGCACTGGCCAATGACAAGCCCGTCGGGTTGCGCCTGAATCCCGGCATCAGTTTCGCAGGCTTCGACCTGGCCGACCCGGCGCGCCAATTCAGCCGTTTGGGAGAAAGCGACCCGGCCCGCATCCTCGCCGTTATCGATCGCATCAGCGGCGTCATGATCCACAACAACTGCGAGAACGACAACTTCGGGCAATTCGACCAACTGCTCACACAGGTCGAAGAACGTTACGGCCACATTCTTGGCCAGTTGGACTGGGTCAGTCTGGGTGGCGGCATCAGCTTCACCGACCCTGGTTACCCAGTCGGCGCGTTCTGCCTCCGTCTGCGGCAGTTTGCGCAAAGGCACGGCGTACAGGTTTACCTGGAACCGGGCGAAGCCACGGTAAGACACACCACGACGCTGGAAACCACGGTGCTGGATACGAGCTTCAACGGCAAGCATCTGGCCATCGTCGACAGCTCGACGGAAGCTCATATGCTGGACCTGCTCATCTATCGCGAAACCGCCCCCATTGGGGCGGAACACGGCGAGCATCAGTACATGATCTGCGGCAAAACCTGCCTGGCCGGCGACATCTTCGGCGAGGCGCGGTTCCCAACACCGCTGCAAGTGGGCGATCGCATCTCGATCGGTGATGCTGGAGGCTACACCATGGTGAAGAAGAACTGGTTCAACGGCATCCATATGCCGGCCATCGCCATCAAGGAGATTGATGGCTCGGTGCGCATTGCGCGCGAATTTTCCTTTGACGATTACGTCAACAGCCTGTCCTGACGGCGCTGCTCTAATTTTAAGAACTGGGGGATTATCCAATGAAACGAAACGTACTCATTATCGGCGCAGGCGGCGTAGCCCACGTCGCCGCTCACAAATGCGCGCAGAACAATATTTTGCTGGGCGACATACATATTGCTTCACGCACACTGGAAAAATGCCAGGCCATCATCAAGTCCATTAAAGACAAGAACAACCAGCGCGGGCCCGGCAAATTACAGGCGCATCAGCTCGACGCGCTCGACATCGAGGCCACCAAGGCCCTGATCCGCTCGACCGGTAGCCAGATCGTCATCAACGTGGGCTCGCCCTTCCTTAACATGTCTGTCATGCAAGCCTGCATCGACACCGGCGCGGCGTATCTGGATACGGCCATCCACGAAGATCCCGACAAGGTTTGCGAACCGCCCCCATGGTATGCCAACCATGAGTGGAAGAAACGTCAGGCATGCAAGCAAGCCGGCGTGACCGCCGTCCTGGGCGTTGGCTTTGACCCGGGCGTCGTCAACGCCTACGGACGCTACGCCCTGGATACCTATTTTGACAGCGCCGACTCCATCGACATCATCGACATCAATGCCGGCAGCCACGGCCGCTATTTCGCCACCAACTTTGATCCCGAAATCAATTTCCGCGAATTCACCTCCACCGTGTGGTCCTGGGAAAAGAACGCCTGGAAAGCCAATGCCATGTTCGAGCACCGTAAAGACTGGGACATGCCGACGGTTGGAGTCAATACCACCTACCTGACCGGCCACGACGAACTGCATTCCATGTCACGCAACCTGGGCGTGCCCAATATCCGTTTCTGGATGGGTTTTGGCGAACACTACATCAATGTATTCACGGTGCTGAAGAACCTTGGCCTGCTGTCTGAAAAGCCCGTACGCACCGCCGAAGGGCTTGAGGTCGTACCGCTTAAAGTGGTCAAGGCCATCCTGCCCGACCCCGCCTCGCTGGCGCCGGACTATACCGGCAAGACCTGCATCGGCGACCTGGTCAAGGGCAAGAAGAACGGGCGGGACCAGGAAGTCCTGATCTACAACATCTGCGATCACAAGGAAAGCTTCGACGAGGTCGGCAGCCAGGCCATTTCCTATACGGCAGGCGTACCTGTCGTCGCAGCCGCCATGTTGATCGCCGACGGATCGTGGGATGTCGGTTGCATGGCAAACGTCGAAGAACTCGATCCCAAGCCCTTCATCAACCTGATGAACCGCATCGGGCTGGTCACGCGTGTCCGCGACAGCCAGGGCGACCGTGTTTTGCATCCGTATCAGGAAGCGGAAATCTCCGTCGAAACCCTTTCCGACGACAGCGAAGCAATCACTGACGACGGGGAAACCGATCCCATCGCGCTGCAAACGCACCTGTCTTCAGCCACCATGACATACGGGAGGAAGTTGCGACCAGGCTTGCGCAATATTCCATAGCGTAGGACTGACGACGGTGCGGTAACGCTAGACGCCATGGCATTGAAGGTTCTAAAGTACGGCTTACGCGAATTTCAGGAAACCTTCATGCCATTAGTTTGCAGGGCTCTATGAGTCAAGACGCAAATTTCAGCCGTCAACCGGTCCCTGCGCACGCCCGGAAAAGCGCGCTCGCGCTCAGCCTGGTGATGCTTGGCCTGACCTTCTTTTCGGCCAGCATGTGGACGGGCGGCGCACTGGGCGCCGGCCTGCGCTTCAATGACTTCTTCCTGGCCGTCGTGGTCGGCAACCTGCTGCTGGCCGCCTATACCTCGGCACTTGGCTACATCGGCGCCAGAACAGGCCTGTCCACCCATATGCTGGCGCACTACTCGTTCGGAACAAAGGGGTCATGGCTGGCTTCTTTGCTGCTGGGCGGCACCCAGGTCGGCTGGTTCGGTGTCGGGGTGGCCATGTTCGCCATTCCGGTCGGCAAGGCAACGGGGTGGGACATCAACTTCCTGGTCTTCGTGTCGGGCACCCTTATGACGCTGACCGTGTACTTTGGAATTGCCGGCCTGACGTTATTGTCAGCTATTGCCGTGCCCGCCATTATTATCCTGGGCAGCTATTCCGTTTGGCTGGCAGTTGGGCAAGCCGGCGGCCTGGACGCCCTGCGGCAGATCACGCCTGTCGAACCCATGCCCCTAAGCACCGCCATTGCGCTGGTGATTGGTTCGTTCATCAGCGCAGGCACCCTGACCGCCGACTTCGTCCGTTTCGGGCGCAGCGCGCGTACGGCCATCGCTATTTGCATTGTGGCGTTCTTTCTGGGCAATTCATTGATGTTCATCTTCGGCGCTGCCGGCGCAGCCGCCGTGGGCGAGCCAGACATCAGCGATGTCATGATGGCCCAAGGCCTGCTGCTGCCCGCCATCATCGTACTGGGGCTGAACATCTGGACCACGAACGACAATGCCTTGTATGCGTCTGGCCTGGGCTTTGCCAACATCACCGGCCTGTCCAGCCGAAGCCTGGCGGTGGTCAATGGCGCATTGGGCACTTTGCTGGCCTTATGGCTTTACAACCACTTCGTGGGCTGGCTGACCTTTTTATCGGCCGCCATATCCCCGGTTGGCGGCGTCATCATCGCCGATTTCCTGCTACGCCGCGCCCGATACGACCGGTTCCCCGTAGCAGATCCTCTAATAATCCACTGGCCGGCCATGGCGGCGGTCGCCATTGGCATTCTCGGCGGCCACCTGCTGCCCGGCATCGTGCCCCTTAACGCAGTCGTTTGTACCATCTTGGTCTACGGGCTTTCACTGCGGGTGTTTCCGCGCCCTGCCGCGCAAATAATTCCACCCGAAACCTCCCAGCACAATCACTAGCATGCACAACTGCGCCGCAAGCGTTTGGGTCGTGGGATAGATGCCCAGGATATCGATGCGTGGCGCCGCCACCGGCGTTGCCCCAATCCAGCCGGCCTCCTGAAGCCCGCCCACCCCTTTGCCGATCAACACGATGGCCAGCAGCCCCACCAACACTGAAGTGATGGAAAAGAATTTGCCGATGGGCATACGCGCGCTGGTGCGCAACAGTACCCAGGCGATCACCACAAGCAAAGCGACAGCCACCAGAAACCCGACCAGCAGGGCGCCCGAATTACCATCGGCCGCCAATGCTGAAAAAAAGAGCACGGTTTCAAAAACCTCGCGATAGACCGCAATAAACGCCAATGCAAACAACGCCCAGGCGGAGCGTCGTGTCATTGCGGCACTAACCTTTTCTGACAAATAAGCATGCCAGCGGCCCGCACTGCTTTTTTGATGCATCCACAAGCCCACGCACAGCAACACAACCGCCGCCGTGACCGATCCCAGGCCTTCAGTAACCTCGCGGCTGGCGCCGCTGATGGAAACCACATAGGTGGCGGCGGCCCACGTCAGGCCACCCGCCACCAGGGCGCTGATCCATCCAGCATGCACATGACGCAAAGCGGCGCCCCGATCCGCCTTACGCAAAAAGGCAATGATTCCAATGACAATCAGCAAGGCCTCCAGACCCTCGCGCAAGAGAATGGTCAGAGCCCCCAGAAAGGTGGTCATCGGCTCGGCGACGCTTGTGCCCAGTTCCGCATCCACCTGTGCAAACAGTTCGTCCAGACGCCGAGCCTGGGCCTCGGCCTGCTCGACCGACCCGTTACCGACCGCCGCACGATAGGCCAGCATGCCGTCTTCAACCGCTGTCAGCAGCGCTTTATTCTTTGCGCCCACTTTGGGTTCAAGCGGTTCAAAGCCGTCCAGATAGGCTGAAAGCGCCAGCCGGGTTGCCGCGCTGCGATCGCCATCGCGCAAAGCCGCCAGGCTTTCCGCCAGCCGCAGGCGCGAGAGCGCGACGCCCATCGTTTTATCGGCCTCGACCGCCTGCGGTTCGGAGCGCAAATACGCGGTGACATCGCGCGCGTCATCAGCCGACATCGATTGGGCCGCAGCCACTTCCGTCAGGGTGGTTAACGCCGCCAAATCAGGATAATGAGCCCGGATGGACGCATTCTCTTCCCACAACGTCTTGCCTCGATTGCGCATTGCCGTATCGTTGGCCAAACCACCCACATAGAACGCCAGCGCCCAGCGCTCGTCTTCAGGCAACCCAACGAAACTTGCCATGGACGTCCCTTCAACCCCTTGCGTGATCACTTGGTATAACGCCATCACACTACGAGAACGGGCACGCCCTTCGTCCGTGAAAGCAATGGGTTCAGGATCCAGCCCCGCCGCCAGTGGGCCATCTCCATTGCCTGAGGCGCCATGGCAGGATGCGCAGAGCGAAGCATAAAGCTTGCCTCCCACGGCAAGATCAGGCACCGAGGCAGGCGCAACAGGAATTGGATAGGCCTTGATCAGCAGCGCATTGGCCTGGTGAGCTAGATCGGCCACCTGCGCGCCATCCGCCTTGTCGACAACCGCTTTACCCAAGGTATCGATCATCTCGGCGATCGCCGCCTTGCCCGGATGCGCCGGCAACTGCTGAATCTGTCTGGCCGCATTCTGTGTGAAGTCCAGCATTTCGGCGTACTCGCCTTCACTGATTACCGCGCCGTCCTTCACCGCGCCGCCATAATCAACCGCAACATAATCCAGTAGCTGCCAAAGCTGCTTGGCACCCGGCCCCTGCCCTGAATCTGTTTGCGCCACGCCAATGCCCGACAAAACCAACACACTGACAACGGCAACCACCCACTGCTGCAACATCCGCACAGAACACATAAATACTCAGTCAATAACTCAAATAATAATAAGATTTATTACTGTAATCCTATTTTTTGTTGCCGTGTCGAATTAATATATGATTCAGAAAAAATGCACCGATTTCTCCCGTGCAAAAAATGGGTGTCTAACTGAAAACTTGGTCATCCAGAGCGTTCATCGTCGATGCCAGGGAAAAATGCGCATTCAAACTACAAATCCACTCAAGGAGACGACATGACAGATACCTACGTAATCATCCATGGCGCGTGGCATACAGGCGCCGAAATGGAAGCCGTCGCGGATCATATACGCAAAGAAGGACATGTCGTTCATTGCCCCACCTTGGCGGGAAATCGGCCGGAAGATGATCGCAACGCGCTCGGGCTGGACGACGCCATCAACTCGGCGATCGACTATATCAAGGAAAACGACTTGCACGATGTGCGTCTGGTGGGCCACAGCTATGGCGGCATGGTCATTTCAGGCGTGGCCGATCGCGCCCTGGACCGCCTCAAACGATTGGTTTACGTCAATGCCTTCGTGCCTCTGGACGGCCAGTGTCTGAACGACATGGTTCCACCGCATTATGTAGAGTTATTCGATGCGGTCGCGGCTGAAAACAACAATGCGGTCATGCTGCCCTTCCCCATCTGGCGCGAAGCCTTCATCAACGACGCCGACCTCGCCTTGGCCGAATCCAGTTTTGCAAAGCTGAACCCGCACCCGTATCGCATGTTTACCGATCCAATCTCGCTAAAGCAGCCTCTGGCGCAGTTGCCTATTGGAAAGTCCTATCTGAATTGCCAGCAGGACACCGCGTTGCCCCATGGCCTTCCCTGGCACCCACGCCTGTCCGAGCGGCTGGGCCTGTTCCGGCTCGTCGAGTGCCCTGGCAGCCACGAAACCTGGTTCTCGAACCCAGCCCGGTTGGCACAAGCCATCATCGAAGCAGGCCGCGATTAAGGCCGCAATCCAGTCCTCGGTGCTGATGCCAAACCCAAGCGCATCGCAGGTCGTATGCCGCGAACCCTGCGTTGTCCGGAGCGGGTATAGGCTGGCCGGAGTAAGGCGTGCGCCGCGGCAGCTAGGAAGGACGGGGGATTTCGGCCTAATCTGTTCGAGCACCGCAGCCGCCAACGGCGGCGAGGGCGAGTTATTAGGCCGCCCGTCCTGACGACGCAGACGCGGATAAAGCACGCCGTGCCGGCCAGCCTATACCCGCTCCGGACAACGCCTTAAGAACTCAACCCAACCACAACCCCCCCACCCAACCTAAACCCCAATATCCTCATTCCACAACCCAGGCTGATCCCGAATAAAGTCACGCATCATTGCAATGCAAGCCTCGTCCTGCAGAACATCCACCTGAACCCCACGTTCGCGCAATAACGCTTCATCGCCCATAAACGTTTGATTCTCGCCCACCACCACTCGCGGTATTCCATAGAGCAAGATAGCGCCGGTGCACATGGAACATGGAGACAGCGTTGTATAGATAACCGACTCGCGATACACACTGGCCGGTTGCCGGCCCGCGTTCTCGAATGCATCCATTTCGCCATGCAGAATCGCGCTGCCCTGCTGCACACGACGATTATGGCCCCGACCGATAATCCGGCCCTGATGCACAATCACCGAGCCGATCGGGATACCGCCTTCGTTCAAACCAAGGCGGGCCTGCTCGATCGCGGCCTGTAAAAATTGATCCATGGCATTCCTTTTATAGGTGATCGCGCGTTGAACAACGCAGCCGCGCAAACCGGCCATCAGGCATACATAGGCTTGTTGTCGACCAGACGCAGCCAGCCTTTGACAATGCGATAAATAAACCAGACGAACGCAGCAAGCAAGATCGCATAGCCCACCACCACCGTGAGCAGGATAAATCCGATGATGGTCCACAGGACACTGAACCAGAATGTGCGGATCTGCCAACGGAAATGTGATTCGATCCAGGTGCCGCGCACATCGCCCTGCTTCACATAATTGATGATAATGGCAATGATCGACGTGACGCCCAGGATAAGCGACGCCGCCTGCAAGGCATAAACAACCGTGGCGACAGTCTTGGCGCTTTTGTTCTGCTCGGTATCGGGTGGAAATACAACAGGTTCGGTCATGACAGTGTCCAAGTTTACGCAGTATTTGCGATGAGTACTTTAGCACTATATAAGTGAAGCGGATAAGCAATAAGCTAACGATTCGTTCGTTTTTTGCTCCCTGCGCTTTAAGCTGACCCTTCCAATTTTCGAAGGGTACATCATGTTGCTTAAATCACTTGCCAGCGTCGCCCTGCTTGCAGCGTCAGTGTCGCTGGCGCATGCAGCCGATCTGACATTGCTGAATGTTTCCTACGACCCCACCCGAGAACTGTATCAGGAATTCAACCAGGCATTCGCCAAAGACTGGCAAGCCAAGACGGGCGATACAGTCACGATCAGACAATCCCACGGCGGCTCGGGCAAACAGGCCCGCACGGTGATCGACGGCCTTGCCGCCGACGTCGTCACCCTGGCGTTGGCATCAGACATCGATGCACTGGCGGATCGCGGGGCGCTGGCGCAAGACTGGCAAGCCCGCTTGCCAAAGAACAGCGCACCCTATACGTCGACTATTGTCTTTCTCGTGCGCAAAGGCAACCCAAAAGGCATCAAGGACTGGAACGATCTGCTTCAGCCTGGGGTGCAGATCATCACCCCCAACCCCAAGACATCGGGCGGCGCACGCTGGAACTACCTGGCTGCCTGGGGTTATGCGCTCGGTCGACCCGGCGGCAGCGTGGACAGCGCCAAGGAGTTCGTCGGCAAGCTGTACAAACAAGTGCCTGTCCTGGATTCCGGCGCCCGCGGCTCAACCATCACCTTCGTTGAGCGCGGCATTGGCGATGTACTGCTGGCTTGGGAAAACGAAGCGTTACTGGCCATCAAAGAGCTAGGCCCGGACAAAGCTGAAATTGTCGTGCCCTCGGTCAGTATCCTGGCTGAGCCGCCTGTCGCCGTAGTTGACCGCACCGTCGACAAGCGCGAAACACGTGAATTGGCGACCGCCTACCTGCAGTTCCTGTATAGCGACATTGGCCAGGATATCGCAGCGCGCAACTACTATCGGCCAACATCGGAATCGGTGGCAAAAAAGTACGCCGACCAATATCCCGACATCACACTATTCACCATCGACGAAGTCGCAGGCCCCTGGCGCAAGGTGCAGAAAGAGCACTTCGGCGACGGCGGCATCTTCGACCAGATCTATCAGCCCCAGAACCGCTAATCACCCATGCAACTCGCCTTACCACAGCCAGCCGCCAGGCGTTCAGCGTTCAGGGTGCTGCCCGGGTTCAACCTCACCGTCGGCTTCACGCTGTTCTACCTGAGCCTGATCGTCCTGATTCCCCTGTCGACCCTTTTTCTCAAGACATTCAGCATGTCCTGGGGAGACTTTATCGCGGCGGTCACGGCGCCCAGGGTCGTGGCCTCGTACAAGCTGACGTTCGGCGCCGCGCTGCTGGCAGCCGGCGTCAATGTCATCTTCGGCACCATCGTCGCATGGATTCTGGTGCGTTACACCTTCCCCGGGAAAAAGCTGATAGACGCGCTCGTCGATCTGCCGTTCGCCTTGCCCACTGCCGTGGCGGGCATTGCCCTGACCGCCCTGTATGCGACCAACGGCTGGATAGGTTCGATCCTGGAAAAGGCAGGCGTCCTGGTCGCCTATAAACCCCTGGGCATCGTTGTGGCCTTGATATTCATCGGCCTGCCATTCGTCGTTCGCACGGTGCAGCCCGTGCTGGAAGAGGCCGACAAAGAATTCGAGGAAGCCGCCGCCAGCCTGGGCGCCAGCCGCCTGCAAACATTTGCGCTGGTGATCTTTCCGGGCATTTTCCCCGCGCTGTTGACCGGCTTCGCCCTGGCCTTTGCCCGTGCCGCTGGCGAGTACGGATCGGTCATCTTCATCGCCGGCAATATGCCCATGATTTCCGAAATCACCCCCTTGCTGATCGTTACCAAGCTGGAGCAATACGACTATGCCGGGGCGACCGCCATCGCCCTGGTCATGCTGCTGATCTCGTTCTTCATGCTGCTGACTATCAACCTCCTGCAAGCCTGGGCCCGCCGGCGTGGGCTAAAGGAGCCATCCTGACATGTCCAGTATTGCATCCGCCTCACCCATTACTGTTCACGCCGCTTCACGCACACGCACGCCATCCGCGCTGCAGGAGCCCGTTTGGGTTCGCCTGCTCCTGATTGCAGCGGGGCTGGCCTTTCTGACGCTTTTTCTTTTTGTACCGTTGGTGGCGGTCTTTACCGAAGCCCTGAGCAAGGGCTGGGAAGCCTACGGAGCCGCCATTCTTGAGCCTGACGCCCTGTCGGCCGCCCGCCTGACGCTGATCACCGCAGCCATCGCGGTTCCCTTGAATATCGTCTTCGGGGTCGCCGCTGCCTGGGCCATTGCCAAGTTCGAGTTTCGCGGCAAGAATATACTTCTAACCTTCATCGACCTGCCCTTTTCAATTTCGCCCGTGATTGCCGGCCTGATCTATGTGCTGATGTTCGGTGCGGAAAGCTGGCTGGGTCCTTGGCTGCAAGCGCACGACATTCGCATCCTGTTCGCCGTGCCGGGTATTGTCCTGGCGACTATTTTCGTCACCTTCCCCTTTGTCGCGCGCGAACTGATTCCGCTGATGCAGGCCCAAGGCGCCGACGAGGAGGAAGCCGCCCTGGTGCTGGGCGCATCGGGCTGGCAGACATTTCGCAGCGTCACCCTGCCCAACATCAAGTGGGGCCTGCTGTACGGCGTCATCTTGTGCAACGCGCGGGCCATGGGCGAGTTCGGCGCGGTTTCCGTGGTCTCCGGGCACATACGCGGCGAAACCAACACCATGCCGCTGCACGTCGAGATTCTTTACAACGAATACAACTTTGCCGCCGCCTTTGCCGTCGCTTCCCTTTTAGCGCTGCTGGCATTGGTGACGCTGGCAGTGAAATCCTTTATCGAATGGCGCCTGGAGCGGACCTTGTCCGACAGTGCGCGGCATGGAGCCATACAATGAGCATCGAAGTTCTGGACATCAGCAAGCGGTTCGGCGATTTTGTCGCGCTCAACAATGTTTCACTCAGCTTCCCGCAGGGCCAGCTGACCGCCCTGCTGGGGCCGTCCGGATGCGGTAAAACCACCTTGCTGCGCATCATCGCCGGCCTGGCCCAGGCCGACAGCGGCCAGGTATTGCTGGACGGCGAAGACGCCTCGGCCAAGCACGTGCGCGAGCGCCAGGTTGGTTTCGTATTCCAGCACTATGTGTTGTTCAAGCACATGACGGTGTTCGACAACATTGCCTTCGGCCTGAAGGTCAAGCCTCGCCATCTGCGCCCCTCCAAGAGCGAAATCCGTGAACGTGTCGCCAAACTGCTGAATCTCGTCCAGCTTGATTGGCTGGCCGACCAGTATCCGTCCAATCTGTCGGGCGGTCAGCGCCAACGCATCGCCCTGGCCCGCGCCCTGGCCATAGAGCCGCGTGTGCTGCTGCTGGACGAGCCCTTCGGCGCCCTGGATGCCAAGGTTCGCAAAGAGCTGCGCCGCTGGTTGCGACGCCTGCACGACGAACTGCATGTCACGAGCATCTTCGTCACCCACGACCAGGAAGAAGCGCTGGAAGTCGCCGATCAAATCGTCGTGATCAACAAAGGTACGGTCGAACAGGTGGGCGCCCCCGAGGCCGTTTACAACCGTCCCGCGTCCCCTTTCGTTTATGGCTTCCTGGGGAACGTCAATCTGTTTCGCGGCCGGGTGCACGAAGGCGTGCTGCAGGCCGGGGCTGCACGGTTCGAGGCGCCATCCCATCGCCAGGTGCGCGATGCGCATGGCGTGGGCTATGTGCGCCCGCACGAGCTGGACATACAACGTTATCGCACAAACGGCAATGGCCTTGCCGCACACCTGGTGCATGCGCATGCCATCGGCCCCTTGGTCCAGCTCGAGCTTGCCCGGGCGGACAACGACGAGATCATCGAGGCAGTGATCCCCAGCGAACAGTACAGCCGGATGGCATTCAAGCACGGCGAACAATTAATGGTTACACCCCGCCGCCTGGATGTATTCGTCGAGCAAAAGGCGGGGTAGCCGTGCAGCCGGCATGCAGCGAGGCCGAATGTGTAGAACGCCCCCGACCCGGCGCAAACCATCGCGATCGAGGGCCGCCGCTCTACAATACGGCATGAGAATCCTGTTCAACGTCGTCGGAAGCCTTGCCGTCGTACTGGCCATTCTGGGAATTTTCCTGCCGTTGCTGCCCACGACCCCGTTCCTGCTGCTGGCGTCCGCCTGTTATCTGCGCGGCTCGACCCGCATGCATCAATGGCTTCTGAACAACCCGGTTTTTGGCAAGTATCTGCACGACATTCAAACAGGAAGTGGTCTGGCGCTGCGTACTCGCCTGATTGCACTGGCCGTCATGTGGGCTTCGCTGGGCTATTCAATTTACCTTGTGCCCCTCGTGGCGATCAAGGCGATCCTGGCGATTATCGGCGTCCTCGTCAGCCTGTACATCATGATTCGGCTGCGCCGGCCGCCGCAGTCGCGCGGCAAGCCGTAAGCCGTAAGCCGTATCCAACAGCCTCTCAGGAGGCTGTCAGAAAATATCGTATCATTAGGGCGAAAGTCTTCGCCCCTCTTCCACATAGCCTAGATGTCGCTGATTTTAATTCTCGTTTTACCTTTTCTCGGTAGCCTGGTCGCAGTCCTGTTGCCTGCGAACGCGCGCAATGCCGAGGCTTGGCTGGCGGGAATCGTCACGCTGGCCTGTGCGGGGCTGGTCATTTCACACTATCCGGCGATCTCGCAAGGAGAGGTCGTCCAGTTGGCCATGCCCTGGATTCCAGGCGCCCTGGACATCGGCTTCAGCCTGCGCATGGATGGCTACGCTTGGCTTTTTGCGCTGCTGATCACCACCATGGGCGCGCTGGTCACGCTCTACGCCCGCTATTACCTGTCACCCGAAGATCCCGTACCCCGTTTCTTCGCGTTCTTCCAGCTCTTCATGGCATCAATGCTGGGTGTGGTGCTATCGGGCAATATTTTGCAGCTGGTGATTTTCTGGGAACTGACCAGCCTTTCGTCCTTTATGCTCATCGCGTATTGGCACCACCGCCTGGACGCCCGGCGCGGGGCCCGGATGGCGTTCACCATCACGGGGGCGGGCGGCTTGTGCCTGCTGGGCGGCGTGCTCATGTTGGGCCACGTGGTGGGCAACTACGACCTGGATCAGGTCCTGGCGTCCGGCGACATTGTCCGCAACCACCCCTGGTACACCACGATCCTGGTGCTTATTGCGCTTGGCGCCCTGACCAAAAGCGCACAGTTTCCTTTCCACGTCTGGCTGCCCAACGCCATGGCCGCGCCCACACCGGTATCGGTTTATCTACATTCGGCCACCATGGTCAAGGCCGGCGTATTCCTGCTGGCCCGGTTCTGGCCGGTGCTTGCGGGCACCGACGAATGGTTCTGGATCATCAGCGGCGCCGGCATGGCTTCCCTGGTCATCGGCGCCTATGCCGCTATTTTCCAGCAGGACATGAAAGGCGTCCTGGCGTATTCCACCATCAGTCACCTGGGTCTGATCACCCTGTTGCTGGGACTGAACAGCGCCTTGGGCCTGGTGGCCGCCATCTTTCACATGATGAACCACGCCACCTTCAAGGCCTCACTATTCATGGCAGCAGGCATTGTGGACCACGAAACCGGCACGCGCGACATGAACCGCCTGTCGGGTCTGCGCCGCGCCATGCCACTGACAGCCACGCTGGCCACCGTGGCCGCGGCTGCAATGGCGGGCGTGCCGTTGCTGAATGGCTTCCTGTCCAAAGAAATGTTCTTTGCCGAAACCGTCATTGCCGGCAAAGGCACCATGAACGATATTTTGCCGCTGGCGGCCGTATTGGCCAGCGCGCTGAGCGTCACGTATTCCCTGCGTTTTATCGTCCAGGTTTTTTTTGGGCCGCCCGCCACCGACTTGCCGCGCGCGCCGCACGAACCCCCGTTCTGGATGCTCGCTCCCAGCGCCCTGCTAGTCCTGGCGTGCCTGGTGGTTGGCATCTTTCCGATGTTCACCTTGGGCCCGCTTCTTGAGATCGCCTCGCTATCCATCCTGGGCAACGAAATTCCACATTACGACCTGAAGATCTGGCACGGCTTTACCCTCCCGCTGGCCATGAGCTTCGTCGCCCTGATTGGCGGCATCGCACTGTACTACCTGTTGCACCAGCAGCGCCGACTGCATCCCCGACGCGCGCCCATCATCTATCGACTGGATGGACGCCGCAGCTTCGAATTGCTGATCGAAGGCATTGACGCCGGCAGCATCTGGCTGATGAACCATCTGTATTCGCCCCGCCTGCAGCGCCAATTGGCGATCGTCGTGGTCGCCACCATCGCTGTGGCGGTCTTGCCCCTGACGGCGGGGGGCTGGTTCCGGCCGGAACTTTCAACACCGCTCAATCTGTTTTTCCTGATTCTATGGGTAGCGGGTGGCGCCTGCGCCATCGGGGCAGCACTGCAGGCGAAGTACCATCGACTGACTTCGTTGGCGCTGTCGGGCGCAGCCGGCCTGGCCACCGCCCTGACGTTTGCCTGGTTTTCCGCCCCTGATCTGGCCCTCACCCAGATCGCCGTCGAAGTCGTGACCGTCGTATTGATCCTGCTGGGCCTGCGCTGGCTGCCCCCACGGATACAGTCGGAAGACAATTACGTCCGTACGCCATTTCCCGTGATCGCCCGCCGCACGCGCGATCTTGTCATCGCCATCGCCAGCGGCCTAGGCCTTGCGCTGCTATCGTACGCAGTCATGACGCGACCCCGAGGTCAAGGCATTTCCGAGTTTTTCCTCACCCGGGCCCTGCCTGAAGGTTTCGGCGCCAACGTCGTCAACGTCATTCTGGTTGACTTCCGCGCCTTCGACACCTTGGGCGAAATCACCGTGGTGGGCATTGTGGCCCTGACGGTCTTTGCCCTACTGCGGCGTTTCCGTCCGCCACCTGAAACCGTCAAGGACGGCCCCTTGCGCATGCAACAGGGCGCAGCGCCCGACAAGCCTCTCGCATTGACGGAGCCCGATCCCGACGCCATCTTGCCGCGCGACACCATGATGGTGCCGGCCGTGCTGGCCCGGCTGCTGCTGCCGATTGCCGCCCTGACCTCGCTGTTCTTCCTATTGCGCGGCCATAATCTGCCGGGCGGAGGCTTCGTGGGCGGCCTTATCATGGCCACGTCCATCATTCTTCAATACATGGTGGGCGGTGCGACCTGGGTTGAGTCGCGCCAGAATATTCGTCCCCAGAAATGGATCGCGCTGGGCCTCATGCTTGCCGGAGGCGCAGGCATCGCCGCCTGGTGGAGCGAGCGTCCCTTCTTGTCCGCGCTTTCCAGCGACCTGGCCGTGCCCGGACTAGGCACACTGCACCTATCCAGCGTACTGTTTTTCGATATCGGTGTGTATATGCTTGTTGTCGGCGCCACGATCTTGATCCTTGTCGCCCTGGCTCACCAGTCGCTGCGCTTCCGACGCAAATCGACGCCGGCCAATGCGTCGCTTACAGGAGCCGCCTGATGGAAATCGTACTGTCTCTTGCCATTGGGGTATTGGCGGCTTCGGGCGTGTGGCTCGTTTTGCGACCGCGCACCTTTCAGGTCATCATGGGGTTGTCATTGCTGTCCTATGCGGTCAACCTGTTCATTTTCGCCATGGGTCGCCTGATGATCGGTGCGGCTCCCGTCATTGATGCAAGCCGCGAAATCTCCACCGAGATCTACACCGACCCCGTGCCCCAGGCGCTTGTGCTCACGGCAATCGTCATCGGCTTTGCCACCATCGCACTATTCCTTGTGGTTCTCCTGGCCGCCCGCGGCCTGGCCGGCAACGATCACGTTGACGGGAGGGAAGCCAACCTGTGAACATGCTTCTTACCCATTTGCCGGCCCTGCCCATCGTTCTGCCTTTGCTCACCGGCGCGCTGCTGGTGATGCTCAAAGACAGCCGTCGCCGCACACGACTGGGCATTTCGCTGATCTCCGTCATGGCCCAGCTGTGGGTGGCCATCCTGCTCATCGGCATGACTATGGGAGACCTACCCGCTTACTGGCCTGGCGGCATCGCCGTGTATCTTGTCAGCGACTGGCCGGCTCCCTTCGGCATCGTGTTGGTGGCCGACCGACTGGCTGCCATCATGGTGGCCCTAAGTTCCGTCATCGGGCTGGCGACACTGATCTATTCGACGGCCCGCTGGGAACGCGCCGGTGTTCACTTCCTGCCCCTGTTCCAGTTCCTGCTCATGGGCCTGAGCGGCGCCTTCCTTACCGGCGACCTGTTCAATCTGTTCGTGTTCTTCGAAATCCTGCTGGCTGCCTCTTACGGGCTGATGCTGCACGGCTCTGGCGAAATGCGGGTAACGGCCGGCCTGCACTACATTGCGGTCAATCTGGTGGCTTCATTCCTGCTGCTGATCGCCATCGCCCTGATCTACGGCGCCACCGGCACCCTGAATATGGCCGACCTGGCCTTGCGGGCCGGCCAGTTGGCCGGCGCCGACCGACGTTTGTTCGAAGCCGCCGCCGCCATTCTCGGCGTCGCCTTCCTGATCAAGGCCGCGGCCTGGCCTCTGAACTTCTGGCTGCCCAGCGCCTACAACCATGCCAGCCCTCCCGTAGCGGCCGTGTTTGCCATCATGACCAAGGTCGGTATTTATTCTCTGTTGCGCCTGGGCTCTTTGCTGGTGCCCAGCGGCGCTCCCGCCGCCTTTGGCGGAGAATGGATGTTCCCCCTTGGGCTGGCAACACTGATCTTCGGCATGCTGGGCATATTGGCGACCCAGCAAACCGAACGTCTGATCGGCTATTGCGTCATTCTTTCATCCGGAACCTTGCTGACCGCACTTGGCATGCCCGGCGTCACGCTGACCGGCCCCGCGCTGTTCTATTTGATCAGTTCGGTGCTGGCGGTGGCGGCGTTCTATATGCTGGTCGAAATGATCGAGCGCACGCGCAGCTTCGGCGCCGACGTGCTGGCTGTCAGCCTGGAAGCCTTCGATCTCGACGACCCGGAATCCGCCAACCGTTCGGACGACGTAGTCGGCGTCGCCATCCCGGCCGCCATGGCTTTCCTGGGCATGGCTTTTATTTGCTGCGCGCTGCTGATCGCGGGATTGCCGCCGCTCTCGGGCTTTGTCGCCAAGTTCTCTTTGCTTTCAGCCGCCCTGCAAACCTCGACGACAGACACCCCTTCGTTGGCCGCCTGGCTCTTGGTGGCCGCCGTGCTGGTATCGGGTCTGGCGTGTATCATCGCCTTCAGCCGCACGGGCATTCGCCTGTTCTGGAGCTCAGAAGATACGGTCACGCCGCGCCTTCGGGTCAGTGAAGCCGGCCCGGTCGGACTGCTGATCCTGGGTTGCCTGGCACTGGCTATCTGGGCCGGGCCGGTCATGGCCTACCTGAACGACGCCGCCAACTTTCTTGACAAGCCCCAGGCCTATGTAGATGCAGTGCTGGCCCAGAATCCTGTGCGCAACCTGACGAGGCCCTGATGAAGAACGTCGCCTACTGGTTCGCCCTCCCGCTGATCCTCCTGATCGTCTGGCTACTGCTGAACGAAAGCCTTTCCACCGGCTACATCGTGCTGGGCGTGATCTTGTCCCTGCTGCTGGCCTGGGCAGCCATGGCCTTGCGCCCATTGCGCTCCCAGCCCAAGCGTCCGTTAATCATCCTGCGGCTCCTCGCCCGAGGCGCGAAAGACATCTTCAAGTCCAACTTCGAAGTCGCGCGGCTTATCTGGCTCGGGCCAAGCTCACATACACCGGGTTTCCTGCGCATTCCCTTGCAAATGCGGGATCCGCACGGCCTGGCCGTCCTGGCCTGTTTCATTACCTACACGCCAGGCACTGTATGGGCCGGCTATTCTCAGACTGACAACGTCCTTACCCTGCATGTCCTGGATCTTAAAGACGAAGCAGAATGGATTCGTCTGATCCAGGAAGATTATGAACGCCTCTTGATGGAGATCTTCGAATGAATACCGTGCTGCTGTGGGCCGGCACATTCGCCCTGTTCTGCTTTGCCCTGGCGCTGGCATGCGCCGCCACCCGCCTGCTGCTCGGCCCCACCCCTCAGGATCGGGTGCTGGCGCTGGACACCATGTATATCAACGGCATGCTGATCATCCTGGTCCTTGGCATGCATTTTCGCAACGACCTGTATTTCGATATTGCCTTGTTAATGGCCATGTTCGGCTTTGTCAGCTCTGCGGCCATGGCCAAATTCCTGTTACGTGGAGAGGTCATCCAGCCATGAGCGAACTGCCACTGTGGGTAACGATACCCGCCAGCCTGTTACTTATTCTTGCAGGCATCATCACGCTGATCGGGTCGGCCGGTCTCTTGCGGCTTAATCGCTTTTATCCGCGCATGCACGCGGTGACGCTGGGCAACACGATGGGCGTGGGCTGCATCGTGCTGGCGACCATCCTGGTCGCATCCACCTTAAGCGGCTGGCTGGTTCTTCGTCCGCTGCTGATCCTTGCCTTATTGATTCTGGTTTCACCCATTACCGCTATTTTGCTGATGCGTGCAGGCGTTCGCCGGGACCCGCGCCGGCCCGTACCTGAAGAATAGGTCAACGATACGTTTAGTTACTGAGCGGCGGTTACAGTCTTCTATACTGAATCTCATGGTTTCCAGTCAACCTGACTGAAACGACATCCAGGAGATCTCATATGAATCACCGACCAGCAGCACTAGTACGCAAACTCGCTTTGGCCATAGGCACCACAGGGGCCTGCCTGATGGGAGTCTCGGCGTTCGCAGCGGGAGGCGCATCGGGAGCCGGAGTCGACCTGAACGCGCAATACCAGATGGACATCGAACGCTGCAACAGCGGAACAAGCGGCCAAGACGTGGCAACCTGCAAACAGGAAGCCGGCGCAGCTTTGGAAGAAGCCAAACGCAACCGCCTGACCACGCATCCCGCCAATTATGAACAGAATGCGCTTAATCGATGCCAGGCCCTGCCTGCCAGCGAACAGCAGGACTGCCTGATCCAAATGCGTGGCCAGAACCCCAATGCCACCACAACCACACAGGGAAGCGTGGCAGGCGGAGGCATACTGCGCCAAACAGAAATAACCATCCCCGGCACGACCAGCACGAAAACCACCGTAACGGTTCCTGAAACCGCCACACCGGCACCCATCATTACCCGGTAAACGGGAAACCGTCTTCATTAAAGAACCGGCGTTGCTCAAAGCTCCAGCTGCATGCCCATTTCCACAACCCGATTGGGGGGTATCTTGTAGAAACGGGTACTACGGCTGGCGTTGCGCGCCATGAAAGCAAACAGCACACGGCGCCAACGCATGAAGAAAGGGGTTTGACGGCCCACAATAATGGTTTGCCTGGACAGAAAATACGACGTCTGCATGGGTTCGAGGTCGAGTTCGGGAACGTCGCTCGCCAATTGTTCCAGTACCTGCGGCACATTAGGTTCTTGCTTGAACCCCCATTTGGCAATCACTTGCCAGCTATGGCGCCCCAGCCGTTCCAGGGTATAGCGCTCGCTGAAAGGCACGTAGGGAACATCCGCGCTTTGCACCGTCAAAAACACCAACTGTTCGTGCAGAATCTTGTTGTGTTTGAGGTTATGCAATAAAGCGGGCGGCACAGTATTGACTATCATGCTCATGAACACAGCCGTACCGGGCACCCGGGCCGGTGGATAGCTCTCGAGTGTCTCCATGAACTCCTTCAGGGGCTGGCGATCGCCGGCCAGCGTGTCGTGAATACGCTGTCTGCCTTGTTTCCAGGTCAGCATCAAAAGCAACAAGCACGACCCCACGACTAACGGCAGCCAGCCCCCATCTGGAACCTTCAGCGCATTCGAGGAAAACAGGAGTATGTCCAGCACGAGCAGCAGGCTAAGCAAAACCAGCCACAAGACACGCCGACCGCCAGTCGCCCTGCGCGGCAACACGCCAAAAGCCAGAATCGACGTCATCAGCATCGTTCCTGTTACCGCAAAACCGTAGGCGCCCGCCAGTGCGCCCGACGAGCCAAACCCCAGAACCAGGATCAGGACGGCGATACAGAGCACTTGGTTGACCTTGGGCAAATAGATTTGCCCTTCTTCATGCGCCGAAGTGTGTTGGATAACCATTCGCGGCCAAAAGCCGAGTTGCACCGCTTGTCGTGTCACCGAGAACGCGCCCGAGATCACGGACTGTGAAGCGATGACCGTGGCAAGTGTCGCCAGGCCTACAAGCGGAATCAGCGCCCATCCGGGAGCCAGTAGAAAAAAGGGGTTGCGAATCGCCAGCGGATCCGCCAGCAACAAAGCGCCCTGGCCAAAATAGCACAGCACCAAACCCGGCAGCACCAAGCCAAACCAGGCTCGACGTATGGCGGGCCGGCCAAAATGCCCCATGTCGGCGTATAAGGTTTCAGCACCGGTCAGAGCCAACACCACGGCGCCCAGCAACAAGAATACTTCGAGCGGCGCATCAGTGATGAACTGGATGGCCCACCACGGATTAAGCGCATGCAGGATGAATGGCGTTTGCACAATACGCCAGGCGCCCAGCAGCCCAAGCACCACAAACCACACCAGCATGACCGGCCCGAAAAACCTGCCCACCGTGCCCGTGCCACGTGACTGGATCATGAACAAGCCCAGGATCAGCGCAACGGCGATGGGCACCACCCAGTCGTCCAGCGTGTGCGACACAAGGCCCACGCCTTCGACCGCCGACAGCACAGAAATGGCCGGCGTGATAATCGTATCGCCATAGAACAAGCAAGCGCCCACCAGGCCCAGAACCGTCAACGCCCAACGCTTGCGCCCCTGCATGCCACGCACCGCAAGCTCCATCAGGGCCAGGGTGCCGCCCTCGCCACGATTATCGACCCGCAACATGAGCGTTACATATTTAAGCGATACAACCACCATCAGCATCCAGAACAGGACCGACAGCACGCCGAGAATATGTTCGTGATCAAGCACTTCGAACGGAGAAAGCGCCGCCCGTATCGTGTAAAGGGGGCTTGTGCCGATGTCGCCATAAACCACGCCCAGCGCACCGATCAGAATCGCTGCACCAGGACTACGTGTCGTTCTGGTTTCAACGCCGTCGGGCGAACGCTGTGCCATGCTGATCGTCCAGCCGAGTGAAAGATTCCGACCTGTCGGACAAAGGTGCGTCACCCCCCCGAGAGGCTGCCCTCGGCGCCGCATGACTATCGCTGCGGTTGGCCAGGTTGGCGCCCTTGCGTGGCCCGGGAAACACAATGCCAACCCGGGTGCCGGCGAATTCCGGTTGACTGGTCAAGCTCCACCACGCGCCATGGGCTCGGGCAATCTCACGCACGATCGCCATGCCCAGGCCCGAGCCGTCGGCCTCCGGGCGCGACGAGCGATAAAACGCCTCGAACACCTTGTCCTGGTCTTCGGCTGCGATGCCTTGCCCATCGTCCTCGACAACCAGGGCGGGCGGATTGGCACTCACCTGAAGACAGATATAAGACGCGGTGCGGCCGTAGCGCAATGCATTGTCGATCAAATTTCCCAGGAGTTCGCCCATCAATAATGGATCGCCATCGATCCAGACAGGCTCGTCGGGCGCATCCAGCCTTAGCTCGACCTGGCTGGCGCGGGCCTTGGGCACCCACCCGCCGCCTTCAAGCCGAACCCACTCGGCCAAATCCAGGCGTTGAAAACTGTCTTGCGGCCGGATCGACGTCTCGGCCCGCGCCAGCACCAGCAATTGCTGCCCAACCCGGATCATGCGATCGGATACGGACTTGATGCGCTCGGCCCGTTTACGCACGTCGTCCGGCAGTTCTTTGGCGAGCATCAGCTCCGACTCCATCTTCAAGCCGGCCAAAGGCGTGCGCAACTGATGAGCCGCATGCCCCACAAAGCGCTTCTGCGCCTGCACGGAATCGTTCAATCGCAGCAGCAAATCGTTCAAGCGGTTGACCACAGGAATGATTTCAGCGGACAAACGGGGTATGTTCAGCGGGCGCAAATCATCGACTGAACGCTGATTGATTTCTTCCGACAAGACATTGATGGATGCCAGGCCGGAGCGCACAGCGGATAGCAAAGCCCAGGCAAACAGCGCCATCAACAGTATCTGGCTGATCAGCATGACCCAGAAGATATCGCGCAACAGCCAAACCTGAAGGTCGAGTTGGGTCGCAACAATCCAGGTAATCCCCAGGTCAACCAAAACCAATACAGCCACGGGAGGCAGCAAATGAAGGATAAGATGACGCGACAGCGAGCCGCGTTCCATCATGCTGGCAAGACGCCGGCGCATGGGTTTGAAGTTGGGTCTATTCGGCACTTTCGATATCTAGCAGGTAACCGAAGCCGCGCACCGTTTGAATCGCGACGCCATGGCCTTCCAGACGCTTGCGCAGACGGTAGATATAGACTTCGACCGCATTTTCGCTGAAATCAGCGTCCCAGGCCGACAGTGAATTGACAATCTGACGCTTGGTGACCACCCGCCCGAGCCGCACCATCAGCATTTCAAGCACGGACAGTTCACGCACCGATAACGACAGGCGTTCGCCATTGGAACGGACTTCACGACCAACGGTATCGAAAACAAGGTTGCCCGCATCCAGCGTGGTTTGCGCCTGCCCGGCCCGACGCCGGGCGAAAGCACGCACACGGGCGGCCAGCTCGGGTAATTCGAAAGGCTTGGTGACATAGTCGTCGGCGCCGGCATCAAGCCCGGCTACGCGATCTTCCAGCGCATCGCGCGCGGTAAGGACCAGGACAGGCTCCTGATTCCCTTTGTCGCGGATTTGCCGCAAGACATCAAGCCCACTGACCCCCGGCAGGTTAAGGTCGAGCAGCAGCAGATCGTATGTCTGGCCGCCGATGGCGCCCAGAACCTGCTCTCCGTCTTTCAGCCAGTCAACCGCATAGCCCTGCTCGCCCAGAAACTCTTGAAGGGCATGGCCCAGGATGGTGTCGTCTTCAATAACCAGAACTCGCATGCGGCGATTTTATATCGAACCGGCGCTCGGCGGCACACACCGGCATTATTTTGCAGCGCAGCGTTACAACCCTGACGGCAAGCTGTAACGCTGGTTTCGGTTTATGGCGTTGAGCCGGCCGCCGGTTGTTCAGCCGGGCGGGTGATGAAGCCGAGCTTCTTCATGCCCGCCTGCTTGGCGCTGCTCATGACTTGCGCCAGGATTTCGTAGCGGGTGCCCTGATCCGCCCGGATACGCAATTGGGGCTGCGGTTCCTGGGCGGCTTCAATCCGGAATTTCTCGGTCAGTTGCTCGACCATGACAGGCTGTTCATTCCAGAACAACTGGCCCAGGTCGTTGACCGCCAGATCAATGACCTTGGGTTCTTGTTCCACCGGCTGTGCGGTCGCCTGGGGGATGTTGATCTTGATTGAATGGCTAAGCAAAGGCGCCGTAATAATAAAAATCACGAGCAACACCAGCATGACATCAATAAGAGGAACCATATTGATCTCGGACATCGCGTGGCTGCTGCTCTTGCTGTCAAAGCTGCCGAAAGCCATGGTTATGCTCCCTTCTTCGTATTAGCCACTGTAATGCCTCGAACCTTGGCGCGGGATTCAATGACTTGCTGGCCAGTGGACAGGAAGGTAAACAAGTCGTGCGCAAACGCATCGAGGCGCGCGAGATAAACCCGGTTGCCACGCACAAACGCGTTATAAGCCAGCACCGCCGGAATCGCAACCGCCAGACCCAGCCCGGTCATGATCAGAGCTTCGCCTACCGGCCCCGCAATGCTGTTCACCGTTACCCCTTGCGCCATCCCAATGCCGATAAGGGCATGATAAACGCCCCAGACCGTGCCGAACAAGCCGACGAACGGCGCAGTCGAACCGATGGAGGCCAGGACAGTCAGACCGTTTTCAAGCCTGGCCGTTTCCTCATCGATGACCTTGCGTATGGTTCGGGTAACGAAAGCGCCCGTCGAGCCTTTTTCCTCCAGCTTAAGCGCCCCATACTTGACATGATGATTGCGCGCATGGATCGCATGGCTGGCAACATGGGCGAACGGCTCGGTGGCGCCATGCGTGGCGATTTCGTTCTCGACCTGTTCCAAAGAACTGGCGGCCCAGAACTCGTTCAGGAAACGCGCCGAATGCCGACGCACCCGCCAGTTGAGAAATGATTTCACAAAGATCAGGTACCAACTGACCAGCGACATCAGGATCAGTATGGCGAACAGTGTCTTGCCCACAAAGTCGCTCTGCGCAATAAAGTGCAGCATGCCGCCTTGCGCCAGGTCGACGGCTGCCGCAGCAGCCGGCGCCAATGCGGGCGCCACCCCGTTCACTGCGGCATCGGCCAGTGCCGGCGCCGCGCCGGTGACAGCATCCGTCACTGCCGGACCGACACCATTGACAGCCGCATCCGTCAATGCCGGAGTCGCACCGCTGACTGCTGCATCCGTCAGTGCTGGCGTTGCGCCATTGGCAGCCGCTTCAGCCAGCCCCGAAGCCGCGCCGTTAACCGCCGCCTCTCCGAGGGTGGCTGCGCCCCCCACATCGCCGGAGGCGGCTTGCGCATCGCCAGTCGCCCCGACCACCTGCGCCACACTTTGCATTGCGCTCTGTAAAAGGTTGAACATATCAGTTCCTATAAAACAAAATCGAAAGGTATATCGGCCAATGCCGGATAGGCCACGCCATTTTCTGTATAGGGCTTGAATCTAGCCTTGCGAGCCGCACTCAATGCCGATTCATCCAGCCGCGAGAAACCCGACGACGTTCGTATCGACGCATTCGCGACCGACCCCTGGGGTGAAATCAGTACACGGATGACCACCCTGCCTTTTTCACCGCGTCGTTGCGACTGGCGTGGATAGTCCGGATTCGGACGCTGTCCAAGATAGTCGACACGCCCGATCATGCGTGGCTTGTTCGGGTCGACGACGGGCTTGGTCGCCTGGGGTTTGGCCTCGGTGGCAGCGGCGCCCGATGGCGGAGCAACCGGAGCCGGCGGCGTTTCCACAGGCTTGGGTTTAGGCTTCGGCTTTGGCTTTGGCTTTGGCTTGGGTTTAGGCTTGGGCTTCGGTTCGGGCGGAGGCTCGGGCGTGATCGTTTCAGGCTCGGGCTCTATGTCAGGTTCAGGCTCCGGTTCGGGCTCTATCTCAGGCTCGGGTTCGGGCTCGGGCTCAATCACCGGTTCAGGCTCGGGTTCGGGCTCGGGGAGAACGACTTCCTCGACAACCTCTTCCTGGGGCGCGGTATCAATGAACTCGGGGCCGATTTCAACGAACTGAATTTCGCTGGATTCAGGCATTGAAATGACCGGCGCCTGGGGCATCGAAACAATGGCCCCGATCACTGCAAGATGCAAGCCTCCGACGCATACTGCGGCTGAAACTTTGACTATCATTGAGCGCGACTGGGGCTCGACGTAAATACGCGACATGAATCCAACAACGGTGAAAAACAATGAAAGCGGAAGATAATGAAAGCGGAAGATTAACTTAAATACGAACCATTCGCAATTCAGTAGCATACCACGATCATTGTCTTTTTCGCTGATTTATCGTGCTGAAGCGCGGCGCGGTACGAGCGCCCGTCCGGGCGCGATAAATACCCAAGATTTATTGCACCGATCGCAAGCGAGTTACGAAGCCAAACCCACCAGCCACTACAGCGTCATGACGCTCAGCCCTCGCACCATGGTGCGTAACTGAGTATGCAGCTCGCCATAATCGCTCAGGCCTAGTTCCGCCAACATGGCTTGCTCTACCCGGGCGACCGCCACATCGCATTTGCCGAGCAATGCCTCGCCTTCGGGTGTCAGACTGATATGAATGATGCGGCCATGCGCTTTAGCGGAACGGCGCGAAATCCAGCCGTGTTTTTCCATGATCTTGACCATTTCGTTGGCCGACTGCGGAGACACCATGGAACGTTCGGCCAGTTGGGCGTTGGACAATTGCCCATGGCGGCGGAAAACCGCCATCGCCGTGTACTGGGCCGCCGTGACTCCATAAGGAACCAGGCTATCGCGGATGCGACGATTCAAAACATGGTCAAGCCGGCCAATCAAGTAGGCGATCCCGTTGGGACGTTCGGGTTTCATTGCTTTCGTTTGCGGGTTTTTCTGGATCATGAATACCTTGCCAGCAATTTATCTAGCGTGTAGTATAAGGCTAATATCAGGTATGCTGATAAACAAATTTGAAAATAAATAAATCGGGGCTCCCCGAGGCAAACATGGCAACACAACCGCGCTACCGACACGTAACACTGGGCAAGCTGGGCGTCGAGACGCGTAAGCTCGCCAACGGAGACGTTCTGGTCCGTACACCAACCCCGCTGGGCGACTACCCTGCCCGGCTCACCGACAAACTGCATTATTGGGCCCGATATGCGCCCGACCGCACTTATATAGCACAGCGCGACGAGCAAGGGGAATGGCGACGCATCAGCTACGCTCAGGCGCTGAGCCATGCCCGAAGCATCGGTCAGGCCTTACTTGACCGGAATCTTGGGCCCGAGCATCCCGTGGTCATGCTGTCAGGCAACGACCTGGAGCACGCCCTGCTGGCCCTGGGGTGCCAGTACGCCGGGGTGCCTTACGCGCCTATCTCGCCGGCGTACTCGCTGGTGTCCAAGGATTACGACAAACTGCGCCATGTTTTGCAAGTGCTGACCCCCGGTCTTATCTTCGCGTCGGATGCAGACGCCTATGGTCCCGCAGTGCAGGCAGTCGTAGCGACCGGCGTCGAGCTGGTGGCCACCCGCGGCATTGGTGCAGGCCGTCCGGCCACCCGCTTCGCCGAACTGATCAATACCCCAGCCGCCAGCGCCATCGAACAGGCGCACCAGGCAACGGGCCCAGACACCATCGTCAAGTTCCTGTTTACCTCGGGCTCAACCAGCCTGCCCAAAGCCGTTATCAACACCCAGCGCATGATGTGCAGCAACCTGCAAATGATCACGCAAGCCTGGCCTTTCCTTGCCGAAGAACCGCCCACCCTAATCGACTGGCTGCCCTGGAACCATACCTTTGGCGGCAACCACAACCTGGGCCTGGTCCTGTTTCACGGCGGCACCCTGTACATCGACGACGGCAAGCCAACCGACCAAGGCATTGAAACAACCCTGACCAACCTACGCGAAATAGCGCCCACTGTCTACTTCAATGTGCCGATCGGCTGGGAGAAAATTGCCAATGCCCTCCAAACCGATACTGCCCTGCGCGACAACTACTACAGCCGTATAAAAATGCAGTTCTATTCGGGCGCCGCGCTCGCCCAGCCGGTCTGGGACACACTGCATGCCACCGCCGAACAGGCGTGCGGCGAGCGCATCGTCATGACCACAGGCCTTGGCATGACCGAAACCTCGCCATCCGCCATGTTCGTGCTGGAAGAAAGGGCCCAGGCCGGGCAAATCGGCCTGCCCGTGCCAGGCATGGAAATGAAACTGACACCCAACGGCGACAAGACCGAAATCCGTTATCGCGGTCCCAACGTCACGCCCGGCTACTGGCGCGCACCCGAGCAAACCGCCCAGGCGTTCGACGACGAGGGCTATTTTTGCTCGGGCGACGCCGTCAAATGGAAAGACCCCTCTGATCCCAACCAGGGCTTTCTCTTCGACGGGCGGGTCGCGGAAGACTTCAAGCTGGATACCGGGACCTGGGTGAACGTGGGGCCCTTGCGCGCCATGGTGGCCCGCGAGGGCGCGCCTTATCTGCAGGACTCGGTCATTACCGGCCACGACCGGCGCGAGCTGGGCATGCTGATTGTTCCTAACATGGCCCAATGTCGCCAGTTGGCGCAATCAGGCTCAGAGACGTCCAACGAACACGTATTGGCCCACCCGCTGGTACGGCAGTTTTTCCAGGACATGCTGAACCGCGTCCATGCTTTGGGCACGGGCAGCGCCACGCGCATCGCACGCGCCTTGGTGCTTGCCGAGCCGCCCTCGCTGGATCGAGGCGAGATCACCGACAAGGGGTCGATCAACCAGCGCGCCGTCCTCACGCATCGCGCCGATAAAGTGCAGGCGCTTTATAACGAAACAGACATCACCCTGCTCAAGCCCTCGGCCTCGCAACCTTCAACAACAACCGGCTCGTAAGCCGCCATGGCAACAACACGCAGCAACAATCCCGATTCAACAAAGGAGATGCACATGAAGAAGACATTCCAGGCCACCCTGCTGGCAGCGTCGTTAAGCGTTGCGGTCACTCAGGCCCAAGCTGAAATCACGATTGGCGTCGACCTGTCGCTGACCGGCCCCGCGTCAGGGTTGGGCATTCCCGTGAACACCGGCTTTGCGCTTTGGCCCGACACCGTCGGCGGCGAAACCGTCAAGTTCATCACGCTTGACGACGCCAGCGATCCCGCCCAGGCGCAAAAGAACACACAGCGCCTGATCAGCGAGAATCAGGTCGACGTCATCATAGGATCCAGCACCACCACGCCCGCCATCGCCATGGGCGAAGCCGCCGCTGCAGGCGAAACCGTGCAGCTGGCTGCCGCTCCTGCCGAATTCCCGGAAGGCAAAGGCACATGGACCTTCCGCTTGCCGCAATCCACGGCCGTCATGGCCGGCGGCGTGATCGACCACATGAAGAAACACGGCATCAAGAACTTTGCCTTCATCGGCTATGCCGACGCCTACGGCGAGAGCTGGCTGAAAGACCTTACCCGCCTGGGCAAAGAAGCGGGCATCGAGATCACGACGGCCGAGCGTTATGCACGCGCCGACACCAGCGTTACTGCCCAGGCGCTTAAAGCCATCAGCAGCAAACCCGACGCCATCCTGATCGTTGCCTCGGGCAGCGGATCGGCCATGCCGCACACTACGGTCGTCGAGCGTGGCTTCAAAGGCCCGATTTACCAAACCCACAGCGCTGCGTCGCGCGACCTGATTCGTCTGGGCGGCAAAGCCGTTGAAGGTTCATTCGTGGTGTCGGGCCTGGCCGTCCTTCCCGAAGGCCTGCCGGCGGACCACCCTTCCAAGAAACTGGCCACCGACTTCGTCAATGCCTATGAAGCCAAATACGGTGAAGGCACACGCAACCAGTTTGCCGCCCATGCCTACGACGCCTACCTTATTCTGGACAAAGTCGTTCCTGTAGCGCTCAAGAAAGGCAAGCCGGGCACCCCAGAGTTCCGCAAGGCGCTGAAAGACGCGCTGGAAACCTACGGCCCCATCCCCATCACGCAAGGCGTGATCCACTACACCAAGGACGATCACTTCGGTTTCGACCAGCAAGCGCAAATGATGCTTACCATCAAAGACGGGGCTTTCGTAGCCGCCGACTAAGCACCTGGTTCAGGCCAGGCTCCCATCCAGCCTACCGTTAACCGCAACCGGCCCCTGCATGAGTCATGCAGGGGCCGGTTTGCTTTGGGTGGGGACGTAGCCTTGCCCCCTTTGCCTTACTAAGGCGCGCCATCGCAAGCGACGGCGTCTACGCCCTTACTCGTAGCGATACGTTGCCGTCAGCATGGCGGAACGGCCCGGCCCCACCAGCGCAAACAATCCCACGTGCGATGCGTCGTACGTCGTCTCGTTGGCGATGTTGTTCACGTTCAACTGGAACCCAAGGTTCTTGTTGTACTGATACTTGGCCATGGCGTCGAATGTCCATGTAGAAGGCAGATGGTAGATATTGGCATCGTCCATGTAGCGTTTACCCACATAGGTGGCGCCCCCGCCCACAGTCACTTGCGGATGCACTTCGTACGTGGACCACAGGCTGAAGCTTTGCTTGGCAACAAACTTCATTTGCTTGCCGGCAAAGTTTTCCCCAGTTGCCGAAGCCTGGTAATCAAGCACTTTGGGATCCAGGTAGGCATAGCCGCCCCACACATTCCATTTGGACGTTATCTGACCCGAAACTCCCAGCTCTATACCACGCACCCGGTTGCTCCCCGACAGCGTTACTTCGCCGGTTAGCGGATCCGCGCTGCGCGCATCGGTCTTTTTGGTTTCGAAGATAGCGCCGGTGAGCAGCATGCGCTTATTGAACAGCTCCCATTTGGTGCCCAGCTCGATGCTCCGGCTCTTCTCGGGCGCCAGGTCGCGCATGCCGCCGCCCGCCGCGCCATCCGCGCCGCCCGACTGGCCTGCGGTTTCACCGGCCGGATTGGACGAGGTGCCATACGACACGTAGACGCTGCCATTGGATGCCGGCTTGTAGATCAGGCCCAGCTGGTAGTTCCACATATTGTCTTTGCGGGCTTCAGGCGCCGTACCGTAGGTTTGCACCTTATATTGATCCCAACGCAGACCCAGGCTGGTTTCCCATTGCTCGTTGAACTTGATCGTGTCAAAGGCATACAGCCCCGTGGTCGTGGTCTTGGCCGTGCGATCCAGCGGACCCCGATCAATGGTGAAGTTGTAGTCGCGATTGGGGTTGGGGTTCTGCACGCTATCGATATCGGCGCTCAGCCCCGGGGTGGCAACCGACTTCTTGCTGATTTCCTCGCGGCCGAACTCTACGCCCACCGCTACCGTGTGCAGCAATTGGCCGGTCTTGAAGTCGCCGGTCAGTTCGGTGACGTTGAACAGGGTCTCGTTCACCTGATAATTGGTGCGGATGTCGCGCTGGAACTCGGTTTCAGCCACGCAAGCCGGCGACATGAAATTCCGGTTGGGCGTGGTGCCGCCCCTGCCCGAAAACTCGGCGCAGTTCGCAAAGGTCGGGCGTGTCATCAGGTAGTCGTTTACCGTCTTGCCCCAACGCGATGTATTGCGCACCGTAAAATGGTTGTTCAAATCATGCTCGATCGATACGGTGGCCTGATCAAACTGGTTCTTGCGGTAATCCGTATTCAAGCGGCCGTAGAAATTCTTGCGATCCACGTCCAGCGGCGTTGTCCGGCTGGGGTTGGAGTCGTTGCTGAACGGCTGGCCAAGATCGGGCATGTCGTCGTTCTGCATGTGATAGTAGCTAAGCGTGACACGCGTGGGTGTACCCAGGCCGAACGACAGCGAGGGCGCAATACCCCAGCGGTCGATTTCGACATCCCGGCGGCCCGGCACATCGCCGCCCATTTTCATCACGTTCAGGCGGAAAGCGGATGAATCCGTGAACACCCAGTTGCCATCGCCCGTGACGCGGTAGTTGTGGTCGGTGCCATAACCCGCGCTGGCTTCGGCAAAGTTCTTCAGCTTGGGAGTTTTGCTGACCAGGTTAATACTGCCGCCGGTCGAACCGCGCCCACCAAATACCGACCCCGGCCCCTTGACGATTTCAACCGATTCCAGGTTGAAGGTTTCGTGCGAGCCACGACCCAGATCGCGGATGCCGTCGATAAAAATATCTGTGCTCGCCTCGTAACCGCGCACAAACGGCCGATCGCCGACCGGCGTGCCGCCCTCGCCCGCTCCAAAAGTAATGCCGGGGGCCGTACGCAAGACATCGACCAACGACGTGGCCGCACGATCCTTCATGACGGCCTCGGGGATAATCGTGACCGTACGCGGGGTATCCAATAACGGCGCCGTAAACTTATGCTGGGAAACCGCAGGGGTTTGGTATGGGTTGTCTGCCTGGCCCGTTACCGTAACCGGAGAAAGAACCGTCGCCTGATCTGCAGCCTGCTGCGCGTGCGCGCCGCCCACAGCTACAAACGCACCCGGCGCGGCCAACGCCAGCGCCAGTGAAGAACGTAGCCACGGCGAAGAAGAAGAATTTCGCATTACCTGAAACCTTGATATAGAAGTTATGAAAAGTTAGTCAAGAACCAAGAATTAATAAATAAACACAAATGCAAATTATTCGCGTTATGGATTCTAACTGAATTGTTCCTGAAAAAAAGCTAAACAGAAGCTGAATTTTCATATTCTCGATAACTGTGGCGCATTAGCACCACACGCAAATCGCGCGCGCCCATTTTTTCGGGCTGCACCAGCTGCATTCCTCCCGGTTCCATTCGGGTTCTTTTCGGGTTCCAGTCTTCTTGCTACAGGCAACAAAAAACCCCCGAGGCCAAAGACCTTGGGGGTTTTTGCACATATGTTTGGTGCCCAGAAGAGGACTCGAACCTCCACACCTTGCGGCACATGGACCTGAACCATGCGCGTCTACCAATTCCGCCATCTGGGCTTAATAAGAGTATGCTAACGTACTGCTTATCGGCATCTCGTATCAAAGCAAGGTGCAAAGTATAACTGAATTTTTATCCGAATGGAAATCAATCCTTGATCAAACGATCTAAAAAGAACGAATCAACCGAGAGCTCATCTGATTTCTCGCAACTGCCCCCCGACTTTGACCCCACCGTGCCCAGCCGCGAGGTAATTCTTCAGTTGCTGCGCGAAGTAAAACAGGCCTTCACGCCCGAGGCGCTGGCCAAGGCGCTGGGTTCGCCAACGCCACTGTCCATCGGCTTTGATCGACGCCTCAAAGCCATGGAGCGCGACGGCCAAATTACCTATAACAAACAAGGGCAACTGGTCGCGGCAAGCAAAGTGGATTTCATCGCAGGCAAAGTCCAGGGGCATCGCGATGGCTTTGGGTTTCTGCTGCGCGACGACGGCGGGCCCGACCTGTTCCTGTCGCCGCGCGAAATGTTAAAAGTGCTGCACGGCGACCGGGTGCTGGCCAAACCCGACGGCGAATACCGGGGCAAGCCGGAAGCCGCCATTGTCGAAGTGATCGAACGGCGCACCAATAAACTGGTTGGCCGCTTTCTGCGCGAACGCGGCGCCAACATCGTGGTACCCGAAGACCAACGCATCAAGCACGACGTGTTGATCCCGGCCGGCGACATGGGCGCAGCCGAACACGGCCAGGTAGTCAGCGTGGAAATCGTGCAGCAGCCTACCCGACATACCCAACCCTTGGGCAGAGTGGTCGAGGTTCTGGGTGAAATCGACGACCCAGGCATGGAAATCGAGATCGCCGTGCGCAAGTTTGATGTGCCGGTTGCGTTTTCCGACGCCACACAAAAGCTCGCGGCAAAGTTGCCGGCCACGGTCAAGCCCACTGAGGCCAAAGGCAGGGTCGATCTGCGCGACCTGCCCTTCGTAACGATCGACGGCGAAGATGCACGCGACTTCGACGATGCAGTGTTTTGCATGCCGGTGGATATCGGCACCGAAAAACGCAAGCGCCCGGCCTGGCGTCTGCTGGTGGCGATTGCCGACGTCAGCCATTATGTCAGGCCCGGCGAAGCCCTGGACGACGACGCGCTGGAACGAGGCACCAGTGTCTATTTCCCGCGTCGAGTCATTCCCATGCTGCCCGAGAGCCTGTCCAACGGCATTTGCTCATTGAACCCCGACGTCGATCGCCTGGTGCTTGTGTGCGATATGGTGATTCCGGCCAATGGGGCCAAGGCCGGCACAATATCGGCCTACCAGTTTTACGACGCGGTCATCCATTCCCATGCGCGCACCACCTATACTGATGTATGGGCCGCATTGCAGCAGCCCACCGGGCCGGCGGCGCAAGCCATGCAAGCCGTTTACCCACACGTCGCCGATCTTTATCAGCTGTATCAGTTGCTGTCCGAATCCCGGGCCAAACGCGGCGCAATTGATTTCGACACGGTGGAAACCAAGATCATCTGCAATCCGCTGGGCCGCATTGAACGCATTGTTCCGTACGAGCGCAACGAAGCACACAAACTGATCGAAGAGTGCATGCTGGCCGCAAACACCTGCGCGGCTGATTACATCAAGCGCAACAAGCGTATCGGCCTGTATCGGGTGCACGAAGGCCCCACCCCCGAAAAGCTGAAGGCGCTGCGCGACTATCTGCGCAACCTGGGCCTCACGCTCGACGGCGGCGACGAACCCACCACACACGATTACGCCAGGCTGCTGCAGGCGGCGCGCGGCCGCCCGGACTACGAAGTATTGCAAACCATGTGTCTGCGCTCGTTCCAGCAGGCCATCTACAGCCCTGAAGAGTCGGGCCATTTCGGCCTGGCCTACGAGCACTATGCGCACTTCACCTCGCCCATTCGCCGCTACCCCGACCTTCTCACTCACCGCGTAATCAAATCCATCATGCGAGGCAAGCGGTATGTCCCGCAGATCCCCGATGTCGCCGCCGCGGCCGGTTTGCCGCGCGGCGAACACGAGCACGCCGTATGGGAAAAACTTGGTGTCCTGTTGTCGGCCCGCGAGCGGCGCGCCGACGACGCCTCGCGCGATGTCGAAGCCTGGCTCAAGTGCTGGTTCGTCAAAGAGCATGTGGGGGAAGTGTTCAGCGGACGCGTAACAGGGGTTGCCAGCTTCGGCATCTTCATCACGCTGGACACTCTGTTTGTGGAAGGCATGGTGCATGTCTCGGAACTTGGTTCCGATTACTTCCAGTTCAATGAAGCCATGCACGAGCTTCGCGGCGAGCGTACAGGCATACGCTATCGCCTGACGGATGCCGTGCAGGTTCAGGTGGCCCGGGTCGATCTTGAAGCGCGCCGAATCGAGTTTCGCCTGGTCAAAGGCACAACGTTCAAAGCGCTTAGCAAGGCAGTCAATGAACCTCGGCAAACCGAACCCCGCCGAGTCAAGAAAGCGGCATCAACCAAGCCTGACGACCTCAAGGGCACAGCAAGCCAGCGCCGCGCAGCAGCCAAGCGTAGCGCCAAGGCGCCGGCCACCCAAGGGAAAACCAGGCGCCGACGCTAAGCCGCGTATCGCTCGTTACAAGGAAACCTATGTCCACCCAACAGGTCCTGGCCGGCTTTCATGCCGTTACTGCCCGGCTGCGCCATGCGCCTTCAAGCATTTCACAGTTGTACGTTGAAGCCTCGCGGCGCGACAAACGCATGCAATCGCTGATCGACCTGGCGCAAAAATGCAATGTGCGCGTCCATCCCGTGCCGGCGGAACGGCTGGATGGTCTGGCGCGCGGAACACGGCACCAGGGGGTTGTGGCGCTGGCGGCGCACAACAAATTGGCCGTCGACGTCGACGAAGTGCTTGATACTCTAGAGGATAGCGGCCAGGCGCCGTTGCTGCTGATTCTGGACGGCGTAACCGACCCGCATAACCTGGGCGCCTGCTTGCGCACAGCGGACGCCGCAGGTGTGCATGCGGTAATCGCGCCGCGCGACAAGGCGGTCGGCCTGAGCAGCGTGGTTCAGCGGGTGGCCTGTGGCGCCGCCGAAACGGTGCCCTATATCATGGTGACCAACCTGGCCCGCACCATGCGTCATCTGAAAGAGCGCGATATCTGGCTGGTCGGCACAGACGACCAGGCACAGGCCGGAATGCACAGCATTGACGCCCGGCGCCCCATGGCCTGGGTCATGGGCGCTGAAGGCGAAGGCATGCGCCGTCTGACCCGAGAAACCTGCGACGAACTGGTCACCATTCCGATGCTGGGGTCGGTCGAGAGCCTGAACGTCAGTGTGGCCAGCGCGGTCTGTCTGTATGAAACCGTGCGCCAACGCGCAGTTGTAGCCGGCTAGCCGAATCAATCATCCGTAGCCGAACCTTTTCTTTCGAAGGCTTAAGACGGGTTCGGCTTCATCGCAGATGGATTTTCCGGCGTATCATAATGGCATTCTTGCTCCGGTTCCATCATGTCAAATAACGGCCTTACCACAACGATTCTTCATTCCGACCGCCGCTCGTCGGTCGAACATGGCGCTATCCACAAACCTCTGCACCCTGCCTGCGAATATGCGTTCAGCGATGCGCGCGAGCTTGCCGCCGTCTTTCAGGGAAAATCGGGTTTTACGTATGCCCGCCAGGGCACGCCGACAACCGCGGCGCTCGAAGCCAAGATCACACAGATCGAAGGCGGCGTCAGCTCCGTCAGCTTTGCCACGGGCATGGCCGCCCTTGCCGCCACCTTTTTCACCTTGCTGAAGCAAGGCGATCACCTGATTTCCAGCACGCATATCTTCGGCAATACCAATAGTTTGCTGAACACCTTGATCGATTTTGGGGTGGACGTCGATTTCGTCGATGCGACCGACGTGGCCAACGTAGCCGCCGCCAAGCGGCCTGAAACCCGCATGGTGTTTACCGAATCCATCGCCAACCCCGGCACGCAGATCGCCGATATGCACCGCATCGGCGAGTGGTGCGCACAGCATGGCCTGATTTATGTACTGGACAATACGCTTTCCACACCCTTGCTTTGCCAAGGCAAGGCGATGGGCGCGTCGCTGGTGATCAACTCATTGTCCAAATACATTGGCGGCCACGGCAACGCCCTGGGCGGCATGGTCACCGATACCGGCCTCTACGACTGGTCCGGCTATACGAATATTTCGGCGCCCTACCGCAAGGGAAACCCGTATTCGTGGGGGCTTACGCAGATCAAGAAAAAGGGCTTGCGCGACATGGGGGGCACCCTTTCCTCGGATGCGGCGCATCGGCTGTCGGTCGGCGCCGAAACATTGGCCTTGCGCATGGACAAAGCCTGCGCCAATGCCTTGGCCATGGCCAGAACCCTTAGCCGGCATCCCAAGGTGGTCCGCGTACATTATCCGGGCCTGCCCAGCCACCCCCAGCACGAGCGCGCAAACCAGCTCTTCGGGGGCCGATACGGGGCCTTGATAGGCATCGAACTGGCTCAGGGCATTGACGTCTTCGATTTCCTGAACTTGCTCAATGTATTCATTCTGGCTACCCATCTGGGCGATACCCGTACCTTGGTGTTGCCGGTGGCGCACACTATCTATTACGAAATGGGGCCCGAACGGCGCGCCGCCATGGGCATCGCCGACAGCCTGCTGCGTGTCTCCGTGGGCATCGAAGACGAAAGCGATCTGATCAACGACTTCACCCAGGCTCTGGAAGCTTGCGCCTAAAGCCCGCCACTGTGTTTTTTAAAGGTTAAGCATGCTAGTTGAAATACCCGATATTTTCACTTCGGACGAGGCCCTTGCGCTGCGCCGGAAACTCGAGGCGGCGGACTGGATCGATGGCAAGGCAACGGCCGGCTATCAATCAGGCAAAGTCAAGCATAATCGCCAGTTGCCCGAAGACCATCCCCTGGCGCGCGAACTGGGCAACCTGATCATCGAGCGGCTGACCGCCAACAACGTGTTCATGTCGGCGGCGCTGCCCGAAAAAATTTTTCCACCGCTGTTCAATTCCTACGAAGGCGGCGAATCGTTCGGATATCACATCGATAATGCCATTCGGCCCATACGCGGCACCCAAGACCGTGTCCGAACCGACTTGTCCGTGACCTTGTTCTTTTCAGAGCCCTCGTCGTACGATGGCGGCGAACTGGTGATCGAAGACACGTTCGGCACCCGCGAGGTCAAGCTGGCGGCTGGCAGCGCCGTGCTGTATCCAGGCACCAGCCTGCATAAGGTCAACCCGGTCACCCGCGGCGCCCGCATCAGCTCGTTCTTTTGGCTGCAAAGCCTGGTGAGGGAAGACAGTGATCGTGCGCTGCTGTTGCAGTTGGATGTCGCCATCCAGCGGCTCACCCACGATACGCCGGATCATCCCGCGCTGGAAGAACTTACAGGCATTTACCATAACTTACTGCGTAAATGGGCGGAGGTTTAGCGATTGGCGCCCACCCCGGACAAGCGCCCGAACCTGCCGGGCATGGCAACAATTACAAAAAAGTCAGTAACGATGCGGGTTTTGAGCGATTTTCCACTTGACATGGATTTATTTCGAAGGCTTAATACGCGTTATTCCACAGGCTTTATGCGTGGCGTTAAGTTGTAGCGAAGTTTGATCTGATTATCAGTAGTGCGCCAGCACCCAGCGGGTGCTGAGTTTTTTAGTCAAACGTCAAGTAACGAGGCTATCGACACTTGGCCATAATAATTTTCAGGGGTGATCCTTAATGAACAAAACTGAGCTCATCGAGCATATTTCCACGAAAGCAGACCTCACCAAGGCCGACGCCGGTCGCGCGCTTGAAGCATTTATCGGCGCAGTCAAGACCACGCTCAAGAAAAAGGGTTCGGTTACTTTGGTCGGCTTCGGCACCTTTGCCGTTTCCGAGCGCGCCGCCCGCACCGGCCGCAACCCGCGCACTGGCGAAGCCATCAAGATCAAGAAGGCCAAGGTGCCCAAGTTTCGTCCCGGCAAAGCGCTGAAAGACGCCGTCAACTAAAACTGCACGCCATTTGCGCAGGCAAATGGCGTGGGCTATAATCGCACTCGCGTTTTGCAAGTAGTGAAGTGGCCCCAAGGCGTTAGCGCCAGCCTGCAGCATAGTCTGCAGGTGTTGCACAGCCAAAAGGGGTGCTTAGCTCAGTTGGTAGAGCGGCGCCCTTACAAGGCGTAGGTCACAGGTTCGACCCCTGTAGCACCCACCACATTTGCAAAATGAATCAGCCACTTAAGCACGCCTTAAGTGGCTTTTTTCTTGGCTTTTTTCTTGGCTTTTTTATTGGCTTTTTTCTTGGCTACTCGGGCGGTATGCCAAGTACAATAGCCACAGGCCCCGCCGGAAGCGGGGCCCGCATCCATATGAAGCATGCTGTGCCTGCCATCCACGCCACGCGGCTTGCTTCATGAGGAGCTGTGCCACTCACTACACCCAAAAAGGTCAGGATGCCAAAGCTGCTTACACGTCATACCGCCCTCTACGTGGTTGCAATCGCGGCATTCGTGTGTCTTTGCTTAACACTTAGCGTACACGCCCTGTGGTTGCTGCCCACCCTCGTTTTCTTTGGTTTGACGCTGCTGGGCATTGCAGACTTGCGCCAGATAAAGCACGCGATCCGGCGCAACTATCCCGTTATTGGCAACCTGCGCTATTTCTTTGAATTCATCCGCCCCGAGATTCGCCAATATTTTCTCGAAGACGACGAAGCCGAATTGCCCTTCGCCCGCGCCGACCGCGCTCTGGTCTATCAACGGGCCAAGCAGCAAATCGACAAAACCCCTTTTGGCACGCTGGGCAACGTTTACGGAGACGAGTACGAGTGGATCAACCACTCCATGAACCCCGCCAAGCCGGAAAACAGTGACTTCCGCATTATGGTGGGCGGCCCTTCCTGCACTCAGCCCTACTCGTTGTCCGTCCTGAATATTTCAGCCATGAGTTTCGGCGCCTTATCGGCCAATGCGGTCATGGCCCTGAACAAAGGCGCAGCGCGCGGCGGCTTTGCCCACGACACCGGTGAAGGCGGCATTAGCCGCTACCATAAACAGTTCAACGGCGACCTGATCTGGAATATCGGCTCGGGCTATTTTGGCTGTCGCGACGAACACGGAAATTTCTCCGAGTCCAAGTTCGAGCTGGCTTCCAAACAGCCCAATGTAAAAATGATCGAACTCAAGCTGTCGCAAGGAGCCAAGCCCGGCCTGGGCGGCATGCTGCCGGCTGCCAAGGTCAGCCCTGAAATCGCCGAGGCGCGCGGTGTTCCCGTATGGCGCGACTGCGATTCCCCTTCCCGCCACAGCGCGTTCAGCACGCCCATCGAGCTGCTGCAATTCATCGAAAAACTGCGCCGGCTATCCGGCGGCAAGCCGGTTGGGTTCAAGCTGTGCATTGGCCATCCCTGGGAATGGTTCGCCATTGCCAAGGCCATGCTCAAAACCGGGATCACACCAGATTTCATTGTCGTCGACGGCGCCGAAGGCGGCACAGGCGCCGCGCCGGTTGAATTCGTCGACCACGTCGGCACACCGCTGCGTGAAGGCTTGCGCCTGGTGCACAACACGCTGGTGGGCATCGGCCTGCGTGAACAGATCAAGCTGGGCGCGTCCGGCAAAGTCATCACCGCATTCGACATGGCCCGCATCATGGCGCTGGGCGCCGACTGGTGCAATAGCGCGCGCGGCTTCATGTTCGCCGTCGGGTGTATCCAGGCTCGCGCCTGCCATACTGATCGCTGCCCCACCGGGGTAACCACCCAGGATCCCAAACGCCAGAAAGCCCTGGTTGTGGAAGATAAATACATGCGTGTGGCCAACTTCCATGGCAATACACTGAAGGCTCTGGCCGAGATGCTGGCGGCTGCCGGCGTGCCTCATCCGGGAAACCTTCGGCCGCATCATATTGCGCGGCGTATTTCCAGCAGCGAGGTCCGCGTGCTGTCCTCATTATTCCCCGATCTGGAAAAGGGCGAATTGCTGGAAGGCAAATACCGCCTGAACCTCTTCCGGGTTGGCTGGCCCATGGCCCAGGCGGAATCCTTCGATCCTTTGTACAGTTTAAGTGCCGCCCTGTCGGGCAACACAGGCGCATCCATGCCCACCGCCCCGGTGACACGCGACGTCACAACAACCTTGCCGTCCTAGCGCATTAGAAGCGTCCTAGTGGAAACCCCAGCTTGCCCAGCCTGGAACAATGCACTAAATTGAAGTCACTGCCTCAACTGGCAGTCAATTGTCTTAATCGACAATTCTTAGGCACTACGTCTTCGTATGTGCTCCTGCCACAAAGGCAGCAAGGCCCCGCCAAAAGGCGGGGCCTTTCAATTTGGTGCGTCTGGCGCGCGGCCGGTTGCCTTAGGCAAGCCAACCAGGCAGCGCACCGAGCACAAGCCGCCCTTTAGCCTTTGCTGGGGCCACCCACAATACCTTCCACATACCAGTCCATCTTGCCCAATTCGGCATCCGGATACGTACTGCCCTGGGCCACCCGCTCGACGCCGTTGCGATCACGTATCGGGCCGGAGAACACCGCGAGTTTTCCGGCCGCCATTTCCTGCTCTTTACCGGAGATCAACGCCGCCAGATCACTGGGCACCTCTGGTCCAAACGGAGCCAGTTTGACCACTCCCTCTTTGACGCCGCCCATGTACAAGCCGCCCTGTTGCGTGCCCGCAAGGACATCGTTGGCCACTTGCTGGAAATAACCGCCCCAGTTGTGAGTAATGCCGGTCACATATTTCTTGGGCGCATATTGCACCATATTGGAGTGGAATGAAATCGACCAGATGCCTTTTTCTTCTGCTGCCTGCAAAACGCTGGGTGTGTCGGTGAAGTGCGTCATGACATCGGCGCCCATGCTCATTAGCGTAAGCGCCGCTTCACGCTCTTTACCCGGGTCGTACCAGGAATTGACGAAAATGACTCGAACTTCCGCCTTGGGGTTGACGCTGCGTGCGCCCAGAGCAAATCCGTTCAAGGCCCAAGCCACATCGGGCACGGGATACGGGGCCACATAGCCGATCAGGTTCGATTTGGACAGATTTCCTGCGGCAATGCCGGCCAAGTAGCTCCCTTCGTGCCATTTGGCGTTATACCCGCTGAAGTTGCTCGCCGTGCGATACCCGCTGGCCACCAAATAGAAAGCATCGGGGTTCTGTCGCGCCACTTTCATGATCGGGTTCATATAACCGAATGATGTCGCAAATAAAAGCTTACAGCCGTCCTGCGAGAGCTCGCGCACCACCCGCTCGACATCAGGGCCTTCTGCGATATCGGCCACGGTGCGCACCGTGACCTTGTCGCCCATTGCTTTTTCCAGCGCCTGGCGGCCTAAATCCTGCTGATAGGCGAAGCCGCAATCGCCAATAGGGTTCGGATAGATAAAGCCCACCTTTAGTGGACCCTCGGCTGCGCGCGTGGCCGCCCAAGGAAGGGCTACTGCGTTGGCGGCAAGCATTGCCTTCAAGACTGTGCGACGTTCCATTTTGTCTCCTGGAATAGTTTTCGGTGGGTTGAGATTGTTGGCTTAAGATAAATTGCTTCTTGATCGTCGGCGTTGCCCATCAGCGACCGACTTGGCTTGTTAAGAGTTGGTTTAGGGCAAATTTGCTTCTTGACTAGGCCGCCGCGCGCTCTGGCAAAGGGGCTGCCGCCGGGAACACCCCCGGCATCAGCACAAAGCCGTCAATGCGGCGAACCCGATCGACCCAACGCCGAATGGCGGGATAGTCGATCAATGAAACACCGCCTTCGTCGGCCAGCGCCACATAGGGAAAGCAGGCAAGGTCCGCAATAGTGGGGTGGTCGCCATCGCATAGCCACGGATGGCCCGCGCTTTCCTGGAACCACAAATGCTCGTCGATAATGCGCAGCAGTTCGTGTGCGCGTCGACGGCATGACGCGGCGTCGAGATCGTAGAGGAACATATCGTGCAGGCGCGCCGCCGAAATCGAACCCGTCAGGCCATCGGAAAACGCCAGCCACATACTGATCGTTCCGAGCGCCTTGGGATCATCCACGGGATACCAGCGCTTGCCGGCATCGTATCGACTGGCCAAATACACCAGAATCGCCTGGGCATCGCGCAGCATCAGGTCGCCATCTTGCAGCGCGGGCAGTTGCCCCAGCGGGTTGATCCGCAAAAAGGCTTCCGACTTATGCTGGCGCGAGGGAAAGAACTCGATATTTTCCGTCGTGTAAGACAAGCCCAATATCGAGAGCATCAGACGCACCTTATAGCAATTGCCTGATAGATCGTAATCGTAAAGCGTGATCATGATAAAACCCTTTAAAGATCGAGAACCAGCATGCCGGATCGCGCCCGTGACACACACGGCATGATGCATCGGCCGGAAGCCTTCTCGGAGGCAGAAAGATACAAGTCGTGGTGCTCAATGTCGCCCGAGAGCACATCGGTCATGCAGGTGCCACAAACGCCCTGTTCGCACGATGCTTCCAGTTCGACACCCTGTTCCCGCAAAGCGTTCAATAATGTTTGGCCGCTGGCCACCTGAAACTCACGGCCGGAGCGATCCAGCTGCACGGCAAACGGCTGGCCGGCACCGAGCTCGAGTTCATTCTTGAAGTACTCGAAATGAATGTCGCCTTCATCGAAACCACTGGCCAGGGCAGTGGCATTGACCCGTTCGAGCATGGGTCCGGGACCACAGGCATACACCTTGCATTGCGCCAGCGACCGATTGCCAAGAATCTCCGCTAAGGCAGCAGCCGTCTGTTCCGGCGACAGACCGGCATGCACGTGAACAGCCTCGCCCAGCGCCGCGACGCGATCGCCAAAAGCAATTTGCTCGGGGCTGCGCACGAAGTAATGCAATTCGAAATCTTCATTCCTGGCTGCCAGCGTGCTCGCCATGGAAAGCAGCGGTGTAATGCCTATTCCACCGGCGATAAGAATGGGACGCTTGCCAGACGGAACCAAAGGAAAAGAATTACGCGGCACGGAAGCCTGCAGTACAACGCCGTCCACGGCCGTTTCGTGCATGGAGCGGGATCCGCCCCGCGACTGGGGCTCGAGCTTGATCCCAATCGTGATGCTGTCCTGCTCGCCGGGGCCATTGACCACCGAATACTGACGCACCAAACCGCTGGGCGTCTTCAAATTCAAGTGGGCGCCGGCCGTTAGGGCGGGCAAGGGCTGGGAAGCATCCACCGCCGCAAGCTCCAGCGAGATAATCCCCTCCGCTTCCTCGCGGCGATTCACCACGCGACAGGCAAACGCTTCACGCGCGGAGCGGCGCACGGGTAACAACTGGTTAAGCGGCGCAAGAGGTTCGGTCGTCGGGAACTCGGTATCCTGCTCAGGCTGAATCGCGGCCTGCTCCAGGCCGGCGCGTAGTTCGCCCAACAGCCGGGCGTGATGGCGCTGGACCGCACGAGCATCGGCGGCCGGGCCCACCAGGATGGAATGTACGATTGTCTTGCCGGATGTCGCGGGCTGCAACAGGAAATACACGGTTGCAGCATGTGCTGAGCCGTCGGCGCCCGTGGCGGATACGCTAAGCAGGTGAGAATTGTTTTCCTGGACAACACACTCGGACAGCGGCTCGTGCTCGAGACCCAGCACGTTGTAGCGATAGTCCGCCAGTGCGGCGCGGACCGTTGCTGCATTGCAATTGATCGGCAGGCTGCGCAAGATAACCCGATCGGCTGTGCCGGCCAGTGCAAATTCCGGTCCCTTGGAGTGTGGGTCCAAGGCGCACCAGACGAAACCATCTTGCTCGACCGACTGAAGCATCACCGTGCTGGCCTTGGTCGGTTCGGTAAGCGATGGATGGGCCGGCACATGGGTACAGACACCCGTCTGGCTTTCAAACGTCCAACCATGGTATTGGCAACGCAACTGAGCGCCGGTGTTCACCCCCAGCGAGAGGCGAAGGCCGCGGTGTGGGCAGCGATTTTCCCATACATTGACCTGGCCCAGGTCGTCACGCCAGACGGCGAACTCGTAACCAAACAACTGGGTCTGAAAAACGTGGCGTTCAGGCGCGTCGTCGCTGCGAGCGATGGGGAACCAGGAACGGGTGTCGATATCTGTCGTAGTCATGCGTGGGTTGCTTCCGATTCAATATAAGCGCCAAAGGTGATCTGGTGATTACGCAACCAGCGCCTGTATGCCGAGGACATGGCGTCCGCGCGCACCGGAATTTCATGCCGGGGTTCCAACGGCATGCGCTTGGGCACCTGATTCACCAGAATCATGAGGTCTTGTCCAAAGATGGTTTGCTGGAACTTGCGCAATGCCTCGTCGCTATTGACGTCATCGATATAGATCATGAGCGTATGCGCGATACACCATTCTTCCGTGACCGGCTGAATGAACAAACAGATGGCATCACGCCGGTCGAGCTCGGTAACGCAGGTTTTATACAGGATGGCGGTATAAGGCCGGGGCACACGGTAGGTGTAGCTGACCTCGATCGGCTCGCTGGCAATCGCCGATGCGCGCGGCTGCACGAACCGGCAGTTCGTGGCGTAGATCTCGTTGGTTTCCGGCTCGATATTGACGTCGTAAGGCAAGACCTCGGTATGCGGAACAGCGCCCAGATAATCCGTATGAACATAGGGAAAATGCCCCATGTCCAGGAAATTCTCTACCGCACGCAAACCCGACACGTTCAACCGGATCGAACCCGCGCCGACAATACGGCGATCGTGTTCATCGAATTCGGGAATAGCGAAAAAGTCCAGCGGATCGTCACCCAGGCAAACCCAGACCGTGGCGTAACGCTCGACAATGCGACACGGCCCTTCGCTGGCTACACGGCGCACATGGTAGCCCTGCTCGTCACGGGAAAAAACCAGTTTGATGCCCAGCACCGTGGTTTCATAATCGTGGTTGTATTCAAGGTCGGCGACGATTTTAACTGGATGCCAGTCGCGCCATAAAAATTCATCTTTACCCATGGTCGGCCTATTTGGTATACATGTTGTAAAATTTGGTATACCAGATTTTAAGGCGGAACTTCGCCCTCTCGCAACTCGGGTTAGCCCTGAATTCAGGAAAAATTCAGGAGAAATATCGGCTATTTATCGAGCTGGAGAGCCTCGGCCAGATCGACGGCCGGCATGGCTTCGACATCGAAGCGATAACCGCGGATGACCAGCTTGTAATGCGAGCGCAGCATGGCCTTGATCCGATCCGCCTCTTTATTGCGCAAGGCATCCACCATGTCGATATGCTCGTGCCTTAGCTGGCCGTAATCGAAATCCACCTTGTACAGTGACGTAATCAGGCCTGCCTTGCGTTGCAGACTGGCGTGCAGCTTGGACAGCGTATCGTTATTCAGAAAGCCGATCATGACCTGGTGGTAGTCCCGACCCAACTCGTCGCTTTCTTCACGCGTGCCCTTCTTATAGGTTTCCTCTTCCAGGCAGGTGTGCGCATGCAGGATATCCAGCTGCTCGGGCGTAATGTGATGAATAAGATGGTCCACCACCCCGTAGTCAATCAGCAGCAGCGTCTGGTACAGGTTGAAAGCATCCTCGAACGAGGGCCGCGCCACTGTTGTGGCGCGCTTGGGCGAGATGGACACCAGTCCGTCCTGCGCCAGCCGGCCAAGCGCCTGACGCACGATGGTGCGGCTGACGCCGAAGATCCCGCCAAGCTCGCGTTCATTCAGCTTGCTTCCGGGAAGCAGGCGCCGCTTCTTTATGGCAGTGGCAATCGCAACAACAATAGGATCAGTCAACATAGCGTAGGGTGTGGCAACAGGAATCCGATGATACCGTTTGTCTGCGGGAACGTCATCTGGCTGCGCGCAACCAGGCTGCCTGCGCTCCGCAACCCTTAGCGTTGCACGCCCCGGATCGCCAACGCCGCCAACTCGCGAAACCGCGCGAGCCCTTCTTGGGCGTCAGGCTTTTCCTGATTCACCCAACGGCGCACTTCGGTTAAATAAATCGTCATGAACAGCGACGCAATAAGCGTAACCGGGGCGTCTCTGATGACTTCTCCCGACGTCTGCCGACTTTCGACAATTTTCTGCAGCATGGCCATCATGCGGGAGCGGCGCTCGTAGAAGCGGGCCGTTTCCGGGCCAAGCTCTTTGGTCGCCCCCACCACATCCATGATTTCACGCACCATGGGTCGCCCCAGGGCTGGATGCGCTGCCCAGTAATCGTAGCGTGGCTTATAGAACGCGGTAAGCTGATCCAGTAAGGGCTGATCGCCTTTGATGGCGCGCTCGACCTGCTCGCTGACTTTGTCGAGGTCTTCGTTCACGATCATCATAAGCAATTCACGCTTGTCTTTGGCATAGGTAAACAGCGTACCGATGCCCACCTCGGCCTGAAGCGCAATATCGCGAGTGGTGGCTACGTCGTAGCCCTTTTCCGAAAACTCGCGCCGTGCCGCAGCTTGTATGCGGCGGCGTCTTTCCTGCTTCCCTTTTTCACGCAGCCCCGTCTTTTTGGGCGCCGACGCGTGCTTCTTGTTGCGATCATCTTTGTTTGGCATGGCGATCAACTTAGAAAAGCGAACAGGCTGTAAGTGATGCTTGACCCATATTGAAACATACCCATAAAATAAAGCACGCTCATTTTTGAGCATGTATCGATAATATTAGTTTACTTTTTATTGCCACGGAACAATTTCCTATGGAACATCACCCTGTCATTGTGTCCGGCGGCGGGCCGGTTGGCTTGATTTGCGCCCTGGCCCTTGCGGAAAAAGGGATCAACGTTGTCGTGCTCGAAAAATCCGCCGACATACCAACGGATTTACGCGCAGGCACCTTTCACCCGCCCACCGTTGAAATGCTCGACACGCTGTCCATCGGTCAGGATCTGCTCAAACTGGGCATTAAAGTCCCCGAATGGCAGGTTCGAGATCGCAAGTCCGGGCTGATCGCGCAGTTTGATCTGGGCATCATCGCTGACGAAACCCCCTACCCCTTCCGCCTGCACTGCGAACAGCACAAGCTATCCCAACTGGCGTACCGGAAGCTGAAAACCTTCGCCAATGCGCAGGTATTGTTCGGCCATCAGTGCACCGGCTTTACACAAGACGAAGACGGCGTCACGGTGCACATTGCATCGGACGACACAACCCGCGAGATGCGAGCCAGTTACCTGATCGGCGCCGACGGCGCCCACAGCATTGTCAGGAAAACCGCCGAGATCGAGTTCGAAGGTTTCACCTGGCCCGAGCGGTTCCTGGTCTTCGCCACCACATTCAACTTGAAAGACCGCGGTTTTACCGGCAACGCCTACATTGCCGACCCCGATGAATGGGCGGCGATTTTCGTGCAGCCCCATAACGGACCGCCCGGAATCTACCGCATCGCCTTCCCCATTCAGCCGGATCAAACCGACGAAGAAGTGTTATCGGACACCTATGTGCAAAGCCGCATACAGGGCTTTTTGTCAGCCGATCAACACTACGACATTCCTTATCGTAGTGTGTACCGTGTGCACCAGCGCGTGGCGAAAACGTTTCGTTCGGGCCGTATTCTGCTGGCCGGCGACGCAGCCCACGTGAACAATCCATTGGGCGGAATGGGCCTGAACAGCGGCATCCACGACGCCATGAATTTGGTCGAGAAGCTGACCCGAGTCTTGCAAGACAACGAAAGCACGGCGCTGCTCGATGTCTACGACCGGCAACGGCGTCTGACCAATATCGAATATGTGCAAGCCATTACGATCCGCAATAAGAAAATGCTCGAAGAGCGCGACCCCACCATACGTGCGCAACGGCGCCAGGAGATGCGCGATACGGCTGCCGACCCAGAAAAGCACCATGCCCTCCTGATGAACTCATCGATGATCAACAGCATCAGGCGCGCCGCCCAAATTGAATAGAACGGGCAAGCGAACACATTTTTCCGCTACTACTTTTCCTGAAAAATATGCTAGATTCAAAAATGAGCACGCTTCAGAAATACTCAAACGCTTAAACACTTAAATTAACCCACCGTTCCATCATAGAAAAGCACTTCTACTCCAGGGAGACAAACATGAAACTCAAATTTTTGGCCGGGCTTGCGCTCACTTTCAGCCTGACCGGAACCGCCATGGCGCAAAACGTGGGCGTCGGCACCATGAGCCAAGGCACCATGAGCTACTCCAGCGGCTCCGCCATTGCCAAGTTGCTTACCGAGAAAGCCGGCATGCAGGCGCGCGTGCAGCCCAACAGCGGCGAAAGCGTGCTGATCCCCATGCTAGCCACCGGCGAACTGGATTTCGCCATCGCCAACGTCATTGAAACCGGCGAAGCCATGCATGGCGAACGCGTGTTCAAGAACCGGCCGGCCAAGCATTTGCAGATTGCCCATGTCATGTTTCCATTGAAAACGGCCTTGTTCGTGCGTGCGGACTCCGACATCAAGACCATTGCCGACCTGAAAGGCAAACGCGTTACCCACGGCTTTACCGCGCTCAGCTCGCTGACCACCGTTCTGGATGCGCTCTTGGCAACCGGCGGCCTTAAGCCTACCGATATTCGTCAAGTCATGGTGCCCAACGTTGCGCGCGGCGCCGACGAACTGGCGTCCGGCAACGTCGACGCGTTCTTCTTTGCCGTGGGCGCTGGGAAAGTCACCGAGGTTGACGCTTCGGTGGGCGGCTTGCGCATGCTGCCCATGAACACCGACGAAGAATCGCTAAAGGCCATGCGCGACATCTTCCCCTATGGCTATCCGTTTGTGGAAAAGCCGCTTCCCAATCTTCCAGGTTTCACCGAGCCCACAGCCACCCTGGCCTACGACAATCTGCTGATCACCGGCAAAGATGTCCCCGAAGAGGTCGTGTACAAGGCGATCAAGACCATCTACGAGAACCAGCCCGAACTGGCCAGCTCGTTCAAACCCTTTCTTGGATTCGATGTGAAGCTTATGTACAAGGACAACATGCCCGGCGACTTCCACGCAGGCGCCATGCGCTTCTATCGTGAAGCAGGCCTGGTCAAGTAACACCGCCTTACCCTCAGCGAGAAATAAAAGATGACCTCTACAGTGTTGGAACCTCGCCGTGGCATGCCAAATGGCTTTCGCAACAAGCTCTCGCTGACTCTTCAAGCGCTGCTGACCGTTATCGTGATCGGCTGGGTTCTGAAGGTGCCCATGTATGCCGGCTGGTCGCTCTACAACGAACAGTTCCTGGCCCTGATCCTTGGGCTGGGGCTGGGGCTGACGTTTCTGTGCATTCGCGCCAGGCCATCGCCGCCGGACGCGCCAACGCCCTGGATCGACACCATCATCGGGCTGGTGGGCCTGCTTGCCTGCTGGTACATCGCGTTGCGCTACCCCACCCTGGTCAACGAGGTCATCTACCGCCCGCTGGATGCGGTCATTATCGGCGCCATCATAGTCGGGCTGATCATTGAAGCGACACGCAGGACGGCGGGCCTGACCCTGGTCATCGTCATTGTGATTCTGATGGTGTATGCGCTGACTGGGCATTTGCTTCCCGACGAGTTCGTCAGCCGCCCCGTCGATCTGTCTCGCCTGCTGGTTTATTTGGGCATCGACACCAACGCGGTCTTTGGCCAGACCCTGTCGATCGCCATCCTGATTATTATCCCGTTCACGCTAATGGGCCAGCTTCTGGCCACCACGGGGGGATCCCACTTTTTCGGCGACCTGGCCATGGCCCTCATGGGTCGATACCGGGGCGGCTCCGCCAAGATTTCCGTCGTGGGCTCCGCCTTGTTCGGCATGATTTCGGGCAGCGCCGTATCAAACGTGGCGGCGGTGGGCGTTATCACCATTCCCATGATGAAGCGCTCGGGCTTTCCCAAAAATATTGCGGCAGCCATTGAAGCCGTCGGCTCCACCGGAGGCCAATTGGCTCCGCCGGTCATGGGCGCCGCCGCCTTTCTTATGGCCGAGCTGCTGCAGGTTTCTTATATAGCCGTCCTGATTGCCGCCTTTATTCCCGCTTGCCTTTATTATCTGTCGCTCTTTATCCAAGTAGACCTGGATTCGGTCAAGCGTGGGATTCGGGGTGAACCTATGGATCGTCTGCCGGCCCTGAAAGAAGTCATGCGGCACGGCTGGTATTTTCCCATTCCCTTTATCGTTCTGGTCGTCGGCATGATGTTCTTCGGCGTCTCTGCCGAATACGCAGCCCTGCAGGCCGCTGCCTTGCTGGTTATCTTTAATCTGGTGTTTGGCTACAAAGGCGAGCGCGCGTCCCTGAAAGACTTGTCGCTGGCCGCCATCAGCACCGCGCGCGCATCGCTCGACCTGCTCATGATCGCCGGCGCCGCAGGGCTGGTCATTGGCGTGCTGAACCTTACCGGGCTGGCGTTCGGCCTTACGCTGCAATTGCTCGCAGCCAGTGGCGACAGCATCATCATCCTGCTTCTCATGACCTCGGTCGTGGCCATTGTCCTGGGCATGGGCATGCCCACAGTCGGTGTCTACATTCTGCTGGCCACCCTGATTGCGCCTGCGCTGATCCAGGCAGGCATCTCGCCCATGGCCTCGCATATGTTCGTCATGTATTTCGGCATGATGTCCATGGTGACGCCGCCAGTGGCCATTGCCGCTTTCGCGGCGGCCAATATCGCAGGCTGCAGCGGCCCGCAAGCAGCCTGGACGGCCACTCGAATAGGCTGGTGCTCCTATGTCGTGCCCTTCCTGTTTGTGATGTCGCCACCATTGTTAATGGAAGGAACCACCGGCGTCATTCTCTGGGCCGTCCTCACGACATCGCTGGGCATCCTGGCCGGCTCCATTGCCATCATCGGTTATTTCTCCACCCAGGTCAGCAGCATTGGGCGTATCCTGTTCCTGATCGCCGCAATCCTGATGCTGATCCCGGCCGAGGCCTTCGCGGGCGCCGAATGGACAGATATTGCCGGCCTTATCCTAATGGCTGTGTTGTCTGCCTTGCATTTCCTGCGTAAGAAGCGCACCCTTGCCCCCTCAACCACTTAGGACGCGTCGCATTCTGATCATTCGTATCGCCACACTATAGCCATGCAAATTACCGCAGCCGTTTGCCGTGACACAGCCCAACCCTTTACGCTGGAAACCCTCGAACTCGAGTCGCCGCGCGCCAACGAGGTGCTGGTTGAAATCAAGGCCGCCGGCATCTGCCACACCGACGTCAACATGCGCAACACCAACGGCTTCACACCGAAGCCCACGGTGCTGGGCCACGAAGGTGCGGGCATCGTCCGACAGGTAGGCCGGGCTGTACGCAAAGTCAAGCCGGGCGATCCCGTGGTCATTACCTTCGATTCCTGCGGTTCGTGCCCAAGCTGCATGCAAGGCGATGCCGTTTATTGCCAGCATCTGGGCCGGCATGCGTTTGCCGGCCAGCGGCCCGACGGCAGCACGGCGTTGCGCAAAGACGATGAACAAATTCACAGCCATTTTTTCGGGCAGTCGTCGTTTGCCACTTATAGTATCTGCACCGAGCGCAATGTCGTGCCCGTCGACCCCAGCGTACCTCTGGAAATACTGGGCCCCCTGGGCTGCGGCATCCAAACGGGCGCCTCCACTGTCATCAATGCATTGAAAGTGGCTGCGGGCAGCCGTATTGGAATACTGGGCGCGGGATCGGTGGGCTTGTCCGCCATCATGGCGGCACGCTTAAGCGGCGCCGCTACCGTTGTTGCCCTGGACACCCTGCCCTTGCGCCTGGATCTGGCCCAAGAACTGGGCGCAACCCATGTCATTAACGGCGCAACCGAAGACACCTTTGCCCGTATTCGCGACATAGCGCCGCAAGGCCTGAATTATGTCATTGATACCACCGGACATCTTGGCATCATCAAAGAAGCCGTCAACCACCTGACCCCGCGTGGTGTCTGTGCCTTGGTCAACACCGCCAAAGGCGCAGACGCCCAGGTCAACATCCTGCAAATGGTCCTGGGGGGCCGGACAGTACGGGGGGTGCATCAAGGCGATAGCAACCCCGACCTATTCATCCCAACCATGATCGACCTGTACAAACAAGGGCGTTTTCCTTTTGACAAGCTCATTCGCTTCTACGAATTCGCTGATATCAATCAAGCGGTTGACGACATGGAAGCGGGCGTCGCCATTAAACCGGTTATTCGCATGCCCGCGTCAGGCTAACGCGGACATCACTATTGGGCCTGTGCCTTACAACGCTTCAATGTCCACCCGACAGGCCCCACAAAGGAGATTCCATGAAATTCCCAAGCTGGGTCACCGACCGTGTCAATGCGCGTCAAGGCGCACTGCATCCCTACAAAACCTTCAAACCCGAGGAAACCGCCTTCGTCGTTATTGATCTGCAGAATTTCTTTACGCAACCCGGCTACATGGGTGAGTGCAAGGCGGCACGCGCAACCTTTCCGGCCGTCAATCGCCTGGCCGATGCACTACGGAATGCCGGCGGCCACGTCATATGGGTACAAACCTGCGCCGACGATGCAGACACCTTCTGGGTGCATTTTCATCAAGACCTTTTAAAGCCCGAGCTCAGCCAGAAACGTCTCGAGCAGTTGTCGGCCGGACACTCGGGGTTCGAACTGGCGGCCGACCTGAATGCCGCCGACGAAGACGCCCGGGTGATCAAGAAGTATTACAGCGCCCTTGCGCCCAACTCATCCAACCTGAACGACGTGCTGCAAGAAAAGGGAATCAAGAACGTGCTGATCGGGGGCACCACCACCAACGTCTGTTGTGAATCAACCGGTCGTAATGCCATGATGCTGAACTATCGAACCATTATGGTCCACGACGCATTGTCGGCTTTCTCAGATCACGAGCACGAGTTTTCCTTGCAGGCCTGGATGCTTTATTTCGGCGATGTGCTGGGGGCCGACGATATCATCCAGCGCCTTTCCTAAGCCATCGCGCCGCAGACCCCGCAGCGCGCCGGGCAATGCGCCAGCGGGTTTCGCTTATACCGAGATTGACCAGCACATCCAGTAGCTCATCAACAGCCGTGCTGAACAATGAACCCAGATAGACGGCAGAACCCGACCAGATCGCCGCGCCAATCGCGTCGAACAGCAGAAAGTTTCGCCCGCGCGTTCCCACCGTACCGGCCAGCACGCTTGCAATGGATGCAAAGCCGGGGATGAACTTTGCAGGCCGTGTTCTTCAATGAGTTGCAGAATGGATTGCATCATGGCGCCGAGCCCAAGGAAATTTCCCAGTATAGATGGGGCAAATGTTCAGCAAGAAACTTAAGCCAGCATTTGACCATAGTTAATACACCTCTCGGCATGCTACTTGCTGGAAGAAGGGTCCATTGACCATTTACCGAGAGGCACTCATGAAAAAGCTTATCGCAATAGCCATCAGCTCTTTACCCCTGGCCATAGCGCCCACTGTATTTGCCCAAACTAACACTACGAGCGCACCCACAGAATCCACAGCGCCTGCGGGCAACACCAGCAGCGCGGCAAGCGACAGCATTCCCGCAAATCCATCAAGCTCCGACAAGAGCCTTAAGGACGGGTTTATGGGTGAAAGCGTTTATAACGAAGCGGATGAAAAAATTGGGAATATCACTGACGCAACGGTATCTTCCGACGGACAGGTGACTTCTTTAATTGTCGGTGCGGGCGGCTTTTTGGGCGTGGGCGAGCACAACGTTGCCATCCCGTTCGACAAGATCCAGAAAGCCGGCGACAAGCTCATTTTGGCAGGCTACACCAAGGATCAGTTGAAGGAACTACCAAAATACGAATCGCCTGAAGCCAAGCGCAGGGCTTCGGAGGCAAGGACGGCTTCGCCATTGTTGCGCGCAAAGTAATAATGAGCCACTTCGCGCAAAGTAAAACTGAACCAC
>JBIQKZ010000018.1:0-84261 GCA_044464765.1 Pusillimonas sp.
AGTGGTTCAGTTTTACTTTGCGCGAAGTGGCTCATTATTACTTTGCGCGCAACAAAGGGCGATGTGTATGTTTTCACGGGGCCGGTGTATGCGGAGAGGTCGGCGACGATCGGGGGCGGGCGGGATGACGGTGCCGAGCTATCTGTACAAGGTTGTCTACCATGCGACGATCGGGAAATCATGGGTGCATTGGCAGGCGAATAGCCCGGTTGCCGTGGCGGGGGCGCGGGTCAGTTATGACGAGTTTGTGGGGCGCACGGGGATGAGAGTGCTACCAGAGGATTAGGGCGGGCGAAAGAAGACCTAGCAGCGGCCCGCTTGGGGGAATCCCTTGCAAGGAGATAATCGCTACAAGGCGATTGATTGTTCGAGCATAGACGATCGATGGCTGTGGCGAGGCATGTCGTCGTAGGTCTTGCCGTTAAGTAGGCGCCCGGTTTTTTCTTTTCGCACACCGCCCCACTGTTTAAAGAAAAACGCGACATCCGCGTCCTCGCACTGAACGCGGATCGATTGAGCCCATTCTTCGAGCATTGGTCGCGCGCCTTTGCCGGATTCGCCGCCAACAATTACCCAATCAATGCCCTGCAAACGTAAGTCATCTAGAGGACCTATCAAGGGCTCGCAGGACAAGAATTTCACTTTTGCAGGTGTTTTTGCCAAGTCTGTAACGCGATGTTTGACGCGTTTGTCCTCGACGCTGACGCCCATCCAAATATTATCAGTCCAAGGTAACTGGTTTGCGATTTGCAGCAATCGTTCAGATCGCTTCGTTAAGATCTGAAAAGTGTGTTGAGGGCAGTCGACCATCGTTTTAAAGACAGCATTTATAAAATCGAACGGCACATCGTCTTGGAACAGGTCGCTCATTGAGTTTACGAAGACTAAGCGCGGCTTCTTCCATTTTCTTGGCGCTGCGATAAGGTCTGAATGCAAGGTCGGCTGGAATCCGTTGACGTATCGTGGTGAGCCCATGGCCACGAGACGTTTTGCCATTTTTTCAGCGTAACAGTTCTTGCAGCCCTGACTCACCTTAATGCAGCCGGTGACGGGATTCCATGTCATTTCGGTCCACTCTATTCCTGTTTTCTTCATGCTGATGGTCCTGTTGACTGTCTGTATGTACAGTATAAATACCGTGTTCAAAAATTCAAGCGCAAGTAGGATAAATATTTGAAATTAATTACGCTTTGCGATACTTGAGGGCATAATTATGATTTCAATATATGGCTTGCGATATTTGTCGCGACGCCAATTGCTTTCGGGCTCGGATTCGAAAGCAAAAAATAAAGTGCAAATAGTGGTGAGCCTCTTGGGTTTTTCTCATCTCCACTTTGGTATAGGATTTTAGGGCCGGTGACGCTTGTGAAGATTTCCCCCAGACGTTCGGAGACGAACTGTAGCATTTCTGTATGCTCGACCTGCCGCTCATCAATGTCTTCCCCGAATAAGGATTTCTGCGCTGGTGGCGCGTAGAACTTATCCCTCCATTCTCTCGTTCCCAGTATTCGATCCAACGCCGCCTCCTTGCCCGCGTCGAGCGCTGCTGCGCTTTTAGTTGCCTGGCGATACAGCCCTGAATATGGGAAGAGGTACCAGATATCGATTCCGGGCGCGTTCGATAATGCGACAAGCGTTTCCCAGGCGAGCTCCATTCCATACGGATCAAGAAACAATACCGCTCGCTCTTTTCGCCAAGAATATTTTTTACATATAGCCTCAATAGCAACGTTGGCATCACTGTGCATTATGTCAATCGATCGGCCAGGGTATGCGTCTTTTAGATCACGTAGGGCACTTTGCTTCTTGCGGTCGCGCTCAATGAAGTAATACTTGTGAAAAGGTGGCTCGATATCCAGTGCTCGGCTAGCCGAGCCATCGACTGTTCGCTTTTGCCCATCTACCTTGATATCACACCGTCCCGTGCCAGCAAACGCGTCAATATAGATTTTTGTGAAGGACTTGTTTTTAAGCGCTTGAGCATATGCTGACAGGTACTTCTGCACGGCTTCGAGTTTCATGACCGTCCACGCCCCACCGAACTCATGATGACCGATACTCTCGTCATCGGCGTTGAGCTCAGTGGTAAGTGGATGTTGCGCCTGCTTAGGTGTGCGCACGTCTGCCTCCATCTACGAAATTTCTGTAACTTCATCTAAACCAGGCCCGCCTCCGCCACTTACAGCTTTAGTGCAAGACCGGCACTCACCCACAGCACCACAACAGCAATCACCCCAACGGTCATGAGCGCTTCTGGCAGGGCGTCGAATACAGAAATAGAGGTCACGTTGTCACCTCGCTGTCGTTGGTCCGCAACTCACTTGCGCTGAAACGCATCCCAACACACCACGCCCAAAATCGCGACCCCCACTGCGATAAATGCTTTGGCTGCTGCGCTGGTACTGAAAAACATCATTTCTACTTTCTTGCAAAACTACATTAATTTCATTTCTTATTGGGTCGCCTGGGGTGATTGGCTCCCGCCGTCGCCGGCCCCTTGAGCGCATCCTTTCTGAGCGGATACATCCTTCAGTTGCTTTAGTCTGCTATTGGCGCTTGTGACGGCGTTGTCTTTTTCCATCAAGTTACCGATGCCGAAGTCGCCAAGGAAAGATAGAACCGATCGACCGTCGAACTGACTTTCTTTGTCAACGTGATCCAGGAAGCCCATAACCTTGGCCTCTTCTAGCGCGATTTCTCGACACGTCATTGTTTGACGCTCATAGTCGGTCAGTTCTCCTTGTCGGCCATAGTTCTTAGTGGCGCATCCAGCCATAGCCAGCGACAATACGGCGATCACGATCTTTCGCATGCCCATCCTTACAAAAACATATTTAATTCAAATTTTGTTACTTGTGGGCCGAGTTAATAATCTACTGCAAAAACATCAATTCAGGGTTTTTTTATGTTGAGCTACTTCTTGGCGTTAGCCAGAACGTATTGACGCTCTTTGTTGCCAAGAATCCGGTAGGCTTCGAGCGGGTTTCGCTCTTTCCGGAAAAGTTTGGTTACTGGAATCTCTAAGACTAACCGAAGTAGGTTGTCCACCTCTATACGCATTGACCCCATGTCAATGCATGTTCATGCCGCCGCTGGCGACAGCTTCAGAATCGACCGTGCTTGCTGCCAGGTTGCCACTGGTCGCTCGTATCGTTCGCAAAGCTCCGCCGCACGGCGCACCAGGGCGGCGTTCGAGGGTGCGAGGTTGTTCCGGTCAAGCCGGATATTGTCTTCAAGCCCCGTGCGAGCGTGGCCGCCGGCGGCGACTGTCCATTCGTTAAGCACGATCTGGTTCGCGCCGATGCCGGCGGCGCACCAGGGCGCATCCAGGCCGAAAAGACGTTGAACGGTATGCACGTAGTAATCAAAGACGTCGCGATCGACGGGCATGGCGTTTTTTACGCCCATGACAAACTGAACGTAAGGCCGGCCCTGGATCTGCCCACGGTCCCACATTTCCTTGGCCTTGAAGATATGGCTCAGGTCGAAGGCTTCGATCTCGGGCTTGACGTTGTACTGGATCATTTCCGCGGCCAGCCAATCCACGAGATCAGGAGAATTCTCGTAGACGCGTGTTGGGAAATTATTTGAACCAACAGCCAGCGAGGCCATCTCGGGGGCGAGCGGCAGCATTCCACCGCGTTCACGGTCCGCCCCGGAGCGCCCACCCGTGGAGAGCTGAATGATCATGCCGGGGCAATGCTTTCTGATGCCTTCCATAAGCTGAGCAAAACGGTCGGGATCGGATGTTGGCCGCCCGTCATCTTGCCGCACATGGGCATGAACAATCGTGGCGCCCGCCTCGAAGGCTTCGTGCGTGCTTTCAACTTGTTCGGAAACTGTGACGGGAACTGCGGGGTTGTCTTTTTTGTTAGGAACCGACCCCGTGATCGCCACGCAGATAATACAAGGATTGCCCATAGCGCCCTCGATGAAAAATGGTTTGAAAACCAGGCTTCTTTATGCTGCCTGAACCTTGGCTTGGTTGCTTCGTTCTATGCCGATGTCTTGCACCGGCTAGGTAGCCACAGCATAGCCGAAATATTTCGTAGCATGAATGAGAGACTTGAAAGCGTTAACCCTAGTTTTTTCCTGAAGTGGCGTCGCTCATGCGCCCCACCAGCCAGCCCAGCCCGTCTTTCTCACCCTGGCTCACGATCTGCATCCCGCCGAAGGCGTGCTGTAGCTCTCCCGCCTTTGCCCGGAACCGGCCCGGCTTGGCGTCAACCTCGCTGAGCACGACAATGGCGAGCATTCCGCCAGGGGCAAGCCGGGCTTTCATGGCTGGGTACAGCCGGGTGTCACGAAACTTATGACACAGCAGCAAGTCGACCGGGGGCGTGTCGGGAAGGCCGGCATCCAGATCGTGCACCTCGAAGTGGCAGTGTTCGCTTACGCCAGCGTTTGTGGCAAGCATCCGGGCTTGAGCAATGGCCACGGGTGATAGGTCCACGCCATACACATCCATTCCCCGGCGTGCAAGCCATACAGCAGTCTGGCCTTGGCCGCACGCGATTTCCAGGCAGCGGCCACGGGCGGGAAACTGTTCTGCACAGTCGATAAAGGTTGGAAGGGGGATTTCTTTGCCAGGGACGCGTGCGGCAGAGTTGCTGTAAACGCTATCCCAGCGGCTGTTCTTTTCGTTCATAGGGGTGACTTCTAGACGCATGAATGATGGGCGGGTATCGGGCAATAGTAGAATAACTTTGCACACTACCTGACCCGGAGGAACCGTCCATGACTCCCGACAGCGCCAGGTGCATGGCGCAATACAACCAGTGGTTCAATACGAAGCTCTATCGTGCCGCCTCCCAATTGCCCGAAGTCGATTATTACCTGGATCGGCAACTGTACTTTGGATCCATCCACAAGACATTGAATCATCTGTTACTGGCCGATCGAATTTGGCTAGGCAGGTTTACCGGGGTGCCCTATCATGCCGAGCGCCTGGACCAGGTGCTTTACGCAGACTTGAAGACACTGGGCGAGGCGCGTACCCAAACTGATCGTCAGATAATCGACTGGGCGGCTGGCCTGACTCGCACCCATCTGGAAGGCGATCTTCGCTACACCAGCATCGTGACGCGTGAAGAAAAGCGGGGCCCTTTGTGGGAGTTCGTTCTGCACTTTTTCAATCATCAAACCCATCATCGCGGGCAGGTGACCGCCGCACTGAGCCAGGCAGGGCTGGACTACGGCGTGACGGATCTAATCGGTATGCCGCAAGGCAATGCACGATGACGTCTCGCTGAACTGATCAACGAGGGGTACTAAAGGCGCGGGCGGCTGAAATTTGTTCGTTGTGGGGGCGCCCGCCCTACGATCAGCAAAAGACCGTTGGGTAAATCGCAGTACACCGATCGATCTTTTGGTATACCAAGCAAAGGAAATAGCTAAAAATATAGCGTATAAGAACACCTAATATAGGTATTTACCCTAGTTTCGGTATACATCATAAGAATTCCGGTATACAGTTGCCAGACTTTGTTTCCTTGTATCTCGACGGTTTATGTATTAAAAATTTGTATCCTGTCGACTTATATTGGTTTTCAGCGGCGTGTTTTACGCCTTGGCGAGGTCGGCTTCTAAACATGCGTAGTGAACAGAAAATGGATACCCAGACAGCGCGTCTTGTGGTCGAACTACGAAACCTCATCATGCAAGGCAAATTGCTGGCGGGCGAGCGCCTGGTCGAGGCGACCTTGTCGGCCATGCTGGATGCGTCGCGAACACCGGTGCGGGCTGCGTTGCTGATGCTTGAACAACAAGGCTTGGTTGAGCGGGTCAAGGGTGGGGGCTATGTCGTCAAGGCCTATACCGCGCGTGAGATTTCCGAGGCGATTTCTGTGCATGCGTATCTTGAAGGGATGGCAGCGCGCCTTGTCGCCGAAAAAGGGGTGTCGGCCCAACTGAGCCTGCAGCTCCAGGCCTGCCTGGACGAGGGCGCCCGAGTGTTGGAGACGGCGCCCCTGGATATGCAAGCCATTGCTGCCTACCTGGCGAATAACGTCAAGTTTCATGGCTTGATCATCGATGCTGCCGATCACAAGGTGCTGAAGCAGACCTTACAGTTTCTGGATCGTATTCCATTCGCAGCGGCGGGGGGAATGCTGCCATTTCATGCCAGCCGGCCCGACAGCGACGAGGCCATGCGTTATGCGCAACACCAGCATCATGCGCTGGTCGAGGCATTGCGCAAGGGGCAGGGCGCACGCGCGCAGGCCTTGGCCGAAGAGCACCGCCAGATTGCTTTATTCAATTTGCAGCATGCCACTCAGCATGCCGAAGATGTTGTCGATGTATTGCCGGTGCTGCGGATGGCTTCGTTGTAGCCGATTCAATGTGTTTAAACGGGGGTCGCAAGATCCAAATGGGGGAAGGTCCGGTATCCCGATGCAAATAATCCATTCATCACGGATGCAGGGCCTTATCAAGGTAGTTCCAATTTAAAGTCGAGGAGTTCTTCATGAATCCATTCAAATCAAAAAGACGCACGCTGCTGACGGCTGCTATGGCCGCTACGCTGGCGATGCCTTTCGCGGGGGTCGCGCAGGCGGCCGACGATGACCCTATTCGTATTGGTTACACCATGTCGCGCACAGGTCCTTACGCGGGCGGGGCGCAGGTGTCGCAAGAGCCTAACTACCTGTTGTGGGCGGAGCAGGTCAACGCCAATGGCGGCATTATGGTCGACGGCAAGAAGCGCAAGGTCGAGCTGATCTCCTACGAGGACCGAAGCGATATCGAGACAGCCGTTCGCACCTATCAGAAGATGATGGGCAGCGACAAGCTCGATCTGATCCTGCCGCCGTGGGGCTCGGCCATGAACTTTGCCATTGCGCCGATCGCCAACCGCTACGGCTATCCTTTCCTGGCTCCCACCGCCTTGTCGCGCAAGCTCATCGACATGAAGCTGCCGTATTTCTTTTCCCTGCTCCAGCAGCCCGACAAGATGATGGATTCGGTGGCCGACATGTTGGCTGCCAACCAGGTCAAGACGGTGGCCACCGTCTATATGGATGACTTGTTCGGTCTGGAAAACGTGGCTGCCTTGCGTGAATCCCTGAAAGAGCGAAACATCGAACTGGTTGAAGATGTCAGCTACCCGCTTGGCGTGAAAGATCTTTCGCCCGTGCTGAAGTCGATCAAGGCCAAGGACCCTGATGCCTTTATCGCGATTACTTATCCGCCCGACACCTTGCTGGTGTCTTCGCAAGCGCGCGAAATCGAGTTCAATCCCAAGTTCTTCTATGCATCCGTGGGTACGGCTTTCCCACTGTATAAGCAGCGCATCGGCGAGAACACCGAAGGCGTGTTGGGCATGGGTTCCTGGAACGCCAAGGTGACGCCTGCCGCCAAGGAATATTTCGATGCGCACGTGAAGCATGCGAACAAAGAGCCCGATCGCTGGGCCAGCGGCCACGCCTATGCCGGCCTTGAAATCCTGCAGAAGGCTATCGAAGAAGTGGGCCTGGATCGCAAGAAGCTGCGCGACTACATTGCCAGCAATGAGTTCGACACCATCCTGGGCAAGATCCATTTCAAGGACGGCGAGAACGACAGCATTCCAGGTACGGTCAGTCAGTGGCAGGGCGACGAGTTTGAAGTCGTCTGGCCCAAGGATCGTGCAACAGCCGAGCTGATTGTGCCCAAGCCCGACTGGAAGTAATCAATCGGACAGCCGGTGCGAAGTATGGGGCCGCGTTTAGCGCGCTCCAGACATTTTGCCGGCCGCCTTCATCCAGACGAGTGAAGGCGGCCGGCAGCCCGCACGGGGTGTGGCGATTCTGTTGTTCAGCGTTGTTCCCGACATGAATCGGATGATTAAATAATGAATCTCTCACTGTTCGCCGATCTGGCCGTCAATGGCCTGGTGATAGGCGGTATCTATGCGGTGGTGGCCATTGGCCTGAATATGCAGTATGGGCTGATGCGCATACTCAATATCGCGCATGGCGAGTTCCTGATGATTGGTGCGTTCCTGATGGTGACCCTGCATCTGGTGACTGGCGTCAATCCGTTGTGGTTCCTGCCTGTCGTCACACTGATCTGCTTTGTGCTGGGTGTGATCCTGTACGCCACCGTCTTTCGCCGTCTGACGGCTCAGTCCAAGTCGCTCGACCAGGTCGAAGAGCGCAGCTTGATCATTGGTTTCGGCTTGATGTTCATTTTGCAGAACGTCGCCACTCTGATCTGGGGCTCGGATTTGCATGGCTATGATTTCCTGAACGACCCTGTCAAGTTTGCCGGCGTGATCGTGACCCAGAACCGGTTGCTGGTGCTGTTCTTGGGCGTCGCCATCAGCATTGGCTTGATCCTTCTGTTGCAGCGAACCTTGATCGGCAAGGCTGTGCGAGGCATGTTGCAATCGCCTCTGGGCGCGCAACTGGTTGGCGTGGATTCGTCTCGCCTTAATCCTTTCGTGTTTGGCCTGGGCATTGCCATGGCTGGTTTTGCCGGGTCGCTGTTAAGCATGATCTACGAGGTTTCCCCTTCGGTGGGCGAGTCCTACACCATCATGGCGCTTATCGTTATCACATTGGGCGGGCTGGGCAGTATTGGCGGCAGTTTTCTTGCCGCCATGCTGTTGGGTTTGATTGAAAGCTTTGGCACGCACCTGACCAATCCGTCGCTCAAAATGATTCTCAGCTATAGCGTATTTGTGTTGATTCTTATGCTGCGACCCAAGGGACTGTTCGCCAAATGAAAAAATTCCTTCTTTTTGTCTTGCTGTGTGGCCTGGTGCTGGCAGCCGGACCTTGGGTGTTCTCCGAGTTCTGGGTGTCGCTGCTAATGACGTGCATGATGTACGTGGTGCTGGCGGTCAGTTGGTCCATGTTCAGCGGCGCTACACGTTATCTGTCGCTGGCCACGTCGGCCCTGTTCGGGCTGGGCGCCTACACCACGGCATGGGGCTTCGATACACTGCCCTGGCCCATGTTGATTGTCACGGGCGCTGTGGTGTCGGCCGCCTTTGCCGCCATATTGGGCGCAGCCGTCATGCATTTGCGCGGCACCTATTTTGCCATTCTGACCTTCGGCATGGGCGAGTTGGTAAAGCATACCGTCACCTATGTGGAAAAGAGCGCGTTCGGTACGGTCGGGCGCGTCATCATGGAGGTGCCATCCAACGAGGTCGTGTACTGGACCGTGCTTTTGCTGACCTTGTTGGCTGTCGTCGTCTTTCGCCTGGTGGAGCGCTCCAGTCTTGGCTTTGCCATGCGCGGGATTGGCGAAGATGAACAACGCACCGCGACGTTCGGTGTAAATGCGCGCAAGATAAAGATTATCGGTTTCGCGCTTAGCGCGGCATTCGCCGGCGCGATCGGCGCCGCCATGGCCGTGCGCTGGACTTACATCGATCCGCATACCGCCTTCAATCCATTCATCGGCTTTCAAACCGTCTTGATTGCGATGGTCGGGGGCGCGGCCACCTTGCGAGGCCCGATTCTCGCTGCGATTGCATTAAGCATTCTCTCCGACCTCCTGCGTATGAATTTGCCGCAAGCCTATCTGATCATCCTGGGCGTGTTGCTGATCCTTAGTGTGCTCTTCATGCCGCGCGGTCTCGCAGGCGTTCAATGGCGCAGGCTCTTTTCGGGTCAAGGAGGAGCGAAATGAGCCAAGTGATACTTGATATCGTGGGCCTGGGCGTTCAGTTCGGCGGGCTCAAGGCCTTGTCGGACATCAACCTGCAAGTGCGTGAAGGCGAGTTCGTCGGGATCATCGGGCCAAATGGCGCGGGCAAGACAACGCTGTTTCACTCCATCAGTGGCATACAAGTTCCCACGTCGGGGCAAGTTTTCATCCGTGGCGTATCGATGGGCGGTCGCAAGCCTGATGCTTTTTGCCGCAGCGGCGTGGCACGCACCTTCCAGACTCCCCGTATCTTCGCGGACATGACGGCGCGTGAAAACGTGCGCTTTGCATTCACCTTTGGCAATCCCCGGCATGCGAATACCGCCGCTGCCGCTTTGATCGACGAAGTCATGTACGCCGTGGGCATGGCTGATGCGGCCGACGAACTTGCCGGAGCTCTGCCGCCGGCACGCCAGCGCCTGTTGGAAATTGCCATGGCCTTGGCAACGTCGCCCAAGCTGTTGCTGCTCGATGAGGTCGCTGCCGGCCTGACTGAAGGCGAGGTCGAGGAAGTTGCCCGGTTGATCGCCAGTCTGCGTGAGCGTTATTCACTGACAGTGGTGTGGATCGAGCATGCGGTCAAGACATTGATGCGAGCGGTGGATCGCGTGGCGGTACTTAACTTTGGTCAGTTGCTGGCGGACGGCACGCCTGAAGAGGTTGCCGCGAATCCCAAGGTTATTGACGCTTACCTGGGCGAAGAGGATACGGCATGAGCATGTTGCTGGAGACCAAGGGGTTGTGCGCTGGTTATGGCCCTTTGCAGATTATCAAGGACATCAGCATCCAGGTTCCCAAAGGAAAGTTCACTGTGATCGTGGGCCCCAACGGAGCAGGCAAGACAACGCTGATGAGCGCATTGTCGGGCATTCTCCCGGTGGCTGCCGGAGAGGTGCGTTTAGCCGGGCAGCTTATCAACGATGTCAGCGTGTCGCGCCGGGTCAAAGACGGTCTGGTGCTGGTGCCCGAAGGCCGGCATTTGTTCGGCCAAATGACCGTGGCTGAAAACCTGGAGCTAGGGGGGTACTTGATCCCTGCCAACGAGCGCGAAGCCCTGATGAACGAGGTGTTTGAGCTTTTTCCGCGTCTGGCCGAGCGGCGTGATCAGGCGGCGGGCAGCATGAGTGGCGGTGAGCAGCAAATGGTGGCTGTCGGACGGGCATTAATGGGCAAACCCCGATGCATTTTGCTGGACGAACCTTCCCTGGGATTGGCGCCGCGCATGGTCAGCGGCTTGTTCCGCATTCTGCAGGAAATTTGCAGTCGTGGCACGGGCGTGCTGCTGGTCGAGCAGAATGTGCGCCAGGCTCTGGGGGTTTGCGACCATGCCTATATACTCGAGCAAGGTATCGTGGTTGCGCAAGGCGGCGGCCAAGAGCTCTTGCAGGGCGAACGCATCCGCAAGTCGTATCTGGGGCTCTGACCGCCACGCCTCTTTAGCTGTCGGCGCCGAGGGTTTCGTGGACGGCGGCCGCGCCTTTCTTCCAGTAGCTGCTGGCGCGGATGCGCGTCTTGGCGATACCCTTTTCTTTGGTCAGGTACTGATGTATGGCGCGCATCTGCGCGGCTTCGCCGGCCGCCCAAATATAGCCTTCCCCCGAAGCGGGTATATCCAGTTGCCGGACAGCCGCTTCCAGCGGGTCGCCGGTTGCTGCGCTCTGCTCGTCGCGATGCACCCAGTGAATCTGGGCATTCGCCTTGGTCGAGAAGCTTTGTTGTTCAGAGGCGTTTTGCACCAAGGCAACCACAGTCGCCGAGGCGCCCGATGGCAGCTCCTCCAGTCGGCGGGCGATGGCGGGCAGGGCGGTTTCGTCGCCTATCAGCCATAACCAGTTGAAGGTATCCGGAATAACGAAAGACCCGCGCGGCCCGGCGATTACTAATTGGTCGCCGACTTTCGCCCGGGAGACCCAGTTGGCAGCAGGGCCGTCGCCGTGCAAGACAAACTCTATATCCAGTTCGTTCTGAGTGGCGCGATAGCTTCGCGGCGTGTAGTCGCGGGTGGGTGGGCGTTGGGCGCCTTCCGGGAATGCCAGCCCTTGTTCTGATGGTGTGGGCAAAATAGGAATGCCGTCGGCGGGGAAGAACAGCTTGATATGGTCGTCGAACGAAGCGGACACAAAGCCTTCCAGGTCGGGGCTGTGGAAGGTAACCCTGACTAATTGCGGTGTGACCTTGCTGATGTCGCGCACGGTTAGCATCCGGGCGCGGATGGCATGACGTACACGTTCGACAACATAGGCGGATGGGGTGGTGAGATCAGAAGATGTCATGATGAATGTCCGTTGATAGATTGATCAAATTGGTTGATTTCCCGAGTGGCGCGTTCGAGAATGGCCGTAACGCGCCGTTGCTCGACCGCGTCTGCGGCGCTTTTCAGCAATAACGCACGCTTGAATGCCAGCCGTGCCCTAACGAATTCGGGCAGCCAGTTGTCCTGGGCGGCCTCGTCGCTGTCGGCGATGGCCCCTTGCAGGTATTTCATTTTTCGGGCCATGTGGGCCAACCCGGCAAGCAATACCGAAGCCTGGTCCCGATGTTGATTCAGATAACGCAAGCCGTCGGGCAGGAGTGCATACGATTTCTTGTTGTTGCTTGCCGACACGCGCGCATAACCTAAATCTTCGAGATGGCTTAGCGCGGGATACAACATGCCGGGGCTGGGTTTCCAGAAGCCACCGGAACGGCTTTGCAGCGCTTTGATCAACTCGTAGCCATGGCTGGGGCCAGTTTCAAGCAACGCCAGCAGCATGATGTGCAGCTCGTTGGAAGAAAACTTGCGGCCGCGCGTGAAGCTGGTTTGATCGTTTCGCTCCATGAGCAAGGAGAGATCGCCCGTATGCCTTTCCATAAGAATACCTCCTGATAACCTATCATATGATATGTCATACGACATGTTTTTTCAAGTTCGGCACGAATAGCAGTAGATTGCTAGAATAAATTAAGACAATGCGTTCCAAAGGCCCTTACTCCATGAAAAACGGCGATTCGCTTCCCGCCCTGACAGATCTGTATGTCCAGCCCGGCCACTTGTTGCGACGGGCTCAACAGATATCTGCATCGATTTTTCATGATGAACTAGAGGCCTTGGTGACTCCTGTGCAATATGCCATCTTGCGGATATTGGCCGAACACCCGGGTATCGATCAGGTGTCGCTGGCGGGCTTGGTGGCGATTGATACGTCCACAGCGGCCAGCGTGGCGATCCGGCTGGAAGAAAAAAAACTGCTTATCCGCTACCTGGATCCAAACAATCGCCGCCAACGGGCCTTATTCCTCAGTGACGCGGGTAAAGCGCTATTGCAGCAAACTCGCCCGGGCATTGCGCGTTTGCACGACCGCTTATTCGAGGGTTTCACCGCCGACGAAGAGGCGACATTCATGGCGCTCTTGCAAAAGCTGGTGCATATCAATAATTCGCAAAGTCGTGCTCCTTTAGCGCCGCCGCGCGACCTAGTCTCTAAATCCAGCGAGCCGCTTGCCGCCGAAGATACAAATTAAGGGAAAACCCGTGTTGTGCCTTCATTGCGTTGAAGTAAAATTTATCCATACATTCAGTGCACTGAACCTTTGTCGAAACAAGCCCGGAAAAAGTATGTCTTCGCGGCTGGGCTAAAGGCTCAAGCATGTCATTCAATATTTTGCGAGGCGCCTTATGTTTCCCAAAAATACCTGGTACGTAGCCTGTACCCCCAACGAAATTGAATCCAAACCCCTGGGGCGAAAAATCTGCGGGGAAAAAATTGCTTTCTTTCGCGGCCCCGAGGGCAAGGCATGCGCTGTTGAAGATTTCTGCCCGCATCGGGGCGCCGCGCTGTCGCTGGGGTTTGTCGACAAAGGGAACCTGGTCTGCGGTTACCATGGCCTGGCCATGGGGTGCGACGGCAAGGCGGTATCCATGCCCATGCAGCGCGTGGCGGGGTTTCCCTGTATTAAAAGCTATCCGGTCGTTGAACGCTATGGGTTCATCTGGGTGTGGCCCGGCGATCCCGAAAAGGCCGACGAAGCGCTTATGCCGCACCTGGAATGGGCCGAGAGTTCCGAATGGGCCTATGGCGGCGGCATGTACCACATCAACTGCGACTACCGCCTCATGATTGACAACCTCATGGACCTTACCCACGAGGCCTACGTCCATAGCACCAGTATTGGCCAGGACGAGATCGACGAGCACCCCGTCCACACAACGGTCGAGGGCGATACCGTCATCACCAGCCGCTATATGGATGGCATCATGGCTCCTCCGTTCTGGCAAGCTGCGTTACGCGCCAACGACCTTCCCGACGATGTCCCTGTCGACCGCTGGCAAATATCGCGTTTCACGCCACCCAGCCATGTGCTGATCAATGTCGGGGTTGCGCTGGCCGGTAAAGGCGGCTTTGAAGCAGCTCCCCAAGATAAGGCTTCGGCGATTGTGGTCGATTTCATCACACCCGAAACCGAGACCTCGCATTGGTATTTCTGGGGATTTGCCCGTCACTTCAAGGCCGACGACGCCGAGCTGACCTCGTCTATACGCGAGGGGCAGGGAAAGATATTCCGCGAAGATCTGGCCGTGCTGGAGGCCCAACAGCAGAACCTTCTGGCAAACCCTGATCGGCGCCTGTTGATGTTGAATATTGACGCGGGTGGCGTACAATCACGTCGAGTGCTTGATCGTATTATAAAATCAGAGCAACAAGAAACTGTCGCCGTCAAGGAACCCGCTTAAACCTATAAATGCATCGCTGCGGGTCGGCGTTCCCAACCCGCAGTAATGTGGGCAAACCACATCTCGAAGATTAGTTTAATGAGTCAACTCACCGTAAAAGTAGTCAACAAAGTCCAGGAAGCCGAGGAGATTGTCAGTCTGGAACTCGCTAGTGTCGATGGCAAGCCTTTGCCATCATTCAGCGCAGGCGCCCACATCGATGTCCATATCCGTGAAGGGCTGATTCGGCAGTATTCGCTGCTGAATGATTCAACCGAACAAGATCGGTACATCATTGGCGTACTTAAAGATCCGGAATCCCGTGGTGGATCCGTGGCCGTTCACGAGCAGATCAACGCCGGCGACACCATTACCATCAGTTCGCCCAAAAACCATTTTGAATTGGTGCATGCCAAGCGCACCGTGCTGTTCGCCGGCGGTATCGGCGTCACGCCTATTTTGTGCATGGCGCGCCGCCTAAGCCACATCGACGCCGACTTTGAAATGCATTACTGCACCCGTTCACTGGAACGCACGGCATTTCACGACGCGATCAAACAGTCCAGCTTTGCCGATAAAGTGCATTTCCACTTCGACGACGGCCCCGCAGAACAGAAGCTCGATGTGTCGCTGATCAAAGCCAAACCCGAGCCGGGCGTTCATTTGTACGTTTGCGGCCCGACTGGTTTCATCGACTTCATTATCAATACAGCGAAAGAAGCAGGTTGGCCCAGCGATCAGGTCCATCTCGAGTACTTTGGCGCGGCCGAAATCGACACCAGCGGCGATACCGGCTTCCAGGTCAAGATTGCCAGTACCGGCCAAACCTTCACTGTGCCCGCCGACAAGTCGATTACCCAAGTGCTCGACGAAAACGATGTTTTCGTTCCTGTATCCTGTGAAGAGGGCGTTTGCGGCACCTGCCTTACCCGGGTGCTCGAGGGCGTTCCCGATCATCGTGATCTGTATCTTACCGATGCCGAACGCGAGGCTAACGATCAGTTCACTCCTTGTTGCTCCCGGTCGAAAAGCCCGGTGTTGGTGCTCGATATATAAGTCGCTCAATCCGTCATACGCGATATTATTCAAAACGTTTACAGTCGCAACTCCAGACAGGTTGACGTTCCAGCCGAACCTCGTGCTCGGCTGATCCAGGCAGTCAGGGAGCCAGTCGTTTAAGTTTCCCGTAGCGGCAATGCATCGCCGCACCCATAGCAGCAGCGTGCCGCAAAAGCCTTCAAATCATTGACCAAGGGGTGTGGCGCGCTTTAGTATTCCTGCGTTACATAACTACGTGTTTTACAACCTTCAGTAAACCGAAACGAGGGAGCAGTCCTATGCTACAGACTACCACCGGACGCGAAAGGTTCAGCGTTCGCGCGGACACGGGGCGGCCGCTATGTTAGGGAACCTCATTGGCGTCATATTCGATGGTGTGGCTTACGGCAGCCTCTTATTCCTGATCAGTGTCGGTCTTTCCGTCACCATGGGTCTGATGAACTTCGTGAATCTGGCACACGGTGCATTCGCGATGATCGGTGGCTACGTGTGTGTGGAACTCATGAATCGCCTGGGCGTGCCGTTTCTGCTCACCCTGCCCATCGCATTCCTGGTCAGCGCGTTCGTTGGCTTCGTGCTGGAAAGAACGCTTTACTGCCGCCTTTACCAGGCGGGCGAACTGGATCAGGTGCTGTTTTCCATCGGCCTTGTATTCGTTGTCGTGGCGGCCGGCACCTTTGTTTGGGGCCCGTCGCAGCAACCGGTTCACATGCCCGATTGGCTGCGAGGCCAGATCGTCATCATGGGCGTGGGCCTGGGCGTTTATCGTTTGTTCCTGATCGCGATTGTTATCGCGATCACGCTTGCCTTGTATCTTCTTATCGAACGCACCCGGTTTGGCGCAAAGATCCGCGCGTCTGTGGATAACCAGCAGGCATCGAAGGGCATGGGCATCAACGTGGGCCGGGTGTTCAGCCTGACCTTCGCCCTGGGTTCGGGGCTGGCCGGCCTGGGCGGGGGCCTTGGCATCGATGTGCTGGGCCTGGACCCCACGTTCCCTCTCAAGTACATGGTTTACTTTTTGATCGTCGTGGCGGTTGGCGGCGCAGGTACCATCCGGGGGCCGCTGCTGGCTGCTATCTTGCTGGGGGTGTTTGACGTTGCCGGGAAATACTATGTGCCGGTCATCGGCGCCTTTGTCATCTACGGGATGATGGTGGTGTTGTTGATTCTCTTCCCCTCTGGGCTCATCACGAGGCGTTCATGACCAAACTATCTCTTGATTCCATATCGCTCGTCGATAAGCTGCCCGCGCCGCGGGTGCCCAACGCACGTTGGCACAAGCTTGAGATTATTTTCTGGCTGCTGCCTTTCATCGTTTTTTTCCTCTTTGAAGGTTATTTGGTTCTTGCCAGCCAGATCATGATCCTGGGCTTGTTTGCCTTATCCCTCGATCTGATTCTCGGCTATGCCGGCATCGTTTCACTGGGCCATGCCGCGTTCTTTGGGTTGGGCGCCTATACCTCGGGGCTATTGTCGGTGCATGGGTGGGGCGAACCCATTTCAGGTTTGGTCCTGGCCGCGCTCGTTGCGGCGATCTTCGGCTATATCACCAGCTTCCTGGTGGTGCGCGGACACGACCTGACCCGGCTCATGGTTACCCTGGGCATTTGCCTGATGCTTTACGAAGTGGCGAATAAAGCCGCCTTTATCACTGGGGGCGTCGATGGCTTGTGGGGTATTCAAACCTGGCCGCTGTTCGGGTTGTTCGAGTTCGACCTGTATGGAAAAACGGCGTTCTTCTACAGTTATGGCGTGTTGTTCTTGCTGTTCCTACTGATGCGCCGCATGGTACGGTCCACCTATGGGCTTAGCCTGATCGGAATTCGCGAAGGCGGCAAGCGCATGCCGGCCATCGGAGCGAACGTCAATGGCCGTTTGGTCGCCACGTACACCGTGGGTGCGGCCATAGCAGGCGTTGCCGGTGCGCTGCTGGCCCAGACCACACAATTCGTGGGCCTGGACTCTCTGGGTTTCACGCGTTCGGCCGACTTGCTGATCATTCTTGTATTGGGCGGTACGGGGCGCTTATATGGCGCCCTGATTGGCGCTGTCGTTTTCATGGTGGCCCAGGATCAAATCGCCAACATCAACCCCGTGTACTGGCAGTTCTGGATCGGACTGCTGCTGATTGTCATCGTCATGGTCGGCAAAGGAGGGATCCTGGGTGGTATCGACGCCTTTAACGAACGGCGCCGCGCCCGCGCTGAAACAGTCAAGGGGAAAGCATGAACACAACCTTGCGAACCGAAGGGCTGTCGAAGCAGTGGGGCGCCTTCAAGGCCAATAGCGATATCTCCCTCACCTTCGAGCCGGGCGGCAGGCATGCGATCATCGGGCCGAACGGCGCCGGGAAGACGACGCTGATCAATATGCTGACCGGCGCCTTGCCCGCCACATCGGGCAAAGTATTTTTCGGTGATCAGGACATATCCAGCTTGCAGCAGCACGAGCGCGTCAAGCGCGGAATGACGCGCACTTTTCAGATCAACACCCTGTTTTTGGGGCTGACCGTTCTGGAATCCGTCATTCTGGCGATCAGCGAGCGTGACCGGCTTTACACCGACTGGTATAAAACTGTCGAGCAACAAACGGCTGCAATCGACGAAGCCATAGCGCTGCTGCGCACTTTGCGTCTCGAGCATGAAATCAACACGGTTACGCGCAATCTTCCTTATGGAAAGCAGCGTCTCGTGGAAATCGCCCTGGCTTTGGCGACCAAGCCGCGCGTTTTGCTGCTGGACGAACCTGCCGCCGGAATACCATCGGCCGAGAGCGCTGAACTCTTCGAAGTCATTGCCCAGTTGCCGCGCGACGTTACGGTGGTGTTTATCGAACACGACATGGGACTGGTGTTTCGGTTTGCCGAACGCATTACCGTGCTGGTTGGTGGCAAGGTGCTTACCGAAGGTACGCCTGCCGAAATTTCAGCGGACGTGCGGGTAAAAGAAGTGTACTTGGGCGAGGGCAGCCATTATGACGAATAAAGCCGGCGAATTGCTCACTCTGGAGCATGTTAACGCAGGGTATGGCGAGTCCGTCGTGCTCGAGGACATCAACCTGGGCATTCGCGAGGGTGATAGCCTGGCCTTGCTGGGTCGCAATGGTATGGGGAAGTCCACCACATTGCTGACCATGATGGGGCTTACCCAATTGCATAGCGGCTCGTTACGCTGGCGCGGCAAAGACATGACGCACATGCCCACCTACCGCCGTGCCCATGCCGGGCTGGGCTGGGTGCCCCAAGAGCGTCACATGTATCCCTCGCTGTCTGTCGAAGAGCATCTTGCGGTGGTCGAACGTCCGGGCGAATGGGATGCGGCCAAGGTCTTCAAGTTGTTTCCCAGGCTCGAAGAGCGGCGCAACAATATGGGCAACCAGTTATCGGGCGGCGAGCAGCAAATGCTGGCGATCGCCCGTGCGCTTATGGTGAATCCGCGCTTGTTGCTGCTGGACGAACCCATGGAAGGACTGGCGCCCATTATCGTGCAAGAACTTCTGGGGGTGGTGCACCGCCTGGTCAAGGAAAGCGGCATGGCGGTCATCGTGGTGGAGCAGCATGCCCGCATGGCGCTCGAGCTGACCGAGAAGGTTGTTGTGCTGGAGCGCGGGCGCATTGTGCACGAATCATCCAGCGCCGAGCTATTGCAGGACCCAGACAAGCTCAACCGTCTGGTGGCGGTGGCTTAACCCGGCCTCTGTCGCAAGCCTAACGCAGTCTCCGTCGCAAGCTTAACGCGGCCCTTGTTTGCAGCAAGGGCCCGCATCAACGCGCCGGGCCCTTGCTGTTTGCTTCCAGCCACAAGGATGCCTGCTCGGCAGACATCGGGCGCGCCACATAGTAGCCCTGCCCGAAGTCGCAACCCATGTCATACAGCTTCTGCAAGGTGGCATTGTCTTCAATGCCTTCGGCGGTGACGTTGATCGACAGATCGTGCGCCAACTGGATCACCGTGCCGATAATCGCATGGGTATTGGCGCCCTTCATATCCATCACAAATGATTTGTCCAGCTTGAGGTTATCGACGGGAAGCCTTTGCAGGTAGGCCAGCGACGAGTGCCCGGTGCCGAAATCGTCGATGGCGACGCGAACGCCGATATCGCGCAAGCGACGGAGCACCCTGGCCGAGCGGCTTGGGTCGGCCATGATGGAACTTTCGGTGAGCTCCACCTCGAGAGCACAGGTGGGCATATCGTGGCGCCTGAGTGCTTCGTGGATGCGCTTGGCAAGGGCGGTCTCCGTCAGGTTGCGAGCGGAGACGTTGACGGCGATGGTGATATCGTGGCCTTGGTCGCGCCATGCACGGCATTGCTTGAGCGCCATCTCGACCACCCAGAGGGTGAGTGGGTGAATCAGGTCGCTAAGTTCCACGGCATGGATGAATTTGTCTGGGGCGAGCAGGCCTTCGCGTGGGTGCTGCCAGCGGATCAGGGCCTCCAGGCCGACGGTACGGCCTGTGCGCAGGCAGATTTTGGGCTGGTAGTGCAGCACGAACTCGTTTTCCTGCAAGGCTTGCCGCAATTCGGAGAGCAGCAACAAACGGTTGCCGGCGCGTTGGTCCAGTTGGGGGTCGTGAACGCTGTAGCTTGTGCCCTGGCTGCGGGCCTGGTACATGGCGGCATTTGCGTGGCGCATCAAGGTATTGATGAATTCGCCATGGCGAGGGTAAATGGCAATCCCCATGCTGGCGCTGATCTGAACGCGCACATCATCCAGGAGAAAAGGCTGCTTGATTTCATTCAGCAAACGCCGTACGACGGATGTGATGGCCTCGGACAGATCGCTTTGAGCGATCACCAGCGAGAACTCGTTGCTGCCGGAGCGGGCAACCAGGCTATCGCTTGTTACGCAGGCCGAGAGGCGGCTGCTGACCTGACGAAGCAGCTCGTCGCCAATGGTGTACCCCAGGGTGGCATTGATTTCATTGAATCCATCCAGATTCAGGATCAGCACGTAGTATTCTTGTTCGGCGCTGCCCGGTTGGGCGAGTATCCTGGATGCATAGGTGATCAGCGCCTGCCGGTTATAGAGTCCGGTCAGTACGTCGTGGTCTGACTGGTACCGAAGGGTATCGCTTTGACGTCGGTGCTCAATGGCGATGGCGGCCAGTTCGGCTGCCGTCTTGGCAAGCTGCAGATCATGAAGGTCTGGGCCGCCGGGTTCGGGCAGATACGCGGCGAATGTACCCAGGACCCGATTGTCGGCGGAGAAAATAGGATGGGACCAGCACGCCAGAAGCCCGTTTTCCACGGCGGCCGAGCCAAAGACTTCCCAGTCGGGGTCTGTGCGGATATCTTCCGTGATGGCGATTCTTTTATTCAAGATGGCTGTGGCGCATGTGCCCATTCGGGGCCGGACCTCCACGCCAATTAGCGACTTCACGAGGGCTTCAGGCACATCGGGGGCAATGCAGTTCTCAACACGTTGTCCGTCTGGCGTTAACAGAATAATGGATGCCAGAGTGCCGATATGCTGTTCTTGCATGAAGCGTGCGAGGGTGACCAAGGTTTCTTCAATGGGACGGTCGCGGGCGATCAGCCGAAGAATCTGATTCTGGCTGCGCTGGCGGCGCATGGTGTCTTCCCAATGCTGTTCCTGTTCACCCAGTTCTTTCGCCATCTCGTCGAATTGGCGGGCAATGTCCTGGAATTCAGCCCCCGTGGTCAGAGGGGCAATGCGCGTGTTGAACTTGCGTTTGCGTAACTGTGTTGCGGCCTTGGTTAGATAGGTGATGTTCCTGCCCACAAAGGCCTGCAATCCGAACCATCCCAGGGTCAGCGCCAACAGCATCAGGACCAGAGTGGCCAAGATGCTTAACCAGAAGGTGCGATTGATCTCTGCCAGGAGTTCCTTGGCGGGGTACTGAAACAGGAGGGTAAGGGCGTTGGGGTCTTCCTCGAGACCGATGCGGGCGTAGCTGACGAGCAGGTTGGAGCCGTCGGCGTCTTTGATGACTTTTGCGCCTTCATGCCCACTTGCCAGTGTGGAGATCAGGGCCGGCTCGGAAAGCGTCTGGCCCACGGGATAGACCCCGGATGAAGAGTCGAGCACGACGCCGTCGCGATCCAGAATGACGATGCCGCCGCCGGCGCGCATCATCTGGGTGTTTCGCACCTCGGCCATAGCAGAAATATTGACTGAGGCGACCATGACGGCGGTTGGCTGGTTGGCCTCGTCGCGTAGAGCCAGGGCGACGACCAGCGTTGGCAAGTGCGAAATGCGCCCAATGTGGAATTCGCTAATCACCATGCCTTGGCTGCTTAATGCGCGCTGGAAGTACGGTCGGTCGGCAAAATGGCGTTCGGCGGGATCGCCACTGTCGGGCAGACCGGAGCACAGGCTATCGCCCTTCACGGAGAAAATGGCCAGGTTGACGTATAAGGTTTGCGATTTGAGCAGGTCGGCCATATAGCGACGGCAAAGCGCCCAGTCTTGCGCCTTGACCAAAGGGGCGGCGCCTATTGCCTTCAGGGTCTCGCGCGTGCTGGCGAATCGGCCGTTTTCTTCGTGTGCGGCCAGCTTGGCGAATCGCAGCGCGTTTTCCTGGCTGAACTCGAGGAGATAATTGCGTTGTTGATAGACATAAAGACACAAGCCAAGAAAGGTCGGGATGGCTGCAATGCATATGACGAGGAACATACGCGTATAAATGCTTTTGAACTGCCCAATGCGAAACAGCATGCTACGACTTCCTCTAGCGGCTTCCGAGTGTCATGTGACGATAATGCGGTCGCTTCAGGTGATGCCTTCGGGCGAATCTGCTATTCGTCTTTATACAGGTTCCTGATCTGCAGATCGAATTATTTTGTAACGCATACAGTAATTTTCAATAGTTAAGCACTTTTTTAAAAGATTATCCAGGGTAATCAAAAGAACAGCTGTTTCGCGTATCATGGCGCTCAATAAACACACCCGCTTTTTGCGTATCGTTTACTCGTTTTTGCTGGAATACCTATGGATCAGACTGTCAACGAACTGGCGTCCTGGCTGCCCGCACTCAACCTCGTGCTGATGAGCCTGGTCGGCGCCGTCATCATACTGGTGATCGGATGGTGGTTGTCGATCTGGGCGGGGCGGACGGTGCGCCGCGTGGCAACCCGATCAAGCAGAATCGACCCTACCATCGTGCCGATGGCGCATACTGTAACCGTATGGGCCATACGGATTATTGTCTTTACCGTGGTGCTGGCCCGGCTGGGCGTTCAAACCGCCAGCATCATAACGGTCCTGGGGGCAGCCGGGCTGGCGATAGGGCTGGCCTTGCAAGGAACTTTGCAAAATATTGCGGCCGGCATCATGCTTTTGGTTCTGCGGCCGCTGCGTACTGGTGAGTATGTCAATGTGGTCGGCAAAGCCGAGGGCACAGTCGAAGAAGTAGGTCTGTTCCTTAGCAGGTTCAGGCAGCCCGATGGCATTTACATTACCTTGCCCAACAATCTGGTGTGGGGCAATCCCATCGTAAATTTCAGCCGCAATAGCACACGACGCCTGAATTTCATGGTCGGCGTATCCTATGAAACGGATGCGCAGAAGGCCATCGATGTGCTCCATGGCGTGATTGCCGCCCATCCGTTGGCGTTAAAAGAGCCCGCCGCCCAAGTTGTCGTGACGGAGTATGGCGCCACGACGGTTACGCTGACGGTACGGGTCTGGACCCGAGCCTCCGACTACGGCGTTTTGGGCAATGATTTGCATCAACAGAGCCTTGTCGCCTTGCAGCAAGCCGGCGTCAGTCTGACCGCGACTCCGATCGTTAGCATTGCTCCGGCGGATCATGCCTAGAGGTTCTGGCGCGTAGGGCCGTTTCCATCATTGCCGTACACACGCCACGCAGCATATTGACTTCGTCGTTGGTCAGGCTGTTGCGGGAAAATAGATGGCGCATGCGTGGCATCAGCTTCTTGGGATGGCGTGGGTTGAGAAATTCGATGGCGATCAGGGTTTGCTCCCAGTGTGCCAGAAAGGCCTGGATCTTTTCACTGCTGGCAGGCTCTTGTCCGGGAGGTTCGGCCTGTTTCCCTGTTAGGGGCAGCATGGGGACGCCTGTTTCTTCGGCCAGGGCATAGCGCAGTTCCCAGGCGGCCAGTTGCAAGGCTTGCGCGACATTCAGCGAGTTGTAGTCAGGGTTGGCGGGTATATGGCATACCTTCTGGCATAAGGCGATGTGGTCGTTGGTCAGGCCCGAGCGTTCGGTGCCCAGCACCACGGCCACCTGGCCTGCAGGATGCAGGTGCAAGTGTTCCCGCGCGGACGTGGCCGCTTGCCGAATGTCGCACACTGGCGGACCCAGGTCCCGGGGGCGCGCCGTCAGGGCAAACGCCAACGTAACGCCCGTAAGTGCTTGGCCAAGCGTGGGGGCGACGTGCGCCGATGCAAGCACATCGGTGGCGCCGCTGGCCAGTGCCTGGGCCTCGGCTTGTTCCAGAATGTCTGGGTAGCGAGGGGCGACCAGGACAAGTTGCTGGAAGCCCATGGTCTTGATGGCCCGGGCGGCGGCCCCCACGTTGCCGGGGTGACTGGGCTGAACCATGACGAAGCGTAAATTCGCAAATATCGATGGCGTTTCAGGAGTGGGAGGAACGGTCATTTCGGGGAATGCGCCTGCGTCATTTAAAATAGATTGTTTACGTATGGGCTGACCTGTAGCCGGCCATTCGTTAACTCGGGTTGGTTCCGCGTTATCGGCTACGATGGTTACCTTGCGACTGTTGTCTTAAAAAACGGAAATTTATGCACCCCATGCTTAACACCGCCATCAAGGCGGCTCGCCGTGCCGGCTCTATTATCAACCGGGCCAGCCTCGATCTGGAGCGCCTGCAAGTGGCGCGCAAGGGGCCTAAGGATTATGTCACGGAAGTCGACCAAGCGGTCGAAAACGCCATTATTGACATCCTGCGCACAGCCTATCCCGATCATGCTTTTCTGGGGGAGGAAACCGGCTCGCATGCCGGCAGCGAGCGCAACGGTTCATCCCAGCCCGAATACGAGTGGATCATCGACCCACTGGACGGCACGACCAACTTTATCCATGGCTTTCCGGTCTATGCCGTGTCGATCGCATTGGCACATCGCGGCCAGATCACCCAGGCGGTTATTTACGACCCCACCCGTAACGAGCTTTTCACCGCCAGTCGTGGCGGCGGCGCGTTCCTGAACGATCGCCGCATCCGGGTGTCGGGCCAAACGCGCTACCACGATGCACTGATCGGCGCCCGGGTTCCCGGGTCGGCCACTGATCTGGCCGTTGCGCCTCAGTTTGCCGGCATGTTGGCCGATTGCGCCAGCGCGCGTCGGATGGGCGCGGTGGTTCTTGATCTGGCGTATGTGGCCGCTGGTCGGGTGGATGGCTTTTGCGGGCTCAATCTCAAGCCTTGGGATATGGCGGCGGGTAGTCTTCTGGTGCTAGAGGCGGGTGGCCTGATCGCCGACTTCGAGGGCGAGCAAACCTGGATGAAATCCGGCAAGGTGTTGGCGGCAAGCCCGAAGATTTTCACTCAAATGCTCGGTTATCTGCAGGCATGATCGCGGCTTTGCCCACGGGTGCTTCGGCGTGCGCAAGGCGCCGAATACCGTACTGTCGATGTGGGCGGCTTTAATTTCCTCTATTATTTGCTTTTCATCCGCAACGGAGTTTTCTGATGGAGTGGTTGCTGGACCCATCCGCATGGGTCGGATTGCTAACCCTGGTCATACTTGAAATTGTCTTAGGTATAGACAACCTTATTTTCATTGCAATTTTGGTGGACAAGCTTCCGCCGAAGTTGCGCGACAGGGCCCGTGTGCTGGGCTTGTCCCTGGCGCTGATCATGCGCCTGGTATTGCTGACCGCCATGTCCTGGCTGGTTACCCTGACCAAACCCATCGTCTTCCTGGGGCCGTTCGATTTTTCGGGCCGCGACATTATTCTGGCGATTGGCGGCTTCTTTTTGCTCTTCAAGGGCACGGTTGAACTCCATGATCGCCTGGAAGGCCGCATGAATCATGGGTCGAACGCACGTCTGCACGCCAGTTTTGGCGTTATTGTCACGCAGATTGTCATCCTCGACGCGGTGTTTTCACTTGACGCAGTCATCACCGCTGTCGGCATGGTCGACGAACTGTCCATCATGATGATTGCGGTATTGATCGCCATGGCGATCATGCTGTTTGCGTCAAAGCCCCTCACCAAGTTCGTCAACGCTCACCCGACGGTGGTGGTTTTGTGTTTGGGCTTTCTGCTGATGATCGGCTTTTCGCTGGTGGCGGAAGGCTTTGGGTTTGCGGTGCCAAAGGGTTATTTGTATGCCGCCATCGGGTTTTCGGTGCTCATCGAGGCGCTTAACCAGTTGGCGCGGCGAAACCTTCGCCGTGCCGAACAACGCCGCCCAATGCGGGAGCGGACGGCCGAAGGTGTGATGCGGATGCTGGGCAAACGACCCCTGATGGGGCCCGAAGAGTCCCAGGACGGCATGCACCCTCCAACGGCCGAGATCTTCCGCGAGGAAGAGCGGCATATGGTCAGCGGCGTGCTGACCCTGGCCGATCGCACCATACATTCCATCATGACACCGCGAAACGATATCTCCTGGCTCAATCTGGATGACGATCCAGAGCAGTTGCGTCAGCACATCGTTAAGACGCCTCACAGCTTTTTCCCGGTATGCCGGGGTTCGCTGGACGAAGTCATTGGCATTGGCCGGGCCAAAGACATGGTGGCTGACCTGATCGTGCATGGGTCGATCAGGTTGTCGCGCTTGCGTGATCCGATCATTGTGCCTGACTCTATTGGCATATTGGGCGTCATGGAAACGCTCAAGCGGGCCAAGGGGCAACTTGTATTGGTTACCGACGAGTTTGGCGCTATCGACGGCGTTGTCACTCCCATTGATGTGTTCGAGGCCATTGCCGGCGAGTTTCCCGACGAAGATGAGTCGCCGGATATCATCCCGCAGGACGACGATCATTGGCGGGTGGACGGAGCGGCGGACCTGCATCATCTGGAACAGGTGTTGGCCACGGAAGGGTTGGTTGATGAAGACGATGGCTACTCTACGCTGGCTGGCTATCTGCTGGAGCGGTTTGGCCATTTGCCGCAGGCCGGCGATGCTTGCGAGCTTGTCCAACCGCACGCCACCTATGAGTTCAAGGTCCTGGAAGTCAAGGGCAGGCGGATTGCCGCCGTACAGGTTGAGCGTAGACCCGTGGTGCCGGACGATGATGAAGCCGAGGCCGGCTGAACACGATTCGTAGGCTAACGCCCGGCAATCCCCGATTGCGCTTCCCCTGTTATCTGTATTGAGCACGCATGACTGACACTGCTGTTTTTTATCTTAAAGCCCTTTTTCTGGGATTGGTCGAAGGTTTTACTGAGTTTATTCCGGTCTCCAGTACGGCTCATTTGTTATTGATTGGAGACTGGATCGGATTTTCGTCGGGGGATAACAAAGTCTACGAAGTGGTTATCCAGTTTGGTTCGATCCTGGCGGTCATGTGGATTTTCCGTGAACGGTTGTGGCAATTGATCCGGGGCACCTTTACCGGTGTGCGTAGCGAAATGCTGTTTACGCGTAATCTGATTATTGCGTTTCTGCCAGCCGCCGTCATCGGGTTTTTTATCATTAGTTTCATCAAGCAGTTATTCCATAATCCCGGCGTTTTTGTGTTTACCTTGGTTCTGGGCGGCATCATCATGCTGTGGGTCGAGCGCAAGCCGTATTTTGCGAAGCACGCCGACGAAACCGTCACGTCGCAGCATGCGACGGCCCTAACGCTCGAAGACATCACCTGGAAGCAGGCGTTGGTCGTAGGGTTTGCCCAGTGCTTGGCCATGGTGCCCGGCACGTCACGATCGGGGGCGACCATCATCAGTGGGATGGTTGCGGGCATACAGCGCCGCACGGCCACTGAGTTTTCCTTTTTCCTGGCCATGCCGACCATGTTGGCGGCGACTGTTTACGATTTCTACAAGCATGGCAACGTGCTGTCGGGGCAGGAAACGACGGCTATCGTGATCGGTTTTGTCGCGGCCTTCTTGAGCGCATTGGTGGTAGTGCGGGCCGTACTGCGTTTTGTGTCGCGCCATACGTATCGACCGTTTGCGTGGTATCGCATCGGGCTGGGACTGGTCGTGGCGGCTTGGCTGTGGCTGTAGGGGTGTAAGGGCGGCTTACATACACTACTCAACGCGATCTCCTTGAGTAGTTAGTGTGAACAGGCTCTAGTCCAGATATTCCAGCCGGACGCCTTGGTCGTCAATAATGGCCCAGCCGCCGCGATGCGCAGCATGGTCGAAATCCCAATCGGGTAGAACAACGCGCTGCCGGGTGTTGCCGTCCAGCGCATGAATACCGGGCCGGTGGGTGTGGCCATGAATAAGCGTATGGGTGTCGTAGCGGGCAAAGGCCTGTTGCACGGCGTGTGGGTTGACGTCCATGACATAGGTTGGTTTGGCGGCGTGCGATGCGGTGCTGCGACGTCGTGCAACGCCGGCGATCTTTTGCCGGGTGGCAAGGCTTAGCGACAGGTAGACGCCTTGGGTCAACGGATGGCGCACGAAGCGTTTGAAGCGTTGGTAGCCGGTATCGTCTGTGCAGTATTCGTCGCCGTGGCTGACCACGATCTTGCCATAATCTGTCGTCAGGAGCACGACATCGGCAAGACGATGGGCGCCAAGAAGCGTGGCTAGCGCCTGCCCCATCAGGAAGTCGCGATTGCCGCGGCCTATCCATAAGGGGATGGCAGATGCGGTGTCGGCCAGTGAGGTCAGCACCGCTGCCAGCCACGGAGGGGGCTCGTGCAGCGCGATGTCATCGCCGATCCATGCGTCGAAAAGATCGCCGCACAGGAGCAAGGCATTGGCGTTGGTGCGAGCCTGTTGCAGGAACCATTGGAATTTTTGCCAAGTGGCGGGTGTTGCGGGCCCCAGGTGGATATCCGAGGCCAGCCAGATGGTTCCGGGCAGTTGAAGCTTATTCAATGACCGTGGCTTTTTCGATAATGACGTCCTCGACGGGCACGTCTTGGTGAAAGCCTTTGTTGCCGGTCTTCACGCCCTTTATCTGATCCACGACCTCGGTGCCTTCCACGACTTTTCCGAACACCGTATAACCCCAGCCATTGGGCGTCGGCGCGGTGAAGTTCAGGAAGTCGTTATCCGCAACGTTGATAAAAAACTGGGCTGTTGCCGAATGAGGGTCGCTGGTGCGTGCCATGGCCAAGGTGTAACGGTCGTTCTTGAGGCCGTTGTTGGCTTCGTTCTCGACTGGATCCCGCGTAGGCTTTTGCTTCATGCCGGGTTCGAAACCGCCACCTTGAATCATGAAGTTATTGATGACGCGGTGGAAAACGGTGCCATCGAAAAAACCATCATTGACGTAAGCCAGAAAGTTTTCAACCGTCTTGGGGGCTTTTTCGGCGTCGAGTTCAATGATCAGGTCGCCCTGGTTGGTTTGTAGTTTGACGCGGGGGGTTGTGCTCATGGAGTTGCCTTTGTTAAGAGTGGGTGAGGCCGCATAGGCCTGTCCGCCCAGGCTGGTTGCCAGGGCCAGGAACAGGATGACAAGGCCGAAGGAGCGCGCCGGGATGGCCAGTGCGCGTGAGATAACAGATAGAAAAAGGTGCATGATATGAAAGAGATGCTAAGGATCAGTTTTCAAGAACTTCAAGGGTTTGCTGCGCTTGCGTGGCGGCCCCGGAGACGCCTTGGGCGGCGGCTTCTTTGAAAGAGCGTTGCGCAAGCATAAGCTGCACGCGCCCCATATTGGCCTTGGCGGCCGCGTAGTTGGGGTTGGCGGTCAGCGCCATGGCCAGCGCATCGTGCGCCATGTCGATTTTTCCTTGCTTGACGTATTCCGCCGCCAGATTGTTCCAGGGTTCGGGCAGTTCGGGGTACTCGACGGTCATGGATTGGTACAGGTCGATGGCTTCGTTGGTGCGTCCCAGCGCAGCCAACGCACGCCCGCGCAGGAAAAGCAATTGCACGTCCGTGCCGATGGATGGCCCGGCGTCGCGTTGAGCCTGGCGTTTCTCGATGATGTCCAGGGCTTCCTGGTTGCGCCCTTGGTCCAGCATTCGGCTGATGCGGTCGGTGATCTGCGACGGCGTTAGCGGGATGGCGGTATCGACCGAAGGCGCCAGGGCTTCGAGTAATTTAGCCAACCCCTTCCAGCCGCCCTCGGGGGGAGGTGGATCGTCGAACAGCTTGTCGCTGGGATTGACGGCCGGTTCGGAGGGAATGAAGGCGGCTTTGACGCCGGAGTTTTTCAGGGTATCCGCGGCATTGAGCGAGTCGCTTAAGTCGACGTGGGGTTGCAGGCCTGGCGCCGGATGTTGAGCGTATACACTCGGTGCACCTAGTGCGCAGGCGAGCAGTGTCACTGCCAGAAAACTACGTGGTGGATTAGGAAACACAGACCGGTACCCAAAGATAAAAGCCTAGTTTAGCCTTATAGCGCTTCATTGGGGTGCCCACTTGCTATACTTATCGACCATCATTTCACCTTTGCGCTACTTTTTTTCGGATAGATCGGCGTAGCCGAGCTATCGTGCTTTATCGGATTTTACGCATACTCATGCTGCATATCTACAACACCCTTTCACGCGCCAAACAGCCGCTGACCCTTGTTGAGCCAGGGCATGTGCGCATGTATGTTTGCGGCATGACAGTCTACGATTACTGCCATCTGGGCCATGCGCGCATGCTGGTCAGTTTCGATGTGGTGCAGCGCTGGTTGCGTGCGAGCGGCTACCGGGTAAGCTATGTGCGCAACATTACGGATATTGACGACAAGATCATCCGGCGCGCCGTGGAGTCCAATAAAACGCTGGGGCAGGTGACAGATTTTTTCATCGACGCCATGCATGCCGACGAGCAGGCGCTTGGCGTGCAGAGCCCCGATGCCGAGCCGCGCGCCACGCAGCACGTGGGCGATATGCTGGATATTATCGGCCTGCTGAAAGACAAAGACCTGGCCTATCAGGCGCCCGACGGCGACGTCAATTACTCAGTGCGCAGCTTTCCAGGGTACGGAAAGCTGTCGGGCAAGTCGCTCGACGATTTGCGGGCCGGTGAACGTGTCGCCGTTGCATCCGGCAAGCGCGACCCGCTGGATTTTGTGTTGTGGAAATCAGCCAAGCCGCAAGAACCGGCCGAATCAAAATGGGAGTCCCCCTACGGCTTGGGCAGGCCCGGCTGGCATATCGAGTGTTCCGCCATGAGCAAAGCATTGCTGGGCTTGCCGCTGGATATTCACGGAGGGGGGCCGGACCTGAAGTTCCCCCACCACGAAAACGAGATCGCACAGACCGAGGGGGCATTCGGCGGCATGCTGGCCAATGTCTGGATGCATTGCGGCCCCTTGATGGTGGATGCGGACAAAATGTCCAAATCACTGGGGAATTTCCGCACCATACGTGAAACCGTGGCCGAACCCGCCGGCTTATCGGATGAAAACGCGTCGTACCAGGCCAATCCACGAGAAGCCGAGATGTTGCGTTTCTTTATTGTGCGCAACCATTATCGTAGTACGCAAAACTATACGCCGGACAACCTCCTGGATGCTCAGAATGCCCTGGACCGCCTGTATCAGACCCTGCACAATGTCCCTCCGGTGAATGCCGATGTAGACTGGGAGCATCCGGTTGCAGCAGCGTTTCGCGCGGCCATGGATGATGACTTCAATACCTCTGGCGCGGTGGCTGCCTTGTTTGAACTAGCAACCGAGGTCAACCGCAGTGGCTCGGCCACGCTGTCGGGCTTGTTGCGGGCATTGGGGGGTGTGCTGGGCTTGCTGCAGGCCGACCCCAACACGTATTTGCAGTCGGGTAGTCGCTATCTGGGGGCCGTCGCCAGCCGGGCCGGCCTGTCAGCCGATGCCATCGCCGCGCTGATCGCCGAGCGCGCAGTCGCAAAGAAAGAGCGCAATTTTTCCCATGCGGACAGCCTGCGCGAGCAGTTGCGCGCTGAAGGGGTCGAACTCGAGGATAAGCCTGACGGAACCACAAACTGGCGACGGGCTTAAGGAAAGGGTAATGCCGGAACACAATCTGATCACCGATGATAAACCGCATTTTTGGGACGAAGCGTCTGCTCAGCTGATGCGTCGCGATCGTATATTGCGAAAACTGATACCGCTCTACAGTTCCGAGTGGCTGCTGACCACGGCAACACCGTTCATGACACTTGCGCGAGCCATCATTGGTCAGCAATCTTCAGTCAAGTCGGCCGACGCCACCTGGCAGCGCCTGAAAGAACGTTGCGGTCGGCGTCCTACGCCATCGTCGGTGGTTTCCGTAACACCCGAAGAGCTGCGTGAGTTGGGCATATCCAAACGCAAGGTCGATTATCTTCTGGACCTGGCAAGCCATTTCGCTGATAAAAGGGTGCGGCCCGCCGCCTGGGCGAGCATGGACGATGAAGCGGTGGTCGCCGAATTATGCGCCATTCGCGGCATTGGTCGCTGGACCGCCGAGATGTTCCTGATATTCGGCCTGCGCCGACCGGATGTCTTGCCACTGGATGACGCCAGCCTGTTGAAGGCAATTTCGTTACACTACTTCAGTGGCGAACCGGTATCTCGCTTCGAAGTCCGCGAAGTCGCCCAGGCTTGGGCGCCCTGGCGCACAGTGGCCACCTGGTATCTGTGGCGCAGCCTTGATACGGCGTCCGCCGCCTCCAAGTAAACTATCTGTACAAGACGATAAACAGTGCATGGCCTCCCCTGGAAAACAAGCCCTTATGCGTAATACCTTCCTTGACTTTGAACAGCCCCTGGCCGAGCTCGAGAACAAAATCGAACAGTTACGCTTCGTGCAGGCCGATTCGGCGGTGGACATCTCCGACGAGGTCAGCCGGTTGCAGCAGAAAAGTCAAACCCTGGCCAAGAGCATTTATGCCAAGCTCACGCCCTGGCAAACCGCATTGGTTGCGCGCCATCCGCAGCGCCCGTATACCTTTGACTACGTTCGTGAATTGTTTACCGATTTCCATGAGCTGCATGGCGACCGCATGTATGCCGACGACCTGTCCATCGTCGGCGGCCTGGCGCGATTCAACGGTGCGCCTTGCATGGTGATCGGGCACCAGAAGGGCAGGGACACCAAAGAGCGCGCCATGCGAAACTTCGGCATGCCAAGGCCCGAAGGCTACCGCAAGGCGCTAAGGCTGATGCGCCTGGCCGAGAAATTCGGCTTGCCGATTTTTACGTTTGTGGACACCCCAGGCGCTTACCCCGGCATTGGCGCCGAAGAGCGTGGTCAGTCAGAGGCCATCGGCCACAATCTGTATGCCATGGCCGAACTTAAAGTGCCCATTATTTCAACCATTATTGGGGAAGGCGGTTCGGGTGGTGCGTTGGCGATCGCCGTGGGCGATGTCGTCATGATGCTGCAGTACGCCACGTATGCGGTTATTTCGCCGGAAGGCTGCGCTTCCATCCTGTGGCGTAGCGCAGACAAGGCGCCGGTTGCCGCCGAAGCGCTTGCAATCACCGCGCCTCGACTGAAAGAGCTGGGCCTTATCGATCGCATTGTGAATGAACCCGTGGGGGGGGCGCATCGCGACCCAGCCACGATGGCTCGTCAGTTGGGTAGGGCGTTGTCCGACGCTTTGCGCCAGGTTTCGGGGCTTGGAACGGAACAATTGCTTGAACAGCGTTTGCAGCGCTTGTTGTCTTATGGCCGATTCCAAGAGGTTCGTGCCTGACGCCACTGACGTCGACTCTTTCGGCTCGCCAGTCCTGATTAGTGCGATTCGGGCGTCGTTGGCGTCAGCCGCGCCGTCTGTGCAATGCCTTGCGGTGGCCTTGAGCGGTGGAGCCGATTCAGCCATGTTGGCGGTTCACGCAGCCAAGTACGCCAGAAGCCGGCAAGTTGAACTACATTTTCTTCATGTGCATCACGGCCTGCAGGCCGGGGCGGATCAGTGGCAGGCGCACGTGCACGACCTGGCTCACAGACTGAACGTACCTTGTCACAGCCTACGGGTTCGGGTGGATCAGTCGGGGGGCGATGGGATGGAGTCCGCTGCGCGGACAGCGCGCTACCAAGCATTGGCCAGCCTGGCTGCGCCGTTGGGTGTCACGCATATATTGCTGGCCCATCACCAAGATGATCAGGCTGAAACCGTATTGTTGCGACTGTTGCGGGGGGCGGGCCCGGAAGGGCTGGGCGCCATGGCGCCCATGCGGGTGCGTGATGGCCTGGTCTATTTGCGTCCCTGGCTAGAGGTTGCGCGTAGTGAAATCCTTCGTCTTGCCGGGCAGTTTGGCGAACTCACCGGCTGGCATCCCGTGTGCGATCCCACCAATAGCGATGATCGCTATACTCGCGCTGCCGTGCGTGAGCGCCTAGCGCCGGTTCTGGATGACCGCTGGCCCGGCTGGCAGGCTAATCTGGTTCGACATGCCGGCCTGAGCCGAGAGATGGCCCTGGTGCTGGATGAGGTCGCCAGCAACGACTTCAAGCAGTTGGAGCCCGCCGCCGATGCCGGCAGCTTCTCGTTGCGTAAATGGCGTGAGTTGCCCGAGCATCGACAGGCATTGTTGCTGCGCTACTGGCTGGCCTTGCAAGGCCAGCGCATGCCTACACAGGCGCGACTGCAGGACCTGATGCGCCAACTACGCCACCTGCATGCCATGGGACACGACAGGCAAATGCAGGTAAAGCATGGGGATCGGTATATACGGTGCATCAAGGGTCGGATCATCCTTGATTAGGCTGTCGTAAACCTGTTTCAAGCCCTCCTTTGCCGGTTTTCAACCCGCTAAATAGCATGCTGGCAAAACAGTTGCGTCGAAAACCGTTAAAATTATGGGTTTCGCCTGTCAATGCAAGACAGTCCCCTATAACACAGAGTAAAAGATGTCCGTGATCGTTCACAAATATGGTGGTACGTCGATGGGCTCGGTCGAGCGCATCCAGAATGTTGCCCGCCGTGTTGCCAAATGGCATGCGGCAGGCCACCAAGTGGTCGTTGTGCCGTCGGCAATGTCCGGCGAAACCAACCGCCTTATTGGGCTTGCCAAGGAAATCAGCAGCCAGCCCGATGGACGCGAGCTCGACATGCTGGCCGCGACGGGCGAACAGGCCAGTAGTGCTCTGCTGGCCATGGCGCTGATGGCGCAGGGCGTTAGTGCACGCAGCTACACCGGATGGCAGGTGCCTGTGCGCACCGACTCGTCCTTCACCAAGGCGCGTATTCGCAGTATCGACGATGCCCGTGTCCGGGCGGACCTGGATCAGGGCCGTGTGGTGATCGTCACCGGCTTCCAGGGGGTTGACGAGCAAGGGCACATCACCACATTGGGTCGGGGTGGTTCAGACACCTCGGCGGTTGCCATGGCCACGGCCTTGGGCGCGCGTGAATGCCTTATTTTTACGGATGTCGATGGCGTATACACCACCGACCCCCGTGTTGTGCCTGAAGCGCGCCGCTTGAATGTGCTGTCCTTCGAGGAAATGCTGGAAATGGCTTCACTCGGGTCCAAGGTGCTGCAGATTCGCGCCGTGGAGTTCGCGGGCAAATACCGTGTGCCGGTCCGGGTCTTGTCGTCCCTTACCGACCCGTTGATACCGCTCGACGAGGAAATGAGTTCGGGCACTTTAATTACTTTCGAGGAAGACCAGAAAATGGAATCCGCCGTTGTATCAGGCATTGCCTTTAGCCGCGACGAGGCGAAAATCACTTTGTTGGCGGTTCCCGACACCCCGGGGGTTGCCTATTCGATCCTGGGGCCGGTGGCCGCAGCCAATATCGATGTGGACATGATCGTGCAGAACCAGTCGGTGAAAGGCATGACTGACTTCTCCTTCACGGTAAACCGCAACGATTTCGGCCGCACACTGGATCTGCTTAAGAACCAGATCGCACCCTCCGTCGGCGCTGGTGAAGTCGTGCCAGACGACAAAGTGTGCAAGGTGTCGATTGTTGGCATCGGAATGCGCAGCCATGTCGGAGTGGCCAGCCTGATGTTCCGCACGCTAAGTGAAGAGGGCATCAATATCCAGATGATCAGCACCAGCGAAATCAAGACGTCGGTGGTCATCAACGACAAATACATGGAGCTGGCTGTGCGTGCCTTGCACAAGGCGTTCGGCCTGGATCAGGATCCCGCCGTCGAGTCGTGATTTCCCAAGTCTTATGCTAGAATAGCGAGCTTATTTAGGAGACATGGCCGAGAGGTTGAAGGTACTCCCCTGCTAAGGGAGCATACGGCTTATACCCGTATCGAGGGTTCGAATCCCTCTGTCTCCGCCAGTATTTCTGGCGTAAAGCCCTGTTTTTACAGGGCTTTATTTTTGGGCGAGTCGTGCTGCGTATTTATTGCGGAATTCGCATATATGCGTTTGGGCTCGCTGGCGCTCCAGTACGACGATGGCGCGCGCATTCGTCTCAACATTTCTCTCCCTGGTCGTTTTGGTCCTTTGGCATGAGGCTTGCTGAACTGCGACACCTACAACGCAGGAGCAGCGGTCGCTTCTACTTTGTGTACCAGAGAGGCGATATTATTCGTTGTCCTGCTTTGCGTTCAAGGCCTTGGCCATTTTCAGGTGCTCTTGCAACTTGGGCAATGTTTTAGTGGCCATTGCTTTGACGTCTGGATCTTGGGCCTTCTGGATGGCTTCTTCGAACAGTTTCACTGTCGCTTCGTGGGAGGCCACACCTATGCGATTGACATACATGGCATCAAATGCGCCACCGGAAAGTGCTTTTAGCGCTGTAATTTCGGTTGACTGCATCACTGATGGGCCAGAGGGTGGAGTCATGCCCTTGTTACGGGCCAGCGCTTCAGCTTCTTTGGCCATCTTGCTGTGGTCATCAATCATCTTTTGGGCGAAAGCCGTTACGTCGGCGTTCTCTGTTTTTTCGAGGGCGAGCTGGCTGCCCACTATCTCGGCGTGGCTTCCTTGAATCGCATTTTCTAGAAACCTTTGCTCTTCGTCAGCGAGGGTACTCTGTTGACTGTGACCTCCGCTTGGGGTTTGCGTCGTTTGTGCTCTGGATGGGGATGTAGGGTCGGCTTGAGTATTCGTTTGCGCATGAACGCCGAACCCGGCTAACGCAAGACCGAGCGCGAATGCTATGGACGTATGTGTTCTCTTCATGAGTACTCCTGGGACTGGAGTAATGTGGTGTATATGCGGGGAATTCAGCTAACCCTCAATGCTTAGCAGAGACTCCTTTAGCCTCATCACGCACGAGAAATTGCTTTACAGTGGTGGGTAGGTGTTCAGCGAGCCAATCCGCCATGGCTTCTTCCTGGGGAAGAATTTGCTCACAAACCTGCTTGGTTTCCATGTCGCCGCATAGTTCGGCAGCTGCGATGAGCGCCTTATAGCTTGCGATCTCCATATGCTCGAAGGCATAGCTCGCCAGGCTAGCTTTGACAGCCTCGTCGGATACAAACATGCCGCTCAAGCCTTGGGCTACCGCCATCAACTTCGCCGTCGCGTCCTTGAGGGCGGATGTATCCCCGCCAAGGCGTTCAATGCATCCGCGCACGAGTTGCGCCTGAGTTCGTGTTTCCTCAATGTGTTGCTCGATTCGGGAGCGAAGCTCGGGATAGTTCTCGAGTCGTTTAGCGGTGGCGGTCAGCATCTTCTCAGCTTGTTCTTCCATCGCATGAGCGTCTCGCAACCAATCCAGTAGATTCTCTTTCATTTCTGTAGTCATAGTTTTCCTCATTGCAAAGTGGCGGTATGCGGAGATGGCGGCCAAGGTGTCGTGTCCTCCGCCGAATAATCCGGCAGCAAGCCACATACCTGCCTTGGCGCTGCCACGAGAGCAGCTCTTTCGGCACGCGTAGAAAAAAGATCTGCCCATTCATGTTTCGAGTCGGCTTGGGCATGGCGATTGCCGGCGTTACCGCTATCGCACAGAAGAGCGCGATGCCAACGAATCCCAACAAAAACCCGGGCGACGAAGTCAAGCCCGACACCAAGCAGACCGGCAAATTGCCGTGTGAGCGCTGCGATGGGACTGGGCAAGTAGACAGTCAGCTGTGCACGCAATGCGGTGGCACTGGAGAGGTCGTCGTCAACGTGGGGGATGCATAGTCAGTGAGGCCCGCTGCGGCCGTACATCAGTTGCTTCCGCGTAATCTGCGACGTGGGAAATGTTGGACGCGTTTTGACGCCGCACGGGGCGCCTCAGGCGACACTTGATCCTCGCTGAAACGGACCTGGTTCAATGCCTGGAACCACTGAGTGTCGAGGCTACTGCGGAATAATGGTATTTCCGGGGTATCCCAGAGGCATCAAAAACCTAAGTACTTGATTCTATTGCCCGGTGTTCCCCTGCATGGTCGCCTGAGAGGAGTTCGAATCCCTCCGTCCCGCCAAGATGTGCTAAACCCTTGAAATTTTAGTAAATGCTGGAATTACAAGGGGTTTGTTTTTTTGGTGGCAATTCTCTAAAACCGGTGCTTAATGCCAGCGCTTTTCATAATCTGGTTTGCAGTATGACGCGAGGCACAATTGGTTGACACTGTGACACAGAGCTTGCCTTTACACCAAGTCTGATGCGAGCCTTTTTGCCTTACATACGAAAAGCCGTGCTTCCTGAGCACGGCCGTTACGCTATCGTAGTAGCCATTCACGCCGTGACGTGGCCGTTGTGAAAATTGAACCAAGCGTGGGGCGTGCGTGGTGCGCCATTCGCATATTGTTCCATCAACATTTCGATGGCGCTGTTGGTTTCCTGAATTAATTCTTCAACTGTTTTAGCCTCTACCACCAAGCCTCTTAAATCAGGGCTAGTGGCAATGAAAACATCTACCTCGGCGTCGTGAAGGACGTCGACACGCAACGAGACAGGTAGGCCGGCACGCGCGAACGCCTTCCAGAATGGGTACCCGACTTTATACATAGTTCCTCTCCTAGCGCTGCTACGCGAATGCGCGCCGTAGGGACGAAAAGTTAACTGCGCTCAAAGCAGTTATCAACAAATTTTTAGCTCCCGCATCGACATACCCACGGGGGGAGCCCCACTGCCAGCAAGACGATGCAACTATAACATTCTTATAGTTTACCGGGTCAATGCGTAGTTCCATCACACCCCAGGTCGTCGCTAAATTATCATCTTGCTGCACTTCGTGCAGTGCCTCCATTCAAACCAAATAGCGTGCTCAATCTAGAGAAACATTTTTTGTAAAATTTAATTACTTTAAATTCCAATATGTATTATGGTATGTAAGTGCAAATAGAATCAGCCACATAGAGAGAACACTCATGGATGATTTCAGTCCCTCAGATTTAAAGGCAATTCTGCATTCGAAACGGGCCAATATTTACTATCTGCAGCATTGCCGGGTGTTGGTTAACGGCGGACGTGTTGAGTACGTGACAGATGAAGGTAGTCAGTCGCTGTACTGGAATATTCCTATAGCGAATACGACCTCTATTCTATTGGGAACAGGTACGTCAGTTACGCAAGCAGCGATGCGGGAGCTGGCTAAGGCTGGGGTGCTGGTGGGCTTTTGCGGAGGAGGCGGTATACCTCTATTTTCGGCCAATGAAGTTGAAGTGGATGTTTCGTGGTTGACTACTCAAAGCGAGTATCGGCCTGTCGAGTAGCTTCCCGTCGACCCCCGGTTCACTGCCGTACAGGCAGCTGAGAAATGACCACCATTGAAAACTCGACCCCTGGCATGGTTCACTGCCGTACAGGCAGTGAAGCCAATGCTAGCGGCGACCCCACGGCTATAACGCGTTCCCCCGACCAGCTATGAAGGAAGCCATAAGTAGCTGACTGGGTTCTCCGGGCAAGCGCCGAAACCGCATTCGAGCAGGGTGGAAACCAAATTTGCGGCGATCAGGATGAGGAATAGCCACATGGCCAGCCGTGCAATCAAGCCAGGAGCGGGCGGATACCTTGGGGCCGGCGTGCTGCGGTCGATCATCAGCAGAATGCCGCAATAGGCAATAAATGCCATGAACATCAAGAGCGCCCATGTATAGAAGTGCAGCCCAAGAAATGGTCCACCATAGCCCGGGTCGCCCGGCATGATATGTAACGCCATCTGGCGGGCTGACACGAGGGCGCCACCCAATGCAGAGATAATCACGATGCCGTAGTGCATCGGTGAAGAACCAAAGCGGACATTGAGCAGCAGGCCGATACCGACCAAGACAAAGGCCACGCGCTGAAGCTGGCATAAGGGGCACGGCAACTCGTTGAAGGCGAATTGCCAAATGAAGGCGAATGTCAGGATCCCACAGGTTCCGACAAGCGCCAGCACATTGAGAAAGCGAGGGAGCACAGGTAGGTCAGACTGGATTTGAGTCATGGTGGCTCCTAGAAGGAAAGGGGCAGGGCGTCGGTGATATGGTATTTGCACCAAGCGATGAAGATCACGAGTGTGATGAACCAAAGCCACAGACATGCCCGGCGGTTTCCCCGCAGGCCAAGCCATACCGCCCCCAGGGCGGTCAAGTAGGGCAGCATCATGATCACGGGTCTTTCCTTAGTGTTGTTTGGTTAGGTGTGCGGACGGGCACGGCCCTCTCATCCGTCTGCGAGTTTGCAGATGGTAACAAGTTTTAATCCGTTTGACGTCTTTCTTCATTTGGCCGATAGTCTTGGGAAGCATTCTTCAGACAGCAATCTAAACATCAACGCACGACACGGGTGGGATGGCCCAGCAAGTTTCCTGCATAATGATCCAATTTATAGGAGTAAAACCATGAAAAAAGGCTTTGTCCAGAACATTGAAAAATTGACGGTCGAGAACGACAACTTCCGTAAGGTGCTATACACCGGCAAGCACATGCAACTGGTGCTAATGACCTTGCAGGCTGGTGAAGAAATCGGCGCCGAAGTGCACGAAGGCCATGACCAGTTCTTCCGTATTGAAGACGGCAAGGGCCGGGTGTTTATCGATGACTCTGTCTATGAAATTCAAGATGATGATGCCATCATCGTACCGGCTGGCGCACGGCACAACGTGGTGAATACAGGCAGCGAACCCCTGCGCCTGTATACGCTATACGGCCCGCCCGAGCACCGCGAAGGCGTGCTGCATCCGACTAAAGCCGACGAAAAAGAAGAGCATTTCGACGGAACAACCACAGAGTAAAGCGAGTTTGGGCGCCCGCGGCATCGGGCGTCATTAATTTATTAATAGTCTTGAGCTATTGAAATCTTAGAAATAATTACTCACTAATAAGATTCATTCGCATTAAAATCAACTGTCGATTAGGAGTTGATTATGCGAATTCTTGCCTTTAAAACCAGCCAGGTGCTCTGTCACATGAGCGTGGCGTTTGCCGTTACTTATACATTTACCGGGTCGCTTGCCGTGGGCGGCCTGGCGGCCGTCGTTGAACCGATATGCAATGTAATTTTGTTGCCTCTGCACGATAAAGTGTGGGCGCGCTTCCGCAATAGGTCTCAGAAACCCGTAGGCCGCTCTCCCAAGATCGAAGGTGTCCTGGTTCATCAAGCGTGATCTGACCGTTGGCGGGAAAGTTCAGCTAAAGCATAACGCAAGGTTTACTCACAAACTGGCGCAGATTTGCCTTGTTGCTTTCGACTGTGGCCGCTACCTTGTATTAAGGGTTGATTGATGCTCGGACAGGGTCGTGCCGTGTGGGCTCGGCCTAGGCATGATGGTGGTCCCACCAGAAATTGTTTGCCAAGCACGGGCTCATCCGAATCGGACCAACGGCGAAATCGTCCCGGCAGACTTGTAAAAGAGAGTAATTGCATGCACCTGCATTCCTTTGCGACATCCGCAGCATTCCGCTGGATCTCACAGGGCCTATTTGCGGTTTGTACGGCAGTGTTCGCGTTTGGCGCGACAGCCCAGCCAGTCGTCAGTGGTCATGAAGCCTATGCTCAGAACGGTGCCCGAAGCCAAATGGCGGCTCAGGGGGTAAGCATGCATCTTGGGTACAACTCAAAGTATCAACGAGCCATGTTGGCGTACGAAACACCTACGCTCTGGGGTCATGGTTTTAAAGATGACTGGGGCGAGCTAGGGTTAAGCATTGAATTGGGGGCCGCGTATTGGGAGGCGAAGAATTCCACCGAACCGGACTCGATGTGGCAGTTTAGTGCGGTGCCCATTCTGCGCTGGTGGCCGGCTGAACACTACTACCTAGAGATCGGTACTGGGCCTTCCATGATAAGTCGTACAGATTTCGCCGGGCGCGAACTGAGTACACGTTTGCAGTTCAGCTCGCACCTGGGCATTGGCATGTTGCTAGGCGAGTCGCATAGGATAGGTATTCGTTATACCCATGTTTCGAACGCAAGTATCAAGAAGCCCAATCCGGGGTTGGACCTTCTGGAAGCAAGCTACACCTTCCATTTTTAGCTGGGTGGCGCGCAATTGAAATCGGCCGGTTGCGGGCCGGCCGATAGGTTCTTATGCGGAACGCAGTAGTGGATCGCCGGACCACACCCAGTTCAGGCAACGGTAGGTATCGTCGGGCGTGCGCTCGCTGATTTCCTGGTTTCGCACGTCGCGCGCGAGGCCCTCGGCATGGTAGAACTCCCAGAGCAGGCGCGACTCGAGCACCAGCCGGGCGGCTCGGGTGACGCGAGCTTTCTCGTAATCGATGAAAGCCTTTTCGTAGTCGTAGTTGGTTTGCTGCAGGATTTTCACCAAGCAGCCGGCATCTTCGATGGCCATGCCCGCGCCCTGCGCAAATGACTGATAGGCGGGATGGGCCGCATCGCCCAGCAAAGTAACCCGGCCACGCGTCCAGTTACGGATGGGGTCGCGATCGGACAACACCCAGCGGCGGTCCAGGTTCATCATGGAGAGCAGTTTTTTCAGGACGGGTTGCGCATTGGCGTAGACTTGCTCAAGGTCTTTGGCATAGCCTTCGGGGTTCTCGCCGTGCCCTGTGGCTGGATTACGGAAGACCGACACAATATTGAAGATGGAGCTGTGGCGTAAAGGATAATGCACGACGTGATAGCCGGGGCCCGCCCACAGCACGACGTCTTCCGTATGCGCGAGTTCCTTGGGGACATCTTTCATGTCGATCAGCGTACGATGCGCGACATAGCCATTGGGCACCAATTCGTCTTTGTGTCCCAAAGCCTGGCGAATTCGGCTTTTCAGGCCATCTGCGCCGATGAGCGCGGCTGCCTTGATGATCTTGCCGTCGGCGCAGATTACCTTGACGTGATCGCCGGCCTCTTCAAAGCCCGTCACGGTTGTATTGACCGACAGCTCGACGTTTGGTGTTTGCTGGCATTTCTCCAAAAGAACGTTGTGCAGGTCGGCGCGGTGAATGACGACATAGGGGTGCGTGAACCGTTCCTTGTAGGTAGGCGAAGTCAGGGATACTTCGATCAGCGTCTTGCCGCTATCGGCATCCGGCATCACCAGGGCGGGAGGCAGGTTGGACGCGGCCAATACTTGCTCGCTAACCCCTAGCGCATTGAATACCTTGAATACGTTGGGCCCGAGCTGAATGCCATAACCAATCGGTTCGATTTCGGCGGCTTGTTCCAGCACGAGCACCGGATGGCCGTCGTTTCCGAGGCCCGTGGCGGCGCACAGCCCACCCAGGCCGCCTCCGACCACGACGATTGGCAATTCACTATTTGATCCCATTGCTGGCTCCTTTCTTGTTAGGGTGCCGACGATTGCTAGACGCCGGTTAGATGCCATACATCATCAACGCTGGGGCCGTATTTGTAAATCGGCTCACGTTTATAAGCGTCATGCAAGAATTAAATAGAGGCCGGCAAGCGGGTTGGATAGATCGGGTGGCCCGATTGTGTTCTATAGTAGAAAAAGAAAAGGGCTTCCTTTCGGAAGCCCTTAATATATGGCGCGGCTGGCAGGATTCGAACCCACGACCCCTTGGTTCGTAGCCAAGTACTCTATCCAACTGAGCTACAGCCGCTGTAAAGAGGCATAAATATAGCATAATTATTTATGCGTGTCTTGGCCAGCCAATTTTGGAGTAGTTGAATGCAGGATACAAGCAGGGCGTTTTGTTGTGATTATGCGTGGGTGGAGTCTGTCGTCAACGATTATGTGCCTTTGTGGCGGCAAACAGGCTTTGATGCCGTGGTGGCGATTGCTCGCGGGGGCGTGGTGCCGGGTGTGATGGCGTCTTGCGCGCTCAGTGTGCCGATGCATGCATTGGCTTACGATCGAAAGCAACGTATGGTGTCTTGGTTCAGCGCGTCGAAACCCGTCCAGGGAAGCAGGATTTTGCTGGTCGAGGATATCGCGGGCCGCGGCACCACTTTAGTGGATTGCGTGGCTTTCTTGCGGCAGGCGGGGTTCGAGCCCGTCATATTTACGCTGGCTTACGATGCACAGTCGCGTATTACACCCGATTTTGGCGTGAAGATGCCGCCGCGCGCACGCGCCTGGTTTCCTTGGGAGCGCGAGGCTATTACTGCCGAGTTCGGTGAAACCGGCAACCAGCCGGCCCGGCCCGAATACGACTATGCCTCGTGGGCGATAGATCTTGACGGAATTCTTTGTCCGGACATCCCCAAGGCGCACTACCAGCAAGACCTTGAAGATGCTCTGGTTCGTCGCGACGGCCTGGCGCCATCGCAGGTGCTGCCGGGCCGCGATCTACGCCAATTGCCCATTATTACCGGCCGGCCCGAGCAGGATCGGGCCCGTACGCAACAGTGGTTGATGCGGCATGGGTTTCATGGCTCGCTGACCATGCGTGATGCCGGTCGGTACACAGTAGAGGAAACTGCTTTATACAAGGCGCATGCCATCTTGGCGGGCTGCTACACCCACTTTCTCGAGAGCGATCCTGTTCAGGCGTTGGAAATCGCCAGCCATGCCACCGTGGCGAAGGTTTTATGGTGGGATGGAAAAAGAACGCTGGCGGTGCGGGCTACCGAGGTAGCCGATATCAACAACGTTTAGCGGTTCTCGGGCCGCAGCATAGGTGGGTGGGGCTTCTTTTCTCTACGCCGTTTGCGCAGTAACTATAATTAATCCCTTGTTCCGGGAAACGTCGGGGGTTGTGTGTCCAGTCTGTCTAAAATGACATGTATCGAAGATCTGCGCCAGAGGGCGCAGCGCCGTGTGCCGCGCATGTTCTACGATTATGCCGCCTCAGGTTCCTGGACGGAAAGCACCTATCGCGCCAATGAGGACGATTTTCAGCGCCTCAAGTTCCGGCAGCGCGTGGCGGTTGATATAGGCTCCCGCTCGCTGGCCTCGACAATGGTCGGTACGCCGGTCGCGATGCCGGTCGCCCTGGCGCCCACCGGGTTGACGGGGATGCAGCATGCAGACGGCGAGATACTTGCTGCGCAGGCAGCCGAGCAGTTCGGTGTGCCTTTTACCTTATCGACCATGAGCATTTGCTCGATCGAAGACATCAAGGCGCATACTAGTTCGCCTTTCTGGTTCCAGCTGTACGTCATGCGCGACCGGGACTACATGGAAAGGCTGATCAATCGCGCGAAGGCGGCAGGGTGCTCGGCGTTGATGCTGACGCTGGATCTCCAAGTAATGGGGCAGAGGCATAAAGACATACGCAACGGACTGAGCACGCCGCCCAAGCCAACCTTGGTCAACTTGCTGAACCTGGCCGGCAAACCCCATTGGTGCTGGTCGATGGCACGCACTTCCCGGCGCACTTTTGGCAATATCGTGGGCCACGCCAAGGGTGTCAGCGATGTTTCTTCCCTGGCTGCCTGGACGGCTGAACAGTTCGATCCCCACTTGAACTGGAGCGACATCGAATGGATCAAGAAGCTTTGGAACGGCAAGCTGATCCTGAAAGGCGTCATGGATGCCGACGACGCGCGTTTTGCGGTAGATAGCGGCGCAGACGCTTTAATTGTCTCCAATCACGGCGGTCGCCAATTGGACGGCGCCCCATCGTCGATAGCAGCCTTGCCTCATATTGTCGAGGCGGTGGGCAAGGACATCGAGGTCTGGCTGGATGGCGGGATCCGTTCGGGTCAGGATGTCCTGCGCGCTATTGCGTTGGGGGCAAGCGGCACATTAATTGGCCGTGCCTTCCTGTACGGGCTGGGTGCGGCAGGCCGGGCGGGCGTCATGCGCAGCCTGGAAATCGTGGCCAAAGAGCTGGATATCAGCATGGCCTTTTGCGGGCGCACCAATATCCTGGATGTTGACCGCTCCATCTTGCTTAATCCCCAGATATTCGATGACCTGCGCACGGTATATTAGCCGCAGTCCTGGCGTTTTCGGCTTGGGGGGTACGAGGAACGTGCCGTCGCTGGCGGCGGCCCCCGTTTTTCTACTCTGCATCGGGGTTGGCGGCCTTCAGTAGCGGCGCGCACTCGTTGGAATCGTCGGTGCCGAAGTTCAATAAGGGGATCAGGGCGGCAAAAGGCGTGGCGATCACTCCTAGTGCGGTGGCCGCTGCCGCTTTTGCCGCAATCGGGCCCGCCTGGACGCCCACATCCGGATTCTTGAACGTGCCTTGCACATACAGCGGCGTGCGCAGCGTGAAGATGCGTAATGATTTGTTTTCTGGGTTGACGAGCAGGTCCAGTTGTTCGGTCGCCAAATTGATGGTTCCCGTGACATCAATGGTTGCGTCCTCGGTGTCCAATTTGAAGGCCCGTGTCTGCATCAGGCCGTTCTTGATGTCGAAGTCGGCGGCCAGGCAGTTAAGCACGATCTGTTCGTCGCCGAATAGCTTGACCAGCACCATGTTGGCAACATTCAGGCCGGCTGCTTCCAGAAGAAAATGACTGATCGTCCCCTTGCTGACCACAGCCTTCAGTTCTCCATTCGAGCTGCCCAGTAGTTGGGCAAATGATTCGCCTTGTCCCGTCAGGGAGGCCTGGCCGTTGATGGCTCCAAGACTGGCTTGCATGGACTCGGCACTGGGTATCAGTTTTCTAAGCTGAAGCTTCTTGGCGTCGATGTCCAGGCTGGCCTTGATGTGCGGGCTCTGGCCATCAAGCCGTATGGTGGATGCCAGGGTGCCGCCCGCCACCCCGAAGTTCAGCGGATCCAGGCTCAGTACGCGGTTGTCCAGCTTGACGTGCGCTTTGACATTGTCCAGTGGCAGGTCTTTATCGCGCAGGATTTTTTGCCCTGTGAATTGGACATCAGCATCCATGTTGTCCCAGATTTCGGTGTCGATTGTTTCGACGGGTATGGCTTTGTCGGGCGGTTGCTTGCTTTTCGGCTCTTTGTTGTCCTTTTCGTTGGCTGCGGTGTCGGCCCCCACCAAGGGGCCAAGATCGCGCAATCGTAAAAGGCGCGACTCCAGTGTGCCGGTCAGGAGCGGCCGTGGTTCGCGGATAAGAAATTCCAGCGTGCCATTCAAATCGCTTTCTCCGACCTTGCCGCTGAACTTCTCGTATCGCCATGTATCGGTCGCCTCGTCCTGCAGCAGGGTCAGGCGGCCCGCAGTGGAATAGGGAGGCGTGTTAGGCAAGGCGGTGCTGATCAGAGGGTTCAGGTCTGACATGCTGGCGCCCGCAAGTTTCAGGTTCAGGGCCAGCCCCGCAAGCCGGGTCGGCTGCGTGATGCCGCCTTCGAGTTGGATACGGGTTTCTCCGACGGAAAGATCGGCGGCGACGGGGAACGGGTCGCGGTCTTCCTGCAGCGACAATATATTCCCCATTTGTCCAGTGCCGCTGATGTCACCCTGATTGAATCGGCCAGAGGCTTCCCATCCGATCATGTAGCCGTCCTCAGAGGCTTCTTTCAAGGAGTCCAGTTCGGCTTTGAGATCCAGTTGGGTGGCGGGATCGTTGACCTGCACGACGACATCGTGCAGGGTCAACTGCTGCAGGTCGAACTGCCATTTGGCAGGTGCTTTCTCCGTTTGATTCATGTCGGCTTTCTCCAGGGTCCAGTTACTGGCCCCGTCGTCCTGCCTCGCCAACTGTATGTTGGCCGTGTCGATATCCAGTCGGGTAACCTGAATGGTGTTGTTCAGGAGAGCCAGGGGATTGACCAGGAGTGTCAGGCGCTCAACGTGTCCCATGGCAGCGTCCGGATTGATCCAGTCTGGGTTGCCTACATGCACTTGCCTGGCTGTAATCTTTGGCCAGGGCACCCACCGACGCCATCCGTTCTGGTCGGTCTGGCGTAGCCAGCGTACGTCAAGATCGCCTTGAATAGCCACTGGTCGATTCGCCAGTTCGGACAACTGTCGTCCGATATAGGGTCGGGCGGGATTCCAGTTAAATGCCGCCAATAGCGCAATACACACGGCAAGCAGCACGAGCAGGCCCAGGAAAGCGCCAAGAATGATCTTCACGGAGCGACGCATAAAACTTCCTTTAAGGGCATTATTGCCGTGGATGCCTTGGCGTATCACCCGTTAGGGTCAGGCGCGAGACACATAGCGGTTGCCCTCGATGTAAAAACGTAGCGGCTTTGCCGCCCATGCTCCTGCATAGTCAACGCCGATGCGTGGACGGTGCACGATGGAAATCTGCTGTTCCTCATCCGGTTGGGCGATGTGAAATTCCGCACTGCACAGATCCCGACCGTAATCCTGCAAGGTCACACCCATGGCCTTGCAAAGCAGGCCGGGCCCCTTGGTATTGCCCTGGATGTTGGCTACGGGTTCGAGCGCTCGCAGCAAAATGCCGGTGCCCGTGCCTTCGGGCTCGGTAACGACGTTCATGCAATGATGCATGCCGTAGACCAGGTATACATAGGCGTGACGGCGGGCCGAACATGGCTCGGGTACGCGGCGTTAATCCCCGGGCTGAGTGTGCGGCCAGATCCCCCGGCCCCAAATAGGCTTCCACTTCCACAATACGGCCAATCCGCTTCACCCCATCGACCTGATGCACCAACAGCTTGCCCAGAATGTCCTGTGCAACCTGAGTCGTAGCGCGATTAAAGAATGAGCGGGGTAGTTTCTTCACGGTTGTATGTGCGGTTATGTGGCTTTGCGTTTTAGCCAGCCTCTTTGAAAAGGGTATGTGCTTTGAGTAGTATGCCGCTTTTGCGCCACACTGGATGTAAGAGAATATTCTTCAAGCATATTCCTGTTGACTTTGATTTTAGGGAACGCTACTATTCGCTTGGAAGATTTTCAAGTTCGTTGAAGTTTGTACAATCCAGTACCAAAAACAGTACTTTTTTGCTCTCTCTACTCCTTGATAGTCTGTTCTTAGGGCGTTTTGCTCTTAATTTTTAGGGATTGCAAAAAAATGCAAACAGAAACTGGTATTGTTAAGTGGTTCAACAACGAAAAAGGTTTTGGCTTCATCAAGCCTGAATCGGGCGGCAAGGATTTGTTCGCTCACCACACCGACATCATCGGCACCGGCTTTAAATCGCTCGAAGAAAACCAGCGCGTTTCCTACGTAGCGGCCGAAGGCCAAAAAGGCCCACAAGCCAAATCGATCCAAGTTATCTAATAACTAAGATCTAAAAAAAACCCACCTTTATGGTGGGTTTTTTGCATTTTGGCAGATGGTCTTTACCTTTGGGCAGTTATTCTTTGTGGGCGGACGACCCGAATTCTTTCAGCAGCGCTTGCTTGGCTGCCTGGGGCAGAAAAGAGGCTGTAATGCTATTGCGGGCCAACGCCGCCAATTGGGCGCGATCCAGCGACAGCCCTTCGGCAATCGCCATGTAGTTATCAACCACGTAACCGCCAAAATACGACGGATCATCCGAATTGACCGTGACCAATAGCCCTTGTTCAAGAAGGCGGCCAATATTATGGTCGGACATGGCATGCACCACGCACAACTTCAGGTTGGACAAAGGACAGACGGTCAGGGGAATCTGTTCGGTTGCTAGGCGACGCATCAAGTCGGGGTCCTCTTCGCTACGCACCCCGTGATCGATGCGCTCGACCTTTAACGTATCAAGCGCACTGCGCACGTAAGCGGCCGGCCCCTCTTCACCCGCGTGAGCCACCAGCCGAAAGCCCAATTCCTTGCAGCGCGCAAAAACCCGCGCGAATTTCTCGGGCGGATTACCGCGTTCGGCGGAATCCAGCCCGATGCCAATCCAAAGATCGGCATACTGCTCGCGTAAAGGCAGCACCGCTTCCAGGGTGTCGAACGCATCCTGTTCGGTTAGATGGCGCAAGAAGCTGAGCAGAAGATAGCTGCTCAGGCCCAGTGTTTGCCTGGCTTCGCGCAGCGCCCTGGCCAGGCCGGCGAAGACCGTCTCGATGGCGATCCCGCGCAAGGTATGTGTTTGTGGATCGAACATGATTTCAGTGTGGCGTACGCCATCGGCGTGGGCGCGCCTTAGGTAGGCCATGGCCATTTCGTAGAAATCATCCTCGGTGATCAACACCTTGGCGCCGGCGTAATACAGGTCGAGGAACGACTGCAAGTCGGTGAAGGCGTAAGCTTGCCGCAAGTCGCTCACGGAGGCGTATGGAGTATCAACGCGATTACGCTTCGCTAGCGCGAAGATCAGCTCGGGCTCGAGTGTGCCTTCTATGTGAACGTGAAGCTCGGCCTTGGGTAACCCTACGATGAAATCGCGCAGATTTTGACCAGAGGTGGCTAGTGGTGTATTCATAGTAGTTTGGGTGTTGGGCAGTCAAGGCGCGGCGCGCCACGCCGCCAGGGCAACCAGCACCCAGGCGGCGATGAATGCTGCGCCCCCGATGGGAGTGACGGGGCCCAGCCACTTGGCGCCGGATAACGCCAATATATACAGGCTGCCGCTGAAAAGAATGACACCGGCCAGCATCAATCCGCCCGCCCAGGTGAGCAAGGTTGAACCATGGTAAGCGCCCAGCGCGGCAATGGCCAGCATGCCAAGTCCGTGGATCAATTGGTAGAGCACAGCGGTTTGCCATACCTGCAGAAGGTCGACGGACAGGGTGCGCTTTAGGGCGTGGGCGCCGAAAGCGCCGGCAGCGACGCCGATCAGCAAGACCAGGGCGGCGGCAATGACGAGTGGACGGTAAGGCATGTATTTCCTTTTTGGCATGAACGTTGCTGGCGGGCGGCTGTGCCTCAAAGCGGACGTCGCATGGTGATAATATCAAGTATGGCGGGCTTCCGGGAGGCATGTGATGAAATGGACAACACACCGGGTCGAGAACCAGGTTCCCCCATTGCAGGACTACAATTTATTCCAGACTGACAAGGCGCTGTTGGAAGGCTCGCAACGCGAAGGCGCCCAAGCTTGGCTGGCTGACCTGACGGCGTATGGGGCGTGGCTGGGGCAAGCGGACACCATTGCGCAGGGCGCAACCGCCAATGTCAACCAGCCCGTAGCCCACATATTCGATCGCTGGGGCAATCGGGTCGATGCTGTACATTTCGATCCTGCCTGGCACACCTTCATGCGCCAAGGGTTCCAGCAAGGCATGCACTGCAGCGCGTGGGCGGAGCCCCGGCAAGGCGCCCAGGTGGCCCGGGCGATCAATTACCTGATGCATGGCCAAGTCGAAGCTGGCTCTTTGTGTCCCTTGACCATGACCTCGGCGGCCATCCCCTTGCTGCAGAAAGAGTCTTTTTTCGACATGCTTGAGCCGTTCCTGTATTCCAGGGCCTACGATCCCACCGACGCTCCACTTGACCAGAAAGCTTCCATGATGGTCGGTATGGGAATGACGGAAAAGCAAGGAGGGTCCGACCTTCGCACCAACACCACACGCGCTGCCCCGGTTGGCGCGGGCGGGCGTGGTGGCGAGTATCTTCTGACGGGGCATAAGTGGTTTTTTTCCTCGCCGACGTCCGATGCGCATTTGGTACTGGCCGGGCACGAGCAGCAGCTCTCCTGCTTTTATGTGCCGCGCTGGCTGCCCGATGGCCGACGCAATTCCGTGCATCTGCAGCGATTGAAAAACAAGATGGGCAATACCTCGAACGCCAGCGGCGAAGTTGAATTCAAGGACGCGTATGGCCTATTGGTAAGCGAGCCTGGGCGAGGCGTCGCGACCTTGGTTGAAATGGCGGCTAATACGCGCCTGGACTGCGTACTGGGAAGCGCGGCGTTGTTGCGCCAGGCAGTGGTGCAAGCCATCCATCATGCGCGCCATCGCAACGCATTTGGCAAATTTCTGATTGACCAGCCGCTCATGGGCAGTGTGCTCACCGATCTTGCCCTGGAAAGCGAGGCCGCAACAATGTTGGCCTTGCGCTTGGCTCGCGCGTTTGAGCCGGGCGACGATCCGCTGGAGCAAGCCTATCGCCGGATTCTGACTCCGGCATCCAAGTTCTGGGTCTGCAAGCGCACGATTGAAGCCATGGGCGAGTGCATGGAGGTATGGGGAGGAAACGGCTATATCGAAGACGGGCCCATGCCGCGTTTGTATCGCGAAGCGCCGGTGAACTCTATTTGGGAGGGATCGGGCAACGTCATGTGCCTGGATGTGTTGCGTGGCATCCAGCGTGATCCCGAACTGGCCGAGGCGCTGTCGTCGTCGCTGCTGCGCGATAGTGCCGACGAACCCGTTCTGGCCAAGCAGGCCCAAGACTTGATGGCCTTGCTAACCCGGTCGGGGCCTGATCTGCAGGCCGCTGCACGGTATGTGGCCCAGCAACTTGTGCTGATCGTACAGGCCAATCTAATGCGGCGCCATTCGCCCACGCATGTAGCCGATACCTTTATCCGTACACGCTTTGGCTCCGAATCGGGGCGTGTGTTCGGCGTCGTTTCCGACCAAACCGTCACCCGGGCGATATTCCAGCGTGCATGGCATTAAGCGTTGCGGCCTGCGCATGTTTGGCGTTGAATGGGGCGTGGCCTCGGCCATGCCCTGTTTTGGTGTTGGTCTAGTCGGGCTATCATGTCCGCCATATGAATAAGAACTGGATTCCGTTTCTATCGAATCAGATGTCATCCGTCCTGCGTCGCCGCGGGCGCGGCCTGGCAGCGCTGTTGGTCACGGCGTGCGCTGCTGTATTGGTTTCGGTCTTTAGTTTGCCAGACAGCGCTGCGGTCAATGCTAGAAGTGGCGCGCCCTTTGAATTGACGGGCACGGTTCAGCGCATTGCGGATGGCGACACCTTTATCTTTGTGGTGGGCGGGCGAGAAATGACGATACGCCTGGCCAGTATCGATGCGCCCGAGACGCATAAGAATCAGCAGCGCCCGGGCCAACCCATGGCTCAGGCGTCCAGAAAATCGCTCGAGCGCCTGATTCGTGGCAAAACGCTTACGCTGTCGTGCTTCGAGCAGGATCGCTACGACCGGAGTATCTGCGATGTGCCCTTGGAGAACGGAAAAACAGCCAATCAAGTCCAGGTGGAAACCGGCATGGCCTGGGCCAATCGCGAGAAGCGCGACAAGTTCCTGCGTGATAAAAGCCTGTTACAACGGCAGGAGCAGGCGCAACGCAACCGTCTGGGCATTTGGCAACAGGGCCAACCCATCCGGCCGTGGGTCTGGCGCTATGACTGCTGGAAGCAGGGCCAATGTTGACGGTGCGGTCTGAAGCCTTCCTGGTGTCAAGTGTGATGTCTCGGCTACGACGCATGTGTTGGTTGTTGCTGGCCTGTGTCGTGTGCCTGGCGGCGGGCTGCTCCCGCGCGCCGGTCAACAGCCCCTACGAGCGTGGCGCCGAAGCCAGCAACACGCTGTTCACCGCGTTCAGTCAGCGTTCGCCCAAGTACCTGGATCCCGCCAGCTCTTATTCGGCCGACGAAACGCCGTTCACGTATTCGATTTACGAGCCGTTGTACAGCTATGCCTACCTGGCCAGGCCTTATCGGCTGATCCCCAGGGCGGCGCAAGCCTTGTCTCAACCGCGCTACCTGGACGCGCAAGGCACGGTATTGCCTGCCGATGCGCCGGGCGAATCGATTGCGTTCAGTATTTACGATATTCCCATCAAACCGGGTATTCTGTTTCAGCCACACCCGGCCTTTGCGCGCGACCCAAGCGGCGGCTACCGCTATTGGCCTATGCCTAATAAAGAGCTGGACGGCGTGTATTCCGTCATGGATTTCGACGAGACGGGCACCCGGGAACTGACCGCCCACGATTATGTCTATGCTTTTCGCAGGCTGGCCAGCCCGAACGTCATTTCGCCTATTTTCGGCGTGATGGCGGAGCACGTGGCCGGCATGCGCGATTATGGGCAAAGGCTTAAAGAGGTACAGCAGCGTCGCGAGGCCCAGGGGGACGACAACTGGCTCGATTTACGCGAGCTTCCCTTTGACGGCGTGACAGCCATCGATGATCACACACTACGCATCAAGGTCATCGGCAAGTATCCTCAGTTCAATTATTGGCTGGCCATGACCTTTACGGCGCCTGTGCCTTGGGAGGCAGATCGTTTTTACGCGCAGGCCGGCATGGCCGAGCACGGCTTGTCGTTGAATACCTGGCCGGTTGGCACCGGCCCTTATATGCTGACCGAGTCCATTCAGAATCGGCGTCATGTACTGTCGCGCAACCCGAACTTTCGTGGCGAACCTTACCCCTGCCACGGTGAAGCCGGCGACGAGGCGGCGGGTTTGCTGAAGGATTGCGGCAAGCCCATGCCTTTCATCGACACGATTGAGTTTTCGCTGGAAAAGGAAAGCGTGCCCTTGATGGGCAAGTTCTTGCAGGGCTACTACGATATTCCTGAAGCCGATGGCGGTAATTACGGCGTGGCGATGCGGGTAGCCGCCAGTGACTCGGAAGCCAAGGCCGCCCTGTATCGCGAGCGCGACCTTCAATTGCTTACGTCCACCGAGGCGCAGATTTATTACTTCGGTTTCAATTGGCTGGATCCCGTGGTGGGCAAGGGGGATACACCCGAGCAGCAGGAAAAGAACCGCAAGCTTCGCCAGGCCATCAGCATTGCCTTCAATTGGGAACAGTACGTATCCATCTTTCTGAATGACCAGGGTCAGGTCGCTTATGGTCCGATCCCGCCCGGCATCCCCGGATACCAAGCCCTGCCCGAGGGCTTGAACAAGCAGGTCTATACCCTGCACGATGGGAGGGCGAAGCGCCGCTCGTTGGATGAAGCGCGACAACTGCTGGCCGAGGCGGGCTACCCGGGGGGGCGCAGCGCTCAGACCGGCCAGCCCTTGATTTTGCATTTTGATTCGGCTGGCGGCATGGGGTCCAACGCAACGCTGGACTGGATGCGTCGGCAGTTGCGCGCCATCAATATCGAGCTTGAGGTGCGTGCGACAGATTACAACCGTTTCCAGGACAAAATGCGCCAGGGCGCGGCGCAAACCTTTATGTGGGGCTGGGTCGCCGATTATCCCGACGCCGAGAACTTTCTTTTCTTGCTTTATGGTCCCAACGCCAAGGCGTCCAAAGGCGGTGAAAACGCCGCCAACTACCAGAATGACGAGTTCGACCGTCTGTTCGAGCAGATGCGATTCCTTGACGACGGCCCGGAAAAGGATGCGATCGTGCATCGGATGGTAGCGATTGTCCAGGCCGACATGCCCTGGATGTTCGGCTATTACCCAAAGTCGGGCGGCGCCTATCAATCCTGGGTGGGTAACGCCAAGCCTACCCAGATGGTGCGCGACACCCTGCAGTATTTGCGGGTCGACCCGGTCGTAAGGGCCGAAAAGATCAAGTTATGGAATCCGCCCATCTGGTGGCCACTGTGGTTGCTGTTGGGCTTGGCGGCTGCGGCTGTGTATCCAGCGATCCGGCTGATCCGGCGACGAGAGAGGGCCGATGCTTTCCAGCGGAGCGCCAGCGAAAGGGGCGAATCATGACGGCATATATTGTCCGCAGGCTGCTCTATGGGGTGGCCATCTTGCTGGGCGTCAATCTGTTGACGTTTGTGTTGTTCTTTGCCGTCAACACGCCCGACGACATGGCGCGTATGGCGATCGGCGGGCAACGGATCAGCGCCGAAGCGATTGAGAAGTGGAAGGAAGACCGTGGTTACGACAAGCCGCTGTTTTTCAATGCACAAGCCGAGGGTACGAAAAAGCTGACCAACACGATTTTCTACGATCGCTCCGTACCCTTGCTGGTGTTTGACTTCGGCTTTTCGGATGCAGGTCGCGATATCGGTTACGAGATCCGCCAACGCATGGGGCCGAGCCTGGCCCTGGCGTTGCCGACGTTTATCCTGGGACTGGGCGTTTGCATTGCCTTCGCCTTGTTCCTGACGTTCTTCCGCCATACGCCCATGGACTTCGCTGGGGTGGTGCTTTGTGTCGTGCTGCTGTCCATTTCCAGCCTGTTCTACATTATTGCGGGCCAGTGGCTGTTTGCCAAAGTGCTGCGTTGGGTGCCGTACTCCGGCTATATGGAAGGGTGGAGCAGCGTGCGGTTTCTTGCGCTCCCCATCCTGGTCGGGCTGATCTCCCGGCTGGGGGGCGAGTCGCGCTTCTACCGCACGCTATTCCTGGAGGAGATCAGTAAAGATTATGTGCGTACCGCTCGCGCCAAAGGGCTGGCGGAGCGCGTCGTTCTATTTCGACACGTCTTGCGAAACGCCATGCTGCCCATCCTGACAGGTGCGGTATCCGCCATACCGCTGCTGTTTATGGGTAGCCTGATCGCTGAGTCGTTCTTTGGAATCCCCGGTCTGGGCAGTTACACCATTGATGCCATCAATGCCCAGGACTTTTCGGTGGTTCGTGCGATGGTGTTCCTGGGATCCGCGCTGTATATCGTGGGCCTGATGCTGGCCGATATTTCGTATACGCTGGCTGATCCCCGCGTTCGGTTCGAGTAGAACGTCATGCCGAAATTCATCTTTCTCTGGACCGACCTGTTTATCTTCTGCCTGGTATTGACCATTGTGGGTTATGCCGTGCATGTATCGCGCAGCCCCGCCCTGAAAACGGCATGGCGCAGTGTCGGGCGCAGTGCGTCGGCCATGTCGGCTGCCGTGGTGCTGGCGTGCTTCCTGTTGATTGGCGTGCTGGATTCCATCCATTACCGACCTCAGCTTCCGGCCGTGCCAACGGTCGCCGGTCAGGTGGATGACGCGCAAAGCGAGTCAGCGACGGGCCCGGTGTATTCGCCGGTCGCCCGTTCCTTGCTGGACGACTTACTGTCCATGACGCAATTGAATAGCCCCGAAGCCACGTACTCGGCTCCATTGGCCGTGCGGCAGTTCACCAAGGAAACCCGCTTGATCGACGGCCAGGCTGTGCGGGATTTTCCGCGACTAAAGCATGCGGGTACGATGCTGGTCCATGAACAGGATCGCGGGCAGGATCAGTGGCGGCGTGTGGGCTATGGAGCAGGGTGGGGCGCGTTGGCTGCCTTGCTTGCCGCGGGGCTGCTCACGCTGTGCCATTGGCGACGTGCCGGGTCGCTGGCGAGCGCGTGGCGATTGTGGTGGTCCAACGCCAGCGGCACGCCATGGCGTGCTGTCTGGCTGACGGCCGGTATCGTGGCGATTGTGGCCGGCACAACCCTTGCGCTTGCCATGGATTACCATGTGCTGGGCACGGACCGCACGGGCAACGATGTCTTGCGCCAATCGTTGAAAAGCGTGCGCACGGCGCTGGTGATCGGCACGCTGACCACCGTGGCCATGTTGCCGCCGGCGTTGGCATTTGGCATTTCGGCGGGCTACTTCAAAGGCCGGGTGGATGACGCTGTCCAGTATCTTTACACAACGTTGACGTCGATTCCGGGGGTATTGCTGATTGCTGCCTGCGTGTTGATGATGCAGGTTTACATTGACACGAATCCAGGCCGGTTCCCCACGGTGGCGGCGCGGGCGGATCTGCGGCTCTTTTTGTTGTGTCTGATTCTAGGTCTGACTGGCTGGTCGGGCTTATGCCGATTGCTGCGCGCCGAAACCCTGAAGCTGCGCGAGCTCGAGTATATCCAGGCCGCACGCGCGTTTGGCGTCAGCCACTGGCGTATTATGGCGCGCCACATCTTGCCCAATCTCATGCACATTGTCTTGATTACCGCCGTATTGGAGTTTTCAGGCCTGGTGCTGTATGAAGCGGTATTGTCTTACTTGGGCATTGGCGTGGATCCCACCACGGCTTCGTTTGGCAGCATGATTGATGCCGCCCGCATGGAAATGTCGCGCGACCCGATGATCTGGTGGAACTTGCTGGCGGCTTTTGCTTTCATGCTTGCCTTGGTGTTGTCTGCCAATATCTTTGCCGATGCGGTGCAAGCCGCCTTTGACCCGCGTGCGCGCAGGTTTTTGCCGCGAATGAGTTCGGCGGTGTTGCAAACGTCCGCCGTGCCGGAAAAGGACAACACATGACCTCGACCCTGACTCATACGGCGTTGGTGTCCGATACGAGTGTCTTGCGCGTACAGGATTTGTCGGTGCGTATCGCGTCGGAAGATGGAACGCAGGAGGCAGTCAGTCAATTGGGTATCGCCATCGAACGTGGCCAGACATTTGCGTTGGTGGGTGAATCGGGGTGCGGAAAAAGCATGACGGCACTGGCGTTATTGCGATTGCTTCCCGACGCCGCTCAGTTAACCTCGGGATCGGTGTGGCTGGGCGCCACGGATTTGTCCCGCTTGCCAGAATCGCGCATGCGGACGGTTCGAGGCGGGCGGATGGCGATTATTTTCCAGGAACCCTCCACCAGCCTGAATCCCGTCCTTACCGTCGGCCAGCAGATTGTCGAATCACTGAAGGCGCATACCGACTATCGCGGCGCGGCGGCTCGTGCTCGAGCGATCGAATGGATGGACCGCGTAGGCATTCCCGACCCTGCGGCCCGCTTTAACGACTATCCTTTTCAGTTTTCGGGCGGACAAAAGCAACGCGTGATGATTGCGATTGCCCTGGCCGCAGAACCTGGCTTGTTGATTGCCGACGAGCCCACCACCGCGCTGGATGTCACGGTGCAGGCACAGATACTGGATCTGCTGGCGGATATTCAAAAAGACATGGGCTTGGCTATTTTGCTGATCACCCACGACCTCGCCGTGGTCAAGAACGTGGCGGATCATGTCGCGTTGATGCGCCAGGGAAAGATTGTCGAAGCGGTGCCGGCAGAGCAGTTCTTTTCAGCGCCCAAGCATCCTTATGCCATCGAGCTGCTTGCGGCCATTCCCACGTTCGAGAAACGTGGGCAGTCGCTGCGGGTATCGGAGCAGGCACGAACGCCCCAACCGGTAGAAAACGCGGTGTCAGAGGGGGCCGAGCCCGTTCTTTCGGTGCGGAATTTATGTGTTACGTACGCCGGGCGCTCTCGCCTGCTTTCGCCGTCCCGACCGGCGGTCCCCATTGTGCGGGATTTGTCATTCGATCTGCATGCGGGCGAAACCTTGGCGTTGCTGGGCGAGTCGGGCTGCGGGAAGACGACCACGGTGAAAGCCTTGTTGCAATTGCTCGACAAACAGGCTGTTGTGACCGGCGAGGCCACCTTAAAGGGCGAGTCGCTTTTAAGCGCGCGCGGCGCGCGGCTGAAGCAACTGCGTAAGTCCATCCAGATCGTGTTCCAGGATCCTTACGCCTCGCTGGACCCGCGCATGCTGGTCGGCGAGATCCTGGACGAGGGAATTGCCGCGCTCCGACCGGAACAGGCGCGTATCCAGCGTCGAGCCGTCGTGCAATCGTTGTTGGATCGTGTCGGGTTGCCTTCGGGCACGGCGGGCCGTTATCCCCACGAGTTCTCGGGCGGGCAACGACAACGGATAGCGATTGCACGGGCACTGGCGGTTGAGCCCCGGGTGTTGATTTGCGACGAGCCGACATCGGCGCTGGACGTCTCCGTCCAGGCTCAAATACTTGAACTGCTGCAGCAATTGCAAGCCGAGTTTGGCTTGGCTTATTTATTCATTACGCATAATTTCGGGGTGGTGGAGTATTTGTCAGACCGTATTGCCGTTATGCACCAAGGCCGTATTGTCGAACTTGGCCAGACGGAACAGGTGCTCAAGCACCCACAGCACGAGGAAACCCGCCGTCTACTGGATGCCGTCCCCCGACTTTAAATGGGATGGACGCCCCCCACTCATAACGGCATCAGGTGTGCCAAAGTGAAGCGCGCTCGCGGGCAGGCACGTGTGGGCTGAACGCCTATAATCGGAAGGTATTGAGTTTTTGGGGTTTAGCCCCAAGTAATCGACATGTCATTGAAAGTTTTCGATCTGCAGTGCGACTTGGGCCACGTCTTCGAGGGGTGGTTCAGTTCGCTGGATAACTACGAAACCCAGCACGCGAAGGGCTTGCTCAGTTGTCCGGTGTGCGATAGCCGCAAAGTCGCCAAGAAGCTGTCCGCCCCGCGTATCAACAAGGGGCGTGCCGAACCGCAGAACGCGCCTTCTGCAAATACGGGCCAGGGCGCGGCGCCCGTGGCTGCGCCCGGAACCAACGAAATGGCGCAATTGCAGGCACAGGTGCTGCAGCATATTCGGCAGATCGTGCGTAATACCGACAATGTCGGTGATCGATTCGCGCAAGAGGCGCGCCGCATGCACGAAGGCGAGATCGAAGAGCGAGCGATACGCGGTACCGCAACCGCGCAAGAGCGCGAAGCATTGGCCGACGACGGCATTGTTGTGTTGCCTATTCCCGAATACCTGGACGACGATCGTCTGCAGTAGTCGTGGCAGGCAAAGAAAAAGGCGGGCAATCATCGGATTGCCCGCCTTTTTTAATTGCCAGGAGCCTAATTTACATGACCCGGCTGCGATACTCGCCTGTACGGGTGTCGATCTCGATTTTGTCGCCAAGGTTGCAAAACAGCGGTACGCTGATTTCCTTGCCGGTATTGATGGTGGCCGGCTTGAGCACTTTGCCCGAGGTGTCGCCCTTGACGGCGGGCTCGGTGTACGTGATTTCGCGCACGACGATGGTTGGCAGCTCGACCGAAATGGCACGTTCCTCGTAGAAGACGACCTCGACGGTCATGCCTTCTTCAAGGTAGTCCAGGGCATCGCCCATGCTGTCGGCTTCGACTTCATACTGGTTATATTCCGTATCCATGAATACGTACATGGGATCGGCAAAGTACGAGTAGGTGCACTCTTTCTTGTCCAGAACGACTATATCGAACTTCTCGTCGGCTTTGTAGACCGATTCGCTGGCCGAGCCGGACAGCAGGTTCTTGAATTTCAGTTTAACGACGGCCGAGCTGCGTCCTGATTTGTTGTATTCGGCTTTCTGTACGACCAAGGGCTCGTTGCCAACCATGATGACGTTGCCAACGCGCAGTTCTTGTGCGGTTTTCATCTTTTGAAAAACTCCGGAGGATTAAAATGCTCCGCCAAAAATGGGCTGCCGGGCCGGAGCAAAACTACAAAACCAACTATTTTAGCGTGTTTGGAGTATTTCCGTTCGCAAGGCCGCAAAGGTCTAGCAGCCGCGTCGCCAGGTCTGTCTGGCTGCACAGCGATTCTGTCCAGGTCTGGGTGGAATCTTGCCATCGCTTCCAATTGTCCGGCTGGGTCATTCGCCCCAGTCCTTGGGACACACGGCTTGTCTGGCCGGAGTTCCAGTCACGCATTAACTGGGCGGCGTCGGCAGGCAGCCCGGCGAGGTTCAGCCAGGCATCCAGTTTCACCAAATGGGTGTCGTGATCCTGCTCGTAAATATGCCAGATAAACGGGCGCCCGGCCCACGTGGCCCGTATGAAGGAATCTTCGCCTCGCACGATGTTCAGATCGCTGCTCCAAAGCAGCCGATCGAAACAAGGCTGGCTGACGAAAGGTATTTCGACAAGGTGCACGTGGTCCGCCATGTGCGGTAGAGGCGGTTGCATTACTCCTTGGGGAGCCAGGACGACGCTGTGTTGTGGCAGGCGCGCCAGGGCATCGAACAAGGCATCGAACGGTGCAGTCTGATAGCAGAAAAGCATGATTTGTCGCCCGCCTTGCTGAAGATCCTCGATACGGGCTGCCGGCACGCCGATACTGTCAAGCAGCGCCCAGCGCAGGGCCGGGTTTGCGTTCCAGGCATCCCGTTTGGCAATCAAGCCGTCTTCGCGCAGCAATCCGGCCGTGGCCGGTGTGAATCCAGGAAACAGAAAACGTTTGTTCAGACCGTCCGGCTGAAGAGAAGGCAGCCCATGGAAGTCTTCGATCCAGGACTCTGCGCTGAGATAGTCCAGATTGAACCAAAGGTGTTCGGCGCTTCCAAGCTTTGCGCGGTAACGTTCGGGCAAGGCGCAGCCGAAGGTTTCAATGACCACGCCGTGCGGCGCCAAGTCTGGCAACGAAGCGGTCCAGTGAACAATGGCAATGTCCGATATATTCTGAATGTCGACATGGGGCCGTACGCCGGGCTCCAGACGCGCAAAGCTTTCCAGCCTGTCCACCCATAGGCGAACGGGGCCTTTGTCGACGCTGGCCAGTTGTCGGGCCAGCCGCCAGCAAACCCCTATGTCGCCATAGTTGTCGATAACTCGGCAGAAAATATCAAAACCGGGTTTCAATGAAAGTTCAGGGGATTGATGTCGATTTCTTCAGGGAGCTCGGGATGCTGCATTTCGCCCATGGGGTTGGGGAAATAAGGAGCGCCGCAATCGTCGCAGAAATCAGTAGCATACAGCCCGGGAAGGCGACGAACATCGGTGATGGACAGTTCGTTGAGCAGGGCGGCGATTTCTTCGGGGGTGTCCACCTCGTCGTTTTCCATGGCGTCGGCGATGGCTTCCTCTTTACTGAGTATGGGCCAGATGCAGCCATAAATGACGTCAGGGCTTTGCCGTGTGGAAAAGCCAATGCGGTATTCCTCGATCAGGGATTCGCCACAGCCCACGATGGTGGCGCGCAGATTTCCGCCTGCCATCCCGGCGGCGGTTTGCAGCCAGGTAACCGCCGCCTTCAAGGCCAGTGGTCGAATGCGGTGATCCGCTTCGCGGCTATTGGTATAGAAAGCGTCTGGTTGCAGATATTCGACCGTACATCCGGCAAACAGCGGAGCCAAGTGTTCGGATGCGGCCCCCGACCAATGGGCCAGTGCGTCGGCGCGTGTTGGACTTTGGTCGGCGGCTGTTTGCCAGCGGAAAACAGGCTGGTGCTTGGGCGTGACAATGGCTCCCACGATAAAGCGGGCATCGGCCAGCATGCCCTCTGGGTGGGCGACGGGCTTGATGGTGGGGCTGTCCTCTTTGCCGGTCAATGCCATGCGCCCCAGGCGCCGGGTCCATTCCAGGGTTTCCTGAAACGAATGAGGCATTTGATCGAAGCTGACGAGCTCGGAAAGGATGGCGATACGGGTGTTCTCGGCGCCAATATGTTCTTTGAGCAACTCGAGCAAGACAGGCTGACTTTTCCCAAGGGAATAGTCGTGGCCCAATTGATAGCGGGTCCAGGCCACGATGGGCGCGGAGAAAAGCAATACGTCGTATTCTTGGTCCAGGTGCGTGAGTGCGGCCGATTCGGAGCAGGTTTCAGCATGCTCGATCAGGATTTCGTATGCATTGATGTGCTCGGGCACGAGGTGGTCCAGAGCCGATTCCACGGTGCGATTCTTCTTGCCCTGCAATAGTTTCAGCAGTTGGGCGCCGAGCAGGTTTTCCCAATAGGCGTCTTCCAGACGGCTGCCGGATAGCGCGAGCGACTGGGAAAGGGTTACCAGGCGCTGGGCATCACGAGTCAGGCGGCTGGGGCGGGAGGAAGTGGTGCGAGACATGGCATCGATAGTGATTGGATGTCTCTAGTGTAACCCTGACGGATCGAGCAGGATCAAGGCGCATGCCGGGGACGCTTGGAAGCCGAAAGTATCTGCATTTCGCGTAGGGGTATACCCTTAAATATCGCTTCACGATGTTATTGTTCGTGCTGTTCTATTACCAAATGAGAGCGGAGCATGAATCCCACAGCCCTCTTACTGGCTACCTTTATTTTGTCCATTGTCGGGCTTTTTGCGTTTATCTGGTCGTTGCGCAATGGTTTGTTTGATACCAATTCCAGCGGCGCGCAGGTCATTTTCAGCCCCGGCGAGATCGGCACGACCGATGAGCCCTCCGCCAGCACTGAGCAGAAGCGCGAACTACAGAAGGTGACGGATGACTTTGACGGCACGCCGCCTCCGGGTCATGTCTCGGTCGAGGAAATCCAGGCACGGGAAGCGGCAGACCGTTCGACCGCCTTCCCCGTGTATGTCATGTTTGCCTGCGCGGCTGTATGGCTGGTGGTCGCTTCGGCAGCCGGCTTGCTGGCTTCCCTGAAACTGCATTGGCCCGACTTGTTGACGGACAGCGCGTGGCTGACGTTCGGACGTTTGCGGACCATTCATTTGAATGCGGTGGCCTATGGCTGGGCGCCTATGGGGCTATTGGGGCTTTCCATCTGGCTGCTGCCGCGCTTGCTGCATACGTCGCTGCGGGGCGGGCGCCTGGTCATCCTGGGCATTTTGCTGTGGAATGCGGGTTTGATCGCCGGCCTGGGGGGCTTGGCTGTGGGCATCAACGCAGGCATGGAATGGTTGGAAATACCATGGCAGATTGGCGGCTTGTTCGCCATGGGCGGCATGCTGATCGGGCTGCCTCTTGCACTGATGCTGGGGCGTCGCCGTACGCATCATTTATATGTGTCGGTCTGGTACATGGGGGCGGCGCTGTTCTGGTTTCCAACCCTTTACCTGATTGCCAAGGTTCCGGGTGTTCATTTCGGGGTCGAACAGGCCACCATGAACTGGTGGTTCGGGCATAACGTGCTGGGCTTGTTTTATACGCCGATGTCCATTGCCTGCATTTACTACTTCCTGCCCAAGGTGATCGGCCGGCCGGTGCAGTCTTACAACCTGTCCTTGTTGGGCTTCTGGACGCTGGCGTTCTTCTACGGGCAGGTGGGCGCCCATCATCTGATCGGCGGCCCGGTGCCCGAATGGCTGATCACCCTGTCCATCGTGCAAAGCGTCATGATGATCATTCCCGTTGTGGCCTTTTCCGTCAACCAGCATCTGACGCTTAAAGGGCACTTCAATGCCTTGCGCTATTCACCGGTGCTGCGCTTCATATTCTTTGGCGCAGTCATGTATACGGTGTCGTCGTTGCAGGGCTCCTTCGAAGCTTTGCGAACCGTGAATGCGGTTACCCACTTCACCCATTTCACCGTTGCTCATGCCCATCTGGGCATGTACGGCTTTGTCTCCATGGTGATTTTCGGTGGAGTGTATTTCGCCATGCCGCGCGTGTTGAATATCCGCTGGCCCAAGCCCTATCTGATCTCGCTGCATTTCTGGCTGGTGGTCGCGGGCTTCAGCGTGTACATCATTACCTTGTCGATTGGCGGCATATTGCAGGGGTTGACGTTGCTGGATCCGGCGAAGGCGTTCATGGATTCGGTGGCCGTCACTTTGCCGTGGCTGCAAGGCCGCTCCATCGGTGGAGCCTTGATGACACTGGGGCACCTGGTGTTTGCCTGGCATGTCGTGCTGATCACGATGAAGGTCAGTGTTGTGCCGCTGACGGCGCCCGTCCCACAAGAGATTTAGGAGTTCTGAATCATGGAAAACGAAGCCAAGCTGGTTGCCGGCGCCATGGTCACGTTATCGCTCGCCACTGCGGCATTGGTCATTGTGCCTTTCATGCAGCTAAAAAACGTACCTGCTCCCGAAGCGCTTAAGCCCTTTACCAGCGAGCAATTGCGCGGACGTCAGGTCTATATGTCCAATGGGTGCATTGCCTGCCATACCCAGCAGCCGAGTTCAACTGGAGCGGGAGTGGCCGATGGCAGCCGTGGCTGGGGCCGCCCGGCGGTGGCCGCCGACTATCACTACGACGAACCGCCGCTGCTCGGGTCGATGCGCACCGGGCCGGACCTGTTTAATATCGGGGCGCGTCAACCCAGCGCAGAGTGGCAACTAGGCCACTTGTTCCAGCCGCGCGCCTACGTGCCCGGCAGCATCATGCCGGCCTATCGCTTCTTGTTCGAAGTCAAGAATCCGGACGAGGTTGCGACTGGGGAACGTGTGGTTTCTTTACCGCCCGGCGCGGTTGAAGAGGGCAAGGTTGTCGTCGCCAAGCCCGAGGCCGAGGACTTGGTGGCCTATCTCCTAAGCCTTAACCATACCTATGCCGCTTTATCGGATGACGAGGCCAAATATGCCGAAAGCAGGCTGTCGCCGCAGCGGCTGGAAAAATAGAAAGGGGAAGGACATGTCGGACAAACGACCCATCGACACCGAGAATGCGGACCCCACCGAATTGAATACACCGGTTCCACGTCTTATCATTGGGCTGATTATTGGCCTGATTGCCTGGGGAATTGGCTATATCTTGATGGCTGACCCTACTGGGGTCGCTGCCTTGGGTGATCGGCGCGCGCCTGCCGCCCTTGTTGCCGCCGACGCCGGTGCGGCGGGCGTCGTGATCGATGGGCGCCAGCTTTACGCCAATACCTGCCAGGCTTGCCATCAGGCAACCGGCCAGGGGCTGCCCGGCGTCTTTCCTCCGTTGGCGGGCTCTGAATGGGTGACAGGCGACGAACATATCCTGGCGCAAATCGTGCTACATGGCCTGACGGGCCCGATCGAGGTGGCCGGCGTCACCTACGACGGCGCCATGCCGGCCTTCGGCGGACAATTGAATGACGCTCAGTTGGCGGCTGTTTTAACCTTTATCCGATCTGAATGGGGTAATGGCGCCCCAGCGGTCGAGGACGCGACAGCCAAGGCGGCGCGGGCCGCGACGGCTGGACAGGAGCAGCCTTGGGCCGGTATTGCCCAGATCAAGGCTGCGCTCAATCCCTCATGACGAAAGCAGCCACCCTGCGGCCGATCAAAACCTTGGGTGCGATACTGGCCGCGCTAGTGCTGCTTTTTCTGGCGGTCGCGTCCGTGACGCGGGGCTTTGCCGCAGTCACTTCGGACGGTGTGCGTCGGATCGATCTGGTTCACACCCCCCGTATCTTGCCCGATATTGCTTTGCGGGACCAGGAGGGGCGGGTCTTCTCTTTGGCCGATTACGGGCTTCCGTCGGATTACGTGACTTACGTAACCTTGGTCTATATTCGCTGTTCCAGTCTCTGTTTGGGCAGCGCATCGGGGCAGGCATTCCTGCAAAGTCAGATTGGCAAGCGCGGCTTACAGAAAAATGTGCGGCTCTTGACGATAAGCTTCGATCCCTATCAGGACACTCCCGACGTTATCAAGGATTATGCGCACCGCTTGGGGGCAGACCCCGGCCTTTGGCGCATTGCCAGCGTGCGCAACCCCGACGACTTGGCTCCATTGCTCAGCACCTTCAACATGGTGGTGTTGCCTGACGGCTTGGGCGGATACCTGCACAATGGCGCGCTGTTCATGATTGGACGGGATGGTCGGCTGGCGCGCGCCTACGACGTCGGCCGGCCGGATCTTGCCTTGGCAGAGCACTTGTATGGCAAGGCGGAGGGGCCATGAACTTACGGTTGTCGAACGTACAACGTTTGCCTGTTCGGGCGCCGACCCTGTTGTTTGTTGCGGGGGCGTTTTTGCAGCCGTGGCTGGAAGCCGACATGGCGCGGCATATGGGTTTGGAGCTACCCTTTCTTTTTATGCTCGGCTGGCTGTATGCTGTGGCCGGCGGTAGGCGTCTGTGTGCCTGCCTGGCTCCATGGAATGCGCATGGGTTGACGGCCTGGGTCGTTGCGATGGCGGCCACGGGATTCTGGATGCTTCCTGTCGCGCTGGACTTGGCTGTGCTGAATCCTTGGGTCGGGCTGGCCAAAGTGGCCAGCCTTGTATTGGCGGGCTTGCTGCTTGGCGCTTCGTGGCGCCAGAGCAGCCCTGTTATCCAGGCGTTCTTTGTGTTCAATTGGTGCTGGATGATGGCGGCGACCGGCTTGGTGTACCAGCAGGCATCCAGCCAGCTATGCAGTGTTTATCTGCCTCAAGAGCAGGCTCAAGCCGGCGTGGCGATCGTTGGTTGGGCGATTGCAGTATTCTTGCTCTGGGCGTGGCATGCGGTTAGGGCCAGCCGACTTTTGGACCAGAAGGGCGGGGTTGGCGAACCACTGGTTTTCCGGTTGGATCGTGATGCGCAACGTCACGAAATGCGGTTGTGAAGCCAAGAAACCTGCTTTTTGCATGAAAATAGGTGCATTCCCTAGGTGCGGAGTGTAAGGAAATGGTGCAGAATCTTGTTCATGCAGGTGAGGAGACACCGCCCTGCATGGGCACGCTGATAGCTATCGGCAAATAAAAAGTTGGCAGGTCCCATAAAAAATATAAACATGCAAAAGCCGGCGAAGTTCGCCGGCTTTTGCTATTTTCGGGGTGTCCACGTTCCCTGCGCGTTCTATTTGCCAGTCTTCAGCAGCGCCTGAATGGCTCCTGCGCCGCCGTCCTGCTCGTTGCACTCCGTGTAGGCCACCACACACTCCATCTGTGTTAGCCAGCGGCGCACCGTTTCCTTCAACACCGGCGCGCCATTTCTGGAGCCGTAGCCTTTGCCGTGCACGATTCGTACGCATTTGATCTCGTGGTCAAGGCACGACCGAAGAAACTGTTCTAGCCGGGCGCGCGCATCGTCCAGGGTGGCGCCGTGCAAGTCCAGGCTGGCGCCAATAGGCCACTGGCCGCGCTTTAGTTTCTTGAGCACATCGGGGCCGTGGCCTGTGCGGATATGCTGGGAATCATCCAGCGCCGACAGGCCAGGGCTAAACAAATCAGAGACCTGGGACAGCGCGGGGGTTGAAGCCCCTGCTGCTGCCTGTCGTCGTTGCTCCAGGACGTCGGCCGGGGCAACTGGGACCGGCGGCAAGTGCAGACGGCCTTGCGGCTTTATAGGTTGAGCCTGACGCATCAGCCGAGCGAAAAGCGTCAGTTCCTGCGCAGGTGGCCGGGCTTTGGCGGTGCTGGGCGCAGCGACTGGGGGCGTTCTTGAAACGGGCTGTTCGGATGGCGAGACTGGATCTGTTGGGGCTTTTTTGGGCGCAGGGCGAAGCTGCTCTTGCTCCGCCGCTTGCCGTAGACGCTTCAGATCGGCCAGTCCGCCTTTACGCGCCCGCATTCTCCAGCCACCGCTGTGCATCAAGCGCGGCCATGCAGCCCGTGCCGGCACTGGTGATGGCCTGGCGATAAACGTGGTCCTGTACGTCGCCCGCGGCGAAGACGCCGGGTATCGAGGTCATGGTGGCCATGCCGTCCAGGCCGCTTTTGGTGATGATGTAGCCGTCTTTCATGTTGAGCTGGCCTTCGAACAACCCGGTATTGGGCTTGTGTCCGATGGCGATAAAGACGCCTGAAACTGCCATGTCTTCGGTGGCATTTGTTTGATTGTTGCGCAGGCGCGCGCCCGTGACGCCCGATTGGTCGCCAAGAACCGACTCGAGTTCGTAGAAAAGCTTGAGCCGCATATTGCCGTTGTTGACCTTGTCCATAAGCTTGTCGACCAGAATGGGCTCGGCACGGAACTTGTCGCGCCGGTGCACCAGCGTGACCGTGGCGCAGATATTGGACAGGTATAGCGCTTCCTCGACCGCGGTATTGCCGCCGCCAACGACAATAACATCTTGTTTCTTATAGAAGAAGCCATCGCAGGTTGCGCATCCGGACACCCCACGCCCCATGAACTCCTGTTCAGAGGGCAGGCCCAGGTACTGGGCAGAGGCTCCAGTAGCAATGATTAGCGCATCGCACGTGTATTCGGCCCCCGTGTCGCCGGTCAGGCGAAACGGCTTCTGAGATAGATCGACACTGGCGATATGGTCGTACACTAGCTCGGTCTCGAATCGCTCGGCGTGCGCCTGGAAGCGCTGCATCAGGTCGGGACCCTGCACGCCTTGCGCATCGGCCGGCCAGTTGTCGACGTCGGTGGTGGTCATTAATTGGCCGCCTTGCTCAAGGCCGGTGATCAGCACGGGTTGCAGGTTGGCGCGGGCTGCGTAAACCGCAGCGCTATAGCCGGCGGGGCCGGAACCAAGGATCAGAACCTTGGCATGTTTAACAGTTGTCATTACAGAAAATCCGAAAAAAGTGTTCAGGCAATTATAATGAGTCTATGGCTAGATTACCTGCAGCAACTTCCCGCTCCTCCCGCAACGTGCGTAATGGTCCTTCCGCCTTGCAGACTCGGCTGTCCGGTTTGCTGCGCGAAGCTCGCTGGATACTCTTCGTTGCGCTTGCCGCCTGGCTAGGCCTGGTGCTGGCCACCTGGTCGCGAACCGACCCTTCCTGGTCGCATTCAGTGCATTCCACCGTGATTGTCAACCGGGGCGGTGTGCTGGGCGCCTACGTGTCCGATCTGCTGCTTTACCTGTTTGGCTATTCGGCATGGCTGTGGGTGGTGCTGCTGGTGCAACGAGTCGGGGTGGGGTTTTATCGCCTCACGAATGTCATGTTCCCCAGTGCCGCCAAGACCGACGAACTGCCCCGTGTGCACTGGGAAGTCGCTATCGGGTTCATCATGCTGTTCATCGGCGCCATGGGCACCGAAGCCTTACAGTTTGCCCAGTGGGGCAGCCAGTTGCCGGCGGGAGCGGGTGGCACCTTGGGCACGCTGATGGCCGATCTCCTGGCGCAGGCATTTGGCGCCACCGGCTGCACCTTATTGTTGCTGGTTCTGGCGGCGGTGGGCGCTAGCCTGTTCTTCGGTTTTTCCTGGCTGCACCTGGCCGAGCGGGTGGGCTGGTTGATCGAAAAGAGCGTCAAGCGCGCCTTTGAGTTTCGCGCCGCGCGTCAGGATCGCAAGGTGGGCGAGGTAAAACGCACCGAGCGCGACGAAATGGTCGAGGCCAAGCAGGAACAACTGGTGCATGCGCAACCTGTGCGGATCGAACCTGCGATTGTGTCCGTGCCCAAGTCGGTGCGGGTCGAGAAAGAAAAGCAGAAAACCCTGTTTACCGCCCCACCGGCGCCAGGCGGCGGCGACCTGCCGGCCGTGAGCCTGCTCGATCCTGTTACGGAACAGCTCGAAACCGTCAGCCCGGAAACCATCGAGTTCACTTCCAGGCTTATTGAAAAGAAGCTATCCGACTTCGGCGTCAAAGTGGTGGTGGTTGCGGCTCAAGCGGGGCCGGTCATTACCCGCTACGAGATCGAACCCGCCACAGGCGTCAAAGGTAGCCAGATCGTCAATCTGGCCAAAGACCTGGCTCGGGCGCTCAGCCTGGTCAGCATCCGCGTGGTCGAAACCATTCCGGGCAAGAATCTCATGGGTCTGGAACTGCCGAACCCTCGCCGGCAAATGGTCAAGCTGTCCGAAATCGTGGGATCCCAAACGTATTACGCCAGCGCGTCACCCCTGACCATGGCGCTTGGCAAAGACATCGCGGGCAATCCGGTGGTGGCTGATCTGGCGAAAATGCCTCATTTACTGGTCGCCGGCACAACGGGGTCGGGAAAATCGGTGGGGATCAATGCCATGATCCTGTCCCTGCTGTACAAGGCGGATGCCACTCAAACCCGGCTGATCCTCATCGACCCCAAGATGCTGGAAATGAGTATCTACGAAGGCATTCCGCATTTGCTCGCACCGGTCGTCACCGATATGCGGCATGCCGCCAATGCTCTGAACTGGTGCGTGGCGGAAATGGAAAAACGCTATCGGCTGATGAGCAAGATGGGCGTGCGCAACCTGGCGGGCTACAACACCAAGATCCGCGACGCCATAAAGCGTGAAGAGCCCATTCCCAACCCATTTTCCCTGACGCCGGACGCGCCCGAGCCGCTCGAGGCCCTGCCCACCATCGTGGTGGTCATCGACGAGTTGGCCGACCTGATGATGGTGGTGGGCAAGAAGATCGAAGAACTGATTGCCCGCCTGGCGCAGAAGGCCCGCGCGGCCGGCATCCACCTTATTCTGGCGACGCAGCGGCCCAGCGTGGATGTCATTACCGGCTTGATCAAGGCCAATATCCCCACCCGCATTGCGTTTCAAGTATCTTCCAAAATCGACTCGCGCACGATTCTTGACCAGATGGGGGCGGAAACCCTGTTGGGCCAGGGCGACATGCTGTATATGCCCCCTGGCACCGGTTTGCCCACACGCGTGCACGGCGCATTTGTGCACGACGATGAAGTCCACAGGGTGGTTGACTATCTGAAAGAGCAGGGCGAGCCAAATTACATCGATGGCCTGCTCGAGGCCTCGCTCGAGGGTGAAACCGGCGACGGCGTAGGCAGTGTCACCGGCTTTACCGATGCCGAGTCCGATCCCTTGTACGATCAGGCGGTGGAAGTCATTTTGAAGAACCGGCGCGCCTCTATTTCGTCGGTCCAGCGGCACTTGCGCATTGGCTATAACCGCGCTGCGCGGCTGCTGGAACAAATGGAGCAAGCCGGCCTGGTGTCGGCCATGCAGTCCAACGGCAATCGTGAAATCCTTGTTCCTGCTGGAGACTCTTCAAGTGCAGATTAGAACCCTTGCCGCCTGCGTGGTACTGGCGTTTGCTCCGCTGGGCGCCTGGGCCGCCGACGCCTCCGCGCAACTGCAGCAATTCATTTCCACGGTGGCCTCCGCCACGGGCGACTTTACCCAGCAAACCATCGGGCAGGGCCGCAACAAGCCGCCCCAGTCGGGAAGTTTTTCGTTTCAGCGCCCAGGCAAGTTCAGATGGTCGGTAAAACTACCTTACGAGCAGTTGATCATCTCGGACGGCACGCAGGTTCTCCAGTATGATCCCGATCTGGCCCAAGTAACCAAACGCAGTGTGGACGCGTCAATCGGCGAGTCGCCGGCGGCTATTCTCTTCGGTTCGGAATCCATCGAGAAATCCTTCTCCATCAGTCCGTTGCCCGACAACGATGGCTTGCAGTGGCTGCGCGCCACGCCCCGCAAGGACAACGCAGGCTTTGCGCACGTGGATATCGGGATGCGCAACGATTTGCCCGCCCGCTTGCAGTTGCTGGATGCTTTTGGGCAAACTACCCGCATCGATCTATCCAATATCGTGGCTAATCCCGACCTGACGCCAGGCGAGTTCACCTTCTCCGTGCCTGACGGAGTCGACGTGGTTGAAATGCGGTAGACCGTGGTCCAGTCCCCCGACCTTTTTGCGCATTCGGCCTTGCCAGAGCACATACCCCTGCCCGAGCGCATGCGTCCGCGCACTCTGGACGACGTTGTGGGCCAGGCTCATTTGCTGGGGCCGGGCAAGCCGTTGCGCGTGGCCTTCCAGTCCGGTCGACCGCATTCCATGATTTTCTGGGGGCCGCCGGGAGTCGGTAAAACCACGCTGGCCCGCTTGATGGCCGACGGTTTCGATGCCCAGTTTCTGGCGATTTCAGCCGTATTGGGGGGCGTAAAGGATATCCGGGAAGCGGTGGTGGCCGCACAAGTTGCGCAAGGCCAGGGTCGGCGCACCATCCTGTTTGTCGATGAAGTGCACCGCTTTAACAAAGCGCAGCAGGACGCCTTCCTGCCTTACGTCGAAAGCGGATTGTTCACCTTTATTGGCGCAACCACCGAAAATCCTTCGTTTGAGGTCAATTCGGCCTTGTTGTCACGAGCCAGGGTCTATGTGTTGGAATCCATCTCCCAGCAAGACCTTATGGATCTGGCCGATCGGGCCATGGACATCATCAATAGTGAGCGGGCAGGCCCTGCCCTCGATCCGGACGCCAAGGCGCAGTTGTCGGCCTGGGCCGATGGCGATGCGCGGCGCTTGATCAATGCCATCGAAGTCGTGGCCGAGTCGGCGCTGGAGGCGGGCCGTGATCTGATTGATTCCGCCTGGCTGGAAACATCGCTGTCGCAGAACCTGCGACGCTTCGACAAAGGAGGCGATGCCTTCTATGATCAAATCAGCGCCTTGCATAAAGCCGTGCGAGGGTCGGATCCCGATGCCTCCCTGTATTGGTTCGCGCGCATGCTGGATGGGGGCGCCGATCCGCGCTACCTGGCGCGCCGCATTGTGCGGATGGCCATTGAGGATATCGGCCTGGCTGACCCACGCGCCACGCAACTGGCGTTGCAGGGCGCCGATGTATTCGAGCGGCTGGGATCGCCCGAAGGCGAGCTGGCATTGGCGCAGGCGGTGGTTTATCTGGCATGTGCCGCCAAGTCCAATGCGGTCTACAACGCCTATAAGGCTGCACGCCGCTATGCGCAGGAAAACGGCAGCGCGCCGGTGCCGGCGCATTTGCGCAATGCGCCCACCAAGCTCATGAAGCAACTTGGGCATGGCCAGGCCTATCGGTATGCGCACGATGAGCCGCATGGGTACGCGGCGGGCGAGCGGTATTTCCCCGACGGGCTGAATGCCGTTTTCTACCAGCCGGTGGATCGCGGACTGGAAGGTAAAATCGCGGAGAAGCTGGCTTTCCTGCGCGAGTTGGACAAGCAAAGCAAGCCCCGATCCTGATGCGGCGTCTGTCAGTGTCTTTTTCGTATTTTCTTATTTATCTGGTTGATTATGTTAGACCCCAATTTGTTGCGTAAAGATATTTCCCTGGTAACGCAGGCCTTGTCACGCCGTGGCGTGAGCTTCGATACGGAACGGTTTTCCGCGCTCGAGGCGCGCCGCAAGGCGGTGCAAGTGGAAACGGAAACCTTGCAAGCGCGTCGCAACGCGGTATCCAAGTTGATCGGGCAATTGAAGTCGCGAGGCGAGGACGCCGCCAAGGAAATGGCTGAATCACAACAGATACCCGCCCGCTTGAAAGAGCTGGAAGCAGATCTGGCGGATATTCAACGGGAACTGAATGATTGGCTGATGAATATCCCCAATCTTCCGCACCAAAGTGTTCCAGAAGGAGAATCCAGCGACGACAACGTCGAGGTTCGCCGCTGGGTGCCCGATGGCGCAGAGAACGGCGATCCCAAACCTTTGCCGTTCGAGGTCAAGGACCATGTGTCGGTGGGGGAGCCGATAGGGCTCGATTTCGACACTGCGCGCAAACTTTCCGGCGCGCGTTTCATGATGCTGCGCGGTTCGATAGCGCGCCTGCATCGCGCGTTGGCGCAATTCATGCTGGATGTGCAGACTATCGAGCACGGTTATCAGGAATGCTATACGCCGTATATCGTCAACGGCTCAACCCTGTTTGGCACAGGCCAGTTGCCCAAATTCAAGGATGACATGTTTTGGGTAACCAAAGGCGGCCAGGACGACGAACCGCAACACGACGAGCAAGGCAATGTGATCACGCCGGAAGATCTTTATCTGATCTCGACTTCGGAAATCACGCTTACCGGCTCTGTGCGCGACACCATCGTGCCTGAACAGGACCTGCCGTTGCGCCTGACAGCCCACACGCCATGCTTTCGGTCCGAGGCGGGCAGTGGCGGGCGCGATATGCGAGGCATGATCCGCCAGCATCAGTTCGATAAGGTGGAAATGGTGCAGATTGTGCATCCCGATCAATCGTACGAGACGCTGGAGCAGATGGTTGAGCACGCTGAAGTCATCCTTCAGCGCCTGGGCTTGCCTTATCGGGTGGTTTTGCTGTGCGGGGGCGATATGGGTTTTGGCGCAACCAAGACGTACGATCTAGAGGTCTGGTTGCCTGCGCAAAATACCTGGCGCGAAATTTCATCGGTATCCAACTGCGAAGCCTTTCAGGCCCGGCGCATGCAAGCTCGTTTCCGCCCTGAAAAAGGCAAGCCTGAATACTTGCATACCCTGAATGGATCCGGCCTGGCGGTAGGACGCGCCCTGGTGGCTGTTCTGGAAAACTACCAGCAAGAGGACGGCAGCGTCATCGTTCCTGAAGCGCTGCGCCCGTATATGGGTGGGCTGGAGCGTTTGCGCGGCTAGTGCCTGGCGAAGGCGCCTGCGGCTAACTCCCCGGGCCGCTGCTGGATGTTTAACGGCGCTCTTATGAGCGCCGTTTCTGTCTGGCTAGTGGTATGGTGATGGCAGCTACCGTGCACCACTGTTGGAGTACGCTAAGCTAGCGGTGGTGTTTGTGTCCGTTATGGTGGTGTTTGCGATGCCCTGGCGGCCCATTGCGATGGTGGTGCTTGTAATGCTTTTTGTTGTAATAATGGCGTGGTTCGTAAACCCGCACGGGACGTCGGTGGTAGTGACGGTCCGGAATAATTACCACGGGGGGTGGTGCATACCTTACCGGTGGATAGTAATAGTCGGGCTCCGCAATGATAATGCCGGGGATGCCAATGGATATGCCAACATCCACGCGTGCAATTGCCGCTTGTGATCCCAATAAAGCCAGTGCCGCGGCGCCGGCAAGCAGTATACGTTTCATCACGAGTAATCCATAGAATGAAGACAACCCCATTGTTGCCGACAATTGTTTGAAAAGGCGGCTTGGAAACGGATCAAAAGCATCCAAACGCAACAATTCCGCCGATTGCCGGGCATTGGCTTACATTTGATTTCTTCGTGTCGTTTCAGTGCGTTACCAGCCCGCTACCAAGGCCAATAAAACCCATAACCTGAAGCAAAGGAGTGTTGCAATGAACTGTTTGTCCCTGTCCCAAGCTAACCGAATTATCGATGCAGCCATCGTCATGGCACGGTCCAAAAATTACAAGCCCATGGCGGTTGTGGTGCTTGATGATTCGGGCAATGTGAAGGCCGTGCAACGTGAAGATGGCGCCAGTATGTTCAGGGTGGACATCGCTACCGGCAAGGCGTGGGGGGCGGTGGCCATGGGTGCTTCCAGCCGTTTTCTAAGCCAGCGGGCGGCCGATAATCCAAACTTCTTTGGGGCGTTGGCTTCGACGGGACAAGGCAAGTTCCTTCCCCAGCCGGGCGCGGTGTTGATCAAGGATGACGACGGAAATATCTTGGGGGCAGTCGGCGCTAGCGGCGGAACCGGTGACCAAGACGAGGAAATTTGCATTCAAGGCGTTATGAAGGCGGGCCTTAAGCACGAATGAGGTGCGGTTTGAAACTCTACATTTGATAAGGACTGCGAAGTGTCTAACAAGATTGATTACAACGTGCCGGATTATGTTGTTGATCGGGTAATGCAAAAGCGGGGGCGGCTAAGGGTATTTGATCATTTTGAAGCTAAACACACCGCCTTGGTCGTGATAGATATGCAAGTTTTTTATGTGGAAGACGTGGAAGCTGCTTTAGCGACTATTCCAAATATAAACAGATTGGCTAAATGGCTTCGCGAGGCGGGTGGGGCGGTAGCGTGGGCAAATATGACAGCCGGAGAGAACGGCAAAAGCTTATGGCCTTTGTATCATGATTATTTTTTTCGTGAAGAGAACGCGAAGAAACACCGTGACAATTTGTCTAAAGGTGCTAGAGGACACCGACTGCATTCTGATTTGGATGCTGGGCCGCAGGACATTTATGCAGTCAAGAATCGCTTCAGCGCATTTCTACCCGGCGCCTCCGATTTGCATGAACAATTGCAGGACAGGGGTATCGAGAATGTACTAATTGCGGGGGTCGTTACGAACTTCTGCTGCGAAACCTCGGCTCGCGATGCCATGATGATGGATTATCGTGTGGCCATGGTTATGGATGCCTGCGGAGCGAGATATCCAGAAGATCATCAAGTAGGCTTTTCGACGGTTTTTCAAAGCTTTGGCGATGTGATGAGTACGGATGAGCTCTTAGGGGGAGTCTTGCTGTCGTAACAGGGCAAAAACAAAAAACCCGCAAAGCTTTAAGCCATGCGGGTTCTGTCGAGTAATTGGCGGACAGGGTGGGATTCGAACCCACGGTACGCTTGCACGTACGCCTGATTTCGAGTCAGGTACATTCGACCACTCTGCCACCTGTCCGATTTGCTGCATTGTTTGCCTGCTACCTTGGGTTGCGGGCAAGTCCGCTATTCTAGCAATAAATCCATCGCGCTGCACGACGCGGCTTTTTTCAAGTCCGGGCGGTTTGAGCGTAGCTGTTTCCTGATGCAAAGGCATATAAACTACGATAGTGTCTGGGATCATCACTACAAGAAGGAACACCATGCTTACAGGAAAACGCGCCATCGTTACAGGGTCTACCAGTGGAATTGGGCTGGGGATCGCCCGGGAATTGGCCAGCAATGGCGCCGATGTGGTGCTTAACGGGTTTGGCGATGCGCAAGCCATTGAAAAAGAGCGTGTGAATATCGAGCTTGAGTTCAGTGTCAAAGCTCATTATGTGAATGCGGACCTTACCCAGGCGACCGCCACGCGCGAGTTCATTGCGGCCGCTGCCGACTTGATGGGCGGCGTCGATATTCTGGTCAATAATGCCGGCATACAGCATACCGATCTCATCGAGGATTTTCCCATTGAACGCTGGGACACCATCATCGCGCTCAATTTGTCGGCCGTCTTCCATGGCTGTGCTGCCGCCTTGCCTTATATGAAGAAGCAAGGGTGGGGGCGCATTATCAATATTGCATCCGCCCATGGCCTGGTCGGTTCGCCGGCCAAGGCGGCATACGTGGCGGCAAAGCATGGCGTGGTGGGGCTGACCAAAGTCGCGGCCCTTGAAAACGCCGGCAATGGCGTGACGGTCAATGCCATTTGCCCGGGCTGGGTGCGCACGCCGCTGGTCGAAAAGCAGATTCAGGCCATGGCAGCCGAAAGAGGTATTGACGTCGAGGAGGCTGCCCGGGAACTACTGGCTGAAAAGCAGCCCTCGCTGCAGTTTGTGACCCCGCGCCAATTGGGTGGGGCGGTTGTATTCCTGGCGTCGGAGGCCGCTGATCAAATGACCGGTACCAGCATGAGCCTGGATGGCGGCTGGACAGCCCGCTGACCCGCCTTTTTTGCCAAAACGTTGGAACATCGCCGGGGCCGCCCGCCCCGGCACATTCATACACTAAGGGTAGAAATAATGTTGTTGTTATTGTCTCCGGCTAAAAAGCTGGATTACGATTCCCCCGTGCGTAGCGTGCTGCATACTCAGCCGCTGTTTGTCGAGCAAGCCAGCGAGCTGATTGACGTGCTCAAGCCCAAGTCGGCGATGGAGGTCGGCAAGCTCATGAGCATTAGCGAGTCGCTGGCCAAACTGAATGTCGAACGTTATGCCGGCTGGCAGCCGCGTTTTGACCAGACCAATTCGCGACAGGCGGCGTTGGCCTTCAATGGGGACGTCTACGAGGGGCTGGATGCTCCGTCGCTGTCTGACAGCCAATTGAAATGGGCACAAGAGCATGTGGCGATTCTAAGCGGCTTGTATGGGGTGCTGCGGCCTTTGGATCTGATGCAGCCCTATCGTTTGGAAATGGGCACCCGCCTGGTAACCGATAAGGGCAAAAATCTGTACGAGTACTGGGGCTCCCAGATAGCCGACTACCTGAACGAGCGGCTCAAGGGTAAGCGCAATGCGGCCATTGTGAATCTCGCGTCAGAAGAGTATTTCAAGGCAGTGGATCTTGCCGTCCTGAAAGCGCCTGTCATTCAGTGTGTCTTTCAGGATTACAAGAACGATGCCTGGAAGATCATCAGCTTCTACGCGAAGAAGGCGCGGGGCTTGATGGCGCGCTATGTGATCGAGAACAAGGTGAATACCCCCGAGGGTCTGAAAGACTTTGCGGCCGAAGGCTATGCCTTCGATGCCACGGCGTCTACCGAACATAAACTGGTATTCCGTCGCCGCCAGTAGCGCGGGCTGATTAAGCGCCGGCCTCGCGTATTCGCCCGATTCGCGGCGCGGGCAAGGGTTCATCGAGCCCGCGCATTTCCTGACGGATAGATTGAGCCGCCTTGACCATCTGCCTGATTGGATACGCCAAGGCCGCAAGCTCATCTTCGGTTTCGATCGACAGGGGCGGATTGGCATCGCGGTCTTCCAGAAGATCCTGCACGGCTTCCAAGGATCCGGCAATGCCGGGTGGGATCGTGGGCAAGGCGGCCAGCAAGGGGATGGCGGCTGCGATCTGCGATGTCAGGTTGTGGTGCTGCAGTAATAGATGGTTCAGTTCAGGCACGTTTTTCTGACGCCTGGCCGGTTCGCTGGCCATGCGGTAGAACGCCGAGGCGTAGTTGCCAAAGGCGATGTGCACATTCTTGCGTGCAATGCGCCACGACACGTCGGCGTCGTGATAGTCGGCCGTGATTTGTTCCGTGGTTTGGCCCGCCTCTTCGCTGGCCCGCAGGGTGCGTGCCAGGTCGGCATAACGCCGGCCCGCCTTGAAGTACTTCAGGTTGGCGTTGCGAAGGGCTGTGGCCAGCGAGCCCATGAAGTTGTATTCCCACCAAGGCAGGATATAGCTGCAGATCAGGGCCAGGGCGCAGCCGATCACGGTATCCACCAGGCGCTCCCCCGCGACCAAGGGTGTTGTCGGCGCCAGGAAGTGGAAAACCAGCAGGACGGTTAATGTGTTGAACACGGCTGCCGCCATGAAGTTAACCTGGATCATGCTGTAGCCCAGGACGCAGGCTGCGACCAGCACGGCAAAATAGACATTGACACCAGGGTTCAGCATGAATAGAACGAGCGCCAGGGCACAACCCAGGAAAGTGCCCGCCAGGCGCAGGCGATTGCGTTGTCGGGTCAGGGCAAAGCCAGGCTTCATGATGATGATGATGGTCAGGATGATCCAGTAGCCGTGTAAATGCAGGGTGGTCGCCAAGCCTTCAACCGCGATGCCGTAAGACAATGCGTGAGCGACGAGCAGCGCCAGCAGGGCGGCAACGGATACGCGGATGGCATAGCGAAAGTGGGGGGAGTCAAGGCGAAGATTGCTGGTGATCATGCCAAAGCGCAGTTCAGAGCGAGATATAAAGCGGTTCAATGTATTTTCCAGCCGGCTGTCCACCAGGGCGACATCTGCGCCGTCGCGCGTGTGTTCCGCCATGCGTTCCAGTATTCGCGCTGCGTTGCGTAGCCGCCGTAGTACTTGAACAAGCAGGGCATAGACTTCGGGGTGGCTTTGCGCGAACCCTTCTTGGCGGAATTGCATGAGCTCGAATTCGATGGCGCGCAATTCGGCCTTGGTGCTGCTGCGGTCCCGGGAGGGCTGGTTGCGGGCTACGCTCAACGCCATCTGGCGCAAGCTGTTAGCCATCTTGATCAGTGCGTCCCGACAAAAAATCAGCGCGTCGCTCTCGGGCAGGATGCGGCGCAGGGTAGAGTAGTCGGTCTGCGTGGCGATCATGGTATTTAGCAGGGCGACCATGTCGATGAAAATATTCAGCGACGAGAGGCGGTGGCGGTCGGCGCGCCCGGTGCCTTTGGGCAGTTCGCGCAGTACGGTATTGCGTGCAGCTTGCTGCTTTTCGGTCATGTCGGCCTGCGACTGGATCAGTGTGCGATAGCATTCGTCCAGATCGGAATTGACATCGTAGAATTGAGCTCGTGCGTCGATATAGTCGGCGGTTGCGAACAGCGCCACGGACAGCCCCTGCTGTTCTTCCCGGTGCCAGAAGATACGGTGAACAGCAATGCTGTACAGAAAATAAAAGCATCCCCCAAGAAATGAATACAGCGTGTACATCAGTAGCGCGTCGGGCGCCAATGGAGTGCGCATGGTCAGGGTCATGATCAGCAGACAGGCAAAGCCCATTAGCCCGCCTTGCTTGCCATAAACGGTCAGCATCGAGAACATGAAGCACAGGGCTGGAATCACAATCCAGAACAGAATGTCGTGGGTGGATACGAAGCCGGTGATGGCTACCGTCAGCGTGCCCAGCAACACGGCGCCCAGCATATTATTCGTGCTGTACCTGCGGGGGCTGCCGGGCTGATCGATAACGGCAACGCATGCTGCCCCGATGGACGCCACCATGCCCATGTCGTACGCGCCAAACAGCCAGCCGCAGACCAGCGCGGGTAAAAGCACGCCCAGGGCCTGGCGTAACCCGCCGAAAAAGTAATGGCTGTAGATAAAGCGTTGAAGCGCCGGAATGCGTGAAATCATGAAATAAGTCGAAAAGCAGCAATTATGGGAAGTATAGAGGGGATAGATGTTGGTTTTGCGTCATAACGAATTGCTTCCCATGTTGCAACGCGGTAAAGTAATGGTTTGACTCGTCTTTTTATCCGTGGCGAGTCTTTGCAGGCTCTTTCCTTCGGGCTTATCCGCCCGATTCTTCGCGCCTTTTACTTTGTTTGCCTTGGCCGCGCCACAAGCGTGTGTGTCAGGGCTTTCCGTTTCTACCTCCCGCGTTTGTGTAAACGCACGTACTGTGTTCCGACGAGCCCGTACCGGGCCGGCAAGGTATCTGGGCAGCGTGATTCCGTGAGTCACAAAGCGCCAGGTTATGTTGCCGCCATCCGTACAGCTCTGGCCTTGAATGGTCGATTGGGGCATTCGTACCGGTTACGAAAGGAATATTTATGGAACTCAATGGTGCCGACATCGTCGTGCGATGCCTGGCCGAGCAGGGTGTGGACCATGTTTTTGGTTACCCCGGCGGCGCAGTGCTCTACATCTACGACGCAATTTACAAACAAGATAATTTCAAGCATATCCTGGTAAGGCACGAGCAAGCCGCTGTGCATGCCGCCGATGCCTATTCGCGTTCGTCCAACAAGGTGGGCGTGGCCCTGGTCACCAGCGGCCCGGGCCTGACCAACGCTGTAACCGGCATTGCCACGGCGTACATGGATTCGATCCCTATGGTCATCCTTAGCGGCCAGGTGCCAACGTCGGTTATTGGCGAGGATGCTTTCCAGGAATGCGATACGGTCGGCATTACCCGGCCCTGCGTCAAGCATAATTTCCTGGTGCGCGACATCAAGGATTTGGCCGAAACCATGCGGCGCGCTTTCTATATTGCGCAAACCGGCCGGCCGGGTCCGGTGTTGGTCGACATCCCCAAAGATATCACGGTGGCCACCTATAAATTCACGGCCAAGCGTGGCGAAGTGTCCATGCGCTCGTACATGCCCGTCGTCAAGGGGCATCAGGGTCAGATCAAGAAAGCGGTCCAGATGCTGCTGGCGGCCGAACGCCCCATGATTTATGCGGGCGGCGGCGCCGTATTGTCGAACGCGTCCGACGAACTGCGTCAGTTGGTCGAGCTCGTAGAGGCCCCCTGCACAACCACGCTAATGGGTTTGGGCGCATTCCCCGCATCCGATGCCCGGTATGTCGGCATGCCCGGTATGCATGGCACCTACGAAGCCAATATGGCCATGCAGAACTGCGACGTGCTGGTGGCGGTGGGTTCGCGCTTCGATGATCGGGTTATTGGCAACCCCAAGCATTTTGCGCAGAATCAGCGAAAAATCATCCATATCGATATCGACCCATCGTCCATATCCAAGCGTGTGAAGGTCGATGTGCCCATTGTTGGCAATGTTAAAGACGTGCTGCAGGAGCTGAACGCATTGTTCATGCAGGCGGCGGTTGAAACCGAACCCAATAAGGCTGCGCTGGCCAAATGGTGGCAACAGGTGGAAACCTGGCGCGGCAAGCAGTGCCTGGCTTACGAGTCCTCTGATACCCTGATCAAGCCGCAGTATGTGGTTGAAAAGCTGTGGGAAGTTACCGGTGGGCAGGCATTTGTCACCTCCGACGTTGGTCAGCATCAGATGTGGGCCGCTCAGTATTATGGCTTCGATCAGCCGCGGCGCTGGGTCAATTCAGGTGGCTTGGGAACCATGGGCGTGGGCTTGCCTTATGCCATGGGCGTGCAAATGGCCAATCCCGGCAGCGACGTCGCCGTCATTACGGGGGAAGGCTCCATTCAAATGAATATCCAGGAGCTCTCCACGTGCAAGCAATACCACCTGACGCCCAAGATTCTGTGTCTGAACAATCGTTATTTGGGCATGGTGCGTCAGTGGCAACAGATTGACTACGGTTCACGCTACTCCGAATCCTATGTCGACGCCTTGCCCGACTTCGTGAAACTAGCCGAAAGTTACGGACATGTCGGCGTGCGTATCGATAAGCCCGCCGATGTCGAGCCCGCTTTGCGCGAGGCATTTGGCAAGCACAAGGATCGCCTGGTGTTCCTGGATTTCATTACCGACCAGACCGAAAACGTCTGGCCGATGGTGAAGGCGGGCCGGGGGCTGACCGAAATGTTGCTTGGCGCTGAAGATCTATAAGGATAAGGAATCACTATGAAACACGTAATTTCCGTCCTTCTGGAAAACGAGCCGGGTGCGTTGTCGCGCGTTGTAGGCCTGTTTTCGGCGCGCGGCTATAACATTGAAACGCTCACCGTGGCGCCCACCGAAGACCCGACCCTGTCGCGCATGACGATTGTCACGGCCGGCTCGGAAGACGTCATTGAACAGATTACCAAGCACCTGAACCGGCTGATCGATGTCGTGAAGGTTGTAGATTTGTCCGAGGGCCCGCACATCGAACGCGAGCTGATGCTGATCAAGGTGCGGGCAGTGGGTAAAGAGCGCGACGAAATGAAGCGCATGGCCGATATTTTCCGTGGACGCATCATCGACGTAACCGAAAAGGTCTACACCATAGAGCTAACGGGCGATCAGGACAAAATCGAGGCGTTTATCGGCGCCCTGGACCGCAGCGCGATCCTGGAAACCGTACGCACAGGGGTCTCGGGCATCGGCCGTGGCGAACGCGTTTTGAAATTGTAATTAAAATCATGGGTCTGCCGCGTTGTGCCGGCCCGGTTTCAACCATTAGTCTGAACCTGTGCTGTGTGGGTTCGAATCAAAATACTGCTTAGTGGAGCACTATAAATGAAAGTTTTTTACGACAAAGATTGCGACCTGTCCCTAGTCAAGGGCAAGACTGTCGCCGTTATTGGCTACGGATCGCAAGGCCATGCCCATGCGCTTAACCTGCACGAGTCGGGTGTGAACGTGGTGGTTGGCCTGCGCAAGGGCGGTGCATCCTGGAGCAAGGCCGAAAATGCCGGCCTGAAGGTTCAAGAGGTGGCTGACGCGGTCAAAGCAGCCGATCTGGTCATGATCCTGTTGCCCGACGAGAACATCGCCGAAGTTTATCGCAATCATGTCGAGGCGCATCTGAAACCCGGCGCCGCCCTGGCGTTTGCCCACGGCTTCAACGTTCACTACGGGCAGGTCAAGCCTCGTGCCGACGTCGACGTGATCATGATTGCTCCAAAGGCGCCCGGACACACTGTGCGTGGCACCTACAGCCAGGGCGGCGGCGTGCCGCATCTTATCGCTGTCCATCAAGATGTCAGCGGCAAGGCACGCGACCTCGCGCTGTCCTACGCCATGGCCAACGGCGGCGGCCGTGCCGGTATCATCGAAACCAACTTCCGTGAAGAGACCGAAACCGATTTGTTCGGCGAGCAGGCTGTCCTGTGCGGCGGTACTGTCGAGCTGATCAAGGCGGGTTTCGAAACCCTGGTCGAAGCAGGTTACGCGCCTGAAATGGCTTACTTCGAGTGCCTGCACGAGCTGAAGCTGATCGTCGATCTGATCTACGAAGGCGGCATCGCCAACATGAACTACTCGATCTC
>JBIQKZ010000019.1:0-76265 GCA_044464765.1 Pusillimonas sp.
CAGGTGGGTCAGATTTACTCCGACGGGGTGGGTCAGTATTACACCGGCGCTAACACATACTCGACCATGAGATCACTAAATTTCAGTGCAGATGCGATATCCCCCATTCGCTCGGCTTTCATCGCACTGAGGTTTAAGATCATTACAGACTTTTCTGCATCTTTGATTTTGTCGATCACCTTCTCGAATGTTTCGTACTGCTCCGCTTCAAGTAGGAATCTCAGATGGGCTACGACGAACTGAGACGGCCATAACGTGTCATCGGGTATGAGACGGGAGGTGAATTCGATTGCTTTATGAGGCAGTTTGCTGGCGGATAGCTTTTCTGCCAATTCAAATACCACTTCCGGCATCAAGGTCGTTATGTCGTTCCCCCATCGGGAAATGAAACGATCCGCGTGCTGGGCCAATTCCTGTTTTTGCAATGGACTATGGTTATCTTTATCGTGCTTAAGGGCGTGGACTAACAGTCGAACGTAAGCCTCCTCCATTTCAGAGGCGTCATTCAGTATATGCTCACGGCCCACCCATTCTTCGAGCTCGGGTGGTGTTGCCAGTCGAAGGAAGGGCATTATGTCGCTGATTGGGTGACTATTCGCTGCAAGGAACTGGTTGCACCAGGCAGTGCGCTTTTGAGGATTTTCAGTTGCCGCTTTCAGCTCCCTCTGTGATTCGTTCAGCGCGGTCTCGTCACCTAAAGCAGCCTTGCACATCGCAATAGAAGCAGATCGAGTGGGATCAAGATTCGGAAGGTGCTTTTTCAGCGTTTTGAATAAGCTGAGTGGTGCGTAGCCCTGATAAGCGTTGAAAATGGAGCAGGCCAGTTCCTGGACGCGTATATCGGTGCCTTCTGATTGCTCGAATAGCTGAGCAGTGCAGTCAGCCAGATTGTCCAGTCCTTCCTTCACTTCGGGCCGGTTCAACCAAAAGTGACATCTAGCAAGATCAGGGTTGAACTCCATGCCCGTTGCGATGGCAAGAAGCACCCTGGAGTTGTAGGAGGGAAACCACATATCCAAGTGCTTGACCATTCGCATCATCAGATCTGTTAGTTGCAGTCTGGCGGCACCCTCAACGGTCCCGGTCAGTTCAGCCTCTGTGGGGCTTCCCTTTCCCGCTGCCTCCAGATACTCCTTGTCTGCGTACAAACGCAGATACGTCTCTTGGGAGTACGGTCCGGGAGGCGATTTTCCTTCAAAAAGGTCTCTCGCCGCCTGTTCGCGATCAGTACCACTCGACAACTTCAGGAGCGCCGCTAAGCACATGTCCTTAACAACATGATTGCTTGCGGTCGAGATGATCTTCGCAACGGTTTTCCAGGCGTCATCGTGATCTTGAGCTTCAACCAGTCCGCTATAGATTGAAATGACCTCTACCAAGGCGGCAGCTTCGGGGTCTCGCTGGGCCATGGCTTTGAGCATGTCCATCTGAGTTTTGGCCGTAGCGTTATCCTTTTTTCGAAGGCTTTCGAGCACCAAATCCATTGGAGGAATCAGATCAGCCGGAGCCAGCGATTTGATCTGGACCATGATCTTATCGCCAGCCACGTTATCACCAACACCTGTGTGGCTCTGCTCAATTGTGCTCACGTATGCGGTTCCTGATTATTGATCACTGGGTGATTTTGTTGCCTGCTACATTGTCGCCACTGCCGCTGTGAGTTTGAGTGACGGTATTGATTGTGGATGGCGCAGCTATGGCAGCCTGTGCGTTGATTTCTTGAAGTAGGGTGAGTAATTGCGAGGAATTTTCTAGGCGGCGATTAATGGCTAGCTCACTTAACTCGTCGTTGATATTGAGTTTCGCAAGTTCGGTGACCAAGGCATCAGCAACCACCTCGTCTTTAATCCAGCTACCTAAACGACTCTTTAGAATATCGCCGCTTAATTGAGCGCCGCGTTTCAATACGTCGTAAATCGTGCTTGCGATGACTCCGGTAGTAATGAAATCCATTCTAGATATTCCTTTGGTGTGAGAAAGGTGGTTTTTACGGCAGCTATCTTGGGAATATGGTGTAGGCTACAGCCGAACGAATGACTGGATGGCAATATGTGCCCGACCAGCATTGCCACTTCTTGTCGTCTCTTGCCACGAAAGGCAGTGGCGCCCCTCAAGAATGTATCAAAAATGAACAGGGCAGTGTTGTCGCTGTTGAAGTTCATCACCTAATCAAACCATAACGTCTGCGCTTCGCGCACCGCGCTGCTCCACGTTCGCTCCCGCTCATCCCTAACGGGACTGGCATTCGCCAGCCTTGCGCATCCCTGACGCCTCCGGCCCGGCTCCCCCGCTTCGGGCCTGCGCGCTTCGCTTGCCTGCGGGCGACACCAAAGACCTGGCCGTTGCCTGCTCAACCATCTTTCCTGACTTCATCACCTTGTCCGCGACTGTAGCCCGTGGCCGTGTTCCGTCAAGGCGCGCCAGGCCGTGTCCTCGGCTGCGCCTGCGGGCCGCACCAACCTGTCGCTTTTCTCCTTGACGGCCCACGTTCGTGGGCTCCTGACCGTCGCGGGCGACGAACTCAGGAAAGACGGTGGCAACGAGGCCAACCAGGTTCTTCGTGCCGACCGCACATCAACAGCTCAAAAGCGTTGGGCTCGAGTCTTGGAATCCGGTGTGCGGTGAAAAGCCAAACCCTTTCTTTGTCAGGAGAAACCTCATGCTTGCATCCCGTTTCGGTTCTCACTCCCCGGTGCTTCGCAGCGACCGCCCGCTGTCGGACGATCAGATCAGGGCCGTGGTTCCGTCCATTTATGCCGATGCCCCACACGAAAGCCGTTCACAACGCTACAGCTACATCCCCACAGCGGCGGTGCTGACGGAGCTACGGAAAGAGGGTTTTGAACCCTTCATGGTGACGCAGACCCGCGTGCGCAACGCAGACCGGCGCGAACACACCAAGCACATGATTCGGCTACGTCATGCCAATCAGGTGAATGACAGCATCGCCAACGAAATCATTCTTTTGAACTCACACGATGGCACGAGCAGTTATCAGATGCTGGCCGGGGCGTTTCGTTTCGTGTGCAGCAACGGGCTGGTATGCGGCGATACGGTGGCCGATGTACGCATCCCGCATAAGGGCGACATTACAGGGCAAGTCATCGAAGGCGCTTATGAAGTGCTGGACGGTTTCGAGCGAGTGCAGGAATCCCGCGAAGCCATGCAAGCCATTACGCTGGACGAGGGCGAAGCCGAAGTATTCGCCCGCGCCGCGCTGGCCTTGAAATACGACGACCCCGACAAGCCCGCGCCCATCACCGAAAGCCAGATTCTGATGCCGCGCCGGTTTGATGACCGCCGCTCCGATCTGTGGATGACCTTCAACCGCCTGCAAGAAAACCTGATCAAAGGCGGTTTGCGGGGCCGTAGCGTCAACGGTCGCCGCCAGAGTACCCGAGCCGTGCAAGGCATTGATACCGACATTCGCCTGAACCGTTCCCTGTGGCTGCTGGCCGAGGGTATGCGCCAGTTGAAAGCCTGATTCCCCTACGCGGCAGGGGCAGGCAGCCACCCTTGCCGCGCTTTTCATGGCTGCAATGTAAAACCTCAAGGAGTTTTCACCATGAACGCGATCAATCAAACCGAAACCCAAGCCATCGACACCACTACGCAGGAAGTCGCCGCCCCGGCGCAAAACCTGATTGTCGTGCCACTGTCTCAGCTTCGCGCTTCCAAGCGCAATGTACGCAAGATCAAGCAGTCGGTCGATGCCCTGGCCGAGAGCATCGCCCGCGTGGGGCTGCTGCAAAACCTCACCGTCATCCTGGCTCGCGACGGCGAACATTACGAAGTCGTGGCCGGTGGCCGCAGGCTCGACGCGCTCAAGCTGCTGGCAAAGACCCGACGCATCCCAAAGGATTGGGAGGTGCCGTGCCTGCTGGTGTCCGACACCAGCGCCCGCACCGTCAGCCTGACGGAAAACGTGCAGCGTGAAGCCATGCACCCGGCAGACCAGTTTGAAGCGTTCGCGGCGCTGGTGGCCGAAGGTCGGCCCATCGAAGACATTGCGGCGGATTTCAGCGTGACCCCGCTGGTGGTGCAGCGCCGTTTGAAGCTGGCGAATGTCTCGCGGCGTCTGCTGGCCGATTATCGCGCCGATGCCGTCACCCTTGAACAGTTGATGGCGCTTGCCATCACGGATGACCACGCCGCACAGGAAGCCGCGTTCTATGAAGCGCCCGAATGGCAGCGCCAGCCCGACGCCTTGCGTGATCGGCTGACCGAGCGGGAGATTGACGCGAGCCAGGCGCTGGTGCGTTTCGTCGGGCTGGACGCCTACGAAGCCGCAGGCGGCGGGATTCGCCGTGATCTGTTCGCGCAGGACGATAGTGGCGTGTACGTCACCGACGCGGCACTGTTGGAAACACTGGTACGCCAAAAGCTGGACGAACATGCGGCCACCGTGAAGGCCGAGGGGTGGGCATGGGTGGATGCCACGCCCGCCGCCACCTATGCAGACCTGCAAACCTTTCAACGCACCCCGCGTGAACGGCGCAACCCCACCAAGCGGGAAAGTGATCGGATAGAGAAACTGGAAGCCAAGATGCAAGCCATAGGGGAAGCCATTGATGCGGCACTGGACGAAGACGACGAGGAAAAGGCCGATGCCTTGCAGGAAGAAGGCGATAGCCTGGGCGAACAGTTGCAGGCACTGGAAGATCGCTTGCTGGATTACGCCCCGAACGTCAAAGCCGCCGCCGGTGCCATCATCACCCTTGACGGGCAAGGTCAGATTGTCGTGCAGCGCGGCCTGATGCGGGAAGCCGAAGCGAAGGCGCTGCGCACCTTGGAACGGCTGCGGCAGGGATTCAGCGGCGAGGACGATGCGCACGGAGACTACGAGGATGACGGCCAGCTAAAAGCTGCCGTCATGTCCGACCGGCTGGCGCAACGCTTGAGCGCCCACCGCACCGCCGCGCTGCAAATCGAACTGGCGCAGAACCCGCACGCCGCCTTGGCTGCGGTGGTGCATGGCATGGTGCAGACGGTCTTGAAAAAGGGTTATTACTATCGTGACAGTTTGCCGCTGGAAATACGGCTTACCGTGCAAGACCGGCTGGAAAGCATGGCCCCGGACTGGCCGGAATCGCCCGCTGCGGTGGCCTTGCGTGAAATGCAACAGGCGATAGGAGCAGAGTTGCCACAGAACGGCACTGACCTGTTTGCCGTCTTGTTGGCAAAACCGCAGGATGAACTGGTGCGGCTGATGGCGGTATGCGCGGCAGCGACCGTGGATGCGGTGATATCCCGCGCCAACGAGCACCAACCGGGAGCGGATCTGGCGCAGGCGGTGGGTTTGGATATGGCAGCATGGTGGCAGCCGACCGCCGAGGGTTATTTCCAGCACATTTCCAAGGCCATGATTTTGGATGCAGTGGGCGAGTTCGCACCTGACTACGTTTCCCGGCTGGCGAAGCTCAAGAAAACGGACATTGCCAGCGAAGCGGAACGGCTGGTGCAGGGTACGGGCTGGATGCCCGCCATCTTCCGGGGGGAAGAGCCGCAGGATACGGCGGCAGACGAAGGCGGCGCAACCGCCGAGGATGCCGACGCGCCCACTGAACCGGCTGATGTAGTAGCGGCATAACCTTGAAGATAAACCAGCGCCCCGGCTGGAACCGGGGCGCTGGCGGTTTATGAGCTCATTTAGCACCGTCCCCCATGTCCTTCTGCCATGGGGGACGGTGAGCAAAATCCGGGCGCTGCATCGCCGCGCCCGGTGATAACAGCCAAAGCGAAAAGCCAAATCAGCCGTTCGCCGCCCACGGGGCCAGCGGCGACCGGAACCTATGAGACCAGCGCGCCTGGGGGCGGGTGGTCATCGCTGCGCTGAACAATTAGCAGCCCATCCAGGCGCAAGGCACGGAGTGACAAGGGCTGTCATAAAGTCTTCATCTCTTATACACAGGCTTGCTCACAGAATCTGTGGATAAGTCCGTGCGTGTCGGCGCGAGCGCCGCCAGGCTCTCGGGCTACGCCCCGTGCCGGCTTTGCCGTCACGGCCATTCGGCTTCCATCCCTCACGCCTTCGCGCCAGGGGCGCTGCGTGCTTCGCTTGCACGTTGCGCGATCTGCAACGATTACAGTCTGGCTGCGTTTCACGCAGAAGGTGTCAACGCAAACCCGAGTGACACGGTGGGGGCTGTTTTGCTTCCGGTCATTGTGTCATGCCGGTCTCGATTTCAAGGGCGGCGCGTCGCCGTGGACGCCGCTTGCGGCCGCTGGCCGTCTTCGACCCTTGAAATCTGCGCTGCGCCATGCCTTCCGGGTTCCGGGCAATCCCGCCCTGAACACTGGAGAGCATCATGAATAACACCATCGCTGCGTTGAGCTATGACAATATGGATGAGACATGCGCCTTGTATGTACGCAGTCCCAGCGGCCGCTATAAGCTGGCCAGCGACGAGCAGATTCTGGCCGCTGGCCGTACGGCTGCGGAAAGCTTGGTTTCCCAATCTTCGCCGGTCGATCAACCGACCAAGGTGAAGCAGTTTTTTCAGGCCAAGCTGGCTGGGTTGGGGCACGAATGCGCCGCCTTCCTTTATCTAGACTCACGTTTCAAGCCAATTCGCTATATCGAGCAAGGGCCGGGCACGTTGAGTCAGGCCAGCGTCTATCCTCGCGAGATCGTGAAAACCGCCCTACGTTTGAACGCTGCCGCGCTCATCATGGCGCATAACCATCCGTCGGGTTCAACTGAACCAAGCATGGCTGACCTGAACCTGACCAAACATCTGAAAAATGCGCTGGCGCTGATAGATGTACGGTTTCTCGATCATGTCATTGTGACGGCGGTAAGCACGGCCTCACTGGCAGAGCAGGGGCAGATGTAAGCCCCAAAAACACTGCAGGGCCGGGCGCCCTGCAGTGTTGTCAGATCGGCAGGGTCAAGTGCTTTCGGTTTCTTTCTATATGGCGCCCCGCCAAAGGCGGCACGGGTAAGGCTACGCCTTGGCTTGCTGGCGCAGGTTGTGCGCAAGCGTGCTGTCCTCGATGCTGGCAATTCCTTGTCTGGACATCACGAGGGGCGGTTCACCGACACGTCGCCAAGCCTGGTTTATGAAATTTCCACACCGCGCTTTCAAAGACAGCGCCGCAGCGTGCGGCGGGGACATTTTCACCCAACATCGGCAGCCTGGTTCTTGCTCGCATCAGGGCGCTTGCCGGTCAAGCCTGTATGCGGAGAAGCCGCGTCCGCCATCTCTCTTTGCAGGACGGTCGGCCTGTACGTCCTTGTCTTGTCGTGAATCCTGGCGGGGGACGGCAAGCCTTGGGCTCATTGGCCGCAACCGTCCAGCACAAACAATTTCCCCGCCGCCGTGGGCGGCTTCCTCGCGGGACAAATTCTTTGTGCTTCCCGGCCCTTCACGTTGTTACGGCCGCTGGCGCGGTGCGGCCCGCCCACCCCCGCCGACCGGATCACAACAAGGACGCACTGGCGCGACCTTGAATTCATGAAAGGAGTATCACCATGGCTACCATCGGCACCTTCACCGCAGACAACAACGGCTACGCCGGCACCTTGCGCACCCTGACGCTTAACGTCAAGGTCAAGCTGGTACCTAACGATAAGGGCGAAAACGACAAAGCCCCCGACTTTCGCTTGCAGGCCGCCGGCAATGACATCGGCGCGGCGTGGAAGAAAACCAGCGAGGCCGGGCGGGAATACCTGTCGGTGACCCTGGATGACCCCTCGTTTCCGGCCACCGTCTATGCTCGCCTGATCGAAGGCGAGGACGGCACGCATGACCTGCTGTGGACGCGCAGCAAGCCGCAAGCGGCTTAAACCACTACGCCCCGCCTTTTGGCGGGGCGCATCCACTCAAAGGCCCATGGCGGCGCAGCCGCCACAGACCTTACTCTGAGACCTTACCTTCGGTAAGCCGGGTTTCTGTTCGGCTCATGAGCACTGTCGTGCTGCATTCGAGTGCGCCGGCGATCTTGAAGATGATGGCAAGCGTGGGCATGTGCTCGCCGCGCTCGATCTTGCCCAGGTGGGAGCGCTCAATGTTGGCGAGATTCGCTAACATTTCCTGGGCGATGCCGCGCTCCGTTCGTAAGGCACGCACCGCCGCGCCGAAGGCTTGCGCCAGTTCGGCATCATACGTTGTGGTGCCGGTTGGCCGGCCGCGCTGTACAGGACGCTTTTTCATAGACAAAAGCGTCGTTGATGGGCACAATTAAAACCACGTTATCTTTAACTCATTCATCTGGGTTTCATCTTTTTCTTGTGTAATGACAGAAAACCGTGAGAACGGATTCCCTTAAAAGCGGAGAATCACAATGGTGCCTTTTAGGGTTTATGCACAAGCGGCATTACGATTGCCCGCTTTTACGGATTCGAGACAAACCGCTTCCGGGTCTCTGCACGAACGCACAAAGACAGATCAGGGGCTTTACGCTTTGGCAGAACACACGTGACTTATCCACTTATTACCGACGACGAACACGCACAACTGCTCGCCCACGGGCAGGCCCGCGCCGTAGGCCAGCGCATTGACCCGCTGCCTGTGGTGCGGATCTTTACACCGGACGCCCATGCGACCTGGCTACTGGTCAGTCTTGACCCGGTGGACGGCGATACGGCCTATGGCCTGATCGACCTGGGGATAGGCATGCCGGAACTGGGCACCGTGCAGCTTTCCGCCTTGGCCGCCATCGTCGGCCCACGCAAGCAACCCGTGATGCGCGACTGCTATTTCCAGGCTGTGCGCCCGCTCTCGGAATATGTCCGGCTGGCACAAGAAAACGGTTCGATCACGGATTGAAACCGGTGGCTGCGATCAAAACGCATAGCCCATCCAATCAGGGCGCATTCAGACTATTTCAGTCATATTCAAGACCGGCACGGTCTGAATCCTCAGTCTGGCATAAATAGGCGACAGCCTAGACTTAAACAGTCATGATCTTTTGCGCGATATGCGGCAAGGTAAAGGATGCTGCTTACTGATTTTTCAGTGGCGCCGACATCGCATTCTGATTGCCAGCGCGAGGGTTAAGGCCCAATCGGACTTGATATTTTCAGTTTCATTTGATGCGATTGGTAGTTAAATATTAACGCATTGAAACTGCGCTGTGTACGTTTTGCGATGAGGCGGCCCCGCTGAATGAAAAGGGGGTTTGCGTCATGGCTGATTCGCACACCAGACACTGGCATCCGACCGCTGCGTATCTCTACGTGCTGCATCTGGACGGCCCGGCACTCGCTTGGGAATACCTGCGCCGCCATCCCGAGTACCGGCAAGACTGGGTATGCCGTCGCCAACGGCCAGACGCTGCGCAGCGCTGGGGGCTGCGCTTGCTGGAAGACCCCGCCCTGGATGCGCGTGATGCGCATCCCATCTGGTTCCCCGATGCTCAGGGCGTTCATCTTTACCCGGATGCCGACCCCATGCCGGAGGCTATGCTGTTCACGCTCTGGCGCATCCCGGGTGACAAATCCCTGATGCACGACGGCGTGCGCCTGGTGCTGCGGGCGCGCTGGCCGGGCGGCTGCCTGCGACTTGCGCTCGCCACTGGCCTGGCCGACGGCATGGCTTATGTCTATGCCGTGCGTGCCGGCGCCGACCTCCTGGCGCACGCGCAAGCGCTCACGCTGGAAATGAACAAGCTGGCCCTGGCGAGCGGCGTCATCCCCATTGCTGTCGTACGACCGCGGCCCGCCCTGTCGGCCTTGCAGGAGCTGCACACTTTGCAGGCGCTCGATGCCACCCTGGCAGGGGCATCCTTGCGCGAGATTGCCGAAGGGCTGTTTGGCCCCAAGACAGTGGCGCGCGACTGGCATGCCGACGGCGCGTTGCGCGCCCGCATGCGCCGCCTGGTGCGCCGGGGTGAAACGCTGATGCGCGGCGGCTATCGCCGCCTGGCACAGCTTCCCGCGCCGGTACAGGGACGTTTTGCACCCCCTGCAAAACGTCCCTGAGCAGGTCGCCCGGCTTTGTTGAGACTGTCTGCATCCGGCCCTGCTGTGTGGCCGTGCGCTCTTAACCGATGGAGGCTCACCCCATGCGACCTGCACCTTTACGGCCTGCCGCCGTTCCCGCCACTGCGCCCGCGCAGCCCCAACGCTACCTCACCAACGATGAAGCCGCAGGCTACCTGCGTCTGTCGCCGCGCACGCTGGAAAAGCAGCGCGTGATCGGCGGTGGTCCGAAGTTTCGCAAATTCGGTCGGCGCGTCATGTACGCCGTGGCCGACCTGGATGCCTGGGCCGATGCGCGCAGCTATGAAGCCACCTCCGACCCAGAGTATGCCGAACGCCATGCGGGTGATTATCGTGACGGCCGCTGATCGTCCGCGCGCTGCCGACCATCGCCATGTCCCGTCCGTCCGCCGCGCCGCGACCGCCGCAGCAGGAACAGCTTGCCCTGTTCCGTGCCTTGCCCGGCGACATGGCGCCACGCGATGCGCAGGACTTGATGGCCTATCCCTTCTTCTCGCTGGCGAAGTCGCGGCGCCTCAAGCCCATCGACTTTCGCAATGCGAATATCACCATCCGCGTGGAAGGTACGCAGGAGCACGGCATTGCCACGATCTGGGATGCCGACATCCTGATCTGGGCCGCATCGCAGATTGTTCAGGCACGCGATGCCGGCATTCCTCCTTCACGCTGGATACGCGCCACACCCTACGAAATCCTGCGCTTTATCGGGCGCGGTACCTCCTTGCGCGACTACCAGCGCCTGAAAGCGGCGCTCGACCGGCTGCAATCGACCAGCGTGGCAACGTCTATCCGCGAAACCACGGGGCGGCGGCTGCATCGTTTTTCGTGGATCAACGAGTGGAAGGAGCTGGCCGATGCTCACGGCAAGCCGCTGGGCATCGAACTCATCCTGCCGGACTGGTTCTACGCGGGCGTGCTCGACGCGGCCCTGGTGTTGACCATCGACCCGGCGTACTTCCGGCTGACGGGTGGTATCGAACGCTGGCTGTATCGCCTGGTGCGCAAGCACGGCGGCAAGCAGGCAGACGGCTGGCAATTCGATTTCCGCTACCTGCACCAGAAGTCCGGCAGTACGGCCAAGCCCGCCGACTTCGCCTGCGACCTGCGTGCGCTGGTCGCCACGCAATCGCTGCCCGGCTACGTATTGGGTATCGAGCTGCTGCCGGACGAAGGCCGCGAACGGCTGACCTTCCGACCAGTGCCGTCCACGGCACGTGGATAAGTCTGTGGAAAGGCTGTGAATATGCTGTGGATAGTATCGTGCTATCAGGCGTGTCCGGTATCGTGCTATCAGACGTGGGACTATCGTGCTATCAGGCGTGCCAACCGGCTGCAAATCCGCGCCAGTATTGGGTTTGCAGGCCCCTTAACTTATCTAACTTAACTACTCTAACTATTGATAAACGCTCGCCACCACGATGGATAGGTCCTGAAAAGGGAAACACGCGGCAGCTTGAAGGACGTAATCAGCCGAAAAACCAAACCCGTTTGGCAAGGCAAAAACAGCCCGGTTGTACAGGCAGGAGGGCTGCGCCATGATCATTGCTTTGCTCAATCAGAAAGGTGGGGTGGGTAAGACCACGCTGGCCACCCACATCGCCGGAGAACTCGCGCTGCGCGGTCAGCAGGTCGTCCTGCTGGATGCCGACCCGCAGGGCTCATCACTGGACTGGACACAGCGTAGAAGCCAGCAAGGGCTGCTACGGTTGTTCAGCGCCGTGGGCCTGGCACGCGAAACACTGCATCAGGAAGCACCGGAACTCGCCAGGCAGGCCGATCATGTGCTCATTGATGGCCCGCCACGCATCGCCGCCTTGGCGCGCTCCGCGCTGCTGGCGGCCGATTACGTGCTGATTCCCGTGCAGCCCAGCCCCTACGACCTGTGGGCCAGCGCTGAGATGGTGGCGCTGGTCCGCGAGGCACAGGTGTTCCGGCCCACCTTGCAAGCTGCCTTTGTCATCAACCGGCGGGTCAGTACCACGGTGATCGGACGTGAAGCCCGTCGAGCGCTGGCTGAGCAGTCATTGCCGGCGCTGCGCGCCGAGGTTCGCCAGCGAATCGTCTTTGCCGACAGCGTGGCCGCCGGGCGGCTGGCACGCGAAACGGCGCCTGATAGCGCGGCGGCGCGTGAGATCACCGCGCTGGTCGATGAACTGCTGCAGTGGCCGATATGACAGCCAAGTCGCCACTGAACAGCAAACGTCCAGCCAAGCGCGTGGGTATTGGTGCGCGTCCGCCGGTGAATCCGCACGCTGAAGCGTGGATTCGCCAGGGCGATGCCGACGCGCTGAACAAGGGCGATCTCTACACCGCTCGCCTGACGCTGGACATTACCCCCGCTCTGCGGGCGCGCATTAAGGTGTCGGCCTTCACGCAAGGCCTGACCGTGGCCGACCTGCTGCGCGGTCTGCTGGAGCGCGAGTTTCCAGAGCATCGCAACGAGGACACGCCATGAATACCTGCGTTTCGCGTACCGCTGGCGCAGCCACGGCGACATCGCTGCCGCCATCTGCCGCGCTAGCCCTGCATGCTAACCGCGCACCGCTGACGCGCGTGGCGCTGGCAACAATCGAACCCCACTTCAATCTTTATCTGCGTTTTGGTGAACCGGCGCATATGCTGAGACTGGACCGCTGGCGGCGCTGGGCGGTGTTTCTGCCGGGCGCGGTGCTCTGCCGCATCCGCTGGCAGGCCAATGACTACGGCACGGTGCGCTGGCAACTCATGGTGATGCAGGCCTTCACGCCGCTGGACGCGACGCAGCGTATCTCCGGCGTGCAGCCTGGTGCGCGCCTGCTGTTGCACGTTGAAGGCCATCATCCCGTCCGTTCGGTGCTGGAACGCATTGATGCCATTGAGTCACTGGGCATCGCGCCCGCCGCTGCCTCGCCTGCGTACTGGCGCACGCTCGCCAATCGGCTGGCGGCGCGTCAGCCCTTGCCCGACTACACCGTCGAGCGGCATGCCGCCTGGCTGGCTGGGAGGATGCTGCCATGACCAGGATTTTCACTGCCGGCCCTGTGCTGCAACCTCGGTCACGCTGGCGCTTGCGCATCGTGCTGGCGGGCTTCGTTGCTGTCGGCCTCGCTGCGCTGGCCTGGGCGGCATTCACGCCGCCGCTGCCGCGCCTTATCTACAACCCGTCCGACAGCGTAGCGGTCGGTTGGTATCGCGTCGAACCGCTCCAACGTCGGCCTGACTCGCTACCTCGTCGGCTACGAGTGGGCAGCATCGTTCTGACCCGATTACCTGCCGACGCGGCGGCACTGGCCTCGCAGCGCGGCTACCTGCCGGCCCACATTCCGCTACTCAAACGTGTGGGCGCGGTCGCGCCGCAACACGTCTGCATCGTGGCTGGTCAGATACGCATCGACGGCGTGCCGGTGGCCGCCGTGCTGCCTGCTGATCGGCTGGGGCGGCCGCTGCCATCCTGGCCGCATTGCCGGCCACTGGTGGAGGACGAACTGTTCCTGTTGAGCGCCACGAATCCGGCCTCGTTCGACAGCCGCTACTTCGGCCCGGTCAGCGCAGCCGCCGTGATCGGTATCGCGCATCCGATCTGGCACAAGGCGCAGCCATGAGGATCGCCGATTCATTGCACGTTGCTGTGCATGTCATCGTGCTATCGGGCGTGTCATGGTCGCTGCCGTCGTCGTGTTGCGGCGCATGCCTGCTGGTGCCGATCCTGTGTATTGCGCATTGCATGCCGCGCAACCTCTGGCGCAGCCGTCCCACGTGCAGCCGTCTTGCCTCGAACGCGCCTGTCCTGCGGCCTCTGGCACATCCATCAGCGCGTGCGCCGGTGCGCTGGCTGCACATGCAGCAGCGCCATCGGGCCGCCGACGCCGGGAGCGAAAGCGACAGGCAAAGGCGGAAGGCAAGACAAAAGGGGTCGGCACCCAACCGCCCGCAAAGCCAGTCTGCACATGGGGGTGGCGCGGCACGATGCGGCGTTGCCGTCGTGCCGCTGGGGGCACGATTCCCGCGCCAAGACGGAGCTGGCCGCGTGCTTCACACGACCGGCTACGCCACAACTGCATTCAGAACTTACAGGGAGCGTAGCCATGAGCGACCGCCGCGATGATGATTTCCGGGTGCGTCCCAGCGCCCCGAAGAGCCGGGGCAAGGGTCAAGGCCAAGGTTTTATTTCCAAGGTGCTCAAGCAGACCGGCAAGGCCAGCGGGGGCAAGTCCTCGATGCGCCATTCCGCAGCCGGTAGCCGTGGCGCACGCACCGGTCAGCGTCCCGGCGCACGCCTGGGTCGCGGCCATACGGCGGCGCGCTTCGCAGGCGCCAATCTCACGCCATTCTCGCGACGTGTGACTATCAAGACGCTGCTGGTGAATCAGCAACGTGCCAGCTCCCAGTCGCTCGCCAAGCACCTGCGCTACATCGAGCGTGACGGCGCGGGCCGCGATGGCGAGCCGGGCCAAGCCTATGGGCCACAGACGGACGTCGCCGATCTGGATGCCTTCAAGGAACGCTGCGCCGAGGATCGGCACCATTTCCGCTTCATTGTCTCGCCCGAAGATGGCGCGGAGCTGGATAACCTAAGGACCTACACCCGGCATCTGGTGAGCCGCATGGAAGCCGACCTGGGTACGCGCCTGGATTGGGTGGCGGTGGATCACTGGAATACCGATAATCCGCACACCCACCTGATCGTGCGCGGGCGCGACGATACCGGCCAAGACCTCATCGTTGCGGGCGACTATATCGCCCAGGGCTTGCGTCATCGTGCTTCAGAACTGGCGACCGAATGGCTGGGGCCGCGCACCGAACGGGAGATCCAGCAGACCATGCAGCGCGAAGTGGAACAGGAGCGATGGACGAGCCTGGACCGCACTCTGCAAAGTGAGATCGGCGAGGATGGCCGGGTGCAGATCCAACGCTTCAATGAGCCGAACTTGCAACGCCAGCGCCTGCTGCTGATCGGTCGCCTGCAACGCTTGCAGCGCCTGGGGCTGGCCGATGAAATACAGCCCGGCACCTGGGCCATGCACACCGACGCTGAAAAAACCTTGCGCGCCCTGGGCGAGCGGGGCGACATTATCCGCACCATGCAGCGGGCCATGAGCGGAAAACAACGCGAACTTGCCGTATTCGAGCCGGGCCAAGATGACGATGGAGGTGGACGCGCCATCGTTGGGCGCGTGGCGGCCAAGGGGCTGGATGATGAGCTGCGCGACCGGGGCTATCTGGTGATCGACGGCGTGGACGGCAAGGCCCATTACGTTGCACTCAATGCTCGCGACGAACCGGCCAACTATCCGACTGGCGCGGTGGTGGAAGTGAAGGGTTTCGCCGACATCCGGGGGGCTGACCGCAACATCGTGGAGCTGGCCAGCGACGGTCTGTATCGGACCGATCATCATCTTGCCATTGAGCAAGGCCGGGTCAAGGCTGGGCGCGACCCGCAGGAAGTGGTCGCGTCGCACGTTCGTCGGTTGGAAGCCTTGCGCCGCGCCGGCATCGTGGAACGCCTTGCCGAAGGACTATGGAAAGTACCGGGCGATCTGCCCGAACAAGGCCGTCAGTATGATGCGCAGCGCCTGGGCGGTGTGGCGGTGGAACTGAAATCGCCCTTGCAGATTGAACGGCAAGCCCGCGTGATCGGGGCTACCTGGCTCGATCAGCAACTGATCAGGGGTGGCAAGGGGTTGGGGGATGTGGGCTTTGGGGGCGAGGCCAAGCAAGCCATGCAGCAGCGCGCCGATTTCCTTGAGGAACAGGGGCTGGCTCAGCGGCGTGGACAGCGCGTGCTCCTTGCCCGAAATCTGCTGGGCACACTACGTAACCGGGAACTGACCCAGGTGGCTAGGGACATTGTCACAGAAACAGGCCTGGAGCATCGACCTATCACAGATGGGCAGCGCGTGGCCGGTATCTACAGGCGTAATGTCATGCTTGCCAGTGGGCGCTACGCGATGCTGGACGACGGCATGGGCTTCTCCCTGGTGCCGTGGCGACCGGTGATCGAGCAGCGGCTGGGCCAGCAGGTCGCTGCAACAGTGCATGGCGGTAGGGTGTCGTGGGAGATTGGGCGACAGCGAAGCCCTTCCGTTTGAAGTTTACTTTGTGATTAATCATCCGCCTCAGTGATTAACCACTCCCTGAATGCCGCTAATCTGGGCAGATTGGCGCATTCGGGCCTGTAAACGATGTAATAAGACACATTCAACGCAAAGCTGATGTCAGGGAATAGCCTCACCAGGCGCCCGCTCGACAGATCGTCGCGGGCCATGATACTGCGTGCCAGCGCGATGCCATGCCCCTCAATAGCTGCCTGCAGCACGGCTGCAGAATTATTGATCTGCATGCCGCGACGGATCGTCGCTGTGTCACTAACTCCGGCTTTCTTCATCCACTCCTCCCAGGTCGGGAAGCCCGAATGGCCGGGCATCGTCAAGTCATGGATAAGTGTTTCGCGGATTAGATCACCTGGCTTTCGTAGTTGCCTGCGCTGACGCAGCAGTTCAGGAGAGCATACGGGAAAAGCTTCTTCATCCATGAGCTTGTCGGCCTTCATGCCTGGCCAGTTTCCCATCCCGTAGCGCACACCGATATCGATGCGCTGGGCTGCGAAGTCCACCGATTTGTGATTGGTGTCCAAGCGTACATCAATGTCTGGACAAGCGGTCTGGAATCGATCTATGCGCGGCAGTAGCCACTTGGCGGCAAATGCCGGGCTTACCGTCACGGTGAGTATCCCGCTGGTTGATCCCTCTTGTAGCTGTTCCATGCCCAACCTCAACCGGTCGAAACCGACCCGTATGTCTGGCAGCGCACGTTCAGCCACCTCGGTCGGGCTCAGCCGCGCCTTCCCGCTGTTGACCCGCACGAACAGCGGCGTACCGAGCCAGTCTTCCAGTGTGCGCACGAGTTGGCCCACGGCTGCTGGCGTGACGTTCAGCTCGGTCGCGGCTGCGGAAAAGCTCTGGTGGCGAGCACTGGCTTCAAACGCTCGCAAGGCGTTCAGATGGACAGGCGACTTCATAGCGATAAATATTTTCTTTCAGTGGCTGATACTTTATCTCATTTGTCACCATAGCGGATCAAGGGAAGAATGATATCTGCCAATGACAGGTATCGACCGAAGGTTACGCAGCAAACAAACATCGAAAAGCTTTCAGAAATAATAGTTTTTCTTTGTCTGAAAGTGTGTATTCAACAGCATAGTTTTGTCGTCTGATCAGGGGTCTTACCCATTGTCGGTTGTCGATACCGAACGTCAATGCAGCGCGTTTCATTTTTTTTGCAAATTTACAGACCAATAGAGGTTATTCAGATGAGTAATCAATTCAAGGATAAGAAGTTATTGGTCGTCGGCGGCACCAGCGGGATGGGCCTGGAGACCGCACGCATGGTCCTTGCCGACGGAGGTAGCGCAGTCATCGTGGGTAGCCGTCCGGAGAAGATCGAGGACGCGCGTAAGGAAGTGGCCGCGTTGGGCGAGGTCGGGGCATTGACGGCCGACCTGGCCAGTGATGAGGGCGTGGCTGAACTGCTCAAGGCCATCGACGAGCAGCACTCCGATATCGATCTGCTGGTGAATGCTGCGGGCGTGTTTGTGCCCAAGCCTTTCCTGGAGCATTCGGAAGCCGACTACGACAGCTATATGAGGCTGAACAAGGCGCTCTTCTTCATTACCCAGAAGGTCGCTGGCAATTTGGTTGCCAAGGAAAAACCTGGCGCGATTGTCAATATCGGTTCAATGTGGGCCAAACAAGCCATTGCGGCCACGCCATCTTCGGCCTATTCGATGGCCAAGGCCGGCTTGCATTCGCTAACGCAGCACCTCGCAATGGAATTGGCATCGAAGCGCATTCGAGTCAATGCCGTGTCACCGGCCGTGGTAGAGACTCCCATCTACGAAGGTTTCATTCCCAAGGAAGAAGTGCACGGCGCGTTGCAAGGTTTTAACGCGTTTCATCCCATCGGCCGTATCGGTACTCCCCGGGACATTGCTGAAGCTGTCACTTTCCTGCTTTCCGACAAGGCGGGCTGGGTCACGGGCGCCATCTGGGACGTGGACGGCGGCGTGATGGCCGGCCGCAACTAACGCATGGGGGGCAAGGGCTTGGCGCTTTCCCCTTCCTGCCTCTATTTCATCAACCGACCTTGCAAGGAGAAATTCACATGGTCTATCTACAGATAACCCTCAAGATTACTGAAGAAAACCGCGCGGCTGCCGCCGGCGTCTACCAGCAGTACAAGGCTCCGTTTCTTGATTCCATTGCAGGCGCCAGATCGAAAGAACTGTTGGTGCGTGACGAAGACGTACAGGTGCTGCACGGCTTCGATACTAAAGAGCATGCGAGCGCCTATCTACAAAGCGATATGTTCACTGCTGACGTGGTTGCCGGTTTGAAGCCGCTGCTCGATGCTGACCCCGACGTGCGCATCTACCAAGTTGCATGATATTCATCATTGCCAGGTGTACAAACCGTTCACCTGGCATTTTCTTTACACTGCAAGGTTGTGATCTTATGATGCAAGACTGGAATGCCTATCGCGACTCACTGGTGGCGCGCATTGGTGACTATGCTCAGCAAAGCCCGACGGTGATGCAGGCGCTATCGACTCTTAGCGGAGTCGTTGAACAGGGCGGTCACCTGACGCCCAAGATGCACGAGTTGATCGCGCTGGCTGTGGCGGTGACCACCCGTTGTGACGGCTGCATTGCCGTGCATACAAAAAAAAGCGGCGGAATTCGGTGCCACCTTGGAGGAGATTTCCGAGGCGTTGGGTGTTGCCATCGCACTGAATGCGGGCGCGGCGCTGACCTATTCGGCTCGTGTGCTTGACGCTCACGCACAACTACCCAACAGATGAGTTACGCGACGACTGGCGGAATATCCCTTGATCCGGAACACTCTCTGTTACTGCCGCGATAGGAATAATGCCCATGCTTATCAACGCAGATTTTTCGCAGCGCGCTAGCGTAACGCCGCAGCAATATGAATGGGTGCCTTCGCCACAAGAGGGCGTCGAGCGGGTGATGCTCGACCGGGTGGGCGGGGAGCAAGCTCGCGCAACCAGTATTGTGCGATATGCCCCCGAGTCCTATTTCCCGCGTCATCAGCATCCGGGCGGTGAAGAGATCTTGGTGCTGTCCGGCACCTTCTCTGAGGACGGCATGCATTACCCGGCGGGTTGGTACCTGCGCAGTCCCCCAGGCTCGGGCCACCAGCCCTCCAGCCGAGAAGGGTGCACCATTTTCGTCAAACTGCAGCAGATGCAAGCAAACGAACAGCGCGTGGTGCGGATTGACACACAGTCGGCATCGGCCTGGCACCGTCAGGGCAATCGTGAAGTCTGTCCTCTGTTTTCCGATGAAATCGAGCAGGTCAGCCTGCAACGGCTGGTGCCCGGTGAAGCCCTTTTTATCGACCCGCTAAAAGGCGGCGAGTTTTTGGTGCTGGCTGGCGTCGTGGTGATGGACGGCCAACGCTATGAACGCGGCAGTTGGATGCGTGTGCCGCTGGGCCAGTGCCTGGAAATCGCTGCAGAAGAGGCACACGGCGCTACCTTCTATCTCAAAACCGGCCATTTGGCCGGCATAATGGCAGGGGAATGAATGTGCGGACGGTACGCATCGCTATCATAGGCGGCGGTCTGGCCGGACTGTATGCGGCGCGGCTGCTTGAGCAACAAGGCATCCATGACTATGTGGTGCTTGAGGCGCGCCCTACCTGGGGCGGCCGAATTGCTTCCATCTCTCCGACCGCAGGCAGCCTGCTGCTTGACCGTTTCGATCTGGGGCCAACATGGTTCTGGCCCGTCTATCAGCGGGACCTCGAGCGCCTTATCGACAGCCTTGGACTCAATTGCTTCGCGCAACACGAAGAGGGCGATATGGTCGTCGAGTATGCGGACGCAAGGCCCAAGCGCGTGCGGGGTTATGGTTCTGAACCGCCATCCGTGCGGCTGGCGGGTGGCATGGGCGCGCTGATCGATGCCATAGTTGCCCGCCTGGACTCGAGCAACTTGATCTCTGGCCTGTCTGTGCGACGGCTGCGGTGCAATGGCCCGCATATGGAGCTGGATGCTGAAGATGATCAAGGCCACTCCACCTCCTATCGTGCAGACCATGTGCTTCTGGCTGTTCCGCCACGCCTTGCCGCCGCCACCATCGATTTTTCTCCTGCGTTGCCTGAGGTGGTGGCGCACGCTTGGCGCGACACCGCGACATGGATGGCGTCGCACGCCAAGTACATCGCCATCTATGACGAACCGTTCTGGCGCGGCCAAGGCCTGTCCGGAGAGGCTCGCAGTGCCAAGGGCCCGTTGGGCGAGATTCATGACGCCTCGATGCCTGGCGGCAGCGCCGCATTATTCGGCTTCTTCGGCGTACCGGCGGGCGTACGTCGCGGTGTTCCCGAGGAAGTGCTGCACGCGCATTGCCGCGTCCAATTTGCGCGCCTGTTCGGGGCGGAAGCGTCGACGCCCAAAGCGGATTTCATTAAGGACTGGGCCGTGGACCCTTGCACAGCGACGCCGCTCGACACCGAGGCGGCGACCCATCACGCTAATGTGCCTATCGCCACCGTGCAGGAAGGTGCATGGCGTAATCGAATCGTGGGCATTGCCAGCGAATGGTCAACACAGTTTCCGGGTTATGTCGCAGGGGCTATTGATGCGGCGGAGCGTGGGGTGCAGGCGTTGTTGCCAAAACTGACGGAGGTAAAGACATGAGTGCTGCTGATCGCACAATCTATCGAGCCATGCAGGTTGGCCGCTCGGGCGAGCTGGAGCTGGTGGAGCGTCCAACCCCCGTACCGGGCTTGGGGCAGGCCGTGATTGCAATAGAAGCTTGCGGCATTTGTGGGGCGGATATCTCCGACATTGATAAGGCCGATCGCGCCATGCAACCACCTCGGGTGCCTGGCCATGAGGTGGTCGGGCGCATTGCGGCGCTGGGTGCTGGCGTGCCTTCAACCTGGAGGCTCGGTCAACGCGTAGGGGTGGGCTGCCTTGGCGGCCACTGCAATGAGTGTATTCAATGTCGGCAAGGCCATTTCCAGCTTTGCCTGAACCAGCCGGTCGTTGGTAGCACTTGCGACGGCGGCTACGCTGAAATGATGTTGGTGCGCCATACAGGCTTGGTGGCCATTCCCGATGAACTGAGTTCAGAGGAGGCTGCGCCGATCCTCTGTGCGGGCATCGCCACCTTTAACGCACTCAGAAAGTGCGGTGCACAGCCCGGTGATCTGGTCGCCATTTTGGGGATCGGTGGACTGGGACACATGGCGCTGCAGTATGCACGCAAGATGGGGTTCAAAGTTGTGGCTGTGGGGCGCGGGGAAGACATTGCTGAGGATGCCTTGAACCTGGGGGCGCATGTCTATATCGACGTGAACCGGGATGATGCCGGTGAAGCGCTCAAAGGTCTCGGGGGCGCTGCCGCTATCGTGACAACCATCAGCAACGCCGCAGCGGTGTCCAGTGCCCTGGCAGGCCTCGCCCCGCAGGGGCGCCTGGTGGTGCTCGGCGCAGGCAAGGATTCATTATCCATGCCTACTGGTTTTGTCGTGGGTGGGGAGCGCGGACTACTGGGTTCGATCACCGGCACGCCCTACGAAAATGAGCGGGCGCTGCAGTTCAGCGTGCTGACCGATGTGCGTCCGCAGATCGAGCTCATGCCGCTGGAACGCGCCAATGACGCTTACCAACGCATGAAGGCCGGTGACGTCAAGTTTCGCATAGTGTTAACAATGAAACACTGACACGGACCGAGTATGACAAGTTCAACGCAAGCCATTATTACCGCCGCCATGATCGGGATCGGGGGCACAATCGTTCTTGATATCTACGCGTTCATCCTGCAGCGGGTCTTTGGTGTGCCAGCGACCAACTGGAAAATGGTTGGCCGCTGGGTCGGACATATGTCTGCCGGCCAGTTCATTCAACGTAATATGGAGCAGACGAAGCCTGTAACTGGGGAACATGCGCTTGGCTGGTTTATCCACTATGCCATTGGCATTGCTTACGGTCTGCTGCTCGTGGTGATCTGGGGGCCAGGCTGGCTACAGAAACCTGGCATTGCGGAACCACTGACCCTGGCACTGCTATTACTCGTTTTACCCTATTTTTTCATGATGCCTGGCATGGGTATGGGGATGGCAGGATCACGCACGCCCAAACCCAATGTGACTCGGATGAAGAGTGTTATCGGCCACTCGATATTCGGTGGTGGCATGTATCTGACCGCGTGGCTGATGAAAGCTATCGTCTGACGAAGGTGAGACGGCGTCGCCACAGCATCCATGATTCGCGCGGCCGTAGAAGATCCAATAAATTGGTGGGTCATCCTCTACTCCGAAGCAATTGGTGGGATAGAAGAGGAACCCCGCAACGTAATGTTCGGCATGCGCAGTGTGACCAGGAACGCGAGCGCGCAGATGAGCGCCGCCGTAGCAAACGTGAATCCGAAATTCGATGTCAGTGTTGCTGTGTTTTGTGCTAATTCGCTACCGGAGTACGAGAGCCTGCCATCATGCTGCATGGAATCCCGAGATATAGCCAAGCCGGACGCTATTAAGGCACCCGCTAACGTCGATCCACCAGCTCCTCCGATTGAACGTAGAACGAGCAACGCGCCGGTTCCCGCGCCGACGTCTTTTGCGGACACTGCATTCTGCGCGCTGATGATAGTGCCGAGGAGGCATACACCTATCCCCGGCGCGGTCACGATCATGGCGGCAATCAATACCCATAGCGGCGCATTGAGCGGCAGGGCCGCCAGCAGAACTAGCCCTGTGAAGGTAAGGGCGGTAGCGGCGCGCAACACGCCACGTATCGTGCCGTAGCGTCGTACGTATATGCTTCCAAGGACGTTGCCGCCGACGTTTGCTAACAAGAAAGGAGCAACGTACAGGCCGGATTGAGCAGCCGTCGCGCCGCGAACCAGTTGGAAATACAGCGGGATAGAGAAAAGGCACAGGAAAAGCAATATCGCCGCGAGTGTGGATACCAAGACGCTGGAAACATAGCTGGAGTTTGCGAAAACGGGTGGTGGCAGTACGGGATCATGCGCTCGCTTCTCCTGCGCCACCAGGAGGAGCGTTAGCACGCAGCCTAGTCCGAACAGGCCTAAGATATGAAAGGATAGCCATTCATACTCATGCCCGCCCCATCCCAGTGCCAGCAGAAGACAAGAGATGGCTCCAGTCAGTATCAACATTCCCAGAAGGTCTATGCGGGCGGCGTCCGTTTTTCCAGAAGGATTCAAACGTTTTAAACCCTTATTGCAGGCCCACATGGCCACGGCGCCAAGAGGCAGGTTTATCCAGAAGATCCATTGCCAAGACCAGTGTTCCGCGACCAAACCGCCAATGACGGGGCCGCTGACTGACGCGATGGCCCACACGGCAGATAGATATCCCTGGTATCGGCCTCGCTCACGAGGCGGCACCACGTCTGCAATGGCTGACTGCGCCAGGGCCATCAGGCCGCCGCCTCCCAGGCCTTGCAGGGCCCGGAACCAGATCAATTGGGGGAGTGTCTGGGCGAGTGCACACAATATCGACGTTGCAATGAAGATACTGATGCAAGTCAGAAGCAGACGCCGACGGCCATAGGTATCGGAGAGCTTTCCATAGATAGGCGTGCTGATGGTCGACGTTAAAAGATAAGCGGCAATGACCCAGGAAAGTTGTTCATAGGTACCGAAATCACTCGCAATCGCGGGCAGGGCGGGGATGACCACCGTTTGATCGAGCGCCGCCAAGAGTATGCAAAGAATGACTCCGGCGATCACGCGCATTGCATCGGAGTGCCTAAAAGCACTCTCCGAGTGATCGCCGGCCTTGCCTTGGATCTGGTGAATGGATCCAGATGACAAAATGGCTCTCCGATGTAGCGAACTGGCCGACGGTCTTTGGTCGGTTCGTGGCTTCATTTAGCCAAAGCGGGCGTTTTCTTGCGGATGGCTAACCCAAGTGCGACAACCGACAGGACAAGGGGAACGAAGGACACCCAGAGGACTGTATCCCAGCCGTAGGCGGACAGCAGCCCGCCGGACAGGAATGATCCAATTGCCATCAGGCCGAAGACAATGAAGTCGTTGAGTGATTGGACACGCGTTTTCTCCTCAGGCCGATGACACTCCAGCACCAGAGCAGATGCCCCCAGGAAGCCGAAGTTCCATCCGACGCCAAGCAGGATCAGCGACCACCAGAAGTGCATTATCTCGATGCCGCCTAGTCCAACGGCGGCAGACAGGCCAATCAAGCCCAGGCCAACAGCCGCGATTCGCCCTGCGCCAAAGCGTGAAATCAGGTTGCCCGTGAAGAAGCTCGGGGCGTACATGGCAATCACATGCCATTGCAGGCCCAGATTTGCCGATTCCTGCGAATGGCCGCACATATGCATGGCCAATGGCGCCGCTGTCATCAGGAAGTTCATCAGCATGTAGGAGACAGCGCCGGCGATCACCGCCGCAATAAAGCGCGGCTGCAGCGCAATCACCTTGAGCGGCCGCCCACCGGCGATTTCCGCCGCTGTCGGAGCGGGCAGTTGGACGCCGAGCAGGATGAGTGCCGAGATTGCCGCCACGGCCGCCTGCGCCAGATAGGTGGCCGCGAACATGTGGGGCGGCCAGAGATCCATCGTCCCGCTGACGAGTTGCGGGCCCACGACCCCGGCGGCGACTCCGCCGGCCATCACCAGCGATAGCGCACGGGCCCGTCGCTCAGGCGCTACGCCGTCGGCCGCGGCGAAGCGAAAGGACAGCACGACGGCGGCATAGACGCCGCCAAAGAACGTGGCCAGGCAGAAAAGCCAGAATCCTTGGATGATGACGGCGATCATGGCCAGCAAACCGGTGAGCACGCCCGCCCCCGTCCCCAGCAGGAAAGCCGCCCGACGGCCATGGCGTCGCGCGAAAGCGCCCACAGGCAGGGTGCAGGCGGCCATGCCCACCACAAAAATGGAAATGGGTAGTGTCGCCAGCATCGCTGTGGGGGCGAGCATGTTGCCCACAATGGACCCAGTGGCATAGACCACTACCGAATTTGCGCCTGCCAACGCCTGGGCGACGGAGAGCCGCCATATGTTTGCCCGCTGGGTTTTCTCGGGCAGAACGAAAGAAGGATTGCTTATTGAAGTCATATGTTATTTCAGCGTATAAACATCATGTTGTCTGTCGATAAAATACTCATTACCATAGAATAAATGACAGAAAGTTAAGCCTATGCAATGGATATCTCTTGCCACCCCTTCGAATGTGCTGCCTCCGAACCCGATGACGATGCGGGTGCAGTCCATTCCGCCCCGCCATCAATTTGCTGACCATTTTCATCATTGGAATCAGATGGTCTACGCGATTTCCGGTGTCCTCACCGTTGTTGCGGAAGGGCGTTCTTTTTTGATTTCACCGAATCAGGCTGCGTGGCTGCCAACGGGCAACGTGCACAGGGTCGGATCGCTTCTTGGTGCGGAGTTCCGAAGCGTATGGGTGCGTGACGACCTTGGCGACAGCCTTTTTTCAGGTGGAGTGGCAGTTTTTGCGGTTTCTCCGCTGTTGAAGGCACTCATTATTGAAGCGGCAGGGTTTGACGGAAAGCAGGATGCCGACGGTTATGGCGAGCGGGTTTTCCGATTGATTATCGATCAGTTATGCAGGGCGGATTCCGTTGCCAGTGCGCTTCCATGGCCGGTAAGCGAAGGGCTGGCGAAACTGTGTCAAGAACTCTTTGAAAATCCGGCAGATCCGCGAGGCATCGAAGAGTGGGGCGCGGCTTTGGGCATGTCGGGCCGCACGCTTGCACGCCGTTTCCATGCCGAAACAGGAAGCTCCCTGCGTTCCTGGCGCCGCCGCCTCAGGCTGTTCAGGGCTATCGAGCTTCTGGAGAGCGGCATGGGGGTCACCAGAACGGCAATGGAGCTCGGATACCGTTCTGTATCGGCTTTCACGTATGCGTTCAGAACCGAGATGAAGTGCAGCCCCCGGGTTTATATGCGAGTAACCGATTAGTTGGGTTGAAAGCGATTTTCAAGCGAGTTCGAAGTATGCTGAGAGATTATGGAGAGGCGTCATCAATACTCCGACGAGCCATATCAATGCCAGTCAGTACCGCCTGGGCCGCTTCCGAATTAGCCGGGAGCTGTTCCAGTAATTGTTGCCAGTAGTCAATGGCCGCCTGATAATCGCCACGCTCGAATGCAGCCCTTCCTGCCAAGGTGAGAGCGAATGGTTCGCCGGGGTCGAGGGTAAGGGCGCGATTGAGTAGTCGCGTGGCTTCCTGGGTAAATCCGCTTGCGCTGCTGCGTGCGATTACTTCGGCATATTCCGCCAGGGAAAGCGGGTCCGTCTGGATGATGGGAGCAGCGTTGGAAAAAGCATGGGCTGCATCTGCATATCTTCCAAAGTATCGATAAGAGCGGCCCAACATCAGCCAGCCCTCGGGATTGTCCGGGTTTTCTGTCAGGCGCGCCTCTAGAGACTCCACCATATTCTGCACATCAGCCTGAGTCATTGTGGCAGCATCGGGGGGTGGGGCGGGCAGCGTTGCGGCCGGGCTGCCAAGGTATGCGTACACCAGCAGGGCGGCCACAGGCAAGACGATGCACACTACCGCAGCTGTTCGTCGGCTGTTATGCGTGTCGATAGGGGGAGCCGAGCCAGGTATCGCCTCATCCAGAGCGCGGCGCTGCAACTCTTGCTTGGCCACGGCAAAATCGTGACCGGATAGTGTACGGTTTGCGACGTCTTCTTCCAATTCAGCCAGCTGATCGCGCAAAACCGTTGCGTTGACCGAGTGATGCCCGATCTCATCACCTTGGCCTGGGCCGCGCCAAAGGACGCGGCCGAGCCACAATGCCACCGTTGCGCAGAGCAACGACACAATGCCGGCGAAGAGCAAACTCATGATGAATTACCTTTTGAATTAGCTTCGCTGGTGCTGCGCTGTAAAAGGGCGTCTGCCATGTTTTGTTCGTCATCGTCAAGCGGGTTAGGCGCGGCGTTTCTATTTCGGCGCCGCAGTGTCATAGCGAGCACCAGGAGTCCGCCCACCATAAGCAGCATGGGCCCTAGCCACAGAAAAAGCGTGGTAGCTTTCAGTGGTGGCCGATAAAGTATGAAGTCGCCATACCTTGCCACTAGGAAGTCCTGAATCTGAGCGTCTGATCGTCCCGCCTTGATCTGATTACGAATCAGTTCCCGTATGTCCACCGCAAAGTCGGCGCGCGAGGCGGCAACCGATTCGTTCTGGCACACCAGGCAGCGCAACTCGGTGGCGATATCCAGCATGCGCGCCTCAACCGCGCTGTCGTTGCCCCAGGCGGGCTGGCAAACCAGTGCGCAAAGCAGCAACAGCCATATACGCCTCATTTCTGCAGCTCCCGAACCAGGGGCAGGATGGTGTCGCGTGCATCGCCGAAGCTGACCGCCCCGATATGCTTGTAGCGGATGACACCCTGTTTATCGATGACATACGTTTCCGGCACGCCATAAACGCCATAGTCGATACCGACGACGCCTTCGGAATCTGTGATCACTGCTTCATAGGCATTGCCATGGCGCTGTAGCCAGGCGATTGCATCATCGGCTATATCCTTGTAGTTCAGGCCGACAATCGACAATCCGTGGGTGGTGGACAAATCGGTAATGACGGGGTGCTCTTCAAGGCAGGGCGGGCACCACGATGCCCAGACATTCAGCAGCCACACCTTGCCGTCCATGGATTGCGGCGAGAATGTTTCGTCCGGGGCTGCCAACTTGGGCAAACTAAAGACGGGCGCCGGTTTGCCGATAAGCGGAGAAGGCACTTCGCTGGGCTTCAACGTCAAGCCGATGGCCAATAAGCCTATCAGCAACAGTAGTCCGGTCAAAGGCCATAAAAAACGATTCATGCGCCGGCTCCATGGGCCGCCGTGTCTGTTTGGCGCCGGCGGCGTTTAAGCCGGTAGCGGCGATCACTGATGGCCAGCAGCCCGCCAAGCGCCATCAAGATACAGCCGATCCAGATCCAGTCGACAAACGGCTTGTAGTAGACCCGCACGCTCCATGACCCATCGCCCAGAGGTTCGCCCAGGGACACGTACACGTGCCGCAGGCCGTTGGCGTCAATGGCCGCTTCTGTCATCGGCATGTCCGACGAAAAGTAATCGCGTTTCTCGGGGTGGAGTGTGCGCAGGGTTTTGCCGTTCTTTGAAAGCAGCACGTCACCGATTTCCGCCGCGTAGTTGGGGCCTGTTGCCTTGGCGACCCCGCGGAACGTCAAGTCATAGCTTCCCGCCTGCACCGTAGCGCCGGGTTCCATGCGCAGGTCTTGTTCGGTTTCATAACCCATGACCAGCGTGACGCCCGTGACGAACACGGCGATGCCCATATGGGCCAGATGCATTCCCAGCCAACTGCGCGGCTGCTTCAGCGGACCGCTGCGGGTGGCGCGCACACGTTGCATCACGCCGATGGCCACCGACGCCGCGATCCAGGCCGCCAGGCCCAGTCCCAGCGCTATCAGCACAGACCACCGCCCCAGCAAGAGCGGTGCGCCGATGCCGACAAAAAGCGCTATCCACGCGGGATGCAGAAGCTGCTTCGTCAAGGCTGCGAACTTTGCCGATTTCCAGTTGGCTGCGGGCCCTATGGCCATGAGCAGCAGGGCGGGAACCATCAGCGGCACAAAAATGGCATTGAAGTACGGGGGGCCGACCGAAATCTTGCCCAGGTTGAAGGCGTCGAGCAGCAGCGGATACAGGGTTCCGAGGGTCACGGCGCCGGCCGCCGCGGCCAGCAGCACATTGTTCACCAGTAAGAGAGACTCGCGCGACACCAATGAGAATTGGCCCCCTGTGCTTACCTTGGGGGCTCGCAAGGCAAAGAGCATTAATGATGCGCCCACCACGACAGCGAAAAGGATGAGCAGGAACACGCCTCGCCGGGGATCGGTGGCAAAAGCATGCACGGACGTCAGCACACCCGAGCGCACCAGAAAGGCCCCCAACAGGGAAAACGAGAACGTGCTGATCGCAAGGAGCACCGTCCAGTTCTTGAAACTGCCGCGTTTTTCCGTCACGGCCAAGGAGTGAATCAGGGCAGTGCCTACGAGCCAGGGGATGAAGGATGAGTTTTCCACCGGATCCCAGAACCACCATCCGCCCCATCCGAGCTCGTAATAGGCCCACCAGCTACCCAAGGCGATGCCCAGTGTCAGGAACAGCCAGGCGGCCGTGGCCCAGGGTCGGGACCATCGCGCCCAGGCAGAATCCAGCTGCCCGGCCAGCAAGGCGGCCACGGCAAATGCGAAAGCCACCGAGAACCCGACATACCCCATATACAGCAGTGGTGGATGAAGTATCAGGCCGATATCCTGCAGTAGCGGATTCAAGTCCATCCCCTCCATGGCGGGAGGCATAAGCCGCTCGAACGGATTGGAGGTTGCCAGTACAAACAGCAGGAACCCGGCGGTGACCAAGCCCAGCACGCCCAGTACGCGCGCCACCATGGCCTCGGGCAGTTGCCTTGAAAAAAAGCTTACAGCACAGGCCCATCCGGTTTGCATCAGCAGCCACAACAGCAGCGAGCCTTCGTGGCCGCCCCATGTCGCGGCGATTCGATAGAACCAGGGCAGTTGGGAGTTGGAGTTCTGCGCCACGTAGAGAACTGAAAAGTCGTTGGCGAAGAACGACCCGCCGAGCGCAATGAAGCTGATGGCCACCAATAGAAGCTGAGCGCGCGTGGCGGGACGCGCGAAGGCGATCCAGGCGGCATTGCCACGCGAGGCGCCCGCAAGGGCCAGGCTGGCCTGCGCCAGCGCCACGAATAGTGCAAGGATTAGTGAGAAATGTCCGATCTCGGGAAGCATGGCGATCATAGCCTCCCTGCATTGGTGGCTTTCTCGGCTTCGTTCAAGGCGTGCTGGGCTTCGGGAGGCATGTAGTTTTCATCGTGCTTTGCCAGTACCTCCTGGGCCAGAAACCGGCCGCCTGACTCAAGCCTGCCTTGTGCCACTACGCCCTTGCCTTCGCTGAATAGGTCAGGGAGTATGCCCGTGTAGCTGACGGGTACCGTCTTGGCGTTGTCGGTCACGACGAACTGCACTGTCAGGCCGTCACGTCGTACGCTGCCCGCTTGCACGATCCCCCCGACGCGGAAGAGGCGTTCCTGAGGAGCCTCGCCCGCATTGACCTGCGTAGGAGTAAAGAAGAACACAAGATTATTCTGGAATGCATTGAGGACGAGCGCCGTCGCAATGGCGATGGCGGCCAGCCCGCCTCCAATAAGTAGGATGCGTTGATGGCGCTTCTTCATTGGACTGTCTCTTTTCGCATGCGCTGCTCGCGAACTGCTTGCAGCAGCGCTGATCTACGGCGCCGTCCAAGAAGCATCTGTTCGACGCACACAGCGATGATGGACATTCCCATGGCACCCCATACGTATGCACCATAGCCGCCCATGGCCAGGAATTCAGTTGGACTTGACCATGTCATTCTTTCATCTCCTTCAATTCGTTCAGCCACCCGGCATGGCGCTCGCGCTCCAGAATGATGCAGCGCATACGTCTTAGTGCGGCGGCGATGGTATACGCCCATGCGGCCAGGGCCATGAGCAGCATGCCGGCCAGCATGAGCGTTGCCATGGACGGGGCGCGTGTCAGCGAGACTGAGGCCCCCTGATGCAAGGTGCTCCACCACTGGACCGAGAAATAGATAATCGGAATGTTCACTACGCCGACGAGAGCCAGCACGGCAGCGGCCTTGTCGCCGCGCCGAGGGTCGTCCACGGCCGACTGGAGCGCAATGAAGGCCATGTACAAGAAGAACAGAATCAGCTCTGAGGTCAGGCGCGCATCCCACACCCACCAGGCTCCCCACATTGGCTTGCCCCACAAGGCGCCGGTCCATAGGGAGAGAAAGGTGAACATGGCGCCGGTGGGCGCCAGGGCCGATGCCATCATGGCCGAGAGGCGGCTGTTGAAAACCAGCCCCACTGCGGCCCAGAAAGCCATCACCAAATAGATGAACATCGACATCCATGAGGCGGGCACATGCACGAAGATAATGCGGTATCCCTCGCCTTGCTGGGCGTCGGTGGGCGCCATGAAGAAACCTGCGTATAACCCCGCCGCTGTCAACAGGACGGCGGCTGTGCCAAACCACGGGATCAGGCGTCCGGCAAGCGGATAAAACGTTCTTGGCGATGCATATTTGAACCAGTTGATCATCTGCTTTTCATTACTCCAGCGCAATCTTCAGCGCGGCAGCCGTCGCCCAAGGGGCAAAAAACGCGGCCAGCACCAACATCGCTCCCAGCAGCGAAATATTCGCGCCTGTGCGTGCCCCGCCGGTGGCGACGTCAACAGCGGCCGTGCCAAAAATCAACACAGGTACGTAAAGCGGCAAAATCAGCAGTGTCAGCAGCACGCTGTTGCTGCGCAAGCCCAATGTCAGGCTGGCTCCAATCGCTCCAAGCAGGCTCAGCACCGGGGTGCCGAGCAATAACGAGGCTGTCAGCGCATATAGAGATGAAGGCGGCAGGCCGAATTGCAGTGCCAAAAATGGCGCCAGCAATGTCAGCGGCAGGCCGGTCAATAGCCAGTACGCGATGACTTTGCCCAATATCAATACGCCTAACGGAGCGGAGGACAGGAGCAGTTGCTCCAGGGTCCCGTCCAGATAATCCCGTTCAAACAGGCGATTCAACGAGATCAAGGTGGCCAGCAATGCGGCAATCCACAAAATGCCGGGTGCAATCTGTCTGAGCATGTCTCGTTCTGCGCCAACGCCCAATGGAATCAAGCTAACCACGATGACAAAGAATGAAAGCGAAGTCAGGACTTCGGACTTGCAACGCATGGCGACTTTTAAATCATGTTTGATCACTCCATGGAAAGAAGCCAGCCCGAGGGGTGCACTCATGTGCTTATCCGCATGTGATGCGTTGCATGCTTCAGTTTCATCTCATGATGCGTTGTGACGGCGGCTATGCCACCACGGCACAGGTGCCGATCTATCGTTTCCGTCACCCATTGGGTGGCTTTGCTGTCCAAGGCGGTCAAAGGTTCGTCCAATACCCACAAAGGGCGTTTTTGCAGTATTAATCTGGCCAGGTTCACTCGACGCTTCTGTCCTTGAGACAAGAGCCGCGTTGGGAGATTTTCCTTGCCTTGCAATCCCACCTGATGTAATGCCGTTTGTATCGCACTTGCGCTGGACGTTTCATTCGCCAGGGTCAAGGCAAACTTCAGATTTTCCTCTGCATTAAGCTCTTCCTTCAATCCTGATAGGTGGCCCGCGTAAATGAGCCGACATCGGTATTCTTCATCCAAAGGCTTGATCTTGCGCCCATGCCAGTACAGTGCGCCGGCAGCGGGGGCTGCCAGCCCCACAAGCACGCGGAGCAAACTCGTTTTTCCACTACCGTTGTCGCCATGAATCACCAGGCATTCGCCGGCCTTGAGATGAAAGTTCAGGCCATTGAACAAACTGCGATCACCGCGTACACATTCTAGGTTGAGAGCTTTGAGCAACTTCACCTCTATTTAAGGAACTACTGCCAATCGAGAGAAGCGCAGATTGCATGGGTTGATTCACTCACGCTGCTGGGCGCATTCGTATGGGCAATGACGTGCCCGATTGGGCCAATCATTACGCACGATACGTCAGTGCGATTAAGCCAGCGTTAAGGGCGCAGTGGCCGTATCTAATTCGGGTTTTAGCTTTTGGGCCGCTTCGAATTGACAGAGGCTGTCTGGCGGGCTTTTATTCGCGGAGTCACGCGAAAGGTGGCTGATCCAGAAACCGTTCAGCGTCTAGCGCCGCCATGCAGCCGAATCCGGCGGACGTGATGGCTTGACGGTAATGTTGATCGGTCACATCTCCAGCGGCGAACACCCCTTCCACCGACGTCTGTGTCACATTTCCGCCGAGTCCAGAATTGATTTCCAGGTAGCCGTTGTTCATGGCTAACTGGCCCTCGAATAGCGCGGTATTAGGATGATGGCCGATAGCCACGAAGAAACCCTGTGCATCGATGTCGCGAGTGCCGCCATCGAATACCGACTTGATTCGCACGCCGGTAACGCCCGTATCGTTGCCCAGCACTTTATCAATGGTGTGATGCCAGACGGTCTCAATCTTTCCCATGTCAGCTTTCTCGAACAGCTTATTCTGAATGATCTTCTCGGCGCGTAAGGTATCGCGACGATGGATTAGATAGACCTTGCGGGCAATATTGGACAGATATAGTGCTTCCTCGACTGCCGTGTTGCCGCCGCCGACCACTACCACGTCCTGCTCCCTGTAGAAGAAGCCGTCGCAGGTGGCACAGGCTGACACGCCGCGTCCCATAAATTTTTTCTCTGACTCAAGACCCAGGTACTTAGCTGTTGCGCCCGTCGCGATGATGAGGGCGTCACAAGTGTACTCGCCACTGTCACCGACAAGCTTAAAGGGGCGTCGCGACAGGTCGCTGGTGTGGATATGATCGAACACCACTTCCGTATCAAAGCGCTCGGCATGCGCCTGCATGCGGCTCATCAACTCCGGCCCCACCAAGCCGTCTGCATCGCCAGGCCAATTATCGACCTCTGTAGTAGTCATCAATTGACCACCTTGCTGCAAGCCAGTAATGACCATGGGCCTAAGATTGGCTCGTGCAGCATAGACGGCGGCGGTCCATCCCGCTGGACCTGAACCAAGGATAATGAGTGAACGGTGCGTGCTCATTCGATCACTCCAAGTGTTGCTTGACGAAGTTGTTCAATTGCACCTTTCCAATCGCTCCTACCGTTCTGTCAACGAGCGAACCATTCTTGAATACCAGCACTGCAGGTATGCTCTGAACCTCGAAGCGATGCGCCAATTCTGGTGCGTGATCAACGTTGATCTCGCCGAATTGGGCGTCTTCAGCCATGTCACTGGCGGATTGCTTGAATGTGGGTGACATAGCCCGACACGGTCCACACCATTCAGCCCAGAAGCGTACAACGTGTACGCCGGATAGGCCTATGGCAGTGTCAAAATTTTCGGAGGTGAGTTCTTTGATCATGAATAAGTTTCCAAGCGAGAGGGATAAAGGTTTGGCGGTGCGGTTCAATGAGCGGCTAGGCCAGACCGTTGGACCGAAATGGACGAGCAGAATTGCCGAGGACCGTCATGCTGCTCAGAAGCATGGCGACGGCGGCTGCACCGGGGGCGACGCCGATATGCAAGAACAACGCAACGATTGCAACGTTGTAGATGATTGAGAAAAAGAGGTTTTGATGGATTCGCCGCATGATTTGGCGGGCCATTCGACGTGCCAGGACCACTTGACTCAAGCCGCCTTGCGTGATCACCACACCTGACGCTGAGACGGCGATAGCATTTGCGCCATTAATGGCCACGCCACAGTCGGCCGCAGCCAGGACGAGCGAGTCGTTGATGCCGTCACCGACAAAAACAGTGTTACGTCCATGTTCCTGAAGGATTCGCACTTTGTCGTCCGGCTTGCTGGCTGCGTGAACGTGTTGCGGCGCAAAGCCGAGTTTTCCACCCACCCAGTTTGCTGCCATGGCGTGATCGCCTGTTACCAGCAGAGTTCGACAGCCTTCTTTACGCAGGAAGTCCAAGGACACCAGCGAATCGGCTCGAATGCTGTCTTGCAGGTCGATTTGCCCTTCCCATCGCCCGTTACGGGAAATGTGCACTGTGGCGCTTGGTGCTGGGCCTGTTGCTGGATTAGCGGCTGCTTCCCCCTTCTCGGTGCAGCGCACACCCTGCCGCTCCAGCCATTTGGCGGCTCCGATCAGCCATGTCGCCCCATCGGGCGCGATATAACGCACGCCGGCCGGATGCCGCTCCACAAGGGGCGTCAGGGGCAGATCTTCGATTCCACGAGAACGGGCATGCTGGACGATGGCGTTGGCCACGGGATGGGCAACGCCTGTTTCCGCATTCGCGACGACTCGTAGGAGATCGTCGGGCGCCAGGTGCTCGCTTGTCAGGCGCGCCACTGTCAATTGTCCCGTCGTGAGCGTTCCCGTCTTATCAAAGGCAAATGTGCGGCCTCGCGCCAGGGCTTCGACACTGGCGGGATCCCTGAACAGGATGCCGGTGCGCGAAGCGCGAGCACTGCCTGCCGAGAATGCCAGCGGCAGGGCAAGCCCGACGGCGCAGGGGCAAGCTGCGACGAGTACCGAGAGCGAGGCTAGTAATGCGTGGTCGACGGCCATACCCATCCACAGGTGGCGCGTCAGCGCAAGCAGCGATATAGCGCCAGCCACTGGAAGTAGCCATCGGGCAAATTGTTCGGCGAGTTTTGACGTCGAGGACTTCGCGCCGAACAGCTCAAGCATGCGCAGACCCAGTTTATCGGCATATCTTTCGCCTTGAGCCTTTTCCACCCGCAGCACTAACGGGGCCTGCAGATTCACCATGCCGGCATGCAGGTAGTCGCCGGCGCTGCGCTCCAGCGGCAGAGATTCTCCCGTCAGCAAAGACGCGTCTACCTGCGACGCGCCTTTTTCTATGAACCCATCGACAGGTATGCGTTCTCCAGCGAGCACGTAGACTAGAGAGCTCGTCTGAACCGACTCTAGCGCAACGATTTTTTTGTTTCCATCAGGTTGGATGATGCGTGCCGTTTCCGGCATGAGCTGACGCAACGCATTGATCGCGACCATGTTGTGCTTGCGTGCCTGGATTTCGATCAACCGCCCCACCAACAGGAAGGTAATGAGCATCGTGGCGGCATCGACGTATACGGCGGGCGAATTTCGAGAGAGGTTCCACAGCGACAGCAATAAGGAGCCCCAGACGCCGAGCGATATGAGGGCATCCATGCCGGGAACGCCGGCTCGCACGGTTTTCCAGCCCGCCCGATAAAAATCGAGGCCGCTGTATAGAACCACCGGCAGGCTGAAAATGGTTGCGGTCCAGCCTACCAGCAAGGCATCGATGCCGGCCACGGCCTCGATGCCAAAGTAAAGCATCCAGGACCCCAGCATGCTCCACATGCCGAAGAAGGCGGCAACGATCAACTGCAGCCGTATCCGCGATGCTTGTTTTTCCAGAGACAGGTTCACCTCGTTGTCGTCCAGCAGCGGCGACATTTCGTAGCCTAGGCCCTGCACCCGATCGAAAAGCTTTTGAAAGTCGAAGCGCGCCGGTTCCCACCGAACTAAGGCGGAGCCGGAGGTGAAGTTTACGTTGCTGTCCAGCACTCCCGGCGCTTTGTCGATGACGCGCTGCACCGCCATGGCGCAACTGGCGCAGAACATGCCGCGGACGGAAAAAATCATGCGCCCGGCGGGGCGTAGGGACTCCAGGTCCAATGTGTTGGCAGCAGTGGCCGTTGTCGTCGACTGCATGGCGTGATCAGCCCTCCTATTCCGTGCCCCCGCCGACGATCTTCCCATTCACTTCTTTGCCATAGAAGCTTTCCTCTCCATCGTGGAATTCGACGCGCGCCTCTTCGAGGGTTCCGGTCTGACGGGGATCCTTGGGGCGTTCGTGGCTGTCGACGAAAGCAGCAACGTCCCAAGCTTCCTGGTCGGTCAGCGAGAATGGCTTGCCTAGCGGCATATTCGCCTTGATGAAGCCGGCAGCCGTATCGATGCGCGCCATGCCCGCGCCCCAGTTGTAGGAGTTCGGACCCCAGAGCGGCGGAAACACCACACCGCTGTCGGGATCTCGTTGGCCCTGGCCATCCGCGCCATGGCACAGGGCGCAGTTCTGCGCGTAGACCGTCTGTCCGCGCATCACGTCGTAGTCTTCTTGGGGCTTTTTGAGCTTGGGATAGCCTGAACCGGGTAATTTCTCTCCCGTGGACGCACCATCGGCCATCCAATAGAAGTAGGTCGTCAGGTCGCGGTAGATGTCGCTCCCGGCTGGTGGAGGCTGGCCCGACGGCGAGCCCTGTGCATTCATTGAATACGTGAAGCAGCCCTTAATGCGGTCCTCAAGAGTGCTGATTGACTTTGTCTTGCTTCGGTACGCTGGATAACGCACATAGGCGCCCCACATAGGAGCTGAGTTTTCTCGGCGTCCGGCATCAAGGTGACAATTGACGCAAGCGAGCGTATTGCCGACGTGGTCAGACACCATGGTCGACGGTTCCATGAAGATGGCGCGGCCTCGCTTGATGGCGTCGCCGTAGGGACCGTCAGGAATGCTGTCCTCCAATGGGGGAGAGTAATAGCCATCGGCACCGACCGGCATGCCGGCTGTGGGTGCAGCCCTGTCTGCATTGTGTGTCTTGCGGTCGGACTCCATGGCTTCACGTGTGTAGACCTGGCTGCCGATCTGGGTAATGCCGCCTTTCTCGGAAGTGAAAGAGAGCGACATCAGGCCGCTGTCATGAATCAGGTAGCCGGCGCCGAACAACAGGATACCCAACCCCGCGCTCCAGGCTAGCCGTCGGGTGCCGGACAACCGCTTGGGAGTGCCGGATTCGTGTCGGTCCGAGGAATGGTTTTTTGTCATCTTGGCTCTCTATGCTTAATTAGCGGCGCCGGTGCCCTGTCCCGGCAAGGACGCCGCGTAATTGGATACCGCATACAGATCCTGGTAGGACAGTCGGCTTGCGATGTCGTCCATCAAGGATTGCGGTGAGTTGTGCCGGTGACCGCCCTTCCATGCCGCCAACTGGCTGAACAGGTACTCGGGTTGTTGCGCAGCCAGGGGCGGGAAGGCTACGCCCACGCCTTGTCCCTGGTCCCCGTGACAGCTGACGCAGGCGGGCACGTCCAGTTTCCAATCGCCTTTTTCGAACAGCATGTGGCCTCTCTCCATGTCGGCATCGGAGTGCGGCAGCATCAACTGGGGGGCAGGCAGACTCGCGTAGTAGGCAGTCACTTCAGCAATATCTTGAGCCGTTAGTTCGCGCGCCACGTAGTGCATGGATTCGTTGATGCGGTCTTCGGAAGCGAAGTCGCGTAACTGCTTGGCGAGGTAAGCTTCGTTCAGGCCGGCAAGGCGGGGAGTGTTGCCAGCACCTTCTCCTTGATCGCCATGGCACGATGCACAGCTCCACACGCTTCCTCGGCCGGCATGGACCAGCTCGGGCGCATCCTGCGTCACTACGGGGGTAGGTACTGCGGGCGTTACCGGCGCGACTGGACCGCTGGCGACCGTGTCGGGCGAGCCGGAGTCCGTCCATGGAGCCAGGTCGCTCAGATACATGCCGACGCCAGCGAGCGCCAAAGCAATCAGAACCGCAAGCAGGAAGATGGGAATCGGGCGGGGCGGCTCCCAGGGTTCGAACGTGGGGTCGATGTCGTCGACTCGGGGCATTGTCGAGTGGTGATTGGTTTTCATGGCGTTCCTAACCCGAATGTCCGTCCGCTGCCGCCGTTTCCGGACGGCGGTCATATCCGCGGTCTCTTTTCTGCAATTCCTCATGGCTGGCCGGATAGGTGCGATCCAGGCTCAGCAGGTATTCGACGAGATCCAACGCTTCTTTGCGAGCCACGACCACCCGCCCGTCTGGCGGCTGGAACTGCGCGGGTAGACGCACCACGACGTCGTCCCGCGCAGCTTCATCCTTCACTTCGAACATATAGGGGTACGAAGGCATGATGCTCCAGTCGAAGATGACGCGCGGCTGGTACAGGTGCGTCAGATGCCAGTCGCGGCTTTTCAGGCGTGCGCCGACATTGAGCAGGTCGGGGCCGGTACGCATGGTGCCCAGCAGGTGGGGCGTGTCGTAGAAATAGTCTCCCGGCGTCGAGGCGCGGCCCCAGCCGCGGGCGCCATCGAACAGTGTTTGACCCGTGGAACGGGGCTGCTGGCTGTGGCAATAGATACAGCCGTTGGCGACGTACTGTTGGCGCCCCAACAGCTGCTGCTCGGTGTAGGGCTGGAGCTGCGCTGGCGGTTGCGATGTGCGAAGCTGCCAAGCGGGCAGAATCACCAGCATTAGTGTGGCGAGCAGCAAGACGCCAATTGCGCCAATGAGAAGTGGCAAAAGTTTGTTCATGACGCTTTCACAGGAGCGAACGTATCGACGGACTTGGTGCTCGATTCTTTTTTCAGTAGCAGCAAGGCGAAATGTGCGGCAAAGACGAAGTGGCCCAAGGTCATCAACGTGCCGCCGATGGAGCGGCCTTCAAGATAAGGAATCATCGACCGGGTGATTTCGGCAAAGCTAGATCCTGGGTCCATCAACCCCATGCCTTGCAGGACGCCAGCGACGGTCAGTGAGACGAAGTAGATCGTGAATCCGATCACCACCAGCCAGAAATGCGTTTGCACCAGCTTCGGGTAGGGCCAGCGCCGGCCAAGGATGTGCGGCATCATGTAATAGAGAGTGCCAAATAGCACAAGCGAGACGAAGCCATAGGCGCCCAGGTGCGCGTGTCCGACGGTGTAATGGGTGAAGTGAGTGATCGAGTTGACCGAACGTATCGCCTCGATTGAGCCCTGGAAGGAAGAGAGGGTGTACATCAGCGCGCCGATCCATACGAACCGGAGCGACATTGACTGCTTGAACGCCCATATGTTGGTGGCGACAGTGACGTGCTGGTTGATCGCCACCGCGATCACCGGCACAAACATCATGATGCTGTGGACGACGGAAAGGGTTACAGCCCAGGTCGGGATCGGTCCGCCCATCAGGTGGTGGATACCGACCTGGCTGTAGAACAACGCCAGGCTCCAAAAACCGAGGAGCGAGACGTTGTATGAATACACCGGTTTGCCGATGATCTTGGGAATAATGTAGTAGGCCATTCCAACGCCCATTGGCGTCAGCCACAATCCCAGCACATTATGCGCGAACCACCAGTTCACCGTCGCCTGCTGGGCCCCGATGTGTAGGCCAGGAATGTTCGCCACCAGAAAGAGGAAAGGGAACCACACCATGCCGGCTAAGAAATACCAGCCGGATACATAGATGTGGCGTGATTTCCGACGAGCAGCGGTCTCAATCGCAGGCCAGGCAAGGAAGAAGCCCCCCAATGCAAGCACCAAGTCGATTTGCCAAGGGAACTCCAGCCACTCAATGCCATCCGACCAGCCGTTAGCGACGGCGATTGTTCCACCCAAAACACCCAGCGTCCAAAGAAAGGCCCCAAGATAGGCCATGTTGGGCCGTCGCAGCGGCGTGTGAAAGATTCGTGGCAACAGCCATAAAGCCACGCCGATGCCCGTGACCGAAAGCCAGCCATAGGCAACGATATTCAGATGTAGTGTGCGTGCACGGCCAAAAGTGATCTGTGCAACATCTGAGAGCCAATCTGGCCAGTGCAGTTTCAAAGATGCAATGACGCCGAACGTCGAGCCTATCAGTAGCCAGAGAATGCCAGCTGTGATTAGAACCAGAACTGGGCCCTTCCCGGCGTGATCGATGCCAGCTCGCAATACGTCGAACCGATGTGATTCGGCCTCGTTCTTTTTACCAAAAGAGGCGCTGTCATCGGGATGGCCGAGCTCTCCTTCCATGAAAATCGTGGAGGCTTCGGCTTTACCCACGAATATCAACTTATTGGCAACAGCCCAGACGAGAATGCCCAGCGCCACCAATGAAGCGACAAAGCTTGTCGCTAACAAAGTTCCCAGTATAGGTGTCATAGCATACGTGTCCGCTTCCAGTGGCAGCTGCGTTTGGTAGATTCGTAATCCGATGCCGCCACAGGAGGTACGCGGCAATCCAGATTAAAAGCAGCGAAATTGACGACACAATAAGTTGCCAGAATTAAGGCAGTATTAAGAGGTGAGGAACGGGTGAGCAAAGCCCGAAAGACTGTTAAGATTTTTGCTTGATAGAGAGTTCAGAGAATGTTTAGCGCCGGTACGCAAGGAGAATGAAATGCATATTTTGCTCGTCGAAGACGATCTCCTCGTCGCGAGCGGTATCGTGGCGGGATTGAGATTGCATGGTCTGACGATCGACCATGTGAGCACGGCTAACTTGGCGGATGCTGCATTGGCGACGTCATACTTTGATGTATGCATCCTTGACCTTGGGTTGCCGGACGAAGACGGAATGGTGTTACTGCGCCGCTGGCGCGAAGAAGGTCGTGATCTTCCCGTTCTCGTGTTGACGGCACGTGACGCACTCAGTCACCGTGTGGAGGGGTTACTTGGAGGGGCCGACGATTACCTGGTTAAACCTTTCGACTTGGATGAGTTGCAGGCTCGATTGCACGTACTGACGCGCCGGGTCGCAGGTCGTGTCACCGACTGCATGAATCACGGGGAACTGAAGTTCTGTTCGTCAACAGGCCGAGTATGGCTAGCCGATAAGCCGGTTACGCTGGCACGCCGTGAGCTGTCATTGCTGCGCGCGTTGTTGCAGAATCCTCAGGCCATCCTTAGCACAGAACAGCTTTGTGATAGCGTCTATGGTTACGAGCAGAACGTGGAAAGCAATGCGATCAACGTCCATATTTATCATTTGCGCCGCAAGCTTGGAAACAATATTGTCGAAACAGTGCGTGGACTCGGTTATAGGCTTGGCTCAACCGAGAAGGTAGCGGAAACATGAGTCTGCGGCTGCGCCTTCTGCTGTATATCGGTATTTCGCTGACTGCGCTTTGGACTTTGGTGGCGACCTGGATGTTCATTGACGCCCGTCAGTCGTTAGGCCAGGCATTGGACAACCGTCTGGCGGCGTCGGCACGAATGGTTGCCGGGCTGGTTTCTCAATTTCCCGAACCTCAAGATATTGCCGCAATGGGTGATAAGCCATTGGACGTCGTCGCCCGAGATGGGGTGGCGTGCGAAGTAAGCCTTGTGCGCAGCGAAGTCGTGATTGAAACCGTGGCACGTACGGCAGGCAGCCCTGAACTGATGCACGCTGATCCAGGCTTCAGCACCTATACATACGGTAATAAGCGATGGCGCACTTATGTACTGCGGCAGGGCGATGTTCAGATCGCCACCGCCGACAGCATCGAGGTCAGAGAGGCATTGGTCAAAGAGTTGATCCTTTCGGCGGGGGTGCCGTTCGTTGTCGCCTTGTTTGGCACCCTGATCGTGCTGTGGTTGGGCATCACCCGTGGACTGGCGCCTGTAGAGCGTATCCGCAGCCTTCTGGCACGGCGCCGACCCGGCGACGATAGCCCGTTGCCGGAAGTGAAGGCCCCGATAGAGTTACAGCCGCTCTTGCATACGATTGAGCAACTTTTGGAAAGGCTGCAGGATGCAATCGTGCGAGAACGCCGATTCACCGATAGCGCTGCGCACGAATTGCGTACGCCACTTACCGGTGTGAAAACACACATTCAAGTAGCGAAGCTTGCACTGCAACGGCGAGAGGAAAGAGCCACGATGGAAGCTGCGCTGACCAACGCAGACCAAGGGGTACAGCAGCTGCAAAATATCCTTCAGCGTTTGCTTGATCTGGCGCGGTTAGAAGGCCATTCCATCGCGAAGGAAGCTAGCGACCCGATTGAGGCGGCATCCATTGCAATTGAGGCATTGAAGCCAATGTACGGTGACTCTGTGGCTAGAATATCGGTACAAGGGGTTGACAGCTCGCGGTCGGTACGCGCTGCGCGGCCACTTCTAGTTGGGGCCATCCAAAACCTAATTGATAATGCAATACGCTACGCACCCCCCGACACTCCCATTACAATTCGCCTGGAGCCGCAAAGCAATGGCACCATGCAAATTAGTGTGCTGGACGAAGGCGCTGGCCTGAATGCGCAAGAGCGGGTTCAAGCAGTTAATCGGTTTTGGCGTGGAGACCCCAAAATACCCGGCTACGGACTAGGCCTATCTATTGTGAACGCGATTGCATGCCGACATGCGGGTGCATTCGAGCTTCTGGAACGCGATGGCGGCGGGCTGGAAGCGCGACTTACGCTTCCAATAGCGGACGATACTACGCTTTCTTGAGTTTCCTGCGAAGCCTTAAGCTTCCCTTAATCCTGCAGGTGCATGATCCACCTAAGTTTATCTGCAGGAGTTCAGCTTGTCTGTCTACCGGATTGCCCGTGCGGCTCTCGTACTGTTTTGTTTTGCCGTCGGAAACGCCTGGGCCAGTAACGGTCTATTCTCGTCGGCCACGGAACCCGAATTTCTTGAAGCCTCGGATGTATTCAAGGTAGAGGAGGTGAAGCAGCAAGGCCGAGAGTATATAGTCGAAGGGCATATTGCCGACGGCTATTATGTCTACCGCCACTCGTTGAAGCTGGTCGACGACAAAGAGAATGCTGTTGATCTGGCTCTGCCTTCTGGAACGCCCCGGCACGACGAGTTTTTTGGCGATACCGTCATCTACACCGGCGATACGGCCCGTCTGCGCTTCCCGACGGCTGTAACTGGCCCACTGACACTGCATTGGCAAGGCTGTGCAGAAGACGGTATCTGCTATCCACCGCAGACGATACAGATCAGCGCGCCAGTAGCAACAGCGGTAGCTGACGGTCAGGCTGTCGAGCAGCCGCCTCAGGCATCGGAACCTGAATCAGCCTCGGAGCGCGGGCCTGATTCGGCCGGCATGCCTTCGGGCGCCAGCGTTGGCGAGGATCAGGCGGCTGCTCAGCGGCTTGCTGCGCTGGGGCCTATCGCCGGCACGCTGCTGTTTTTCGGATTCGGCCTATTGTTGGCTTTTACGCCCTGCACTTTGCCGATGATTCCCATCGTTTCCAGTATGGTCGTTGGTAGCCAGGCCAAGCCGCGTCGGGCTTTCGTCTTGTCGTCGTCATACGTCCTGGCGATGGCGGGTACCTACGCCGCAGTGGGGGTGGCGGCCGGACTGGCGGGCGCCAATTTACAAGCCACGCTGCAGTCGCCTTGGTTGCTCGGCGCCTTCGCAGCACTCTTTCTCATCCTGGCCAGTTCGCTATTCGGTCTGTTCGAGTTGCGCTTGCCATCCGCTGTGATGAATCGCCTCCAGGCAGCGGGGCCTGCTCGTTCGGGGGGGAGTATCACCGGTGCGGCGGTGCTGGGTTTTCTGTCGGCGCTTTTGGTTGGTCCATGCATGACGGCTCCCTTGGCGGGTGCGCTGTTGTACATCGGGCAGACGGGCAGTGCGATCCAAGGGGGACTGGCTTTGTTTGCGCTGGGTCTGGGTATGGGCCTGCCATTGTTGGCCATTGCAGTGTTCGGCGCCCGTGTGCTGCCCAAGCCCGGTGCGTGGATGGATCGGGTGCGCGTCGCCTTCGGCTATGTCATGGTTGGCATGGCAGTGATGATGCTGACACGTTTCCTGACCGGCACGATGAGCCTGTTGCTCTGGGGGGCCTGGATACTGCTGGTGGCGGTGGGGCTCGTCGCTTGGGCGCAAGCCGTTGCGAACAGGCAGCGGTTGGCGTGGAGCTTGCGTTCGGCGGCGGCATTCATCGGTCTGTGGTCTGTCCTGATGCTTGTGGGCGCCGCTTCAGGGGGCGACGCCATCTTGCAGCCTCTGGCGCATTTGCGTGGCGCGCCCGCTGCGGTTGAGGCATCCGCCCAGGTCAGCTATGTCCAGGCGAAATCAGTGGCCGATGTAGATGCTCGCCTCGCGGAAGGCGCCGCGCGCGGTCAGTGGACCTTGATTGATTTCTACGCCGACTGGTGCGTCAGCTGCCATGTAATCGAGCGCAATGTATTCGGCGATCCAGCGGTTGCGGCGCGACTGGCGCGCATGCAGATCGTGCGGCCCGACGTGACGCGTAATGACGCTACGGACAAGGAACTGCTCAAGCACTGGGGCGTCATGGGGCCGCCCACGCTCATACTGGTGGGGCCGGATGGTACGGAGCGACGGGATCTGCGCGTGGTGGGTGAGATCGGCGCGCGCGAGTTTCAGGACCGCCTGGACGCGGCGGGGGTGTCATGAGCGGCATTGGTCCATTTCCTATACAGGTCGTCACGGTTATTGCCGCCGTACTGCTGGCTTGGTTGACAGCACGAATTGTCGGTCGGCGGACGCCCGATGTGCCTTACAAAGCCGCCGGATCAATGATTCTTGACGCCGTGGTTTGGGGGCTCTTGACTGCACGCTTGGCATACATTGCGCAGTGGTGGGAGGAGTACTCGGCCGCACCCAGATCCATGATCGCCATCGGCGATGGTGGATTTGTCTGGTGGGTCGGCGTGTTGGTGGTCGTTGCTTACATCTGGCAGCGAACCCGGTCCGCTCAGATCTTGCGCGTCCCCGTGCTGGCGGGCGTCATGGTCGGCGTCGTCGCATGGGCCCTCGCGGGCGGGGTGCTCGCTTTATTGCTGCGCTCCGCGCCGCCTTTGCCGGACCTGCAGCTGGCGACGCTGGACGAACACCCGGTTTCACTGAGCGAGTATGCGGGGCGCCCCATCGTACTCAATCTTTGGGCGAGTTGGTGCCCGCCATGCCGACGCGAGATGCCGGTGTTTGAGCAGGCTCAGACCGATTTTCCGGATGTGGCCTTCGTGTTGGTTAACCAAGGGGAAAGCGCGCAGCAGGCGCAGGCTTTTCTTGAAAGCGAGGGTTTGAGTTTGACGGATGTTTTACTTGACCCCGCTTCCGAAGCCATGCGCACAATGAACTCGCGCGGCTTGCCCACCACCTTGTTTTTCGATGCGCAAGGGCGCCAAGTGGACATGCATTTGGGCGAGATCACCATGCCCAGTCTCAAGGACAAGATGCTGCGTCGTTTCGACCTATCTTCCGGCTCGGGGGCCGAAAAATGATAACCAAGCTTACACCGGCTTTACGCCTACCCATTCTTATTGTCGTCACCCTCGTGCTGATGGCGGGCTGCAATCAGACAGACAACGCAGAAAACTCCTCAACAGCACGGGGATTGGAAGCCGACAAGCTGGCGCAGCAGGCCGCGCTGCGTTTGCCGGACTTGCAGCTAATGACGCTGGAGGAGCGTCCCGCCCACTTGAGTTCGTATGTGGGGGTGCCGGTCGTGCTCAATCTTTGGGCGACTTGGTGCCCACCATGCCGGCGCGAGATGCCGGTGCTCGAGCAGGCCCAGACGGCATTTCCCGACATTGCCTTCGTCTTGATCAATCAGGGGGAAAGCGCGCAACAGGCTAAAGCGTTTCTTCATAGCGAAGGTCTGAATTTGAAGGATGTTCTGCTCGATCCACCGTCCAAGGCGATGCAGGAAATGCGAACGGGAGGCTTGCCTACTACCTTCTTTTTCGATGCACAAGGGCGCATGGTGGACTTGCATTTAGGCGAGATCACGATGAGCGATCTCAAAGACAAGATATCACGCCATTTTTGACCATTCATCGAACCCAGTACGGATAAGGAACGACTATGTTTGCACAGCGTGTGCTTTTCGCTTTCATGACTGCGGCGCCTCTCATTCTGATGCCCAGCGGAGGCCAGGCCCAGGTCACGGATAAACCGCCGGTTATCGACGCGTTGGAAGACCAAGGTGTCATCTTCAAGCAGGAGTTCGAGGCCGGTAAAGGCGTACGCGCCTTCGCCGGTGTCCTGGGCGACAACCCCGTCGCGGTCTACGTTCTGGCTGATGGCAATGCCGTTGCGGGCACGCGCCTGAATGCCAAGGGCGAGCCGATTGACCAAGCGACACTGCAGAGCCTGGTTGCCAAGCCCATCAGCGACCAGGCTTGGGCGCAGCTGGAGTCGGCCACGTGGGTGCTGGATGGCAAGGCCGACGCGCCGCGTATTGTCTATGCCTTCACCGATGCAAATTGTCCCTATTGCCATTTGTTCTGGGAGGCCGCGCGCCCGTGGGTGGATGCTGGAAAGGTCCAATTGCGCCACCTGTTGGTCGGCGTCATCAAAGAGGACAGCCCGGCCAAAGCGGCGGCGATTCTTGGCGCAGCCGACCCTTCGGCTGCGTTGCGCGAGAATGAAGTCAAGTTCGATCAGGGCGGCATTACGCCCGCCAAGAGCGTACCGGACGATGTACAGCGGACGCTCGAAGATAATCAAATGCTCATGCTTTCGATGGGATTTCGAGGCACACCTGGCATCATCGTTCAGGACGACAAGGGGTTGATCCAGAAGTACAACGGCATGCCGCAACAGGGCGCGTTGACCGAAGTGTTAGGTCCGCGCTGATGGATCATCTGAGTACAGACGTACGGAATTATGTGTCAGGCAGAGGGCATGATGCTTAGTGGCGGGCTGCTTGGGCTTGTAATCGGCGCTGTCTTAGGACTCACTGGGGCTGGAGGCGGTATTTTTGCCGTCCCGGCACTGGTGTTTGGCCTGGGTATGGATATGCGTGCGGCTGCTCCTATGGCACTCATGGCCGTTGGCTCCGCAGCAATGCTTGGCGCATTGCAAGGGCTGCGCCAAGGCCTTGTCCGATACAAAGCCGCGATCGTCTTGGCGACAGCGGGTGCCATTACTGCGCCACTCGGCATCAGGCTGGCTCACTGGCTTCCTTCCCGGTGGCTGAGCTTGATCTTTGTCGCCGTCATGCTTGTGGTCGCCTACCGCATGTTCATGTCTTCGCGCGGTGCTCAAAACGATGGCGAGTTGCCCATGGTGCAATCTGGGGTTTGCAAAGTATCCAAGGAGACCGGACGCTTCATCTGGAACCCACGCACCGTCACAACGCTGGGTGGTATCGGAGTGGTCTCGGGTCTTTTTACCGGCATGTTGGGCGTCGGCGGTGGATTCATCATCGTCCCCGCGCTGGGGTACTTCAGCGAACTTCGCATGCACAGTATCGTCGCAACATCTCTGCTGGTGATTGCACTGCTATCTGTAGTCACCGTCTTCATTGCGTCGGAACAAGGTCTTTTACTTACTGCTGGGACCTGGGCATTCTCGGCCGCCACACTCGCAGGCATGGCGAGCGCTCGTTTGCTGGTGCCGAAGATTTCCTCAACGGTATTGCAACGAGTTTTTGCGATCGCCTGCGTTGTGGTGGCGGCCATGATGCTCATGCGCAATATCGGATAGCCGTTCGTAGACTGGTGTGCTGTTGCGAACGTGCTTCAGCGCCCATTTCTTTAATTATGGATAAAGGGAGTTCAATGCCCAACCGGAAAATTGATGTCGCCATTATTGGCGCAGGCACCGCAGGAATCGCTGCATTCCATGCGATAAAGGCTGCAGGCAAGAAAGTGGTACTCATTGATCGAGGGCCGCTGGGCACGACGTGTGCCCGCGTCGGATGTATGCCGTCGAAAGCTGCTTTGCATGCGGGTATGCGTTGGGAGACCGCAAAGCAATTGCCAGACGGAGCTGTCCTCTTCCCGCGGGGACGACAGGCTTTGTGGAAACATGCTCGCGAGACACGGGACATGTTGGCGAACGGAGCAGCAGAGCGTACGCGCAATGCGGCAAAGGATAGCTTGATTTTGGCCGAAGCAAGCTTCATTGAACCCGGCGTTTTGCAGGTAGGATCGGAGCGTCTCGAAGCCGACGCCATCATTGTAGCGACCGGTTCTAGCCCCGTTGTGCCGAAAGCACTTGAAGGTGTAGCGACTAGAATCCTGACAACCGATACGCTTTTCGACCAGGATTCACTGCCGAAACGATTGGGAATTCTTGGCATGGGAGCGGTTGGACTTGAGCTGGGTTTGGCGCTCGCTCGTCTAGACGTAGAAGTAATAGGAGCCGATCAGCGCCATACTATCGGTGGCATTCAAGATCCCATGGTCCAGGAGCGGGCCATTTCTGCATTCATAAGCGAGTTGCCGATGTGGCTGGGAGACTCGGTGGAAATCAACCCGGCTGGCGACGGTGTGCTCATGCGTACGAGTGAGCATAGTGCCGTTGTGGACCGCCTTCTGGTCGTCACAGGGCGGACTCCCAATACTGATGCACTGAATCTGGCGGCTGCGGGAATTTCGCTGGATGATCAAGGTAGACCCTCTATTGACCCCGTTACCATGCAGGCATCAGATGTGCCGATTTTCTTTGCTGGTGACGTGCAGCCCGACCGGGCTCTGATGCACGAAGCAGCGGATGAAGGGCTAATGGCGGCGCACGCCGCGTTGTCCTACTTGCGCGATGAGCAGTGGCCAAGTGCATCACGCCGGGTACCGATGTCGATCTTGTTTACGGACCCGGATGTTTGCACAGTAGGGGTGTCCTACGATGCCGCGATGCAGGAGGGTGCGATCATAGGGTTGGCCGAAGGCAGTGGCAACGGTCGCTCCAAGATATTGGGTGCAAAAGATAACCTGCTGCGAGTTTATGCCGAGCCGGATACGGGCATCCTGCTTGGCGCCAGCATGCTGCTGACTCAAGGTGAACATATAGCGCACCTGCTCGCCTGGGCGATTCAGGCGAAGCAAACCGTCGATGAGCTACTGACCATGCCGTACTACCATCCCTCCATCGAGGAGATGTTGCAGAGTGCATTGAAATCGGCGTCCCAGCAAATCGGTACTTAAAGTGACCCACATTCATAGGAGCCGCTTATGACTGTCCATGCCCGTTCGATTCTTAGCTTTGTTCTCGCATTGTCGAGCTTAATGGTTGCGGTGCAAGTCCCCGCAGCTACTCCCTCTGAGGGATGGAAAGTGATAGATACCAGCCAAAGCTATTCGGAGTTGCTAAGCCATCTAAAAGAAGCTGTTTCCGAGAGTGACCTGCAAGTGGTATTTGATGTTGGCCCCACCGAGGCTGCAGCAAAGCGAGGTATCGACATTCCAGGAAACCGAGTGATTGGTGTGTTCAATAACGAATTTGCCGTCGATATTCTGAGTTTGAGTGTGCCGGCGATGATCGAAGCGCCGATCCGGTTCTATGTGACCGAAGGTGAACATGGCCAAGCTACGCTTTCATGGATTCAGCCTAGTCATATATATGCCCCGTATGCCGATTCTGCTGACACTGCAACAAGTGCTAAAAAACTTCGTGAAAAATCAAAGGAGCTTGATCTTCTCTTTTCGGAGATTGCAATAAACGCCACGCAAGTGAAATAGAAGAAATGTGTGCTCGCACGGGTTGCCATGGCTATTAGTCAAGAATGGCAAGCTTGAGGCCTCCTAACGAAGTAACACGATGCTCTAGCTTTCGCGTTCCCTATATAGCGTGGCCTTCGATTCGCAAACTGCTTGATTTAACTTCCTAATTATGATGACAGGTATGCAGCAAGATAATGAACTGAAAGTTGTGTTTCACGCCCCGACGCCGGAGGCGCTTCAGCGAGCGCGTAACAACGCGATGAACTTGAGACGGGAGGATCCTGGAGCATATGTGTGTATCGTCATTAACGCTGAGGCGGTCGCCGGAGCCTTGGATGAGGCGCATCCAGATGCAGATGAATTCACTTGGGTGTGTCCGAATACTCTTGCTCGAATCAATAGGGAGAATCGACAGCCACTTCGTTTACTGGATAGAGCCGCAGTCCTTGAGCTTGTTCGCCTACAACAAAGCGGTTGGGCATACATTCGTTCGTAGCTGTGTGTCCATCCGGCATATGGTGTTCCCAAGCGCACAGGCAGCTTCTTTCCCGGCCGGATATTTGCGTTCCGCTACGGTGTTGACCCTGTCTGGTGGCGTACACGCAATGACGTTCGCGACAGGCCCGCTGCCTTCCTGGTCATTGGCGATTGTACAGATCGCATCTTTGGCGGTGCTTGTGCGTGTCGTTGGCGATGCCAAGTCGCTTAAACAAGCTGCCATACGGGGCTGGTGGTTCGGCGCGGTGAGCTTTGGAGTCGGTTTGTACTGGCTCTTTATTAGCATGAATCACTATGGAGGTCTTTCCGCTACGCTGGCTGCTGCTGGTGTAATTGCGTTATCGGCCTTTCTGGCTTTATTTACCGGTATAGCATGTGCAATTTTTTCTTGGTTGCGGCCATCGTCTTTGCGCACAGCGCCACTAATGAGTGCTTTGGCTTGGTCGGGAGCATGGGCAAGTATGGAGTGGCTGCGCGCTGTGGCCTTTTCCGGGTTCCCATGGCTGAATATCGGCTACGCTCATGTTGATAGCCCGCTGGCAGGATGGGCGACAGTCCTGGGCGTGCATGGTACCGCGCTGTCAGCTGCGTTCGTAGCGGCTGCACTGGCTACTCTTTGTTCGTTTCCTGCTTCTTTGCGCCGGCCTACCATTTTCACGCTATCCGGGCTGCTAGTTGCAGTTGGCGTGGGCGAGCTTTTGACTCATGTCGAATGGTCTTCGGCCGAAGGTAAACCATTGAATATTCGGCTAGTTCAAGGCAATATTGAGCAGTCTCAGAAGTTTGATCCGGCATTGCTTGAACTGGGCGTTGCCAGACACTTGCAGCTTGCGGCGAAACCGCCTCTTCCTGACGAACCAGCTCCCGATCTAATCGTGCTGCCTGAGACCGTACTGCCAGTATTCCAGGATGAACTCGAAACCCATGTCTGGGAAGCGTGGCGCGACATTGCCGAGCGTCAGCACAGTACGATTGCTATGGGGGCGCCTCTTCGAATCGCACAACCGAGCGGAGAGTTTCGGTATACCAATAGTGCAATCGGTTTTGACGCTAGTACGCCGGTGCAGCAGTTGATAGAAGGCACGATGCCGCAGCGTTATGATAAGCGCCACTTAGTGCCATGGGGCGAATATGTGCCACCGGGCTTTGAGTGGTTCGTGCAGATGCTCGACATGCCCATGGGCGAGTTCGACCGTGGTCCCATCCGACAGACTCCGTTCACGGTAGGCGAGCAGCAACTGGCTTTCAACATTTGCTATGAGGACGTGTTCGGGCCGGAAATTCTACCGGCGTTACTCACAAGCTCCGGCAGCGACGAAGGCGCGAGCGTTATCGTCAACATAAGCAATCTCGGCTGGTTCGGTGATACGTGGGCACTTCGCCAGCATCTACAAATTGGCCGGTTGCGCAGCATTGAGACTGCTCGACCTATGGTTACTTCCACCAACACCGGCATTACGGCAGCTATTGATCCGCATGGCCGTGTTCTAGCCGCATTGCCCCCGCACCGCTCTGGTGTGCTGCCGGTCACTGTGCAAGGTATGACGGGCCTGACTCCGTATACCCGCTTCGGCGATATCCCCGCGCTGATATTGGTGGCGGTCTTTCTGACGATTGCTGCCCGATGTCGTTATAGCCGTCGCTTGTCGAACAGGAGGCACTCGAACGCGCCGGAGTCCTGCTACAGAAGTAATGGAGGCATTTGAGAGTCGGGACATCGATATTGGGGAAAACGCCTTTAACGGACTACGACACTTGCTAAGTGCTCGTGGGATCTGGTCAAGCTAATTAATGGAGAGTACGGTGGAACTGCGTCATCTGCGTTGCTTTCTAGCGGTTGCTGAAGAGCTCCATTTTGCCCGCGCCGCGGAGCGGCTCCACATCGAGCAGTCACCCCTGTCGCGTGCTATCAAAGAGCTAGAAGATGAGTTGGGTGTGGTGTTATTCGCTCGAACTACACGAAGCACTCGGCTAACCCGAGCGGGGCTACTGTTCTTGGAGCATGCACAACGAGTCTTCGTCTCCTTAGAGCAAGCCAGAGACAGTGTCAAAGCGGCGGCCAATGGCTTCTACGGTCAATTGCGCTTCGCGTTGTCCGATAGCATTACTCCATCACGCTTACCGGCCTTGTTAGCGCTCTGCCGCCAGGAGGAACCTCAGATTGAGATCCGCCTATTCGAGGTGCCTGTGTCGCAGCAGCTCAAAGGGCTGCAAGAAGACTTGTACGATGTGGGGCTTGCACAATCCAATGAGGTTGGGGACGGCATAGTTGCCGAGCCGGTATGGAGCGACCCGCTGATGGTAGCCGTGCCGGCGAGACATCCGTTGCTGAGTTATAAGCGAATTCCTCTGAGTGAAGTCTTACGGTATCCACTTGTGCTGTGTGATCCTTTGGCGTGTGAAGGGTTCTCTCGTCAAATAGACCGGGTGTTGCGGCAGGCCGAAGTAGAGCCTCTAATCGCAGAGCGAGTTGCATCTTACGACCTGATGATGGCATTGGTGTCGGCGGGTTTTGCACTCAGCCTAGCTAGCGCCCCACATATTGCAGCAAGTCGGGAGCCAGGTATAGTGGCACGGCCGCTTGCGGGCCGCTCGCCGGTGTTAATGACGTATCTGCTGCGTCGGGATGACGAAGTTTCTGATGAGTTGGCCCGCTTTATCAAGCGCGTGCAGGCTATTGACATACTCCGTCAGCTCAAGCCGATGTAATCTGAGGTCGACTCTAAGGAGCAAATAGAGCCATGAAACGAGTCATCTTTATTTTTCTGGTAATCATACTGAGCGGTTGCGGCCAGTCAGAAACGACTGAACAGAAGCCGGATGTCCCGACCGTAGAAGAGTTGGCTGCCGATCCTACGATGTTAAAAGAGCTACGCGGGCAGTGCAAGACGGATCGTACCAATATGGAAGATCTACTGTGTGACCGGGTGGCCCAAGCAACGCGCCAGCGCTTTTACGGGGACGGCACCGTACCTTACTCCCCACCGGATACGCCACCTAAGTTCTGAGTCGTCGGCATTTCCCTACGAACCCCATTTTTCTTTATCAACACGCCGTAACGCGCCCGCGCCTGCGGCGTTTTCTTTGTATTCGCCCCTCCATGAATTGATGCTTTTTTTATCAGCATTGTCCCGATAACAGTCTTTGACCAGCACTGATCTGGCACCGATCCTCATAGGCAGGCACATTCGTGTGCCGCTGTTGAGCGAGAAAGTCAGGCAAGAAAGTCGGAGGCTGGGTCATGCAAGGGACGAACGTACTGTTCGGGCAGATCGCCGTCGTATTCGGCATCGTGATCGCCGGAGTGTGGAGCGCCACACAATGGACAGCTGCCGCCCTGGGTTATCAGCTACGCCTGGGCTCGCCGTGGTTTGATTTCTACGGTACGCCGATCTATCACCCCTGGCGCCTGTTCGAGTGGTGGTTCTTCTTCGACGCCTACGCGTCGGAGGTCTTCAATACCGGCGGTGTGATCGCAGGCGGCAGCGGCCTGGTTGCCGTGGTGGTCGCCATCGGCATGTCGATCTGGCGTTCGCGCCAGGCGCGGCTGGTCACCACCTACGGTTCGGCACGCTGGGCCGAGACTCGCGACATCCGCGAAGCCAGATTGACCCAACCTGTCGGCGTCTTCCTGGGTCAGCATGAGGGGCAGTATCTGCGTCACGAAGGGCCGGAGCATGTGCTGGCCTTTGCACCCACGCGTTCGGGCAAAGGCGTGGGCCTGGTAGTGCCTACCTTACTGTCCTGGCCGGCGTCGACCGTCATTCACGACATCAAGGGCGAGAACTGGCAGATCACCGCCGGCTGGCGTGCGCGCTTCTCGCACTGCTTGCTGTTCAACCCCACAGATAGCCAATCCGCAGGCTACAACCCGCTGCTGGAAGTCCGGCGCGGCGCGCATGAAGTGCGCGATGTGCAGAACATCGCCGACATTCTGGTTGACCCCGAAGGTGCATTGGAGCGTCGCAACCATTGGGAAAAGACCAGTCACGCGTTGTTGGTGGGCGCCATCCTGCATGTGCTCTATGCCGGTGAAGACAAGACGCTGCGCGGCGTTGCCAATTTTCTCAGTGACCCAGCGTGTCCGTTCGAGCTGACCTTGCACCGGATGATGACGACCCCGCACCTGGGCCCGGAGGGGGGGGAAGGCAGACCGCATCCTGTGGTGGCCTCCGCCGCCCGTGAGGTGCTCAACAAATCGGATAACGAGCGTTCGGGTGTGCTGTCCACCGCCATGTCGTTCCTTGGCCTGTACCGCGACCCGACGGTAGCCGAAGTCACCTCGCGCTGCGATTGGCGCATCGCCGACCTGATTGCCTCTGCCCATCCGGTATCACTGTATCTGGTGGTGCCGCCCTCGGACATTTCACGAACCAAGCCGTTGATCCGCCTGATTCTCAATCAGATCGGACGCCGGTTGACGGAGTCGCTCGACGGCTCCGACGGCATCGAACGTCGCCACAAGCTACTGCTGATGCTCGATGAGTTTCCGGCGCTGGGCCGCCTGGACTTCTTCGAGACGGCGCTGGCCTTCATGGCGGGCTACGGCATTCGCAGTTTTTTGATCTCGCAGTCGTTGAATCAAATCGACAAAGCCTACGGCCAGAACCATTCGATTCTGGATAACTGCCATGTGCGCGTGACGTTTGCCACCAACGACGAACGCACCGCCAAGCGGATTTCCGAAACCCTGGGCACCGCTACCGAACTACGCGCCCAGCGCAACTATGCGGGACATCGGCTTGCGCCCTGGCTGGGACACCTTATGGTGTCGCGCCAGGAAACAGCGCGGCCACTCTTGACTCCTGGCGAAGTCATGCAGCTTCCGCCGGACGAGGCCGTGGTGATGGTCTCCAGCGTGGCGCCGATCAAAGCCAAGAAGCTGCGCTACTACCGGGATGCCAACTTCAAACACCGCCTGTTGCCGCCGCCCGTGCTCGCCGCCGGTCGCTATGCGGACGCGCCGCCAGCCCGTTCCGATGATTGGAGTGGTCTGTCGATTCCGACCATTCCCGTTGCGCCCGCCCCAACGGACAGCGATGGGACGACGGGCACGGCTGACGATGGTGGTCCACGCCATCAGCTTGAGCTGTCCGAGGCCGTCGCCTACAGCCCGCAGCCGGACTACCCGGCCAGCGACTTGTCGCTGCTCGATGACGACGACCTGCCGCTCGTTCTTCCCCGCCAGCTTGATCCCGCGATGCAGCGCGTGGCACGCATGGCCGCCCTCGACCCTGATGACGGAATCCAATTATGAGCCGATATCGCCTGAATCTCTTTATTCAACCAGAACATGCCAAGCGCCTGGATGAGGTGGCCGCCAAGAAAGGTGTCTCCAAGTCGTCCATCGTGGCCGCCGCCTTGGCCTCCTGGCTCTCGCCGGACGCAGGCGATCAGCGCGAAGCGGTGATGGCCAAGCGTCTGGATCGGTTATCACGCCAGTTCGAGCGCCTGGAGCGTGACCAGAATATCCAGATCGAGACGCTGGCGCTGTTCGTGCGCTATTACCTGACGGTGAGTACGCCGGTACCTGAAGCCCATCAGGATGCCGCCCGCGCCCAGGGCAAGGCGCGCTTTGAGCAATTCATCGAACAGCTTGGCCGCCACCTGCTGCGCGGTCGCAGCCTGGTGCGCGACGTGGTGGAGGAACTGCATCCCGAGCCGATACGGATGGACGACGCGCCAGTGCATTTCGAAGCACAGGAGCGTGTCTCATGAGTGCTGTCCCGCAGTCTTCTTTGTCCACTTCGCTGGATCGCCGTATCCAGATGCTGCGCACGGCGATGGGGCCGGTGATCGCCGCCGCACTGGAAGACCCGGACGTTGTGGAAATCATGCTCAACCCCGACCGCAGCCTGTGGGTGGATCGGCTCTCGTCGGGGCGTACCCCCTTGGGCGTCGAACTGTCCGAAGCCGATGGTGAACGCATCATTCGTCTGGTTGCCGCCCACGTCGGTGCGGAAGTGCATCGCGGCCAGCCCTTGTTGACCGCCGAACTCCCCGAAACCGGCGAACGCTTCGAGGGCATCTTGCCGCCCGCCGCACCTGGCCCGGCTTTCGCGCTGCGCAAGCGGGCAGTGAGCATCCTTAGCCTGGATCGCTATGTGGCCGACGGCATCCTCACTGCCGAACAAGCCGAGTTTCTGCGGCGTGCGGTACGTGAGCGCCAGAACATCCTGATTGCCGGCGGCACCAGTACCGGCAAGACGACGCTGGCCAATGCCTTGCTGGCCGAGATCGCCGCCACAGGTGACCGCGTACTGGTGCTGGAAGACACCATCGAACTGCAATGTGCCGCCCGTGACCACGTGCCGCTGCGTACCCGTGCCGGGGTCGTGTCGATGCAGGAGCTGGTGCGCGCCACCATGCGCCTGCGCCCCGACCGCGTGGTGGTCGGCGAGGTGCGCGGCGGCGAAGCCCTGGATCTCATCAAGGTCTGGGGCACCGGCCACCCCGGTGGCATCGCCACCATTCACGCGGGCTCCGCCTTGGGCGCGCTGCTGCGCCTGGAGCAACTGATTCTCGAAGTCGCGGTGAACCCGCCTCGGGCGCTGATTGCCGAGGCGGTCAACGTCGTGATTCACATCGCCGGACGGGGCCGCAAGCGCCGCGTGGACAGTATTGCCCGCGTCATCGGTTTCGATGCGGCGGGCTATCACTTGGCAAATGTGCTGGAAGCATCGCTTTCTGCACTGTCACCTGTTTCCGATGCCGCGCCCGATGCGGCGATTTCCCCATCCCTCGATCCTGCTGGAGAACTGTCATGACGTCTATTGATGCTTTACGTGTTTCTGTAAACCCGCCTTTGCGCCTCGCACGGCTGCGCCGCTTGGCCCGGCCTGCCGGGCAGGGGCTGCTGTTTGCCGCGTTGATGCTGCTGGCAGCCGGTGCGGTGCAGGCCGCCGGCTCCTCCATGCCCTGGGAAGGCCCGCTGCAATCCATTCTGGAGTCGATTCAAGGGCCGGTGGCACGCATCGTGGCAGTCATCATCATTATCGCCACGGGGCTGGCGCTGGCCTTTGGCGATACTAGCGGCGGCTTTCGCAAGCTGATTCAGATCGTCTTTGGCCTGTCCATTGCCTTTGCCGCATCTTCGTTCTTTCTCTCGTTCTTTTCATTCTCCGGCGGGGCCGTCGTATGAATACCGGCACCGAAGGCCCATCCAGCTTCGCCCCTGGCTTTGAGATTCCGCTGCACCGTTCGCTCACCGAGCCGATTTTGATGGGTGGGGCACCGCGCACTGTGGCCATTGCCAACGGCACGCTGGCCGCCGCCGTGGGGCTGGGCCTGCAATTGTGGATTCCTGGCGTGGTGCTCTGGATCGTCGGCCATTCTCTAGCGGTATGGGGTGCGCGGGTGGATCCGCAGTTCATGCAGGTGTTCGCGCGCCACATCAAGCACAAACCGCTGCTGGACGTGTAGAGGATGACGCCATGCTGAACCTTGCCGAATACCGTCAGCGTCCCGCCTTATTGGCAGATTGGCTGCCCTGGGCGGGACTGATTGCGCCGGGCGTGGTGCTGAACAAGGATGGTTCCTTTCAGCGCACGGCACGCTTTCGCGGGCCGGACTTGGATAGCGCGACGCAAGGCGAACTGATCGCCACGTCGGCCCGCTTGAACAATGCACTGCGCCGCCTGGGGTCGGGCTGGGCGTTGTTCATTGAAGCCGAACGCCGTGCAGCGGCGGATTATCCCCATTCGGACTTCCCTGAAGCCCTGTCCTGGCTGGTCGATCAGGAGCGCCGCGCCGCCTTCGAAGAGGCCGGGCATCACTTCGAGAGTACCTATCATCTGACGTTCGTGTTTCTGCCGCCCGAGGAATCCCGTGCTCGCGCGGCGGGGCTGCTGTACGAGAACCGTCCCTCCGAAGGTGTGGACTGGCGTGAGCGCCTGGCCGCATTCGTATCGGAAACGGATCGCGTCTTTGACCTGCTCGATGGCGTCATGCCGGAAATTTCCTGGCTGGACGATAGTCAGACGCTGACCTACCTGCATTCCACCATCTCAACACGGCGTTACTGCATCGGTGTGCCGGAAGTCCCGTTTCACCTTGATGCGCTACTGACCGACTCCGCGTTGGTGGGTGGGCTGGCACCGACGTTGGGCGATGCGCATCTGCGCGTGGTATCGGTGCGAGGTTTTCCGACTTCCACCTGGCCGGGCATTTTGGATGACCTGAACCGGCTTGGCTTTGCTTATCGCTGGAGCACGCGCTTTCTGTGCATGGACAAAGCCGAGGCGGAAAAGGAGCTGCGCCGCCTGCGCCGACAATGGTTCGCCAAGCGCAAGAACGTCGTGGCGCTGCTACGGGAAACGATTTTCCAACAGGAGTCGCCGCTGGTCGATACCGATGCCAGCAACAAGGCCGCCGATGCGGATGCCGCTCTGCAGGCGTTGGGCAGCGACCAAGTTGCCTTTGGCTATGTCACCACTACCGTGACGGTGCTGGATGCCGACCCTGCCGTAGCCGATGAAAAACTGCGGCTGGTCGAGCGCGTCATTCAGGGCCGAGGCTTCGTGACCATTCCCGAGACGCTGAACGCCGTGGATGCCTGGCTGTCATCCATTCCCGGCAATGCCTATGCCAACGTGCGCCAGCCCATTGTGTCTACATTGAATCTGGCCCATATGATGCCAGTGTCGGCGGTGTGGGCCGGGCCACAGAAGAACGAGCATCTGGATGGGCCGCCGCTCATTGTCACGCGTACCGAAGGCGCGACGCCATTCCGGCTGGTGACGCACATCGGTGATGTCGGCCACACCCTGGTCGCCGGACCGACCGGCATGGGCAAGTCGGTATTGCTGGCCGTTCTGGCTAAGCAATTTCGCCGGTATCCCGGTTCACGCATCTTCGCTTTTGACATGGGCCGCTCGATCCGCGCCACCATTTTGGGTCTGGCTGGCGAGCACTATGACCTTGGCAATGATGGCGAGATCGCCTTTCAGCCGTTGGCACGCATCGACCACGAAGGTTATCGCACCTGGGCGGCGGAATGGATCGAAGGGCGTTTGCTGCACGAAGGCATGGGCGTCAGTCCCGATGACAAGACTGCCATTTGGTCGGCGCTGGGGAGCTTGGCGGGTGCGCCGGTGGAGCAGCGCACGCTGACGGGCTTTTCCGTACTGCTGCAATCGAACACGCTGCGTCAGGCGCTGGCGCCCTATGTGCTGGGCGGCGCGCACGGCAAGCTGCTGGACGCTGACCATGACCGGCTAGGCATGGCCGACGTGCAGGGCTTTGAGATGGAAGAACTGATGCACAGTCCCGCCGCTGTGCAGGCGGTGCTGCGCTATTTGTTCGTCCGCTTCGATGAACGCTTTGATGGTGCGCCCACGCTCTTGATTCTGGATGAGGCGTGGTTGTTTTTGGATGAACCCTCATTCGCCGCTCGCATCCGGCAATGGTTGAAGACCCTACGCAAGAAGAATGTCAGCGTTATCTTTGCCACGCAGTCACTGGCCGACATCAAAGGTTCGAGCATTGCGCCCGCGATTATCGAAAGCTGCGCCAGCCGCATTTTCTTGCCCAACCCGCAGGCAACCGAGCCGCAGATTCGTACGATCTATGAAGGCTTCGGCCTGAACAGCCGACAGATCGAGATTGTGGCAACTGCTCAACCCAAGCGCGATTACTACTACCAGTCGCGTCTGGGCAACCGTCTGTTCGACCTTGATCTGGGGCCGGCCACGCTGGCCTTTGCGGGAGCGTCCACCACACAGGACCAGCGCGACATCGACCGCATCCTGCCGGACGCCGGCGTACCCGGCTTTGCGGATGCCTGGTTGCGCCATCGCGGCCTGGATTGGGCCGCCGACCTGTTGCCCGAGTTTCCCGGCTTCGCACCTTCAGTCACTGCCGTTCCTCCCCACCTACAGGAGAATCTGCCATGAAAACCCGAACGCTATCTGTATCGCTTGCTGCCGTGCTTTCGGCGTCGTTACTCGCCGCCTCGCCCTCGTGGGCCTGGAGAACGGTATTTGACCCATCCAACTATACGCAGAACACGCTGACTGCCGTTCGCACACTGCAGCAGATCAACAACCAGATCAACCAGCTTCAGAACGAGGCACAGATGTTGATGAATCAGGCTCGCAATCTGGCGAGTCTGGATTTCAATGTCGTCAACCGCCTGCGCACCACGCTGGCCGCCACCGAGCGCCTGATCGGCGAGGCGCATGGGCTCAGTTACGAGGTGGCGAACATGGACCAGGAGTTTGCGCGCCTGTATCCCGACCAGTATGCCGCCACCGTGAGTGGTGACAGCATGGCCCAGGATGCCCGTGAGCGCTGGAAGAATACGTTGAATGGTCTGCATACTGCTATGCGGGTGCAGGCGCAAGCCTCGCAGAACCTGCGCGATGATGAAAGCACGCTGGCCGATCTGATGAACCAAAGCCAGTCGGTGCAAGGCGCGTTGCAGGCCATGCAAGCGACCAACCAGCTTCTGGCCTTGCAGGCCAAGCAGGGCATTCAGGCGCAACAGCTTCAGATCACTCAGGACCGTGCCGCCTCATTGGAGCTGGCACGTCAGGCAGCGGCCACCGAGCGCGCCCGTGAAGTGCGCCAGCGCTTTCAGGGCAGGGGCACGCCGTATACGCCGCAAGCCGTGAATTTCTACGGCAATTGATCGGAGCGCTTGAGCCATGAATGACGTGGCGGTGATCGACCGTTTTCTCGCTACCTTTGCGCAGTACATCGACTCGGGGTTTGGGTTGCTGCAAGGCGATGTGGCGTTTCTCACCGCTACGCTCATCGTGATCGACATGACACTGGCCGGCCTGTTCTGGGCGATGAATCATGCCAGTGGCCAGGGCGATGACGTGATCGCCAAGCTGCTGCGCAAGGTGCTTTATGTCGGGACGTTTGCCTACATCATCGGCAACTTCAATGTGCTGGCTGGCATCCTGTTCCGCTCTTTCGCCGGGCTGGGCCTGATCGCTTCAGGTTCGTCGCTCACACTGGGCAACTTCTTGCAGCCCGGACGGCTGGCGAAGACTGGTATTGATGCCGCCGCGCCCATTCTTGAACAGATCGGCGACATGGCGGGCTTTCCCGAGGTGTTCACCAATATCGACCCGATCGTGGTGATGTTCCTCGCCTGGATGGTGGTGGTGTTGAGTTTCTTCGTGCTGGCGATTCAGCTTTTCGTGACCTTAATCGAGTTCAAGCTGACCACGCTTGCCGGCTTTGTTCTGGTGCCTTTTGCGCTCTGGAACAAGACTTCATTCCTTGCCGAGAAGGTACTGGGCAATGTGGTGTACTCTGGCGTCAAGGTGCTGGTGCTGGCCGTGATCGTCGGCATTGGCAGCGGCTTGTTTTCTGAGTTCCAGGTTCATCCCGACGAGCCGTCCGTCGACTATGCGCTGGTCATTATGCTGGCGTCGCTCTCTTTGCTGGCGTTGGGGATCTTCGGGCCGGGCATTGCGACAGGGCTCGTCTCCGGCGGGCCGCAATTGGGCGCAGGCTCCATGGCCGGTGCCGCCGTGGGCGCTGTCGGGACTGCTGTTGCCATCGGTGCAGCCGCCACGGGAGTGGGTGGGGCAGTGGCAGCAGGCGCGCGCATGGTTCCGGGCGCCGCCCGCATGGCTTCCGGCGCGGCACGCTCCATCGGTTCAAGCGCGGGCAGCATTCGGTCGGCCTTCCAGACAGGTGCGGCGAGTGGTGGCCTTAAAGGAGCGGCGGGGGAGGCTCCTGCCTCCGGTGCCGGGCAAGGCGTATCCAGTGGGGCGTCAACGGAGGCAGCCAACCCTACCGCACAACCGGCCTGGGCTAAGCGCCTGCAACGCCGCCAGCAGATGACTCAGGCCGCCACGACAGCCGCCCATACGCTGCGCGGCGGGGACGGCGGCGGAGCCGGCCAAGGCCCGAGTCTTCGTGATGCCGATTCATAAGGAGAACAACCATGCGTTTCAAACGACCGCAGGTGCGCTATGCCGAATCGCCGCAACCTGCGACCCCTTATCAGTCCGCCGTCCAGGTCTGGGATGAGCGCATTGGGTCGGCGCGGGTGCAGGCCAGAAACTGGCGGCTGATGGCCTTTGGCTGCCTGTTGCTTGCGCTATTAATGGCCGGTGGCCTGGTGTGGCGCTCAATGCAGTCCACGATCGTTCCTTATGTCGTGGAGGTCGATAGCTTGGGGAATACGCGGGCGGTCGGCAAAGCGACAGAACCCTACAGCCCGAAGGAGGCTGAGATCGTTACGCATCTTGAACGCTTCATCAAGCTTGTTCGCTCGCTGTCTATTGACCCCGTGGTCGTGAGGGAAAACTGGCTTGAGGCCTACCGCTACACGACGGATCGCGGAGCCGCCGTGCTGAATGAATACGCGCAGCAATCCAGTCCTTTTACGAGGGTGGGTAAGGAGTCTGTATCTGTTGAGGTTTATAGCGTGGTTCGAGCCAGTGACATGACCTTCAACATTCGCTGGATTGAACGGCACTACGCCAACGGCGCTCTTTCGTCTACGCAGCGCTGGTCTGCCGTCATCACGCTTGTCCATAAGGCGCCGAAAACAGAGGACGAACTGAGAAAGAATTCCTCGGGCCTGTATGTCCACGGATTGTCCTGGAGTCGGGATTTGAACGTGTCGGAAGGAGCACAGCCATGATTGATGTTGCCCGCATTTGGGTTGCACCCTTAACCCTGATCGTCCTCGCTGGGTGCGCTACGCACGGCAAGCCACCCCCGGCCATTTCGCTCGACGAGCCGGTAGCCGCCGAGCTGCTGCCCGAACCGCCCAGCCCGGTCGAAGTGATTGCCGTGCCCGAACCCTTGGCATTGCCAGCGCAACTGAAACCCTTGCCGGGCACGGATGCCGGTAAACCCACGCCTGAACCCGCCGATGAAACCGTGCGGGTGTCCCGCGCCAATGCCGAAGCCCGCGTTGCGCCCACCCGCGAGGGCTACGTCAATGCCATTCAGGTCTGGCCCTATAGCGATGGAGCACTCTATCAGGTCTATACCGGCGTGGGCCGCGTGACGGTGATCGCGTTGCAGCCCGGCGAAGAGTTGGTCACAGTCGCCGCCGGCGACACCGTGCGCTGGATCGTGGGCGATACCTCCAGCGGCAGCGGCGCGGACTTGCGCGTGAACGTGCTGGTCAAGCCCATCCGCTCCGGCCTGAAGACGAATCTGGTCATCACTACCAGCCGTCGCACCTATCTGCTGGAGCTGACTTCCACCGAAAAGACATGGATGGCGTCGGTGTCCTGGGAGTATCCGAAGGATCGGATGCTGGCCTTGCAGCGTCAGAATCAAGCGGCGCAAGCCGGTGCGCCTGTCGATACCGGACTGGCCCTGGAAAACCTGCGCTTTCGGTATGCCATCAGCGGGAGCAATCCACCTTGGAAGCCGCTGCACGCCTTTGATGATGGGCAGAAGGTCTATATCCAGTTTCCGGCTGGCATTGCGCAAGGAGAATTGCCGCCGCTCTTTGTGATCGGCGCTGAAGGTGACGGCCAATTGGTCAATTATCGCTTCCGCTCGCCGTACTACATCGTGGATCGGCTGTTTGGCGCGGCTGAACTGCGCCTGGGCGGTGATCGGGGTGACGTGGTGCGCATTGAGCGTACTGATGGTGTGCCGCGGAGGAACTGAACATGAGTGAGGAACGCGCACCCGATCCAGCCACGCCACAAGCGGCCGATAAAGTGGCACCTGAAGCCGTGGCGCTGCGCGCCCAGCCCCGGTCTGTGACGCGATTGAACCGGCGCACCTTGGCCCTGCTGGTGGGCGGGCTGTCGGTGGCGGTGCTGGGCGCTACGATCTGGTCGCTGCAACCCCAGCGACGCGGTGCCGGCACACAGACCGAGCTCTACAACGTGGACAGGGTGTCAAAATCGGAAGGGCTTGATGCCTTGCCTGCGGACTACTCTATGCTGCCGACACCAGAGGTGCCACCCGACGTGCCGGAACTTGGCCCGCCGCTGCCGGGCGACTTGGGACCGGCCATCGTGAATAGTCAGCAGCCAGTCGTCGCCACTTACGCGCAGCCGGGCGTTGATGCCGAAGCTGCTGAACGGGAAGCGCGGCGCAAAGAGGCAGAAGCGGCGGCTGCTTCGTCGGTGTTCTTCCGCACCGGCCAAGGGCAAACCGGCCAACCTTCGGCGACGGCTGCGCAAGCGATGCCTGTCGCGCCAGTGATGGACAACGCCTTGGCCGCCTTCGACCCACTGGCAGCAGGCCCAGCTTCTACGGCAGCACAGTCCTCTGACCCTACTGCTGCACAGAACCGGCAAGACCAGAAAGAAGCCTTCCTGCAATCCGGCGCTACACAAACCCGTAATTCCGGCGATCTGCAAATGCCGACCTCGCCGTATCAGGTCATGGCCGGCACGGTCATCGCCGCCGCGCTGGTCACAGGCATCAAGTCCGATCTCCCGGGCGACGTGATCGGCACCGTCACCGAACCTGTCTATGACTCAGCGACCGGCGCGCATCTGCTGATTCCCCAAGGCTCGCGCATTCTGGGCCGCTACAACAGCCAGGTGAGTTATGGGCAAAGCCGGGTGCAGGTCGTGTGGAACCGCATCATCCTGCCTGATACGTCCTCGCTCACGCTGGACAATCTGGCGGGCAGCGACCCGGCGGGCTATGCCGGCCTGGAAGATGACGTGAATTGGCATTGGGGCCGCATCGTTGGCGGTGCGGTACTGACAACGCTCCTGGGAGTTGGCGCCGAGCTGGCCGCCCCGGAAAACCGCCAGGACGGCGACCGTATCGTCATCGCCGGACGCGACAGCGCCCAGGACAGCATCAATCAAGTCGGCCAGGAAATGACCCGGCGCAACATGAATATACAGCCCACGTTGGCCAGCCGCCCCGGTCTGCCGGTGCGCATCATCGTCAACCGTGATCTGGTGTTGCGGCCATACCAGCCGCTGTTCTTCAACAAGGGAGCATCACAATGAGCACTGTACGAAAGCTGCGGCTTGGGCCGCTACCCAAGACCAAAACCGTCAAGGTGACCTTCATATGTCCGGCCAGCCTGAAAGCCGACCTCGACCGCTATGCAGCGTTACACGCGCAGACTTACGGGGAAACCGTGAGTACAGTGACGCTGATCCCGCACATGCTGGGGGCGTTTATGGCGGGGGATCGTGGGTTTAGAAGAGGTGGTGAATGGAGTAACAGGTTAAAAAATGGCTGATTTCAAGCCTTTTGCGAGAGCAGTGCGCCAGTCACATAGAAACTTCCGAAAGCTAGGAGCGCGGTAGCAAGATGCCTGGAGGCGACCGTATCCAGCTTAACCGGCCACAACCTTACGATTCCATGGCATACGCATTAACAGGCGGGCCATTCCGCAGAAACCAGATACGCCTGCAAACACGAGGCCTGCGCCGATGGCTGCAGACAGCGCATGAAACCAGGGCGAGACGGTGGCGCCCAGCCCGGCACCCAACAGGATCAACGAGCCTGCTGCAATCTGCACCTGGCGCTGCAGCTCCATCGGCTGGGAAGCATCTGTCACCACGGGAAGCCCGGCCTTCTTCCAGGCATCGAGTCCTCCGTCCAGCACATAAGCCTCGCAGGCCGCGCAGGCGCTGAGTGCTTGGGCATTGACTCGCGTACGATTGCCGGATCGGCAGTGGAAAATGACGCCTGCGGTGGCATCAAGCGGCGCCGCACTTTTCAGGTGATCCATGGGGACATGGCGTGCGGCGGCGATGTGCTCGCGCGTGTGCTCGTCTGCTGCGCGGATGTCGACCAGGATTGCACCTTGATTCACAAGTTCACGCGCTGCTTGAGGGGAAATGGGTTTTAAGGACATAACGATTGACTCCGAGCGGGCGGGTTTAGGGACAGAAAATAGTCTTGAGTGTGGCAATGAGGGTGGCGACGTCCGGGTTGTCGATCTGGTAATGCAGTGTCTGTGCCTCTCGGCGGAACGTCACCAAGCCTTCCTCGCGCATCTTGGCCAAATGCTGGGACAGCGCGGATTGGCTCAAGGGTACATATTCATGCAGCGCTCCTACCGTCATTTCCCCATGCTCGATCAGTAGGCAGAGAATCAACAAGCGGTGCTCATTGCCGACGGTTCGCAACATGGCAGCCGCCTGGGCTGCTCCCTCCTGCAGGAACTGCTTGTCTTTCATTGTCACAATCACAATTTATTTCGTATTTTGCTAATTTAGCATAAACTAATTTACATTCAAGACTCTGCACCCCTGCACGGACAAACTATGCCTCTCGCCGCTGATATTCACTCCTTCTTCGATGAAATTACCAACACGGTGAGCTATCTCGTTTCCGACCCATCCACCCGCCAAGCCGCCATCATTGATCCGGTGCTGGATTACGACCACCGCAGTGGCAAGGCTTCCACCACCTCGGCTGATCGCATACTAGCCGCCGCCCATGTGCGTGAACTGCAGATTGCATGGATTCTTGAGACCCATGCGCATGCGGATCATCTGAGCGCAGCGCCTTACCTCAAAACTCGCACAGGTGCACCTGTCGCTATTGGTGAGCACATTCGCGACGTGCAGCAGATTTTCCGTCCAGTGTTTAATTTAGACGATGTTTCCGGCGATGGCAGCGAGTTCGACCGACTGTTTCGCGATGGCGAAACCTTTCATATCGGTGCACTGACCGTAGAGGTTATGCACACGCCAGGCCATACGCCTGCCTGCGTGTCCTACCGTATCGGCGACGCCGTGTTCGTGGGGGATACCTTGTTCATGCCGGATTACGGCACGGCTCGCACCGACTTTCCAGGCGGTAGCGCATACATGCTGTACCTGTCGATTCGTCGGCTTCTGACGTTGCCGCCAGAAACGCGTCTGTTCATGTGCCACGACTACAGGGCTCTGGGGCGCACCGAGTATGCGTGGGAGTCGACCGTTGCCGAGCAGTGTCAGAGCAATGTGCATGTGCACGATGGCGTGGGCGCCGAGGCATTCACCGAGATGCGCCAGTCTCGCGATGCTACACTTCCGGCCCCCACGTTGCTGCTGCCTTCCATTCAGGTCAACATTCGTGCGGGCCGCTTGCCGGAGTCTGAATCCAACGGTGTGCGCTATCTCAAGATTCCCGTCAGTTTGGCCGAGGGATAGGCCAGCTTCCTATTTTGGCTGTGATCGAGCGATAGGGTAAAGCGGCGAGAGACGGTGCGGCTGAGGTGGCAAGTATCAGCCTCCCAGCTGGGAATGCCACCTGCTTCTATTGCGACCGAGTACGTTACAGAAGATGTACGTTCAAATAATATAGAGGGCAATTGGCACTGAGCGACACATTAGGAGAAACGACGAAAAGGTGGATGTGGCGACGCTGATTCCACACATGCTGGAGCGGTTCATGGCGGGGGACAGGGGTTTTAGGAGGGTTGTTTCAAGCTATCCATAAATCGTCTGGGCCGAGATAGCTAAGATCGACATCTCCAGGTGAGTAACGCGTTAGGGAGGCTCGGATGACGCCTCTGTGGTTAGGGTTGAGCGGATGCTGAAGAACCCCCAATTGTGAGCCGTTTTCGGACAATACGACTGGTTGACCTTCCCAATGGCCGAGTGCCACCGGAGTTTGAGGTGGCGGGGGCGCATCATACCAACGGACGTGGGCTTGATAGCGTCGCTCAGTCCACACGTGGTGTTTGTCGGGCAAAAAATTCTGCGTAAAGTCTAGCCATAGCGTCCTTGTTTCAGCGTTAGGCCAGTCGGCCTGTGCAGTGAAAGCCGCTACGATTGGTCCTTGTAGCCAAGCGCGGAATTGTAGGCCGGTTGTGAAGTTTGCATTGGTATCAGACACCACCTTGATAGCGGCGAGCCGAGAACTGAAGCCGGCCTGCATCAGGATGGAAGCGGAACGACTCATTGTTCCCGTTTCCACTGCGGGCACAGCCAAGCCAAGTTCATAGTCATCTAATTTTGATCCGTCCTCGCCTACCACGTCCCCATTCGCAATGGCACGGACCCGCAACGCTTCCAGTGCCCATGGCAAGTGGTAGACCAGGCCATTTTCAATGAACCGCAGCGTACTGGCTTCGTGCCCTGCAACAAGTTCTATGAGTGATTGGCCCGACAGCCAGCAACGTAGAACATCTCTCCAGTTATCTGGTAACGGATCTGGTATGAAGGGGTGGAAGGTGAAAACACGCTCTGCGATGGCGGTGATCGCCTGAATGGCGCTTTCGGTGTTAGACGCGAGGAGCGCGCTATTAGCCTGAATTAGCAAGAGGTTCGCTTCGGGTGCCACAGCATCGAGGGCATGGCCCGCTTCAAGCCCCAAGCCAGCCAAGAAATAGCCTCGACGAGTAGCCGATGTGGAACGCGCCCAGATGTAGCGGCTACGAGTTAGCAGCGTGGTTTTAAGGCTTTGCTGAGAAGCAGTGTCCATCCGCAAGAGGCGCCTTTGCCACAAAGACGACTGCAAAATCGAATCAAGTGCCATCTCGATCCCTTCATCGGGGACATCTCCTTCCCCGATCAAGCTGAGGATTGCTGTATCGAGGGTCGCGATATTGCGTTGCCATTCCTTCAACGCGCGTTCACGCTTGTCAGGTTTTTCGTCGGTGACTTCGGGGAAGGTCCATGCATCGGCATTGTTGACAACATAGTCGAGCAGATGATTGAGGTCGCCGCCGACGCTGGCATGCATGCGCAAAAGCAAGGATCCAATGAGTTGAATAAGGCCGCTTTCCATTTCGCGTGCGCCGAGGTCTTCGATCAGCGACACCCATTCGTTATGCTTCCTGCTTCTCGTGTCTTCAAATATTGGGAAGAGGACCATACCCTCGACATCGACATAGGCGCGACCCGCGCGACCAATGACGTTCTTGAACTCCGAGACCTTGATCCGCTCGCCGTGGCGGTATAACGAATGCATGATGATCGCGGTAGCTGAGAGATTGAGTCCCTGGGCATGAGTGGGTGACGAGATCGTGACTTTCAGGACTCCATCACGTAATAGCTTCTCAATTTCTTTTCGATAGGCTGTAGGAAGGGCACCATGGTGAAGCGCCACACCAAGTCGGAGGCACTTGAGAATGTCGCTGTTGGCACCCAGCCATTCCTCGCCAAGCGCGATCGCTGTTGCTAAGGCAGCAGGATCAATCGTCAGTAAGGACTGTAACGCGCCACGTTCATTCAGATCCACAATCACTTCTGCGAACGGCTCAACACTTCGCCGTTCGGGGCAATAGATCAGGACGGTCTGACCATCGCCGACAAGTCGCCACGCTGTAGCGAGGCTCAGTTCTTGCTGGTTATCGGGGAACAGACGTGTGCGCAGCCTCTTGGGTCGGATAAACAGTGGAGGCGCGGCTCCGATGAGAAAACGGGGGACGAAGGGGCGCTCCTCGCCTACGCGAAGATTCAATCGTGCGGTCGGAGTGTTCCATACTACTTCGCCGAAGCGTAGTCGGGTAGGGCGCCAGTCATGCTTGATCACGCCACCGGGATGGTCACGACGGAGCCACGCGGAGAAATCCTCTAACTGATCGCCATCAGGCAGTATGGCTGAGAGACACACGATTCGACGCTGATCGGCGTCTGGTCGCCTAAGAAGGCGTTGTATCTGGACCTCATAGCGAATTTCTCGTTCGCCAGGACCGATCATATGCCCTTCGTCAAAGACGAGCAGGCCAACATCATCCAGTAAGGATGGATCGTTTCGTAAGGCGAAGTCGAGCTTTTCGGGCGTCGCAACGACGATATTTCGTCCGCGTATCGCGTCTTCATCGAAACTAGAGACTCCAATGCTGCCATAGAGTGCCGATATGGTTTTCCCAAGCGGTCCAAAGGTGCGCTGGAGGGTGCCTTCAGTTTGTGCAGATAGGGCGCGGAGGGGGGTGATAAACATGACTCGCCGGTCTTCGGCCAGACAGCGGAGGATGCAAAGTTCAGCGACTCGTGTCTTTCCCGCACTGGTTGGAAGCGACACAACAAGATCGTCCTTTTGATCTGCAGCGCGTGTCGCAGCCGTGATCTGGGAGGGCCATAGATCAATCTCGGCTTTTGGACGACGTCCGAGAGACGCGATGAAAATTTCCCGGAGGCCCATCCAGTCGGGCGCTTCGCCGCCGACTGGGTGTAGTGGTACTTTTTCGTGGAAGGTGTTCGCCCAGAGGTCGGAGAGAAGTTGGATCGCTATTCGATGCGACCACCATTGCGGTAAAAGATTAAATTCTGCACAAATGCTCAGGTTTTCCCGAAGTTGGCCGACTGCCCGATCGACCAGCTGTCGCTCACCCCGCTCTAGCGCAAGTAAGAATTGAGCTATGGCGCCGAAGAAAGTGTCCGTCAGGGCAAGGTCGAGACCTTCGAATAGGAAGTCATGTCCATCATTCTGTCCGTCACCGGCATTGTTCCCTTGCCCAAGGTGTTCTCGGAAAAGGCCTACGATTCGCGCATCGGAGCCCAGGCCGTTAAGGCGAAATGTGTGGATTTGATCCCGGAGGGCAGTGATATCCCGCCGCATAAGGAGAGCAAGAGCCTGTTCAGTTGGTGAGAAGTTCTCGTCGCCAGCAACGATCGCGAGCAACGAATAGGCGCGGGCTGATAGGTGTGCGAGATGGTAGCCAGCGGCCGCCATGACAAAGTGAAAGTCCCGATCCGCTTCTTGGTTGGTGCCTTTCGCGATAACTGCCTCAAGAGCGGTTGCTGCTTGTTCGAAAGCTAAACGTGCCTGAATCCGTTCCCCATCCATTTCCAAGAGTCGTAAGCCAAGATCAAGAAGTACATAGCCGTAGCTGTGAAGATCGAAACTGAGTTGGGATGAAAAGGCTGGCGCGTCAGCTGGTAGAACACCATCTCGCCAGATCATAGCCCGGGCTTGACCGCGTGCGATCAGTCGACCACGGAACCCGGTGGTAGCGGCTTCGGTGATGGCTTGGCTGATTGCCTCAAGGTTGGTTGGCATTGGCGATCACTTGCTCGTAGACGGCGCCGATAAAGGCGGCATGCCCATCAACGTGGAGACCGACACCCCATTGCGTAATCGGACCGGGATATGCTTGCATTGATTGCAATAGCAGTGCCTGAGGTGAATTACCTGAGAGGGTGAACAATAGGTGGCGTACGCTATCGATCGGAATCCCATGTCGAAGGAGCGCATCGTCGATCGCTTCGGCTAACGGAAGCTCACCGAGTTCGAGCAGCCTTGCAGAAATGAAGGAAAGGGCATGAGGGGAGGGTAGGCCGCCATCTTTATCGAGACCGGCCCGGGCTTCGGTTAAGGTTTGCGCACGCAAACTGATCCGACTCTTGGATTCGGTTTTCAGAAAGCGGAGACGTTGGGTGTCGGAATCGAGGATCATACCGATAACATCCTCACCGCGCATTGCCATATTACGGTGGTCTTTCCAGCGAAGCCGCTTTATCGGGGCATGATAACCGCTATGGGCGTTAATCCATTCTGTCGCGTAGATTTCGCCCAGGTCGCCGGATCTGATTTGTGGTGTCTGTGGCAACAGGTCCGTCACCATTCTGGCTGCTTCTGTCTTCCCTAGACGTGCCAGTGCCCGGGCCACACGCTCTTCTGCTGCGTAGTGACCAGGCACGACGGCCGCAGTCACGTTGATTCCAGTGAAGATATCAGCTGGCCTGCTGGTGATTACCTTGACATTATGATTTCCGATGGGGGTGTCAGCGAAATCGCACCAATCATTGAACTGAACCAAGTTTTTCTCCTTACCAGTTCAATGTGGAAAGAGGTCGCGGACACGACCGAATGGTGAGCCGGTTTCAGCCGCGTGACGCACCTTGCGTTCGAGAATATGATTGAGTGGAATTTCTCTATCTAACGCTTCATAAAGGTCATACCCGTCCATGCAAATTACGCGCTTTCCGCGTCCAAAGGCCACAAGACCTTCTTCGCTGAAACCGCTATTGCTGACAAATAGACCACGAGTCCAGGCTGCCTTTTGTTCTATTTTTCCGTGAAAGGTATGAAGTTCGGCCACGCCTATGGGTTTGCCATGCCATTTTGCCTCGACAAGATAGGTTTCGTTGCCGAACTGAAAACTACCATCGACTTGCTCGCCTTTTAAACGGAATGGCTCGTGTGGTGTTAGTGAGTAGGCTTTGAATAGAGTCTGCAGAAATTTCTCGAAGGCATATCCCCGGGCATGTGGGTCTAGGGAGGTGAGTGCAATAAGCTCATTTTTGAGTAAATTGAGTGCAGACCTGTCGAATGCAGCAACAGGCTGTTGTCGCGGAGTTGAGGTGTTCCCACGTGTACCTTCAAGCTTGTTGATTAAAGCTAAGAGGCGACCGTGAGAGTTTTCAACGGTGTCGGCTTGACCAGAACGTTGCCGTAGCGCTTCACGATATTCCCATAGGGAGTTTAATGCGCGGATGACGGTCGCCTTATCCACTGTCTGAAGAAAACAGCGTAGACGCTTGGCTTTTGAGCTTCCATTGCGTGCGTACACTGGGTCGTCAATGTCGATGTTGAGCTCTTCGGCAAAAAATTGTGCAAAAGTGCGGTCGGAAAAATTAAGGACATAGCCGCCGCCCATATCGAATATGTCATCGAGGAGCATGATGTCAATGGAGCGGATGTTGGCCATGCATATTATCCTTTGCTTTGGCTGTCTGATTGTTGGTTATGGTCGGTTTCATCAGCAACGTAATGATTTGCCATCGACTCGACTGTAGCGCATGCTTTTAGAAGCTCATCGAACGGTACTGAATTACCAATCATTATTTCATCGGCCAGCATGGCGCCGTAGTCTTGCTCTAGAGCAACCTTGGCTTTGCCTGTTGGGACTATTTTTAAATTGCCTGCCGCTGCGGCTGCATAGTCGATGACGTGGCCTCCAGCGTCCTTCTCGCTAAAGAAATATGATTTATGACGGGCCACTGCTATGGCCACGTCGCGGTCGGCAATGACCGAGGAAAAATAAGGACTTCGGGCAATTGCGGCCAGATCGTGCCAGTGCCGCGCGTAGCGTTCGCCACGAATTCGTCCCTGTGCGCAGAAAACGTGTGCTGCTGTGGCCTTTTCCCAGAATGTTCGACTGACGTTCATTACTCGCGGTGAGGCAATTGGGAACACTATGTCTGGGATGTGCTCGGCGATATCGCAGGCGACGTCATGTATTTGATGGGGTTCCCCAGTGGCTCGGCCACCAAATTCCAGTGTGACGACTGGCGCAACATAACCTGTGCCTTGCATCAACGCAGGATATCGCAGCAGTAGCTTGTCATTATCTTGGCCAGCAAGCTCGATCTGTGCGTCGAGATGGTCTCGCTTCAGTGCCTGCTGAAGAACAGGCAGCACTTCGCTGATGATCCAATCAGGTAGCCGGCTTCGGACAGCCTTGGTCCATTTGTTGGCCTGGCTACGGCTGGTTGGTAACCCTCCGTCATCGCCAAGCAAGTCTGGAATCAGCTTGCGAATATCGTATGTGAGGTCGATATCTTCCGAAAAACGATCAATGATTTTGTAGACCTTGGAGAGTGATGTGCCACCCTTGAAGGTGAGGTCATGCGTTAATCGCGAGTCGAAGAGAGCGTGCAGAGCCCAGACCACCCAGATGTCTTTTTCCAGAAGATGGGCAGGGCGGCCTGATTGAGCGCGGGCATATTCCAAGGCTTCTCGTTGATCTGCTTTGCTGAGGTCGAAAAAGGATTCAGCCACGCATGGCCTCCTTGCCAATGGCCTGAGCCATCCAACTTGGCAGACTGGCCCGTGCGGATGTCAGGGTTTGCCACTCGGCGCTGGGTAGGGTGCGACGCAGTGATTCCAGGGATTTTCCTGCGTGAGTTGGGCCCATCCAGGCCAGAGCACGCACTGCTGCGCCTGCTGGCCCTGAGCCCAAAGCCATCATCCAGCGTGGAGCATGCTTGACGAGCACGGTGGAATGACCAAGCGTCAGTTCACGCGTTTTTCCAGATGTGAGGTAGACCTCACGGACGGGTACTTGTTGAGTCAACCCCAGGACATTGGCTGAGCTAGCACCATGCGGCACGACAACCTCGCCATTTTGTTCAGCCAGGGCCTGAATCACTTTCTCGGGAGAGGGTGCGCGCGAGCCAAACCGGCTAGACACCGGAGCGACGTAAGCGCCACGGGCGACACGCAGCAGTTTTCCTTCCTTGCTCAACCGGGAGAATGCTTGATCAATAGCGGAGCGACTACCAAGGTGCAGGAATTCCTTGGGCGACAGGACGCCTCCTTCAGGGAGGGACTCCGCTTGCTTCAGAATAGCTTGGGGTAGTGTATTCATAGTGTGTCTCTTTAGTAAGAAACTATACCTCAGTATCTGACATCGTGGAAGTGAAAAGATTCCCCCTGAGCTACTAAGAATAAGGGGGCGTGTTAGCGTGGGAGTGCGCTAGAGGGCGTCAGTAAGGTGCAGCGAACTATGCCTGCACACGCCAGGATATGCCATAAGTTGACGGTCAAATTCTTGGGACAAATTTGGGACAATTTAGTCGCCAGAATATGCCAATCCATGCCCATAACAAGTCAGAGAGGGGTGAGGCGTATTTAACTCTAGTTTGTTGATTTTAAAGTGATATTCTGCATTTTTGTCCCGTGCTGCGACTGCTCTTGATCCACCATGGGGGTGTGGTTGGAAACGTCAACCTCTGGAACGGCGCGTGTCTCGCGGCTAAAGCCGTGTGTTTCCTTGCTATTCCCATTGGTGCTGGTCGTCTTCCCGTTGGTTGTCATTACCATCTATACCTAACAAAACATATCCATACTTACTACTTCAGAGTAGGTTTTTGGGTGTCGATTTTGCAATACCACGCTGGCTCAGATACGTTGTAGAAAAACTTCTTGGACAGTGGATATGCAATGCGTGTCATAAAGGCTCTGTAGCCAGTGCAATACATTACCATCCTCGGCCATCCGGATTTGTTTCTGATAGCCAGTGTTTCGCCTCAGACTTCGACATACACTGCAGAAACGTAGTCGACGAGAGCATACGTAAGTATAAGATCGACAAGTGGCCTGTTATGGTTGCTACTAGTCGCAACTGCTGCGTGGGGAGCTTCTGGCGCGTAATGTGAGCTGGTTCGATCTCTGCCAAGGCCGCGAGGCTAAGAGTTGCCGACCAGAAGGCGGGGCAGAAAGAACGTAAGGGCGCAGGAGTGCGCCCTTTTTATACGATGCTGAAATCGTATGGGGATGAAGAGAAGGAAAACCCTGCTCAGATCGAGCAGGCACACATCTGGCTGAGTGTAAGAGCAATTCCACTTTTGGACACTCGAATGCGTAGACTCGGCGCCTTGCTGATGATAATTGGGGTTAATTTGGCGGTTGGGGCATGTGCCGCCGCATTTTGGAATGCGGCATATAGGTGCGTGCAGGAATCCTGCGACGAGGGTGGGATGGGACTGTTTATCGACATAATGTTGTCAGCCCAAGGCCTGGTCTACTGGGCCGTGATTGTCGTAGGTGCGGGGCTGTTTTGGAGGGGGCGGCGCATCAGAATGGCTGGGCGGGAATAGAGAGGCAAAAAGATGCCGCCCGGAGGCGGTTCATGCAGAAAGCTCAGTGGCGGATGCACCTGCTATAAAGAGATCTCTCCATTACGAGGTTCAGTATGCGTTTTGTGTCGTTGGTACTCGTTGTCCTGTTAGCGGCATGTCAAAGCGCCGATTCTACAGATTCTGTCGGTAGCTTTGCTTGGATGGAAAGGGTGGATCGTCAACTGTCGATATCAGACGGCCAAGGGCATGGTCCCGATTATGGGTCGCAGGAGTGGTGCGATGTGGTGTATTTCAAACTGCATGGGCAGCATGCTGCTGAGCCGGTGCCGTGCGACCAGGACTGGATGAAGGAAGTCGATCAGGCTATCCAGAAGCGCTAGGCTATTAGCGCCTTTTCTTGGTCGCCTACCAGAGCGACGCATGGCAAGAAGGAGATCTACTTCCAAAAAGCTTATATCCAGAGCCAGGAGCCCGCAGGCCGATTTGCAACTCTGGTTAATCGCGCGGCTATATGGCGCCGGCGGGCGACATGCGCACCGCGGTAATCACCCATTTTTAACGGTCGTTATAAGTAGAGGCGATGGCGCACTTCAGCCTGGTCAACATGGTGCCGTAAGACCAGCGACAGAACGCAGGGCCTTGGAACAAGATCGAGGCCGACACGCGCAAGTACATCATGCGGGCCGGTGTCAAACGCATTCTAAATTTGAGCCACTTCGCGCAGTATTGCGCAAAGTAAA
>JBIQKZ010000020.1:0-56909 GCA_044464765.1 Pusillimonas sp.
TAAACGTGGAAGTGACCTGAAGGCAGAGCGTTCAGATGACGCTTAATTTTTTGGCTACACTATGTGGCCTTGGGATGGTTTGTTGCTTTTTTGATTAGGCTATTGCCATTAGCTCGTTGTCGCAACGTAGGCAGTTGGGCTTACCGCGCCATTCAATGATCTGGTCCAGGGCTCGCGTCACGCGCTCGGCCGGCAAGGAGAAGTCCACCTCAATGCCTAAGCCTTCGCGGTTAAAGTCGTCAACGACATTGAACAACCGAATGCTGCGGCCATCAGCCAACTGATCATGCATAAAGTCCATGGACCAGATTTGATTGATATCGGTGGCGGTGCCCAACGGGTCTGGCCGCTCGCGCACAAGACGTTTCTTGGGCTTGATGCGCAGGTTCAGCTCCAGTTCGCGATAGATGCGGTACACCCTTTTGTGGTTCCACGTAAAGCCCTTGATGTTGCGCAAGTACAGGAAACATAAGCTAAATCCCCAGTTCCGTTGGGCTGTCGTCAATCGAATCAACCAGTCGGCGATGACCTCGTTTTCATCGGCGTGTTTGGCCTGATAATGGTAGGTGCTTTCGCTGATACCAAACGCCTGGCAAGCCAGGCGGATACTGGATTTAAAGTGCGCAATGGCACACCGCGCCATCTCTTTGCGTCGAGATGGCGCTACCACTTTTTTCGTAGCGCTTCCTGCACCATTTCAGCCTTCAGGCGCTCTTCGGCGTACATCTTCTTAAGCTGCCTGTTTTCAGTCTCGAGCTCCTTCAGGCGCGCCATCATTGAGGTGTCCATGCCGCCGTATTTGGCACGCCATTTGTAGAACGAGGCGCTGCTCATGCCGTGCTCGCGGCACAGCTGCGGCACAGGCGTGCCGGCTTCGGCTTGTTTGAGGATCGCCATGATCTGGCTGTCGGTGAATCGGGCTTGCTTCATTGCTTGAATTTCCTTGTTGTGGAAATTCTACTTCAGTTCACTGCGGTTTTACGGGGGGATTACCGGGCGGTTATGATCTGATGGGCCTGACCAAGGAGCAAATCATCGACGACGTGCTGGATCGATACGAGGCGCACTTGGCCTTCCTGACCTTTTCCTCAGAGTCTGCGACGGCCTCGGTACTAACGCCGCGAATGCCGTCTTCCGATCAGGTGTCGAGTGTTACCGGGGGTGCGCAGCAAAGTGATTAGAATGTAATGTTGTTCTTAATAATAAATGGAGTGGATGGATGATACGAGCTACCGTAGCAGCGCTGTTCCTGACGCTGATGGGGTCAACGATGGCGGTCGCCCAAGGCGGCTACGCTGAACTGACGCCCGAGCAGTTCGCCGCGTTGAATGGGAAGGGCGCGGCCGGCGTTAGCCAGGAAGAGTACGAGAAGGTGATCCGCGAGGCGTTCCATACGCTGGACACCGACCGCAGCGGCACGCTAAGCCGCAGCGAAACGGCCAAGGTTTTAACGCACGAAAGGTTCGCCAAGCTCGACCAGGACAAGAACGACGAGCTTACACTGGATGAGCTGATCAACCAGCTAACTCGCGATACAAAATAGAGTTATGAAAATCGCAATTCCCGATTTGATCTCCAATTCCTACTTTCCCGTGATCGCCGCGGACAAGCTTGGCCTATTCAAGCAGGAAGGCCTGGACATGCAGCTTGAAATGATTTTTCCCGTCGATCGCAGCCTTGAAATCCTGCGCGATGGGGGCATCGATTTTGTGGGCGGTTCCGCTCATAGTGTTCCATGCGCCTATCCGGAATGGAAGGGCGGAAAGCTGCTGGCTTCCCTCGCCCAGAATATGTATTGGTTTCTGGTCCTACGTAAAGACCTCAAGGCTGCGAAGGGCGATATCCATGCCGTTAAAGGCCTGCGCATCGGCGCCGCCCCGCTGGTGCGTCTTGGGCTGGAGCGCATATTGGTTGAATCAGACATCGATGTCGAGCGCGACCGGGTCAGGATCGAACCGATTCCCGCCGCGTTCCTGGATGAAAACAAGAATTTCGGCGTGGCGGCCGCCAAGGCGCTTCAGGAAGGCCTGATCGATGGCTTCTGGGCGAACGGCATGGGCGCCGAAGTGGCTGTTCGCAGCGGCGCAGGCGATATCATCATTGATGCCCGCCGAGGCGAAGGTCCGTCAGGGGCGATCCACTACACCATGCCGGCGTTGATTACGTCCGACGCGGTCATCCAGCGTGATCCCGACGCGGTGGCCGCAACGGTCCGGGCCGTGGTCAAGGCTCAGAAGCTACTGAAGAACGATGTCTCGCTGGCAACCGACGTGGGGCGCCAAGCGTTTCCGGCCGCCGAAGCCGAGTTGATCGCGGATGTCGTTGCTCGGGATCTACCGTATTACACTGCGGACATCTCGCCGGAGTTCGTGTCGGGCATGCTGCAATTCCAGCGGGACACGGGCTTGATCTCGGGCGAGATCGCCTACGAAGAGGTCGTGGCCACGCGGTTCAGTCGTTGGTGGGGCGCGGCAGCCTGAGTTAAACCCGCCGCATATGGTTGTCCCAGGCGCGGCCCGCTTGTGTTGGCAGGATGCGTTGCAAGCCGGCATCAGTGGGCGTGGCATTCGCGTTCTGGCCTGCGCCTGAGTCGGGCGATGGGTTGACGCTTGCCAAAACACCCAGCCCGCTGCTCAGCAAAAATCCGTTCTGGCCGGCCGGCGCTACGCCGCATCCGTCGTCCAGCGCCAGGCTGTCGATGTACTGGGCGCTGGCCGCATCCCAGAAGACAATGCAATTGCCGACGGGGCTCGAGGTGGCAATAATACCGCCCGACGGGTCAGCGGCAACAGAGCCAACGTAATTGCGCATGCCGCGCACGACCTCTTCCGGCCCCCGAATCAACTGCATGGGCGAGCCGCGTTGGTGCCGTGCCACCAAGGCGGGCTGGTCGGCGCGCGGGCCCATGTACTGGCAACCCACCCAGACCGCGCCGGAAGCGTCCAGGGCCAGGTGCCGCAGGGACAGACGGTGCAGCTCGTCGGGCAGGAATACCTGTTCCAGTAATTGGCCTGTCGCCGTGTCTATGTACGCCAGCGATGGCTTCATGGTGTCAAGATTGAGTTCCAGCTTGCCGTAGTCGGGATGCGTAAGAATGCCGCCGTTGGCCACGCACAGGGTGCGATCGTCGGGCATCAGGATGACCTCGTGTGGGCCGGTCCCGGCTGTGGGGAACTCGCCTAGGCGCTGATGGTTTCCGGATGCCGATACATCATAGATTCCCAGCACGCCTTGTCCTGCTTCATAGTCGTTCTCGGTCGCAAACAGTACTCGGCCATCGGGCGTATAGACGCCGTGGCCAAAGAAATGCCGCTGAGGGGCGAGCTGAAGTTCAACCGGCTTTCTCTGGCCGTCCAGATCGAACGCCACTGCGAAGAAGCCGGGTTGGCGTCCGAAAGCGATGGCACGGTTCCGCTTGGCATCGATGGCAAAGCTGTGCCCTCGGTCGGGTAGCGGCGCCACGTAGCGGTCGCGCCCCGTCGCGTCGAAAACGGCGACTTCGTATTGGCCGTCCTGCTTGCGCGCCGCCAGATAAAGCGGATCAGAGCCGCCACGCAGCGTTGTGGCGCCTGCGACCGGCCACGCCCCGGCAGCCATCAGCAGCGTCAGGAAATGTCGTCGGTTAATCGCCATCGAGTGCATTGAATCCTATCGCTACGCCCAGGGCGGGCGCCATGTCCTGGTCGATCAGGTTCTTTGTGTTGGCAAGCAGAAGTTTGGCCAACACCAACTGCTGGTGGGTTTCGGGTTGGGTGAACAGTTCGTCAGGAACGCCGGATACACTGGACAATTGTGCGATGGCGCGGTGCAGTTCCCCCTGGATGTTCTGATCTATCCATTCTGCTTCGTCGAACGCGTAGCCGCCCGCTTTATAGAAAGCAAGCATGCCTTGCGTGGCATGTTCGATCGAATGTGCGGTCAGACCGCTGCGCCAGAAGGGTGCTTTGCGGGCTTGCGCATGATCGGCATCCGTACCCAGGGCGGGGCCGAGTTTTACATCGGTCTGGAATTGCAGGCCGGTGGATAAGGCTTTAACCACTTCCGAGGCAACCTCTTGCGGTGTTCGGTACAAGGGATTGTCAGCCGATGGGTTCGAAAAGAGGCTGGCGTAGTCGCCTTGTGGTGTCCATGCCGTGACTAGCTCACTACCTAGCGCCGCTAGATTTCCCGCAATGGCAATGGCGTAGGCGCAGGCCGTCGCCTGATTCGCGGCCTGCGCGCCGGACAGCAGGCCGTTGTCTCGATAAAGCACGTACTCCAGCGCGGGCAGGCCTTGCAACGCCACGCTGTGCGTCTTTAATGCATTGGCGTCCGGTATGTCGCCGACGTCCTGGGCCAGCAGCTTTTGTGCTTGCCGGGTCGTGATGCCGCGCGTATCGGGCCAAAAGTAAATGCGCTCGAATCGATTGTTCTCGACCAGCGGACCAAAGCGCAGGAACTCAATACCCGACCAGGCCGCAACAAGGTTCTGAAACGCATCGGCCACTTGGTCGCTGGGGCCGGCTTGGTCGGCGCCACATGCTTCCTGCAACGCCTGCCCGGTGCTGGTGGCGGCTTGCTGGAAGTTCTGCATGGCGGGCGCGATATAGGCATGCGTTAATGTTGCGCCAAGGCCGGCCCCGGGATTGGGCGGCGTGCCGGTTTCGGCAGCGCCGGCGGCCAGCGTCACGGCTGATAGGGCGACTACTGCGCCAGCCAAATAGTGTTTCAGCATAGTCCTTCCTATAAAGATCCCAGGAAGCGAAGAAGGTCTTCGCGTTGCGCGGGCGTCATGGCCACGACGCGATCGCGCGCCGCCTGGGCTTCGCCGCCATGCCAGAGAATGGCTTCGAGCAAGGTGCGCGCCCGGCCATCGTGCAGCCAGGTGGCTTCGGGGTTGACGGTTTTGGTCAGGCCAATGCCCCATAAGGGCGGTGTACGCCATTCGCTGCCGCTGGCTTCGCCTTCGGGTTGGCCGTCCGCCAAGCCGGGCCCCATGTCGTGCAGCAACAGATCGGAATAGGGCCAGATAAGCTGGAACCGGTGCTCGGGCCGTGCGGCGTCGCGCCGAGTTACGTATTTAGGAACGTGGCAGGCCACGCACTGCGACTCATAGAACAGCTTCTTGCCTGCCAGGACGCGCTGGTCGTCGACGTCGCGTCGTTGGGGCAGGGCAAGGTTCTCGGAGTAAAAGGTGACAAAGTCGGCCAGTCGTGCTGGGACCTCATGTTCGCCCAGATGCGCCTGCGCGCCGTGGGGCAGGTCCAGGCACGCTTCCTGCGCGTCGGTGCAGTCTCCGTGGTGGCTGGGCCGTAATGGGGTCGACAAGCCCATGTCGTTCGAGAATGCGGTGGCGGACTGATGGTGGACGTCCGGCTGCGAGGCTTTCCAGTTGAATCGCCCCAGTACCCGGTTGCCGGCCGTGTCGCGCACCCAATTGGGCTTGCCCGTGATGCCGTCCGGGTGGTCGTGTTGAGCATTGGCCAGGATGTCGTGTTCGTGAATGGCTTCCAGCAGGCCCAGGCCCAGCATGGGCGGGGCCAGCCGTGGGGAAACGGTGGTGTCGGCATGCAGCGGCCCATAACCGAGATTGTCCACGCGGTCGATGGGTTGCATCAGCATGGCGGTTTCCCCGCCATTGAGTTTGACCGGTATTTCACGATATTCGATCTTAAGCTGGCCCTCGGCCGGAATGCCCGCGACGGCGAATGGCTGCAACTGGTTGCCATAGACGGGGTCAGGCAACCATTGACCACCGCCATTCTTGATGCTTTCTTGCGCCTTGGCCACGTTGGCCGGGCGCGACAGGCGCGCTAGGAGCGCGACGGCGTCGCGCTGGCCGAGCGCTTCGAAGCCAGGCACGGTGCCGCGCCCATCTTTGACGTGACAGGCTTGGCAAGAACGCGCATTGAAAAGCGGCCCCAGGCCGTCAGAGGCCAGTGTGGACGACGGCGATGAAACCCAGTCCTTGCGGAACAGGCCGTTTCCAACCAGAAACTCCTGCCTTCCCTCGAAGGTAAGGTTGGCGGCCGGATGCGAGTAGATGTCGGCATTGATCAGCTTGTCGACCGTGCCCGCGCCGCCTTGCATGACCTCGAAGGGTTCCGCCGTCGTGAAATCCGCCGCAGGCCGTGTGATGGATGCAACGCGGGTGCGGTCATGGGGTGTCAGATCGTTGCGGTGCGCCAGTGTTTCCGCCGCAAAGACGGCCGGGCTTGTCAACGTGCTTGCCGCCAAGGCAGCGATCGCCAGGAATGGGAAACCGCCGAAGCGGCCTCCTTTTTTGCTTGAATCGTTCAAAACAGCCGCCGACTTACTGGAAAACCGCGTCCGGGCTGTCGAGGCTGTCGGAGCCTTCAAGCTCGATGGCGCCCAGTTCGAGAAGCGCGATGACGCGTTCGAAACTGCGTGTTTGCGCGATCAGGGCATCGATGGCCACTTGCACGACTGCATTGCCTTCACTGTTGCCCTGGCCGATCATCTGATCGTAAGTTTCGATGGTCTCGGCCCGCTGTTTCATGGTCAACATCGCCTGATAGGTGGCCCGCATGCGGGCCAGCACTTCTTTGTCGAGCGAAGCGTCTTTCTCGGCGACCAGTTGGGACAGGCTTGCGCCTTCAACGATCGAGCCGTCTACGCGCTTGTAGCGGCCCTGATAGACATTCATCATGCCGACCTGGTTATAGAAATGCGAGTTGTGCGTATTGTCGGCAAAGCAATCGTGCTCTTCTTCGGGGTCGTGCAGCATCAGGCCAAGCTTCATGCGCTCGCCGGCCAGTTCACCGTACGATAGGCTTCCCAACCCAGTCAGCATCGCGATTAGGCCTGCTTGCGGGTCGGTTTGCACTTCAGTGCGCGCCGCGCCGTCGGTTTTCCAGTTGTCGGCCATTTCTTGCAGGTCGTCGACCAGCATCTGTGTGACCACCGAGAGGTAGGTGGCGCGGCGCTGACAATTGCCGCCGGTGCAGTTGGCAGGGTCGAAGTCCGTGTGGGGACGATTGCCGGCGTGGCGTTCTTGCGGCGTGCCTGTGCGGCCGGCGGGAGCCGGGCCGGTGCCGTTCAGGTCTTGGCCCCACAGAAGGAACTCGATGGCATGGTAGCCCGTCGCCACATTGGCCTCGTTGCCGTCGGCCTCGTGCAGTACTTCGCCCAGCAGGCGGGCGTCAATCACGCTGGTGTCGACCGTTTTGCCGCCCACGCTTAGCGTGTCGTTGGCAATGACGTTGACTACATAATAAGCATTGCTGTCGGAGTCGGTGCCGTATGAAGCATCGACATAGTCGATCATGCCTTCATCCAGCGGCCAGGCATTGACCCGGCCTTCCCAGGCGTCGACGATGGGATTGCCAAAGCGCAAGGCCTCGGTTTGCTGGTAGGGCACCCGCGCGGCCAGCCAGGCGTGCCGCGCAGCTTGCAGCGTTTCGGCGCTGGGTTTGGCGATCAGCGCCTGAATCGCCGCCTGAAGCTGCTTGCCCGTAGCCAAGGCGTCTTCATACTCTGCCTGGGCCACATCAGCATAGGTTTTAACAACAGCCGCTTTGTCGACGGCGGCGTGGGCGGCGCCCATGGAAAGGGCGAGAGCCGCCACAAGCAACAAACTACGCATCCGGTGATTCTCCTAGGTGCGACAATGAAAACCTAGATTCTAAACGATTAGCATTATTAATTACATTTGGCTGAATCGACAGGCAATGCCGGAAGGCATTCAAGAGCAAGCCGTAAGCGATGTACTTGGTTCGCAAGCGACGGACAACCGCGTAGAATTCTTCTGGTTGCCTTCCGGCGCATTCACAGGAGCGCCGGCCGCGCTGGCGGGAATCACTTTTGTAAGGAATACGCAACATGAGCTTTGATGCCATGGTTATTGGCGCTGGGGTGAACGGCCTGGCGGCTGCCATTCAGTTGGCGGACAAAGGTTGGAAAGTCGCTGTGGTCGAGGCCGCGTCGACGCCTGGCGGGGCGGTAAAAACCCGCGAGGCGACCTTGCCGGGGTTTCGCCATGACCTGTGCGCGATGAACCTTTCCATGTTTGCCGGCTCGGCGTTTCATGCCAAGTACGGCGATGCCTTAATGCAGCATGGGCTGGAACTGGTTCCGGCGCCCGATTGCTTTGCCAGTGTGTTTCGCGATGGAAGCAGCCTGGGCGTAAGTAGCGATCCGGCCAAAACGGCGGCGGCCATCGAGGCGATTTCACCGCAGGATGTGCCAGCCTGGCAGGCCATGCAGCAACATTTTGGCAAGAATGCCCCCCATATTTTCGGGTTGATGGGGTCGCCCATACCTTCCTGGCGCGCAGGCAAGGCTTTGTGGGGCGCCTGGCGCCAATTGGGCACGGCGGGACTGTATGATCTTGCCCGGCTGTTCGTAGCCACGCCGCGCGACTTCCTGGATCGTCATTTTGCCCATCCCAAACTGAAGGCCATGATGGCGGCCTGGGGCCTGCATGTGGATTTCGCGCCCGACATTGCCGGAGGCGCCTTGTTTCCCTATCTAGAGTCCATGTCGAATCAGGCGTTTGGCATGGTCATTGGCAAGGGCGGCGCCGACGTCATTATCCGCGCCATGACGGCGTTGTTCGAAAGCAAGGGCGGCCAGTTGCTGCTGGACAGCCAGGTGACCGGCATTGATACGCACAATGGCGCCGCCACCGGGGTGCGTTTAGCGGATGGCCGTGCGTTGCGAGCCAAGCGAGCGGTGATCGCCAACGTGCACCCACGGTTGGTGTTCGGCGGCTTGTTGCCCAAGGGTACGGCGCCGACTGGTTTCGAGGACCAGATCGCTGCATTTCGTTCTGGGCCGGCGGCGATGATGATCCATTTGGCGATGGATGGCCTGCCCGACTGGACGGCGGGCGACGACCTGAAAAAGTTCGCCTACGTGCATATCGCCCCCGACCTGGCCATGATGTCGCGGGTGTATGCCGAAGCATCCGATGGCTTGCTGCCTGCCGAACCGGCTATTGTCGTGGGGCAGCCCACGGCGCTTGATCCCGAACGCGCACCCGCAGGTCGGCATGTGTTGTGGATCCAGGTGCGGGTTGTGCCTGCGGAAATCCGGGGGGATGCCCTTGGCCGGATCAACGCAACGAACTGGGACGAGGCTCGCGAGGCGTATGCGGATCGCGTGCTCGATATCATCGAAGGCTATGCGCCCGGTTTTCGGGCGCGGATTCTTGGCCGCAGCGTGTTTTCGCCCCGCGACCTAGAGCATGAAAACCCCAACCTGATTGGCGGCGACAGTATCGGCGGGAGCCATCATCTGGATCAGAATTTCATATTCCGGCCGGTGCCCGGCCATTCCCGCTACGCCACGCCGGTCAAGTCACTCTACCTGTGCGGCGCATCGACCTGGCCGGGGGCGGGGACGGGCGCAGGTTCAGGCTTTATGCTGGGCGAATTGCTGGCCCGCTGACTCAGACAGGCTAATCTACGCCCAGCAGATCGTAGACGCGCCGCACATAATCGCCGAATTCGGGGCTGGTCTTGATTTGCAGGCGGCGCGGCGCGGGCAGGTCGATGGGGAAGAAGTCGGCCATGCGGGCCGGGCCGGCCGTTAATACCGCGCAGTGAGAACCCAGGAAAATCGCTTCCTGGATGCTGTGAGTGACGACCACAAAGGTTTTGCCCGTTTCTTCCCAGATGCGCAGCATTTCGAGATTCATTTTTTCCCGAGTCAGGGCGTCGAGGGCGCCAAACGGCTCGTCCATCAATACCAGCTTGGGATCATGGATAAGGGCGCGGGCAATGGCTGCCCGCTGCTGCATGCCGCCCGATAGTTCGTAGGGCATTTTGTCGGCAAAGCCGCCCAGGCCGACCATTTCCAGTAATTCGTGGGCGCGCGTGGTCGCTGCCTTGCGGTTCAGACCAAGGATGTCGGCCGGCAGCAACAAGTTCTGCAGGATGGTGCGCCATTTAAGCAGTACGGGTTGCTGGAACACCATGCCGACATCGCGGCCGGGTGTGAACGACGTACCGTTGGATTCGCCAATGGTCAGTGTCCCGCCATCGTGTCCGTGCAGGCCGGCCAGTATCTTGAGCAGGGTGGACTTGCCGCAACCCGACGGCCCAACCAGCGAAATCAGGTCGCCTTCGTGAATGTCCATGGAGACATCCGAGACGGCAAGGAACTCTTGGTTCTTCTTTCGGTACACCTTGCGCAGGCCGCTCATGTGGATCAAGGGCTTTTGCCCTGGCTGTTCGCGGACTGCGGTTTGGATATCTGCGGGATGTTGTGTCATGCCAACCACCGGTCGAGGTTCTGGCGCACGAAGGCGTCGTCGGACAGATCGCCGTGTACACGGTAGACACGGTCGATTTCCTGGCTTTGCCCGGGGCCAAGGCCTTCGGCCGGGTCCAGGCACCAAATGCCTTCCAGCAGACCCTGGCGGCGCAGCACTTCGTGGCAGCCGGCGATGCAGCCATGGAAATTGTTGTTGACGTCGAAGAATGCGGAATTGCAATCAGTAACGCGCGAATCAAGCGCCAGCAGGTCGGCGCTTGGGGTGCCGCCGGAGGCCAGTTCGGATTTGATCCGTTCCAACTGCGCTACGGCGCTGGCGGTCCAGACCGACCAATGGCCCAGCAAACCGCCGCGAAAGCGTACGCTGACAGGCTGGCCGTCGCGCATGGCGGTAAACGGGACGGTCAGGTCCAGGATGATGTGATCGTCGTTGCCGGTGTACAGATAAACGCGCTCTTCGGCGCCGGCGTCGATCAGTCCACGCACCACGTCGATGGTCCGGTACCGGTTGAAGGGGGCCACCTTGATGGCCAGCACGTTGGGTATGGATGCAAAGCGGCGCCAGAAGTCGCTGGATAGCACCGGCCCCCCCACGACGGTCTGCAAATAGAAGCCGATGAGCGGAATTTCTCGGCTGACGGCTTCACAGTGGGCGATGATCTCGTCTTCGGAGGAACCCGCCAGCGCGGCCAGGCTCAGCAGGCCCGCGTGATAGCCCAGACCCACCGCAATGCGCGCTTCTGCGCTTGCCTGTTGCGTTGCGCCGCACAGGCCGGCGATCATGAATAACGGGTGCTCGGCCCAGGTAGCCTGGTCTTCCATGGCGGCAGCCAGCACGGTTTCGTACAGGCCGCGCTCACGGATGCTGAATTGGGTAGTGTGAACCCCTACGGCAAGGCCGCCCACGCCGGCATCCACGTAGTAGCGGGTGAGTGCGCGCTGGCGTTTCCGGTCGAACTGGCGCTGGGCGTCCAGCGCCAGCGGGTGCGCCGGGATGACGGAGCCCTGCGTCAGCCGCTCAAGGACATTTGCGGGGATATCGGTTCGTTGCAACGACATGACGTATTCCTGGTAAGTGGCGGTTAGCCATATTCGGGGCCGGCGATGGCATGGATGAAAGCTGTGAGACCCACAGGCGCAGGCTCGCCCAGCGACATGCGGGCAAAACCCCGTTGCGGCGCAAAACCCATGGCCTCTAGCTGTATATGCAATTCCTGGCGCGATTCGGGTACATCGATAAGCAACTCGGCGCTTTCGCTTTCACAGATGTCGTAGAGCAGGGCGGCTGCGGCTGCCTCGGAAGAAGACACCAGCGGGCCGACATGCCGGGCGAAGCGGCCATCACGTACGATGGCCATGGCATCAGCCCGCCGAACCAGGCGGGATCCGGGGCGCGCGGCGAGCTTGTCGATGAAGGTGTCCCTGGTGATTCCCAATGCCTTGGCGTCCAGCGCTGCAAGCGTGGCAATTGCCTGCCTGTTGTCTTCCGGCAGGGCTGAGCCGGCCGGGTCCTGGGCCGACATGGAACCAGGGTCAGGGGCTGCTGCCGTTGGCGTGCGGGCGGATCGATGCCAGCGCCTTAAGTGCCATTGGCTGGTGAAACCGTATTGCGAATACAAGGCTTCGCCGGCCGGCGTGGCATCCAGCAGGGCGACGCGGCCGGTTTTCTGCACTTCGTCCAGGCAGCGCTGGAATATGGCGCGCCCCAGTCCATGGCCCCGCCGCGAGGGCGTGACCAGAATCATGCTGATCCACGCAGCGGTCGTGTCCAGCGGCAGCACGGCGCCGCTGGACACGATGGTGTTCTGCGCATCGCGAATGACGTGGATGCTGCCCAGGGTCTCGAACACCTGCCAGTCGTGGGCGGTCTGGTTCCAGCCGCTTTGTTCCACCAGCCGGTTCAGCATGACAAGATCGGCCTGGGAGGGCCGTGCCAGTGTCTCGGGTAAAGAATCGAGCGCCTTAGTATTTTCCATCGCGGGATTCAAACTTGGTGGGTTTGTTGTAAAGACGCTGTTCACGGCTGATCCAGTCGGCCACCCATTCGATCATGCGCGATAGCGATACCCTGGGGTAGCCGAACAGACGTTCGGCTTCGCCGGTGTTCATCAGCCACGCAGTCGGCGCTTCGTCGCCGGTAAGCAGGGCTTGTTTGTTGAAGCGGCGGGCGAATTCTTGCGCCAGCCAGCGTATGGAAACGGTTTCCGGGCCGCTGACATTCAGCGGTGATGTGGGCGTGGTGGCTACCGCCAGGCAGCGCAAGGCCTGGGCATTGGCGTCGCCCTGCCAGATGACGTTGGCGTGACCCATGGTGAGATCGATGCTTTCCCCCCGCCACACTTTGGTGGCGACATCGGCCAAAACGCCATAGCGCATGTCGATGGCATAACTAAGCCGGTAAAGCCGGCCGGGCGTGCCGTGCAGTTGGGAAAAGTACTGGAACATGCGCTCGCGACCGACGCAGGAATTGGAGTATTCCCCCGGCGGGTCGGGTGGCAGGCTTTCGTGTGCGCCTTGGCCGATGACTGGCACAAAGGGGTAGACGCAGGCGGTTGAAAAAGCCACGATGCGCGACTTGGTGAAGGTTTGTGCCACCAGTGCCGGAACGTGTGCGTTCATGGCCCAGGTAAGCGGGGCGTTGTCGTCGGCCCCGAACTTGTGCCCCGCCATGAAAATGATGTTCTCGCACTGCGGCAAGGCGGCCAGGGCATTGGCGTCCAGCAGGTCGCACGCAATGGTTTCGATGCCGTGTTTGTCGAGCATGGCGCGAACACTGGGATCGCTGAAACGCGCCACGGCAATGACACGCCGTTCGGACGCCATGGCATTGCGCGCCAGGCGCGCCAGTGTCGGCCCCATTTTGCCGCTGACGCCCAGGATCATTAGGTCGCCGGTGAGCGTGGCCATATCGGCAATCAGTTCGCGCGAGGGCGTCGCCAGATAGTCGTCGAGCTGTTCTTCTGTGGCGAAGTGCGAAGGAAACGGCAGCTCGTTCAGCGTTGGCTTCGTTAAAAGGTCGGAGGTCATTGAATTCGTGCATCCTGTGTAATAAGAAGCCGTTCCATCAGCAAGACCAGCAGATAGAGCAGCACGCCAAGGGCGGTGATAAGCAGTACGGCCATGAAGACCGCCGCCGTGTCCAGCGATGCCTGCACCTGTATCATCAGGTAGGCCAGACCCTGGTCAGACGCGATGAATTCCCCGACGACGGCGCCGGCGACGGCCAGAATGGTGGCGACCTTCATGCCTGAGAACAAATAGGGCAGCGAGCCGGGCAGTTGGATATACCGGAACATTTGCCAGCGCGAGCCTTTCAGGGCGTGGACCAGATCCAGCAGGTCGGGCTCGGTTTCGTTCAAGCCGCGTATGGTGGTGAGCAGAATGGGAAAGAAGCACAGGCTGAAGGTAATCAGGATATTCGTGCTTATGCCGTAGCTGAACCAGACAATGATCAGCGGCCCCAGTGCCACCTTGGGGATCATGTTAAGCGTGACCAGCAACGGAAAAGCCAGCAAGGTAAGCCGCCGGCTGGTAATGAACAGCAAGGCGCACAGCACGCCCAGAACCAGGCCCAGCACATAGCCGCCGAAAATTTCCAGGGCGGTGACCCAGGTGTTGTGCAGCCAGTCGTAATGAGGATTATCGAGCGTTGCCAGCACGCTTGTGGGCGTGGGCAGGATGAAGGACTTGATTTCAAAGACGCGGACAAAGGCTTCCCATAGCAGGACGAAGGCTAGGTGCACGCCGATAATAATGGACCAGCGCTGCCACATGGGGGCGTCGACCGGGCCGGTGTGAGCCTGGGGGGCGTTGGTCTCGGTGCTTGTCATTCAGTATTTTCCGCGAAAGTCGTCTTTTGAAAATCATAGACAGCCGGCTGCCATAAGTCAACCAAATGGTTGATTAAGGCGCGTGGCATGTTCAGGACCGGAAGAGATCAAAGCCTGATAAATCAGGGTCTGAGAGCGTTCAGGGCGAACTCGATGACATGGCGCCGGCGCGCGGCCAGTTGCGCGCGCGAACCCAGCTTCTTGCCGAAGATCGCCGACAGCGTGTGGTTGTTGGAGAAAAAGAAATACGAAATTCCCGCAATGGAGATGTACAGATTGATGGCGTCAAACTTGTCGTGGAAGACGCCGGTGGCCACCCCGCGTTCGAGCGTGGCTTCCAGCATGCCGATGAAGGGCGAATGCATTTTGCGTAGCGGGGTCGAACCCAGAATGTGCTGGCCCTTGTTGCGGTTCTCGTCGGCCAGCAAGGCAATGAATTCGGGATGAGCCGCCAGATAGTCAAATGAAAAGGCAACCAGTTGCGACATGGCTTGCAAAGGATCTAGCGCGCCGAGCGAAAGCTGTTTTTCCTCTTCGCGGATTTCGGCATAGACCGATTCGAGGGCAACCAGATACAGCCCCTGCTTGCTGTCGAAATAGTGATAGACCAGCTGTTTGTTAACCTGTGCGCTGCGCGCGATTTCGTCGACTCGGGCCCCTTCGAAACCTTTGGCGGAAAATTCGCCGATGGCGGCTGCGATCAGCGCCTTTCTGGTGGCGGTGGCGTCGCGTCTGGCACGGATCGGCCGGGAAGAGGATGTTGCGCGGGTGGTCATGGATACGGTCTTTCTAGTTCGGATTTCAGGTTATTGTGTATCAACCAAACAGTTGGTAATATTAATCGGCAGAGTAAATCATATTGTTCACGACTTCACCATTCTGGAGCAAATTTTATGCGAACACGTTTGTCTGCGGTATTCCTTTCCATTGGCGCGGCGTTGTTCGCAAGCGCCGCCTCCCCGGCGTTGGCCGACGAGTCCATGAGCTTCATGCTGAATTGGACGCCAACCGCCGATCATGCGCCGGTCTACTTCGCGAAGTCGCAAGGCTGGTACAAGGACGCGGGCATCGATCTGACGATTGAAGCGGGCAAAGGGTCGGCCTTGTCGGCGCAGCGGGTGGGTAATAACGGCGCCAACATCGGTATTGCCGACTTGCCCACCGCCATGCAGGCGGTCAGCAAAGGGGCCGACCTGAAAGCCATTATGGTGATCTACGCCAATAGCCCGCAAGGCTTTTATTGGCTCAAATCGTCGGGCATCAAGGGGCCGAAAGACTTTCCCGACCATAAAATCGGTAACCCCCCGGGCGATGCTGCGCGGCTGATGTGGCCGGCATTCGCCAAGCAAGTGGGCATCGACCCCGCATCGGTGCGCTTTGTGAACATCAGCCCACAGGCCAAAGTCGGCGCGCTTAAAACCGGGGCGGTCGACATTATTAGCGATTTCTACAACGAGCACGACCTGAAGGCGCGGGAATTTGGCGATGACCTTGGGTTTGCGCCGTGGCGCGAGGTTGGCGTCAATATGTATGGCAATTCCCTGATCGTCAATGGCGACTACCTGAAGAAAAACCCCCAGCTGGTGCAAAAGTTTGCTCAGATCACCCAGCGTGCCTACGACGCGTGCGTGAAAGACTTCGAGCCCTGCTTGAAGGCCTTGACGGATGACGTCAGCGGCTTGAATCCCGACAACCAGCGGGATCAGTGGAATCGGATCAAGCAACTGATGCGCGACGACACCACCACGTCGGTCGCGCTGGGCGCCTTCGATGCCGACCGCATCAAGGCCGATTACGAGTTGGTCAACACCTTGATCGGGCTGGAAAACCAGTTTGACCCGGCTACGCTATACACCAACGACTACCTGAGCAAAGACATCCGCATGACGGCGGACTAGTCCAGGCTGTTGTTGGCAACGCCGCGCCGGATCACGATGGGTACGCCGCCGAGTTGTTTTTTGGACACCCATTGCGCCAGCGAGGCGTCAAGGTAGTCGGTGTGGCCCGGAAACCACCGGGCCAGTTCGGTGGCCAGGCGGCGTGCTTCTTCGGGGGCACCGCCTTCTTGCAGGTAAGCCAGCACGTCGCGCATTGATTGCAACACGGCGTTGTGTTCGTTCGTATGGCATTCCGTGGCCGGGAAGTCGGTGGAGTTCATCCATTTTTCTTCTTGTGAAAAATGCTGCAAGCTATGAACGATCAGCCGTTCCAGGTGGTCGGCCAGGTCTTGGTCCGGCGCCTGCAGCATGGCCCCGACGATATCCACGAATTCCTTGTGGGTTTCGTCCATGGGCGGGTATCCGACCAGGAAGGCATCCGTCCAGGTAAGTTGTTCTGTAGTAATCATGGTGTTATCCGGTAATATAAGTTCCGCGATAAGCCTTTGGGGGCTTTTCTAGCCGCCGCCGTGGCATGACGCTATCATAGCAAGCTTTATCCCTGACCTTAGCAGGGATGAGGGCGCCGCATCCGGCGCGATAGGCGACAATAATCCTTTATTGCCCTTGCTTTGGAAGAGTTTATGACCCGTATTGTTTTATTTGAGAACATTCATCCCAGCGCCCGCGAGGTTTTCGAGGCGGCCGGGCTGGATGATATCACCGCCCATGCTGCGGCGCTGCCTCCCGAATCGCTTCGCGATGCGTTGCGTGGCGCCCAGGTTGTAGGCATCCGTTCGCGCACGCACCTCGATGCGGCGCTGCTGGCGGACCTGCCGGATTTGCGGGTGGTTGGATGCTTTTGCATAGGCACCAATCAAGTGGATCTGGAAAGCGCCATGCTGAAGGGGCTCCCTGTTTTCAACGCGCCGTTTTCGAACACGCGCTCGGTGGCTGAACTGGTGCTGGCCGAATCCATCTTGTTGCTGCGCCGCATCCCCGAGAAAAACGATCGTGTGCATCATGGCCATTGGGACAAGACTGCGGAAGGCGCCTACGAAACGCGTGGGAAAACGCTGGGCATCATTGGCTATGGAAATATCGGTTCGCAGGTCGGGACGCTGGCCGAAGCTGCGGGCATGCGCGTCATTTTCCACGATATTGAAGCCAAGCTGCCGCTGGGCAATGCGCGCGCCTGCACCACGCTCAAGCAATTGCTGGGCCAGGCCGACGTGGTTACCCTGCACGTGCCAGGCGGGCGCGGAACCCAGAACATCATCGATGCCGCCGCCCTGGCCACGATGAAGCGCGGTTCCATCCTTATCAATGCATCGCGGGGCACCGTAGTGGACATCGCCGCCTTGCGCGACTCTCTTGAAACAGGGCATTTGTCGGGCGCCGCCATCGATGTCTTTCCCACCGAGCCCAAAAGCGCCAACGAACCCCTGAACAGCCCGCTGATCGGCATGCGCAACGTCATTCTTACACCCCACATTGGCGGCAGCACCCAGGAATCCCAGGAAAACATTGGCCGGGAAGTTGCCGAGAAGCTTGTTCGTTTCATTAAAAGCGGCACGACCAAGGGAGCGGTCAACTTTCCGGAAATTCCCTATCAGGAGCCGGCCGGCACAGCGCGCATTTTGCATGTGCACCGAAACTTGCCAGGCGCCATCGGCACGCTTAGCAGCCTGATGGCCGAGCATGGGCTGAACATTGTCAGTCAGCAACTGCAAACCTTGGGGCAAATCGGCTATGTGGTGTCCGATGTTGAAGGCCGGGTCGACGACGCTGTGATAACAAGTTTGCGCGACCATCCCATTACCGTACGGTGTGAACTTGTCTCAGGGTAAGGCGCAGGCTGCCCAGCCCGGTCGTATCTCCGACGACGACTACCGCACGCTCGCGCAGTTTCGCCATGCGCTACGCCGGTTCCTGGCCTTCAGCGAATCGGCGGCGCAAGGGGCAGGGCTTATGCCGCAACAGCACCAGGCGTTGCTGGCAATAAAAGGACTAAGCCTTGACACTCCGCCCAGTGTCGGTGAAATGGCCGAGTATCTTTTCATCAAGCACCATAGCGCGGTGGAATTGATCAGCCGCCTGGTGCGTATGGAGCTGGTGACACGAACGCGCGACCCGCTGGATGGGCGTCGTGTCCTGGTCGGGCTTACGCCCCTGGCGGAAGAAAAGCTCTCGGCCCTGTCGGCTACCCATCTGCAAGAACTGCGAACCATCAGGCCGTTGCTGATGGAATTGCTAACCCGTTTCGACGAACACTAAAGGCTGTTCGCTATTGGAAGATGCCGTCGGGTCGTTGTGCGGCAAGATGTCGGCCAGGCTGTGGCTGTTCAGGTAATCCATGAATTGCCGCAGCGCTTCCTGGACGATGAAGGTAAGTTTGCAGTCGCCTTGCAGTGTGCACGCGGAGCCCGAGTTGAAACATTCGACCAGCACCAAGTCGTTCTCGGTATCGCGTATGACAGCGCCCAGACTGATTTGCTCGGCCGGCATGGCCAACCGCATTCCGCCGTTCTTGCCCCGCACGGTTTCAATCCAGCCGCATTGAGCCAGCCGATGCGTGATTTTCATCAGGTGCGGTTCTGAAATCTTGTAGGCCTGGGCGATTTCGGCGATCGTGCACAGGCGGTCGGGATGCCGGCCTACATACATCAGCAGGCGCATTGCGTAATCGGTGTGGGCGGTAAGCTTCATGGTCGCGGCCGTATCAGCATGGGAGTGAAGCGCCAAAGATACAGGGCGAACAGCAGAATCCACAAAGCGGCGGCAGTATGCAGCAGCATCAGCGTTGCACCGGACGGCCACAGCGCGGCCAAGCGAAACACCACTGCGGCCAGCATCAGCCAGTAGCAGACCACCATGGATTTATCCAGGACCAATGGCCGCCCCAGGTGACCAAGCGCGGTACGCGTGACCATGCCGATGATCAGTACGGCGAAACCGCCCATGCCGATGACATGGATATGCGTTGCGGCACGGGCGAAGGCGATGGATCCCAGGCCCGCGACGTGGGCCGCGGCCAGCAGCAGCCCGATTCCCATGAGTGCGTAGCCGACGTAGAGAATCCAGAGCAGTGGGTTGGAAAGAACCGCGTGCGGCTTCCAGCGGATGAGCTGGTACAGACTGATCACGCCGATGATCGTCAACAGCACAGCGGTCGGGATGGCGAGCGAGGCCAGACCTGTCGCAATGGCGATGACCCCGGCCGCCAGTTGAACATGACCGCTGCGGGTAAGCATGGGGATTTGCAGACCGGGGGTGGCACGCATGGCGAAAAAGGGAATGACGCGGCGCGCGACCAGCAACGCGATGATCGCCATGCAGATCAGGCCCTGCTCGAAATAGTGCATCAGCACAATGTAATCGCCCGAGCGCACAGCGTGCAGGAACAGGATATTGGCGCCCCCCAGACCGGCGACCAAGACGGGAATGCCGTAATTGCGTTTGCTTTTGCCTTTCAGCATGACCCGGGCCAAGGTAATGGCTGCCAGTGCAAAAAAGGCCGTTTCCGCCGCACAGGCGATCATGAAGGCGGTGGGGCCTCCCGCCAGAAAACCGGCGCGCGCCACGATCCAGAGCAGGCAGGCCAGGGCGAGACCCCAGCCTTTTAGAGGGTTAAAGCCTGTCCAGGTGGCGCTGGCGGTCAGAAGAAACCCCACCGCAATGGTGGCTACAAACCCCCACAGCATTTCGTGTGCGTGCCAGGCGACACCGCCCAGGGGGCCGGTGAGCACTTGCGGGGTAAAGATCCAGAGAAGAATGGAAACGAGCGCCCAGGCGCAACCGGCAATATATAAAGGCCGAAAGCCCAATTCCAGGAAGGCCTTGAGTTGCGGGGCGGTTGAGCGGGCGCTGCCCGGGTCATGGACCGGGATCACCTTAGACATGGTACACCTCGGTGGGGGGCGTTTCGGGCTGGTTATAGATTTGGTAGCCGTACCACAGGCTGCGGGCGATTCGGTGCGCGAATTCTTCGGCCCGTTCGGCAAATGCGCGATTGGGCAGCTCCTGCGTGGTGATGTGGAACAACGCCAGCCATTGCTGGAAGAGTTCAGCACTAAGGTCGGGAAGGGCCACGTGTTTGGGCATGGGGGCGCCGCTGTAAGTACCCGTGCCGCGCATCAGCGAAGACCAGAACTGCACCATGCGTCCCAGGTGGGTGTCCCAATCGTGGATATGGGCGTTGAAGATCGGGCCGAGCTTGTCGTCGGCCCGGACGCGATCATAGAAGTTGTAGACCAGAGTGATGATTTCTTCCTCGGTGCAAAGATCGTCGCGCGCTGCCATGAAAGACTCCTGGGAGTAATGAAAATTGACGGTGAGTTTCCGGGGGCCTTTTCGGCCAGGAATTTCATAAAGGTTCATTTTACATATATCTTATTGAAAACGCGATAGCTCCGTTTTTGCTACAAATTTGTATCGTTTTATTGCGAGATGGAAGCTTTTGATTTACAGTGGTAAATTCGCGCCGACCCCGTTCCGGGTACTATGGAGCGCGCTCACTTATTACCCATTTTTTCATCTCTGTCATGGCACAACTTTCGTCGCTTAGCTGCGTCATTCCCTGCCTTAATGAAGAAGCCAATCTTGACGTTTTGCTTCCGGCCCTGATCACCGTCCTGAAAGGTCTGGCGCCTTCGTTTGAAATTGTTGTGGTCGACGATGGAAGCACCGACGGCACGCCGGCAACGGTCGAACGCTGGGCCGCCGAGTATCCGCAGATCGTTTACATACAGTTGTCGCGCAACTTCGGAAAGGAATGCGCGCTTAGCGCAGGCCTGGAAGCTGCGCGCGGGCAGGTGGTCGTTACCATGGATGCTGATTTGCAACATCCTCCGGCGCTGATACCGCACATGCTCGAACGTTGGGAGCAGGGCGTCGAAATGGTGTATGCGGTCCGCGCCACGCGCGACGACGAATCCTTGTTCAAGCGCATGGGCACGCGATGCTTTTATTGGCTGATGCGCACTCCACGCGGCCTCGAGGTGCCGCAGAATGCCGGTGATTTCCGCTTGATGGATCGCGCTGTGGTGAATGCCTTGCTGCAGTTGCCCGAACGCAATCGTTTCATGAAAGGCCTGTTCGCCTGGGTGGGGTTTCGCGCCGAGGCGTTTCCGTATACTCCGCCACAACGGTTGCATGGCTCCACCAGCTTCAAGCCGCTCAAGCTCGTGCACTTTGCTCTCGATGGCATCACCGCCTTCACCACGTGGCCCTTGCGCCTATTGTCGGTATTGGGCTTGATGTTGTCGGCGCTATCGTTTACCTATGGCCTGTTTGTCGTGCTGAAGCACTTGGCGTACGGCGACCCGGTACAGGGGTGGACAACCCTTATTACGGTTGTCTTGTTCTTTGCCGGCATCAACCTTATTTCCGTGGGCGTGCTGGGCGAGTATATCGGCCGAATTTTCAACGAAGTCAAGAATCGCCCGCTTTATGTGGTTCGCAGCCAGACGGGCCAGGGCCTTGGCCAGCGCATGACGGTCGTGCAACCCGACTTCCGGTCGGGTGAACGCGCTGCTGGCCGCGGCAACGGCAAATGAACAACCCACATAGGGCAAAGCCAGTTGCCCGGCAATATTTGGCATGAACCTCCTGCATAGTGTGATAGCCCGCGCGCTGCGGGTTCAGTCAGTGTGGCTGGTGGCCGCGTGTGTCTTTGCGTGGCTGGCCGTGGCAAGCTGGACCCGGCCACTGATTTCCCCCGACGAGGGTCGGTATGTAGGCGTGGCCTGGAATATGCTGGGGGCAGGCGAATGGCTCACGCCGCTGCTGAATGGCTTGCCGTTTTTTCATAAGCCCCCGCTGTTCTACTGGATTACAGCCTTCGCCCTGAAGCTGTTTGGCGTGAACGAGTGGGCCGGCCGGTTTAGCTCTGCGCTTGGCGCCACTGTAATGGCGGCCATGCTGTTCTGGTTTCTAAAACGCTATACCCATGGGCGATTGGCTGGGCTAGCGGTCCTGGTGCTTGCTTTGCAGCCGTTCCTGTTTGGCGGTGCGCATTACGCCAATCTGGATATGACGGTGGCCGGCATCATCAGCGCGACCATCTTCCTGGGCGCCGCCGCCGTGCTGCACCTTGAGTCTGGCAAACCGTATCGCGGCTTGTTGGCGCTGGCCTATGTCCTGGCGGGATTGGGGTTTCTGGCCAAAGGATTGATCGGGGTGGTCTTGCCTGGCGCGGTATTGCTGTTCTGGATGTTGGGCCGCCGCCAATTCAGCAGCGTGCAGCGTGTGCTCTGGTTGCCAGGGATCGCGTTGTTCCTATTGATCTGCTTGCCCTGGATGCTTTACATGCAGGCGCGCTACCCGGGCTTTGTCGACTACTACATTGTCTATCAGCATTTCCAGCGCTTTGTGCAGGGCGGGTTTAACAACCCCCATCCGTTCTGGTTCTACGTGCCTGTGCTATTGGTGCTGACCTTGCCCTGGTCCATCCAGCTGTGGCGGGTTTGTCGGCGCTCGTTCTGGTGTACCGGCGGGCCTGACCCGGTACGCAGTCTGATGGTCTGGTGGCTGGTGGTTATTGTGGGCTTTTTCTCGATACCCACATCCAAGCTTATCGGCTACGTCCTGCCGGCCTTGGCGCCTCTGGCTTATTTTGTCGCCAGGGCATTCCATGACCGCTTGCAGGGCGAGGCTGCCGACAAGGCGTTGCGCACGCTTTCGTGGTCTTTTCTGGTGGCGGTGATTATTTGCCTGGCGGCCGTTGTTGCCATGGTGGTCAAACCCCAGCCGTCGTCCAAGGGGTTGGCAAAGAAGATGTTGGCCGATTACGGCACCCACGATTACGTTGTCCTGCTGGACTATTTGCGTTACGACCTGAATTTCTATCTTGGCACGGTAAAGCCGGCCATCGTCGTCGCCGACTGGGCCGCTTCCGATATAGCGTACACCGATAACTGGCGCAAGGAACTTTACGATGCCGCGGCCTTCAACCCTGCACTGGGAGACCAGTTGTTGATCAATCGTGATGCCTTGCCCGGCTTTCTGTGCCGCCCCCATGATGCGCGATTATGGCTGGTGGCCGATCGCGATGATCTGGCCAATTATCCTCTTTTGAACGATTTGCAGCCGTTTGCGGAAGATGGGCATTTGGTGGCATGGCGACTTGAGCCAGGTGTTACCCAGCCGTTTTGTGCCGAAATGCCCAGAACCGGCCTAAAATGAACGTCATGACGGCAATGGCGATAAGAATCAGGGCCAGAAGAATGTCGTAGCGGATGGTGGTGGCTGTCAGCAAATAGGCATAGGCTAGTTCATTGACGGCAAAGCCCGCTGCCGAGACGGCAAAAAAACGCCGTGCCGCCCGCGTCCACGAAGCCCCTTGCTGCTTGAAGGTAAGTTGATAATGCCCCACAAACGATACGCCGAAGGCGACCAGCCACCCGGCAACATTGGCCACCAGCGGCGGCATTGCCGCAAATCGTACTGCTGCGACGGCCACCAACCAGTGGGTGGCGGCGGCCGCGCATCCAACGGCAATAAACCAGCTTAGTTGCCTGATGATGTTCTGCATAGTTGATTATCCGGTTTTCGTGTCATGAGTGTGTCAGGCGAAAAAAAACGTGTGGTGTTGTGTGCCGATGATTTTGGCATGAATCACGGTGTCGATGAAGGGATATTGGCGTTGGCCGGCCTGGGGCGGCTAAGCGCAACCAGTTGCCTGGTCGACGGGCCATCGTTCGCAGCCAACGCCGCCGACCTGAAGGCATCGCCATTGCAAACGGGTCTGCATCTGAACTTTACTGAAATGCTGCAGGCTTCGGGCCTGTACTTGCCGTTGTCGTCATTGATGCGCCAGGCGTTCTTGTATCGGCTGGATGTCGCCATGGTGCGTACGCAAATCGTGCATCAGCTCGACCGCTTTGAAGACGTGATGGGCAGGCAACCCGACTACGTCGATGGTCATCAGCATATCCATCAGTTTCCGCAGATTCGTACCGAGCTTCTGTTTGAGTTGAGGCGGCGCTATGGGCAGGCCAAGCCTTGGCTGCGTTATACGGGGGCGCGTCGCCAAACAGGCGTCCCAATGGGTTTACGCGCCAAGGCCATGGTGATACAGACGCTTGGGTCGCGGCGTTTCTCGCAACTGGCAAGACAGCAGGGGTTCGATTTGAATGCGCGCTTTGCCGGCGTGTATGATTTTCGTGGCGGGCAACCGGCCTACGCGCGCTTGCTGGCAGCCTGGCTGTGCATCATGCGCAGCGGGGATCTTTTCATGTGCCATCCGGCCAGCCGCATCGAGCCTGGCGACCCTTTGGCCGAACAGCGGGTTGCCGAGTTTCGGGTGCTCGCGGGCGACGAAGCCGGCGGTTGGCTGGCTGATCACCGAATTGCGCCGGTATTTGGCCGGCCCTGAATTCACGGCGTGCTACGATGCTGGCTCAGGGCCTGTGGATGCGACCTTTCCGTCGTCGTTTCAGCAGGCCTTGTTACCGTCGCGACGCTGCCCGCCGTACACTGACCCAGGAGAACGATATGGCCATTCCCGTCAACCCACTTAGCGCCGATTTCTCGGTTGCGCCGCAGCTTTCGCCGCAAGACATGGCGGCTGTGGCCCAGGCCGGCTATAAAAGCGTCATTATCAATCGTCCCGACTTCGAGGGTGGGCCGGACCAGCCGGCGTCGGCAGAGGTTATCGAGGCTGCCCGGCGGGAAGGGTTGGTGATCGAATATCAGCCGGTCGTCAGCGGCGCTATTACAACGGCCGATGTCGAACGCTTCGCCCAGTTGCTGGATACCCTTCCGGCCCCGGTGTTGGCCTACTGCCGAAGCGGCGGCCGCTGCACCAACTTGTACCGTGCCGCAAAAGGCGGTTGATTTTTCTCAAGCCTAAGCGTATTCACTGGTTTTCATTTTCCAGCATTGGAGCTAGGATTGGTGGCACAACTTAATCCTATAAGGGTCGCGGCCCGGTTGAAGGAAACAGCCAAATGTTCAAGAAGATACTCATCCCCACTGATGGTTCGGCGTTAGCTGCGCAGGCAGCCAATAAAGGCGTGTGCCTGGCCCGGCAAATCGGCGCCGAAGTCGTTGCCTTGTATGTTACGCAGCCTTTTGCTGCAACGGTGGGGTTCGATGGCATGGCAGCAGCCTACGCCATTACCGACGAAGACTACGACAAGACCGCCGCCGAGCAGGCGCAAAAATACCTGAAATCGGTCATGGATCGTGCCGAAACCGCAGGCGTCAAGGCCTCCAGCCAGGCGGTGTCCAATTTCAATGTGGCCGATGGCATTGTCCAGGCGGCCGAACAACATGGTTGCGACCTTATCTTTATTGGCAGCCATGGCCGTAGCGGGCTGTCGCGTTTGTTGCTGGGCAGTGTTACGGTCAAGGTTTTGGGCTTGGCAAAAACGGCGGTTCTGGTCTATCGCGTCAAAGAAACAACCACTTAAACGAACCGCGACAAGCGTGCGCTCAGGCTGCTGCTTTAGGGGTCAGGCGCTCGGTATTCCGGCTGATGGCTTCCAGGGTAATGGGGTTTAGCTCGGCGTTGGGTGTCTTGCCGTCGGGGTGTTGCTTCAGGAAGTCCAGCATGGCGGTGCGCATGCGTGGCTCCCAGAATTTCTGGATATGGTTGGCGATGCCCTCAAGTCCTTCCGCCCGATCTGGCAACGCTTCAAAAAAATCGCCGATACGATTGGCCAGACGGATTAAATGGTCAATATTCTTCAACGCAGTGCTTCCTTGATGTTATAGCTTGCCGACACGCCTACAGACTTCTTGGGGCCGTGTCGGTTGCCAGGTGTTCGGGGTGTGTATATACCGTAAACGCAGTCTCGCGGGCGAAGCCGGCTAGTAAAATGTTCAGTTCTTCCGCCACGTGTACCGCGTAAGTGGTTGGCGCCGAGACGGCGACGAGCACGCCAATGCCGGCGGCTGCCGCTTTTTGCACCATTTCGAAACTGGCTCGGCTGGAAATCACGGCAAAGCCGGTGGCCGTATCGATCTCCCGGCGCAGCAAGTGCCCGATCAGTTTGTCCAGTGCATTGTGCCTGCCTACGTCCTCGCGTACGTGCAAGACTGCCCCTTCGGCGTCGGCCCAGCCTGCGGCGTGCGTTGCGCCGGTGGCCAGATGCAGCGGTTGCAACTGGCGCAAGGCTCGGGTGGCGATGCCGATGGCCTGTTCGGTAATGAGCGGGTGCCGCTCTGGCACCGGTGGCAGGACTCGCCGCACTTCGTCCAGACTTTCCAGGCCGCACAGCCCGCAACCGGTGCGACCGGCCAGATTGCGTCGGCGCTGCTTTAGCTGGGCCAGGCAGGCGCTGGCAATTTCCACCTGCACTACGATGCCGTTTTCCTGTTCGTCGATCTCCACGTCGTAGATGTCGGCGGCAGACCGTATTACGCCTTCGGTGAACGAAAAGCCGTAGGTGAAATCTTCAAGGTCGCACGGCGTAAGCAGGAGCGTGGCGTGGCTGATCCCATTGTATTGCAACGCCACCGGGGTTTCTTGCGCCAGCTGATCGCTTTCGGTGACGGGCGCGACGCCTTGTCCGCGCCGATGCACCGGGTGTGAGCGGCGCCCCCCCGCCGATTGGAGGGGGGGCAGGGTGGCGGCGGAAGCGGTAGCAGCGAGCACAGCCTGGCCTTTCGCCTGCGCGTTAGGCGGTTTCAGGTTCTTGCTTGGCGTCGGTGGCCAAGCCCTGTTGTAGCAGATCGTGCTGCAGGTCGCTGAAGCGTGACCATTTGGCCTGCCAGTCGGACTCTTGGGTAACCCGCCGCGCCTGCACTGCCGTAACCTTGTATTCTGGGCAATCGGTGGCCCAGTCGGAGTTGTCGGTCGTAACCACGTTGGCCCCCGATTCAGGGAAGTGGAAGGTGGTGTAGACCACGCCCGGCTGGACGCGTTCGGTGACGTCGGCGCGTAAAACGGTTTCACCCACCCGGCTTTGCACCGCAACATAATCGCCCGTTTGGATGCCCCGGTCTTCGGCATCTTGAGGGTGGATTTCAAGCAGGTCTTCGGCATGCCACAACACGTTGGGCGTACGGCGTGTTTGCGCGCCCACGTTGTATTGGGACAAGATGCGACCGGTGGTAAGCAGCAAGGGGTATTTGCGAGTGCTGCGCTCGTCGCTGGGCACGTACTTGGTGATCATGAACTTGCCCTTGCCGCGCACGAATTCGTCGACGTGCATGGTGGGCGTGCCGTCAGGCGCTTCTTCGTTGCAGGGCCACTGCACGCTGCCGCCCAGTTCGTCGATCTTCTTGAACGACACCCCTTGGAAGGTGGGGGTTAGGCGCGCGATCTCGTCCATGATCTCGCTGGGATGGTTGTAGTTCATGGGATAGCCCATGGCGTTGGACAGCGCGCAGGTGGCTTCCCAGTCGGCCATGCCGCCCATGGGCTCCATGACTTTGCGCACGCGGGAGATCCGGCGCTCTGCATTGGTGAATGTGCCGTCTTTTTCCAGGAAGGACGAGCCCGGCAGGAAAACATGGGCGTACTTGGCCGTTTCGTTCAGGAAGATGTCCTGGACGATGATGCATTCCATGGAGGACAGGGCGGCGGTAACGTGTTGCGTGTTCGGGTCTGATTGAACGATGTCTTCGCCCTGGCAATACATGCCTTTGAATGAACCGCTAAGGGCGGCATCAAACATATTGGGAATGCGCAGGCCGGGCTCGGGCTGGATCGTGACGCCCCAGTCTTGTTCGAATTGTTGACGCACCGCGTCGTCGGAGACGTGGCGGTAGCCGGGCAGCTCGTGCGGGAAGGAACCCATGTCGCACGAGCCCTGGACGTTGTTTTGACCGCGCAGCGGATTAACGCCTACGCCTTCGCGGCCAATGTTGCCGGTGGCCATGGCCAGGTTGGCGATGGCCATGACGGTGGTCGACCCCTGGCTATGCTCGGTGACCCCCAGGCCGTAGTAGATGGACCCGTTGCCGTGGGTGGCAAACAGCCGCGCCGCAGCGCGCAATTCGCTTGCTTTGACGCCGGTGACTTCCTCCATGGCTTCCGGAGAGTTTTCCGGCTGGGACACAAAGGTGCGCCATTGTTCGAAGGCTTGGGTTTCGCAGCGTTCGGTCACGAATTTTTCGTCGATCAACCCTTCAGTGGCGATGACGTGCGCCATGGACGTGAGTAGGGCGGTATTCGTGCCCGGACGCACCGGCAAGTGGTAGTCGGCCTTGACGTGGGGCGCATCGACCAGTTCGATGCTGCGGGGATCGATGACGATGAGCTTTGCGCCGGCCCGCAGGCGTTGCTTCATGCGCGAGGCGAACACCGGGTGAGCAGCGCTGGGGTTGGCGCCCATAAGAATAATGACGTCGGTAAACATGACCGAGTCAAACGTTTGGGTGCCGGCGGATTCACCAATGGTGGTTTTCAAGCCATAGCCGGTGGGTGAATGGCACACGCGTGCACAGGTGTCTACGTTATTGGTGCCAAAGCCGGCGCGCACCAGTTTTTGCACCAGGTAGGTCTCTTCGTTGGTGCAGCGTGACGACGTGATGCCGCCGATGGAGTCGCGGCCGTACTTGGCCTGGATGCGCTTCAATTCGGACGCCGCGTAGTTGATCGCTTCGTCCCAGGAGACTTCGCGCCAGGGTTCGGTGATGCTGCCGCGTATCATGGGTTTGAGCATGCGGTCCTGGTGGGTGGCATAGCCCCAGGCGAAGCGCCCTTTCACGCAGGAATGCCCGCGGTTGGCCTGGCCGTCTTTCCAGGGAACCATGCGCACGACTTCCTGGCCTTTCATTTCGGCCTTGAATGCGCAGCCCACGCCGCAGTATGCGCAGGTGGTGATGACGGAGTGCTCGGCCTGGCCCATCATGATGACGGTTTTCTCGGTCAAGGATGAGGTGGGGCAGGCTTGTACGCAGGCGCCGCAGGATACGCAGTCGCTTTCCAGAAAGCCGTCGTTCTGGCCCGCCACGATGCGGGATTCGAACCCCTTGCCATCGACGGTTAGTGCGAACGTCCCCTGGATGTCGTCGCAGGCGCGTACGCAGCGGCTGCAGACGATGCATTTGGACGGGTCGTAATCGAAGTACGGGTTGGAATGATCGGTGGTGTCGCTTAGGTGGTTGGCGCCATCGTAGCCGTAGCGCACATTGCGCAAACCAACGACGCCGGCCATGTCTTGCAGTTCGCAGTCGCCGTTGGCCGGGCAGGTAAGGCAATCGAGTGGGTGGTCGGAGATGTAAAGCTCCATGACGTTGCGGCGCAGGTCGTGCAGCTTGGGGTTTTCGGTGTGGATCACCATGCCCGCTTCCACCGGCGTGGTGCAGGAGGCGGGGTAGCCGCGACGCCCTTCGATCTGGACAAGGCACAACCGACAGGAGCCGAAGGCATCGAGACTGTCGGTGGCGCAAAGCTTGGGGATGTTGATCCCCAGTTCTGCGGCCGCGCGCATGACGGAGGTGCCGGCTGGAACCTCACAGTCGTGACCATCGATGGTCAGGCGTACGGTCTGCGTATTGACGACGGCGGGGGTGCCGAAGTCGCGTTCACGTTTTGCAATGGTTTCTAGCATGATGGTGGGCTCCGGAATCAGGCGATGTTCGCGGTAGGTTGTTCGGGGCGGTCAAGGCCAAAGTCTTCGGGGAAGTGGTCCAGGGCGGAGAGCACCGGATAGGGTGTCATGCCGCCCAGGGCGCACAGCGAGCCCCCGAGCATGGTGTCGCAAAGATCGCGCAGCAGGTGAACCTGTTGTTCGCGGTGGTCGTTGTTGCGGATTTTCTGGACGACTTCTGCACCACGCACGGCGCCAACACGACAGGGGGTGCACTTGCCACAGGATTCGATCGCACAGAATTCCATAGCGTACTGCGCCATGCGCGACATGTCGACCGTGTCGTCGAAGGCAACAATGCCGCCATGCCCGACCATGGCGGAAATGCCGACATAGGCTTCATAGTCGAGCGGGACATCCCATTGGGATTCGGGCAGATAGGCGCCCAGCGGCCCGCCCACCTGCACCGCGCGCAAGGGCCGGCCCGAGGCGCTGCCGCCGCCGAAGTCGTACAGTAATTCACGCAGGGTAATGCCGAAAGCACGTTCGACCAGGCCGCCTTGTTTCATGTTGCCCGCGATCTGGAAGGGCAGCGTGCCGGTTGACCGGCCCATGCCGTAGTCGCGGTAATAGCTTGCGCCCTTGGCCAGGATGATGGGCACGGTAGCCAAGGAGATAACGTTGTTGATGACCGTGGGTTTGCCGAACAGCCCGGTAATGGCGGGCAGCGGGGGCTTGGCGCGCACCTGGCCGCGCTTGCCCTCCAGGCTTTCCAGCATCGAGGTTTCTTCGCCGCAAATATAGGCGCCGGCCCCGACCCGGACTTCAAGGTCGAAGGCGCGCCCGCTGCCACGGATGTCCTGGCCCAGCCAGCCGGCTTCCCGTGCGTTCAGGATGGCCTGGTTCAGGACGGCAATGGCAGAGGGGTATTCGGAACGGACATAAATATAACCATAGGTGGCTTCGGCGGCCAGGCCGGCGATGGTCATGCCTTCGATGAGGCAATAAGGATCGCCTTCCATGAGCATGCGGTCTGAGAACGTGCCCGAGTCGCCCTCGTCGGCATTACAGGCGATGTATTTCTGATCAGCGGGCGTGGAAAGAACGGTTTTCCACTTAATGCCGGTGGGGAAGGCCGCGCCGCCGCGACCGCGCAAGCCCGATTCGGTGACTTCATTGACGATGGCAAGGGGCGGCATGGCCAGGGCTTTTTCCAGCCCCACGTAGCCGCCGTGCGCTTGATAGTCGTGCAGGCTTAAAGGATCGGTAATACCGACGCGGGCAAATGTAAGGCGTTGCTGATTCTTCAGATAGGGAATGTTTTCGGTCAGCCCGTGACAGAGGGCGTGCTCAGCGCCGGTTAGCCAGTTGGCGTCGAACAGGCGGGGAACGTCGTCGGCCTCGACGGGCCCATAGGCCACGCGGCCGTTTGGCGTTTGCACTTCGACCAGGGTTTCCAGCCAGAGCAAGCCGCGCGAACCGTTGCGCACAATGGTGATTGCTTGATTGCGGCGGGCGGCCTCGTCGTGGATGGCCTGGGCCACGGCGTCGGCGCCAACGGCCAGGGCGGCGGAATCGGTGGGGACGAACAGGGTAATGGTGTCGGACATGGTGTTATACCCCCTGGGCGCTGAGCAGGCGGTCGAGCTTGGCAGGCGTCATGCGGGCATGGGGCTGGCCATTGAGCATGACGGCGGGCGATTGTGCGCACAGGCCCAGGCAATAGACGGGTTCAAGCGTTACGTTGCCATTGGCCGTGGTGTTATGGAATTCGCAGCCCAACGTGCTTTGAGCATGGGCGGCAAGCTGTTCGCCGCCCATGGCCTGACAGGACTCGGCGCGACAGACTTCGAGAACGACGCGGCCTGCCGGTGTTTGGCGAAAATGCGGGTAGAAGCTGATCACCCCGTGAATCTCGGCACGGGATAGTTGCAGGGCTTTGCCGATGACAGGCACGACGGTTTCCGGTATATGCCCCAAGGCGTGCTGCACGGCATGCAGGATGGGCAGCAGATTGCCGGGCTGCCCTTCGTAGTATTGCAAAGCTTGCTGGGCAACTTGCAGCACTACGGCATCAGAGAGTGGAGCGTCTGGCGGCTGGGGCAGGGCGTGCATGAACGATATTCCTTGGAATGGCTAAAGTGTGAAACCATGTGGCCCGCGAGGCGGCACATGACTTGTTCTAAGTGATTTATTATGTGTAAAAGTGCATAATAACCCAAGTTCATACTTGGCAACTGGGTAGGCTACTCGTTAAATGGCGCCCCTTCAATAGGAAATAAATGACATATAAGTTCCAGGCACGCCTGAATTCCGAGTGGGTGCTTGAAAAACCCTCGGGCGAGGTCTTTGCCTTGGGTGAGGTGTTGCGCCTGTTGGCCGCCATCGACGCCATGGGGCATATCGCGGGGGCGTGCCGCGCCTGCGAGGTTTCCTATCGGCATGCCTGGGGGGTGTTGCGTCATGCTGAAAAGGAATTCGGCATGCCTTTGCTTGAGACCAGTCGACGCCAGGGCAGCAAGCTTACCGATTTTGCCAAGCACCTGCTGTGGGCCAATCGGCGGGTGGACGCGCGGCTGACGCCCACGCTGGAAAGCATGGCGTCCGAGCTGCAGGAAGAGCTTGAAAGCCTTTACCCGGAAAGCCGCCAGCGCTTGCGATTGCATGCCAGCCATGGCTTTGCCGTGGAAGGCCTGATTCACCTGGCCAATAATCAAGACCTCTCGCCGGTCGAGCTGCGCTACCGAACGGCCATCGAGGGTTTGGCGTCGCTGAATCGCGGCGAGTGCGATCTGGCGGGCTTTCAGGTGCCGATGGGCGAGTACGAGGCGCCCATCCTGCAGCACTACAGTTCGTGGCTGGATCCTGATCGCCATTGTTTAATCTATCTGGCCCGGCGAAAAACCGGCCTGTTCGTGCAGCCTGGCAATCCCAAGAACATTCTTGCTGTGGCGGACCTGGTCAAACCCGATGTCCGCTTTGTCAATCGACAAGTAGGCTCCAGCACCCGATTGCTGGTGGGTTTGATTTTGGAGCGTCTCCAGATTCAGTCCAACCGCATTCAGGGGTACGACAGCAGCGAGTTCACGCATCTGGCGATTGCCGCGCATGTGGCCAGCGGCATGGCCGACGTCGGTATAGGGGTTGAAACCGCTGCTTGGCGCTGCGGTTTGGAATTCATCCCGTTGGCGCAAGAGCGGTATTTCTTCGCCGTGCAGCGTGACAGTCTGTCGACGCCCGCCATGCAGGGCCTGCTGGCCCTGTTGCATGGTGAGCAGTACCATGATTATGTGTCGCAACTGGTGGGCTACGACGCCACTGACCTGGGCGAGGTTCTGACCTTGCAACAGGCGTTTGGCGCGTCGCTGGGCAAAGGCCGGGCTCGATCGGCTGAAAACGTTTACGATTAGAGTATGAGCAAAGTCATTTTCATTAACCGGCAGGAAGCGCATTCCGCCAACCTGCCGTCCGATCCCGCCTTCGTTCCGGGCCAGGGGCCTGTGCTCGACAAGCGCCGCCGGCCGTTGCACGATTTGCGTATCTCGGTCACCGACCGCTGTAACTTCCGGTGCACTTACTGTATGCCGCGCGAGGTGTTTGGCAGCGATCATGCGTTTTTGCCACATTCGTCGTTGCTGAGCTTCGAGGAAATTACCCGGGTAGCCTCGGTGGCCGCTCAATTGGGCGTGGAAAAAATTCGCCTGACGGGGGGCGAACCGTTGCTGCGCAAGCATCTGGAAAACCTGGTCGCCATGCTGGCCGACCTGCGCACGCCGGACGGCCGTCCTTTAGAACTGACGCTGACCACGAATGGCACGTTGTTGGCTAAAAAGGCGCAGGCACTGAAGGATGCGGGCTTGCATCGGGTAACGGTCAGTCTCGATGCGCTCGACGAAGACATGTTCGAGCGTCTGAGCGATAGCGATGTCAATGTGAAGACGGTATTGGCCGGTATCGACGAAGCGGCTCGTGTGGGCCTGGCGCCGGTGAAAGTGAACATGGTGGTGCGCAAGGGTTTGAACGATGGCCAGATTATCCCCATGGCGCGGCACTTTCGCGGTACGGGGCATATTTTGCGCTTTATCGAGTACATGGATGTCGGCTCCACCAATGGCTGGAATCTCGACGAAGTGGTTACGGGCAAGCAGATCTTGCAACGCATCGATGCGGAGTTTCCGCTGGCCGGGGTGCCAGCGGATTACCGGGGCGAGGTCGCCAAGCGCTGGAAGTATGCGGATGGCCAGGGTGAAATCGGCATTATTACGAGTGTTTCGCAGCCTTTCTGTGGCGACTGTACGCGGGCTCGGCTCTCGCCCGAGGGCAAGGTGTTTTTGTGCCTATTTGCCGACAGGGGGCACGACTTGCGCTCCATTGTGCGCGGCACTGGCGATGACGAGCTGTTATTGGCGCGCATGGCGGCCATCTGGCAGGGGCGGGATGATCATTATTCCGAGCAGCGCGGGCTTGAAACCGTGCAGCGCCAGAAGGTCGAAATGAGCTATATCGGCGGCTGAGGCGGCTGTTTTGAGCGGCATCGATGTGTGAGATGCCCATATTTTGGGTGCTTATGTACCTGTTTGTTGCCTGGGGCCAGGGGTTCTGGCGCACGCCTTACGCCGGCCCCCAGAGCCCCTGACCCCAGGCAACATGCGTAAGAGAGAGTTGTTTGGCGTATGTTGTTGATTCTGAACTTATGGCGGACTTGCCTTCCGGACCTCGGGCTGGCTTGATATCCAAAAATCTATGGCTGGCCTGACTTCCCAAAATGTGACAGGTTTGATTCTTGCCGGCGGGCGGGCGCGGCGTATGCAGCCGGTGCAGGGCGGGGGAGCGCCTGTCGATAAGGCTTTGCTAAGGTTGGTGGGCAAAACGCTGGTGGAGCATGCTGTGGGTTTCCTGGCGCCGCGCGTGGGTAGTTTGCTGATCAGCGCCAATCGCAACCACGATGTGTATGCGAAGTATGGCAGGGTCGTTGCCGATGATCCCGCCCTGGGGGCCGACTTGGGGCCTCTGGCGGGGGTGGCTAGTGCATTGGCTGTCTGCAACAGCCCATGGCTGGTGGTTATTCCAGTGGATGTGCCGGTATTGCCGACGGATTTGATTGATCGACTCTATGATGCAGTCGACCATGCATCTGTCGGTGATGCATCTGTCGACGATGGCATGGCCGTTATACGGCCTGAAGCTGGGGAGGATGGATTGGCGCGCGTTCATGCGGGACTGCGGTCATCCCGGTTGGCGTACGCGACTGGGCAAGATGGTCGGGCCCACCCGCTCTGCATGTTGGTTCATCGCGATCTACACGGCAGCCTGCAATCGTATCTACGCGATGGCGAACGCAAAGTGCAGACGTGGCAGGAATGCAATCATGCAAAGCCGGTTCTTTTTGAAGGCAATGAGCGCCTTTTCTTCAATATCAATACCCCGGAAGATTTGCGGCGGCTGGACACGTTCAGCGAGTCTTAAAGACGCTGCTTCGCCCAGCTACCGCAGCCACTCCGCCCAAGAATAATACGCCACAACATCCCCCTGGCTCACAACCGTATTCTTGGGAATACGCGCCATACCCGTCGACCAGGGCAGTGAACTGATCACCCCCGACCCCTGATTTCCAAACGGATGCAAGGCCGTCGTTCCGTCCGGTTCGTGCGTCGCCTTCACCCGAATGAACTCCTCGCGGGTTTCATGGAACCTGGCGTTGGTTTGAAGCCGGCCATAGCGCACCAAAGGCAGCAGCTCGGTGCGACCCTGCATGCGGCGGATCAAAGGCGACACCAGAAGCGTGAACACCGCAAAAGCGGACACCGGATTGCCCGGCAGGCACACAATGGGCTTGCCATTTGCATAGGCCAGCGCCACTGGCTTGCCCGGCTTCATGCAAACACGCCATAAATCCAGCGTGCCGCCCAGGCTTTCGATTGTGGGCTTCACCAGATCCTTCTCGCCCACCGATACGCCACCCACCGTCAGCACCAAGTCGCAGTCGCGCAACAACGTGCCAAAAGCCTGCTGCAGCGATTCGGTGGTGTCCAGCGCGTGCACGGTATGTACGACCTCGGCGCCAAGGTCCTTGACCTGGGCCGCCAGCATGGCGCCATTGGAGTTGTAGATCTGCGCTGGGCCCAGAGGCTGGCCGGGCTCGATGAGTTCATCACCGGTCGAGAGAATGCCAATCCTGATCTTCGGGTGGACCGCGACCGATGTATAGCCTTGTGAGGCGAGCAGCGCAATTTGCGCCGCGCCGATCAGGACACCGGCTTGAAGGATGGTGGTGTCTTTGCGGACATCTTCGCCCTGCTTGCGAATGTGCCGACCCAGGACAGGCGCCTCGTTGATAAGCAGGGTATTGTCGGTTTCCGTGCAGTCTTCCTGCATGATGACGGTGTCGGCGCCCTGGGGAATGACACTGCCGGTGAACAGGCGAATAGTATTGCCGGGCTGCAGGGCATCGGGCGCCTGGCCCGCGAAATTGCGTTGCTGGACCGGCATCGGCTTGCCGGGAGCATAGTCGGCATGCCGTATGGCATAGCCGTCCATGGCGCTATTGTCCGACGGAGGCAGATCGTGTTTGGCGACGACATCCTGCGCCAACACACGACCCAGCGCATGCTCAAGCACGCAGTCGTTGGAAGATTCTGGCCGTTGGCCGACCTCGGCCAACCGGGCCTGCGCGATATCAAAATCTAGCATGGGGTTTCACTTCTTCAGGTTCAGGTAATACGTGCCAAAGTTGCATGGAGGATGGGTGCTGTCCAGCTGTTCCCTGAGTATGCCTTCCCAGGCGGTCTTGCAGGCTTTTGTGGAGCCGGGCATGCAGAAGATCAGGGTGTTGTTCGCCGCGCCCGCAAACGCGTCGGATTGCAGCATGGATGTGCCGATCTCCAGGTAAGAGAGGTGGCGGAACAGCTCGCCGAAACCGGCCAGCGTTGTATCGAGCAAGGGCGTGATCGCCGCTGCCGTGGATTTCTGGTGGGAAAACCCCGTGCCGCCATTGGTAAGTATGACGTGGATGTCTTCGTTGGCGATCCATTCGCTGACAATATGGCGCACCTGATAGATGTTGCCGGAGTTGAAGCCGCGCTTCACGCAACGGTGTCCGGCGCCCTGCAGGCTTTGCTCGAGATAGTCGCCCGACGTGTCGTTTTCCGTCGTGCGGTTGTTCGAGATGGTCAGCACGGCGCAGTTCAGGGGGAAAAGGGGTTGGGTGGTGTCTGCCTTGCTCACGGCGCGGTATCCTTGGTGTCGTGATGGGTTTCAGTATTCCATTGGTCGGTTTTGCTGGCATCGGATTCGCGCTGCTCGACCCAGAAGCGCCTGCCATCGGCCAGGGTTTCCCGTTTCCAGAAGGGTGCGCGCGTTTTCAAGGCGTCGATGACGTATTCGCAGGCCTGGAAAGCCTCGCCCCGATGGGCGCTGGCGACGGCGATGAACACGATTTGTTCTTTGTGATGCAGCTCTCCGTAACGATGCACCGCCAGTATCTCGGCCACATCCCATCGCTGGCGCGCGGTTTCGCAGATGGTTTCGATCTCGCGCTCGCACATGCCCGGATAATGTTCCAGGAACAGGCTTTGGGTAGGTGTGTCGTGCTGGTAGTCGCGCACATAGCCGGTAAAGGTAACCACCGCACCCGCCTGGCCCGCCGTGCGCTCGCGTAATTGGCGCGTCAAGGCCGCAGTGTCGAAGTCTTCATGTTGGACCACCACCATGTCAGCCTCCGGTAACGGGTTCGAAGACGGCCACCTCGTCGCCGGGATTGATCACTGTGCTGAGCGGGACATGAAATTGATTAACCGCCAGCTTCAGGCGCTTGGTGGGCGCCAATTGCGGATAGCGCTGCTCGAGCTGATCCAGCCAGTCGGCTCCGCTGATGGGCTCGGCCAAGGGCCAGGACTCTTGCCGGCGTTGCGTTTGCTCCGCAACCTGTGCGAAATAAAGAACGTTAATTGCTGTGCCACTCACCGCTTTTACCTCCGGTTTTGTGCCTGAGCCTGATTTCTTCCAGGATGATGCCCTTGTCGGCGGCCTTGCACATATCGTAAATGGTCAGTGCCGCAATGCTGCAGGCGGTCATGGCTTCCATTTCGACACCGGTCGTGTGATCGGTGCGGCATGTGGTGCGCACGGTTACCGTGCAGGCGTCGTCGTCCAGGAAAAATTCTACTCCCGCAAAGCTAAGGGGCAGGCTATGGCATAAGGGGATGAGCTCGGCGCAGCGCTTGGCCGCCAGAACACCCGCGACGCGGGCGGTATTAAGGACTTCGCCTTTACTGTTGTCCTGGGCCGTTAGCAGGCGGTAGGCGGTGGCGCTAAGCCGTACCCGGCCCTCGGCGACGGCGCTGCGTTGCGTTGAAGCCTTGTTGCTGACGTCGACCATGCGAACCTGGCCCGACTCATCAAGATGGCTGAGACTGGCCTCGACCGTTGTGGGTTGACTCATGATTGGAAACGTTTTGAATGGATGAACATACTTATAATATACGCCATAGAACACCCCGGCGACGGATTGCGCCCAGGCCGCTGCGAGCACGCCGGTTGCTGCGCTGCCAGCAGCATCTTAAGCACTTTGTCGGCATCATAATGATAGACTGGGACAGCAGGCTATGCGGCATTGCGGCATTTTGCCTACCCATCCCCCGCATTTTTAGTGAACGGAGAAAACTATGTCTATTAAAGTAGGTGATCGCATTCCCGATGGCAAGCTGGCCGAGTATATCGAGGTCGAATCCGAGGGATGCAGCGTTGGACCGAACGCGTTTCCTGTGGCCGAGAACGCCAAGGGTAAAACCATTGCGCTGTTTGCCGTGCCGGGGGCATTTACGCCCACATGCTCTGAGCAGCACTTGCCGGGCTACCTTCAGGCCGCCGATCAACTGAAGGCCAAGGGTGTCGACGAAATCTGGTGCGTGGCGGTGAATGATCCCTTCGTCATGGGCGCCTGGGGGCGCGATAATGGCGTCGACGGACGTATCCGCATGCTCGGAGACGGCAGCGGCACCTGGACCAAGCAACTCGGCCTGGAACTGGACCTGACCAGCAGGGGCTTGGGCGTGCGTTCACAGCGGTATTCCGCCTTGCTCAAAGACGGCGTGATCGAGCAGCTTAATCTCGAAGAGGGCGGCGCCGGATTGCAGACCAGCGATGCGCAAACGCTTCTATCCCAGCTTTAAACCGCTTTTCGGCCAGGTTCAGGCAGAGCGCTGCGGGACCTGGATGTCTCGCCCAGGGGTGCACGTCTGCCCTCGGTAGGTTAGCGGCTCCGGGCATGCCGGATCTCCCGGGAGCCCGGCCATGACGACACGGAAGTAAATGATTAATACGGTCGCCTCTTTCTTTTCGCTGTACCTGGCGACGCTTCTCCTGCTGCTGGGCACCGGCCTTTTCAATACCTATCTTGGCTTGCGCCTCACGGCGGCATCGGTTTCCGAAGTCTGGGTGGGGGCGCTGATTGCGGCTTATTATCTGGGCTTGGTGCTTGGCGCCCGCTATGGTCACAAACTGATTATCCGGGTCGGGCATATACGGACATACGCGGCGACGGCAGCCATCGTAACCACGGCAGTGCTTGCCATGGCGCTGGTCGATAGCCTATGGGTATGGCTCGCGCTTCGCCTGGTTGTCGGGCTGGCCATGGTAAGCCAGTTCATGGTGATCGAAAGCTGGCTTAACGAGCAAACCGAAAATCACCAGCGCGCCGGCGTGTTCGCACTGTATATGGTGTTTTCCGGGCTGGGCACCGTTCTGGGCCAGTTGTCCCTTACCTTGTTTGCACAGCTCAATTACGAGCCACTGATCTTTTCTGCCATTTGCTCGGTGCTGTGTTTGGTGCCTGTGGCGCTGACGCGCCGGCTGCACCCCGCCATGCTGACGCCGGCGCCTATTCTCCCCCGCTACTATCTGTCGCGCGTCCCCATGTCGTTGGCCGTGGTTTTCGTGACAGGCGCCTTGACCGGTGCGTTCTATGGGCTGGGGCCGGTGTTTGCCGTGAAGCAAAACTTAAGCAGCGACCAAGTGGCCCTGTTCCTGGCGGCTGCGGTGGCCGCCGGCTTGGTGGCTCAAGGGCCTTTGGGGTGGCTGGCCGATCGAGTCAATCGCGCGGGCTTGTTGCGCATGAATGCCTTCTTGCTGATGCTGGTGGGGATTCCTTTGTGGGGATGGTGGGATCTGCCTTTTTGGATTCTGCTGGCGATTTCTGCTGCATTTGGGGTTTTGCAATTCACGCTTTACCCGATTGGTGTCGCGTTTGCCAACGATAACGTCGATCCTGACCGCCGCGTGGGGCTAAGTGCGGTCTTGCTGATGACGTACGGCTTAGGCGCGTGTATTGGACCTTTATTGGTGGGCGCCTTGATGCGCCACTGGGGGAACAGCCTGTTCTTTATTTTCGTTTCGGCCAGTGCGGGCATCTTGGTGATGTTTGTACGGCCACAACGTGTGACGGGCGAAAACCTTAGCGATGACGCGCCCACGCACTTCATGCCGATGTCCGAGCTGCAGGCGACACCCGTTGTTGCTGCGCTGGATCCGCGAGTGGATGTCGAAACCGATGTGTCGCGTGAAGTTGCGGAGGCCGATGCTGAGCCCGACCCCCAGGCAGAATTCGATGTGCCGCCGGAAGCGGGGCCGGCAGCACAAACGGGTTTCAGTCGGGATCAATGAGCCGCGGCGTCGGGCTCGGTGGGGAGGTATAAGGTGCTGGCGCTGTGCGCCTGGCTGACGGTGCCGGGTTCCGGGCTGGCGGGGTGATGCTGGGCGTGCACGGTATCGGTGGCCGCGTGCAGGCCCAGGCGCTTGAACATCGCCTGATCCTGCACAAACTGCGGGTTGCCGGTGGTCAGCAATTTTTCGCCGTAGAAAATCGAGTTGGCGCCGGCAATAAAGCACATGGCCTGGGTGGATTCGTCCATTTCCTCGCGTCCTGCCGATAGGCGCACCACGGCTTTCGGCATGGTGATACGGGCGACCGCAATGGTGCGGATGAATTCGAAAGGGTCGATGGCATCGACGTTTTCCAAAGGCGTACCGGCCACTTTGACCAGGTTGTTGATGGGAACGGAGTCGGGATAGGGCTGCATATTGGCCAGTTGCACGATCAGCCCGGCGCGTTCGCGGCGTGACTCGCCCAGCCCCACGATGCCGCCGCAGCACACATTGATGCCGGCATTACGCACACGTTCGAGCGTATCCAGGCGGTCTTGGTAGGTGCGGGTGGAGATGATCTGGCCGTAGAACTCGGGTGAGGTGTCCAGATTATGGTTGTAGTAGTCGAGCCCAGCCTCGCGCAGTTGCTCGGCCTGGCCGTCTTTCAGCATGCCCAGCGTGACACAGGTTTCCAGGCCCAGCGCCTTGACTTCAGCGACCATGCGCGCAACGGCGTCGATTTGGTGGGCCTTGGGCGAGCGCCAGGCGGCTCCCATGCAAAAGCGTTGGGCGCCACCGGCCTTGGCTTGTCGGGCTGATGCCAGAACTTCGTCCAGGGGAAGCAGTGCGTCTTTCTCGACACCCGTGTCGTAGCGTGCCGATTGAGGGCAGTAGGAACAGTCTTCAGGACAGCCGCCGGTTTTGATGGACAGCAGGCTGGACAGCTGCACCGCATTGGCCTCGTGATGTTGCCGGTGCGTTACCTGCGCCTTGAAGAGCAGGTCGAGCATGGGAAGCTCGTACAAGTCGATGACTTCTTGCACTGACCAACGTGGCTTAGCCGAGGCTGCGGCGGGATTCTTACGGGAAAGACTAAGAGTTTCCATGGTGTGATGATTACTTGTTCGATGGGATTGCTTGTTCGGCGGATTGCTTGTTCGACGAGGTGGCTTCGATAGGGCGCATGTGGCGCGTAAGTACAATGCCATATGATAGGCTCGGCCTTGCACAAGGGCAAGGCGCCCAGCTGACTATCTTTTGCCAAACAGATGCCAATTCCCCTTAACACGCATTAAGTTCCGCTATATATCTTTGTGCTCGAGGGTGTAGGCCAGATTTTCAGCTTGCGCCCCAATTGTATCCATACGTGTCCATGCTGGAAGGGGTCAAAAAAAGCAAAGCGTCTTGGCGGTGTGCTCGTAACGGGCCGTATCAGGCTATTATTCTAGTTTTCTAGAGGAGAGTCTGGGGATGAGCCAGTTCAAACACAGTCTGACGGTCAATTGGGGCGATTGCGACGATGCCGGCATTGTTTTCTATCCCACATTCTTCTACTGGTTCGACAGCACCTACCACGCCTTCTTGCGCAGTGCGAACCTTAAATTGCGGGATCTGCGCGAGCGCTATCAGGCCGTTACACCCCTGATGGATGCCGGAAGCAATTTCCGCTCGCCCGTCACCTACGATGATGTGATCACCATCGAAGCCGTCGTCGCCGAATGGGCCCTTAAGCGGTTCCGGTTGGAGTACACCGTTACCTGCGGTGACCGGCTCATAGCCAGTGGCTACGAACTGCGTTCGTGGGCGACGGTCGACGAACAGGGCCGATTGAAAGGCAGCCCCATTCCTGATGAATTCAAGGCCGCCTTGGGTGGCCCCGTTACGCAGGGCTAAGGCGGCCCCGTTTCACCGAGCCAATAGACGATCGGGGTCAGCAACAGCCGTCCGGCGTTGGCGGAGCCAGCCGGACATAGCGCCCGTAGACTGGATCCTTGTCCAGGCCCAACAGGCGAATGGCGTTATCGCGCAGAATCATGGGCATGACTTCGGGCTTGATGCCGATCTTGTTGAAATCGGCCAGCCAGCGATCAGGCGTGATCACAGGGAAGTCGGAGCCAAACAGCATTTTGTCTTTCAGCAGGCCGTTGGCGTACTGGATCAGGATCGGCGGGAAGTACTTAGGCGACCAGCCTGAAAGGTCGATATACACCGACGGCTTGTGCGTGGCGACGGCAAGAGCGTTTTCCTGCCAAGGAAACGAGGGATGGGCAATGACGATGGGCATGTCGGGGAAATCGACGGCGACATCGTCAAGAAACATAGGGTCTGAATATTTCAGGCGCACGCCGCCGCCGCCGCGCATCTTGGCGCCCACCCCGGTTTGGCCACTGTGGAAAATGGCGGGCAGCCCGGCTTCGGCGATGGCTTCGTATAAGTCGTAGGCCGCACGTTCGTTGGGATAGAACTCTTGCGCCGAGGGGTGGAACTTGAAGCCGCGTATGCCGTAGTCTTTGATCAGCCGTCGGGCTTCGCGCGCCCCCATCTTGCCGCGCAGCGGATCGATACTGGCGAAGGGGATCAGCACGTCCTGGTGCTCGGCGGCTTCCTCGGCGACTTCCTCATTGGTGATGCGCACCTGGCCGTTCGCCCTCTCGGTATCGACGGTGAAGATGACGGCCATCATATTGCGTTCGCGGTAATAAGCAGCAGTTTCGCTGATAGTGGGGCGCGGCATTTGTTCTTTGAAGTAGGCCGCCATGGCGGCATCGAACGCAATGGCCACTTCGTCGGGCGGGTTGCGCGTTGAAACGGTTGCGTGAGTGTGGATGTCGATCGCCACCAGTTGGGTCAAATCGTTCATTGGGTCTCCAGAATATCGGCGCCGGGTTGGTCGGCGTACAGGGTGTCCACCAGCGCGGCGCGCGTCTTGAGCACAGTGCGCTGGTTGATCGAGCCTTTGTCGGTCATTTCGCCGGCCTCCATCGAGGCCGGCTCGCGTAGCACTATACAACGTTGGATGCGGTTGGAGCTGCCGGTGGCCCGGGCCGCCAATGTGGACAGCAAAGCTTGCGCCCAGGCGCGCACATCAGGATCGTCGGCGATGTCGGCAAGACGCACATCCGCGGGCAGGCGGGGCGATAGCGCAGCTGCGGCCGGCAGAAGGAACATCAGCATGCCCAGGTAATTACGGTCGTGTCCGGTGATGACGACGTCTTGTATATACGGGGCGCCTGCAGCAATGACTTCCAGGCGCAAGGCGCCTACGTTGACCCAAGTGCCACTGATCAACTTGAAATCTTCGGCGATACGGCCATCGAAACGCAGGCCTTTTCCGGGCGCGTTGTCGTCGATGAACCGAGCGCCGTCTCCGCTGCGGAAAAATCCTTCCTCGTCGAAGCTCGCGCGAGTGAGTTCAGGTTGGCGCCAATAGCCCGGTGTGATGTTGGGGCCGCGATAGCGCACTTCCAGCTTGTCGGCGTCAGGCACCAGCTTGACTTCGGTACCCGCTGCCGGCAAGCCGATAAGCCCCGCCTGCCAGTCGGGCAGATGAGCGGAAATGGCGAACGGCGCGGTTTCGGTCATGCCCAGGCCCATGGTCATGGGGATGCGCACGCCGCACGCCGCGACAGCCAGGTCGTCGATGGTTTGCTTGAGTGGGCCGGGCAGGGAAGCGCCGCAAGGGAAGATCAGCTTCATGCGACTGAAGAAGCAGTCACGTAAAACCGTGTCGGTTTTCATGGCATGCGCCAGAAGCTCCAGCCCTTTGGGCACGGTGTAGTGCAAGGTGGAGGGTATCTCGCGCAGATTGCGAATGGTGGTGTCCATCCCGTCGGGGGTTGGCTTGCCTTCATCGATGTACATCGTGCCGCCCTGGAACAGGGCCACGCCGAAATTATTATTGCCTGCCGCCGTATGGTGCCAGGGCATCCAATCGACCAGAACGGGAGGTTCTGCGGCGACGAAAGGGTAGCACTGCACCAGCATTTGTTGATTGCACATCAGCATGCGGTGGGTGTTGATGACGGCCTTGGGCAGATTGGTGGAGCCCGAGGTAAACAGGAATTTGACAATGGTGTCGCCGGTAATCGCCTGGTTCGCGGTAGCCACCAAGGGCGTTACAGGAGTTGCCAGCAGTTGGGCGAATGAAGTGCAATGGCGGTCGTGCAAGGCGCCCTCGGCGAAGCACAGTTCTGTTTCCGCAGGCACCGCCAGGCGAATGGCGTTTTCGTAGCGCGCCGCATCGCGGGCGAACACCAGGCCTGGCGTAAGCAATTGCACGGCATGCTTGACACGGTCGGCGGTTTTGGAAAGCAGTGAGTAAGCCGGGGAGACCGGTGCGTAGGGAATGCCGACATGGCTGGCCCCCAGATACAGTAGGGCGTGCTCCAGGCTATTTTCAGACAGCACCATCAGGGGGCGTTCGGCGCTCAGGCCGCGGTCCAGCAGCGCCTGACCGATATGCTGTGCTTGTTGCAAGGCCTGCGCGAAGCTTAAATGCTGCCATTCCCCGCTTGAGTCACGCTGGGCAAGAAAGGGCGCGTCGGGTTTCTCGGCAGCCCAGCGGACCAGCGGGTCGGTATAGCGTTGGGGGTAAGGCAACAAAGGGTCGGTGGATCGGATCAACCAGGCACCGTCGGCACGCAGTTCAGCCTGGCCTTCATAGGGGCCCAGAGCGATGGCGCGAAAAGGGGCGGGATCGGTACTGTGTGGTTGAGCGGACATGGTGGTCTCCGAAATTAGCCCAGGGTGACTTTGGCGGCGCGTTTTTCCAGGAAGGCGGTCACCCGCTCTTTGGCTTCTGGAGCTCCCTGGGTAATGGCGGCCATCAAGGCTTCGGTCATCAGGCCGTGCGACATGGGTTGCTCGGCGATAAGCGGCAGGGCATGTGTGATGGCGAAATTCGACATCGGTGCATTCGATGCGATGCGCCGGGCCAGTTCCAGCGCCTTGTCCATGGCTTGGCCTGCCGGCGTTACATAATGGGTAAGATTGATCGCTTTGCCTTCATGCGCGTCCAGCACGTGGCCGGTGAGCATCATTTCGGTAACGCGTGAGAAGCCGATCAGTTTGGAGACGCGGACCGAGCCGCCCCCGCCCAGGAAGATGCCCCGCTGGCCTTCGGGCAAGCCGAAGTAGGTGGTGTCGTCGGCGACGCGGACATGCGCCGACGAGGCCAGTTCCAGCCCACCGCCCACCACGGCGCCCTGCATGACGCATACGACGGGCACTTTGCCAAACTGGATTTTGGAGAAAGCTTCGTACCATTGAAAGGAATGATGTACGCCTTCGGCCGCGCTGGTTTCGGAAAGCTCCGACAGGTCGAGCCCAGCGCAAAAATGGGTGCCTTCCCCGGCCAGAATGGCGACCCGTACACTGGCAGGCAGGGAGTCGAATGCATGTCGCAGTTGGTCGACGACAGCAATGCTTAGGGCGTTGCGCTTCTCGGGCCGTACCAGCGTGATGGTGGCGATGGCTTCGTCGATATCGACTCGAATCAGTTGCGTGCTTGTTGTTGGGACGTTCATTACGGGGTTCCTGTGGTGATGACGTTATTCGTTGGTGGTTCAGGGGCCCGGCAATAGAACGCCGGCGCCCGGCTCGGTAGCATACAGGCGTTCGACCAAGGCGGCGCGGGTTTTCAGCACGTTGCGCTGATTGATCGACCCCTTATCGGTCATCTCGCCAAGCTCCATGGAGGCGGGTTCGCCCATGATCATTGCGCGAACGATACGCTGCGAGCTGGACGCCGAGCGTGCCGCCAGCGTGTCCAGCATAGTCTGCGCCCACTGGCGAACACCGGGGTCGGCGGCCAGGTCGGCCAGGCTTGCCTGGTTGCCCGCATCGCGTGCCAGGGTTCTAGCCGATGGTAGCAGGAAAACCAGCATGCCCAACTCGTTGCGATCGTGTCCTGTAATGACGACATCGTGCACATGAGGCGCACCGCAGGCGATGGCCTGCTGACGCAGGCTGCCCACATTGACCCAGGTGCCGCTGATCAGCTTGAAATCCTCGGCAATGCGCCCGTTGAACTGCAGGCCTTGCTCGGGTTGGTCTGGTTGATGGAAGACGGCGGCATCGCCGCTGCAAAAAAAACCTTCGTCGTCGAAGCTTTCGCGCGTGAGTTCGGGCTGGCGCCAATAGCCGGGGGTGATATTGGGGCCGCGATAGCGGACCTCGAGCTTGTCTGCGCAAGGTGCGAGCTTGATCTCGAGGCCCGGGGCGGGGATGCCGATCATGCCGGCTTGCCAGTTGGGTACGTGGGCCGACAGGGCAAAGGGCGCGGTTTCCGTCATTCCCAGGCTGGTTGTCATGGGAATGCGGGCGCCACATGATGCCACGGCCAGGTCGTCGAGCGCCTGCTTCAGGGGTGCGGACAACGCGGCTCCCACGGGGTAGATCAGGGAGAGTTTCTTATAGAAACTGTCGCGCAATTGCGTGTCGGTTTTCATGGCCTGGGTCAGGGTTTCCAGTCCTTTGGGCACGGCATAGTAAACGGTGGGCGACACGTCGCGAAGATTGTTGATGGTGGTGGCCATGCCCTCGGGCGTGGGCTTGCCATCATCGATATACAGTGAACCGCCGTTATAGAGAACGAATCCGAAATTGTGGTTGCCGCCCGCCGTGTGATGCCAGGGAAGCCAGCAGACCAGCACTGGAGGGTCGCGTTCTATTTGAGGAAAGCATTGCAGGAACATCTGCTGGTTGTTCATCAGCATGCCATGGGTGTTAATGACCGCCTTGGGCAGCTTGGTGGAGCCCGAGGTGAACAGGAACTTGGCAATAGTGTCGTGACCTACTTCCTGATGCGCCGCCTGGACGGCCGCTGTAACAGGCGTGTTGGCGACGTCCTGGAGCAGCGTACAGGGCCGGCCCGCCAGATGACCTTCTTCGAACCATAGTTCGGTTTCCAGGGGCACGGCTTTTTCGATGGCGTTGGAAAAACGTGCCGCATCGCGCGCATAGACCAGCCCTGGTGTGAGAAGCTGAACGGCGTGCCGCACCCGCTCGGCGCTGGGCGACAACAAGGAATATGCGGGTGAAACCGGTGCGCATGGAATGCCGACATGCAGGGCCGCCAGGCACAGCAGGGCGAATTCAAGACTGTTTTCCGAGAGCACCATGAGGGGTCGCTCGGCGTTCAGGCCGCGATCCAAAAGCGCCTGGGCCAGCGGCAGGATACGCTGGGCTGCCTGACCGTAGGTAAGGCGCCGCCAATTGCCATGCGCATCGCGTTGAGCCAGGAACACGGTATCGGGGCGTTCTTTGGCCCAACGCAGAAGCGGTTCAGTATAGCGCTGCGGACTGGGTAACAAGCCTTGTGCTGATGTGATCAGGAAACTGCCATCGGGTCGGGCCTGAACGTGGCTTTGATAAGGCCCGAAGCCGAAGTGGCGGATAGGGGCATCAGCGCAAGGTGTGTCAGCAGAGTGTGTCATGGTGTTGAATGATCAGGGAAGAAGTTTCCAGTCGTTGCCGTCGGGGGTCAGCATGACGCGGGCGTCGGGCCCGAAACCCCAGTGGTCGTCGGGGGTGTAATGCAGATCGCCTTTCGTGACGGCTACCGCCCCTTGGTTTTCGATGGCGTCGCGCAAGGCGGCGCGGAACTCGGGCGTGCCGGGCTTGGCGGTTTTTAACGCCGTGGGCACGGCCTGTTCCAGCACCAGCGCGAAGTCGTATACGTTGGCGGCGAACTGCGTGCGCGAGCCCGGGCCGTATTTCTGTTCATAGCGCTGAACGAAGTCTGTGGCGACCTTCTTGCCCGCATGGCTTTCAGGCAACTGCTCGGGCACTTGCTCGGGCCCGGAAATGACAATGGCGCCCTCGGCGTCTTTGCCGGCCAGACGCAGAAAGTCGGGTGAAACGGCGGCGGCTGCATGGTAGATTTTGCCTTTGTAGCCGCGATCCTTCAGGGCTTTTTGGGGCAGGGCGCTGCCGGCGCCCACGGCAACCACCAGCACGGCGTCGGGGCGGCTGGCGACGACGCTAAGGGCCTGCCCGCTGACACTGCTATCAGCCCTGGCAAAGCGTTCGGTGGCTACGATTTTGACGCCTGCCGCTTCTGCCTGCTGTTGAAGCGCCTTCAGGTGGGACTCGCCATAGGCGTCGGACAAGCCAAGAAATGCAACAGTTTTGACACCATTGTTCTTCATGTGATCGAGAAAGCCTTCGACAAACCAGGCGGCCGGCATGACGGTGCGGAAAGTCCAGTAGTCTTCCCCTTTGGGCAGTTCGGCCGGCGACGGCGACAACTGAGGAACTTTAGCTTCGTTGGCGACTTGGGCGATGGCGATCGTGGCAGGCGTGTTGGCCGCACCCATAATGACGTCCATGCCTTCGCTGGCGAATCGGCGGGCGTTCCGGGTGGCTTGGGTGGGGTCGCCGGCGTCGTCCAGCAGGTGAACGACGATTTTTTCACCGGCAATTTCCTTGGGCCAGAAGTCCAGGGCGTTGCGCACGGGTATGCCGATGGAGGCGCCGGGGCCGGTCAGCGATGTGCTGGCCCCCACGTTGATGTCCGCCAGGGCGGGGTGCGCCACAAGGACGGTAAAGACGCCAAATGCAAGGGCCTGAGTAGCTTTCATGTATTGTCTCCGGTATGTGTAAATTTTGGCTGTACAGAACGTGGGGGTATTATTTTATTGTTAGCCAGGCTAACATTGTTCAATGGTATATTTTGTGAATATCGGCTTCCATAAGGGCTAACCCTCGGTGACAGATTCGAACGATAAATCAGACATAAACTTGCTGGCGGGGTCGCTGGCCTATGCCATCAAACAGGCGCAGGTCAGGTGTTACGAAATTCTTTTCGATTTTTATGGACCCAACGCTTTGACGCCGGGTCGCATGACGGCGCTTTGCCTGATCGGTGTTCAACCGGGCATCAGCCAGTCGGCTTTGGCCGAACTGCTCAAGGTGAATCGGGCAAGTGTCATCAAGGTGGTGAACAATCTGCAGGCGCTGGGTTTCATCGAGCGCCGACCCAGCCCGAGCGACAAACGCAGCCAGGCCTTGTTCGTCACGGATCAGGGGCATGGGGAGCTTCGGCGTCTTACCGCCATCACTCACGACTATGAAGAGTTGGTTGCTGCCGAATTGACCGCGGCCGAGCGCAAGACGCTGTTTCGCTTGCTGGCCAAGACGGCGATCAACCCAGCAAGGCCCTTATCCGGTCGTGCAGAGGATTGACGGGGCGGGGTTCCTGGCCGGTCAGGTTCGAGCGGTTGTGCTCAATGCTTTGGGCCGATTGCAGGTCCACCTCGCGAACGATGTGCCCTTGTTCATAGACCAGGACCGTGTCCGCCAGAGCCAGGACGTCTTCCGCGTCGTGGGTAATCATTAGCGTGGGGATGCGCCAGCGGCGGCAGGTTTCGGCCAGTTCGGCACGCAGTTCCGTTCGCAGCATGGCGTTCAGTGCGGCAAAAGGCTCGTCGAGCAGCAGCAGGCGCGGCTCGCGCGCCAATGCCCGGGCCAGCGCGGTGCGTTGCTGTTGTCCGCCTGAAAGCTTTGCAGGCCGGCTGTCGGCCATGCTGCTCAGGCCGAAGCTTTCCAGCAGCTCGTCGATTGCGCGCCGCTGATCCGCGGCGATCCGGCGACGGCGCCAGGAGGTCAGGCCGAATTCGATGTTCTGGCGGACGGTCAGATGGGGAAACAGCGCATAGTTCTGGAACAGATAGCCGATGTGTCGATGCTGTGCGGAAACATTGATGTTTCGCGCGGAGTCGAACAGCGTGCTGTCGCTGACCGCAATGCGACCTTGGTCCGGCCGCAAAAGACCGGCAATCGCTTGCAAGGTAAGCGTTTTTCCGGCGCCCGACGGGCCATATAGCGCGACAAAAGGTTTGTGCGCGGTAAAGCGAACGTCCAGGTCGAAGCGGCGCTTATCGTCGACCAGCGATGCTTGGATGGCTACATCAAGGTAGGGCGTAGTCATGCCGTTTATGGGGCGCCGAAACCGTAGCCGTCCAGAATTTCACGCGCGGGCGGCGTGGCGAGATAGTCGAGAAATTTCTGGGCGAGGGCTTTTTCCTTGCTTTGGCTGACGACTGCGATCGGGTAGGTGAGAGGGGCGTGATTGCCGGCGGTCAGTTGAATGACGACGTCTTGCTTCTTGAGAATGGCGTCTGTTCTGTAGACGAAGCCAACGTCCACTTCGCCACGCGACGTGTAGTCAAGCACCTGGCGAACGTTCTCGGCGTAGACAATTCGTGGCTGCAACACGTCCCATAGCTTGGCGGCGGTAAGCGATTGTTCGGTATAGCGGCCGGCCGGAACAGTTTCTGGTTTGCCTACGGCAATGCGGCGCACTTTATCGCTTTTAAGGTCGTCGAGTGTCTTGACGGTGTAGGCATGATCTTTGGGTTGCACCAGTACCAGGCTGTTCGATACGAAATTCCTGCGGCTTGCGGTGTCGATCAGTGATTGCTGGGCGGCGCGATCCATGGTTGCCTGGTCGGCGCTGGCAAACACGTCAACCGGCGCGCCTTGGTTGATCTGCTGCAGCAATACGCCAGAGGCTGCTGTGTTCAGCTTGATCGATACACCGGGATGGGCGGCTTCGAATTTGGCGGCGACGTCTTTGAAGGCGTTGCTCAGACTGGCTGCGGCGGAAACAGTCAAATCCTGGGCGCTGACGGCCAGCGATGCGAAACCCAGGGCTAGAGCGGCCAGCCATTTGGCTCGCGCGACCATTGGTTTGGTGTGGTGCATGTGGATCTCCGTAAGGTTAACGCCGTGAAAGAAGACGGTTGGAAAATGCGAGAATCGAGACTGAAAGAACCGACGTGATCAAGACCAGAGTGAAAGCCAGCTGGTCGTCGCCCGACTGGGTGGCGCTATAGATGGCCATGGATAGGGTTTCGGTCTGGTTGGGGATGGAACCGGCCACCATCAGCGACGCGCCGAACTCGCCCATGGCGCGGGCAAAGGCCAGCAAGGTGCCGGCCACGATGCCGGGCCAGGCCAAGGGCAGGGTAATACGCAGGAACACGGAAAAGCGGGATTGCCCTAAGGTGGTGGCGGCGGCCTCGAGTGAGGTATCTACCGATAAGAAGGCGGCGCTGGCCGATTTCATGACCAGGGGCATGGCGACGATGGCGGACGCTACGACGGCACCATGCCAACTGAAGATAATGGAATAGTCCAAGTGTTCGTACAGCCACGAACCGATGGCGCTGCGCCGGCCGGCCATGACCAGGATGACGTAGCCCACCACGGTGGGCGGGAGCACGAGGGGAAGCATGCAGACCGCGTCCAGAAGGCCCCGTCCTGGAAATGAATGGCGCGCAATCAGCCAGCCCAGTCCAACGCCGATGACCAGGGCGAATATCGTCGCTACTGTGGCAACCTTTAGGGACAGTAGTACGGGGAACCAGTCGAAGGACGGGGGCAGAAGATCCATTCGTTGTATTCTGTGGGATATAACGAGGGAAGTGTACAGTATTTTTTTGGGGTCTTTGGTTTTTTGGGGGAGGCCTTTGGGTTCTTTAGCCCTACCTTCGGCAATGCGAACGGTCTCGTGTGGCGCTGGGGGGCTGCGGATGGCATGCATCGCGCAGTACAGGCCTTATGTTTACGGCTTGGCGTTGCCAGGGGGTCCAGGGGGCGAGGACGGGGCGAGCAGATGGGCCAGTGCGTTCAGTTCGTTGGCGGCGGATTGGGCGGCCAGGGCTTCGGCGGCACGGTAATGAGCGATGATTTTTTTGCCGGTTTCAGTCAGTTGACTGCCGCCGCCGGAAACTCCGCCTTCGGAGGAGCTGACGGCTGGGGATTTAAGGGATTTGTTGGTTTCGTCGACCAGGAGCCAGGCCCTGCGGTAGGACATTTTCAGTTCGCGCGCCGCGCCGGAAATGGAACCAGCGCGATCGATGGCCTCGAGCAGGGCAATGCGCCCCGGACCGATGGCGATGTCCTCGTTGCGGTAGACGCGTATTCGAAACTGAACCGTGGCGCTCGATGCACTCATGTCGACTCTTGAAAAGTGGCTGGCGGACTTAGTTTAAAGCAGATGGGTATCGGCCGGACTTCATTGGCGACGGGATCCTTGTGGTCGCGATACTAGGTATCGGACCATTCTCGGAGCAAATTGTGATACACGCCAGTCAGGCGTTTCAGGGCTGGGCTGCCGGGATACTCGGCCGCAATGTCCTGTATGACCAGGTCCATTTCCCAGAGCAGGGTGCGCAGATGGTCCGTGCGCACCAGCGGCCAGCTTGATTTCATGTGTGCCATGGGCTTTCTCGGCCTTGCCGGGGTTTGAGCCCAGCGCCAACGATTTACGCCATGGCGAGATTGCACGGGATATTGATCGCGACAATTTTTATGGCCATTTGTCCGATTACGACAAGATCAAGCAAGACATGTTTACGGCGCGTATCGACCATACATTCTCGTCGAGGGTATCGCTGGAGAACACCACGCGTTATGTAAAAACAGATCGCAAGGCAATCCATACTGTCATTGGTTCGGCGAACACCGCTTATGAGGTCAACAAGAACTTGACCCTGCGCCTGAACATCGACAACATTGCCGACAAGACGTATGCCGTATCCACCAACTGGTCTGCGCGTCGAGTGCAATTGGGCGCGCCGCGTACGTTCATGCTATGCGCGGACCTGGCTTTCTAACGCGAGCCCAGTCGTTCACCTGGGCCGCCTCTGCGGCCCAGGACTTTGTTATCTCCGCCGAAATTCGTTATACACTTGACGCCGCAGATGGATCGGCCTTAGTTGGTGGAGAAAAATGATGAACTTCGAGCACTCGGTAGTTGCTTCGGGGGCGGTCGACGCGTCCTTTACCCATGTCCGGCTGATTATCGGCATGGTGTTGGGCTTGGCGATATCAAAGTTATTGCTAGGTCTGGTCAAGCTTATACGGCGACCAGCGAAAACCGTTGGTTGCCTGATTCATGTGGGCTGGGTTCTCTATGCCTTTTTGGCCGTCATTGAGTTCTGGTGGTTTGAATTCAGTCTGCGGCATTTGCAGGTGTGGAGTTTTTCCACTTATTTGTTCCTGATTCTCTATGCGGCCTTGCATTTCTTGCTATGCGCCTTGCTGTTTCCCGACGACTCCGAGCGGGAAGTGATCTATCGCGACTATTTCCTGGGCCAGCGGCGCTGGTTTTTCATGGTGCTGATCGCCCTGATGGTGGCCGATCTTATGGATACCCTGATTAAGGGCTGGGGACACTATCTGGGTTATGGCATTGAGTATTCCGTTCATATCGTTATCGCGATTGTCATGAGCCTGATCGCCATCCGTACGCGCAAGATCTGGTTTCACACGGTTTTCGTGTGCCTGGCCTTGGCCTATCAGATTTACTTCGCAGCCCGATATTTGATGGTGCTTTCTTAAGCATCTATTGCTGCGATTTTTGCTTGCTTTTCAAAGCAAGGCGACTTTCCGGCGGGACGCTGGGCGCAGGTTGCGCCTAGTGGGGAGCTTCGCTTATTTTCTGTTTCGGGTAGACTACTGCCGGCTGTACCGAAGAGCCATTTCAGCCATGCTGTTTTGCCGTCTATCCCCGCAATACCGTTTTGTCGTCTATCGAGCCAGGAAAATGTACGAAACTAAAGCCCAGCCCGTGGTGCCTACGCATCGCTTCCTGCAACGTATGGTGCTGCACGTTCTTTACGCACTGTTGCTGGTGTGCGTTGCGTTGCTGATCGGGGCTTTGGGCCATATGTGGTTCGAGCCAGTCAGTTGGCACGACGCGTTCCTGAACAGCGCGCTGATCCTCAGCGGCATTGGCCCCTACCTGGTGCCAGAAAGCGTAGGCGGCAAAGTGTTCTTCGCTTTCTATGGGATTTTTGTAGGCCTTACTTTTATGGCCATGCTTGGGCTTGCCCTGGCTCCCATCGCTCATCGCATGATCCATAAATTCCATTGGGACGACGAGGACTAATCTTCTTTTCCGGGCTGTTGGGTGAGTTTGCGCAGCTCGGCAGCACAAGGACGATATGGCTATCTTCGTGCGATCGACCACGCTACTAACGGTCGGGTATCACAGCCGTGATATCGATTTCCACCTGCATGCCTGGCCAGGCCAGGCCGTTGATCACCAGCAGGGTGTGGACGGGGATGGTGGGCGAATTCTGGAATGCTTCGCTGCGCGCGCGATGGTAGTTTTGCAGTTCGCGAGTGTCTAGCAAGTAAGTGGTGATTTTGACGACATCGGCCAGGGTGGCCCCATGCTTGGCCAGCGCACGCGTGGCTTTTTCGAACGCAAGGCGGCTTTGGCCGTATACATCGCCTTGATGCAGAATGGCGCCGGGCGTTGGCGAGCTGCTGTCTTCCGCGCCGATGCCAGCCAAGAAGATGAACGTGCCGGGCCCTTTTACCGTCACGGCCTCGGAGAACAGATTCTTGGACCATTCGGCCGAGTCATGGTGCTGCTTCTCGAAGGCTGCCGGCATAGCTCGCTCCTGATTGTTTATTGGCGCAAGCTACAGTGTATCGTCGGCTTTGGGTGCGGGCAATGGTTTGTATTTGGGAGTTATGCCGTGCGGCTAATGTTTGGCTCGCATGATTTCCGCAACACATGGGTTCTCAATTCCATGAAGCGGGGCAGCATCTTGGTTTTCACTTGATCACGCGGTCGAGGCAGATCGATGTCGAGTATTTCCTGGACTTTAGTTGGCGGTGGTGTTAGCACCACCACGCGATCAGCAAGGTAGACCGCTTCGTCTATATCATGGGTAACGAATAATACCGTCACGTTGAATTCTGAGCGAACCTGGAGCATCAGATCTTCCAGTTTGGCGCGTGTTTGCGCGTCGACCGAGTGAAGGACCCGTTGTGTTGTTTAGCTGCTGGCGCGGCGGGCGCCGCGATGCCAGCGAAGAGCTAGAAGCTCGATCACAAAAAGAAGTACGTTGAGCACGTATCCGAGAATGCCCAGCAAGACGACGCCCGACCACATGTCGGGAAGATTGAACGTTCGTTGAGATTGAAGTTCGATTCAAACAAACTGCGTATTCATGCCTGTTTGAGCGCGGCAGCGACAGAATCTTTGAGCGACGTGGTGGGCCGGCCAATAAGCGTCGATAAGACACGTCCGTCGTCAAATAGGGCGCCCTTGGCTGCTTCGACATCAAACGAGGGCAACGCTTCGGGCCAAGGCGCCGGGAGGCCCGCCGCGTTGAGTGCGGCTGTGTATTCGGCAGGAGGTAAATCCTTATAGGGAATGTCTTTGCCCGTCTGACGAGAGATTTCCGCAGCCAATTCAGTCAGCGTGTATGCCGTGTCGCCGGCCAGCTCGTAAACCTTGCCCTCATGGCCTGCGGTCGTCAGAACTACCACGGCTGCGTCTGCAAAATCGGCTCTGGCGGCTGAAGCAATCTTTGCGTTTCCTGCGCTGCCGATGAATGCACCGTTCGCCACGGCGGGACCGACAGAGACCGTATAGTTCTCGGTGTACCATCCGTTGCGTAGCAAGGTGGTGCTTAGGCCGGAGGCTTTCAAAAGCGCCTCGGTTTCCACGTGCTCGGGGGCCAGGCTCAGCGTAGAGCGCTCAGCGTGCAGCACGCTTGTATAGACCACATGCTTGACGCCGGCTTTTTTGGCGGCGTCAATGATGTTACGGTGCTGTGCCACGCGTTGACCGACTTCGCTGCCTGAAATCATCAAGAGCGTATCGACGCCAGCGAGGGCTTTGTTCAGGGTTTCGGGGCGAGTGTAATCTGCCTCGCGCACCTCTACACCCAAGTCTGCCGCTTTGGACGGGGTGCGAACGAGTGCGACGATGTCGCTTGCCAAGCCCTTGGCGCGAAGCCGCTCGATAACGAGGCGGCCTAATTGGCCTGAAGCTCCGGTAATTGCTATTTTCATGATATTTCCTTGCTCAGTGGTTGTTGGAACTACTATAATGCTTACACTAACTTCTAGGAAGTACGCACATGAAGGTAAGTGTAAAGACCGACGAGCAACAGCTTATTGAGGACAAGCCAACATTGCTAAATAGAATGCGCCGTGGGGAGCTTCTCATTGAGGCGTGTCCATCGCGCGAGGTCCTCAAGCACATCACCAGCCGGTGGGGCGTTCTGGTGTTACTGGTGCTGGAAACTCGCGTGCATCGCTTCAGTGAGTTGCGGCGTGCCATCGGCGGCGTCAGCGAAAGAATGTTGGCGCAAACATTGCAGTGGTTGGAGGCCGACGGTTTAGTCGACCGGATTGCCTTTGACGTGGTCCCGCCACACGTCGAATACCGTCTGACGCCCCTGGGCCGCGAGGCGGCTGTAAAAGTCAGGGGTCTTGCCGACTGGATTGAGGACAGCCTGCCCCGAATTTTGGAGGCTCGGGATAACCGGTGCCAAGAACGTGCTTCGGCGGCAGCAGGAAGGCCGCGACCCCTCAATATCAACAGGCAGAGCGCTAGTGTTTAGCGAACGCTCTCGACCTGTGGAATGGTTGGGTCTGCAATACATATTGCGCATTGAGCAATGCGCATGCACCGGATTGACCTGAGTGCATCAGTTAACGGGGAGGGGACAAGAATACCGGCAGCCTTGGCCGGTTTCCTTCCGATGGGCTCACCTCGGAAAGCTAAGCCTGACGCCGCTTTCCAGCCAAACGGGAAGCCAGAAAAGCGGAATTTTGGAATGAGAACCCCGAGTTTGGAATATAAGTGGGACGAAAAAAAAGCACTTACATCATGTAAGTGCTTGATTTTATTAAATTCTTTGGCGGAGCGGACGGGACTCGAACCCGCGACCCCCGGCGTGACAGGCCGGTATTCTAACCAACTGAACTACCGCTCCGCAGCGGTGTATTTCTACTTGAGTTTACCGTAACCAGTAACTTCAAGTGGCGTCCCCTAGGGGATTCGAACCCCTGTACCCACCGTGAAAGGGTGGTGTCCT
>JBIQKZ010000021.1:0-44096 GCA_044464765.1 Pusillimonas sp.
ATCGCACTGTGCATCGATGATGGCCATGTCGGAAATAACGCGTTCCAGCGCCTTGGCGTGGTCGTCAGCCTCCGTGTTGCCTGCCAATACACTGTTTATCCAGCGGCCCGCTTCCAGTGAAGTGCGATTCAGGCGTTCCCGCAGCAAGCCGAGTTCGGACGAAGGCGTCCATAACAAGGTGAAGAAGGTGGACGCAAGCACGCCAACCCCAATGCAGGCGACCCGTTCCAGAGCCAAGGTTCCGGCCTGTTCGGGATGGCTTAACGCCAGAAGAGCCACCATGGAGGCCGTATAGCCGGCCAGCAGCGAAGTATAGGTGTGAAAGCCCTTGAGTACGTTGGACACCATTGCGCAGAGCCCCACCCATAGGGCAAGCGCCACAACGAAAGCAAGGTCGCCCCAGGCGGCGACGTGCACCAGCGGGATGGCTACCAGCGCTCCGGCGGCGGTGCCGGCCAGTCGTGCGGTGCATTTTCCGATAAGCGAGCCCCGGGTCGGTTGGGCGACCGACCAGACGGTCATGGCCGACCAGTACGGGCTGTCCAGTCCCAGCAGGATGGCAGCCAACAAGGCGCCCAGTGCGGCGATTGTGTTTCGCAGCGCCCGAGCAAGTGTTGTCTGGTGGTTTTTGAGCAAGCTGGACACGAACGTCGGGGTCTTGGTCTGATTGGACGAGAAGGGCAATTATAAGTCGGCGCCTTGGCGCCGGTGTTGGAGGCGTCGTACCGAAGCGCGCCGGCGCCGCAATTCTTGACACAACCTGCATGGACAAAAAAAACCGGTGATACGGTTGGATACGTATCGCCGGCCTGGGCGTTGCGGCAGCCGGCTCATGCTGGTCGCAGTACCGAGTGTGTCAGCAGCGCCGCGCATATTTGCGGCAGCTGCCGGCCAAGTGTTTAAAGACCAGGGTCCTTGAAGTTTTCGATCTTGTCGAACTCGACGTTGTACAGTTCGCCGTTGATTTCCTCAGCGCGGCGAATATACACGTTCTGCACGATGTCGCGGGTTTCTGGATCGATGCTGACCGGGCCGCGTGGGCTGGTCCAGGCCATGCCCTTCATGGCGTCCAGAACCTGCTGCCCCGTTGCGTTCGGGCCGGCTTTCTCAAGTGCCTTGTACAGCAATTGCATGCCGTCGTAGCCGCCCATGGACATGAAGTTGGGGCGCATCGAGTTGTTGGTCAGCTTCTTGAAGCCTTCGACATACGCCTTGTTTTCGGGCGAGTCGTGGGCCGCGGAATAATGCTGCGAGGTTACGACCCCCAGGGCCTCCTTGCCCATCGTGGGCATGAGGTCGTCGTCGAGCACGTCGCCGGTGGCGATGAGCTTGATGCCTTCGTTAGCCAGGCCGCGCTCGGCGAATTGCTTCATGAGCGTGATGCCTTGGCCGGACGGCACGAAGACGAAGAGCGCATCGGGTTTAAGGTCTTTCACGCGTTGCAGGAAGGGCGAGAAATCGGGATTCTGCATGGGGATACGCAGAGAGTCGATGATTTTTCCCCCATGTGCGGTGAAGCTCTTGACGAATACCTTTTCCGAGTCGTGCCCAGGGCCGAAGTCGGACACCAGCGTGACAACGGTTTTAATCCCGGCGTCGGGACTAGTGGCAGCCCACTCGGCCATTGGCGCGGTGACCTGAGGCAAGGTCATGGACGTACGCACGATGAAGGGTGATTTATCGACAATGGACGAGGTGCCTGCGGCCATGACGATCATGGGGATCTTGGCTTGCGTGGCGATGGGGGCTGCGGCAAACGCCAGGGGCGTCAGGCCAAACCCGGCCAAAGCCTGAACCTTGTCTTTGATGACCAGTTCTTGCGCCAGGCGCTTTGTGGTTTCCGGTTGTACTCCGCCGTCGTCCTTGACGATGAGTTCAATCTTGTGGCCAGCCACGGTGTCGCCGTGCTGCTCCATGTACAGGCGGGCGCCGGCTTCGACTTGCTTTCCGGTGGAGGCGAACGGACCGGTGAGCGGAATAATCAGCCCGACCTTATAGGGTTCAGCCGCCTGGCCGGTTGCGGCGAAAGCAAGGCAACTTGCCGCGAGCGCTGTTTTAAGAAGTTTCTTCAATTGTCGTCTCCTGTCAATGAGTGGGCTCAAGAACTTCACATTGAGTGTAATGAATGTGAGCATAGTGTAACGTCATTGAACGTGATTTTGCCAAATTCTTAAGCGTTCAAGAACTTTACGCCTTTAACACGGCCCGTTGTGGGCGCGGTGCTTGGGATTTACCCGTAATCGGCGGCTTTGGCAGGTGGGCGTCGCCGGGCTCGATGATGAAATGATGGTCCAGTGAATACCAGGGGCCTTTCGCGTCGGGCGAGGGGGCGGGCTCGTTGGCATGCAGCACGTATTGGCCGATCAGCGCTTGGGTGACCCCAAATTGCACATCGGTTTCCAGATGGGGATCGTCGGCCGAATATACTTGTGAAAACTGGGTTTTGTAGCCTGGTTTGTGGATCATGAAGTGAATGTGGGCCGGGCGCATATTGTGCCTGCCCTGGGCTTTGAGCAATTCACCTACAGGGCCGGAGATCGGAATGGGGTAGCCGGCTGGCTTGACGCTGCTGAACCAGATGTGGCCTGTTTCGTCGGTAGTGAAGGTGCCGCGAAGGTTCATATCGGCCTGTTCAGGATCCTGGTTCTCGTAGTAGCCGTCGGCCGAGGTGTGCCAGACGTCGACTTGGGCACCGGCGACGGGTGATCCGCCGTTGTCGCGTACCCAGGCGTTGACAAAAATGGGATCGCCGACGGTGGGCGAGCGCACGATGGAGCCCCCGTTTTCGGTGGCGGGCGAACCTTGGCGCCAGAAAGGACCCATGAGGTTGGCCGTGGTCTCGGTCTGGCCGTGATCACCGTTGTTCAACAGGCAGATCAGCGAGGACAGGCCCATGGAGCCTGCCGATAGCACGACTTCGTTGTGCGAGGCTGTAGTCAATTGCCCCAGGCGAGCGATGTGTCCACAGATTTGGTGGAACTCGGCCTCGGTCAGTTTGGCTTCGCGGGCGAAGGCATGCAGGTGGCGGACGGCGGCCGACATGATTTCGCGAAAACGCGGCGAAGGCGCGCGTTCGACTTCGGCCAATACGGCATTGGTGACGTCTTGTTCGGTGCGGATGATCATCGGGACCTCAGAATCGGAAAACATACAGGGTTACGGCAGGTACTTTAGCAGCATCGTTGATGAACGAGAATTGAAAACGTTAAACTCTTGCCATGAAACATCTCTCATCAAATCACGGCCTGGAAACCTTGCAGGTGTGTATCGTTGGCAAAGTCCAGGGCGTGGGCTTTCGTGCTGCAACGGTGCGGCATGCGCATATGCTGGGCCTTGCCGGTTGGGTGCGCAACGTAGACGACGGTTCCGTCGAAGCGCTGTTACAGGGCGCGCCTGAGCAGGTCGACAGAATGCTGTCGTGGTTGCATGTTGGGCCGCCTCTTGCGCGGGTGGACGAGGTCAACCACGAATCGAGCGCCGTTGAGCGGCGTTTCGATGGCTTTCAGCAGATTTAACGCCGATTTATGTTGCGAGAGCAGATGACAGGAGCGGATGAAGGCTCTGGCGGCTTGCATCTTAAGCAGGCGAACAGGCAAACGACCAGAATCAGCGAACCGGCAGGAAGTTGAAGAAAAGCAGCCCTTGCACATAGTTGATGCCGACGCGGCGCAGGTTTTCGTCCAGCAGATTGGCGATCAGGTCCAGGCGGCCCACCAATTGTCCGAATTCGCGCTCGAAGCTAAGGTTTGAGCCTTGCTCTGAAATTTCGTTGGCTAGCAACAAGGGTCGGCCGGCGGCATCGTGCCGGGTGGACAGCAGCCAGGCGGCGATCTCCACATTGCGTGCCGCGTTATAAACGCGTTGGGCATCAAGTATGTCCGACACATAGAAGCGGGTCTTGTCGTTGTGGGCCTGGATGATGGTGTCGGACAGGCCGAATACGAAGGCGCCCACGCGGTCGCCCTGATAGCCGGGGTCCAGCGCCACCGAAAGGATTTCCACGTCGCGCAGCCCTTGCAGATCGGCGGGGGCCTTTCCCGAAGCAATGATGTTCTTCCCGCGCCGCAAGGCCGCTTCCAGATCAGGCTCGCCGGTTTTGCGCCATTCGGCCGGGTTGCGCCGGTACAGCTTTTCCAGAAGCCGATATAGGCTGTCCAGGTTATCGCGCATGGCGATGGTCACCGTGCGGTTGAAGTCCGACTGGCCAAATTGGTCGAACGACATGTCTTCGGTGCGAGGGTGTTCCGAACCATGTTCGACGTTTGCGCCGGCACACCCAGCAAGCATTAGTACGAAAAATAGATTTGCAGCAATGCGACCGGCGATCATGCCCTTATCTTCTTCCTTTAACTGGATGCTCGGGCATGATCATACCGTGGATGTTGTTGGACGAGAGGGGTGTTAGTCCTGGCGGTTGGTTACTTCGACGAGGTGATAGCCAAACTGGGTCTTTACCGGGCCTTGCACGACATTGACAGGGGCGCTGAAAACGACCTCATCGAATTCACGGACCATTTGACCAGGGCCGAACGTGCCCAGATTGCCACCGTCGCGGCTGGATGGGCAACTGGAGTGCTCTTTCGCCACCTGGGCGAAATCGGCGCCGTTCTCGATGGATGTTTTAAGTTCGTTGCATTGTTCTTCAGTCGAAACAAGGATATGACGCGCAGAGGCTTGAGCCATAAAAAATACTCCGTATTGATTGAGGATGTCTGAACGAATTAACTTAACATGTCTTACGGCCTTCAGTGGCGTCGCGCGCGTTTCAAGGTAAAATAAGGATTGGATGACGGAAGCTCGCATAGCGATCCTTCCCAAGGCGTGGACGACCTCGCTATTCAGAATTTGCCGTGACGACGACGTCACAGATAGAAAGTCACATGCAAACGTATGAACGCGGTATCGCTGAAAGGCTGGTTCACGCCGCCCTGTTTGAAATCCTTGCCATTGGTATTTCTGCCCCGCTAGCGGCTTGGCTTACCGGCACTTCGCTCGCCAGCATGGGGCTGCTTACAGCCGCCGTTGCGCTTCTGGCCCTGTTATGGAACATGGTGTACAACTGGCTGTTCGATAAGCTGCAGAATGCTTACGGCTTCAAACGCACGGTTTTTGTCCGTATCTTGCACGCGTGCGGTTTCGAACTGGGCTTGCTGATCATGGCGGTGCCGCTGGTGGCCTGGTGGCTGGATTCGACCTTGTGGTACGCCTTGGTCGTCGACATTGGCCTGGTTCTGTTTTATTTGCCTTACACCTTCTTTTTCAACCTGGGCTATGACAAGGCCAGGGACGCCATCATGTTGCGTCGCCAACGCCAGGCCTCATAAGCCGCATGGGCCTGGGGCCGTGCGTTCGGCTTGCGGGATACTGGGAGCCGGTCTCATGACTTTGCTGTTCACTAGGCGTTTTTGTCAGGTAGGCGCCGTTTTCAAACGGGCCGGCGGTAAAGCGGCGAAAACGCTGGTCCTGGCAACGATGTGGTCAGTGTTCGCGTTGCCGTTGCAGGCGCAGACCATGCAGGAGTTCCCCAGCGAAAAGGGAGCTTTGGTTGTCGAGGAGCTCGTAAGCGGCCTGGCTCGCCCCTGGTCCATTGCTTTTTTGCCCGATGGTGCGGGGGCGTTGATTACGGAACGAACAGGGCTGTTGCGCTTGTGGGGTCCCGACGGCGCAGTTTCGCCGCCCATTGAAGGCGTGCCTGATGTCTACGTACGTTCGCAGGGCGGCTTGCTCGATGTGGCGCTGGCGCCCGATTTCGCGCAAAGCCGCCGGGTCTATCTAACGTATGCCGAGCTGGGCGAGGATGGCAAGGCCGGCACCTCTGCGGGTTACGGCGTGCTGTCCGCGGATGCGCGTCGGTTGGAAGGCTTCACCGTTATCTTCAGGCAAAGCCCCGCGCTGTCCAGCGGTGCGCACTTCGGCTCGCGGCTGGTGTTCGACCGGCAGGGCTATCTGTTCATTGCGCTGGGCGAGAACAATCAACGGGCCACCTCGCAGGACCTGGGCAAATTGCAGGGCAAGGTTGTGCGTCTGCATCCGGATGGCAGCATACCGGATGACAATCCATTCGTTGACGAAGCGGGGGCCAGATCCGAAATATGGTCGTATGGCCACCGCAACCAGCAAGGCGCGGCGCTTAACCCATGGTCGGGTGCGTTGTGGACCCACGAGCATGGTCCACGGGGCGGCGACGAAATCAATATCCCGCAGGCGGGGAAGAACTATGGCTGGCCCTTGGCGACTCACGGCAGGAACTATACGGGCTTTGCCATCCCCGAGGCGCAAGGAACGCATGTTCAGGGCACCGAGCAGCCTATTCATTATTGGAAGGTATCACCGGCGATATCGGGCATGGCGTTCTACGACGCAGAGCGTCTTCCGGCCTGGCGGCATTCGCTGTTCATCGGGGCGCTTAAAGACGAGGCCCTGATACGGCTTGAGCTCGACGGCGACCAGGTTATGCACGAAGAGCGGCTGCTCGAATCCCTGGGCGAACGCATTCGCGATGTGAGGGTGGGGCCCGACGGCTATGTGTATGTGCTGACCGATTCCTCGGACGGGCGGTTGTTAAGGGTTGGGCTGAAAAGCCCAGGCTGACCAGGCGGCAGCCCGGCGTTTCGTATCAGCTAGTGCACCAGGCAGCCGCTTCCTGGTGCAGCAAGGCCACGACACAAGGCCATGATGCGTAAGGCCATGTGCCGCGATGGCGTTCACGCGCCCACGGTGGGCAGTGCCGTGTCTGTTTCATGGGCCAGGGCATGCAGGATACGCCGGGCGGAAAGCGCTGCAGCGTCGGCTCTGACACTGACTTCGCGCACATCCGGCCCAAGCTCGTCATAGCCCGCCTGGATGGCCTCCAGCGCCGTTCTATCCTGGGAAAAAGCCGTCCATAGTTGGTCGTTCATGTCCTGTGTGACATTGACTTCATACGAGGTCGCAATGACGACGAACTGGTACAGGCGGTTATGACTTGCCGGCGTGATCGGCATGATGTTGAGCCGCACGTTGGATGCGCGTTCGGGTTCGTCGGGGAAGCCGATCGTGTTGCTGATGACGTGAAGGTTGGGCAGAAAACTGCGTGTACGCAGGCGTCGGCTGAACACTTGTTCGGGCTGCATGGAAAACAGCTTGGCCGTGCCGGGTACCGCTACGTCGCGCGCCAGGTTGCGTTCCAGCGTAACGGTCGAGCCGTCGGTATCGACGGTATAGGGCGTACGGGCCATCTTTCCGCCGTCGAGTCCGTCAAGATGAAGAAAGCTGATATGGGACGTGTCCAACAGGTTTTCGAAAAGCAAGGAATAGTTGGCCTGGATTTCCATCATGAAATAAGGCTCGTATTGCCAGTCCCCTGTAGTATCGTTCGCGCCGCAGCCGATGTCCGCATAATCGGGGATTAAGGAAGGATCCGCCTTGTCGGGGTCGCCCATCCATATCCAGACGAACTGCATTTTCTCCACCACGGGATAACTGCGTGTGCGCGCTGCGCGGGGAATAAGCTCCTGGCTTGGAATTGCAACACAACGGCCCGTATGGTCGAACTGGAAGCCATGATAGGGGCATTCGATCGTTGTCTCCAGCACCTTGCCCTGTGACAGTGGGACTCCTCTGTGCGGACAGCGATCAAACAAGGCAATGGCGTTGCCGTCCTTGTCGCGAAACAGGACGACGGGTTCGTCCATGCATTTGCGCGAAAACGCCTTCCCCGGAGGGATCTCATGGGAAAATGCAATCACATACCATTGATCGTAAACAAACGGCTGGGTGCCCGGGCAGATTGCAGAGCTGTCCTTGGTGCTCATTTCGTGTCTCCTGACTATCGGTCTGTCTTGGACGCAGCCAAGACAGCGCAGTGAACGGTATTGACCACCGTCATTAGAAGACGTACGTCATTCAAGGGTCAATGCACTGGGCTGAATAGTACGGGTCCAGGCAACGAATGGTGCGTAGGCAGTCAAAAAGAAGATCAACGTTCAGCGACTGTTGGCTCATTTGTAATGAGGCTTCCTGTTGGCGACGTTAACAAGAAGTAGGGGTGGCCAAGCCTACGATCTCTTCAGGACTTCATGTGTTCAGAAAATGGGAGATTCTCGCCGTTCCCTTGTATATCATCCCCGGCCCAAGCTTGCGCAAGCAGCTTCCTGATGCCCTCCGGGGTGACGGGAGCCGGGTTCGCATACGGATTGGATGCCGCAACCTCGGTGGCGGACTCTATGCCATGCTCAGGCATGCCTAGATCGCGCAGTGAGCGCGGCGCGCCTGCTGCTCGGGCCAAGGCCTGCAGGCCTATCGCTGCATCGTCCACGCCGAGTGCGGCGGCCACTTTTGCCGCCGCATGCGGGGCGGCAAGCGCGTTGTAGCGCATCGCATAAGGCAGTAAGACGGCATGCATGTCGGCATGGGGCAGATTGAACATGCCTCCCAGGGTATGACATAGCTTGTGATGCAGGGCCATGCTGACCGACCCCAGGCATATGCCGCAAAGCCAGGCGCCGTACAGCGCATCGGAGCGAGCCTGAGGGTTATCCGGTGTCTGAACGATTGCCGGCAGCGAGCGGGCCAGTGCTCGGATCCCGTCTTCGGCCATCAGGTCGATGACAGGGTTGCCGTCTGGCGCATACAGCGCTTCGACCGCATGTGCGATCGCATTCATGCCGCTTACCCCTGAGACTTGCGGAGGCAGTTTCAGCGTAAGCTCGACATCATAGATAATCGTCTCTGGCTGTACTTTTGGATCCTTCAGCGTTGTCTTGCGACCGGCTTCCGTTTGCCCCAAGATAGCGGTCATTTCCGAACCCGCGTAGGTGGTTGGAATCACTAACTGAGGCAAGTCCGTACGCAGAGCGATAGCCTTGCCTAAGCCGGTCGTTGATCCGCCTCCAATGGCTACGATGCCATCGGCGCGGCAACGCCGTAACTCGCCTATAGCCTGCTCAGTGACATCGACAGGGGTATGCATGGTTGCGCCGGTGAACATCCCGGCGACCCTGTCGCCAAGCAGGGCCGCGGCCGCCTCTGCCATGTCTTTCTGCCGAGGGGTGGAAATTACCAATGCCCGCGATACGCATAGGCGTTGTGTTTCCGCCTCGAGCTGCGTGATCGTTCCGCTGCCGAAGATGACGCGGCTTGCGAAACCGTTGTAGGTGAACGGCCGCATCCTAGCGCTCCCGTCGGGTCAGAACGAAGTCCCAGTTCACGCGCCAGTGCGGTTCCGAAATCCCGGCGTCTTCATCACCTTGATTGGCATACTCGAAGTCTGCGATCAGGCTGGTTTTTACGCCGAACACCGCATCTTGGTCGAGGTACTCGCAATCTGGAGCAAAGATATGGGTAATGATGGTGTCGTAACCTGGTGCGGTAACAATGAAGTGGATATGCGCTGCCCGGTTGGGGTGACGCCCCAGGCGCCCCAGCAGCTTCCCCACCGGGCCGTCGTTCGGGATGGGATAATAGCGGGGCTTGACCGAACGAAAGCTGTACCGGCCGTTTGTATCGCTGGTAAACATGCCGCGCAGATTCCAGTCTGGCTGCACACCCTTTTGCTGAACGTCGTAGAACCCATCGTCGTTCGTCTGCCAAACATCAATCTGCGCGCCGGCCACCGGGCTGCCGTTCACATCCCGGACGACTCCGCTAACCAGCAAGGGTTCCCCCTTTCCGTCCAAACATATATTGGCGCCGTTTTCATAACGTGGCGCATCTTGCACATGGAAAGGCCCCAGAATCGTGTTTTCGGTCGCACCAGAAGGGCGGCGATGATTGATCGAATCGACCAACATCGACACGCCCAGAATGTCCGACAACAGAATGAACTCCTGGCGCCACTCTGTGCACATGTGGCCGGTTTCCGTCAGAAACTCGATGGCCGCCAGCCATTCCTCGTGCGTTGGCTCCACCTCTTTCACCGCCGCATGAAGATGACGCACGACCGCACCCATGATTTCGCGCAGGCGCGGGTCGGCGTCTGGGGCCATGCGGGCGTTGACCACCTCGTCCGACACGTCTTCCGAAAAAAGAGGGTATCCCTGTGTCATTTAAGCCGCCTTTAGAGCTTGAATAGCGCTTTTGCGTTAAGGCGGCCGATTTTCTGGCGATCGGGTTCGGAAATCGACGCGCTGTCGAACCATGTGGCTGCATGGTCGACATTCTCGAAGGGCCAGTCGGTCGAGAATAGGATACGATCGGAGCCGATTTCCAGCATCGCGTCGATCATGGACTGCGTACGGAAGTTGCCCGACGTGGTCACGTAGAAGTTTTCGTTGAAGTAATCAGCGATGCGGCGCTTGGCGGGATAGCTGGGCGGCACCTCGACCCAGGCGTTGCGGTTGTCGATGCGCCACATCATGTACGGCAACCCTTCACCCATATGCCCTAATACAATACGCAAGCCGGGATGTTTGTCGAACAGGCCGGAACCCATCAGGCGTAGCGCGTGAACAGCCGTTTCCTGCGCAAACGCCCACGTTGGCCCCATAAGCCAAGGATGGCCTTCGTAGATGCGGCTGTCTTGCGGCAGAGGATTGCGCGGATGCAAATAGAACGGCACGTCCAGCCTGGCCACCGTCGCCCAGAAATCCAGGTATTGCGGCAAATCGTAGTACAGCAGGGTATCGTCGTCGCTGCGCTGGCTAAAACCGTTGACCAGGGCGCCCACAAAACCCATTTCCGTTACGCAACGCTCCAGCTCGCGCGCGGCAGCCTCTGGGTCCTGCAGCGGCAAGGCCGCAAAAGCGCGGAAACGATCCGGACGCTTTGCGCATTCTTCCGCCAAAGCGTCATTGGCCCGCCGCGAAATTTCGATCGCGCGCTCGACATCGGGAATGGCCTGCACAGCCGGTGCGTTCAGCGACAGGATCATGGTTTCGATCCCATACTGGTCCATCAGATCCAGGCGCTTGCCATGGATATCGAGCAGCCGTGACTGAAGCTCCGTCCAATAGTCGCCCGGTACGAAACCGGCCGAATCCATCAGTGTCTCTGGAATGGCGAAATGTTCTTCGAGTGCGATCTTACCTTGCATGTCAGCTCCGTTAAGTTCTGTTGATATTGATTTCCAACCAGGCGCGGCGCCCGACGCGGGCGCTGCGATTCTTTAATATTGCCCTTTCGGCTCAAGGCCTAGCATATGCTGCCCGACCATGGTGCCCACCGCGTCCCAATTCATGCTGATATGTCGACCGACGGCATTCGCGTCGCGCCAGGCCCGCTGCACCGGGTTGTCCAGATTCAGCCCCAGGCCGCCTGTCGACGCGTTCAGCGCTTCGACGGCTCGCAACGCCAGGTTGACCGAGAAGGCCTGCCCGCGCCGGCTCAGCATCCTGGCGTCCACTGGAAATGGCTCGCCGCTTCCGGCCAGCGTTTCGGCGTGTACGACATCGCGCAGCAGAATCTCCCGTGCGGCATCCACGCTGGCGGCTGCTTCGGTAATACGCAACTGGATCGTTGGAAACTCGGCCATGCGGCTGTTGCCGCCCGCCACGGCGCCGCGTGTGACCCGATGGCTGATCGATTCGACATAGCTGTCCAGTGCTCCTTGCGCCGCGCCCACGGCGGTTCCAGCCAGACACGAGGCGATGCCGGTCAGCAAAGGCATATTGAACAGCCCTTGCCCACGGTAGACGCGTGCGCCTGGGGTGCGGCCGCTGACCGAGTCGGGGAAGGTCAGTACGCGATGTTCGGGTACGACCACGTTGTTCAAGACCAAAGTCTTGGAGCCGGTGCCGGCCAGGCCGACAACGTGCCAGGTATCGTCAATGGTGTATTGGCTGGCGGGAACCAGAAGGAAGGCGGGCACCGGCTTGCGCTCGCCTTGCGCCGGCAAGACCGCCGCACATAAAGCCCACTGCGCGTTGTCGCAACCGCTGGCAAAGGCCCAGCGTCCGTTCAGCCGATAGCCGCCGTTGACTGCTTCCGCCATGCTGGTGGGGGCATACGATCCGCACAGCAGCGCGTTGGGGCTTTCATTCCAGACTTCGTCCTGCGCTTGCTTGGGGAACATGGCCAGCAGCCATTGGTGGGCAGACAAGAGCCCGGCCACCCATCCCGTTGCCGCGCATGCCGCCGACAGGTCGATGGTGGCCTCGACCAGATCCACGAAAGGCCTTGGTTTGCCGCCATATTCGGCCGGCTTGACGACGTCAAAATAGCCAATGTCGCGCAAGGCCGCGATATGATCGGCCGGCACGCGCCGCGCTTGTTCGGTCGCCAGAGCGCTTTTCTGAAAGGTAGCCGCCAGGCCGGCCACCCGCGTTTTTAGTGTGTCGTCGGTAGCAACGGCGGTCTCGCATTGCGCTGTAGTCATAAATGTCTCCGAAAGTAATGGGTCAGGCCGAGGGCTGCGAGCTGCAATACTGCGCATCTTCATAGAGAAGCGGGCGGGTTTCACCTTCCACCACGGCATCGATCACCTGGCCTATGAACAACGTGTGTGTTCCATAAGGCACGGCTGCCGCACGGCGGCAGACCACCGTGGCGTGGGCATCGGCCAGCGTCAGCAAGCCTGATTCATGCCGCCGCCAGTCGCCCTGGGCAAACCGTTCTTGCGGGCTGAGTTTTCCGCTGAATGCATCGGATAGGTCGCTTTGCGGCCGAGCCAGCACATTGACGGCAAAGTTTGGCTGGCAGAGCAACATTTCGTGCAAATAGGTGCGATTGTTCAGGCAAACCAGCAGCGAAGGCGGGTCCATGGATACGGAGGTCACCGCCGTGACCGTCATGCCATGATCCACGCCATCGTGCCGACTGGTCACGATGGTGACCGTCGCTGGATATTTGCGCATCATGGCTCTAAAGCTGGAGCCGACGACCGCATCGGGTGCCGGTACTGAATTCATCATGCCTCCTGTATTCTGCCTGTTCCAGAATAATATTTGCAAACACAATAATTGTCAATGCAAATATTATATCAGCCAGTTAATCCCGATTTCAGAGATGGCTGGAATGTAGGTAACCATCATCAGTGCGACCAGGTAGATCAAAAAGAATGGGAGCACTCCGCGATAGATGACTTTCAGCGGGGTTTGAAACAAGGACTGCATGACAAAAAGGTTGATGCCAAAAGGCGGGGTGAACAAACCGATGGCCAGGTTGAATGTCAGGATCATTCCGAAATGAACGGGATCAACACCTACGGCCGTGGTCAGGGGCACCAGCAGGGGGGTCAGCAGCAAGATCGCCGATAAGGGGTCCAGGACGCATCCGACCAATAGCAGCAGGATATTGATACCCAGCAGCAATTGCCAGGTCGGCAATTCCACTTGCGCGATCCATCCCACCAGGCCGGCAGGAACCTGATTGACGGTGATGATCCACGAGAAAACGCCGGCGCAGGCGACGATGATCAATATTTGCGCGGTGAAACGTACTGTGCTGATGGCCGCTTCCAGCACCCCTCTGGGCGTCAGCGCCCGCATCAGCAGAACGGTGACCAACGCGGCGTAAAGGCAAGCGACGGCCGCCGCCTCAGTAGGCGAAAATACCCCTCCATAGATGCCGCCGATAATCACCACCGGCATACCCAGCGCCAGAACCCCACGCTGGAACGCCTTGATAAACCGGCTGAGCGTGATGGGGCTGGCCTCGTCGCCCGGGTGCGAACGCCCCTTCCAGACACAATAGATGGCCAGCAACGCCACAATCAGAAGACCGGGCCCTATCCCGGCAGCATAAAGCCTGGGAATGGATTGATCCGCCGCTGCGGCATAGACAATCATCGGAATCGAGGGCGGTAGTATCACGCCAATTGTGCCCACTGAAACCATCAAACCCGAAGAAAACGAGTCGGTATAGCCTGCCTTCGACATGGACGGATGCATGACTTTGCCGACCGTCGCGACGGATGCCGCACCCACTCCACTGATCGCGCCAAAAATCGCGCCTGCGCCAACGGTGGTCAGCGGCAGTTTGCCCGGCACGCGGCCAATGGATGCTTTGACCAAGTCGATAAGCCGTTCCGCAATACCTCCTCGGTCCATGATCTCACCGGCGAAGATGAAGAAGGGCAGCGCCAGCAAGGCATAGACATTCACCGAAGCGAACATGGTTTGTTGCAATGCCACCAGCGGCACATTCATGAACAGCATTAATGTTGTCGCTGCCGCTGCGAGCAGGACGATGAAGATCGGAAAACCCAATAGCAGCAAGAATACGGGCAATACCCCTAACGTCCAGCTCATGCGGCGTTCTCCTGGCCACGTAGAATGCCGGGCACCCGCAGCAGCGCGAGCAGGGCAACCGCCGTAAAGCACAGAGTCACGGTGCCATGCGGCAGCCACATGGGAAGATCGGCCATGCCGCTACGTTGGTCCATGGTATAGATACGCTGGGTGAATGCTATCGAAGCCCAAGCCATCAATCCGGCAAAAAATGCCGTTACGACCGCCTCGCTTAAAGCCAGGACACGCTTGACCCGAGGCGATGCGGCTTGCACGAAAACATCCATGCGCAAATGCTGGCGTTCGGCGCTGATGGCAATCGTGCCCAGAAAGGCGATGACGATCATGGCGAAAACTTGCAGTTCGTCGCTGGGGAGGTAGCTGACACTAAAGAAATAGCGGGCGAAGATATTGGCGCAATTAAGCGCTATAGCCACAATCAACAGCAAAGCCAGGCCGACCCGCAAGGCCTGGCTTACACGCATAATGGTGGAAGTCATGGAACAAGTTTCATCCATTGAGAAAGGGGCGTCGCGCCCCTTTTATGTTTGTATGTTTAGTCCGCCAAGCGCGCCTGGGCCGCCTGAAAGGCCTCCAGCTCCGACTTAAGCTGGCCGTTGGCAGAATAGACTTCAGGCATGATCGACTCGACCGCATCCAGATAGGCTTTTTGATCCGCTGCGCTGAAGGTAATCGTCTCACCGCCGTTGCTTTCCCAGTCGGCATAGGCTTGCTCCAGCGCCCCCAGGTTCCACTGGTTGGCTACCGGTAATGCATCGCGCGCCGCCTTGCGCACGACCGCCGCCATTTCCGGCCCGATTTGATCAAGAAATGCGTTGCTGGCAACCGCAGTGACGATCAGATAACTTTGCGGCAGTATCGTCATTGGCTTGGCGACATCGTAGAACTTTCCGGTGGTATAGACCGGAACGCCCGCCAATAGGCCGTCTACTGTGCGCGTTTGCATGGCGGAGACCACTTCGCCCAATGGCATGGACACCGGCGCGGCGCCCATTTTCTGATAGGGGGCCACATAAAGCGGAGAGGGGCCGGCCACCCGTATCTTCTTGCCGTTGATATCCGCCACCGTGCGCACGCCGTCGGTAGTCAGCAAGCCCAAGGGACCGTGGGGAAAGGCGGCGATTGTAGTCACGCCTTTATCCGCGCCGTAGGTCGCAATGCGGTCAAGGATCTGCGTGTCCGATAAAACCTTCTGAGCATTCTCGAAGCTTGTGAATACCCCGGGCACGTCGAATACCTCGAAGCGAGGGTCAAGCTTTACGAAAAAGCCTGAGGCCGGCGCTGTGACTTCGATCGTGCCAAACATCACCCCCTCGACGGTTGCCGGGATCTGTCCGAGTTGATTGGCAGGGTAGAGCTCGACCTTGATCTTGCCTTCCGATCCTGTTTCAACGCCCTGCTTAAAGGTTTCCATCCATTTAAGAATGACATCGCTATTGGTGGGCGATGAAACTTTTAACGTAGCGGCCTGCGTGGCTAGGCTTGCCATGGCCAGTCCAATGGCAAGGCCCGTGGCAGCTACTTTTGTCTTCCAGCTCATCCTGATTTCCTCCGGTTGTAAGCGCAGTTGTTGATCCCTGATGCGCATGCCCTAAGCGGAACGCGCGAAATGGAACTTTCCTATTATTCACAACATTTGTCAATACAAATATTTTAAATGGAATTGTTGAGCGGGAATGAGCGGTATAGTATGGGCGATGCGAAGCACTGGACAGTTGCCGGAATCCGCTGTCAAGATTACGTATTCGCGCCGTAAGCGCTACCTCCCCGTTGTTGAACAATTTGCCGCCCAGTCATGACCTACCGATTCACCACCTCTTTTCCTTATCTGCTTAACCGCGTCGGCGTGCGTATGGGCGAGCTGTTCTCGCTGCGTCTGACCGAGTATCAGCTCACCCTGCCGATGTACCGGGTCATGGCTGTACTTCGACAAGAAGGAGCGCAGCGGCTGGGGGATCTCGGGGCCATGGTTACTGTCGAGGTGTCCACGCTTTCGCGGTTGATTACCACGATGCAGCGCAAAGGGCTGGTCACTCGAGTCAGGCCGGAAGACAATGGCCGCACCGTAAGCATCGCGCTTACGCCAGACGGCGAAGAGTTGGTCGATAAGCTGATGCCGCTGGCCGCGCACTTTGAAGCGGTGGGCACCAAGACGTTCAGCGCGAAGGAGGTTGCCTGGCTAAAGCAGGCTCTGAGCCAGATTCATGCCAATCTTCAAGAGCTTTGAAGCTCGCACGTTTCGAACGTCATTTGGGCTGGATTGCCAGACGCGCCCGGGTTTGAGTGCAAAAGCGCTCAACAAGTTCTAAAGGGGTTCCCATCGGTGGTGATGCATCAGGCAGGCCGTGGTGTTTGCACACACACACTGCGCTATTCAGCTGTTGAAGGGGTTGCAGCGCCGCCGCTTCCGATGACATGGCATCGGAAGCGGGTTGGTGACAATCGGCGTGCGCAAGGCACGCCGCCGGCTAGTGCGAAAGCTCGTCGCGAACGATGCGTGTGCCTTCGACCATGGCTTTCAGCTTGCCGAAGGCGATATCGCGGGACAGATATTTCATGCCGCAATCGGGGGCGATGACCAGGCGGTCCGCGGACACATGAGGCAAGGCGCGGCGAATGCGCTGGGCGACGAGCTCGGGGGTTTCGACTTCGGGATTGGAAAGATCAAGCACGCCCAGCATGATGGACTTGGAAGGCAGTTGTTCCAGAATGGCGCAGTCGAGGTTGGACTGAGCCGTTTCCACGGAAATCTGCGTGGCCAGGCAACCTTCGAGTTCAGCCAGGAACGAGTAGCCTGCCGGCCGCTCGTGAATGATGGCGGCATAGCCGAAGCAAATGTGGACGGCCGTGGTGCCGTTCACGTCTTGCAGCGCGCGGTTTAGCGTGCTGACGCCGTAGGCGCGGGCTTTTTCAGAGCGGGCTTGCAGGTAGGGCTCGTCGATTTGAACGACATCGGCGCCCGCGGCGAATAAGTCTTTGATCTCTTCGTTGACGGCAACCGCGTAGTCGTGGGCGAGCTCTTCTTCCGACTTATAGAAGTCGTTCTGGGCTTGCTGCGTCATTGTGAAAGGGCCGGGCACTGTGATCTTGATCTGGCGGTCGGTGTGCGCGCGCAGGAATTCAACGTCGCGTACCTGAACCGAATGCTTGCGCCGGATCTTGCCCACGATGCGTGGCACCGGGTTGGGATGTCCGCTGCGATCGAGCGCGGTTCCGGGATTGTCGATGTCTACGCCTTCCAGCGCCGTGGCGAAGCGGTTTGAATAACTTTCGCGGCGCGCTTCGCCGTCGGAGACGATGTCGACGCCGGCCTCTTCCTGGGCCCGGATGGCCAGCAGGGTTGCGTCGTCCTGGGCTTGCTCAAGCCACTCTGCGCCAACACGCCAAAGCTCTTTGGCGCGTACGCGCGGGGGGAAACGACCACCAAGCTTGGCGCGATCGATCAACCAGTCGGGTTGGGCATATGAGCCGACCAGGGTTGTGGGTAACAGTACGGGCATGATGCAAATCCAGTAAGCGTTGAAATAACAGATGAATTCTGCACACGTCTGCCTTGTGCGCAAAATTCCGAACGTCGTAGGATCATACTAGCTTTGTTTTCCTGGTCAACTGCCGATTACCCTTTTGTGAGGTCGCCGAGGCGCCTCTTTTACACCCTGCGCCGAATGGATGTTGATGCGCAGCTACCTCTAAGAGTCGATTGTTGGGCTGAATACGGCTGATGGATTTGTCTGTGTTGCACAGTAAGTAGTTTCCGAGTGCAGACTTTTCCGGATTGCTGGTCTCAGGGGGCCTGATTATTCTGGCATTCATCTTCAACAGCGCATAGACGCAGAATGTCATAAGGAGCCTTGCCATGAGAGAACGTTTGGATTGCGCCGTATTCGGCACTGCCTGTACCGAGGGCTGGACGGCAGGCCTGGTGGGGGCGCATGCGGGGGGTCGCTTGCATGTGCACACGCCCTGGCCGGGCGCGCAGGCAAGCGACCCGGCGGCGGCGCAATTGCTCGCGCGTTCCACAATGCAACTACGGCGTTTTGATGTTTGCCTGATGCCCGCCACCGAAGCGAATCTGGCGTGGGTGCGCACCAGCTTGCTGGCGGCGGGCGGCAAGCTGTCTACCCCGGTAATTGCTTTGGTGCGTCAATTACGCGCGACTGCCTTGAACGATCTGTACGCGCTAGGAGTAGCCGACATCATTCGGGATCCGTTATGTATTGAAGAGCTGCGAGTGCGCATCGAGCGTTTGCTCGATCAGGGTCGGGGAATCGCCGACGTCAAAGGGTCGGGCGCAGAACCCCCCATTGTTCTCGGCCTGCCTCCAAGCTATGGGGGCAGCCCCTCCAGCCTTGGCGAGAGCACGGGCAGCTATACCGAAAAAGTGGTTTGCAGCGGTTCCGGCCCGCACGCCCAAACCGAAGCCGACTTGTGCTCGTCTATACTTGAGCGTACCGGTCTGGAGCTGGATGCCTACGCGGCCGCCTCTGCGTCACGCTGCGCGACCTCGCGCGAGTCTTTTCGCGTGGCGAAAGGCAAAATCATCGAACGTTTCGAACGTGCTTATATTAAAGCGGCGTTGGGGCGTCATTCGGGCAATATCGCCATGGCGGCGCGTTCCGCCCAGAAGCATCGGCGGGCGTTTTGGGCATTGATGCGCAAGTACCAGATCGACGCCGCACCCTACCGGGCCGAAGCGGCGAGCAAACCGTCGGCAGATAGGTAAAATTGCCCCAAGTCTTATACCAAGGATAGTCGTGTCGTTTCCCATACTGAAAAATGATGTCTTTCTTCGCTCGCTGTTGCGCGAGCCGGTTCCGTATACGCCTCTGTGGCTAATGCGTCAGGCGGGACGCTATCTGCCCGAATATAACCAGACGCGTGCCCGGGCGGGCTCGTTTCTGGGGCTGGCGCAGAACCCCGAATATGCCTGCGAGGTCACCTTGCAGCCTCTCGAGCGCTTCGACCTGGACGCGGCGATTATTTTTTCCGACATCCTGACTATTCCTCATGCCATGGGCCTGGGGCTGGATTTCATCGCGGGCGAGGGGCCCAAGTTTGCGCATCCCTTGCGTACAGAAGACGACATCAAGAAGCTGGCGGCGCCCGACATGGGCGATTTGCAGTATGTGTTCGACGCCGTGTCCCTGGTTCGCAAAGAGCTTGACGGCAAGGTGCCGCTTATCGGTTTTGCCGGCAGCCCATGGACAATCGGGTGCTATATGGTTGAAGGCCAGGGGTCGGACGACTATCGCCTGATAAAAAGCCTGTTGTACAGCCGCCCCGATTTGATGCACCGCATCCTCGAAATCAATGCCCAGGCCACGCTGCACTATCTTAATGCCCAGATTCACGCCGGCGCTCAGGCTGTCATGATTTTCGACAGTTGGGGCGGGGTGCTGGCCGACGGCTTGTTCCAGGAGTTCTCGCTGGCCTACACACGCCGGGTCGTGCAAGGCCTGGTTCGGGAAAACGACGGGCGCAAAGTGCCCGTCATTGTGTTCACCAAGGGCGGGGGGCAATGGCTGGAAGAAATCCCCGCCTGTGGCTGCGACGCCATGGGGCTCGACTGGACAGTCAACCTGGCCAAGGCGCGCCAGCGCACAGGTGATCGCGTGGCGCTCCAGGGTAATTTGGATCCCATGGCCTTATTTGGCGGGGAAGCCGGAATCCGGGCTGAAACCCGGCGGGTGATCGACGACTTTGGCCCTGTAGGACAGGGCGGCCACGTGTTTAATCTGGGCCATGGCATTTCCCGCTTCACGCCACCTGAAGCGGTTGCCATCCTTACCGACGAAGTCCATAACTACAGTCGCGGCAAGCATTGAATATTGCGCTTAAATACCCGCTAAGCGCTTGTTTTTGCAGGGGCTTAGTGCAGGTTGTACACAAGTTTTAGTGCTTTGCACAATATTCATCCATACCTTAGATACAGTCTCCGTTTTATTTATAACTAATTGAATTTAAATAGATAAATAAATTATTTTCAGCTTTTTAGGGAAATTGCTTGATTGCGTGCATTGACTTTCCCCAAGTTGTTGTTTTTCTTTTCCCCAAAGTTATCCACAGGCCCGAAGAGGATTCCGTCACACTGGTTCAGAACAACGCCTTCGGGCCAGAGTCTGACAATTAACTTTAAGTTTAATGATGCACAATCATCCAACCGACAGTATCTCGCCTGAGGGTGTTCGGGCCGAGCTTGGGCAGTACTGGGTTCGTGTTGCGTTGGATGTGCCGCTTGCAGGCGTGTTCGATTATCGATCCGCGCGGTGTCTCAGTGTGGGTACGCGGGTTATTGTGCCGTTCGGGCACCGCAAGCTGGTGGGCGTGGTGGTCGAGACGCCCGACGCGCCGGCGGTAAGCGTTGATCTGGTCAAAGAGGTGGACCAGGTTCTAGATGATTTGCCCCCTTTGCCCGCCGATTGGCTGCGACTTGCATCGTTTGCCGCCCAATACTATCAGCGTCCGCTGGGTGAAGTCATGCTGCCGGCATTGCCGGCAGGCTTGCGCAAAGTGTCGGCCTATCAGGGAAAGCGTTCCTTGGGCGGCCCAGTGCAACGTCTGGACAAGCGCAAGCCCGCGCCCAGTATCCCGCCCACCGAGCCTGTGGCCGCGCCGACGCTTAATGCCCAGCAACAGGCGGCGGCGGACACCCTGATCGGCTTGCAGGGCCACCGCACCGTTCTGTTGCACGGCATTACCGGCAGCGGCAAGACCGAGGTCTACCTGCGCGCTGCGCAAGCCGTGCTGGAGCAGGGCCGGCAGGTGCTGTTCATGGTTCCGGAAATCAACCTGACGCCGCAGCTCGAGCATTCCCTACGATCGCGGTTGGCTGCGATTGCAGGGCCGGATGCGCTGGCCGTCTTGCATAGCGGTCTGGCGGATGGCGAGCGCTTGCACGCCTGGCTCAGGGTGCAGCGGGGGCAAGCCCGGGTGTTGCTGGGAACACGCTTGTCGATTTTTACGCCCATGCCGGATCCAGGATTGATCATTGTCGACGAAGAGCACGATCCGTCCTACAAGCAACAAGAGGGCTTGCGGTATTCCGCCAGGGACCTTGCGGTCTGGCTAGGGCGTGACCGGAATATCCCCGTCGTGTTGGGTTCTGCGACGCCGTCGCTGGAATCCTGGCATCATGCCCAGCGCTGTCACTATTTAATGCTTTCGCTGACGCAGCGGGCGCGGGCTGTGCAAATGCCCAAGGTTCGTTTGGTGGATACGCGTCGGCTGGCCTTGCAGCAGGGCTTTTCTCCCCACCTGCTCAAGGCCCTGGAGTCGCGGCTGGCCAACGGCGAACAGTCCCTGGTGTTTCTGAATCGGCGCGGTTATGCGCCCGTGCTTAATTGTTCTTCGTGTGGCTGGGTAACGCAGTGCCCGCGTTGCACTGCCTATACCGTGCTGCATCGCGGCCAGGGTCGCCGCAATTATTTACAGTGCCACCACTGCGGCTATCAGGCGCCGGTGCCAAGGGCGTGCCCCGACTGCGGCGACCAAGACCTTAGGCCCATGGGGCGCGGCACCCAGCGCGTCGAAGAGCATCTGGCCGAACTCTTCCCCCAGGCCCGTATCTTGCGCATCGACGCGGACAGCACCCGCCTGAAAGGCAGCGCGGCGCAGTTGTTCGCCAAAGTGCATTCCGGTGAAGTCGACATCCTGATCGGAACCCAGATGGTGGCCAAGGGTCACGACTTTGCGAACCTGGGGCTGGTGGGGGTCCTGAATGCCGACTCCATGCTTTTCGCTCAGGACTTTCGCGCACCTGAACGCCTGTTTGCCCAGCTGATGCAGGTGTCGGGCCGGGCAGGACGTCACGCGGAAGGAGGGCAGGTTATCTTGCAAACGGATTACCCGGATCAGCCCGTTTATCAGGCCTTGGTGCGTCACGACTATATGGGGTTCGCCGATTATGCGCTACAAGAACGTCAGGCCGTGGGCTTGCCGCCCTATGCGTTCCAGGCGCTGCTGACGGCCGAGGCCCGCGAATTGAAGAGGGCGTTGGAATTCCTGGCTGAAGCGCGGGCCGTTCCCGAGCTCTCGCCCGCTGATTTCCCGACGGCTGCGGCGATCACTCTGTACGATCCGGTGCCGCTTCGCATCGTGCGGGTCGCCAATATCGAACGCGCCCAGTTGCTGGTGGAAAGCACCCATCGCCCAGCGCTGCAGCTGTTCTTGACGGCTTGGTCTGCCGCATTGCCGAGCTTGGCCTCCCGGATCAAGGTTCGTTGGCAGCTTGAAGTCGACCCAATGGAAATTTAATGATGGCGCCACTCAATCCGCCCGGGTACACCCTGGCCTCCGACTTGAATGCTTCGCAGCGCCAGGCGGCGCTTTATCTGGATGGGCCTTGCTTGGTGCTGGCGGGCGCCGGAAGCGGCAAAACACGCGTCATCACGCAGAAGATTGCCTACTTGTTGCGGGAATGCGGCTATATGGGGCGCCAGGTGGTGGCGCTGACCTTCACCAACAAGGCCGCCCGCGAAATGAGCGAGCGACTAAAAAGGTTGGTGGACGCCAAGTTGGCCAAAGGGCTGACGGTCAGCACCTTCCATTCGCTGGGTGTGCGTTTCCTGCGCGAGGAATCGCGCCATGCGAACCTTAAACCCAACTTTTCCATCCTGGATTCGACCGATGCGCTGGCCATTATTCAGGAAATGCTGGCCACGACCGATAAGGCGAGGCTACGTGCCGTGCAGCAGGCCATCTCCTTATGGAAGAACGCCCTGATGGACCCGGATGCCGCCGACAGAACAGCCACGACACCCGGCGAAGTCGAGGCAGCCAAAATCTATCGCAACTACGATGCCACGCTCGCGGCCTATCAATCGGTGGATTTCGACGACCTGATTCGTCTGCCGGCGCAGTTAATGCAGAAAAATCAGGAGATTCGTGAACGTTGGCAAGCCAGGGTTCAGTATCTGCTGGTAGACGAGTACCAGGACACCAACGAGTGCCAGTACCGGCTGGTGCAGCTGCTGACGGGGCAGCGCGCCATGTTCACGGCGGTGGGCGATGACGACCAGGCCATCTATGCCTGGCGCGGTGCAACTGTCGAGAACCTGGCCAAGCTGACGACGGACTATCCCGCCTTGAAAGTGATCAAGCTCGAGCAGAATTATCGTTCGGTGCAAACGATTCTCGCCGCAGCGAACCGAGTGATCAGTCAAAATCCGAACCTATTCGACAAGAAATTGTGGTCCGACCTGGGGGCGGGCGAGCCGATCCGCGTGACCGCCATGGATACCGATCTTATAGAAGCCGAGTCCATTGCGGTCAGGCTATCGGCGGAACGTTTCGAGCGGCGTGCCGAGTGGCGCGATTTTGCCGTGCTGTACCGCAGCAATCAGCAGGCGCGGATCATGGAGCAGGCCCTACGTAATCTGCGTATCCCCTACATCCTGTCCGGAGGCCAAAGTTTTTTCGATAAAGCGGAAATACGTGACGTACTGGCCTATCTGCGCCTGATCGCCAATGACGACGATGATCCCGCCTTCATCCGTGCCGTGACAACACCAAGACGTGGTATCGGCCAGGGTACTTTGCAAGTATTGGGGCAATTTGCTTCGGAGCGCCAGCTTTCCCTGTTCGCCGCCATTTTCGAGCCGGGCTTGGCCGAGCGCTTGCCGGCTCGCCAGCTTGACCCCCTGCTTGCCTTTGGCGGGTTCATACAGCGAATACAGCAACGCGCCGTTGGAAAAGAAGGGGCTTCGACGCCCAATAGCGAGCCGGCAGGCGCAATTCTTGATGACTTGTTGGGCGCCATTCAATACGAGCGCTATTTATACGACACCCTGGAAGAGCGGTCGGCGCAAACGCGTTGGCAGAATGTGCTTGAACTGACCGGCTGGCTCAAACGCAAGGCGGATGAGGACAACATGGGTCTGTTAGACCTGATCCAGCATGTGGCGCTTGTCACCATGCTGGAACGCGGCGAGGATGAAGATCCCGATGCCGTCAAGCTGTCGACCTTGCATGCGTCCAAAGGGTTGGAGTTCCCCCATGTATTCTTGATTGGGGTCGAAGAAGGCCTGTTGCCCCATATGGGCCGGGATGAAGAGGACGGCGATCCCGCCAAGGCGGCAGAATCATTCGCATTGCGGATTCAGGAAGAGCGCAGGCTGATGTATGTGGGTATTACCCGTGCGCGCCGAACATTAAGCCTGACATGGTGCAAGAAGCGCCGGCGGGGCCGCGAGGATCTCGTTCGTGAGCCTTCTCGCTTCATCGAGGAAATGGGCCTGGGCCAGATCAAGCTGAACGAGGATCCTGAACTGCAGGGGCTTAATCCCAAGCAGCGGCTGGGTATGCTGAAGGATCTGTTGGCCAGAAAAGCATGAAGGCGGCCTAAACGCGTAGATCAATAGTCCAGCACTACTTTTAGCCTGAACTGCCCGTCGTACTTGCCATACAAAACACCCCAGGGGCTGGGTTGGCGTCCAGTTCCTGGGGTGTAGTTCGCCTAGGGCGTAGATTGTTGATTCAAGCGCTCAGCTCAGCCAAAGGCCTGGACAGCCAGCCAGTCATTAGGCGGCGGTGACGTTATGGCCGTTTTTGCGTGCGCTGTCCATGTCGTTGGAGACGGCGGCGACATACGATGTGGATTCGGATTGAAGCCTGCGCAGGCCCGCGATAATGAAGGAGGAAATGTCCAGTAACGGGGCGGAACGCTTGTATGAATCCAGTTCCTTGCGCAGCAGTTCGCGCTCAAGGCTATCAGTAAGGGTAATGTTGCCAGCGTGGTTCATAATTCACTCCCGTAATAAAGAACGTTGTCTATCTATCAATATGCTTATTATAGGGTAAACCCTAGTCTTATGCAAGACTTATACGAGGGTAAACCCTTGGCGATACTTGGGTGTTGTTTTTTGGTATCGGCTGATTCCGTTTATCATTTGTTCTTTGCAAGCAAAAGCGTAGTCGAACGGAGTGGAAAATGAGCAAGATTGAGACCATCGGTATAGTGGGTGCGGGCGCCATGGGGCGCGGTATCGCGCAGATAGCGGCGCAGGCCGGGCTGAACGTGCTGCTGTTCGACTTGAATGAAAAAGCCGTCACTGCAGCGCGCGAGAACCTTCAGCAGATGTGGGAAAAGTTGGCGGGGAAAGGGAGAATAACGCCCGAACACGCCCAAGAATCCCTTGCGCGCGTGCGCCATAGCCGCGATTTGAGTGATATGGCCGACGCGCAATTGGTGGTCGAGGCTGTCATCGAACGGCTGGACGTGAAGCGCGAACTCTTCCAGAAGCTGGAAGGCATCGTGGCCGATGATTGCATTCTTGCTTCTAATACCTCGTCTTTATCCATTACGGCGATTGCCGCTTCGTGCAAACTGCCCGGGCGTGTGGCGGGCTATCATTTCTTCAACCCCGTGCCGTTGATGAAGGTGGTGGAGGTCATTGATGGCTTGCGCACGGAACCCGCTGTGGGCGACGCGCTGATGGCGCTGGGTCGCGCCATGGGGCATACGGCGGTACGGGCCAAAGACATGCCCGGCTTCATCGTCAATCATGCGGGCCGCGGCATGAATATCGAAGGCCTGCGCATCGCTCAGGAATCAGTAGCGCCCTTCTACCAGGTGGATGCCATCATGCGGGAGCAGGCGGGCTTTCGCATGGGGCCGTTCGAACTGCTGGACCTTACGGCGCTTGATGTTTCCCACCCGGTCATGGAGGCGATCTATCAGCAGTTCTACGACGAACCCCGCTTTCGTCCATCGCCGATAACGGCTGTGCGGTTTGCGGGGGGCCTGCTGGGTCGCAAGGTTGGCGAAGGTTTCTATCGCTACCCGGATGGCAAGCAGCACGTGCCGTCTGCGCCGACGACGCCGGAGCAGGTGGAAGGTCTTAAGGTCTGGCTGGCGCCCTATCACGCCACAGGCCATAAGAGGGCCGCAGCGTTGCTAAAGTCCTTGGGTGTACCGGTTATTGCCAGCGATACGCCGCCCGCTGACGCACTGATCGTGATCACGCCTTACGGCCAGGACGCGTCCAGTGTTGTCAGCGAGTACCAGCTCGATGGTGAACGTACTATTGCTCTGGATACCTTTTTCGGGCTAGAGCAAGGTAAACGCCGGGTGATCATGTGTTCGCCGGCGACGCAGCCGAACTGGCGTGATGCGGCGCACGCGCTGTTCGCGTCCGATGGCACGGCCGTGTCGGTGATCGACGATTCGGCGGGGTTTGTGGGCCAGCGGATGGTTGCAAGCATTGTCAATGTGGCATGTGATATTGCCCAGCAGACCATTGCCACCCCGGAAGATATCGATCTGGCGGTTTCGCTGGGGTTGGGCTATCCCAGAAGCGGCCCCTTGAACATGGGCGACGAGCTTGGCGCGGCCCATTTGCTGGAAATCCTACGCAATATGCACACGGTTACCGGAGACGCCCGCTATCGCGCCAGTTTATGGTTGCAGCGCCGGGTGCAGTTGGGCTTGTCGCTGCGCGCCCAGCCTGCTTGCGTGGCTCGCTGAACACCGATAAACAGCCCTTGGCCGGGGTAATCACGCATTTGGAATAGAAAAAGCCGCTGCTTTCACGCAGCGGCTTTTCTTCCGGCCCTTCCCTTTGGGGCGGTGCCGATTACTGAGCGGCGTGGACCATGTATTCGACCGCAGCACGTATTTCGGCGTCGCTGGCTTGTGAACCGCCCCTGGGAGGCATGACGCCCTTACCGTGGATGGCGATTTCAACCATGGTGTCCATGCCGGTGGCGATCAGGGGCGCCCAGGCGGCTTTGTCGCCAAACTTGGGGGCGCCGGCCACTGCTGCATCGTGGCAAGCGAAGCAGACGGCTTTATAGAGTTTTTCGCCGGCCGGGTCGATGGCTGCAGCCTGAACGGGGGCGGATGGAGCGGCGTCTGCGTTGTCGGCAGTGGCGGGTTTGGCTTCTTCTGCGGCCGGTGCGGCAGCGACGGGCGCTTGTGCGGGAGCGGCTGCTGCAGGTGCGGCTGGCGCAGGCGCCGTTGCTGTTGGCTGGTCAGTTGCTGCATCAGCCCCTTCAGCCGCAGGTTCCGCAGGCTCTTCAAATGAAGCGCCCGCATCGTTTGCCATGTAGACGACGGCGCGTTCGATCTCGAAATCGCTAAGTGTGGGGTTGCCGCCTTTGGGGGGCATGGCGCCTTTACCTTCGATGGCGATCCTGACCATTTCGTCGAGGCCCGTTGCGATCAGGGGCGCCCAGGCAGCCTTGTCGCCGTGTTTGGGCGCACCGGCAACGCCAGCGCCATGACAGGCGACACAGGTGGATTCGTAGACTTGCTGGCCGGTCTTGAATACTTTGGGCGCATTGGCGTCGACCAGTGCAAAGGTGGCGACCGGCTTGATGCGCGAAGCGATGGCTTCGGCGCTTTGGGCTGTCGAGCCCGCGCCCGCTTGATAACCCGAGAGCACCATACGAATCAACAGAAAGATGATTACGATGGGAACGATGAACGCCAGCACCACGGTAACGATAAGTTGCTTGGGTGTCTTGATGAAGCCTTCGTGGTCTTCGATGTGGTCTACGGCGTGGTCTTCGGTGTTATTCATAGTTTGTCCTGCGTTTTTGGGAGCAAAGCGACTAGAGCCCTGTTTCGAGACGGTTGCACAACAAGCGGCCAGGCTGAACTGCGCGCCCTACGGCGCCACAGTGCCATAAAGAACACGATTATAACGAGACTGCCACTTAAGTGCAGGATCGGCGTCGGCAGATAAAAGCGCGACTTGGGCAATGCGGGATTCCGGCCGAATAGCCCATTAGTAAAACACGCTACAATAATGCACCTTGCGCCCGTAGTTCAATGGATAGAATGAGAGTTTCCGAAGCTCTTGATACAGGTTCGATTCCTGTCGGGCGCGCCATGCATTATCGGAACGGAACACCCTGCGGGCTGTTCCGTTTTTTTCTGTACACCACAAGCAAGCAGGCAGTCTCAGAAGCTGCCGAATACGGTTCCCAAGGCGATCACGGTGACCAAGGCGACCATTGGCACCGCCATGGTCACTGCGGCGATGTTCAGATACGACTGGCGATGCGTGAGGTTGCAGATGGATAGCAGCGTGATAATGGCGCCGCAGTGCGGCAGGGTGTCAAAGCCGCCCGCCGCCATGACGGCAACGCGGTGCATCAGGTCGGGGCTGATACCTGCCTGGACCGCCATGCGCAGGTAGTCGGCGCCCAGAGTCTGCAGGGCGATGCTCAGGCCGCCCGACGACGAGCCGGTGATTCCGGCCAGCACGTTCATGGCAATGGCTTCCGAGATCAGTGGATTGCCCGGGGTTACATTCAGCACCGCATTGCGAATAATCGCAAAACCCGCCAGTCCGGCAATCACGGCGCCATACCCGACCTCGGACGCGGTATTGAATAGCGGCAGCATAAAGCCGAAAACGCCTTTGTTGACGGTTTCGCGCAGATTGTGCCAGTGCCCGAGGCGCGACACGACAAGGGTGGCGCAGGCGATTGCCAAAGCGATGATGACTGCCCAAAGGCCCGCCATCTTCGCAGGTTCAAGCCCGGCGAACCGTTCGGTCATGAAACTCAGGTCCATGGCGGGAAAGACCAGATAGGTGAACAGGCCATTGACGCCCACCACCAGGATCAGCGGCAAGATCGCCAAGGCGAGCGGTATGTGCGAGACGGCGTTCTTGGCACGCTCTTCCTCTTTCAGCATGCCGGCGTCTTCCGTATGCTGGCCATAGCCTTCGCCGGCCCGGCGGGCGGCTTTTTCACGCGAGCGCAGCCACCACAGCCCTCCCGTGAACATAATCAGGGCGGCAATAATGCCCAGCCCCGGGGCCGCAAACACGTTGGTGCCGTAGTAGGGGATGGGTATGGCGTTTTGAATGGCCGGTGTGCCGGGCAAGGCGGTCATGGTGAAGGTGAACGCGCCCAGGGCGATGGTGGCGGGTATCAATCGCTTTGGAATGTCGGCGGCCCGAAACAGATTTCGCGCGATGGGATAAACGGCAAAGACTACGACGAACAGCGAAACGCCGCCGTAGGTGAGCAGCCCGCACGCCAGAACGACGGTGACGATAGCTTGATTGCTGCCCAATTTCCTGACAATCCATTGCGAGATCGCGTGAGCCGCGCCCGAATCGGCCATCAGTTGGCCAAATAGCGCGCCGAGCAGGAAAAGAGGCAGGAAACTGACGACATAGGCGCCCAGGGCGCTCATGTAGGTGCTGGTATATATCGGAAGAATATAAGCCGCTTCGCCTGATAGAAGGACCGCAAGAATCGCCATTAACGGGGCCAGAAGCAAGACCGTAACGCCCCGGTAGGCCAGGAACATCAATAAGAGCAACGAGACGATGATTGCAAGCGTGCTGGCCATTTCGGATGGTTCTCCTGAGGGGAAACGACAAAGGTGCACAAGTGTAGCGTGCAGCGGCCAAACGCCGCCGTACCGCATGGCGTTTTGTGACCGGGGGCTATATACTTTGCGGGAAGCAGGTACTGGGCGCGTTACGTTGGACGCGGTCATGCTTGGCATTGGCAATACAAGGTTCAATCATCTGGAGAGCATCATGGTCAACATGAGTAGGCGGCAATTCTTCAAGGTGACGGGTACGACGCTGGCCGGCTCCAGCCTGACGCTGCTGGGGGCTGCCCCCACGCCGGCGTTGGCGGAAGTACGTCAGTACAAGTTGGCGCGCATGACAGAAACGCGCAATACCTGTCCCTACTGTTCAGTGGCCTGTGGGGTACTTCTGTATGGTCTGGGCGACGGGGCGAAGAACGCCCACGCCCGTATCGTGCATATTGAAGGGGATCCGGATCACCCTGTGAATCGCGGCACGCTCTGTCCGAAGGGCGCGGGCCTGACCGATTTCATCAATAGCCCGAATCGCCTGAAGTACCCTGAATACCGCGCTCCCGGCTCTGATAAGTGGGAACGCATTTCCTGGGACGATGCGCTTACTCGTATTTCCCGCCTGCTCAAAGACGATCGCGACGCCAATTTCATCGAGCGCACTGAAGACGGCCAGACGGTCAACCGGTGGCTTACCACCGGCATGCTCGCGGCATCGGCCAGTTCGAACGAAGTCGCTTACGTTACACATAAAGTATTCCGCAGCCTGGGCGCATTGGCGTTCGATAATCAAGCACGTGTCTGACACGGCCCGACGGTGGCAGGTCTTGCCCCGACGTTTGGCCGTGGAGCGATGACGAACCATTGGGTCGACATCAAGAACGCGGATATTGTATTGATCATGGGCGGCAATGCCGCCGAGGCGCACCCCTGCGGGTTCAAGTGGGTCACAGAGGCCAAGCAGCACAATAAAGCGAAGCTGATCGTCGTGGATCCGCGCTTTACGCGTTCCGCGTCGGTGGCCGACTACTACGCGCCCATCCGTACTGGCACCGACATCGTTTTCCTGGGCGGGGTCATCCGCTACTTGCTGGAAAACGACAAAATCCAGCACGAGTACGTGCGCAATTACACGGATCTGCCCTTCATTGTCCGCGAGGACTTCGCATTTGAAGACGGTTTGTATTCTGGCTATAACGAAGAAACCCGCAAGTATGACCAGTCAAGCTGGGAATACGAGCTTGGCGACGACGGTTATGCCAAGGTTGACCGCACCTTGCAGCATCCGCGCTCGGTGTATCAGTTGCTTAAAAAGCACTACGAGCGCTATACACCAGAGATGGTGTCGAACGTGTGCGGCACGCCGCAGGACAAATTCCTGAAAGTGTGCGAGATGCTGGCTTCCACGTCCACCAAGGACCGCGCGGGCACGATTCTGTACGCTTTGGGCTGGACGCAGCATTCAATTGGTTCGCAGATCATCCGCACTGGCGCGATGGTGCAGTTGCTGCTGGGCAATATCGGCATTCCGGGTGGCGGGATGAACGCATTGCGTGGCCATTCCAATATTCAGGGCCTAACGGATTTGGGGCTGATGTCCAATCTGTTGCCCGGCTACCTGACCCTGCCGTCGGATAACGAACAGTCGTACGACGAATATATTCAGCGTCGCACTCAGCTGCCGCTACGGCCGAACCAGCTCAGTTATTGGCGCAACTACAGCAAGTTTCACGTTAGCCTGATGAAGGCGTGGTGGGGCGATGCGGCAACGGCGGACAACAACTGGGCGTACGACTATCTTCCTAAAATGGATAGGCCCTACGATATGCTGCAGGTGTATGAGCTGATGCATCAGGGCAAAATGACGGGTTATATATGTCAAGGGTTTAACCCATTGGCCGCTGCGCCGTACAAGAAGAAACTGCTCGAAGCCTTCTCCAAGCTGAAGTTCCTGGTCATCATGGATCCGTTGGTCACGGAAACGTCCGAGTTCTGGCGCAACGTTGGCGAGCACAACGACGTGGATCCCTCGCAAATCCAGACCGAAGTGTTCCGCTTGCCCACCACCTGTTTTGCCGAGGAAGAAGGCACCCTGGTCAATTCAGGCCGATGGCTGCAATGGCACTGGAAAGGGGCTGAACCACCGGGCGAAGGCAAGAGCGATATCGAGATCATGGCTTCGCTTTACCAATACATATTGGCGCTTTACAAAAAAGAAGGCGGCGTTTTCCCTGATCCAATCGTCAATCTGTACTGGCCGTATGCGACGCCACATAATCCCAATGCGCATGATCTGGCTAAGGAAATCAATGGCCGGGCTATTGCCGACTTGCCCAGTGCTTCGGGGCTTACCACGCCGGGGCGCAAGGCCGGCGAGCAATTGGCCAGCTTTGGCGAGTTGCGCGACGATGGCTCAACCCTTAGCGGGTGCTGGATATATACCGGCAGCTGGACGCCGGAAGGCAACCAGATGGCGCGTCGCGACAACAGCGATCCGACAGGTATTGGGCAGACATTGAACTGGGCATGGTCGTGGCCGGCCAACCGTCGTATTTTGTATAACCGCGCATCGTGCGATGTGGCGGGCCAACCTTTCGATCCGCGCCGCAGCCTTATCCATTGGAATGGCGAAAAATGGGTCGGTGCGGATACGCCCGACTACAAGCTGGACGAAAACCCTACAGACGGCATGGGGCCTTTCATCATGAACCCCGAAGGCGTCGCCAGGTTTTTCGCGCGCAAAGGCATGGCGGAAGGGCCTTTCCCTGTGCACTACGAGCCGTTTGAAACCCCAGTGGGCTACAACCCCTTGTATCCCGACAACAAACTGGCGACCAACAACCCGGCCGCCCGCGTTTTCGACAACGACCTGGCGTCGATGGGCAAGGTTGCCGATTTCCCGTACGTGGGCACCACCTACCGGCTTACCGAGCATTTCCACTATTGGACCAAACACGTCCGCCTGAATGCCATTTTGCAGCCCGAGCAATTTGTTGAAATCGGCGATGCCTTGGCCGCCGAGCTGGGCATTGCCCATGGCGACCGTGTCAAGGTGTCCTCCAATCGCGGCTATATCAAAGCCGTGGCGGTCGTCACCAAGCGCATCAAGGCGCTGACCGTGGAAGGCAAAACCGTGCACCAGGTCGGCATACCCCTGCACTGGGGGTTTGTCGGTTTGGCCAAGCCGGGCTTTCTGGCCAATACCCTGACCCCGCCTGTGGGCGACGGGAATTCCCAGACACCGGAGTCCAAATCATTCCTGGTCAAGGTTGAAAAGGTGGGAGCGTAACCATGGCATTGCAATCATTGGATATCAAACGGCGCTCCGCCACGACCACACCGTCGCCCACAGTACGTGGCGAGGTGGTGGGCGGCGGCGTCGCCAAGCTTATCGACACCACCATCTGCATTGGCTGCAAGGCGTGCCAGGTGGCGTGCATGGAATGGAACGATCTGCGCGACGAGATCGGAACCAACGTAGGGGTGTATGACAATCCGGCCGATCTTACCGACCAGTCCTGGACGGTGATGCGATTTGCCGAATATGAAAACCCCCAGGGGGACCTGGAGTGGCTGATCCGCAAGGACGGCTGTATGCACTGCGAGGATCCGGGCTGCCTGAAGGCCTGTCCGTCGCCAGGCGCCATCATTCAGTACAACAATGGCATTGTCGATTTCCACGAGGAAAACTGCATCGGCTGCGGCTACTGTATTACCGGATGTCCGTTCGATGTTCCCCGCATTTCCAAGAAGGACAACAAGGCCTATAAATGCACCTTGTGTTCGGATCGGGTGGCGGTCGGGCAAGAGCCTGCCTGTGTCAAGACCTGCCCAACGGGCGCCATCCTCTTCGGCACCAAAGAGGATATGCAAGAACAGGCAGGCAGGCGCGTCGTCGACTTGCAGTCGCGCGGCTTCGAGAATGCCGGCCTGTACGATCCGGCTGGGGTGGGTGGCACCCATGTAATGTACGTGCTGCATCATGCAGACAAGCCCGCTTTGTATAGCGACTTACCCAAAGATCCTGAAATCAGCCCCATGGTTGGGGTCTGGAAAGGGGTGGCCAAGCCGTTGGGGGTTGCCGCCATGGCGTTTGCCGCATTGGCCGGCTTCTTCCATTACATTCGCACGGGTCCCAACGAGACCACCGAGGAAGATGAGCGCAAAGCCCAGGAGATGACAGATGACCAAACCTAAAGACCCCAGGTTGATTCTGCGTTATACCGCCAGCGAACGCATCAACCACTGGATCATCGCCATTACCTTTATCTTGCTGGCGATTACCGGGCTGGCTTTGTTCCATCCGGCGTTTTACTGGTTAAGCAATGTGTTGGGCGGCGGTGTCTGGACACGCATCCTGCATCCCTTTATCGGGGTGCTGATGTTTGTCTGCTTTGCCGTGTTTGCCGCCCGAATGTTTGGCCACAACCGCATGAACCGCCAGGATCGGGAATGGCTCGCGCACTTTGGCGATGTCCTGAACAACCGCGAAGAAAATCTTCCCGAGGTTGGCCGATACAACGCGGGGCAAAAACTGCTGTTTTTCGCGTTGATCATCCTGATGTTAGGCTTGCTTGTAACGGGCGTGGTCATTTGGCGGCCCTACTTTGCCGACCTGTTCCCCATCTGGGGATTGCGCCTGGCCTCGGTAGTGCACGCGCTCTTTGCATTCCTGATAATTTGCGCGATCATAGTGCACATCTATGCAGGGATCTGGGTCAAAGGTTCGATTCAGGCCATGACTCGCGGCACGGTTACACCCGGCTGGGCCTGGAAGCATCATCGGGCCTGGCTGCGGCAAATACGCGGCGGGGCGGTCGAAAAATAACGCCTTTCCCCGGTTGGTTTGTTCACATTGCTGTCCTGCGTCCGGTAGCGTAGGACAGCAATGTTTTTAGGAGTACAGTGTTGCAGCGAGTCCTTCCGCGTGGCGAGATCGAAAGTCTCGACCATACAACCATTCCCCGACTGCGCCAGCCCGTGCGTGCATCAGTATTTGCGGACCGAGCGGCTCGCCTGCGCCAATTAGCGCAGGAAAGCCCTTTATCGACTTATTTGTTGTTAATGGCGGTATTGGCCGATGGCCAGGATAAGGCACTGCAGCAATGTTCTGTCCCAACTGCCGGCGCCGAGCGCATTGGCCTGGCCCAGGCGCATGGCATGCCGCCCCTGCAAGCGCAAGGATGGAAGCGAGACCCTGTCTGGCGCACGCTGCTGGGCGACTTGCTGGATCACATGGCTGCAGCGGCAGACACCCCTTTACAAGCCCGGCAAATTGTCGGGGAACTGAAGCAGCGCCTTCATGCCGACCCAGAGTTGCTCGAGACTTATGCCGATGCCGTACTGGCCGAGCGAGCAGGCGATGTGGATGCGGCGGCGGCCCCGTTCGTGGTGGCGGCCCTGCAGGTTTACTGGACGGCCCTGGCGGCCGATTTCAATCCGGACGACCTGCCGGTCGTCAGCCCGCATGGTGTTTGCCCGATGTGCGGCAGCCTGCCCGTGGCCAGTATTGTCAGGGTGGGCGGAGCGGCGGATGCGTGCCGCTATTTGTGTTGCTCGTTGTGCGCCACTGAATGGCATTTGGTGCGTGTCACGTGCTCGCATTGCGAAGATACCAAACAGATTGCTTACCATTCCATCGAAGGCGGTCAGGAAGGGATCAAGGCCGAGTCGTGCGACCACTGCCATACCTATCGAAAAATCTTCTATCAAGAGAAAGTTCTGGGGGTCGACGCGGTCGCCGACGACCTGGCAAGCCTCGGGCTGGACATGCTGATGGGTGAAGCAGGTTATTCCCGCGCCAGCGGCAACCCGCTCTTGTGGCAGAATGAAACGGCGGAGCCCTGACGGCAGGGCCGTTTCAGATGGAGGCGATGGGTGAAGTCGGTTAGCGGTGACGGAGCTGGGCGCACGCGTGGTCGGCCGTCGATGGATGAAACAGCGTTCAACGGCAAGGATGGGCTTGTCTTGGCCCGTGCGGCGGATATCCCCTCCCTGGAGCGCCTTCTGGGCTCTACGGCGGCTGCGGCCTTGGTGGCTCGCCAAGGCCGCAGCCGGCTTGCCGCTATCCTGCGCGAGGTTCTGAGCGATGTTCGCGCCAAGGCGCTGAAAGGCGAACTGGCCGTTTCAGCACTGGAGCCTGCACGCTTACTGGACCAGGCCGCGTTGCGTCTAAAGGCCCAGGATCAGTTGCGCTTGCGCGCGGTCTATAACCTTACGGGCACGGTATTGCACACGAATCTTGGTCGGGCCCTCTTGCCAGACGAAGCCGTGCAGGCCGTGGTGCAGGCGCTGACAGCGCCTGCCAATCTGGAGTTCAACCTAAACACAGGTCGCCGCGGTGATCGCGACGACCTTGTCGAAGAGCTGTTGTGTGAATTGACCGGCGCGGAAGCCGCCACGGTCGTAAACAACAATGCGGCGGCGGTTTTGCTGATGCTGAATGGGTTGGCCAATCGGCGTGAGGTCGTCGTGTCTCGTGGCGAACTGGTCGAAATCGGCGGCGCGTTTCGCATTCCCGACATCATGCAGCGGGCGGGCGCCAGGTTGGTCGAAGTGGGCACTACCAATCGCACCCACCCTGCCGATTATGCGGATGCCATTGGCCCGCGCACTGCGATGCTAATGAAAGTGCATTGCAGTAATTATGCCGTCACGGGTTTTACGCGCAGCGTCGGTGTCGATGAAGTGGCGCAGATAGCGCACAGTCACAGCTTGCCCACCGCCGTGGACCTGGGCAGTGGAACCTTAGTGGACCTGACGCAATGGGGTTTGCCGCGTGAAGACACGGTTCGCGATACCGTGCAGGCGGGCGCCGACATTGTCACCTTTAGCGGCGATAAGCTTTTGGGTGGTCCGCAGGCCGGGCTGATTGTCGGTCGCGCCGATCTTATCCGCAAGATCAAGAAGAATCCTTTGAAGCGGGCGTTGCGTGTGGGCAAGTTGACCCTGGCTGCGTTGGAGCCGGTGCTGGCTCTGTATCGTGCGCCTGAGCTATTGGCCGACCGCCTGACAACCTTGCGTTTGCTGACGAGGCCTCAGGCACAGATGCAGTTGCAGGCTGAGCGCCTGCAGGCCGTCGTTCAACATGCGGTGGGTGATGCCTACACCGTCCAGGCCGCCACCATGTTTAGCCAGATTGGCAGCGGCGCGTTGCCGGTGGATCAGTTGCCAAGCTATGGCTTGGTGTTGCGGCATGCCGGTGCAGGCCGTTCTGGCCGGCCTTTGAAAAAGCTGGAAGCATGGTTGCGCGCGTTGCCCAGGCCTGTGATTGGGCGTGTTTCGCAAGACGCCCTTTGGTTGGATCTGCGTTGCCTGGAAGAGCGCGACGAAGCGGCGTTCATCGCCCAATTACAGAGTGATCAAGCATGATCGTCGGCACCGCCGGGCATATTGACCATGGCAAGACCACGCTGGTGCGCGCGCTGACCGGCGTCGAGACGGACAGGCTTAAGGAAGAAAAAGCACGCGGCATTTCCATTGAGCTAGGCTATGCCTACACGCCGCTGGCCAATCACGACATCCTGGGCTTTATCGACGTGCCAGGCCATGAGCGCCTTGTCCACACCATGGTTGCCGGCGCCAGCGGGATCGATTTCGGGTTGCTGGTGGTGGCGGCCGACGACGGTGTCATGCCCCAAACGATGGAGCATCTGGCCATCCTGACCCTGCTTGGCGTACAGCAAGGGGCGGTGGCATTGTCGAAGGCGGATCGGGTCGATCATGCGCGCTTGCAGCAGGTGCAGAATCAAATTGCCGAGTTGGTTGAAGGTACGTTCCTGGAGGGCGTGCCGGTCTTCCCCGTGGCTGCGGCGGCGCCTGGCGCGCCCGGCGTTGCGGCGCTGCGCGATTATCTGCACCAAGTCGCTCAGGCCGTGGCTGCACGCAGCAGGGAAGGCTTGTTCAGACTGGCGGTCGACCGCGTTTTCACATTGAAGGGGCATGGCACCGTCGTCACGGGCACTGTTTATGATGGTGTGTTGCGTCTGGACGATGAGTCGCTGGACTTGCGGTTGATGCCGACGGGTATGAAGGTTCGGGTGCGCAGCATTCATGCTCAAAACCAGGCCGCATCGGCGGCGCTGGCCGGGCAGCGCTGCGCGTTGAATCTGGGCGGTGTCGACAAAAATGCGATTTCCAGGGGAGACTGGATCGCCGATGCCCGATGCTTCACGCCTGCGCGCAATGTTGATGTGCGCTTGCGGTTGCTGCCTGGGGCTGATGCGACGGTGCGCACCTGGACGCCGCTGCACATACACCTGGGGTCGGCGCATTATTTGGCTCACGTCGTACCTTTGTCAAGCAACGCCTTGGCGGCGGGCGACGAGGGGTGGGCGCAACTGGTATTTGATCGATTGGTCTGCGTCATGCCCGGCGACCGCTTCATTGTGCGTGACGCCCAAGCCCGGCATACGGTGGGTGGCGGCGTGGTGCTGGATCCCAACGCGCCGCAGCGCAAGCGTCGTTCCCCGGAGCGTCTGGCCTGGTTGGGCGCCATCGACGGAGTGTTGGACGCAGGCTCCCTGGGAGCCTTGCTTGAGCACGCGCCATGGGGCCTGGGCGAACGCGAAGCGATGCGGTTACTACGCCGGGTCGATGGGCTGGCTGCACCAGATGGCGCGCTGTGGGTGTCTACCCAGGGCAACCAAGACGAACGCACGCTGATCCTGCAGTCGCGCTGGGACGAGCTTGGCGACAAGGCGCGGCATGCCTTGGCAGAGTTTCATCAGCAATGGCCGGACGAGCCGGGTCTGGATGCCGCGCGTTTGCGCCGGATGGCCTTGCCTTCTATGCCGGATGCCTTGTGGCTGGCACTGCGTGATCATTTGGTTCAAGACAAGCGTTTGGCGCGCAACGGCCCCTGGCTGCATCTGCCAGGCCATACGGCAACGCTGGCGCCCGGGGAGGCGCTGTTGGCCGAGGGTGTTCTGTCTCTTATTCATGCAGGTGGTTTCGACCCTCCGTGGGTGCGAGACTTGGCGCGTGAACAAAAGGCCGATGAACACAATATACGACAGCTCTTGCTTAAGCTGGTGCGTCGCGGCGAGCTTTACCAGGTAGTGCGCGACCTGTTTTATCACCATGACCAAGTGGCGCGCCTGGCCGAGTTGCTGCAATCGGTGGGCAATGGGCAAGGCGTGGCCGCGGCGCAGTTTCGCGACGCCACCGGCTTGGGCCGTAAGCGCAGCATACAAATACTGGAATTTTTCGATCGCGCCGGCTATACACGCCGTTTGCGGGATATGCATGTACCGCGCAAGCATGGCGCGGACTTCTGGCAGCGGCTATCATAGCGTTGCCGTGGAAGGCATTCGTGTCCGGTGGCACGGCTGGGCTTCAAACCCAGTTGGGGGCGTCAGACGCTCCCAGGTAGGTTCGACTCCTGCTGCTTTCCGCCAACATCGGCGCCAACGCCGCAACGGCGCAAAAATGCCATGAACATATCAGCGTACATTACGGGCTTTCTCAACGAGGCCCGTACCGGGCGGCGTGTCTTCCAATCAGGAAGCCCGAATGATTGAATAAAAGCCTTTATCAATGCTAGCAGCCACCGCTATTTTCTTGCTGACTCTGGTTTTAGTGATTTGGCGACCCAAAGGCTTGGGAATCGGCTGGAGCGCCGGCCTTGGGGCCGTGCTGGCGCTTCTGGCCGGTGTCGTGCAGTGGTCTGATATCCCGGTTGTCTGGAGCATTGTCTGGAACGCCACGACAACGTTCGTTGCGGTGATCATCATAAGTCTCGTGCTGGATGCGGCGGGTTTCTTCGAATGGGCCGCCCTGCATGTCGCCCACTGGGGAAAAGGGCGCGGGCGCGCGTTGTTTGCCGTTACCGTGTTGCTAGGGGCGTGTGTGTCCGCCTTGTTCACCAATGATGGCGCCGCGTTGATCCTGACGCCCATTGTGATGGCGATGTTGATGGCGTTGGGGTATGGGCCCGCCGCAACGCTGGCGTTTGTCATGGCGGCCGGCTTTATTGCCGACACGGCCAGCCTGCCGCTGATTGTTTCCAATCTGGTCAACATCGTCTCGGCCGATTTCTTCAGCATCAGCTTTAGCCGCTATGCGGCAGTCATGGCGCCGATCAATATCGTGTCCGTGGCGACCACTCTGCTGGTTCTGCATCTGTACTTTCGAAAAGACATTCCGGCTGGGTACGACGCCAGCGGGTTGATGCAGCCCAAGACAGCCATTCGGGATCCGCGTACGTTTCGCGCCGGATGGATCGTGTTGATTCTTTTGCTGCTCGGGCTCTTTGGGTTGGAGCCATTAGGCGTTCCCGTGAGCGCAGTGGCTGCCTCGGCGGCCGCGATCTTATTGCTGGTCGCCGGGCGGGGGCGCGTCATCAGTACGCGTAGAGTCATGCGCGAAGCCCCGTGGCAGATCGTGATTTTTTCGCTGGGCATGTATTTGGTGGTCTATGGCCTGCGCAACGCGGGCCTGACGCAATACCTGGCCGACATCCTCACGCGATGCGCAGACCAGGGGCTATGGGTCGCCACGCTTGGAATGGGCCTGATTGCCGCCTTTCTTTCGTCGATTATGAACAATTTGCCCACGGTGCTCATTGGCGCCTTATCGATTGATGCCAGCCAAGCCAGCGGGGTGGTCAAAGAAGCCATGATCTACGCCAACGTGATCGGCAGCGATCTGGGCCCCAAGATTACGCCCATAGGCAGCCTGGCCACTTTGTTGTGGCTGCACGTGCTGGAGCGTAAAGGCATGCGAATTTCCTGGGGATATTATTTCAGGGTGGGGATCGTGCTGACGTTGCCGGTGTTGCTGCTGACGCTGGCCGCGCTTGCGCTCAGGCTGGGCTAGCCAGGCCAAGGACAGAAAATCAGATACCATACGAAGTGAGATGCAGGCTGGTCTACCCGGCTGGCGCACGTTGAATATTGGCCGCTCGAATCAATGAAGCTGGGCGCATGCTTGAAAGCGGCACAAATATCCGCCGCTTTCCGCCGAATTAGCAGGGAATCCAATCATGCAAGACCCTATTTCTGTTGCCAGGTCCGTCACGGACGGACCGCGCCTGACTTCGCTATCCCATGGCGGCGGTTGCGGATGCAAGATCGCGCCCGGCGTGCTGGCCGAGTTGCTGGCCGGCATGCCGGCTGCCCAGGCGTATGCCGGCATGATGGTGGGCAACGAAACATCCGACGATGCAGCCGTTTACCGATTGAACGATCAGCAGGCCCTGATTGCCACCACCGACTTCTTCATGCCCATTGTCGACGATCCGTACGATTTTGGGCGCATTGCAGCGGCCAATGCTCTATCCGACATCTATGCCATGGGCGGCAACCCCGTCATGGCGCTGGCCATTGTGGGCATGCCCATTAATGTGCTGCCAAAGTCCGTCATTGCGGGCATCTTGCAGGGTGGTGCGTCTATTTGCGCCGAAGCGGGCATTCCGGTGGCGGGCGGCCACTCCATCGATTCCGTAGAGCCTATTTATGGCTTGGCAGCCATGGGGTTGGCCCATCCAGACCATATCAAGCGCAATGCCGATGCACAGGCCGGCGATGTGTTGATCCTAGGCAAGGCGCTGGGCGTAGGCATTTTGTCGGCTGCCCTGAAGAAAGACCTACTGGATGCGGATGGCTATCGCGCCATGCTGGAGAGCACCACACGGCTGAATCGGCCAGGCGCCATTCTGGGCCAACTGGATGGCGTGCATGCCATGACGGATGTTACAGGCTTTGGCTTGCTGGGCCATACGTTGGAAATGGCCCGGGCCTCGGGCTTGTCCGCGCAATTGCGCACGGCGGCTATCCCCTGGCTGCCGAGTGTGTGCGAATTTGCAGCGCAAGGGGTGATCACTGGCGCGTCGGGGCGTAACTGGCAGTCGTATGGACAGTTGATTGCTCTTGCAGAGCGGGTGGACGATACCATGCAGGCCTTGTTGTGCGACCCCCAAACATCCGGCGGATTACTGGTGTCGTGTTCCCCCCAGGTTGCTGACAGCGTATTGGATGTCTTCCATTCCGAGGGGCACGGGCAGGCCGCGGTCATTGGCGAGCTTCGCGAAACCGGCCCCGTGGTGCACGCGGGTTAGGCCCGAAAGCGGCCTGGCGCAACCTAGTGTGCTGTTTGACTAATTCGTGTACTTATCTTCGGCACCTGAGCTCGCCATGCGGCGTTGCAAATCCTCGCGATAGCTACGGCTATCGCTGTGGTTTGCGCCTTGCCTGACAAGCTCATGCATCCAAATATAAGTACACGAATTAGTCAAACAGCACACTAGCCGCCACGAAAATAAGCGCCCTTACCTGTCGTTGACGACAATAGATCAGAACCGTCACTCTTCTTATCATTAGCTTACCCTTGGCGTTTCTATTGCTTGTTTTTGTAATAAAACGCAACAGAAACGCAGCTAGCTAATGTTAATGATATTTGGAGTCAGCCGTTATGGCCGTTCAATCAGCTCTTGTTGCACAAGTCGTCGGGCAAGCATGGATCAAAGGTCCCAATGGCGAACTGACTCCCGTCGCGGAAGGCGACCGCATTCCGCTGAATACCGAGATCGTCACGGCGGACAACAGTAGCGTCAAGCTCGAAATCGAAGGCATGAACCCCATTTACATCGGGGAAAGCCGGGGTTTCATTTTCAGCGCTGATGTCGTCAGTGGCGATGTGGACCCAGCCGAGGCATCCCTTACTGGCGTAGACGACCCGACGATAGGCATTCTGGCGCAGTTGCTTGACTCCGGCGGCGACCCGTTCACCATCCTGGACCCTACAGCGGCTTTGCTCGAAGCCAATCGCTATGATTCCAGCCGGTCCGACTTTTACTCGGCGAACTCCACTACTCGCAGCATAAGCTCCGTCATCCGGTTGTTGAACACCGATGAGACCACCACCGATTTCGGGCGTTCATTCGGCCAGGCCGACCCAGTGGATAACCTGGTGCCCGAGTTTCCACATGCTATTCCCGTCGGCACGCCCATCACCGACCGATTTGCCGGTGTGGTCGAATCAGGCTCGGGAAGCGGCGTGCTTGTGCCGACGACGCCTTCAACCCTTGTGCCGCCTGCGGGCAGTATAGGGCAGGGCGCCACGCCGCCCGCCAGCACCCCAGCGCCTAACGATACGCCCGTGTCGTTAGGTGGGCGCGTGCTTGCGGTGGAAGACACCGCCTTCACATTCAAATGGTCCAATTTCAACGTCAGCGACGCGTCTGCGCCCGATACGCACGGAATCGTCATTACCGGCTTGCCGACAAATGGTGCGCTGCAATATAGTGCGAACGGCTCCACGTGGGGACCCGTTTCATTGACGAATGGCCAATTTCAGGTGTCACGAGCGGACATCGAGGCGGGGCGGTTGCAATTTGTGCCCGGCGCGAATGAATCCAGCAACGCCGATGCTGCGGGCAATGGCGTGGGCAACAATCAGGCCACGTACGTCGAAATTACCTTCAAGCCAACCGATGGAGAGCTTCAGGGCGAGTCCGTAACGCTGGTTGTCGACGTCACGCCGGTGGCCGACGCCCCTGTGGTGGGCGTCCAGGTGGGCGACGTCACCGAAGTTCGCGACAGCACCTCCACGTATACCTTCGGCAACGGCATTGTGTTTTCGATTTCGGGGGGCACCTATAGTGCAGCCAATATCGATGGAAGACTCGCGCTTCCGCCCTTCCCGTCGTCGACCGGCGGCAACATCAATTCCAATAATATTACCCAGGGTAAAACCGACATCATCGCCCTGGTCGGCAACTTCGACCGCCTGGTCCAGGGCCACGGTGGAGCTGGTACCTGGCAAAATCTTAACGGCATCAACGGCGAAGATCGCGACTACTTGTTCCTAAGCAAGAGCAGCGACCGCTACAGCCTGACCAACGTCAATGTCCATAACGGCAGCATCGACGCCCAATTGCGCGACCTCGATAGCGGCCGCACCATCAATATCAATAACATCAAGGGCATTATCTACGGCGACGGCTTTGCCTATGGCATACCGGGCATGCAGCATGTCGTTACTGAAGACAGCTACGATCTGGTGCAATTGAATGTGTCGGCCGCCCTTACCGACCTGGACGGCAGCGAATCCTTGTCCGGTATTACGCTAAGCGGCATCCCCGCCGGTGTCACGGTCGAAGGCGCGGTCCTGTTGCCCAACGGCAACTGGTTCATCGCCAATACCCGGGGCGCTGACGCATTGAACGTACAGGTAACGCTTAGCGTGCCTGTCGGCACGAGTTTGTTCACCGTCAACGCCAGCGCCACCTCCACCGAAAGCGGCACCTCGGCCAGCGCAGCCACTGCAAACAGCCGAGTCATTGTCGACACAACGGCCGAAGCCAGCATCCTGATCGACGCCGTTACAGCCGACAACGTGATCAACGCTGACGACGCCAGCGGCATCGTCATGATTACCGGCATCGTCGGGGGCGTTGTCAAGCTTGGCGATACCGTCACCATTACCGTAGGCGGGCAAACCTTCACCGGAACGGTGCAGGCGGACAAGTCCTGGAGCGTGGCGGTGGATGGGTCGGCCTTGGCCGGCAATTCCAGTGTGTCGGCATCGGTCGCAGCGACTAACGGGGCTGGGAACACGGTGACGGTGGTTGATGGGCGGGCGTACGACGTGGATACGGAGGCGCCCGAGCTGACGGTGTCGGTTGACGACATCACGAGCGA
>JBIQKZ010000022.1:0-40813 GCA_044464765.1 Pusillimonas sp.
AACCCGGGACCAACGGATTAAAAGTCCGGTGCTCTACCAACTGAGCTACCAACCCAAACCCTAGCAAAGATTGCGATTATGACGCCTTTTAAGAATGCTGTCAAATGCATTAAGCCAAGCAAAACAGCACACCACACACTGCCCGGATTTTCTTTTATCCAGTAACTTTTATTACCCGCACCTGCTACCCTTACCCCATGCCTGAAACACCCGCTTCCACTGTACGTCTGCACATTTTGTCCGATCTCCACCTGGGCCGCGACGGGCTGATTCTACCGCCCACCGACGCGGACATCATCATACTGGCGGGGGATGTCGGCAGGCCTGATCATGCGGTCCAATGGGCCGCGAGCCTTGGCAAACCCGTCCTTTATGTTCCGGGCAACCACGAATACTACGACGCCAGCATACGGTCAACATTGGACGACCTGCAGCGCCGATGCGCTGGCACACAAATTACGGTGCTGAATCAAGCTCAAACCGTCCTGCATGGTGTGCGGTTTGTGGGCGCCACACTCTGGACGGATTACATGGTTTACGGCGATGGCCCCCATAGGGATGACGCCATCGCCGAGGCTCTTAAGTTCGTACCCGATTACCGGTGCATTCTTGACAATGAAATCGGCGACCGCAGCGGGACGTTTACTCCGGACCATGCCCAGGCCATTTTTCAAACCCACAGCACCTGGATAGACTCAACGCTGGACCAGCCTTTTGACGGCCCAACCGTTGTCATTACCCATCATGCCCCTTCGGCGCAAAGCATCCATCCACGATTCGCAGGTTCGCCGATCAACGTGTGTTTTGTCTCGGATCTGGAGCATCTGATGGGCGAGGATCGAGCCGTCCTGTGGGTACACGGCCATACGCACGATAGCTTCGACTATACCGTCAAGGGCACGCGGGTCGTGTGCAACCCGCGTGGCTACGTGCGTAATGGGATAACCGAGAACTCGGCGTTTGATCCAGGTTTCACCGTAACCCTGGAAACCGGGGCCAGTGGTTAGCGCACGCGCGAAATACGAACCTCGGCGCCACGGCGCTTGACCTCGAGCCCTTCGGAAGGAAGAATGCGTAAGCCTTCCAGGCCCTTGATGTAGCTGGACCCTTGCATCTGCATGACGCGAATTTTATTGCGCATGACGACCGGGCTATGCTCGGGCATGCCGAACATCCAGACTTCGTCGAGCATCCGCGCCGAATTGAACTCGCCCGTATGTTGCGCCACAGGCCCCAGACAGAGCATATGCCCTTCACGCCCAAACACCGGCAAGGCGTCGAGATCGGCTGTAACCGTTAGGGTCGTGCCGCCCTCGTAACGCCAACCCGTGCGCATGTCCCACCAGGCATCGCCTTCAGGAAGGTAGACACGGGTTTCGTTGCCGGGGTGCAGAATGGGCGCCACCAGCAAAGCTGGACCAAACAGATACTGGGCATCCCAGACATGCGCATTGATGTCGTTGGGAAAGGACATCGCCATGGAACGCTGCACCGGCAAGCCAGTGCGCACGGCGTCTTCGATAATGCCCAGCACATAGGGAATCAGGCGATAGCGCCATTCCAGCCAATGCTGGGCCAACGCACGTGTTTCCTCGTTGAAGGCCGATGGCAGGAGGCGTGGCGACGAGGACAGGCTGAAGTTGGCGGACAAGACCGACATGGCCAGCCAGCGGATATAGAGCTCGGGAGTGACAGCCTGGTCGGAACCCGCTGCGTCCAGGGCATGCATTTGCGCGCAGATGCCGCTTGATCCCGAAGCCAACGCCGCACGCAGAGAGGCCTGCAAGCCGTCCCAGCTAGTGGGGACAGTGGGACCGGCCTGCCAGGCATAGCGCTGAGCGCCCGGAAACAGATCCCGACTAAACACCACCCCTTCCTGCGGGGTCTTGTGCCCCCCTACAGCATCAAACAGCGCGCTGCGTGCAAGCACCGGATAAACCGTGCGCAATATGGCGCCTGTTTCTCCACCGCGCGCGGTAATGCCGTCGGGAATATCGAACTGCGCATCACACTCGGCTGCCCCGAGCCCCTCGTCGAATAGCTGGCGATGACGCTCGGACCACAGTTTGTAAACGTCTTTATGGGTCAGGTCGAGCAGGCCGAAAGGCTTTCCGCCGCTTGCCGCATGACCGGCAAACACATAGGCATCGGCCGTATCATCGTCGATCAGCAGCCAACCCCGGTCTTCCCATTCGTCGAACAACGGCGTGCCCGCCAAGACTCCCGGAAAGGTTGGCGCTACAACCTGAACCCCAACTTCTGCAAAATCGGCCAACAGGCTTCGTACGTCCTGGACCCGGGTCGAATCCCACTCGAAGGCAGGCTTATCCGCTTGAAAACCAAAAGGCGCCGGGTGTGCCAGCCGCACGACATCAAAGGCGAACCCTTCTTCCCGCAGACGCTTTGCCACGCGCAAGGTTTCCTCGGTGGACTGGCCGGCCTGTTGATCCAGCCACACGCCCATGGGCCATAAGCCCGGCTGGCCTGCTCGGCCTGTAAGCGCTGTGTATTGGTTAAGGATTTCGCCCGGCTCGCCAACGAAAATAAAAATATCCAGCAGCGATCCGTGCGCTGTGATGGTGTAAAGATCGGGATGGGCCTTGCCTAGATCGTGTTCCACACGATCTAGCGTATTGACGTACAAGCCCCAGCCGTCCGGACTCCACACCAAGGGTAGGGCACGGCCTGCCGGCTGATCGCTAACTATTCGCTCGCCCAGGCGGTCCAATTCGCCGGTCGTTTCACCCAACCCGTACAAAGACTCGGTATGCAGTGGCACGGCGATCTGCCACACTGGTTCTTTGCTTGCGCTGACGCCCAGAAAGTTGCCCGGTTGCGTCTGCAGCAGGCAGTCGTCGCCTTTGTACAAGGAGATCTGCAAGGGAGAGTGGCTTAGCTCGAGCGCCAGATCGCCTTGTTCCAGGCGCCAGCCCTGAAGCTCTTGCTCATGCATGGAGCTGACCGCCATTTCGCCCACGGCTTCCTGGCGCGCAAGCAGCAATTCAGCGTGCGCTTTGGCGCGCTGGCTGGGCTTATCGTCGGCAAATAGAGCCGCAGGCGCACAGCGCAAACGATAGACAGATGGGGCCGGAGCCTCGATTTGAAGCTGCAGCTCGGTATTCTCGACCGTGAAGTCGGCACGCGTGGACTTCGCGGTAAGAAATTGCAAAGCGTTCAGTTGTGTCACATTAGCTGGGGTAGACGTAAGCGGCACAGCAATCCTTGGCAATAGCCTAAAAGCATACAAAAGACCCTATTTTGACGGATTTGGGCTATAAAATAAAATCACATCATAGGAATACTCCTATTTTACCGCAGCAAGCAACTTAGCGCGGGGCAATCGCCTTTAACAGGTCTCTTTCGATAATCTGTGGTTCTTGATGCAACTGGGCGACCAGAATGTCGCCAGCCAGGGAAGACCAGGTCAGACCCCGCGATCCATAACCACACGCCAACCACAATCCGCAATCGGATTCCAGGGGGCCAATGACCGGCAAGCGCCCTTGCACCACCGCCCGCCATCCAGCCCAACCTTGCGGCTCTTGGCATAGCGTCGGGGCCAATTGAGCTGGCGGGACACCCAGAAGGTTCGAAAGCTTTGCCAATACGGCCTGATGCCCCGCAGGGGTAACTTCGCTGCTGGAACAGCCTGGCACGTACGTACTGCCTCCCACATTGACCTGCTCGACCGACGGTAACCAATAGCCTACCCCACCCACCACCACCCGCGGTTGACTGAGCGGATTCGATGCAGACGAGAAATAACTGACTTGTCCAGCCAACTGCTGCATGGCTGCCAGCTTGGGAAGGTGAAACCCCGTAATTGCGCCACGCAGCAGATCAATCGTCTGTGCTGCATTGGCCAAAACGATCAGATCGGCTTCCAGCCAACGCTCTGCCCCCTGATCCTCGGATATGTGGACACGCCAGGAGGCCGACCCACTGCGATCCAATTGCGTCACGGCGCCGGCAATACGCCGAATATTGGGATGATCAAACAAGGCCTTTAGCAACGGCTCAGGTCTGACCAACTGGCCATCGGCAACGTAAACCCCCGGCCCTACGCTGAAACCCACGGTTGATGAGGCCTGCGCGGCATCCATCCAACGCACCCATTCAGAGGGAAACTGCAAGACCTCGAGCGTTCGCTTGCGTTCCCGGGCCTCATCCTCCGATTGCGTCAATTCGATCGTGCCGCAGGTTCGGGGCGCGGCGCCCGCAGGCAAACTTCCCCAACGCTGCAATGCTCGCCGCGTTCCCGCGCGGCTCAATCGCGAACGGATGTCGTCATCACGCGAAATCAAGGGGGTGATAGCCGCAGCCTGGTGCCCTCGATGACTGGCGCCCGCGCCCCAATGAAACACGGGGTCAACGATGGTGACTTCATGGCCACGCAGGGCGAGTGCATACGCGATCCCCGCACCGGCCAAACCTCCTCCAATCACCAAGATGGACGTTGCCGCCGGCGCAGCGAGCCTGGCCCGGCCCAGGCCCTCACGCAGCACCGCCGTCGTCATATGACGCTTGCCGGCGAACCCAGGCGCCCTGGAAACCAGGAAGCCCGCATCCTGCAAGCTACGCCGCACGTCTCCCGCCGTACACCAGGTAGCCGCCGTTGCTCCTGGCGCCGACAGTCTGACCAATTGACCAAACAACGATCTTGACCACATCTCGGGATTCTTGCGCGGTGAAAAACCATCCAGGAAAAAGGCATCCACCCGTGCCAGCGCTTGACGCGCCATGCGTCCGATATCGCCAAACGCCAATGTAAGGGTTACCGCCCCCCCTTCGAACTCCAGGCGATGCATGCCCGGCAGCAAGGGAGGCCAGGCGTCCACCAATTGCCGCGCCAACGTCCGCGCTTCATCGGGCATCGGTCTGCCCAGCGCTTGCTCCAAGTCGTTTCGAGTAAAAGGATGCGCCTCAAACGATAAAACGTGGAGCCTGGCGCAACGCTGCGGATCAGTGCGCCAGGCAAGCCACAGGGCCAGAAAATTCTGCCCCAGGCCAAATCCCGTTTCCGCCACGGTGAACGACGACACGCCTTGCCAGCGCTCGGGCAACCCATTGCCCCGGATGAACACATGCTCCGCCTGGCCAAACGCCCCCTGTCCGGCGTGATACACATCGTCATAGCGCCGGCTGAAAGGGATGCCTGCCTGGTCAAACGCCAATTGGGCGGGCTGCAGCGGGACAAAAGAATCACTCATGGAATCAAAGGCTTTAAATTGCGTACACTAAGGTGCTGTCGGACCGGCCTAACGGTACACTAGGGCCTGCCCACACGGGAATGGCCGCCTGCCCGAGCCAGCCGCCCGCCCATCTTCACATTGCCTGTCGGACGCGTATGCCATCAACCCAGCTCCATCTTAGCGATCACCTGAATACCGCCATCAGCGCCGCACGCAGCGCCGCCGCCATCCTGCAGGCCCACGCCCATCGTCGCGCCGACCTGATCATCGACAAAAAAGCACGCAACGATCTGGTCTCGCAAGCGGACCGCGATGCCGAAGCCGCCATTATCGAACATCTTGGCGAGCACACGCCGCAGTTCGGCCTGGTGGGCGAAGAAACCGGCGGCCAGCCCTCGGGCGCGGCCACCTGGTATATCGACCCGCTGGACGGCACCACCAACTTCTTGCACGGCATCCCTCATTACGCCGTTTCCATTGCTCTGATTGCGCACGCCGGCACCGTCATCACCGGCGAGCAACCGCTAGAACGCGACACCCCCGTGATCGGCGTCGTGTACGACCCGAATCGCGAAGAACTGTTCACCGCTATGTATGGCGTCGGTTCATGGTTGAATGAATACCGCATCAGTTGCTCGGACGCCACTGAACTGGCCGAGTCCGTGCTGGCCACCGGCTTCCCGTTCAGGGACTTTTCATTCGCCGACGAGTACATGCCTACCCTACATGCCGCGCTGCCCATTACCCGTGGCGTGCGGCGCATGGGTTCTGCGGCGCTGGATCTGGCCTGGGTGGCCTGCGGCCGCTACGACGGCTACTGGGAAATGGGCCTGGGACCCTGGGATGTGGCGGCCGGCACCCTGATCGTACGGGAAGCCGGCGGCATTGCCGAAGATATGCGCCACATCGACCCCTGGCCTATTAATGGCTACCTTTACGCAGGCAATAAAGCAACCGCACCCGCGCTCTATGGCATGATCGCACCGCACTTGGCGCCCCCAGCCTGATACCCGCAAGGACCAGGTTCCAGCCCAGCCCGCCGGAATCAACCGGCGTCATGTCGCCTGGCCCGTTGCCTGCCCGGCTTGCCCCATCACTTCGTCGCGCAGCACCCTGCGCAAAAGTTTGCCCGTATTGCTTTTCGGCAGTTCGCTGCGAAACTCAATGGCATGCGGCCGCTTGTAGTTGGTAAGGCGTTGTGCGCACCATTCGCGCAAGTCCTCGGCCGTCAGGCCTGGGTCCTTCTTGACGACATAAAGTTTGACCATCTCGCCGGTATCATCATCCGGCACGCCGATCACCACACATTCCAGCACGCCCGGATGCTGGGATACCACCTGCTCGACTTCATTCGGGTAGACATTGAACCCGGACACCAGAATCATGTCTTTCTTGCGATCGATGATCTTCACGCGCCCGTCAGGATCCATGACGCCAATGTCGCCTGTTCGGAAATAGCCGTCTGCCGTAAAGCTGGCTGCCGTGTCGTCGGGCCTGCGCCAATAGCCCTTCATGACCTGCGGACCCCGCAAGGCGATCTCGCCCGCCTCGCCGGGCGGTACGCGCCGATCCTGGCTGTCGATCAATATGACCTCGGTGGACGGCAGTGGAAAGCCGATGCCCCCCGAATACTCTTTGGCGTTGGTCGGATTCACGAGCGCCACCGGCGACGTCTCGGACAAGCCGTAGCCTTCGATCAAGGGCAGGCCCGTTACCTTCTGCCACTTCTCGGCAACCGCCTTCTGCACCGCCGCGCCGCCGCCAAAGCACAGGCGCAGCGCGGAAAAATCCAGGCGCATAAATCCTGGATCATGGATCAAGGCATTGAACAATGTATTGACCGCAGGGAAAATCGCCACCGGATCGCGACGCCATGCCTTGACAATGGTGGCCAGTTTGCGCGGATCGGCAATCAGTACGCTGTTCATGCCTGCATGGGCGGCGAACAGGCCGCAGACTGTCAGGGCGAAGATGTGATACAGCGGCAAGGCCGTCAGGATCACCATGCCGGCGCCGCCGTTGTCGCTCAATACAGGGCGAGCGACGGCCTGAACCTGCAGCACATTGGCCACCAAATTTCGGTGTGTCAGCATCGCCCCTTTGGGCGCGCCCGTGGTGCCGCCCGTGTACTGCAGGATGGCGACATCATCCATGGACAGCGTGGGCCGCTTGAACGGCAGCTTGCCGCCTTTGCCCACCACGTCGGCCAACCGTTCCGTAGCTGCCAGCTGGTACGGCCGAATGCCGCCTTTCAGATAACGCTGAGCAAGATTAATGACACGGCCCTTGAACCCCATAAGGTCCCCCGGCGAAACCAGCACAATGCGCTGCGGATGCAGCTCAGTCGGCACGGCAGCCAGTGTAGAGGCAAAGGACTCAAAAATAAAAATCAGGTCGACCTCGCTATCCGACAACTGGTACTGCAGTTCGGACGCGGTATACATGGGGTTCACATTCACCACTACCATGCCCGCCCGCAGCACGCCCAGCAAGACAGGCATATACGCCATGACATTCGGCATCATCAGGGCCACCCGGCTGCCCTGCGGCATGCCCTGGGCCTGAATCCACCCGGCCACGGCAGTGGCATGCCGATCCAGATCCGCATAGCTAAGATCGCATCCCATGAAGGTCAGCGCACGCCGGCCCGCATGAGCCTTACAGGCGCGGTCCATCAGGTCGGCCAGTGATTGATAGCCTTCCGTGCTGATCTCGGCGGGTACCCCTTGCGGGTAATGAGCTAACCAGGGCTTATCCATAATCAGGGTCCTTCACGATGACGACAAATTGATGATACGCTTTGCACAGTGAACGCAACAACGAGACGCTTTACCGCGCTACAGGATACGGACCCCATGAAACTCATCGAGCCCATCGTCGGCTGGCAGGCCGAAATGACCGCTATCCGCCGTGACATACATGCCCACCCCGAGCTGGCCTATGAAGAAATCCGTACGGCCGATTTAGTGGCCGAACGACTGGAATCGTGGGGTATCCCGGTTCATCGCGGCCTGGGAGTCACGGGGGTTGTCGGCACCATACATGGTAAAACACAAAACGGCCGCGCGGTGGGCTTGCGCGCCGACATGGACGCCTTGCCCATGCAAGAGGCCAATACATTCCCCCATGCCAGCAAGCACCAGGGCATCATGCATGGCTGCGGGCACGACGGCCATACAGCCATGCTGCTGTGCGCCGCGCGCTACCTGGCCAAAGAGCGTAATTTCGACGGCACCATCCATGTCATTTTCCAGCCGGCCGAAGAAGGTTTCAGCGGTGCGCAGAAAATGATCGACGACGGGCTGTTCACGCTCTTTCCCATGGAGGCCGTCTACGGCATGCATAACTGGCCGGGCATGGAAGCGGGCACCTTCAGTGTCGTGGCCGGCCCTGTCATGGCCTCCAGCAATATCTTTGAAATCATCCTGCGCGGCAAAGGAGCCCACGGCGCCATGCCGCATTTGGGCCATGACCCGGTCGTCGCCGCCATCCAACTGGCACAGTCCTTGCAAACCATTGTGTCCCGGGACCTCGACCCGCTGGAGCCCGGCGTGCTCAGCATCACGCAAATCCACAGCGGGTCGGCAGACAACGTTATTCCCGACACAGCGCACATGCGAGGCACCGTGCGCACCCTGTCCGAAAGCGCACTCGACCTTATCGAAACCCGCATGGAAGAAATCACGCGCCTCACCGCTCAGGCCATGAACTGCACGGCCGAGTTTTCCTTCGACAGGCGCTACCCGCCCACCATCAACCACCCCGACGAAGCCGAGTTCTGCGCCCAGGTGCTGGCAGACATCGTCGGTGAACACAACGTCGTGCGCGATGCGCCGCCATCCATGGGCGCAGAGGATTTCGCCTTCATGCTCAAGCAGGTGCAGGGCTGCTATGTCTGGATCGGCAACGGCAACGGCGACCACCGCGTCAGCGGCCACGGTCTGGGGCCGTGCATGCTGCATAACGCCAGCTACGATTTCAACGATGACCTTCTCCCGCTAGGGGCTAGCTACTGGGTTCAGTTGGCCACCCGCCGCCTCGGCCAGACACCGGCGCCCTCCTCTTAGGCCCGCACGAGCAAGAAGGCTTGCCCCTACGCTGAAAACAGGTGGCAAGCCTCCTGCTTACCGTTAAAATGGCTGGCTTCTATCGGAAGCCAGCCCGCAAAGCATGCGCCAAGCTCGCCCCTAAGTCGACCGACCGACGCACTATTCTCGTATAAGGCCCACCATGTTGGATAACGCAGTCAAGCCGGAAAACGAAGCCATCATCATTCCTCGCCGGCTCGACCCCGAAGATGCCCAGCTTGCCTTGCAACGCCTGCAAACCATATTGAAGCGCCAAGAGGTCGTCGAAGCCCTGGCCCAGCGCCAGTACGAAGACGACGACAAATCCAATTTGCTCGAAGGTCTGTTGCACCGCCAGCACGAAAACGAGATCCGGGCCATTATCAATGACCTGCATCCATCGGATATCGCGTTCATTCTGGAATCGCTTCCGGTCCAGGAACGGCAAGCGGTATGGCAATTAGTCAATGCGGAACACGACGCCGACGTCCTGCTTGAAGTCGACGACTGGGCACGCGAATCCCTGATCGAATCCATGGATCACCAGGATCTGGTGGCCGCCACAGGCGCCATGGACGCCGACGAACTCGCCGACCTGGTGCCCGATCTGCCGCCTGCCGTGGTGGCCGAAGTCCAGAAAGGTCTGACCGACGAGGAACGGGCGCAACTGATCGAAGCCATGGGCTATCCAGAAGGTACGGTCGGCGCCATCATGGATTTCGACATGGTGCGGGTGCGCGAAAACGTGTCCCTGGAAGTCGTTCTACGTTATCTACGCCGGCTTCAGGAACTGCCCGATCACACGGACCAAATCTTCGTGGTCGACAGAAATGACAAATTGCGCGGCACGCTGACTGTCTCCCGGCTGCTGGTCAGCGAGCCCGAAGTCGATGTTTCAGAAGTGATGACAACCGACTACCTGACCCTCAATCCTCTGGATTCAGACGCCGACGCAGCCGGCGCATTTGAACGCTACGACCTGGTGTCGGCTCCGGTCACCGACGACCAGGATCGTCTGATCGGCCGAGTCACCATCGCCGAGGTGGTTGACGTGATCCAGGAAGACTCCCAAGAACAAGCCCTGTCGCGTGCGGGCTTGCAGGAAGAGGATATTTTCGCGCCGGTGCTCAGCGCCATTCGAAACCGCGCCCCCTGGCTGCTGGTCAACCTGTGTACCGCCGGTGTGGCCTCGCTAGTGGCTTCCCGCTTCGAAGACACGGTCAGCCATATCGTCATTCTGGCTTTCTTGATGTCCATCGTGGCCGGCATCGGAGGCAACTCCGGCAACCAGACCATGACCCTGATTATCCGTGCCCTGGCGGTCGGACGCATCACAGGATCCAATCTGTGGCAGTTGATCCGTCGCGAACTGACCGTCACCTTTCTGGTGGGAATCTGCGGCAGCCTGGCGGCGGCGGCCTTCGCCTGGTTTATCTCCGACTCGTGGGCCATCGCCCTGGTCATGATGGCGGCCATGGTGGGCAATATGCTGATCGGGGCGGCAGCCGGTGTTCTTATCCCGTTGCTGCGCGCCCGTTTCGGCAAGGACCCGGCCATGGGCTCATCCGTCCTGCTCACATTCCTTACCGACTCATTGGGGTTTTTCATTTTTCTGGGGCTGGCCTCGGTTTTTCTATTGGGCTAGTGGCGGAACACGCTACACTGGCAGGAAAAAGACACTATTTGCCTTGCATGCGAGGCGCGGCATCCTGAAGTAGTCAACGTGCTATTGGCGCTGATATATTTGCCTGAACTGACCCCCAGAAGTTGGACGTTTTTACATTTCAGTATTTTGAAGCCGAAACTGAACCGGACTGAGTCCATTTAATTTCAGCTTGATCCGCTCCTGATTATAGTATTGGATATAGTCACGTAAACCGTCCTCCAGTTGTTTGAGCGTCTCACATTTAGCCAGGCGAAAGAACTCCTCTTTCACGGTTCCGAAGAAGCTCTCAATCACCGCGTTGTCAAAGCAGTTGCCTTTTCGGGACATGCTTTGGGTAATCCCGGACTGGGCGATGAGTGCACGAAACGGGCGCATTTTATAATGCCAGCCCTGATCCGAATGCAAGACGGGGCGCTCACCCGGGTTGAGCCGCTCAAGAGCGTCTTCAAGGGTCTTCATCGCTAATTCAAACATAGGCCGTGTACTGGTACGCCACGCGATGACCTCTCCGCCATACAAGTCCATGCACGCCGACAGATGTAGCTTCTGTCCCTTCACATTAAATTCAGTCATATCGGTGACCCACTTTTCATTGGGCGCCAGAGCATTGAAGTCTTGTCGCAAAAGGTTGGGGGCAATCCCATCTTCTGGCCCTGGGGGCGCACAGCGTTTTTTTACCCGAATCAATGCTTTGAGTCCCAGCTCGTGCATCAGGCGTTGTACCGTCTTCAGGTTGACGGCTCGCCCCGACTTGCACAGGTCGGCCGCGATGCGGCGATACCCGTATCGTCCTTTGTGCTTGTTATACACGGCACGGATGTCCTGCTTCAGCGCTGTATGCCTCTCAGGCTTCGAGAGGACCTGGCATTGATAATAGAATGTGCTGCGCGACAGGCCTGCGACCTGAAGCAAAAGTGACAGCTTATGATCGTGCCTTAACCCACGGATGAGCGCTGCTTTCTCAGCGCGGCTGACTTCCTCTCCAGGATTAAGGCGTGCAACTTTTTTAAATACGCCACCTCGGCACGCAGTCGTTCATTCTCTTCTTGCAACGACAGTGCAGAACTCTGGGCCTGCGCCTCTGAAGGCCCAAGCAATAGGCCTGATGACGGTTGTTCTTCAGCCACGTCAGAATGCCTCCGGTTTTTGTTCTGAAGCGCCGCAAAGCCACCTTGATCAAATGCCTTTCGCCAGACCACAACCTGATTGGGATTACGAATATCGTAGATGGCAGCCACCTGCCGGCTCGACAGTTGTTCACGCTCCTGCCGATACAGTACATCAAGCTTGAACTGAGCGCTATACGAACTGCGTTTAGGGCTTAATCCGTTCAGCCCGTGAAGCTGATACCGACTCGTCCAGGTGCGTATTTTTTCTTCGGGTATTCCATATGCCTTGGCCAGTCGCTTGTGTCCCCCACCTTCTGATAAAAAGTGCTGGACAACCTTCAGTTTGAAGGCCACGTCATATTTTGACATGTATTTCTCCCAGGTCAGTGTGTCCACCTTCTGGGGGGCAGTTCAGCGCCGTGGAGCAACACCTTCGGCCAGCGAACCGGTCACCAGCGCGACTTTGGGGTCTTTACGATCCTTGAGCGCTGTGGCCAAGGCCTCGCCGGTAAGCTTGCCCAGTACGGCGTGGTCTTCTCCGATGAAGGACTCGTATAACCCGTCATTCCCGTCAGCAATGGGGGAATTGACGACAAACACCGGCAGCTTGGCGTTCTTGGCCGCCGTCAGCGCCGGGATAATGCCCCTTTCGCTGATCGGGGTAATCAGCAACGCGTCGTACCCCTGTGCGATCACATCGCTGACTTGCTGGCTTTGCAAGGCCGCATCGTACGGGCTGGTCAGCACCGTTGCCGTCATGCCGTTCTTCTCGCTTTGAGACTGTATGGTTGACGCCAAAGCCGCTATGAAGGGGTTGCTGGTGGTGGCCGTAAGGTAGGCAATACGCTTGCCATCAAGGGATTGCGCAGCCGCCGCGCCAAATGCCACAGTGGCTGCCACGAAGAATGAAAATACGACAGAATGCCTGATACGTTTCATTGTCTGCTCCTGGTTCTTGTCATGGGAAAAAGTGGCGGCCCCATGGCTCTCACGGCGGCCCCATCATCCAATAAATTGAAACACCACCACCCCAGGAGGTCTAATACTATTTATGTGCCCATAGCCATATATTTTTTATGGGCAGGGTTAACCCCCCGTCAAGTCGCGCACCCATAGCAAACGCCTACCGAAGAGGCAAAAAAAACCCCTTGCAGTGGATCGCAAGGGGTTTCGAAGATGATTCCTGCTGAAAATCAGGCGAGCTTGCCGTGGCAATGCTTGTACTTCTTTCCGCTACCGCAGGGGCAAGCATCGTTGCGACCGACCTTGGGCATCGCGTCCCGTGCTGCGGCTGCTGCCGCTTCGGCGATACCCGGATCTTCGCCGCTAAGCGCGGCGTCGTAATCCGAATGATGATATCTGACATTTTCAAGACCGGCCGGCTCCGGCTCGGCGACGGCCTCGACCTGTTCAGCGGTTTGGATCCGCACGGTCAAGAGCACCTTGACCACTTCGTTGCGAATGCGGTCCAGCATATCGGAAAACAGCTCGAAGGCCTCGCGCTTGTATTCCTGCTTGGGATCCTTCTGCGCATAACCGCGCAGATGGATCCCTTGCCGCAAGTGATCGAGGGCGGACAGATGACTACGCCAGTTGGTGTCAATAGACTGCAACAGCATGGAGCGCTCGAATGGCGCCCAATTCGCACGTCCTACCAGCTCTACCTTGTCGCCGTAGAGTTTCTGGCCTTCGGCCACCACCCGTTCCAGCAAATCGTCGTCGGTGAGGTTGGGCTCGGCTTCCAACATCTCGGCCAGCGATAAATGAATCTGCCAATCGGCCTCGAGCTCGGAGGTCAGGGCCTGAACGTCCCACTGCTCTTCCATGCTTTCTTCCGGAATATGCGTACGGAACACTTCGGTCAGCGCTGCCGCCAGCAAATTCGCAATGGTATCGGACACATCTTCCGATTCAAGCACTTCGTTGCGCTGGGTGTATAGAACCTTGCGCTGGTCATTGGCGACGTCATCGTATTCGAGCAGTTGCTTGCGGATATCGAAGTTGCGGGCCTCGACCTTGCGCTGGGCGGACTCGATGGAGCGCGACACCATGCGGGCCTCGATGGGCTCGCCTTCGGGCAGGCGCAAGCGCTCCATAATGGAGCGCACACGGTCGCCCGCAAAAATACGCATCAGGGAATCTTCGAGCGATAGGTAGAAGCGGGACGAGCCTGGATCACCCTGCCGCCCCGCACGGCCACGCAGTTGGTTATCAATACGGCGTGACTCGTGCCGCTCGGTGCCGATGATGCGCAAACCGCCGGCCGCCTTCACCGCCGCGTTGGCAGGCGCCCACTCGGCCTTGATCGTTTCGATGCGCTGCGCCTTGCCTGCATCGTCCAGGGTGGTGTCGGCGCGCACAATGTCAATCTGCTTTTCAATGCTGCCGCCCAGGACGATATCGGTGCCCCGGCCCGCCATATTGGTAGCAATGGTGATATGACCGGGTTTGCCGGCTTCGGCAACGATCTCGGCCTCGCGCGCATGCTGCTTGGCGTTCAGCACCTCGTGCTTGAGCCCCGCCTTCTGCAGCAAGCCCGATAGCAGTTCGGAATTCTCGATGCTGGTGGTGCCGACCAACACAGGCTGCCCGCGCTCGTGACAATCTTTGATATCGGCCAGAATGGCATTGTATTTTTCGGTGTCCGTCTTGAACACCTGGTCGTTCTGGTCATCACGAGCCATAGGCCGGTTGGTCGGGACAATGACCGTTTCCAGACCGTAGATTTCCTGGAACTCGTAGGCTTCGGTATCCGCCGTCCCCGTCATGCCCGCCAGCTTGTCGTACATCCGGAAGTAGTTCTGGAACGTAATGGAGGCAAGCGTCTGGTTCTCGTTCTGGATCCGCACGCCTTCCTTGGCTTCCACGGCTTGATGCAAACCATCGGACCAACGCCGACCGGCCATCAGGCGGCCCGTGAACTCATCGACGATGACAACTTCATCGTTCTGGACGACGTACTGTTGATCGCGGAAAAACAGGCTGTGGGCGCGCAAGGCGACCATCAGGTGATGAATCAGGGAAATATGACGCGGATCGTACAGGGACTGACCCTCGGGCAAGATCCCCTGCGAAGTGAGAATCTGCTCGGCCTTGATCATGCCCGCCTCGGACAAATGCACCTGCTGGCCTTTTTCATCGACCCAGAAATCGCCCTCGGGCTCGGGCTCGTGCGGTTTGGGTTCGCCCGCCATGCGTGTGAGCAACGGCGGCACGAAGTTCATGCGGATATAGAGATCAGTATTGTCTTCGGCCTGGCCGGAAATAATCAGGGGTGTACGCGCCTCATCGATCAGAATGGAATCGACCTCGTCGACAATCGCGTATGAAAGCTTGCGCTGGCGGCGATCCTCGGCGCGATACTCCATGTTGTCGCGCAGGTAGTCGAAGCCATACTCGTTATTGGTGCCGTAGGTGATGTCTGCCGCATAAGCGGCGATTTTCTCCTCGTTCTCCTGTTGGGGAACGACCACGCCCACCGACATGCCCAGGAAATTATACAAACGCCCCATCCACTCGGCATCGCGCCGCGCCAGGTAGTCGTTGACGGTCACCACGTGTACGCCACGCCCTGACAACGCATTCAGATAAACGCTAAGGGTGGCCATAAGCGTTTTGCCTTCCCCGGTGCGCATTTCTGCAATCTGCCCATTATGCAAAGCAATGGCGCCCAGCAACTGGACGTCGAAATGCCGCATGCCGAAAACACGTTTACTGGCTTCGCGCACCACGGCAAACGCTTCGGGCAATAAATCGTCCAGCTTGGCGCCGGCTTGAAAGCGTTGCCGGAACTCGTCGGTCTTGGCTGGCAGTTGCTCGTCGGACAGACCTTCCATGGAAGGTTCCAGCGAATTGATCTTGGCTACCAACTTGCGGTATTGCTTGAGCAACCGATCATTGCGGCTGCCAATTAGCTTCTTTAACAGAAAAACCATTGTTTCTCGTTTATGCTGAGTTTATGCCTGATTGCCGGCTAAGCCGCAATTTCGACGTCTTTTTAGGTGGGCGGCAAAATGGCCGCAGGAAAGCAGAACAGTTTAACGCACCTCGGGCAAAAGCGTGGCGGCCGCGCTGCCGGCATCCGCTACAAGCGATGGTGTTGGGTCTGGACGAGCCAGGAACAAAGTGGGATCCAGGGGGTGGCCCGCCATTCGCACCTCGAAGTGCAGATGAGGCCCCGTCGAGCGTCCTGTGCTCCCCACCTTCGCAATCAGTTGGCCTTTTTCAACCAGGTCGCCCCGTTTGACCAATAGTTTGGACGCATGGGCGTAGCGTGTTACCAAGCCATTGCCATGATTGATTTCCACCAGCTTTCCATACCCTCTTTTCGAGGCGGCCCAGGTGACCACGCCCCCCGAAGCCGAATGTATCGGCGTACCGGTCGGAGCCGCAAAATCAAGCCCTTCATGCATGACGTGCCGCCCGGTTATAGGGTGGCGACGCCAGCCAAACGACGAGCTCAGATAAGGATAGGAAACCGGCGCCACGGTCGGCAGGCTGGCTTCCAGGCCTGTTCGGCGGGTAAGCGCCATATCCAGCATCGAAAACCAGTCCATTTGCGCGCTTACCTGCCGTTGGAGAGTTTCCAAATGGTACTCCAGGCCCTGGGGCGACTCGAAGGAAACCGGGTCGGCATCGATGTAGTCCATCACCGGCGCGGCCGACTCGGTCTCGTCCAGCGCCGTCTGGATCTCGGGGTCTGTATAGGTAACACCGGCCGCTTCGGCGACCCGCTTGCCCAGCCCGTCCATTTCGATGATGCGCGCTTGCAGGTCGCCCAGCTTGGTCGCCAGAACACCCAGGTTCTCGCGCAGAAAGCCCGAATCGCGCGAGGCTTGGGACACCTGCTCGGACATGGGCAGTTGCCAGGCGGCACTGGCCGGCGCAGGACGCGTGTACTGAGCGTGCGCCCAGGCGCCCGCGACCGCCGAAGCGCAAAGCGCCATTACGCCCACCAGGATTGCAATCGGCGCTCGCAGGCCTTTGGCGTTAGAATCGACTGATCGCCCTTTGATTAAAACTACTCTCACTAATAATTCCTTACCCAAATAACCCATGCGCCAACATTTCGCCTCGCCCCGCGTAAAAAAAGCCATCGTCGCCCAAACGGCGATCGGCTGGCTGGGCAGCGATCAACAAGGCGCCAACGTATTAGCTACGGCGAACATGCTGCTATCCGTAGAGCAGGCGGCCAAACAAGTGCTGCCCCCCGCCCTGGCGCAGGCATTCCGGGTGGCTCGTATAGACAGACAGCAAATCACCCTGGCAGTTCCCAGCGCAGCCTACGCCTCGAGGCTGCGTCAAATGGCGCCACGCATCCTTGCGCTTTTAGCAAGCGCCGGTTGGAACCTTAGCGAAATCAGCGTCAGGGTACAAGCTGGGCTTCATGAAAACCGGACAAAAACAGCTCGCACCAAAGAGGCCATTCCGCTCGACGAAAAGGCGCTTGACGCGTTTGGGGAGCTACAGAAAAATTTGCGGCCAGGCCCGTTGGCCGATGCCGTCACCCGGCTGCTAAGCCATCATCGGGCTGAATAATCAGCCAGGCAACAAGGCATTTTAACAGTTTGAGAGGTTGCCGACCAAGCCAAGCGGTAAGAAGATGCATACGCCATCATGATGGCGCAGACATTTCCTAAGCGAACTTCCACTCGTTGACAAAGGCCTTGGGGGCGGTGGCGGGCGAATCGTAGGTAACGATCTCCCAGGCGTCTTTCGCTTCGAGCAAAGCGCGCGCCAATTGGTTATTCAGGCCATGGCCCGACTTGCAAGCCACGTACCGCGCCACCAGAGGCTTGCCAATAAGGTAAAGGTCGCCGATGGCGTCGAGTATCTTGTGCTTGACGAATTCGTCGTCGTAGCGAAGGCCGTCGGAATTAAGGACGCGGTACTCATCCATGACGATGGCATTGTCCAGGCTACCACCGCGCGCCAGACCCGCCGCCCGCAAGGCTTCGACTTCGCTGGCAAAACCGAAGGTGCGCGCCCGAGCCACCGTTTTTACGTAGGAATCCTTTGCAAAGTCGACCTCGGCAAAACTGGCCGTGGAATCGATGGCGGGATGATGAAAATCGATGGCGAACGACAGGGCAAAGCCGTCGTAGGGTTCGAGGCGTGCCCATTTCAGGTCCTTTCCTTCACCCTCACGGACTTCGACAGGCTTGAGCACCTTCAGGAACTGTTTGGCCGCCGCCTGTTCTTGCAGACCGGCCGAGCGCAGCAAATATACAAAAGTGCCCGCACTGCCATCCATAATGGGCACTTCTTCGGCGGTAAGGTCGACATGCAGGTTGTCGATACCCAGGCCCGCCAGGGCAGACATCAGATGTTCGACCGTGGAAACACGGACATTACCTTTTTGCAGGACCGACGCCATGCGGGTATCGCCCACATTGAGCGCCTGCGCGGGAAAGTCAACGACCTGGGGCAGGTCGACCCGATGAAACACAATACCGGTATTCGGATCAGCAGGCCGCAGGGTGATCTCGACCCGCCGGCCAGAGTGCAGACCCACGCCTTTCGTGCTGATGGCCTTTTGTATTGTGCGTTGACGTAACATATTTATTTAACCGAGAACCGTGCAACGCAGCCTGTGCATTGCAGTAAACCCCTATTGTAACCGTATTGCAGGTAAATCTACTACTAGACTATGTGCAGTTTGGTTAATTTCGCGAACGCCGGCTGCGTGCCCGCCGCAAGGCGCAAGGGCGCGCCGGCGCGCCTTCCTGGGGGAAAGACGGCCGAACGCTGCCGATGAGGACGTTATTGACGCCACTCACCTGGATAAGAGTCAATCGAGCGGTTTTGTGATCTCTCGATAGGTCAATCCGCTTGTTTTCGCAAGAAGGCAGGAATGTCGAAATGATCCATTCCCGCCGTTTCCAGGGCACGCACCTGAGCCGAGGCCGATGCATTTTCGCGCGGACGGCGGATAACCGCCGGAATTTCCGAATTGGAAAAATCGTGTCCCGTATGAGCCGTCATGTCGTCAGTGCCGGTACGGCGCATTTCCTGATGATTGGAAACAAGCTGCGGCCTTGCCGTGACACGGCCAAGCCCGGTGGCCACCACCGTGACACGCAGGTTTTCGCCCATGGTTTCGTCGTAGGCCGTGCCATAGATAACGGTTGCGTCGTCGGCGGCATAGCTGCGAATTGTGTCCATGATTTCGCGTGTTTCCCGCATTTTCAATGTACGGCTGGCCGTGATGTTGACCAACATGCCGCGTGCGCCCTGCAGATCCACACCTTCGAGCAACGGGCATGCAATCGCCTGTTCAGCCGCCATGCGGGCACGGTCTGCGCCTGATGCTATGCCGGTGCCCATCATGGCCTGGCCCTGCTCGCCCATAATGGTCTTGACGTCTTCAAAGTCGACGTTGACATTGCCTTCTACGTTAATGATTTCGGCAATTCCCGCGCATGCGTTGTGCAGAACGTCGTCAGCCGCCTTGAAGCAGTCTTCTTGGGTGGCGTCCTCATCCATCAAGTCGTACAAATTCTCGTTAAGGACGACAATCAGCGAGTGCACGTGTTTGGACAGCTCGTTGATACCCTCTTCGGCCATGCGCATACGCTTGCTGCCTTCAAAGGAAAACGGCTTGGTTACTACGCCCACCGTCAATATCCCCAGTTCCTTGGCAACTTCCGCCACCACCGGACCCGCGCCTGTACCGGTACCGCCACCCATCCCGGCGGTAATGAAGACCATATTCGCGCCATTCAAGGCTGCGCGAATTTCTTCCCGTGCGGTTTCGGCGGCTGCCCTGCCCTGTTCGGGCTTGGCGCCGGCGCCAAGGCCCGTGCGGCCAAGACGGATCTGCACAGGCGCCTCGCTGGTGATCAGCGCCTGGCCATCGGTGTTGGCGCAAATAAAGTCCACACCGTGGATCCCCGACCGGATCATGTGGGCAACGGCATTGCCGCCCGCACCGCCGACCCCAACCACTTTAATGACGGTTCCACTCGAATTACTGTCGAGCATTTCAAATTTCATCATGATTGACTCCCTCACATTTCAAAAAACAAAGCGATTAATGCAAAAAACTCCCCAGAACTGCGTTTTTCCGGAATCGCCTCAAAAAGAGCGCCAGTCGAACCACCTCGCACCAGATTTGAAACGCCTCCCGAGGGAAGGCCACCTCAGCCCGCCCCTTAAGGCTTCTTTCTGAGCCTTAATTCATGAACCACTCCTTCATGCGCGCCAGCAAGGTCTTGACACTGCCCTTTTGCTGGGCGACCTTGCGGCCGCGCGCGCGCTGAAGACGGGCTTCGGTCAGCAAGCCCATCACCGTGGAAAATCGTGGATTGTGCATCACATCCGCCAAGCTGCCCTCGTAGTTGGGCACCGCCACGCGAACCGGCTTCAGGAATACATCTTCCGCCAGCTCGATAATGCCTGGCATCAACGCTGTGCCACCCGTCAGCACAACACCGGAAGCCAGCAAGTCTTCGTAGCCCGACTCGCGCACAATCTGCTGCACAAAAGCAAATAATTCCTCGACGCGGGGCTCGATGACCGCTCCCAGCGCCTGACGCTTCACCTGACGGTTTGGACGGTCGCCCAGGCCGGGCACCTCGATATGCTCATCGGCACTGGCCAATACTTGCTTGGCAATGCCAAACCGCAATTTGATCTCTTCCGCGTCGGGTGTGGGCGTGCGCAGCATAGCGGCAATATCGCTGGTGATCTGGTCGCCCGCGATCGGAACCACGGCTGTATGACGAATCGCCCCGCCGGTGTATATGGCGATATCCGTCGTGCCGCCTCCGATATCCACCAGAACCACGCCCAGCTCTTTCTCATCGGACGTCAGGCAAGACATGCTGGATGCCAGCGGCTGCAGAATCAGATCTTGCACCTCCAGACCGCAGCGGCGCACGCATTTGACAATGTTCTGTGCCGCGCTGACCGCGCCGGTGACAATGTGCACCCTGACTTCCAGGCGCAAGCCGCTCATGCCGATGGGTTCGCGTATATCTTCCTGCGAATCCACGATGAACTCCTGTGTCAGCACGTGCAACACTTGCTGATCGGTCGGGATATTCACCGCCTTGGCAGTTTCAATGACCCGAGCCACATCGGTCGGCGTCACTTCCTTGTCCTTCACCGCCACCATGCCGCTGGAATTGAAGCTGGTGATGTGGCTGCCAGCAATACCCGTATAAACTTCGCGGATCTTGCAATCAGCCATCAGTTCCGCCTCTTCGAGCGCTCGCTGTATTGAGTTGACCGTGGCCTCGATATTGACGACGACGCCTTTGCGCATCCCCTGGGATTCGTGCTGGCCAAGGCCAATCACTTCGAAGCGTCCCTCGGGCAAGATCTCGGCCACCACCGCCACCACTTTGCTGGTGCCGATATCGAGTGCAACGATCAGATCCTTGATGTCACGAGTCATAGTTTTCTAGTCTGTAGAAGAAGGGGAAATCGGAGCCAAGGTAATCGCAAAACCATTGGCATAACGTAAATCGGCACTGCTTATGGCCCTGCCACCCAACCGGGTCGCCAACATGGGCCAGGCCTGTACAAACCGTTGAATGCGCGTGGCAAACGGCAAGGCGCCCGATCGCCCATGGGGATCCGCCACATCAGCCGCCGGATCACGGCCGAGGCTTAGCCGCAAACCGTCCGACAAACCCACCGACCACGCGTAACGTGGGCTAAGCGCAATCTCGCGAACATGTACGTTCAGCGGCGCAAACCAGCGTGCCAGCTCGGCATAGCGCTGGACAACCAGCCGTTCGGAGTTATCCGGACCATAGAACTGCGGCAACTGCATATCGTCGGGCAACTCGCCCTGATTCGCACTGAAGGCTTCACCCCAGGTATTGATCATCTGGTTTTCATTCCATAGGGCCAGCGGCTGTTGCTCCTCGATCTGAACACTAAGCGTGTTCGGCCATACTCGGCGTATGCTCGCCTGGCGTACCCAGGGCACGGTTTCAAGCAGCTCTCGCGTTTGATCCAGGCTAAGGGTGAAGAAATTCCCCACGACCCGGCCCGCAATGGAGGCCTTGACACTGGCTGCGGAAACGTAAGAAAGCTGCTCGCCTTGCACCGGTTCAATCTGAATCTTCTCGATCGAAAAATAGGGACGCTGGATCACCCACACCACCACACCTGCGATCAAAGCAAGCACCGCCAGCAACGCCAGCGTATTCGCAATGAAGTTTGTGAGGCGCGGATCGCTGAACATAGTCAGCCCTCCCCCCCGACCTGTACAGCCAGCGACTGTACCTTGCAAGACGCCGTATCCAGGATGGCCAGGCAAAGCGCCTGATAGTCCATGCCGGCAGCCTTCGCACTCATTGGCACGAGCGAATGGCTGGTCATCCCGGGCGATGTGTTCATTTCTAGCAACCAGGGGCGGCCCTGCTGATCCAGCATGAAATCCGCACGTCCCCATCCATCGCAGGCCAGAACTTCGTAGGCCTGCCGGGATAGCTCCATGACACGGGCGGTCAGGTCGGCGTCCAGTTGAGCGGGGCAGATGTACTGAGTGTCGTTCGACACATACTTATGTTCGTAATCGTAATTCCCGCCAGGCGCAACGATTTCAACCACCGGCAATGCCCGCGCATCACGTCGGCCGCCCAACAAAGGCACCGTCAGCTCCCGGCCAATGATGCACTCTTCGATAAGAACGTCCGCATCGTAGCGCGCTGCCAATCGATAGGCGGCTGGCATCTGATCGGCCTGCGTCACCTTGGTCAGCCCAAGCGTCGACCCTTCGTGCGGCGGCTTGACAATCAGCGGCAATCCCAGCTTTTCCACAGCCAGGTCCGCCTCGGCCTCGCTTCCAGCAACGACATAGCCCGGAGTAGGCAAGCCATGTTCCAGCCACACTTTCTTGGTCATGACCTTGTCCATGGACAGACTGGACCCCAAGGGGCCACTACCCGTATAGGGCACGCCCATCAACTCGAGCATCCCTTGCACCGTGCCGTCTTCACCATACCGGCCATGCAAGGCAATAAACACGCGGTCAAACTGGGCGCTCGCCAAATCGATCAACGTGCGATTGCCCATATCGAACAAATGAGCGTCGACGCCCGCATTTCGCAAGGCGTCGCAAACGCCGCGGCCCGACATCAGTGACACTTCGCGTTCCGCGGAACGCCCTCCGTACAACACGCCGACATGGCCATAGGCCTTTACATTGCTCATGCCATCTCTCCAACTTTTGCCGGTACACGACTAATGGTCCCCGCACCCATGACCATCACGACATCGCCATCCTTCACAAAATCCAGGATGGCCTGCGGCAATTCAGTGACATCTTCAATGAACACGGGCTCGACCTTGCCCGCCACGCGGATGGCGCGAGCAAGGGCCCGCCCATCGGCCGCCACCAGCGGCGCCTCGCCTGCCGGGTAGACATCCGTAAGCAAAACCGCGTCGGCCTGGCTGAGCACGCGGACGAAATCTTCAAAGCAATCCCGGGTACGGGTATAGCGATGCGGTTGAAAGGCCAGCACAATACGACGGTCCGGCCAGGCGCCGCGCGCCGCCTGCAAGGTTGCAGCCATTTCAACCGGATGATGGCCGTAATCGTCGACCAACGTGAACGACCCCGGACCACGCGCCGACGACACGGGGAAATCGCCCACCTGGGTAAAGCGTCGGCCCACCCCATTAAAGGACGCAAGCGCCTGTGCGATGGCCGTATCGGACACGCCAAGCTCGGTGGCAACGGCAATGGCGGCCAAGGCGTTGAGTACATTGTGACGGCCCGGCAAATTCAGTTCCACGGCCAATTTGGGCAGCATGCCGGCAGGACCACGCCGTTCAACATCGAACAACATGACGGTGCCCTGAGCGCGGACATTCACCGCCCTGACCAACGCATCGTCATTGAATCCGTACGTCGTCACCGGCCGGGAAATGAAAGGCATGATCTCGCGCACATTGGCATCATCCGCACAAACCACCGCGCTCCCGTAAAAAGGCAGGCGCTGGGTAAATTCGATAAAGGCGCTTTTCAGACGCGCCACGTCGTGACCATAGGTGTCCATATGGTCGACATCGATATTGGTGATGATTGCCATGACCGGCAACAAGTTCAGGAACGATGCATCAGATTCATCCGCTTCGACCACAATGAACTCGCCCTGTCCCAAGCGGGCATTCGCTCCAGCCGACGTCAGACGGCCGCCAATGACAAAGGTGGGATCCAGATCGCCTGCGGCCAGCACGCTGGCCACCAGACTGGTGGTCGTGGTCTTGCCGTGCGTACCCGCAACCGCAATGCCGCGTTTCAAACGCATGAGCTCAGCCAGCATCAGTGCGCGCGGCACGACCGGGATGCGCGCGGAACGAGCGGCAATGACCTCTGGATTGTCCGACGCAACCGCCGTTGACGTAACGACGGCGCCCGCGCCTTGAATGTTTTCGGCGTCATGGCCAATGCTGATTTTCGCGCCCAACTCCGCCAGCCGGCGGGTGACAGCCGAATCCTGAATATCCGAACCACTGATGGCATAGCCAAGGTTCAATAGAACCTCGGCGATGCCGCTCATGCCAGAGCCGCCGATACCCACGAAATGAAGGCTTTGAATACGGTGTCTCATGCGCTTCCCCCCGTCACTTGCTCGCAAGCATCCGCGATTTCCTGCGCAGCATTCACTCGTGCATGTTCCTGGGCATGCTGTGCCACGTGCTGCAGCTCAGGACGTGTTCGCTCTTGAATCCATTGCGCCAGCCACGCCGGCGAAAGATCGGCTTGCGGTTGCATCCAGCCGCCACGGCAGTCGCTCAGATAACGCGCATTAGCGGTTTGGTGGTCGTCAATGGCGTGGGGCAATGGGATAAACAATGCCGCCACGCCAACAGCGGCAACCTCGGCAACCGTCATGGCGCCCGCGCGGCATATCAGGAAATCGGCCTCACCCAACGCCACGGCCATATCGTCAATAAATGCATGGCACTGCGCCTGCACCCCAACTCGCGCATAGCTTTCACGCACACTGTCCAGATGCTTGTCGCCCGCCTGATGTATAACCACGGGGCGCTGCGCTTCCGGCAGCAAGGCCAAGGCAGCCGGCACCGTTTCATTCAGCGCTTGAGCGCCCAGGCTGCCGCCAATGACCAAAAGTCGTAAAGCACCTTGCCGGGAGCCATACCGCTGCGAAGGCGATTCCAAGGCGGTCAGTTCGGCGCGCACCGGGTTGCCGACCATGAAAGCGCCAGGCAAGGCGCCTGGAAAGCCCACCAGGACTTTTCGGGCAATCCGCGCCAACCAACGGTTGGATGTGCCCGCCACGGCGTTCTGTTCGTGAATCACGACAGGAACTCGCCTCAGGAAGGCCATCAGCCCGCCCGGGAAAGCCGCATAGCCACCCATGCCAAGAACAACCTGCGGCCTGCTCTCACGTAGCGCCGCCCCAGCCTGCAAGCTGGCCCGCAACAGGGCAAAAGGCAGTTTGATCATTGCTTGCAAGCCTTTGCCACGCAAGCCCGAGAATTCCAACGGCAATAAATCAATACCATGAGCGGGAACCAGGCGGCCCTCCATGCGATCGGGATTCCCCAGCCACACAACCCGCCAACCACGCCGCTTCATTTCCCGGGCGACCGCCAGCCCCGGCATGATGTGCCCGCCGGTGCCTCCCGCCATGATCAACACGGTCCGTTCGCTCATGTACGCTTGCCTCGCATCATGTTCCGATTCTCGAAGTCCACGCGCAGCAACAGGGCCACTGCCACCAAATTCATGACAATGCCTGACCCTCCGTAACTGACCAGCGGAAGGGTCAGGCCCTTGGTGGGCAACAGGCCCACGCACACACCAATATTGATGAACGCCTGTATGCCGAACCAGAGCGCCACGCCCTGCGCCACCAACCCGTTAAAGATTCTCTCCATGGCAATGGCCTGGCGGCCAATATCGAACGCCCGCCAGATCAGGAACAGGAAAGCGCCCAACAGGCACATAAGGCCCACGAATCCGATTTCCTCACCGATGACCGCCACGATGAAGTCGGTATGCGCCTCGGGCAAGTAATGCAGTTTCTCGACGCTGGCGCCCAAACCCACGCCAAACCATTCACCGCGTCCCAGTGCGATCAGCGAGTGCGACAACTGATAGGCGCTGCCATAGGCATTGTCGGGATTCCAGGGATCCAGATACGCGAAAAGACGTTCACGCCGCCAGGGCGATAACCAGATCAGCGCCAGGAAGCTGAGCACCAGCACACCCAGCAAACTGGAGAAAAGCTTGCCATTAATGCCGCCGATGAAAAGAATGCCGACCGCAATGGCGACAATCACCATGAACGCCCCCAGGTCGGGCTCAAGAAGCAGCACCATTCCAACGGCAATCAGCGCGCACGCCATCGGCAAAAAGCCGCGCACGAACTTCTGCATATGCTCTTGCTTGCGCACGGTATAGTCAGCTGCAAACAACAACATGGCGACCTTCATCATTTCCGAGGGCTGGAAGCTGATCGGCCCAAGCGGAAGCCAGCGCCGTGCGCCGTTGACTTCGCGGCCGATACCAGGCACCAGCACAAGCAGAAGCAGAAGCATGCCAAGCAAGAAGAGGGGCAAGGCCACCTTTTGCCAGACGCTCATGGGAACGCTAAGCACGAACGCAACAGCCAGCAAGCCCAGGCAGACAAACACAGAATGACGCAGCACGAAATAAAAGCGGCCATAACTTTCGTAACGCGGGCCATCCGCCAACGCGATGGAAGCCGAATAAACCATCAACAAGCCGAACATCAACAGGGCAACCGTCGTGAGGATGATGGCCATGTCAAACGTCGGCATGGTGGTGCGGCCAGGCCGCACAGCGTTCACACTAGAGGTCAGATCGGCGAACAGACTCATGCCATTTCTCCGTGATCCAGCGCCAGCGTCTGCACAGCGTCGACAAACGCTTGCCCACGCTCATGGTAATTGCGGAACATGTCCAGACTGGCGCATGCTGGGGACAGCAAGACGGCCTCGCCCGATTTGGCCAGCGCAAACCCGCGCGCCACGGCGAGGTCAAGCGTGGGCAAGGTTTCGACGGGAACATCACTGCCGCGCAAGGCGGCCTCGATCAGCGGCGCGTCCTGCCCAATCAGCACAACGGCCGTCGCATACTGCTTTACGACCCGTGCCAGCGGACTGAAATCCTGCCCCTTTCCCACGCCTCCGGCAATCAACACGACCTTCTGCCCCAAACCTTCAAGCGCAGCAACCGTTGCGCCGACATTCGTGCCTTTGCTGTCATTGACAAAATCCACACCGCCAATCGACCGAACGAACTCAGTGCGATCAGGCTCGCCGCCATAATCGCGCAGCGCACGCAGCATAACAGCCCAACCCAGACCCAGCGCACGGCTTAATGCCATGGCCGCCATCGCATTGGCGGCATTGTGAGCGCCCCGCACCCGTAGGGCGTCGACCGGCATCAAGCGCGATAGTCGCCCGGCTTCACGCTGTGGGTCGACCGCTTGCTTGCGGCGCCGGGCGGAAGTGGGAGGTAGATCGAAATCGCTAGCCTCACTAACCGTCAACCAGGACACGCCATGGCTTGACTCCACACCGAGATCGCCCACCCAGTTTGGTGTGTCGCGGCCAAAAGTACGGACTGCCATGGACCGTTCGTCGGCAACCATCCGCATGACCGATGCGTTATCACGGTTCACGATCGCCAACGCAGCGGCCCCAAGCAACTTGGCTTTGGCTGCGCCATAAGCCTGCATGGAGCCATGCCAATCAAGATGATCCTGTGTCAGGTTAAGCACCGTCGCCGCATCCGGCTTCAGGGAGGAGGTCGTTTCCATCTGGAAACTGGACAGTTCCAGCACCCAGACCTCGGGAAGCTCGTTGTCATTGAGCGCCTGGCGCAGTGCAACCAGCGCGGCCGGCCCAATGTTGCCTGCCGCGCGTACCATCAAGCCCCCAGCCTGGATGATCTGGCGGGTCATGGCCGTAACCGTCGTTTTCCCATTCGTTCCGGTGATGGCCAGCACGCGGGGCGCATAACCTTGCGGCGCCATATCGGCCAAGGCTTGCGCGAAAAGTTCGATTTCGCCCACAACGTCTATCCCGCGCTGTTCGGCCTGCGCCAACAGCGATTTGACTGGCTCTTGATTGGGCGCAAGCCCTGGGCTGATGACAATACGCTGGACGCCTTCGAGCGCTTCCGCCGTGAACTCGGCTACACCTAAACGATAGTCCACCTCGACAGTGTCCAGCTCTGTCTTCAAAGCCTGCAAGCCGGCCGGCTGTTCGCGGGTATCCAGCACCCGCAGACGCGCGCCGTGCTGAGCGCACCACAAAGCCGAGGCAACACCCGTCTCGCCCAACCCCAGGATAAGGGTCAGGCCATCCGTGCTGATCGAGGGGAAGGAATAGATCGTCATCGCAGTTTCAGAGTCGCCAGGCCAATAAGCACCAGCATCATGCTGATAATCCAGAACCGCACAACCACTTGGGTTTCTTTCCAGCCGCCCACTTCAAAATGATGATGCAAGGGCGCCATGCGAAAGATCCGCCTGCCCTCGCCATAGCGCTTCTTGGTGTACTTGAAATACGCCACCTGCAACATCACCGACAAGGTCTCAACAACAAATACCCCACCCATGATGAAAAGCACGATTTCCTGGCGCACGATCACCGCAATGGCTCCTAACGCGCCACCCAAGGCCAGTGCACCGACATCGCCCATGAACACTTGTGCCGGATACGCGTTGAACCACAGGAACGCCAGGCCCGCGCCCGCAATCGCAGCGCATAGCACCATCACTTCAGACGCGCCTGGTATATAAGGAAACAGCAGGTACTTCGAGTAATCCACCCGCCCCACCACATACGCAAAAATGCCCAAGGCGCTGCCCACCATGACCGTCGGCATGATGGCTAGCCCATCCAGGCCGTCGGTCAGGTTGACCGCATTGCTGGAACCCACGATCACCAGCCAGGTCAGCGTGGCAAACCCGAAGACGCCCAATGGATAGCTGACGCTTTTGAAGAACGGCACGATTAAATCGGCCCGAGTCGGCAACGGCATCGTGAAGCCGCTAAGCACCCAATCGCGAAACAGCGGCCAGAGCTCGGCATTAGCCGGCGCCGATACGGCAAATGTCAAGTAAATGGCTGCAACCAGACCGATCAGGGTCTGCCAGAAGAATTTACGGCGTGACGACATGCCTTCAGGGTCTTTATTGACGACTTTCTTATAGTCGTCAGCCCAGCCCACCCAGCCAAAGCCAAACGTTACCAGCAACACCACCCAGACGAAGCGATTCGTCCAGTCAGCCCACAAAAGCGTACTGACCGCGATGGAAATCAGGATCAGGGCGCCGCCCATTGTCGGCGTGCCGTTCTTCTGCAGATGCGATTCAGGGCCATACTGGCGCACCGCCTGCCCGATCTTCAATTCCGTCAACTTGCGAATAACCATTGGACCGGCCAACAAGCCGATCAGCAATGCGGTGCCGCAGGCCAGCACAGCCCGCAGGGTAATGTATTCGAATACCCCGAATCCGCGCACATCGGAATCCGCCAGCCAACGAGCCAGTTCAAGAAGCATGGTGGTCACCTTCTATGTTTTCTGTTATCGCTTTTCTAAAACCCTGAACCACTCTTTCCATACGCGCGCTGCGCGAGCCCTTCACTAAAATATGGGCCGGCGTTAAGCCGACCAGATACGAAACCAGATCCTCGATTTGGTCGAACGCCTGTCCGGACGCGCCAAACGCCTGGGCGCTGCCAGCAGCCGCCGGCCCATGCGCCAGCAAGCAGTCAATGCCACGCTCATGCGCATACACACCCACTTCCACATGCATGGCCGGCCCCTGATTACCCACTTCCGCCATGTCGCCCAGCACCAGGACTTTGCGGCCCTGCAAGCCAGCCAATACATCAATGGCTGCACGGACGGAATCCGGATTGGCGTTGTAGGAATCGTCTATCAATTGCATGCCATCCGGCAGTACGGATGGGTTCATGCGCCCTGCCACCGGGCTGAAGCTTTGCAGTCCCTGGACGATGGCCTGCAATGGCGCCCCGGCAGCATGAGCGCATGCCGCCGCCGCCAAGGCATTGCGCAAGTTATGTAGCCCTGGCGCACCAAGCGTCAATGGAGCATCGCCATCGGGCGTGCGCAGCCGGCAGGTCGTTCCCGCCGCCTCGGGGTGAATGTCCAAAGCCGTAACATCGCACTCGGGCGCGAGCCCGAACAGCACGACGCGACGTGCCGCGGCCAGATCGCGCCACAAGGCAGAATAAGCATCGTCACCCGGGAACACGGCAACCCCACTATCAGACAGCGCGCTGATAACGGCGCCATTCTCGCGGGCGACCGCATCCACGGTCAGCAAGAACTCCTGATGCTCGCGCTGGGCGTTGTTCACCAGGGCCACAGTTGGCGCTGCAATGGCGGCCAACCCCGCGATTTCGCCGGGATGATTCATGCCAAGCTCGAACACGGCGGCCTTATGGTCTGATCGCAATCTGAGCAAGGTCAGTGGTACGCCAATATCGTTATTCAAGTTGCCGCTGGTGGCCAAGGCATGGTCGTCGCCCTGCCAGGCCCTGAGTATGGATGCGACCATTTCCTTCGTCGTGGTCTTGCCATTGCTGCCCGTCACGGCGATCGCCGGAAGAAGAAAGCGCCGGCGCCATGCCGCCCCCAACACGGTCAACGCGGCACGCGTATCGCCCACCTCGAACTGAGGCAATGCGACGTCGACATCGTACTGCTCCACGATCGCCGCGCAGGCGCCTGCCTGACGTACCTGCTCCAGATACTGGCGCCCGTCAAAAAGCTCGCCCTTCAAAGCCAGGAACATCTGGCCTTCGGCTATCTTGCGCGAGTCAGTGCACAGGTCAATGCCGCCCAGCCAGGTCAACGCCAGGCGGGACCAAATACGATCATCGAACGGTTCCCGAATTCCCGCTGTTTCCTGGTAGGATTCATGGCCTTTACCTGCGATCAGGATCACATCCGCATCCTGCGCTTGCCAGACCGCGTCCAGGATAGCCTCGGCCCGTGCCGACATAATCTGTGGCGAGCGCGGCATCCCGCCGACAATATCCTGGATGATGGCGGCCGGATCTTCTGAGCGCGGATTATCGCTGGTGACAATGACCTTATCCGCCAACTGGGCCGCGATCGCCCCCATCAAGGGCCGCTTACCACGATCGCGGTCTCCGCCACACCCGAAAACGCACACAAGCTTCCCGTTGCGGGCCTCGGCAATCTCGCGCAAGGCAAGCAAGGCGCGCTGCAAGGCATCCGGCGTGTGCGCGTAGTCGACCACGACCAATGCGTGCTGCCGTGACACTTCACCGCAACGCAGCGGCTCAACAACCTGCAGTCGCCCGTCAACAGGCGCAAGTGTGCACAGCGCGCGCGCCACGCGGCCAATCGACCAGCCCAGCTCGCGCAGTACGCCCGCCACCAACAACACGTTGGCGACGTTATGCTGGCCGACCAAACCCGTGACCACCTGTGCGGCGGCATCGCCCAGCAATAGGTTGAACATCATGCCTTTGCCGCTCGCATGCATGTCGCCCGCGCGGATGTCGGCCGCGCTGTCCGCGTTCAACGAATACGTGAATGCCTCAGGATGCGCCTTCGCCAGTTCGGCTCCAAAAGCGTCGTCGATATTCAGGACAGAGCGACGCACGCCGGGCCGATTGAATAGCGCGCCCTTGGCTGCAGCGTAGCGTTCAGTCGTGCCGTGATAATCCAGATGATCACGCGTAAGGTTGGTAAAGCCCGCGATGGCAATGGCGACATGGTCCAAACGGCCTTGATCCAGACCGATCGACGAAGCTTCGATGGCTGCCACAGAAGCGCCCGCATCGCGAATGGCGGCAAGGCTGCGGTGCGTTGTGACGACGTCCGGTGTCGTCAAAGCGCCGGGCAGCCGCTGGCCGTCAGGCAATCCCACCCCCAACGTGCCAATCGTTCCGCATGCCACGCCATCGGATGCCAACGCAGCGGCGATCCAGTTCACCACGCTGGTCTTCCCATTGGTGCCGGTTACCGCCACCACCGACAAGGCCTCGGACGGACGGCCATACCATTCATGAGCCAATTGGCCAAGCTGTTGAGCCAGGTTGTCAACCACCAGCAGTGGAACTTCGATACCTTGAATAAATGCATCGTGCCCGCCTGCCTGCACGAGAACAGCCTTTGCTCGGCGCGACACCGCTTGCGCGATGTACGACCGACCGTCCGTTGCCGTCCCCTGACATGCAATGAACACATCGCCTGCCGCCACGCTGCGGGAGTCCAGGTGCAAATGGGCCTGTGTCGACACATGCTCGCGCACCCACGATAGAATCGCGTCGATCGTCATCGCTGCCCCTCCTGCTGGGCGCTGATCGCCACCAACGACTCAATAGGCGCATCGGGCTGGACGGAAAGACGGCGCAGGCTGCTGGCGACGATCTCGGAGAAAACCGGAGCCGCCACACGCCCGCCGTAATAAGCGCCAGCCTTGGGCTCATCGATAGTGACCGCCACTACGATGCGTGGGTTGGAAACGGGTGCAAATCCAACAAACGAGCTGCGGTACTTCGTTTTGCTGTACTTGCCATCGACAATCTGACGTGCCGTGCCGCTCTTTCCGGCGACGCGATAACCTTGCACCTGGGCAAGTTTGGCTCCATCGGGCCCAGCCGCCGCCTCGAGCATGGTACGCAGCAAGGCAGCCACCTGAGGGGTATACACCGGTGCGGTGGTCGGTTTGCCCTGGCGCTTGAGCAGGGTAAGCGACACCATGTCGCCATCGCGAGCCAATGCCGTATAGGCATGTGCGATCTGCAACAGAGAAGTGGACAGCCCGTAGCCGTAGGCCATGGTGGCCCGCTCAATCGGACGCCAACGCTCCCAGGGCCGCAGCTTCCCGCCGGCCACGCCCGGAAAGTTTGCCTGTGGCGCGCGGCCAAAGCCAAGTTCGGTAAACTTGGTCCACATTTCTTGCGAGCTCAGGCGTTCCGAGATCATCGTCATGCCAATGTTGCTGGAGCGACGCAAGATGCCCGCCACATCCAGCACGCCATTTCGGCTGACATCGGAGATAGTCGACCCCTGATAACGATAGTGGCCATTTCCCGTATCAAATTGCGTCAAGGTTGTAACGCGGCCCAGCTCGAGCGCCAGACCCACTGTAAAAGGCTTCAGGATGGAGCCGGGTTCAAATGTGTCGGTGATGGCGCGATTGCGCAGCGCAGCGCCCTTGCGCTCTTCGCGATGATTGGGGTCATAGGTCGGCAGATTCACCAACGCCAATATTTCCCCGGTACGCACATCGACCACAATGCCGGCGCCCGCCCGCGCCTTGTTCTCCTCTAATGCCTTTTTCAAGGCCGCATAGGTGTCAAACTGCAGGCCTGCGTCAATCGACAGGCTAAGATCCTGACCGTCGATGGGCGGAACGACTGCCCGCACATCCTCTACAACGCGACCGAGCCTGTCTTTAATGACCCGCCGGGTGCCGGGTTGCCCCGACAGCTCGTCATTGAAAGCCAGCTCCATGCCTTCAATGCCCTGATCCTCGATGTTCGTAAAGCCCACGACATGAGCCGTCATGTCGCCTTCGGGATAGAACCGGCGCATCTCGGTCTGTTGATGAATGCCAGGAACCTTAAGCTGCTTGATCTTGTCGGCCAGCTCCACCGAAACCTGACGCTTGATATATACAAAGTTCTTATCGACGTCGGCCAGCCGGCCTTTTAGATCCTTAAGCGGCATGTCCAGCAATTTGGCCACAGCGCTCAGGCTTTCGGGCGAAGCATCGCGCGTGTCTTCCGGAATCGCCCAGATGGCTCGGGCAGGCACGCTGGACGCCAGCACGACATTGCCTGTGCGGTCGAATATTTTGCCACGCGTGGCGGGCAGCACAATCGTGCGTTCGTAGCGACGCTCGCCCTGCTGCTGAAGAAAATCCTTGGACAACACCTGCAACTGCATCGCCTTGACAGCCAAGGCAAAGAAACCCAGCACAATCAACAGCAGCACCAGGCGCGCACGCCACATCGGCATCTGCACGTTCAGGACCGGGCTGTTATAAAAGCGCACTCGCTTCATGGCTGCCCGTCCTTCATTTTCAGATAGATCGTCCGCTCTGGCGATGTTGTCGTCATTTTCAGCTCGCCACGCGCAATTTCGTCAATGCGCGCATTTCGCGCCAATTCAGCGCGTTCGAGCTGCAAACGGCGCCAATCGGTATCCAGCTCGCGCGCCTTGGCCGACAAGCGCTCCGACGCCACAAACAGCTGGCGCGACTGAAAACGCGCAGTCACCAGCGAAATAGCCGAGATCATCAGCAAGACCGCGAAGATCAAGCTCAGGCGCGCCATTATTTCTTCCCCCGCCGCCCATGCGTCGCAAGGCTCGGCCCAAGCCGGATGGCATGAACAAAGGAAGCGTCCTGATCGTCAGGCAGGGCGACATTCGTGCGTTGGGCAACCCGAAGCACAGCGGACCGCGCCCGCGGGTTGCAGGCAATTTCGTCCTGGCCGGGCAGCACGCGACCGAGCGAGGTCAGGATGGGCTGCGGCATATCTTTCTCCATGATCGGCAAACGAGCTTGCGCAGCAGCCGGCCGCGCAGCGGCGGCGATGCATTGCTTGACCATGCGATCCTCGAGAGAATGAAAACTGATCACCGCCAACCTCCCCCCCGGAGCAAGAAGTGTCAGAACTGCCGCGAGGGCGTGCGCGAGCTCCTCGAGCTCTTGATTGAGGTAAATCCGTACAGCCTGAAAGGTGCGAGTGGCCGGGTGTTGACCCTTTTCGCGCGTACGGACGACACTGGCGACGAGCTCGGCGAGGTCGAGCGTTGTGCGCAGCGGCCTGGATTCGCGGCGAGCAACAACCGCCTTTGCAATCTGGAAAGCAAACCGTTCTTCGCCATATTTAGCTATGACCTCCTTAAGTTCCTCGATACTGGCCTCTGCCAGCCATTGAGCAGCGGTTGGGCCGCTGCTCGTGTCCATACGCATGTCCAGCGGGCCTTCACGCATAAACGAAAACCCGCGGCTTGCATCATCGATCTGGGGCGATGAAATCCCCAGGTCCAACATAATTCCGTGCACCTGTGCAATATCCAACCGCGCCAGCTGCAAGGCCATGGATGCGAACCCATCGTGCACGACCTGCACCCGCCCATCCTGCGCCTGCAGCGATCTGGCCGCCTCGATCGCCAAGGGGTCTTTATCGAAAACCACAAGCCTTGCATCTGGCCCGAGCTTCGACAACAACAGCCGGCTATGCCCTCCGCGCCCAAACGTGCCATCGACAAACACGCCATTCAAGTGCGCTGCCGGGGGCTCCGCGAACTTCGCGCGCTTGGATCGAACGCCAAATGCCGGATCAATCAGGGCGTTAACCGTGGGCTCAAGCAGCACGGGGCGGTGGGTGAAATCCATAGGCCGCGTCAGAAAGAAAACTGATCTTGGATATCGGACATGCCCTTGGCCAGGTCCTCGGCCTCGCGGCGCGCCCATTCGGCGGCATCCCACAGCTCGAAATGGCCCCCCATCCCCAACAACATGGTGTCGCGTTCTAGCGAGGCCGCCTGACGCAACTCGGGCGATACGAGAATCCGACCGGAAGCATCCATGTCGACATCCTGCGCATTGCCCAGCAACAGTCGCTGGAGGCCACGGGCGCTCATGGGAAACGCGGCAATCTGGATTCGCTTCTGTTCCCAGACGCTGCGCGGGTACACAAGCAGACACCCATCGGGATGGCGAGTGAGGGTTAGCCGTCCTTCGACCTGGGAATTGAGCGCGTCACGATGCCGGGTGGGTATCGAGACCCTCCCCTTGGCATCCATCGTGAGTGCGCTGCAACCCTGAAACACCTGTTTTACCCCACTTTTTTGCACAAAATCCTACTTTTCCCCACTCTACGGGATGGAATGCAACTGGTCAAGCACTTATTTGCATTTTTTTCAATGACAACAAGCACTTAGAGCGTCTTTCCAGAAAACGATCAGAGAAAACTTACTGATAAATCAAGAAATTGCAGCCACATCTAAAAGTCGTTTGTACGATTGCCGGCCCTACCGCGCGGCGCAAGGCTTTTCATTTGCTAACAGATGAAGGGCAATTGGGGGACGTAGGCGGGTTTTGAGACTGGCGGGGAAGTGAAAAGTGCGAGACAAGCCTATAGGCCGGATTCTGTACGCCAGGGAAACCTGGCGGGCAATCATTCGTCTGGGTGGCGCATTGCTGGACCACTCTGGCCATCTACCCGCATGCTCGAACGAGCCGCCCTTTCGGCCCTGACGGGCCTGCGCATGCCTATTTGATGTTGCTCCGGATAGAGGTTGCCGCGTTTCACCCTGCCGCGCTGCGTCTGTCGCCAGAACGCGCCATACGGAGATACCGTATCGGAGCACGCCATGCATGCCCGCGCCGCAGACTCGTCTCTGTGGCCCTATTCCTCGGCATCGACACCGCCAAAGCCGTGTAAATGCCGGACGGCTGTTAGCCGCTATCCCGCTCTGTGGAGTCCGGACCTTCCTCGATAGCAAGCTACCGCGATTGCCCGGCCTGCCTCGCCCATCCATTGTACAGGGCACGGGCCCCTGTTTCGCGCCAACCTGCGACAATAGAGGCTTGATTCATTGCTACCCTGGTATTTTCCAATTCATGGCTGCTACCCCTTTAATTTCCCTGACAAATGTTCAACTGGCTTACGGGCACCACCCGCTACTCGACCACGCCGACTTTACCGTCCAACCTGGTGAACGTATTGGCTTGATCGGTCGCAATGGCGCCGGCAAATCATCCCTGCTCAAGGTGCTTGACGGTCGCACAACCGTCGACGACGGTGATGTCATGCGCGCGGGGGGCCTGAGCGTCGCCACGGTCGAACAAGAGCCCGACCTGGATAATGAACAGACTGTGTACGATTTCCTGTGCGGCGACTTCACTGAAACCGAAGACTGGTCTCGCCCTTCTCGGGTGCAAGCCCTGATGGATGAACTTGGGCTCGAGACAGACGCGCTGATCAAAGGCCTGTCGGGCGGGCAGCGCAAACGCGTGGCACTGGCCAACGCGCTTGCAGACGAACCCGATCTCCTCATGCTCGACGAACCCACCAACCATCTGGATTTCATTGGCATCGCCTGGCTTGAAAAGCGGCTGTTGGCCACCCGCAGCAGTGTCATCCTGATCACGCACGATCGCCGTTTCCTGGATAGCGTGGCAACACGCATCGTCGAACTGGATCGTGGCAAGCTGTTCAGCTTCCCGGGCAATTTCACTTCGTGGCAACAGCGCAAAGCCGAATGGCTCGAAGCCGAGCGGCAGCAAAATGCAAAGTTCGACAAAGTGCTGGCGCAGGAAGAGGCCTGGATACGCCAAGGCATCGAGGCGCGCCGTACGCGCAACGAAGGCCGGGTACGGCGGCTGGAGCAACTGCGGCGCGAGCGCGCCGCGCGTCGTGAGCGTTCAGGTAACGTTAACCTGGCGGTGGCTGAAGGGCAGCGCTCGGGCAAGCTGGTTGCCGAACTGCAACATGTCAGCCATGCATTTGGCGACCAGGTCATTATCAACGACCTGACCACCTCGGTCTTGCGCAGGGACAGAATCGGCATTATCGGGCCCAATGGCGCCGGCAAAACCACGCTTCTCAGAATTCTTCTGGGCAGCCTCAAGCCCGATTCCGGCCAGGTTCGCCTGGGCGCCAATCTTACGGTTGGGTACTTTGACCAAATGCGTTCGCAACTGGACGAGAACGCCACCCTGGCCGAAACCATCAGCCCAGGCAGCGACTGGGTGGAAATCGGCACCCAGCGCAAGCACGTCATGAGTTATCTCGAAGACTTCCTGTTTCCGCCCGCTCGATCCCGCTCCCCGGTCAGCAGCCTGTCGGGCGGCGAACGCGCACGACTGGTTCTGGCCCGGCTTTTTGCACGACCCACCAATGTTCTGGTCATGGATGAACCCACCAACGACCTGGACATCGAAACCCTTGAGCTCCTGGAAGAGCTGCTGCAAGACTATTCGGGCACCGTTCTGCTGGTCAGCCACGACCGCGAGTTCCTTAACAATGTGGTTACCCAGACCCTGGTGTTCGAGGATCAGGGGAAATGGCAGGAATACGCCGGCGGCTATGACGACTGGCTGGATCAGCGCCCGCGTGCGCCCAGGTGGGAGACGGAAGGCGCAAAACCCCGCAAAGCCAACGAACCGGCCTCCAAGCCTTCCCAGCAGCCCGCAGAACCAACGCCAGCGACCGCCACGGCGCCCTCATCGGCTAGCCGTCCGGGCAAACTGGCATCGTGGGAACAACGCGAACTCGACGAGCTTCCCGAGGCCATTGCGGCCATCGAGGCACAGCAAGCAGAACTAGCCGCTCAGTTGGCCGACGGCAGCCTGTACCGAGACTCACCCGACGAAGTAGAGAACATCAACACAAAACTGGCCGAACTGGACGACGAGCTAAACAAAAAGTTCACGCGCTGGGAGGCCTTGGAAGCCAAGCAGGGCAGCGACTAGGTCAGGTCCGCCGAAGCTGTTTCCAGCACTTTCCAGCGCAGCAACTCGCCTGCAGCCAGTGGCACGACCGTTGTGTCGGCCATAGGCAACTCTTGCGGTATGGCGTATTCGGCTTTTGCCAGAACCAGTTTATCGGTATTGGCCGGCAAACCATAAAAGGCCGGCCCGTTCAAACTCGCAAATGCCTCGAGCGCGTCCAGGCGTCCGACGGAATCAAACGCCGTTGCATACAGCTCCATGGCATGCAAGGCGGTATAACACCCCGCACAGCCGCACGCATGCTCCTTCAGACCCCTGGGATGGGGAGCACTGTCCGTCCCCAGGAAAAAACGCTCGTTGCCACTGGTGGCTGCCTTCAGCAAGGCCTGGCGATGTGTTTCGCGCTTCAGCACAGGCAGGCAATACCAATGCGGCCGGATACCGCCCTGGAAAAGAGCATTCCGGTTATACAACAGATGATGGGCCGTCAGTGTGGCAGCCGTGGGGCCGGGGGCCTGCATGACATAATCGACCCCGTCTTTGCTTGTAAGGTGCTCGAAGACAACCTTGAGCTGCGGGTACGCCTTGCGCAAGGGAATCATTACCTGGTCGATGAAAACCGCTTCCCGGTCGAAGAGGTCGATCTCGGGATCGGTGACCTCGCCGTGCATCAGCAACGGCATGCCCAGCTCCTGCATCGCATCAAGCGCCGGGCGACAGCGACCCAAGAGGTCGGTAACACCCGCATCGGAATTGGTGGTGGCCCCCGCCGGATACAGCTTTACCGCATGCACCACGCCAGAGCGATGTGCCCGGCGTATTTCGTCCGCAGACGTATTGTCGGTAAGATACAACGTCATGAGCGGGGTAAACGCGTCTTTCGGGATGCCGGCCCGCTGCAGGGCAGCCATGATCCGGTCTTTGTAAGCTTCTGCCAGCACCGTGGTTGTAACAGGGGGTTTAAGATTCGGCATGATGATCGCCCGCCCGAATTGGCGCGCGGTATCGCCCACGACAGAATTCAATACGGCGCCATCCCGCAGATGCAAATGCCAATCGTCAGGTCGGATCAGGGTTAACGTGGTTTGTGTGCTGGTGGGATGCATAGACGCTCAGGTTGGAGATACGGACCCAATGTTAGCGCGGATTATGCCCGAATGCCGGCCCGCGGCCCGCATGAACTTTACTTTTTTTATCCACTCGGGGCACAAATCACTTTGTCTTTCCGCATAACTCACGTTATGCTCAAGAAAACTGTTTTTCCACCAACTTCTTTGGAGCATTACCCCTATGGCAACAACAGCAAAACCCGCTCGTAAACCCAATGCGGCCTTTATGAAGCCACTAACGCCTAGCCCCACCCTCGCCGCTGTCATTGGCGCTGATCCGCTCCCCCGCACAGAAGTAACCAAGAAGATCTGGGAATACATCAAGAAACACGACCTTCAAGACCCTGCCAATCGCCGCAACATCAACGCCGACGATAAACTACGTCCCCTGTTCGGCAAAGAGCAGGTGTCGATGTTCGAACTGACCAAGCTTGTCAGCGGCCACCTAAAGTAACAGACGCCGGCATAGGCAGCACACTTCTGGGCCGCCAATAAAAAAACGCTGCCGATATATGCAGCGTTTTTTGTTGGCGCCCATGAAAGGGTTAGTCAGTGGCTGATGGTGAGTTGCCGGCAAACAAGGCCAGCCAGCCGCGGGCAATACGATATATAACCCAAACAAGAGCAACCAGGCCTGTAATCCAGCCAAGGAAAATGTAGGTGGCAATGGCGCTAAGCAAGAACCAAAGCACACCCCACCAGAACGTGCGGATTAGCCAATCGAGGTGACTGGCATATAAAGTTCCGGCCGCATCCGCCCGTTTAAGATACGCCAGTATGATGCCCGCCAGCGTGGCAACCCCTAAAAAGCCGGCGCTGATAAGGCCCAGGGCAAATAGACCATATACGACATGCGTGAGATTTCGCATTGGTATGCCGCCGTTATCCTCGGGCGGTAGTATTTCGGTCATAGACCCTCTCCTGAAACAAATTCAAATGATTAGACTGACGTTATTCTAACTAAAAGTCGGCATGCTCGTGTGCGCTAATGAACAACGCAGGGCGATGTTGCGCCCACGCTCACTGGCCCGGTGAGTGACGTTCTACTCTCGCCACGAGCGCATTTCGCGCCGGGGACGTGGCGCTCAGGCGCACAAGCGCGTTTCGCGCCTGGCGCTGTTGTGTCCTTGCCGGTGAGCGCGTGCGGTTGAGTGATACCTGTGGTTGGGGGTGGTTGGGAGTGCGTGTGATGCGCTGCAAAGACAAAACCCCTCGCCGGATTATTT
>JBIQKZ010000023.1:0-39262 GCA_044464765.1 Pusillimonas sp.
TGGTGGTGGGTGCTACAGGGGTCGAACCTGTGACCTACGCCTTGTAAGGGTTTATGACATATATATATATCAACACCTTACGTAACCCACCTACTGAATTTGCCGGCCATCCGCCACCGTGCGGGCTTTTTTGTGCTAAAAACACTGTATATATTTACAGCATAGTAAGCACCATGAAGCGGCCTCCACTCACCCTCCCCCAGTTGCGCGAAATCCAGCAACGCAACCTGCCCAACAAAGACGTCATGACGTTGCTGCGCGAGATCAAACGCTTGCATGAATTAGTGATCCACGCTGATTTTTACGCACTCGAAATGCAAGCACGCGTGCCGGGAGCTGCCGAACACGATGCCACGGGGGTCATATTGCGCCGGCTGGCAAACGAGCCTTGTGCTGTGGAGTATCGGCTGGAGCAGAGGGAGCGGGAAGCCAAGCTCAGTGTAATATCGTCGCCCGCCCAATAGGTTCACTTCTGACGCATCGCGGCCGGCAAATTAATGCTTGCCAATACCTACAATGTAGGTATAATAAGAACCGTGGATAGACCACAGCCGCGCCTCGGGATACAGGGGCCAAGGAAGACAAAATGCAAAATGCAATCAACCTCTTGAATGAAGCCACCAACAACGACTTGTACGACGCTGACTACGGCGGATGGATGGTCGGCGCAGAGGAAACTCACGAAACCATCGAGCAGTTTGTTGAGTCGAGCCAAGGCTGGGCCGAAGCTTCCAGCGAACAGTATGGCGAAATTGCCGGCTTCAAGTTCGTTGTCTGGGCTGAAATGCAGGCCGCAAAGGGCCAGCCGCGCCGCACGCTGTCGGTAATCGATCTGGGCGACGTGCGTATTGCCCTGGATGCTGACCTAACTGACTACGAGTAATCATGGCGAATCACCCTAACAGAGGGCCGAAAGGCCCTTCATCGAACCCTGAGCCCGCCCAGGTAAAGGCCGCGCGCGCCGCTACAGGCCTCACGCAAACGCAAGCCGCAGCGGTTGTCCATTCGACTATCAAGGCTTGGCAAACGTGGGAGGACGGCACGCGCCGCATGCCTCCGGGGCTGTGGGAGCTATTTCGAATCAAAACAGGTCAAGGAGATGAAATGCTGAAAACAGACAATGCGGCCGTGGTAAATGACCAGCTTCTAGCTCATTTGGTTAGTGGAATTAAAGTGTGTCGTCAGGTCATGGCTGAAGAGAATCGCAGCGAAGCTGAGAAGCAATACTTTATCGGCGGTTTGGATGCCCTCGATATGTTGGCCCGCAGGTTTGCCGAGAGCGGCATCGTGGATCGCAAGCAGTTTCTGGAGGCGGTTGGCGTCACTGCTTGATCCTGATAGAATCGTCTTTGCACACTTAGAGGTTACGTTAGTTCCAGCCAGTGCGCATATCCTAATCAGACGAGCCGTCCTTCGGGGCGGCTTTTCTATTTGCGTAAGCTATCGAACGACCGCTCACACGTCAGCCCCGCTATTCTGGCCTGATCGGCGTACTCAGCCAGCTGTCCTGCAACATCGAGAGCCCCATCGAGCATGTGGGCAAGCATATCGATGGCGGCTCCGGTTGACGGGCCTCCGTCGGCAAGGGCGGGATGGCGGCTTCTTGCGTCGGCAAGTAGCGTATCGATTCGCTCGCGCAGCCAGAGCAAAGAAGCAGCGCGGGAATCAGCATCGGCACGCGCTGCCGCAGCAATTTGAATGGCCTCATTACTTGTTTTCTCCAGTTCGGCGAAACGCCGTTGCTCTTCATTACGCGCCGCTTGCACCGACTCAACAACGGCCTGGGCCTGTTGCTCGAGAAGCGACGCATGCGCCGCCTCAATACGGGCCTGCTTGGCACCGTGGCGCCATTCCTGCGCAGTCCAAGCGGACACAACACCTAACGCCACAGCCACGACGATGGCAATCAATTCAGTGCGGCCAAACATTTCTTGCTCTCTTCGATGCGCCGGTTATGAAGGCCCTGGTAAAAATTGGGTCCAACGTTCGACCAGTTAGGGCTGCCGTCCGGCTTAAAGGCCAGCAAGCTGCACCCCCGCGCAATCTCCCCAGCATTGATCGCCGCCACCGATTCGCTCGCGCACGTCCTGGGCCAACCGAAGTTATGTGCATGGCTCGTCAGCATGTCCCACACGCCTTGCGGCACAGCGACTTTGATGCACTTTTGCAGCTCGCGTTGCGTCTCGATGACGATTCGCTCTTCCTCTTCTCGGCATTTCTCGGGCGACCAGCGCTCGCCCACGACGACCGGGTACTGACTGGTGTAGCGAGTAATGCCTTTGCAGACCGTGGGAAGCCCGCCGGCCAACTTGTCGGCATACACCACGTACTGATCCTGACCTTCCCAGCGCCCCAAAAAGTCCATAAGCGAAGGGCTTGCCGCCAACACTGTTACGCCGCTGATGAACAGGTAGGTGAGTTTGCGTTTCATCTTCCGAGTCCTTTAAGCGCCGTCCATGCCCCGGCAATCGCGGCCACGGCTGCCGCGATGTAGCCGATAGGTCTGGCCAGACGACCAATGCCTTGCAGCACTTTGAATCCGCCTGATAGCGCTTTGAACATCTCCACGACCTCGGCCGTGTCACAGCGAATCTGCTTGATGTCCTGGCTCATTTCCTTGTCACGTTGCTCGGCTTGGTCCTGGCGCTTGACCAGCTCCAGAAATTCTTCACGGCTGACGTCGCTCATGTCGTCGTTCCTTTGGACGTAAAAAAGCCCCTCTCGGGGCCATTTGGTAGATATGGGCCTTTTGCCCATGAAAAATGTTCGACAACAGCGCCTAAAAAAGCAGGCGCCGACGCTATCCGTAGCCCTTGCTCGCTACGTCGCCGAAGTAGCAAAGCCCGGCTCACGCAAACAAGCCCACAGCCTGCGACGCATCTGGTCAGCCACGCGGCTGGGCAACCGAAGCATTGCCGCCATCAACCACCACGAACTGCAAGGCCTGGTCGACGAATGGCTAATCTCCCTAGCTGCATCAACCATCTGCCGGCGCTTCGCCGTCATCAGCCACATGTACAACGTAGCCAAGAAGCTGTGGGCCCTGCCCTGGCTCGAGAACCCTGTCAGCCTGGTGCTACTGCCCGCCGTCGACGACGCGCGGGATCGACGTATCTTTGACCGCATATCGCTACGCGGCGTGCCTGCGGATGAATGCCCTCGATCTGAACTGGACTGGATACTGAATGCCACCCGTTCAAAACAGCTGCCCACCATCGTGCACCTAGCTGTTGAGACGGGCATGCGACGTGGCGAGATAGCAGGCATCAGACGAGAACACATCGATTTGACCGCAGGCTGGATATACTTACCCAAGACGAAGAATGGCAGCTCGCGATATGTGCCGCTGTCGCCCTGGGCCAAATACGTATTGCGCCTATACGTCTACGACAAACCCAGACGTGGCCGCATTTTCGGAATGGACCCCGACGCCATCACTAAAACATGGATACGAGCCGTGCGAATGGCTAAGGCCAACTACGAGGCCTTGTGCACCAAGTACCGGCGCCGGTCACAGCCAGCTTACTTCTACGACCTACGTTTTCACGACCTGCGACATGAGGCCACAAGCCGCTTGGCCAAGGTGCTACAAATCCACGAACTGGCCAAAGTCACCGGGCATAAGGACACTCGCATGTTGCTTCGCTATTACCACCCTCGCGGCGGTGAGCTCGCGCAGAAGATTGCCCGTAGCGACATGGGCCGTAAGCAGATCGAGCACATCAAGATTCTGGTTGCTCGGGAGGATCGGCTGGCGGCATAGCCCAGACAATTGCATCGAGATCGGCTTGGGCGGTGGGGCTGGCCAGGTCGATCGCCCTGATCTGATCCTCCAGCCGCTGACGGTAACCAGCCACGTCAGCCGAAATGACCTCAAATGCAGCGACTTTGGCCACGACTCGCCCGAGAAATTCGAGTCGATCCATCTTGCGCTTCGCGGCCGCCCTGTCACACCATGGAGTCGCGGCCGCCGGATCGGCAAGGTACGCCTTAGCTTCCGCCTGCTGAGTGGGCCAGGTCTCCCGCTCAAACGATGGATACCCTTCCAAATACTGGTCGACCTCGCCCTGCGATTTTGAATTGATCTGCGCAAGCTTTGCTTCCACTGCAGACCGGAGTTTGTCTTCGGCCGTGATGATTTTGCTGTAGTCGATCATTACTCCACCTCCGGCTCTTTGATAACAGGCAGGTCAATGGGCCCATTGGGCGGGTCGATGATGTCGGCCAGGACATCGTGAAATACAGACCGCTGGATCGGCAGCAGCAACGTAATGTGCAACACGCCCTCGGCGTCACGCTCGACCGGCCCGACGATCCATTGACAATCGATTGCGTCGGCAGGCAGCGTATCGCCCGCCTCCAGCGGCCCGAAGTCGTAGAGCTCGTCGTTGATCGTCAAGACGTCGCCCGCGCGCGACAGGCGCAGCGTGTCCTGCCGATATTGAGGTATCAGCTTAATTTGCATGGGTATTCCTATGGGTTAATGGGGTCGCAGTGTCGTTGGGACGGTATCTCAATCCGGAGGGATTCCGACCGGGGCTTTGGTCCAGCGTGGCAACAACGCCAACGGACAATTCTGGAGATTCGCCGGTGGCATGCAGATTTGTGTGCTCCCACCACAAGACGTATCGTTCAGCGAATCCACGCTGCATAATTTGGGATGGACGTTTCCAGCCGGGTTTTCCAGTGCTCCCGCCGTGTCGATCAGCGGCGCGGCTAGATATGGAGCTGCAATCATTGCAGGCTGCACCCCTGCCACATACAACCATTCGGCAGGGTTCGTGTCTCTGACATGGCGCAGTACCGCACTCATCGATAACATCCGGGAAGCCTCTGCCATTGCTACTGGACCATGGCATGGCTAACTTACATGCGCCAAAACTCTGTGCTGGTCAACCATGCCAAAGCCCAAACGCAGTCACAAAACCCGAAGGGTTAGAAGAGCCTGAGATATCAACACCGTTGTTCGCCGCCAAGCTAACGGTGTATCCGGAGACCGAACCCGAAGAGGATTCCATGACTGCATCTCTCAGCCCGGCCGAAAGCGCCCCGTATGAAAAAGTGAGTCCAAGAAGTGTAGAGAAATTGGCAGCGAATGATCCGCTCGCATTTTTAATGTGACTCGCCCCGCCCGATTCCAGCGTTATCGCCGCCATGCAAATCTGAAAGCCCGCTGCATTTCGAATGGCTTGGCCGTTGGAATTGGAGATGATCTGCCAGGCGGCCCCGGTCGGAATCCCTCCGGATTGAGATACCGTCCCAACGACACTGCTCAGTTATACCAGCGGCCCACTGCTAAATAGAAGAAAGGCGCAACATCTCCCGACGAAAACGTTTGTCCTGAAATGGCATTGAAGCGGCAATAGCAACCACTGCCCGAAACCGAGACGACTGTCGTTGCGCCGATTTTATTGCGCACTGGATCGCTGTTTGAGATTTCAGCTAACGGAATGACGATAGGACGGCTGGAAGAAAACCCTACGGGGAACGTCACTTCTGCCTGTAGCAACAAGGGCTGTGCATAGGCTACGGTTTGGGCGAAAAGATTTCTGCAAATGCATAGCCCGCCCGCAAATTTCCAAAACTCTCCGTTTGAGTTAGAACCATATTCGAACAATGCGCCGGTTGGAGCCCCGCCGCTTTGGCCCACCGTCCCAACGACACTGTCACGGCCATATAGAGGTGCAGAGCCGATGGCGTCGAGGAACGCTGCGTTGCCAAACGATTGCAACGCAGGGCCTATTTCTACCCACGCCGTATTCGCAGCATTGCGCCGACGCAGGAGGGCCGGGCTCACAGAAATATCGATCCAGGCCTGGTACGCGACCGGTTCGGGCGGTGGTGTGGCCGAGATAGTCTCGATCATGCTCCCGAGCTGCGCCAGGAAGTCGTTGTACTGGGTGAACGCCGCGCGCGGCGACATGCCTTTGCGGCCATTCGGCTGGGGCGTGTCTACGTCAACTTCGAAAAGCGAAAAGTCAGCCATTATCTAACTCCTGCGTGTCGGGCTGCCCCAAAACACTGGCGGCCTGCTCACGCAACTCAGCCAGTTCTTTTTGCAGCGGCTCACTGACACGCTGGCCGTACTCGCTGACGATCATTTGCAATCGGGCTGTCAGGCCGTTGATCAGTTCGAAGGTCAGGCGATTGCCCTGGTTTTGAGTCAGAATCTGATGTATTTGCTGTTGTGCTTCTTGCATGGCGAGAATCCATTAAAAAAGCCCCTCGAAAGGGGCTTAGGTTGAGTCGTGGATGTTTACAGGGTGTCGAGATTTAAGACGGTGAAAATTAAGCTGCGTGCGAACCCTTCGTTGTAGCCGGTGAACCAATAAGACCCTCCGAAAAAATTCCGCGCGTCTTCCGCTAGGTAGGTTTGAATGGTTGTGCCAGACAGCCGAAAAATGGGAACGAATCTCTCGAGACGCGTCTGCGGCGGAGGTCCAACCTGGAAGACTGCATAAATGTATTTCGGAACCGGCGACACATGCAGCGCATAATTACCGGCCGGCAACCCTGTGTTTAAGCTCTGATAAAGGAATTCGGGTCGATTACCGTAGTCGGAGCTTCCGCGCAGGCCCGCTGCTGCGACGTTCTGATTGAATACTCCCGCAATTTTTGCCCTCAAATCTGCGGAATTGAACGTGACCAACCCTGTCACGTCTTGGAATACCCGCACCCTAGGCTGATTTGCCACGACGGTAGTCGTCGGACGCGAAAATACATACAGCTGAGCCACGAAGGACTCGACACCATAGTTTGCTCGCTCGAAGCTTCCGAACAGTCGCATCCCGCCCTGATAACCAAAACCGCAAGGCTCCGGGCTTTTAATAAACACGATCTTATCGTCAAGCCCCGTCAATACATCGGACATGAACTGCGTGGAACTAGGACGCGTGACCGACACATTGCGCGTCTCAACGAAGGTCAGGCTCCGAGCGTGCTCTGAGCCGACCAGTTTGTTTTGCGGGTTATAGAGTCGAAAGCGGGCCATTACACAATCACCAAAAAAATGAAACCGCCTAAGTATCGAATATTTCCCCCGCTCGCGGGAGGTTTCGCATAGCTCCATAGCACAGAGGAACCGGATATGGACAGCAGCGGCAATGAAACCACTTCCCACCAGTCATTGTTCTGATTAAAGCTTCCGAACACCCGCATGTTCGCGTAGGTGATGGGGATGGGAAAACTGCCGCTAGGCGCCGGCGATGAGGCCGGTAGAACCTGATCACTCAGGGTAAATTCGTTGACGATCATCCCCCAGCCATCATTGGAATCAAAGCGGGTCGAGCCATTGAGATTCAATAGTCTGAAGCGCGCCATCTACAGCACCATCTCCATCGCCAAGCTTCCGCTTGGGTAATACATCCTGATGCCATCGTTCCGAATGCTGAGCCGCCCTCCCCCTCCAGAACCGTTGATCTGTATGTTGCCGTTTTTGTCGATGCGCCAGCCAGAGAAGTTGTTCATAAAGTTAACGGACTCAAGATCATTCATCAGCTTCAGAAAACTAATGGTCGCGTTCTGAATGAAAACAGTATTCAGAAACGCCGTATCATTGGCCACATCGAAGACGAACGGCGCATGCAGTTGACCGTTAAGCGACGTAGTAAACGCAACCGTGTTCGCCATGAAGATCAGCTCAGACCGGCTCTGGCCGTTCTCGCCAATCGCGGCACCCGCAGCAACTCCCGTTTGCACGCGCCGGCCATCAGAGCGGGCCTCGACCATCACCCCCCAACTCGCTTCGGCCCCACCTCGAAGCGAGGCCAACGCTTGTGACGTAATTTGAACGGCAGACTCAACACTGCCAACATCCGCCGCCAGCGTCGTGATGGAGCTTGCCAGCGCCATGGTCTGGTTGGCCTGCACCGTCTGCACTTCGCGGATGATCGCCAGACTTTGGTCGACCTGGGCGATCAAGCTCGTCGTGCGCTTGGCTTGGTAGTAGTCGCCCTCGTTGTAGGCGGAGGTTGTCGTGACGGTGCCGACGAAGACGCCTTGCTCATCGTCGTCGCCCGCAAACCAAACCTCATCAAGCACGTCGTCGCCGCTCAGCTCTCCGGTGATTTCATCGAGCAGGCCCTCGGCGACGTCTTCAGTAATGCCCTCGATCAGGCCAGGAGCGAGCATGCTTTCGTTGATCAGGCCGTTAAGCCAAGTCTCCAACACCGCCGGGTCTTGCACGGTGTCGCCCATCACCCCGGCGCCGGCCTCGGACGGATACCAAGGCCCCGGCGTGCCGTTCTCATCCACCAGCCGCGCCCAAAACCAGAAGCGGGTCGTATAGGCCAGGCCCATGAGCGTGTGCCGGTCAGTCGGCCATGCAAATTCACCCAGCAATATGGCGTTGACGAAATTATTGTCCAGGGAATACCGGATTTCCGTGTGGCGCAGCTTGTTGCGAGTGCCGGGGAAGGTCCATACCGCCTCCATGCCCATCACGATGCCGGTGACAGACAGGCTTGTCAGCGCCGGCGGCGCTCCGACCACGCCGTCGTAATCCACCCAGCCATCCGTCCAGTTCGACGAGGCCCCGATGCTACTGACGGCCCGCGCTTGGAACTGGTATGGTTGGCCGTCAAGCAGCGCCGCCGTGATGGAGGTGCCCGTGGAGTCGCCACCGGCCGGCGGCGCCCAAATCCATTCTCCGCCCGAGGGCCGATAGCGGACCTCAATACGGCCGCCCTGGCGAACATACGGCTGCGGGTGCAGATTCCAAGACAGATCAACGCGCACCACCGCTGTACCGTCCGCCAGCGCCTGGGGCTTTTGCGCATTGACCTGAAAATTGGTCACCGGCGCAATGTTCCAAAGGTAGCTGGTATCCGCGACAGGCGACGGATCGGTTGGCAAGAACGTATCGGGGTCCAGCGACCAAACGTTGGCGCGTGTCTCCAGCAGCGACAACGTAAAGGTGCCGTCCCAATGATCGATCCGGTTGACGACCTGGAAGGTGCGCCCAGCGTACTCGGGCCGGTTGGAAAGATTCAATTGAATCGTATCCATCACGGCGATGTCTTCACCAATGCCCAGCACCACGAGTTCGCCCGCAAAGGCCGGCCTGGCCGATTCCAGGGCCACACCCATCAAATACGATGCCTGGCGCTCATCGGTCGTCGCCGGCAGCGGCATGTCCAGCGGGGACTCTGCGCCGTCGGCAGCCACATACGCCGGGTTGCGGATCGGGCGCGGGCTAGATTCCAGAAAATTCCGGTTCGCATTGACGAACGACGACGTGACAATGTTGGCCGGCGCATCCTCCTGGCCAGACTTGTCCATGACGATGTCTTTTTCACCCGAGACATCATCGTCGGTGATCGTGATGACGGCCGGACGGAAGGCCCCCGCAAAGACCCGGTACATGCCCGCCGTAAACACATAGTCGCCGGCCATTGACGACATGATGATGTTCAAATTCTCGACAGGCGGGTTTGCTGTGTCCAGCAGCGTGTTGCACTCGTACCGCTTGATCGACTCGTAGCCATCGCCCTCGAGCATGCGCACGGTGATCATCTCGTCGCAGATATTGGCGGCATTCGAGACGGTCGGCCAGTCGATCCACGACTCCGGGATGCCCATGCCGCCCTTGTTGCGGGGCAGCGTCATGTACCACGCAGCGAGCAGCGCAGGGTTTGTCGTATGCGCCAGGTACGTGGTCGTGCGCGGATCAAAGAAGGAGTGACCGTCTACCGGCCCGCCCTTGAGCACCGCGCCCATTTGCGGCGCGCCGGCGTGGTACAGATCCTCATCCCACAGATTCAAGGTGCGCAGGTACGCCACGCCGCGTAACCGATGGTCGGCCGTCCACATGGGCGTCGAGATATCGCCCCAATTCGTGACGGTCTGATTGGGGTCGCCATCCTTGTAAAGGACACGCATTTTCTCGCCGCTGAGCGTCTTGTAGGCAATATGCACCGTGCCGGCGCCCACGCTCACATAATCGACTTCGACCAGATCACCATTGATACGCGTGGCCGTGACGCGAGCGCCCGCCGCGCCGACTTTAGTGGTGTCGCCCTTGGCCACCACCGAGCCCGCAACCGGCATGGCGCCAAGCTGCGTACTGACGGTGCCGGACCCGGCGCCAACGGGATGGCTCGATGTCAGATCAAGTTGCTTCTGGCTGCCCCACCGATCACCAGGGAACTGACCGACCGGCAGGTACTCATCACCGACGTAATAGCCCTCGAGCTCACACTTGTTGCCGGCCATGGCCAGGACCGAGTCCAGTGCCGTATTGTGCGTACCGTTGGCCTCGATGTGCATAAGCGTGCCGCCCACGCGCACGGTGCCCAACACGTATTTGCGCGTGGAGACGCCCGACCGGATCGTGACGTGACGGTCTTTCAGGCTGCGATTGTAAGCGTCTCGTTGCGCCTGCTCGGCCTCTCGGGCCTTCTTGCGCGCGCGGCTTTGCTGGTACGCACCCAGGGCCAGCGACAGGGCCATGGTGGCCACAAACTTGCCGACAGCGGTCGAGACCGCCGCTGCGATAAATGCTCCGACTGCTGGCATGACTACACCTCAAATGCGGCCACAACTTCAGCCATCGGACGAAACACCAGCCCATCGATGCCAGGGCCGCACCAGTAGCCGTTTCCTGCAACGACCCCGAACGATTCGCGACCGTCGACCTCCACTAGCACCACATCGCCGCGCTGGGCCAGGCCCGGGTGCTTTTCAGGTAGGCGGCTGGCGACCAGCTCACGCATGCCGCCCGCCTCTTCCACGCGCGCCGCCGCGCCCTTGGCTGTCGAATAGCCGCGATGACCCTCAGCTAGGTCAACGCCCGTCATTTCTTTCACCGCGTCGGCGGCAAACAGGACACAGTCCTGCTGCCCCCACGAAAAAGCCCGCGGGCGGCGGGCTTCGATGAAAGTGGCAAGGCGCTCGGGCCAATCGTTATATCGAGTCATCATTTCATCAACGCCTCGCGTGCGGGCCAGATCACCGTCTTGTCTTCCAACTGGTCGGCGTACTCGGCGCCCTTGTCGCCGGGGTAAAGCCTTTGCTGGTCGGCATTGTTCAGGCGCAAGGGAGCCGCACGCTGCAACTCCGCCTCGTAGTGCTCGGCCTGCAAGGCAATGGTGCAGGTTTCGTTGTTCTCTTGAATCGGCATGGCACGAATGCGGCCGATGAATTGCACAACCGGATTGCCGATCAGTGCGCCGGTCTCCGGGTTGCAGAAAGCTTTGAGCACGCGCACCAAGCGGCCCCGGTACGGCTCATTGGCGGCGATGGTCATCACGGCAGAATCCAAGCCGGACATCGTGATCGTGATGCCCTCGAACGACTTTGAAGACTCACGCGCCGCCTCGATCTGCATCAGCGGGCCTGTGCGCACGTAGGTCTTGCCATCATGCGTCACATCCCACGGCGACAGCGCCAGCGCCAGCAAGCCAGCCTGAAAATGCAGCTCAATAAGCCCAATGGCCATGCGATGCGGCGCCTGCGCAGCCGTCCTCTGATCATTACTAAGGCCTCTACTCACGTCCAGTCCTCAATCAACTCAATGGCAAAGCTCGGCCGATACCGACCGGGGCGGTAAGGAAACTTCACGGCGTCCTGCTTTTGCACCAACTTCCATAAGATCAGCGGCGAGTCCCACACAATCGCCGTATTCACGACGTGGCCAGCTCGAAGTGCGGGGCTGAAACTCACCGTCATCTGCCCGCTTGCTGGCGCGGCGTCCGCTTCGATCATGACGACCTGACCGCCAATACTGATCAAATCGCCCGCCTTCAGGGTGCCGTTGCAGTCCTTGAGCATCATCTGGCCCGCGCCGGCACTCACAACCACGGCCAAGCGCGGCGCGCCCCGCAGTGTGCCGTTGGGCACCCGGCGCCCAAAGTACGGCGCAAGTAGCCGATTGGCCCCGCCACGCAGGCTCGTAACCAGAGCCTCGACCTTCGGCCTGTCCATCGACTCCATGGAGTTCGGAAAGGTCAACGTCATCACCCAATTGGCGCCCGGCATCTCGAACGTGCTGGACTTGCCCGAACGCGCACGCATGGCCTGGACGTCTTGCTGTAGCCCAATATCCGCCGATCCGGGGCATAGGTCCGAGGGCCAGGTTTTAGTTGCCATAGGTCACCAACGAAAAAGCCCCGGACAAAGCCGAGGCCACAAATGAAAAGCCCGCCAAAGCTGGACGCAGTGGCGAGCAGACGGTATGTTACGAAGTCCTACCTAAGCAACATACCGGAGTGAATATGCCGAAAGAACAGACAGCCCCGGGCTACAACATCGGTGCCGGCAATAAATTCAACGAGGCAATCGGACAGATACTGGTCAATCACAGTCTTTGCGAATGGGCGATACGAAGCCTTTTCGTCCGGCTGCTAGGCGCACCGACCGAGAATTCCGAAGCCTTAATTTCCAGCCAGGCGATGAAGGCGCCAACTATGGCCAAATCGATACTGGCCATCCTAAAAATCAACTCGGAGCAACTCCCTGAATTTCTTGTTGAAAGGATTGTCTCCGCTGTGTCCGCATACCAAACAAACACAAGCCACAGAAATATCGTGGCCCACTGGAACTGGATGCCTACGAACGAGGATGATACGTTCGCGACCTTGCGAAATCCGATGCTGCCGGACTCCGATCAATCAGACGCAGCAGAAAAATCATATAGCCTAGAAAAACTCAAAGAAATTGGACTGAGTTTTGCGCAGATCGCCACATACCTGTCATCTATGAGTGCGATGTTAAGCACACAAGACTTGCCCGATAACGTCATGAAAATAGCGCTCTTGCGGATCGATGAAATATTAGACGAAGTTAAGGCATCAATGCTTTCGCTTCCTGATCTACCACACGCGGCTGAAGAACAGCCATGATGCGAAATATGTCTTCCAAGACGATGTTGTTCCAATCGTCATCATAAAGATGACATAGGTAATCCGTGGCCGCCTCGAGCATCCGGTCTGTCACCACCACTTTGCGCAACTCGCTTACTGGGCGCTTGGCATGGCAAGACAGACCCTTCAGTCGTTGCTCTTCCATCCAATTAGCCATACCCGCCCCCTATCAATCAGAGCCTTGCTATCACACGTCCAGCCTAACCCTCAGGGTCCCGGCTGCGTCACGCACCTCTACTATGTCGGCCTTACTCGCCGGCGCCTGGTTTATTACTGGGCTAATAGACGGCCCGAATACCCATTCCACGAACCGCACATACAGTCGCTTCAACATATCAACCTCCAAAGGTAGTTCCACTTAAACCCCGTAGCGGCCTCGCTTGAGGCCCTCGATAATCCTGTATTCGAGCTCCGCATTATTCTGCTCCATTGCCACCTCAAGCGCGGCGACGTCCGTGCCAGGCGCAGCGTTGAGGGTTGAATGAATCACGACCTGCGGCTGCTGGTTCTGCTGATTCATTGCGGGCAGTGATGGCAAAGACGGCCGCCCGCCCATTCCGCCAATGGCATTCCCGCCCCCGCGAATTGCCCGGCGCAGCGCGTTGAACCCTGCCTCTCCTCCGAGGGCGCGGATCTCTTGGGCGTTCAGCACGCCCTCCTGGCCGTGCACAAATCCAGCGAATCGGTCTACCGGTGCGTCGCCGGTGTAGCCGCCGGAGTCCAGCGATAGCATGGCCCCCCACGAGGCACCGGACCCGGAGCTCAATGAAGCCATGGACACCCCGGCGCCGGCGGATACTGCTCCTGCGCCTATATTGAGTCCACCGCCAAACATGCCACCAATGGCGCTACTGAAGGCACCGGCCAGAGGTCCGGTAACGTTTTGCTGAATCGCGATGCGCACCATGTCGCTAATGATCGAGTCCGCCAGGCTCTTAAAATCCAACTTACCGGTGCGCGTGAACTCGACCAGCGCATCTTCCATGCCCTTAAAAGCACTGGAGACAGTCTGCCCAAGCGACTCATAGATATTCGCAGCCTCGTCCGCATAGTTGATCAGCGCATCCTTTGCTCCAAGCGCCCAGTCACCCTGAATGGCCAGCTTCTTCTCGTGGTAGTCACGCACCATCTGAAGCTCGGTCTCCAGCGAGGCCTGAATCTGTGCAAGCTCACTGTCGGACAAGCCCAACGGCGAGTTGCGCCGCTGCTCGATGATCGAGCGGTAGCGATCTTCGATCTTCGCTAGGTCGGCATTCAGTTCCCGCACTCGGTCACCCTGGCCGAAAGACTCCAGGTCGCGCATGAACTGCATCTGCGTGACGGACTGCTGCAAGCGCAGATCGTGCAGCACACGCTCCATCTCGATCTGCTGCTTCGTGCTTTCGAGCGAGTTCGCGTAGGCCAAGTTGATGCTTTGCAACGCCCTGTCGTAATCTTCCAATGAAACCTTGCCCGCTTTTCTCGCATCGTTCAGCAGGCTAAGGTTTTTGTGCAAATCTTCAAGGGCCTTGTTTTCTGGCAAATGAGCGTCCAGAAGGGATTTCAACGAAGTGGCGTAGTCTTTGGCTGCCTGGGAGCCAACGCGCATCGAGGCACTCATCTGATCAATGTGGGCGGCCAGCTTCCTCGCCTCTTCGCCACCATCCTCGAAGGTATGCGATCCCGCCTTGATCAAGCGATTAAGTTTTTCCACCTCAGTCGTGGCGCCGGCCATTAAAGCCATATCGCGCAGACGCTCAAGGTACTTTTTGCCTGCCTCGTTCGTGCCATTGAGCTCATCGTTGAGGCCTTGTGCGGCGCCGGTCGCACTGCGGAATCCGCTTGCGATATCGGAAAGAGCCGCATCCACCTCGGCAAGACGGTCCTTTACCTTCTCCGCAGACTGTGCGGCGCTATCATGGGCGGCCGCCTGGTGATCAATTGCCTGGGTGACATTCGTGCTGGTCGCCCCGTAGTCACTCACGAGTGACTCGAGCCAGGAGACTTGAGCACCCGCCTTGCGCGCCTCTTCCCTGAGCTCATCAAGCTCGGCAGCCAGCTTGTGCCGCACTGATCTCAACTGTGCGGCGGTAAGCTCATCCAGCGATGATGTCATGGCATCGATGCCGCTCGCAGCAAGACGCGCATTACTGCCCATCGTGAGCCAAGTTGTAGCCAGAATACCAGCGGTCACAAGCAATCCCACGGGCCCGCCCAGCACGCCTGACAGTAATGTGGCGGCGCGGGTTAAGGCAACCATAGCGCCAGTAGCCACTCCAGACATCGTTGCCATTGCTGCGCTGGTGCCGGTCACTACCGCCGAAAGCCTGGCAAGTTGAGCCTGGTAACTTGCAGCCCCTGCGGTTGCCGTAACCCAGGAAGCGGCCGACGCAGTGATCGAGCCGGCCAATCGACCCGCAAAAATTGCTGCAACGGCAACGGCAGTATTGCCCGCCACTTTCAGGGCAGTCTCAATCTTGCTGCTCAAGTCCACGGTTTCACTGGAGAACTTCACTAGAAAATCCGTGACGCTCTCCATGGCCGGCAGCAACGCACCAGTCAATTCCCATGCCAGACCCTGCTGCACCGTAGCAAGACGTGTCAGGTTGTCGTTGAACCGCTCTGCATTCTTAGCTACGTCAGTGTTGAGTACAACACCGAAGCGGCGGGCCTCGTCCGCAAGGTCTTTGATGCCCTGACGCCCATTGTTCAGAAGCGGAACAAGCTGTGCGCCGGAGCGGCCAAACACCTGTATAGCTAGTGCGGTCTTCTGAGTTCCGTCCTCAAGTTTCGATATTTCCTCGGCAAGGTCAATCAGCACCTCATCAGATGCCCGAAGCCTCCCGTTCGCGTCTTGAACGCTGATCCCAAGGGCATCGAACGCCTTCTTGGCGTCACCTGTGCCCGCAACCGCATCGCTCATGCCCTTGGTAAGGCGGCCCAGCGCATTAACGAGAGTCTGCTGCTCCAGCGCATTCTGGCTCGCCACATACGTAAGTGTCGAAAGTGACTCAACCGACAAGCCGGTAGCCTGTGCAAGCTTGCGCATTTCGTCCATGGATTTCGCGGACTGCATTGCCATAGCGACACTGGCGCCGACGAATGCGACTGCGGCAGCGCCGGCAGCAATGACCATGGCGTCCAGCGCCTTTGCGGTATCCCTGGATTTCTTCGCGGCACGATCCATGGAAGTCTCGAAGCTACCCGTGCGCGCAAGGAGATCTACAACAATACTGCCAGCAGTTGCCATTTTCAAACGCCCATAAAAAGGCCACCGCGAAAGGTGGCCAGAGAAACCAAGCCGCTCGAAGGCGGCACGGCTACTTAATTAGCTCGTTCCCAGATACCGATAAGTAAATTATTTCACCGTTGGATTCGGCCACAACACACGCTGCGGATTGCGGAACCTCAACTCCAAATCCGTTCTTAAAAAAGAATGATCCATGAGGCCAAACAAATTGCCATGCTCCTCTTGAGTAGGTCGGCTCTCTGAATCCTGGCCGATTATCTGTTCCGTATTTCGCGGTCGCCGCAATAACCGTGCGGCAGGCGTGCAAAGCTTCAAACTTCGCAGCTCGCTCTGCCTTTAACAGTGCCGCTATCTCCGCCTCTTGCTCTCGGGATTCGGCACCGGACTGCCACCAGAAATATCCGCCTGCCCCGATCACCAGCAGCAAGAGCAAAAAAAACAATCCACCTTTTTCTTCGCTGGTTTTGCTCACAATCCCCTCCTGTATCAAAGTGATACGAGAATCATACCCGAGCCTTAGCCTCCGGTCAGCGCCTTGATGGTCGCTCTATCAGCTTCCGAAAACTCGCCCTCCGGCGCTGCATCATGACCGCCCGCCTGTTGCTGGTCGTTTACCAGTACCTCGAGGGTTCGGTCGATGCCCTCACCTCCACCCAGCGAGTGAGCAATCAAAGCGGCCGGACGGTGATAGCGGTGCAGATCATCGAACGGACGCATCTGATAGAACTTTTTCCACGACTCAAATTCCCGCTGGGTCATGGTCGCCTGCATCTCGCCGATGGTTCTTCCAAGAGCCAGCGCCAACACATGCCAAAACCAGAGATCGCCGCCGACCTGCATCAGTTTCCCAGGTCGCCCTCGTCCTCGGCATCGTCTTCAGTATCGAGGCCTTCAGCTTCAGGCGTCGATGGGGCCAGAATGCCGTTAATGCGCAAAATTGCCAAGAATATCGCCCCGGCAACAGATGGCTTCAGCTTGGCGGCCTGCTGCAAAGTCAATGCTCTGCGCCCATCCTGCTCGACCAAGCTACGAGAAATAAGCTTGGCGGCGGACGCGTCCCGGGTTTTTGGGTCCTTCGAGCTCTCGGCCTCCATGTGCTGCCTCCACTCGATAGCCTTCAGTTCCTTGAAATACATCGTGTGCTTCGAGCCATCGCCCAGCGTCACTTCATGCTCAACGATGGCGTCCGATGCGAACATATCATCGGTAATGATGCTGGACTGGATTGGGTCAGGGTTTTTAATATTCATGAGCAAAGAACTCCACTAGACGGTAGACCCCGGCGCCGGGCCGGGTGGTATGAGAGCATTTAAGGCGTCGGGCCTTGCCAGTGCCAATTCACCTTGCCGCTGCGCTGCAGCGTCAGGGTTCCAGACACCTGGGCAGCATTGGCAATGTCGATGTTCACATCCGCCACATACGCCTGGAATTCTGCGCTGGTGCGCATCACAGGCGGCACGATCTCTCCCTGGCCGCTGATAGTCGGCGCGGCCGTGCCATCCGAAAGGCAGATGAGCCAGGGAATGGTTTCGCCCGATTCCTTTAAGTCGAATAGAACCTGATGCGAGACATGGGACGGGATGAAGTTGAAAGGCACCGACACTTGACCAGGAACGCCCAGTCCGGCCATATACTCCCGGTCTTCAGTGTTGTCCAAGCAGGTGATATCAGTTTGCTCGCGCGGGCCACCCAAGCCGCTGATGCCCGTAGGGCAAGCCAACTTCACCAGCCCAGGGTCGCTGGAAGTGGGATTGGCAAAGTACAAGTGGGTACCTTGGCTTTTAACTACTCCGGCAGTCATAAGAGACCTCCATAGATCAAAGGGATTGATCCGGGGAGGCATGACGACCGGAGAGGCCCTGCGGCGTGTCCGATCAGCGGGCCCGGTGAATATGGGTTACTGCTGTTTGCCCTCTTGCTGGGCTAGGAGCCAACGCTCCCATGCGGCTATTGCCGCCTTGACCGCCCGCAGAAGGCTGCGATGCAGTTCAATCGTTGTGTTGTTCATGGCTTATTTCGGAAAACACTCTTGACAGTAAAAAGACTTTTCGCCCGGCTCAAAGCGGCGGACTCCTGCGTACTGCTCTTCCAGCGAACTCGGAATCTGCTCAATGGCGGGCCGCACAAAGCCGACCGCTGGCGCACCGCAAACATCACAAGACGATCGCTCTCTCTTCTCTTCAATAGTCATTGGCGTTACCTGTTGTGGATAAACTCGACCTGCAGGCCGATGTGAAAGAGTTTCGTATCGGCTTCGCGGGTATCGATGATGATTCGGCAGGCTTGGCCGGCGGCGTCTATCGCATCACGCACATGCTTGGCCAGCTGGTCGCAGATGCCCTCTTGGTCGTCGGCAGGTCCGGCCCAACAATCGATCTGGATGGTGTCGTTGTCTGCGCAGGGGGCCTCGCTCAGATTCGCATAGGGGTCGCCCACCACAGTGAACCAAGTAATGTAGGGCGTGACCGTATTCTGCGGCGCCATGCCCTTGCCGTAGATTCGGCTGCCGACAATTGCCTGCACCGCCGGCGTACTGATCGTGCGAAAGATTGGAGCCAGCATCAACGCTTCCCCTTGTTCTGCTGGGCCAACTTCTTAACTGTGGCGTCGATGCGCTTGTTCAAGTCATCGGTGAATACGTTGATGGCCTCGGCCCCTTTCTGCTTTACAGCGGGCCGAATCCAGGGCGTGGCGGGCTGGTGGCTGGAACCGTATTCAAGCAAGGACGCGGTTTTGTGCGTGGTGACGCGCTTGCCGGCCTTCTGGCGCTTACCGAGCTTATCGCCGTCGTAGGCCTTGCGGCGCACGCGAACAAGGTAGCGCTCGCCCTTGGTGCCGGTGGGTTCCTTGCCGCGCGTCACGACAATGTTCTTTTCGAGCAAGCCGGTAGACACATCACCGTTTAGTGCAATAGAAGCTTTCAAGTTCGTCTTAGCTTGGGCCTGAATGACTCTGGCAGCCTTGGCCAGCGCCAGCTTCACCGGCCCGCCTCTCTTGCTCACTAATTCGGCAGGAAGGGACTGCAGCGTATCGAGCACGCCGTTCAGGCCCTGCACATTCATTTCAATCTTCATTGCTGACTATGTATTCGCGCACATCGCTTTCGATGGTGCTCACATCGAACAGACCCTCGATATCGATGGAGGAAGGCATGATGGTAAGTCGCACCTCATTGACCTCGTCGACCCCCGCGCTCATCGTCACTGCTTTCACCCCGGGCACTTTCTCCCCATTAAGAAATACCTCACCCCGGCCATGCTTTGTCATTTTGATGCTGACGTTGGTTTCGTTCATGATCTTCTCCTAGTCCAATGACTCGTTCTCGTCACGCTCGCCGCCCTCGATCAGATTGCCCTCGAGGTCGAATTGCGGCTCTTCCTCATCCTCGTCAGCCAGAGCATCAAGCAGCGCGTCCAGCTTGGCTTCGATTCGATCCAGTTGCTCTTCCATCATTGTCCCTCGCTCGGCCCATCAACGCACCGCAGGCGCCATTCACGGCGCGCTGTGGCGTCTGTTTCGACTGATTGAATGTCGTACACCCGCCCGTCCCAAATGACACGCCAGGCGGCCATGTCACGCTCGTTCGCAGGAAACCAGCGCAGGTTGATGCGGGCGGATGTTTCGGATTGCGTGGCAGCACCGCCCTGAGACTCCCGGCCAGGACCGGTCAGCACCTCGGCGGGTACGTCTTCCAGGCGCGCGCCATCGGCAAGCACAACCGTTTGCCATCCGCCCGAGCCTGGAATTGGTACGTTGTTATCGTCACGCAACGGCGGGCCGTTGAACTGGAACGTGATGCGGTGTCGAAGTCGGTGCGCCAGCATCAGACCCCCCAGCCGCAGCGGTACGGAGTGAGTTTCACTTCGGCGGCTCGGCGCAGCTTCTCGGCATCGTCGGGCGTGGCCTGAAAAGCGGCTTGCAGCAGCAACATGACACCCAGCACTACGCTACCGGGCAGCGCGTCAGGCTGTTCGCTACTGGCTTCTTCCGGCCGCAGATCGGCCAGCGGGCGATTGATGTACTGCGCGGCCTCATCCTCAGCGCCCTCAAGCAACGTCTGTAGCTTCGCATCGTCGCTGTTGTGGATGACGTCGAGATATTGCTTAGCCAACGCCAGATCAATGATGCTCATTTCTTCCAATGCTCCAATGTCCAGGCGGGCCGACCGTGCCAGGGTTTACCGGTGCCATTGAACTGCACCAAGCAAGCATCTTCCGGCAGCCGACCATCTTTCAGGTCGCGGATGCTGTAGATCCCTGCATCCTGCGGCCAGAGCTTGACCTTGCCGGCCAACTTATAGCTCATCCAGGCCTGGTCACTGCCCCGGAAGCCGGCGGTGCGCGCCGCGATGATCGACTCCATGCCGTTGAAGTCGTCGAACACATCGGAGTGTGCGCCAGGTGTCATCAGATACATGCCGCCACCGATCCGGTTTGTGCCGCCCCAACTGGCTTTCGGCTGCCAGCCAACAAACTTCGCGCGCGGCTTGAACAGGTGATCGATATTGCCGGTCAGCACCAGATCAACGTCGACCATCAGCACCCGTTTGCCCAGGCACTTCGCCTTTTCAGAGAACATCCACAAGCGGCGGTAGCAGCTCGGAAAGCGGCCGCCCTCGGGCGTGCGGAACTTACCGAGCGCCTTCGCTGCCGGCGGCATGGGCATCACTTCAACCCCAGGGTCGAAGTCGCCCACCATGTCGGTGATGCAGACAAACCGGTGCGGCTCGCTCAGGTGCCGACGGAACATGGCCGCCAGCACGTTCACATGCTCAGGGGCATATTCCCGATTCCCGGCCCATAGCCAGGTCACTACAGTCTTGTTCGTCACGAAGCGCATGCTCCAAGTTCACCCGGGGAAAACAGGTCAGTGCCGTTTCCCGGGTGCAATTCACGATGTCGAAATTCCGAAGGTCTCGCGCGAGTTTCTGAAACTGCGCGGGCCACTTATTAAGCGATCCGGCATTGCCCAGCCCTGTCGGGTGGTCGCCGTGCCAGTGGGCCTTGCCGCCCGTGCGCTGGCAGTCGTAACCCAGCAGGAGGATCCGTTGCGCGCCCATGTGCACCGCCAGGGCAACGGCTCCGACGCCCGAGTTTTCATACTGACCAAACGCCACGCGGCGCACGCCGTAGCAGTTCGGGAGTTGCGTCACCAGCTCACCCTGGAATACTTGGCCAGCCTCTTCCCGGTACACCCGCCACCAGTCCCGGTCCATCGCAAAAAGCACATCGGCCCAGGGCGCGGCGCGGAACGTGGTGTTGGTGACAATTACGGCTCGCTCTTGGTCTCGGTCGCGCCAGTTACGGACTTCTTCGCAGTCCGCTTGCGTGAGGCTGGGGCCGCTGGCGATGCAGGCGAACTCCCGCCAGCGGCCTTGGAAGGGTCGGTGCCGCTGGCCCGTTCATTTATTCGAACCAGGCCAGCACGGCGCAGTTGATCGGCGACCTGCGGCGAAACCTCGAGCACATCGCCACGCCGACGCATGCCGCCGTGGTCGAAGGATTGAGTAGCGATTACTGTTTTCATGTTGTCCTCATGGATTCCCCGGCCGGCGAACCAGCCGGGGCGGGCTCATCAAGAGCTGGCAGTCATGTCGTCAAAGTCGCCCTTGACGAAGGCCTGTGGGCGGCGAACCTCAAGGCCGACCCGTTCTTCGCAGAGAATGGTGACCATGTTCTTGATGACGTTGTCGCGGTCTTCGAGCGACACCATGATGCTCACGTCTTCGCGATCCCAGCCCTGCACGGCCAAGCCGCCACCAAAAGCCCCGACCAGGAAGTCTCCGGCATCCATGGCCTGAGTGGGCACCACATTGCGGCCCCACAGGCCCGGCAGGTTCTGCGCACGAGGGTTCGCAAACAGGTAGCCGTTGTCGTCCGTCTTGGTCAGCTCAATCGCCGCCCAATCCAGCGGACTGATGATGATGCCGTCGGCCCAGTACTCGGAGAGTTCGACCTGCAGCAACGCAAGGCGCAGCCGGTCGATGCGGGTCTCGGCCTGCACCAGGACGCCCGGATTGACATAGGACGATGCTTGGGTGTAAAGGCCGTCAATGTTCAGGCCGACGCCGCTACCCTTGAGAATCTGGGCTTCCTCTTTGAGCTTCAGGCCATAACGTAAACGCCCATCAATGTAACTCTGCAGCATGGGAGCGTCGGCCAGCACTTGACGAGAGGCATGAATCCAATGAGCGATCGTCACCACCGGAGCCTGGTAGGGCTCAAACGTGATGTCTGATTCGGGTTTGCCGGCGCTGGGGTTTTCACTCACCACGTCCGCATTGTTGGTGAAGACCAGTTCGCGCACCGCCTCAATACTGCTCGAGGAGGTTCGGCCCCATGTGATCAGATCACGGATGGTGAGTCGACGCAGCGCCGGAGCCTGGATGCCGGGCTGCCGGTCCGGCTCAATCAGACTGCCGGCCGAGTCGGAACCAGACCCGACGGATGCTTGGACGGGCATGCGGAAAGTGCCGCGAGGATTCGAGGCGAACGCTTGGAAGTCTTCGCTATCGGTGACCTGCTCGCCCATAGACTGCGGGCCAACAGCAGCACCGCCACCATTCTGTACCTTGGCCAGCAACTGCTCGGCTGTGGCCAGGCGGGCCTGCAGCTCGCCTTGGGTGGTCAGGGTCTTGTCGATGTCGGCGCGCAGTTGCGCGTCCAGCGCGCCGCGTGCCTTCATGTCGGCGTCGGCCTTTTCGGCCATCGCCTTGAGTTGATCGCCGACCGTCTTCAGGCTGGCGTTGATCTGTTCGATCTGTTGTTCAGGGTTTGCCATGGTGGCTCCTATTTCAAAATCGTGGTGAGGGATGCGGCCAGGTCGGCCGTAGTGCTGAAAGCAGCCGAATCACTCGGGCCGCGTCCGGTGGCATCGCGCACACCGCCGCCAGCCGAATCGCTCAGGCTGGACTTGAAATCGTGAATGATCTGCTGAGCTTCGCTACGAGGAAGGCCGGAGGCCCGAAGCGCGGACTCGATGCGCCGCACAGCGCTGGCCGAGGCCTTCGCGTCGGTCTTGCCTACCTGATCGGAGGGAAGCAGCTCGTCTGCATAGCCCTGCTCAATGGCTTGGCTGCCACTAATCCATGTTTCTGCATCGAGGTGCTTGCGAACGGTCTCGGCGTCGATGCCAGTACGTGCCGCATATATATCGACCATTGCGGCGTCAAACGGCTCTAGCCAGTCCGCGATCTCGCGCAACTCATGACGATTTCCGATAGCCCCCACCAGACAGTTGTGCACCATAAAGAACCCTGCACGGGCGATCTGGATGTTGTCACCTGCCATGGCAATGAACGACGCTGCAGAAGCCGCCACGCCTACCACTTTCACGGTGACGTCTCCCTTATGCTCGCGCAGCAGGTTGTAGATGGCTAAACCCTCGAACACATCACCGCCGGGGCTATTAATAACCACAGTCACAGGGCCGGCGCCCATTGAACGCAGGGCCGAAGAAATTCGTTTTGCTGTCACCCCCTCGCCGGTCCACCAGTCGTAGCCAATTACATCGAGGACGCTAATGGTGCGAGCGTCATCTTCAAGGGCGGCGGCGCGGACTCCGCTATCCCAGTGCTCGAACGCGCGCGGCGATATGTGGCTAGAGACGGACGAACTCGGGCGCCCGACCGGTGCAACCGGCAGGTTCTTCTTGCTCATGGGGTTTCCTTTAGGTATCGGCCTCAGAGGCCATCATGTCTTTGAGCCAGTTCGCCATCGCGGCGCGGGCCTGTTGATCTGCGGTGTTCGCACCCAGCGTATCTAGCGGGGCCAGGGCGGTCTGCACGGTGAGCACCGCAGCATTGCCGCCCATGGGTGCGCGGTCTTCGAGCTCGCGCACTTCATCACGGGTCAGAATCCCGTTGTTCACCATCACCGAGTAGAAGGCCGCCCTGGCAGCACTGTCTGCACGTAACAGGCCCTCAACCGCGAACTTCGGGTAGTAGCGCAAGCGCTCCGCCGGTGTCAGCAAATCTTTGACGATGCTCTGCTCGATGCGCTTGAGCCAGGGGCCCAGCGTGAACACCAGAAAGCCGATCATTTGCTGTTCGATGCCAGTGCCCCAACTGGTCGACTTCTCGGTGTGGCCCACCATCCAGGGCGGCACCCGGAACCAACGGCAGATTTCTTCGATGCTGAAGCCACGCGACTGGAGAAGCTGGGCGTCGACCGGGTTAATCCCCAGCGTCCCTACTTCCATGTCGGCCTCTAGGATGGCCGGGCGACCTGCGTTGATGGCGCCAGACAGCCTTCCTTCGATCAGTTTGCGGGCCTCCTCGCGCTGGTTATCCTTGAGAATCTTTGGATACTTGAACCACGTGGTTGGCATGAGGCCACGCTTGAACACGCCTGCCGCCGCCTCGTCGGTGGCCAATGCTGCCCCAAATACCTGCGCACCGTACTGAATTACTGAGACTCCCGCCTGACCGTCCAGCGACCAGCCGGGGATAGACCAGACGCGAGAGGCGGGAATGCTGCGCTGGCGGCCGCTGTCTTCGGTGTATCGATACTCTTTTGTGCCATCGCTCTTACGCGAGACAGTTAAGCGAGGCGGGTACAGGAAGTTCAGACCCACGACGCGATCGCCGACCATCAGCTTTTCGCAGCGTGCATTGCCACGCAGAAGCATTGCCGCTACAACGGATTCCCAAAACACCGATGAAATTGTGTCTGTGCTGGGCTGGGTGCCGATGATGAAGTGGAGCGGATGTTGTGGCGCGGGCCGCTTGCCAGTACTGGTACGCTCGTGCATACCGAGCGGCAACGTGCCCATCGTCTCGGATATCAGTCGGGCACAGGCCCACACAGCGGACAACTGCAGCACGTTCTGGTCGTTGACGCTCACGCCAGCAGAGCTGCTTGCTCCTAGTCTCGCCCAAGCATCCACGTCGGTGAGGCCAAACGGGGCGCCCAGCCAGCCAAGTACCGCAGCGCGAACTCGGCCGATCTTTTGCGCTTTCATTTTCATCCGATCACCGCGTTATTTAAAAAATCGCTAAGGTCACCACCTTCGTCACCATTCAAGGCCCGCGCCATCGCCATGATCATCGCCACCGGCGCATCGATCTTGTTCTCGTTTTTTTCCTTGGTGGGATGCCTCAAGCCAGAGAACTTCGACTCACGCATCACTACGTTGCTTACCATCCACGCTACGGCCGGGTTAGCGTCATGAACCAGCTCTTTGGTCAACACCAGGTTCTCGATCTCGACAATCGGCAATGTGAAGCGTGCCGATGTTTGAGGCATTTCGACCATGAGAATGCCGTCCTCGTCGGCCAACTTCGTGGCGAAGTACGTTGCGAATTTCGGGTCGTAGACGGCTTCCTGAATGTCGTGTGTGAGAGACAGCGCCTGCAGATCGCCCCGGATTTGATCGAAGTCCGTCGCATTGCCCGGAGTAACGATTAGGTGACCGGTCTGCTCCCATGTGAAAAAATGTCGATTCTCTGGCGCATGAGCGTGGTCCTCGTTCAGATAAAGCCGAAAGAACACTGCATAACCACCCGGCCTCTTGAACACGATCGCCAGCGCCGCAATGTCGCTTTTTTCGGCCAAGTCCAGGCCGATCCAACATGGCTGACCAGCGAAGCCTTCAATGCGCAGATCAGGATCGCCACACGCTGCCCACTCTTCAGCGCCGATCCACTTGGAACCACCCCGCAGCCAGATATTCAGCCTCTTGGTCAACAAGTTCGGCAACTGACTGGGCTGGCGGCGCGCCCGCTCAACCATGGCCTGCAACTGCTCTTCGTAGACCGAGACGCCAAGGTTGGGGTTTGCCTTGGCCCACTCGGCCGGGTCATCCCACCGACTTGGATCGTCGACGGTGTAGATGATGACCAGCAGCTCGTCGTCTTCGAACAACCCTTCGAGTACTTTTTCGGCGTACTCGTGCTGGGCGTAACCAAATGACGACAAATCAAAACCCGCCGTCGTGATCTCCCAGATCAGCGGCTGCCGACGAGCACCCATACCAGACTTGATAATGTCGTAGATTTCCCGGTTCGGGTGGGCGTGCACTTCGTCCAGCAAGCCGGCGTGCGGGTTCAAGCCATCCAAACTTTTCGCATCGCGACCTAGCGGCACAAACTTATCAGCGCGACCTGGCCGAGGGTCATACATCTCGTTCAGCCGGATGCCCACGTTGCGGCGCAGATGCGGCGACACTTCCACCATGCGCAACGCCTCGCTGTGCAGAATCTTGGCCTGATCCATTTTCGTGGCGGCGCTATACACTTCGGCGCCACCCTCGCCATCGAACAAGAAAAGATACAGACCCACGCCAGCCAGCTTGGTGGTCTTTCCGTTCTTTCTCGGTACCTCTTCCCATACTTCACGAAACCGGCGCGTCCCGTCGGCACGCATCCAACCGAACGCCAGCGCCACCCAAAACTGCTGCCAAAGCGCCAGTTCGAACGGCTGGCCGGCCCACTCGCCCTTGGAATGCCGCAAAAACAAAAATGACTCGAGCGCGTGCTGCGCAAGCTCCTCGCTGAAGTACAAGCCTCGAGCGTGGCCGGTCTCCAGGTCACGGTAGTGTCGCTCTACGGCCAAGCGAATCCACTTGCAAACCAAAATTTCGCCAGCAATGACCTTTCGGCCATAGGCATCCCAATCAAACGACTGAGACTGCACCGCCTGCGCACTCATATCGATCGCATGCCTGCTGCAACACGCCGACGACGGTGCGCTTCAACTGGATCATCAATTCCGGGCAGCACGCCCTGCCCGGGCGCGGCCTTCTCCCCAAGCATTTTTTGGAACGATGGAATAGTCAGCGCAGCCTCCGGCAGCCACTGGAGCAACTCACGCTTCAGCGTACGCGCCACATAAAATATTTGATGCGGCTGCTCGTAACCATTGGGCGTCTTGACGAAATAGTTGCCATCTTTTTCGCGCATCAGTTTGGTCAACTGCTCCTCAGCATCCACCCAGCGTACGAACGTACGGCAGATCACCATCAACAACATGGCATCCGTGCGGTGGATCAGACCGACCTCATACAGGGCGGCGGTCACATGCTCCCAAATTTTCTTCTCCCTCGCGGACATCTTTGCCAGGGGTGCCGGAATGTCCGGCTGGACTGAATCACCAGGCGCTCCAGCCCCCACCAGAGAACCTGACGGAACCGGATAGAGATGTGAGCTCATGGAATAAGAAGGAGTCATCTCTGACCCCCCCCCTATGTAAAAAACTGCTGTGCGCAAAAAAAGACTGGGCGGCGGGTGTCCGGGTAGATCGGCTAAACTTTCGACCCACCCCTCCCATGCCGCACTCGAGCCGCCTCCGATTTCGACTTAATTTTGTGGCAATCACGGTTGATTCCGCGCAAATTGCCCGGATCATCGGTGCCCCCATCTGCCAGCGGCACAATGTGGTCCACTTCATGCGCAACCAGCGGCATGGGGCGAAGCTTACAGTTCTCACATTGGCACAGGTAGCCATCCCGACGCAGGACCTGATCTCGAAGCCGACGCCATGGCCGACCACCGCGCCCCGACTCGCCAGGCGCCTTAACCCACTCTTTCACTGCTTCGTGCGCATGCCTGTCGCAATACCCCGACTTCGTGTATGCCAACACCGCGCAACCGGTATGCCGGCAAGGCTTTGGAGCGGCGGTAACCATGTCGAACTTCCAAAAAGATGTCCCGGAGAATCTTTCGACTCTACCGGGGCTGAGGTGCAGCGATGGCTGCGGATGAGACAACGCTAATGCTTGGCGGCACGTTGCTGACCTTCCCGCAACAACGTCCCGAATGTAGCGTATTCTGCCCTATTCGGTATAACTCGCGAAACTCTTTATGCCACCCGCCTGCGGGCCGCTGCCTGGGCATCGAGCCAGTCCACAATACGCAGGTCAGCATGACACAACCGCCGGTGCACCGTGGCGCGCGTCACACGTATCTTCTGTTCGATCACAGCCATACCGCCCTGCCACGTGTAGTACGCCACCACTACATCGGCCAGCTCTTGCGGCAATGACGCAATGGCCTGGTCCATCTCCAGGGCATCGCGCTCTGACTCGGCATCAAACTCCATCGGGCTGATGCCTTGCGTGGTGGGTTCTTCGTACTCAAAGCTGGGGCTTCGATATCCAGTGCTGCCACTTAGCCGCCACTGAGCCCACTGACGCAGGCGTGTATCCACCCATTCAATACGCCTCATCAGTGTCTCCTTTACTCCAGCTTGTGCCCAGCTCGTGCCCATTCTCCTGGGCATAGAAGGTGGGCTCTCCCTTCAATCCCTTGCGAATCTGCTCATTGACCATCTCGACACCAAAGGCAGCACGCAGCTCATCAATGAACGCCGCGACATTAGGCATTTCGGACCGCATATCTTTACTCATCCGTCTAACCTCAAAACAGGTTAGACGACAGGTTAGACGGTGGGAAGCCGCATGGTTATTAGCTTCGTCTAACCTCCTAACCTATTTCATCAAAAAACAAACTTAAAAGTGAATTGGTACGGTGGCTGCACGCACGCACACGCGCGCGCGCCTGCGCACACGCGAGGAAATAGGTTGGACCAGGTTAGGAGGTTAGACGAGACCAATGTTTATGCGGGTCCTGGCCGTCTAACCTTTCGTCCAACCTTTTCGGGCAGCCGTAGAACACGCTCGCCAGCGTGCACGACACCCATCCCTGGTTGTGCGAAAGATTGACAGGCACAAGGCCCATGTGAAGACTAAATGGGCAATGCATCGTGCTCGTGCCCTGATTTATTGCTTGCGCTGGCAGGCGTCTTTTCCTCTTTCGGCCTCGCGTAGTAGTACAACCTCAGCCCCGCTGGTTCACGCGCCTTGCGCCATCCCAGCCGCATCATGATGGAGCCAATGCGGGTAGTAGCCGACCGCTGACCATCGATCTTGCTGATGTCCATTTGGATTGCGCCCGTCAGTATTTGTGCAGATGTGAACCGTTCCTGCAGCGCCTGCTCAGGCTGAGTGAGCCACTTCGCAATGACCTCGTGCCACGGATCAAAGACCTCGCGCATTTGCTGCTGGGGGACAATGTAGAGAGTTTCCTGCTCACGCGTGGGGTAGACCTGCTTGCCAGCCCTAACCTCATACACCGCTTGCGCAAAAAGCTGTTCTCTGACTTCCTTGATGACGTCCAGATAGACCTTGGTACACAACACTGACCAGAAGCGCCGATTGCCGGTTGGGTCTTTGTGGTACTCATAATTATTGGTGGTGGCAGCAAAGACCGTCTGGCGAAGCTGCGTGACCATGCGTGACCCATACGGCGGTCGGTAACGATCTTGGGCTTGCGTCAAGAACGCTTTGATGCGTGTGGCCTCAGATCGGTTAAACGCATCAAGCTCGGCAATTTCGTAGATCCAGGTACCTGAAATCGACATGAAAGCGTCTTTACTATTCAAGTCCAACGGCGCATCTGAGAACCACTCGCCACCCATAGTCCGCAAGGCACTGGATTTCATGAGCCCTTGTGGGCCCTCTAAAATCAGCACGTAGTCGCCCTTGCACCCAGGGTTCAAAATTCGGTTGACGGCCTGCCGCAACCATAATGCGCCGACCAACTCGGTGTAGGGGGAACCCTCTGCACCCAAGCAGTCGCGCAACCATGTACCCAATCTGTCCTGGCCGTCCCACTCGAGCGAATCCAACCACTCGCGAACCGGATGGTGCTTATTGCGACTAGCAACAAGCCGAACGCCTTCGGCAATGGTCGATGAGCTACGAAACAGAATATTGGCTTGCGATGCCAGCCACATGGAGAGTTCCAAATCATCCTCTTCGGACCACTCCCCCAGATTTTCTGACCAAGGTGTGGGCTTGAGTTTCTCAATGCGCGCCGAAAACTCGTTGTAGCCGACGATGCCCTGCAAGAGAGGATGATTCTCCATAGCCAAGGCCACATTCTCTTTGCAATCCTCGTACCCGCCGCGTGGTTTCTTTAGTAGATTAGACTTCCAGTACAACCTGGCGCTAGCGGGTTCAGGGGGCAAAGACCTCTGGTCAGCTTGCGCAGGCGCGGGCTCTGAGGCGTGGATGGACGGGCGAAGGTTGTCGTATATCCATTGTTTGATTTCTTCAGCGGTCTTACCCTCTTCCAGCGCATCGAACACATCCCAGCCGTCCGTCATCGCGCCCGGGGCGGGTATGGCCACCACACGAACTTGGCAGCCGAGTTCGAGCAGCACTTTGGCAATATCTTCGGCCGCCTTAATTCCCGGTTGCCCTTGCTTTCCGGCCTGGCCCTGGGCAGCAGGCACCGGATGCTCCGGCAGTAGTTCACCGGCTTTATCGCGCTGCGAATCACAATCCGGCCAAATGATGATCTTGCGTCCGGCTAGTGCCGACCATTCAGCCTTGCTAACGGCCTTGCCACCACCTGGCCAACACACCACATCGAACCATTCGCCTAGCGCAGCGTGAGCCGCATCGGCGCACTTTTCACCTTCGACGATGAGCACATACTCACGCTGGGCGAATCGTTGTAGACCATACAGCGGCCTGGGTTCGGAAAATTGCATCCAGCGCCACCGGTGCTGACCGCTCTCAACGTTGCGGGCCCATACGCATGGGATCACTTCTTTGCCACCGTCCGACGTGCGAAACCGGCAGACATACCCTAGCAAGGAGCCCGAAGCGTCGTAATACGCCCATCGCGCTTCGTACGGCCCTCGTACGGGATGAGCCCGGGGCGCATCAGAAGCTGTCTTGGGCACCGGCGCCACGGGAATCCAAGTCGATTTAGCTTTCTTTCGAGCCGATGTTGCTGGCGCGGTCGGCATCACGTTCAATTGCCTGGCCAACTCACGGGCGGCGGCCAACTGGTCGTTGCCGGTGAAGATGGCGGCATAGAGCGAAATCAGGTCAGCGCCGCCCTCGCCCGAGGAAAAATCTTTCCACACGCCACTAACCAAATTCACGGCCAGCGATCGGCCCTGCTCGCCGTCCAAGCTGCCTACCCGCCACTCGCGGCCATCACGCACGCCCTTTGGCAACCAATCCGGTACCAGCTTCTCCGCCTGGGCCAGTGCGGCAGCCGCCACCTCTTTGAAATCGATTTTTCCGCGCATGCCCTAAAGCCTCAGAAAGAATGACGTAGGCAGTTTGGCGGGACCCGCCTTAGCTGGTGCCGGGCTGCATGCCCCATACACTGAGACCCGCTTATTGACGCCGGGAACGCGCCGCCGATCGATTACTTGAATCTCACCATTGGCCACCAGCCTGTTGCAGGTGTCCCAAACAACCTTCATCGACAGTTGCAGACCCTCGGCCAGCTCGCGCGCAGTGCAGGGACCTTCGGCCCGCAGGTGCGACATAATAGTTTGCGCGACTTCCCCAAGAGGTCGGCCAGGCTTTCTTGGTTTATGCATCTTTGTGCCCTCCCACACAGAACCTGGGTGGGCTCCTAAGCGACTTTCCGTGGCAGAGGTGGGATACTTGCTTTTGCATCAAGCCACTCTCAGCATGCCGACGCGCTCCATCCGCTCAGCAAGCCTTGACATTGCCTTTTGTGCCTCGACAAACTCCCGCTGCAGTCGCGCCCGCTCGTCTTCGGGCTCAATAGGTGTCGGGTCGCTGTAACCGGCTTCTCGGGTAACGTAATTCATCGCCGCGTGGCAGCCCTTAGACCGGCCGAGAGATAGAAGCAAAAGAACCTGTTCGGGCGACAGTTTGGCCGGCCGATGGTCGTTTAAGCAATCCAATAATTGACTCTGTGCGGCTTCTGGCGTCTTCTCTGGCCATAACACACCCCCGACGGCTTTAGCCCCACCTGCGACGCGCACAACGTCTTTGAGTGCATCAGAAAACGACTCATAAAACAAAGATTCTTGGTTCATATGCGGCCCCTTGCGGAAAATTCGTAAGCCCTCGTAAAGACAGAAGAGGGCAAAAAAAGAGAACATGAAGTCATCGCAACCCTCGGGAAATACGAATGCCCTCCTCCGCCGCACTGGCCGACAATAGACCGATGACCGAACATCATTTCCAGAGCCTTTTCGATCAGGCTGTCGAACTGGCGTACCAAGCCTTCGCCGACCCCGACGATGAGCATGTGATGTGCATCTACTCCCGCCTGTTGTGGAACTGGCAGCGAGGCGTCGGCGATGATGGTGCCGTCACGGTGCATTAAATCTTGATCGGAGGCAGGCCAGTCACACATGATCCACCTTGCTTGGAAGCGATTCGAAATAAGCATGAAGGGCCTCCACCGTGTTGATTCGAGGGTTTGTAACTTCGCCGTAATAAAGTTTTCGCACTGTGCCCTCCGGCACACGCGCACCAGCTGCGATAGCTTGCAGCTCAATGTGCTTGTACGCCCTCAAACGGGCTAAAACACTCGATAGGTAGGTGTGTTTGGTGTCCATGGTAAAAGTCTATTCCCATAAACGGGAACGGTCAACCCACAAAAGGGAATGCTTGACAGCGATAATCCCGAATATGGGTAAGAACGTTGTGAAGATCCTTGCAGAGAATCTGAACCGCCTGTGTGTCGGCCAAATGACGATTACAGAGGTAGGAAAACGTGCGCAGATCGGAAAATCGACGATCGATCGTGTTCGCAAAGCTGAGACAGCGATGCGAATTGACAACCTCGAAGACCTCGCTCGCGTTTTCGGACTGCAAGCGTGGCAACTCCTAGTTCCAAACGTTGACCCCCAAACCCCCCCAGTCCTTGTGCACGAAGATTTGGGCGAGGATGAATACACAGTCGCAACTTTTTATCAACAGCTAGATGGTCCTGAGCGAAGATATATTCTAGAAAAAATTCGCCAGTTTCTAACAGAGCAAGAACAAGAGCAAAGCAGCACCAGCGCAAAAAGAGACGCTGTCTAAGCCCAAGTTGCGCTTGGTGCGCGTGGATGGGCGTCCAGTACCCATCAAGTAAATTCTGATTTCCCACCCGCATTGCCTATTTTTCCCGTAAGCGGGAAGTAACGCTTGCAAATTCCCGTTTATGGGATTAGAGTGTCGATTAATTCCCATAAACGGGAAGACGCCGACGATCAGATCGTATTGCCGATGGAGTGAATATGCGACGACCTCTAACACCCAACCGTCATACAGCTAAAGGTGGCATCCATGGCGAGTACTCCAACCGCCACCGTGACCGACCCTTGGGTCTGCGCGACTTAGTCGGCAGCGCGGTCGTGTTGAGCTGCTTATATCTGATGCTCTGCATCGGCGCGGCCTACGGCTACTGATAGGCCACAACATGCGCGCCCAGCCTACGCCCGAACAGCTACGCGAGGCCTACCAGGCCAGCCGACTTCCCATCAGCCTCGAGGCTGCCATGAGCGAGCCTGCGGTTGCCCTGGCGCTGACTAACACAGCTTTGGCCATGGCTGCACGTCGAGCACGAGCTGAGCGCGCAAACGTAAACGACTTTAAACGCCGCGCTGCTGGCGACAACGATTAACCACTTCAAACAGAAATAACATGACTCATATTGATGATCGCAGGCTGTTGCTCGGCCTAGCTGGCCGCGCCGGCGCAGGCAAAGACACCGTCGCTGACGTCCTGTGCGAAGGCCACCAGTTCTATCGCTTCGCCTTTGCCGACCCGGTGCGTGCCGAGATTATTAGTGCCTTCAGTGTCGACATGTCGGTGTTCGATGTCAACAGCAAGGAGCGCAAGATTGACGCCCTGGCCATAGCACGCTGCGCTGACCCAGACTTTCGGCGCGTGGCCGGCAAGCTCGGGGTGAACATGACCGATGCGCGCTCAGCGCGCGAAATCATGCGCTGGTGGGGCACCGAGTACCGCCGCACTCAGAACCCTCGTTATTGGACGAACCGCGCGGGCGAGACACTATACGACGCCATGCGCCGGGGCTTCCGACGCATCGTCATTACCGACCTGCGCTTTCGCAACGAGGCCGCATTTGTTCGGTACCACGGCGGCAAGGTCTGGGCAATCCAACGTGCCACGGCCGAGTGTCTGCCCGCCACGCACGTGTCCGAGCAGGAAATAGCCGCGCTGGAGCCGGACCGGGTCATCGAGAATAACAAGTCCATGACTGCCCTAGCTGCCGCGGTCATGAAGGCCTACCGAGAGTCGGCATGAAGCCCCGCCGCAACAAGCGCTACCAACCTAAACCGGTGCGTCTACCTATGACCGGCTTGCGCGACACGATCGCTCTTCACATGCACGCCAGCCTGGCGGGGCTGACTGCAACCGGGGACGTCGAGTCATTCGATTCACTGGCTGACATCATGAACATGGTCAGCATTGCCATCGCGAACGACAGCCGATTCGCCCACGAGCAGCAGCTGGTCCAAGGTGGCGTCCGGGCCATGAACGACATCCTCAAACTGCTCGAAGCCCGGCTGCCGCTGCAAGAGCGGCATATCGCCCCAGTGCGCGTAGCAGTAACCGCCATTGACTGCGTGCTGCCATGGCTCGATGTCTCAAAACTATACGCCGCCGAACGCCTGGCCGTCGCCATAAACCTAAAACGGCGCCAAACCCAGGGCACCCAGGAGGCAAAAGCATGACCAGCCTGTCACACGTTCTATTTTTCATCGGAGCGGCGCTTATCGCCGTCTCAATCTGGGCCCCGTGGCCTAAATAAAAGGAGCAACCATGCAACAACTACAAATCCCACCCTTAGCCGAGGGCGAAGTCTACGCCGGTGCTATCGGTGACCAGCACGGCAACGTGCACCACGTTGTCTTGCTTCCCGGCGACAACGATAACGCTTCGTGGCAGGCCCAGATGGACTGGGCCAAAAGTATTGGCGGCGATCTGCCGACACGCGTCGAGCAAGCCATCCTCTGGGCGAACTGCCGCGATGAGTTCCAAAAAGACTGGTACTGGAGCAATGAGCTGCACCATGCCGACTCCAGCTACGCCTGGCTTCAGGACTTCTACGACGGCTTCCAGATCACCAGCAGCCTCACGAGCGCCGAGCTGCGCGCCCGCGCCGTCCGCAGATTACCCATTTAATCCTTTAACCATTTAGGAGAGCCGCCCATGGCCATCACCCTTAAAGCCATCAAGCACGAGCAAAACCGCCTGGCAAAGATGATCGCGGTCCTCGAGGCGCAAAGCGCAGTGGACTTCTGCATCCCGCAAGCCGACATTGTCTTGCACCAAGGCGAGCACTATGCCGGCCTGATTCTCGACGAAGAAGGCAACCCCTCGCATCACCTTATTCTGCTCGCCGGCGAAACCGAAGACATCAGCTGGCCGAACGCTCAGGACTGGGCCGCCGAACAGGGTGGAGAACTGCCCACGCGCCGCGAGCAGGCTCTGCTCTACGCCAACCTACCAAGTCAGTTCCAAAAGACCTGGTACTGGTCCTGCGAGCAGCACAAGGAAGATTCCAGCCACGCCTGGAGTCAGTACTTCCTCCACGGCTACCAGGGCAACAACAACACCACGAGCGCCGAGCTGCGCGCCCGCGCCGTCCGCAGATTAATCATTGATTAATTCATTCATTGAATCAGCATGGCCATCCACACTGACCTGGACATCTACAAAGTTGCGTACAAGCTGCTGGACGCTGTCACCGACATCGTCAAGCACATGAACCGCAACTTCAAGCGCTCGATAGGCGAGAAGATCGCCAACGAGTGCGTTGAGATCACGATACTGGTATTTCGCGCCAATGTAGCGCATGACAAAGCACCTCACCTGCTCGAACTGCTCGAGCGCCTTCAGGTTATTAACTTGATGCTGCGCCTCGGCATGGATAAGAGCATTATTGCGCGACCGGCTTATGCCGACGCAGTGAAGCTGACCACCAGTATCGGCAAACAAGCCAATGGATGGCGCCGCGCCAAACGTCGCCCGCCTCATGGAGGTCACGGCTTTCATGACTGAGCGATTCTCTAATCTGGTCGTGCCGCTGCCCCACAAAGGCACCGACATGCGCATTGAGGACACCGCCGGCCACCGGCCGGGCAGGTCCTGCGCAGTTTCCCTGCTGAATCCTCGGCAGGGCGACGTGGAAAGCACGATACCTCCAGCTACGCCTGGAATCAGAACTTCAACAACGGCAACCAGAACAACAACAACAACACGAGCGCCGAGCTGCGCGCCCGCGCCGTCCGCAGATTGGAGCGCACCCGCTGATTTCACCTTTGCAAGTCTGGTCGACGCCTATTTCGATTGCCGGCGCACTAAACGCAACACGACCAGCGCCCTTACCTTCGAAATGCGCCTGGAATACAACCTGCGGCTGTTGTATGACGAGCTGATCGAGGGTCGCTACACACCCGGGCGGTCGATATGTTTTGTCATCACGCGCCCCAGGCCTCGCGAGGTCTGGGCGGCGCAGTTTCGCGACCGCGTCGTGCATCACCTGCTGCACAACCGCATCGCACCGCATTGCTATGCCCGCTTCATCGCTGACAGCTGCGCCTGCATCCCGGGCCGAGGTACGCTCTACGGGGCGCAGAGGCTCGAGGCGAAGGTGCGCAGCATCACCCAGAATTGGAGCCGGCCTGCCTTCTACTTGAAATGCGATCTGGCCAACTTCTTTGTGGCTATCAACAAGCCCATTCTCGCAGGCCTGCTGGCCAGGCACGTGCAGGACCCCTGGTGGTGGCGTCTAACCGAAACCATCCTGTTTCACGATCCGCGCCAAGACTTCGAATACCGAGGCGATCCACACAAGCTTCAGCTTGTGCCGAAGCATAAGCGTCTGGTCGAGCAACCCCCGCACCTAGGCCTACCCATTGGCAACCTCAGCAGCCAGTTTTTCGCGAACGTCTACTTGGACGTACTCGACCAGTTCGTCAAACACGAATTACGGTGCCGGCACTACGTCCGGTACGTCGACGACTTCGTGTTGCTGCACGAGTCACCGCAATGGCTTAATGCTGCCAAAGCGCGCATTGAGGTGCTGCTGGCCGACAAGCTGCAGGCCGCACTTAACCCAGCGAAAACGATACTGCAGCCGCTGGATCGCGGCGTCGACTTCGTTGGCCAAGTCATCAAACCCTGGCGCCGCACGCTGCGCCGGCGCACTTATAACGACGCTCTGCAGCGCATCCGATCCGTCAACGAGCATGATCTCTTTGAGACCGCCAACAGCTATTACGGCCAGATGCGCCAAGCCACCCACAGCCACCACGACCGCGCCCGACTTTCGAACGAACTACGTCGACGCGGCCACACCATCAAAGCCGACCTTACCAAAACCTACAGGAGGGCGCGCCATGAACCATGACGCCATATCCGTTCAGATGTGCCGAGACGCTGGCCTGGACGACGTCGCCACTGATGCGCTGCTGACCAGGATTTCGTCGCGTCTGATCACCCGTCGGCGACTTGAAACCGAGGCACGCCGCGTCATAGAGGCTTTTGAGACGATCGGCAACTCACCCCATCAATTCGTTACGCGAAGCGATAAAGAGGCAGCCCAAGCCGCGCTCATCGCACTCAAAGCCGCACTGGAGGGAAGATCATGAAAACGTTCATCAAACGCCTAATTTGCCACCACGGACCTTGGCGCGTTGTGTATATCGCTTTAGACGGCGTAACCAGCGCCATGTGCACCAAATGCGGCAAGATCAAGAGCGTGCCACTGCCGGCAGCAAGGAAAGACAACCATGGGTAGCAACAGCAAGAAAGCCGCAGGACGAGTGCTCGAGAGCCTAGAGCACAATGAGTCTCCGCAGCCCTGGCAAGAAACAGAATCCCCCTTGAATGGTGTTGCGAAATGACGACTTACCCGCCCACTGTGGACGTGCAGGGCGCCGCAGACATACTGAAGGTGCACCCTAAAACCGTCCTAAGCCTCATCGACGCCGGAGCTTTGCCCGCCGCCCGGGTCGGCAGGGCCTACGTGATGCTTACTGAAGACGTGATCAACCACGTGACTCAGATGATTTCGAATCAAACATTCAATCGTATGAAGCGCCCTACCACATCTCGGCCGACAAGTCCGAACCGCGCAGGTTCGCGTACCTCATGAGCATCGCCCGGCTCTTGTGGCCAGTGATTTTCATGATCTTCGTTTCAGACATGGTGGTGCGCTCGAACAGGCGACTCGTCGCCTCGTGCCGAAGGTCATGAAAGCGAAGGCCAGGACAGCCAGCCGCCTCGAAGATTTCTTTATATAAGTTGGAGAGATAATCGGACAGCTTCACAAGGGCCGCTTCAGACGAATCACCGTCCCACCATGGAAAAACATATTCCCCTTCGACGCCCTCGAGATATTCGGTGAGCGTAGCCAACGCCACTGTCGACAGCGGCACCTGCCTTTTGTCTCCGTTCTTGGTCTTATCCAAAAAAACGGTTCTCCGATCTAAATCCACCTGGCTCTTAGAGAGCGTGTACATTTCGCGCAGGCGCATTGCCGACTCGGTCGCTAGGGTATACATGCACCGAATGGCAGGCACGTGTTCCAGTTTCCACGGCCGATGCTTTCTCGGGATGAAACCTGCGTCGATTAGAGTGAGGATTTTTTCGTCCTCGCCCGGCTCGAGCCGCCTATCGCGCGCTATATCAACCCGAGCCTCGCCCACGATCGCTACGTCCGCTTCCGTGTACTGTGAATAACCGTTGGGCAATGTTCGAAATGGATGGCCGGCCATTTGCATGTACTTCTTGCGCATGCCCCAGTCCGTACAGCGCGCCAAGGCCCCCACTCTGGCCCGAATCGTATCTGGCGCCAGGCGCTCGATACGCTTCATGCTTTTGATCCATTCGTCCACCCAATCGGCATCCAGTGAGGAAAGTTTCACGTTCCCGCGCATTCTGACGATGACGCCCAGCGCCGATCGGTCTTTGCTTGATGGGTGTGCGTCTCGCTGGTACTCTCGGTCCAGCTGGGCAAGGGTAAGTACCCTGCCGGTAACTTGTGCTTCGCTGGGCACAATGCCGCGCGACAGCAGCGTTTCCACTCGCTCCGCATAGGCGTCCCCTTCGCGCTCGGAGGCGAATGTCATGTAAAGCGGCTTATCTAGCACGCCGGCGCGCTTGAATGTGTACTGCCAGGTGCCGTTTGGGAATTGTTTTTTGCCCGCCATGTGATCCATCCTGGAACTGGTGATGCCCAGGGTCAACCTAGGCGTAGGACGGATGGTAGCAAGCTCTTTGTGGTTGGTAAAGACTCCCTTATACTCCCGTTCGAGCCGGTAAGCACAAACAAAAACAGCCGCTTGGGTAACCCTAAGCGGCTGATTTCTTTAGCTTTTTGGTGGTGGGTGCTACAGGGGTCGAACCTGTGACCTACGCCTTGTAAGGG
>JBIQKZ010000024.1:0-34850 GCA_044464765.1 Pusillimonas sp.
AATCTTATAAGGCTATGATTAGCACGTCAAGATCCTTTCCGAGGAAAAATGAAAAAAGCCAAGCTATCTAGGGTAAACACTAGCAACCTGTCAGGCTCATTGCTAAAAGGCTTTGCCATCCTGGAAATACTCTCGAGCCATGAAGAACCCATGGGTGTCACCGACATTGCGCGCGACATGGATACCCCAAAAAGCGGCGTGCATCGTCTTCTGCAAGTCATGCGCGAAGCCGGATGGGTGCGGCAAACTGAACACGGACTCTACGAGTGCAGCCTGAAACTCTGGGAACTGGGCCAGCGGCTCTCCAGCCGCATCGATCTTCTGCATCTTGCCGGGCCGGCCATGCGGCAGTTGGCCGCCCAAACCGATGAAACCGTGCACCTGTCGATTCTCGACAAAACGGAAGTGCTGTATCTGGAAAAACTGGAAAGCCCCCACCCCGTGCGTGCTTTCACACGCGTGGGCGGTCGGGCGCCCGCGTACTGTGTTGCTACCGGCAAGGCCTTGCTTGCCTACGCGGATGAACAGGTGGTGCTCGAAAGCACACAAGACATGCAAATGTATACCGCCATCAGCCTCGAGTCGCGCGACGAGCTTTACCGGGAGCTAGAGCTAGTTCGACGGCAGGGCTACGCCATCAACCTGGGTCAATGGCGGGGCGGGGTCAGGGGACTGGCAGCCCCCATTATGGATATGCACGGCAATGCGGTCGCGGCCATCGGCATTGCCGGACCCGCCGACAGGCTTAGCAAGACCACCTTGCGGGACATCGCCCCGCTGGTCATCGCCGCAGCCCAGTCCGTTTCACACGAACTGGGCTACCACGGCACTAGCGAGCCTTTACCACGCGATCGCGGTAATCAATAATGCGCTGCTTGAGGCCAGGCTTGCTGGCCGAACGCACCAACGTCGCCAGATCGGCGTCACGGTGGTCGGCACGCGTGGCCCGGAACAACTGCCCAAGGGTGTCGCGCGCCACCACCGGTGCTGTGCCGATACGCTGCTCGGCCTCGTCGCGCGAGGCCAGTACTTGAGTCGCCAGCCCTTGCCGCAGGGCTGTTTCAGCGTCAAGGGTAAGGCCCTCGATAACGCAGCGGCGCGCCCAGTCCACGCCCAGCCGGTCAGCCAGGCGTCGTGTCCCCAACACCAAGCCAAAAGCCGCCCCCGGAAAGCGGAAGCTTGCGTCGGTCGTCGCCAGGCGATCATCACACACGGCGACAAGGTCGGCGCCGGCGCCCCATGTCCGGCCCTGCGCGACAGCCACGGTGCGCAACGGTGCGTGCCAGATGGCCGACAGCAGCACCTCGACGCGCACAAAGCGCTGCAGCAGGTCGCCGTCGCTTTGAGTGTCGAGCCCGGACAGGTCAAAGCCCGTGCAGAAATGCTTGCCTTGCGCATCCAGCACCAGGGTATGAATCTCCTTATCAGCGCAGGCCCTGTCAACCGCAAGCAGCAGCGCTTCCACCAGGTCGTCGGATAATGCGTTGCCCCGTTCGGGACGAGACAGGGTCAGCCTGCAAATACCTTCCGAGACCGTTGACTGCAACACGGAAGCACCCGAATCCACGACATGAGGTTTAGTCATTGTTCACCACCTCGGCACGGGGCTTTGCGGCGCCCAGAACTTCTTCGTTGTGTTCGCCCAAGGCCGGCGGGCGGCGCAGAATCGGGCTGGTGCGGCCGGCGAAGCGGATCGGGGAAACGAAGGTCTTGGTTCTAACGCCATTGGGCAGTTCGACCTCCTGGACCCAGTCCATGTGCTTGACTTGCGGGTCGTCCAGCACATCGGAGTAAGTATTGACGGGGGCGCTGGGAACCCCTGCCTTGCGGAAGACGTCCAGCCACGCCTCGGGGCCTTCCTGCGCGAAGATCGCTTCGAGAATTTCGCGCAATGCGTCCTGATTGGCGGCGCGCAGGGTAGTCGAGGTAAAGCGGGCATCGTCGATCAGTTCGGGCCTGCCGACTGCTCGGCAAACAGCGTGCCACAGCGAGTCGTTGCCCGCCGCCATGCCGAAGTAGCCTTCCTTGCAACGGAAGACCTGGTACGGAGCATTGCGCGGATGTGCCGAGCCAAGTTTTTCCGGATCGATACCGGTCCCAAAGTACTGCGAGGTTTGCAAGGCGGCAATACCAAGTGTCGCGCCCAGCATGGAAATGTCGATGTGCGCGCCCTCTTGCCGGCGTTCCGCGACACGTAAAGCCGAGACAATGGAAAACGCGGCATACAGCCCGGCGGTGAAGTCGCAAACAGGCACCCCGCATTTCACGGGCGCGCCATCCGGTGTGCCCGTGACGCTCATCAGGCCGCTCATTGCTTGCAGCGTCAGGTCGAATCCCCCTTCCTGGTTGCGCGGCCCCGATTGCCCATAGGCCGAAATGGAACAATAAACGAGCTTGGGATTGGCGGCCTTCAGCTCCGCATAGCCCAGGCGCAAGCGCTCCATGACGCCGGGGCGGTTGTTCTCGATCAGGACGTCGGCCTGCGCAATAAGGTCGCGCGCAATCTGGTTGTCTTTAGCGTCTTTCAAATCCAGCGTGACGGACCGCTTATTGCGGTTAAGCGAAGCAAAGTTCTCGCTATAGCCCTCTGTCAGCGGCGCCCAGCTTCTTAACGTGTCGCCGGTGCGAGGCTGTTCGATCTTGATTACATCGGCGCCCATGTCCGCCAGCAAAACGCCACAAAATGGGCCGGCCGCTACATTACATATTTCAATGACCTTGATCCCGTCAAGAGTGGATTCCTGTTTCATATTCATTCCGTTAGGTGAAAGGAGTTTTTTCGTATTTGCCCTGGTAGCCCATTTGGCGGGACAAGGCCTCAGCCGCCTCCAGCACCATGGAAGCGGCCTCGGGGATGCGGACGGGCGTCAGGCGTTCCAGCGGAGCCGACATGCCAAGCGCCGCAACAGGGCGATTGAAGCCATTGAAGACTGGCGAGGCCACCCCACCCACCCCTTCGCGCCACTCGCCTTGATTGACGGCGTAGCCGCAGCGGGCCACCTCGTTGAGCTCCTGACGCAAGACGGGCAACGAAGCGTGGGTGGCGCCCGTATGTTTCTGCAGGCGGTTTTCGTACTGGATCAAGTAATCGACCGGCTGAAAAGCCAAAAGGGCTTTGCCCGTGGCGACGGCATACGCTGGAGCGCGCCCACCAACGGCCGAGTATGCCTGTATGGGTTGCGGACTGTCGATTTTGTCGATGTAGACCACATCCAGCCCGGCCAAGACGGACAGATGCACGGTTTCGTCAGTTTGTGCCGCCAAAGCCCGCATAAATGGCGCAGCCAACGTGCGCACGTCCAGGGTCGCCAACTGGCGCGCACCCAACTCAAACATTTTCAACGTGCAGTAGTAGCCGCCCGAATCCGCATCGCGAACGGCGTAGCCGGCATGAGCCAGCGTCTGCAAGGTGCGATGCACATTGCTGCGCGTCAGGCCAACCCGATCCGCAATTTCCTGCAAGGTGTAGGTCTCGTTGCCCAGCATGCTTAATGCTTCCAGGACCATCAGCCCCTTCAACAGCGTCTTGTCCATATACATTCCTATAATTTAGGAAATGATTCTCATATTTTTTTACCAAAAATCTTGTTGACTGTAGATAATTTTATATGAGAAGCTAAAAAAAACAAATAATGAATTTATGTTCCTAAATAATGGGATTTAATAATTCAGGGCGGCGGGTAGGGCAAGCGCTACGGTTACGCTGCGGCTGTGGCGGTCGCCACGTATTTTGTGGTTAATCCAAGGAGTGGAAGTGTGAAAAGCACGGACGTCGTGAATGCACACGCCGATATAGCGATAGTCGGCGGCGGATCGGTGGGGGTTTCGTTTCTGGCTCAGTTTATAAAGTGCCTGGGGCAGCAAAAAAACGGGCCTGCTGGCCCCATACGAATCCTGCTGTTCGAGCCACGCGAGTTACCCGGCGGCGGCGAAGCATATAGCCCGGATCTGAACACCAATCTTCTGAACATCCCTGTTCGAAACATGTCGGCCTATGCCGACGACAAAACCCATTTTCGCCGCTGGCTGGCAGAGCTTTCGCCCTCGACGCTCGCGCGCTTTGGCGTCACGGACTACGACGGCGACAGCTTTCTGCCTCGTCCGCTGTTCGGCCACTACATGGAAAGCGTCTATAGCGAGTCACAGCGGCAAGTTGCGACTGGCGCCATCAGCCTGCAGCACATTCAGGGCAGCGCCAGCGCCCTGAACAAGAATAAGCACGACAACTGGGAAATAAGCTGTGGTTCTGAACTCTACACAGCCACACGCGTTGTCCTGTGCAATGGCAATCTGCCATCCATCGCCTTCCCCGAACTTGAACGACATGCGCGCTACTTCAACAATCCCTACCCCGTAAGCAAGCTGGTTCAGAGTATCGAGCGCACCGCAAACGTAGGGATTATAGGATCGAGCCTGAGCGCAATCGATGCCATCGTGGCCCTCAAGCAGGCAGGCCATGAGGGCATGATAATTTGCGCATCGCGCAACGGCCGCCTGCCGTCGGTGCGCAGTGTGCATAACCGCAGCACCCACGATGCACAACTGACTGCGCAGGCAATCCGCCAACTAGCGCAATCCCATCACGGCAGACTGACTCTGCAACAGTTCTTTACGCTGCTAAAGTCCCAAATATCCGCTTTGGGCGGCCAGCCGGATATCGCCGACATGCTCGGCCCTCAGTTGCCGGCGGATGCAACGCTCGACCACGAAGTCCAGGTCTCGCAGGAACGCGAAAGGCTTTGGCAGGTGGTTTGCAGCTCGAGCAACGAAATCATCGACCTGGTCTGGCACCTTTTGCCCGATGAAGAGCGTCGCGCGTACTACACACACTGGCGTTCTATATGGATGGCGCGGCGGGCCACCTTTCCGATGCAAAATGCGCTTAAGCTGCAACACTATTTCAAAAGCGGGGCGCTACAGGTTTTAAAGGGATATCGGCAATGCCGCCATGACGCCGGCTTGGGCACTTTTGTCTTGTCGGTACAAGCAGAGCAAGGTGTCAGTGAAGAGATTCACCATGTGGATTATGTCGTCAATGCCACCAGCTTCTCCCTTGATGCGGCTAATGCAAACGACACGTTAATAAAGCATCTACTGCAACAGGGGCATGCAGTCGCCGACCCCTTTGGCGGCCTGAAACTGGACTACGACACCGGCTGCCTGATCGACGCCCAAGGCGGAACGCAACCTACGCTGTCCTTGCTGGGCAGCCTTGCGGTTGGCACCTACTTCTGGACGCTTTCCATGGATGTCAATGCGCGGCTTGCCCTGGACCAGGCACAACAAATCGTACAGCGCTTACGTCAAGAGCATCGCTTCCCTGCTACCACCAAGCACGACGGCCAATACGCGCGCAATTGACACGGCGGAACGCCTGTATACACTGTGCGCCAATTTCGCCGCAGCCAAGTCAAGCCGCATAAACCGGCCAGGGACTCAGGTCGGCGGCGTTCCCAGCATGGCAAGCTCTTCGACAAGCCGGCTGCGCACGGCGGAATGCGAGGCGCAGTGGAAGCGGTTATGCAAAACGGTGCTTGCGGGTACTGAACAGGAACGTGTCAGCGCGGCAACGATCCGGGTGCGTATGCTGAAAATCGGCGCGGCCATCGTACGCAACACCCGTCGGGTGCGCATCTTGCTGGCCTCGCACCATTCCTTGCACCACATGTACGCGCACGCGACTCGCGCTATGAGCCCATAACCCCCAAAAAGTGCTGTCCCCGACACACCGTAAGCAAAGGGGTAGTGGAAGTTGCTCCTGCAGCGCCGATAAAACCATTCAGAACGACACCGCAAACGCTTCACACACATCAACGCGCTGACGCGCACTGAAAATCAAGGCTCTCAGCTCGCTGAAAAAATATGCAGACTAGGGCATATTGCTCGCATCAAACACCGAATCGACCACCTCTGTCAACTTTTCTATCAACAGCCGACTAGACGCGGTGCGCAGCGCCCATCCCATGCTGTCAAATGTAGCGCGCAGCCTGCGTTTGACCCGCCGCGAAATCATGTTGCAAATCGATTTTCCCGCAGCATTGCCAAAAATCATGGTGGGGGTGCGCATTGCGGTGGCGCTGGCCATTCTTGTCAGCGTCAGCGCGGAAATGCTGCTGTCCACCGACGGCATGGGGTACTTTATCGTGCGTGCCCAACAGCAGTTCCGTATTGGGCGAACACGATACACTAGCAAACCAACCATTCAGTTGTCCGAGCCCCTTCATGCTAGACAGTGGCTATAACGCCTTACTTGTCGTTTTCTCCTTTATAGTTGCCATCCTCACGTCTTATACGGCGGTCTCCATGGCCAGCCAGATCAGTAGAGCACGCGGTAGAACTGCCATCTGGTGGCTGGGAGGCGGCGCGTTCGCCATGGGCTTGGGTATTTGGTCCATGCATTTCATCGGCATGCTGGCCTTCAGCCTGCCGATCGAGCTGGGCTAGGCCGTCTGGCTTACAGTCCTTTCGCTGTTGGTCGCTGTCGCCTCATCGGCCTTTGCCCTGTGGGTTGCGTGTCGCAGCACGCTGACCAAAGTCCGGTTATGCCTCAGCGCCCTGATCATGGGCATGGGCGTGGCGGTAATCGCCGTCACCGCCTCGGGCGCGGCGCTTTGGATCACTGCCTACCTGGGCCGTCATGCTTCTCATCGCTCGGCCCTGAAAATGCTTGCGGCCATCGTCATGGGCTGCGCCATCGTCGGCATGCATTACAGCGGCATGGAGGCCGCGCAGTTTCCTATCGGCAGCATATGCGGCGCCGCCAACGTGGGCGTGGACACCCATTGGCTTTCCATCCTCGTCACCATCATGACATTGGGCGTGCTTGCCATCGCCCTGATCGTTACAGTATTGGATAACCGGCATGCCTCGCACACCGGCAAACTGAACCTCTCCCTGCACAAAGCGAATCAGGCCCTGGAGCACATGGCCCTGCACGATGCGCTGACGCACCTGCCCAATCGCGCGCTGCTCGAGGATCGTATCGAGCAAGCCAGACAAACGGCACTGCGCAACAACTTCCGTTTTTCCGTGCTGCTCATGGATCTGGATGGGTTCAAAGCCGTGAACGCGAACGCCGAAGAGCATCTGCAACTGGTGCAGGGTCTGCGCCGGGCCGTGGAACAAAACGAACTCGTCTTGCATTACCAACCCAAGTTCGACAACCCTGCAGAGCCCGTGAAAGGCGCGGAAGCGCTGGTGCGCTGGCAGCATCCGAGGCACGGGCTGGTCATGCCCGACGACTTCATTCCCACCGCAGAAAAAAATCGGCCTGCTCATCGACATTGATCACTGGGTGCTGAATGAAGCCTGCCGGCAACTTAGAGTCTGGCGCGATCAAGGCCACGACTGGACTATCTCGGTCAATGTCTCGCCCCTGCAATTCACGAATACAAACCTGATCGAAACGGTCAGGGCCGCGCTTGCGCGTCACAATCCTCCACCGCACTGCCTCATACTGGAAATCACCGAATCAACCGCCATGCGCAATGTGGACGACAGCATGGCCATTCTTGAACGGCTGGTCAAACTGGGCGTAAGGATTTCCATCGACGATTTCGGCACGGGCTATTCCAGTCTGCTCTATCTCAAGCGCCTGCCGGCCAGCGAACTGAAGATAGACCGGGGCTTTATCAGCGATTTGGTGCGAGACACCGAAGATGCCGCCATTGTGTCGGCCATTATTGCCCTGGGCAAGGCGTTGCAATTGAAAATCGTCGCTGAAGGCGTGGAAACACAAGCGCAGCAAGACTTCCTGAGCGAACTGGGCTGCGACTCCCAGCAAGGCTATCTGCTTGGGCGACCGGTGCCTGCCCAAGACTTCCCGGGCGTCGATCATCCCGCTTGAATCCACGTCCTCAAAGAAGGGGAACAAGCGACAAAGGACAGGTTGACCGCCAGAATCCTGCAAGATGGGGTATATACTTCACACACGTCCACCCGGCGCAGCTGGCCTAGAGTGTCATCCGGCCATGCCCTAGAACATTCTCCTCATGGATAACAAGAACTACACGCCACCGGCCAATTTCATTGATCTACTGATTGACGCCGTCTTTGCAGTCGATGCCGATGCCAATGTGGTTTTCGCCAGTGCTGCATGCGAACGCATTCTTGGCTATACGCCCCAGGAATTGATCGGCAAGAACATGTTCGACCTGATGGCGCCGGAAGTCCGGGAGCACACTCGGGAATCCGTAAAAAAGGTCATGGCCGGCGAGCCGCAACTGCACTTCGAGAACCGCTACATCCGCAAGGACGGGCAAATCGTCGATATCATGTGGTCGGCGCGCTGGTCACCAGAGCAACAAGTTCGTATCGGGGTCGCGCGCGATATTACCGAGCGCAAACGGGCGGAACTCAGGCAGGCAGCGATTTATGCCATTTCCGAAGCCGCTTATGCCGCCGAAGACCTGCCGGAACTGTGCAAGCGAATCCACGAAATTGTTGGCACCTTGCTGCAGGCGGATAATTTTTCCGTATCCTTGTACAACCGGGATACGGACCAGCTAAGTTTTCCCTACTACGTTGATCAGTACGAGTTGACGTCAAAGCCGTCCAAGCCGGCGGCCGGCACGCTCTATGCCGAAGTCATCCGCACTGGGCAGCCACTGCTGCTGGCGCCGAACGACGTGGCCCGGTATCTGGACGAGCTGCAGGTATCCCTTGAAATGACGCCCCTTTGCTGGCTTGGGGTGCCGCTTAAGTCGCCCGAAGGAACCATGGGCGTGCTGGAGGTCAAGACCTACCCGGGCGGGGTCAGCTACACCGAAAAAGACCAGGAGCTCCTGCAGTTCGTGTCGACCCAGATCGCCACCGTCATCACGCGCTTGCAATTGCAGGTCGAGCTGATGCACATGGCTCAGTACGACCAACTGACCATCCTGCCCAACCGCAGGCTTTTGCACAACCGGCTCGAGGCCACGCTATCCGCCGCACGGCGTCAGCAAACTCGGTTCGCTGTGCTGTATATCGACCTGGACAAGTTCAAGCTGGTGAACGATGCCTTGGGCCATGGCGTGGGCGACCAGTTACTGCAAGAGGTCGCCAACCGCCTGAAAGATTGCGTACGGACCTCGGATACGGTGGGACGTGTCGGCGGCGATGAATTCGTGGTGCTGCTTCAGCATGTGTCGTTGCTTGGGCAGGCACAGACCGTGGCCGACAAAATACGCCATGCCCTTTGCCTTCCTTACACGATCAACGGGCAGAGCCTGAGCATCACGCCGAGCATCGGGATTGCGCTTTACCCAGAGCATGGCAACGACGAGCAGCAGCTTCTAAACTATGCCGACCAGGCCATGTACTCAACCAAGCACGGCCGGAACGCGAAGTCGATCGTAGGCAGCTGAAGCGACCAACACCAACAACACCGGCAACAACCACGCCAGGCCGAGCTTGGCACCAGGCAAGTAAAGCACGACCTCGGGCACCCAATCGCGCAAACCCGCGGCCGACAGTCCATCGAAAATACCAAATACCGCTGCTACAGCCAAGGTCGGGATGAATACACGCGAAGGCCGGCGCCACCACGTGAACGCCAGGCTAAGGCCAACCAGCGCAATCGCCACCGGGTAGATCGCGAACAGTACGGGCACCGACACGGCAATCAGTTGCGCCAGCCCTTGATAGGCAATAACCATGCTGAATAGGCTAACCACGACAACCACACTGCGATAAGACAGGGGCGTCAGCTTGCTGAAGTAGTCGCCGCAGGCGGACACCAGGCCGACCGCCGTGGTCAGGCAGGCCAAGGTAATGACAATAGCCAGCAATAGGCTGCCCATGAGCCCGAAGGTGTGCTGGACAAAGGCGCTAAGAATGGGCGCACCCGTGACGGCGTCGGGAACCAGGCTGCCACTGCTGGCCCCTAGAAAGATCAGGGCCACATAAACCAACGCCAGCCCCACGGCGGCGATAATCCCGGCTACGGTGGCGTAGCGCGTAAGCAGGTGCGCATCTGACACACCGCGGCGGCGGATGGCGTTCACGATGACAATGCCGAACACCAGCGCACCCAATGCGTCCATCGTCTGATAGCCTTGCACGAAACCCTGCGAAAGCGGTGCATCCACATACAGGCCGTCGGGCGCGCCAATTATGCCCGCCGGCATAAGCACGGCCGCCGCCCCAAGCACGATCAACGCAGCAATAAGCACGGGAGTAATGATTTTTCCCACCGTATCGATCAACCGCCCCGGGAACAAGGCAATCAGCATGACGATGCCGAAATAGACAACGGAATAGGCCCCAAGCGTCAGGTTGCTGTCACCTGTAAATGGCACGAAGCCCACTTCGAAGGAAACCGTGGCAGTGCGAGGCGTTGCAAAAAGAGGGCCGATGGTCAGATACACCAGTACGCCCAGCACGATGCCGGCGCCTTTGCCTATGGGCGAAGTAAGTACATCCATGCCGCCGTCCACCCGGGCCAATGCGACCACAGTCAGCAAAGGCAGACCCACGCCCGTAAGCAGGAAGCCAAGGGCCGAAGACCAAAGGTGGGCCCCGGCCAGTTGGCCGACTATGGGAGGGAAAATAATATTCCCGGCGCCCAGGAATAACGCAAACGTCATGAAACCCAAGGCGATTACGTCCCCGGTCTTTAAAGTGCTTGTCATACGCATCGGCAGGTCGTCGATTATGGAAGCCCTAGGCTATACCAATTGCTTACATAAGGGAATGCCGGGCAGTCTACGCTTGCCTTATACGCGTGACTAACCCTATCAAGCCGAACACCACGGCGCCCGCCGCCATCCCCAATAGCGCGTTTGCCACGGCAGGCCCGGCCATGGCCAGCAGGCTTGCCCACACGCCGGGAAAGCTTTCGACGGGCAGCAGCACATAATGCAGCCACGTTTCGAAGCCTGGCAAACCGTGGGCCAGTATGCCGCCGCCCACCAGGAACATGGCAGCCGTGCCTACAACGGAAAGACCTTTCATCAAATAAGGGGCCATGCGTAATATGCCATACCCTATCGCTTGCAAGAAGCTGCCTGGAACGCCGCCCTGGCGTTGACTAAGGTATAGGCCAAGATCATCAAGCTTGACCACTCCCGCGACAAAACCATACACCCCGACGGTCATGATGATGGCAACGACCACGACCACAGCCGCCTGCGTACCGAATGGCGCTGTCGCAACGGTTCCCAGCGTGATGGCGATAATTTCCGCCGATAAGATGAAGTCTGTTCGTATGGCGGCCTTGATCTTGCCCTGCTCGGGTGCCACGGAATCATCCAGATGCGCCCTATCCTGTGAATGAAACACGCTATGCACGACTTTTTCCACACCCTCGTAGCACAGGTACAGCCCCCCCAACATCAGCAACGGGGTAATCGCGATGGGAAGAACAGCGCTGATCAACAGCGCAAGAGGCACAAGAATGAGTTTATTGCGAAACGAGCCCTTGGCCACGGCCCACACGACGGGCAGTTCGCGTTTGGCGACCACGCCGCTGACCTGCTGAGCATTCAGGGCAATGTCATCGCCCAGGACGCCGGCCGTTTTCTTGCTGGCTGCTTTGGTCATTAATGCCACGTCGTCCAGCACGCTGGCAATATCGTCGAGCAAAGTTAACAAGCTGGCGCCGGCCATTCCATCCCCAGTCCATTCCGATATGCCATGGTAATTCGCCGCGCACGACGGCGCGAGCGCTGTTACACAGTGTTGTACCCGCGTGGCTACGTGGCTGCTGCGCTAATATAGCGGACGCATCTATGCACGGTGCTCTCGTTTTTTCTTCGTGTTCGCATGGTTGATGTCATTTTTCCCTTCGTTGGTGGTGTCGGCCTTTTCCTGGTCGGCATGACGCTTTTGTCGGAAGGCCTGGTTGCCTTTGCAGGCGGCTCGCTGCAGCGGGTCCTGGCCACGTTCACCGGCACGCCCGTCAAGGCGTTTGCCTCCGGTGTCGTCCTGACCGCCCTGGCCCAATCATCCACTGCCACGACCGTCACGCTAATCGGTTTCGTCAGCGCGGGCCTGATCACGTTCATCCAGGCAATCGGCGTAGTCATCGGCGCCAGCCTGGGTAATACCGCCACGGGCTGGATCGTCGCCGGCCTGGGCCTGAAAGTGAACCTGAGCTTCTACACGCTTCCGCTGATCGGCTTGGGCGCCCTGCTGAAGCTGCTGGCCAAGGGGCAGGCCGCCCAACTGGGCAAAGCCCTCTCGGGCTTCGGCATGCTGTTCCTGGGCCTGGGGATGTTGCAAGATGGCATGCAGGGCCTGGCCGAATCGTTCAGCCTGGCGCATCTGCCGGCCGGGGGCTATGGCGCTCATGCGATCATCCTGCTTGCGGGGCTAGCCTTGACCGCAATGCTGCAATCGTCCACCGCCGCCATCGCTATGACGTTGACCGCCCTTGATGCAGGCACCATCAACTTCGACCAAGCCGCCGCCGTCGTCATCGGCGCTGCCATTGGCACCACACTCACCGGCGCACTGGTGGCCATTGGCGGCACAGTGTATGCCAAGCGTACCGCCTTGGCCTATATTCTGTTCAACGTTGCGTCGGGGCTGATCGCCCTGCTTCTTTTGCCCCTGTTCCTGCAGGCCATTCACGCGCTTGGTTCGACGCTGGGGCTGACGCCAGGCGCACTTGGCCTTGCGGCCTTCCACAGTCTGTTCATCCTGGTCGGCGCCGCGGTGTTCCTGCCGCTTATACGGCCTTTTGCTACCTTAGTCCAACGCCTTATCCCTGACCGTACCTCCAGGCGGGAGCATCATTTGGACGCCAGCATGCTGGGGGTCCCTGCCGTCGCACTGGAAGCGTCGCAGCGCACACTCGAAGAAATGGCTGACCGAATCTTCAGCGTTTTTCAGCAACTGCTGGGTTCGGCACCCCCTGTCTCGGCCGGCGAGACTCTGCGTCAAACGCATGCGGTGTTGGACGACGCCTATGAGTTTGTGGCGCGTATTCTTACGCAACGGGAAGACGAACACATGAATGCGCAGCGTAGCGCCCAATTGCATGCCATCGACCATTTGATTCGCTTGTGCAACCGCCTACGCGGCATGCTGAACGACAAGGTGGATTTTGGCCTTGCCGATCGGCAGCCCGCCGTAGCCAGTATCACCAGCATGCTCGCAACAAGCCGTGAAGGCCTGCGCAACGGGTTGGATGAGCACACTGTTGGGCGCCTGACGAGCGAGGCCGATTCACTGGTTTCGCTGCTGCGCCAAACCCGACACGAGCTGTTGAACGAAACTGCGGTCCGTCGCGATACGCCTCATGCCTTGCGCACCATCGACATCTATCGCGGAATCGAACGAACAGGCAACCACATTTGGCGCGCCTGTCATTACCTGGCTCTGGGCCGCCAACACGCCACTGAAGATACGATGAGCCTGCAAGCACTTGCACCGGACAGCACTTAAGAAAACGCGCCCTGCCTTAACTGGCCGCCACTTCTTAACTTAGTCCTGCCTTATCCAATCCAAAAGCGGCATCCATCGATCCCGGTACGTTCCGGAAAGCAACCGAAAGACGGTTCCAGCTATTGATGGATACGATGCGAAACGTGAGTTCAGCGATTTCCTGTTCGGAAAACTGAGTCCGCACGCGCTCGTAGATCTCGTCGGAAATGCCGTGCGGGGGCAGCTTGGTCACTGCCTCGGTCCATTCAAGCACCGCCCGTTCGCGCGCATTGAACAGCGGAGATTCGCGCCAGACAGCGATGTGATGCATGCGCAATTCGCGTTCGCCATCGATCTTGGCTTGTTTCACATGCATATCCAGGCAAAAGGCGCAGCCGTTCAATTGCGACGCCCGGATATCGATCAGGTGCTCCATTTCTTGGTTGACGGCGCTACTGCCCAGCGACAGGGCGAATTCCTGATGTTTTTTTGCGAACTCGGGAGCAAGCTTGTAATAATTCAATCGTTGTGTCATGGGGTGTCCTTCGAAGAAACCGATGGAAACAAACCATGCAGGCGTGCTATCCGCCTGGTGTCCTACAAGCGTAGAACGTCGTTCCACCAGCGTTTCCAGTGTAAACCAAAGGAATACCGATCGCGCGATGAGCAACCAGCCGGGCCGCTTGAGCCCAGCAGGAAATGGCATGCCTGATGACTTAATGCCGACATAATGTCCGTAGTGTGGTCTGAAGCTCTGGCCTTCTGTCATAAATTTCAGCTACCATTCAGCTAGCTTCCAAGCAACAACACAGGAGTACTTCATGAGTACCGATACGAAAGAACGCTATGGCTGTATTACCCGGACGATTCATTGGGTCATGGCCCTGCTGGTCGTCTGGCAGTTTCTGAAATTTTTCGATCGTATCGATGACGGCGAGCACTGGGTCGGCCAGGCGCTGGTTCCCTGGCACATTTCCATCGGCACAGTTATTTTGGTGCTGGTCATTCTGCGCATGATCTGGGCCGCTAAACAAAAAGGCAAGCGTCCGGATCCGGATCCCGCCACGGCTTTCCTGGTCAGGTCGGGTCATTTCCTGCTTTACGCCGGTATGGTGCTTTTGCCGATTACCGGCATCCTGACCATGATCGGCAATGGCTATGGCCTAACCGCGTTCGGCATCCAGCTTGCCGCCAAAGGCCCTGAAACTCCCTGGATGATCAGCCTGGGCGGCCTGCATTCGCCCATCGCCTGGATACTTCTTATTCTTGTCCTGGGCCATACTGCTATTGCCTTGTTCCATCACTTCGTCAAGAAGGATGGCGTGCTGCGACGCATGCTTTAGTAAGGTGAAACCCACGCGGCGCGTGCTGTGCAGCCTGGCGCAACACAGCACGACGCAGCGCAGTACGGTGCAGCTCTGCCCGCTGGATAGAGCGACAAGATTTTAAGCCAAGCACCCATCCATAAAAAAACGGCCTTTCATTTGAAAGGCCGTTTTTCGTACAGAAACAACGAAGTATCAGTGCCGACGCATCTGGCTTAGCTTGCGTGCAGCAGCCGCCTGGGCCGCCAGCATGGCAAGTTCGGCTTCCACCACGGCGATGTCTTCCTTGTTCTTGGCGTTGCGCAAGGCTTCTTCGGCACGCTCGCGCGCCTGTACCGCCTTGGCTTCGTCGAGGTCTTCAGCACGAATTGCGGTATCGGACAAGACGGTTACGCCGCCGGGCTGTACTTCGAGAATGCCGCCGGCCACGAAGATATTGACTTCACCGCTACCGTCCGCCAATTCGACCTTGACCGTACCAGGCCGAATGCGCGAAATAAGCGGGGTGTGACCGGGCAAAATACCCAGCTCCCCGGACTCGCCGGGCAGAACCACGAATTTCGCCTCTCCGGAGAAAATCGACTCTTCTGCGCTGACCACATCAACATGCAAGTTGGCCATAAGAAAACCCCTTTTTTACAGTGTCTTGGCTTTCTCGAAAGCTTCGTCGATGGAGCCAACCATGTAGAACGCTTGCTCGGGCAGCGCATCGCACTCGCCTTCGACAATCATCTTGAAACCACGCAGAGTTTCGGCCAGTGAAACATACTTGCCGGGCGAGCCGGTAAAGACCTCAGCGACGTGGAAGGGTTGCGACAGGAAGCGCTGGATCTTGCGCGCCCGAGCCACGGCTTGCTTGTCTTCGGGAGACAGTTCGTCCATGCCCAAAATGGCAATAATGTCGCGCAGTTCTTTGTAGCGCTGCAAGGTTTGCTGAACGCCACGCGCCACCGCGTAGTGCTCTTCGCCAACCACTTGAGGGTCGAGCTGACGGCTGGTGGAGTCCAGAGGATCAACCGCCGGGTAGATACCCAAGGCGGCAATATCACGCGACAACACGACGGTGGAGTCCAAGTGCTGGAAGGTCGTGGCAGGCGACGGGTCGGTCAAGTCATCCGCGGGAACGTAAACGGCCTGGATGGAGGTAATGGAACCCGTCTTGGTCGAGGTGATGCGCTCTTGGAGCTTACCCATTTCTTCGGCCAGCGTAGGCTGGTAGCCCACGGCCGAAGGCATACGGCCCAGCAGAGCGGAAACTTCGGTTCCAGCCAGCGTGTAGCGATAGATGTTATCCACGAAGAACAAGATGTCACGGCCTTCGTCGCGGAACTTCTCAGCCATGGTCAGGCCGGACAGCGCCACGCGCAGACGGTTGCCGGGAGGCTCGTTCATCTGACCGAACACCATGGCCACTTTGGACTCAGGCAGGTTATCCAATTGGATAACGCCAGCTTCAGCCATTTCATGGTAGAAGTCGTTACCTTCACGAGTACGCTCGCCGACACCCGCGAACACGGACAGACCGCTGTGCGCCTTGGCGATGTTGTTGATCAGTTCCAGCATGTTCACGGTCTTGCCCACGCCGGCGCCGCCGAACAGGCCGACCTTGCCGCCTTTTGCAAAGGGGCAGACCAAGTCGATCACCTTGATGCCGGTTTCAAGCAGCTCAACTGAAGGTGAAAGTTCGTCGAACTTGGGGGCATCTTGGTGGATGGCGCGCGTTTCATCGCTTTGGATCGGACCACGCTCGTCGATGGGGCGACCCAGAACGTCCATGATGCGACCCAGGGTACCCACCCCGACAGGCACCGAAATAGGCGCGCCGGAATTGGCCACGCTCATGCCGCGACGCAGCCCGTCGGACGAACCCATGGCGATCGTACGGACGACCCCGTCGCCCAGCTGCTGCTGAACTTCGAATGTCAGCCCCGCTTCGGCAAACTTGGAGCTTTCGTCGACGAGCTTGAGCGCGTCGTAAATACTAGGGATGCTGTCGCGGGGGAACTGAATATCCACCACGGCGCCGATGCACTGAACGATGGTACCGTTGCTCATGTTTAGTCCTTGCTAAATATCTTGAAGGGATGCCTGTCTGTTTAACCTCAAACAGCGGCAGCGCCCCCGACGATTTCTGAAATTTCTTTCGTAATAGCGGCCTGGCGGGTCTTGTTGTAGACCAGCTCGAGGTCGCCAATGATTTTCTTGGCGTTGTCCGATGCTGCTTTCATGGCCACCATGCGAGCGGACTGCTCGGAAGCCATGTTCTCGGCCACTGCCTGATACACGACGCCCTCGACGTAGCGCAGCAACAGGTCGTCGATAACCGTTTGCGCATTAGGCTCGTAGATGTAATCCCAACCGTACTTCGAGGTTGTATCTTGCGCGTTGTCTTCGCCAGCCGAACCGGCCGTTTGCAGCGGATCCTTCAGGCCGCTGGGCAAGGGCAACAGGCGGATGAAGCTTGCATCTTGCTTCATGGTATTCACAAAGCGATTCGTCGCCACGTAGACCGCGTCGATCTTGCCGTCGACGAAATCGTCGAGCTGAACCTTGATGGCGCCGATCAGACGTTCGAGGTTGGGTGTGTCGCCCAGTTGCACCTCGTTGGACACCAGGTTGGCGCCGATTCGGGTTAAAAACCCAAGGCCCTTGTTGCCCAGCGCAGTAGCCTGTACTTTCACGCCCTGCTTTTCGAACTCCTTGATGCGAGCCAGCGTCAGGCGCGTGATATTGGTGTTCAAGCCACCGCACAAACCCTTGTCGGTGGTGACCAGCACGACGCCAACCGCCTTCACGTTCGGACGCTCATCCATGTAGGCGTGATGGTAGTCGGGATGCGCCTGCATCAGGTGAGCGGCGATTTCGCGCACCTTGGTTGCATAGGGACGGCCCGCGCGCATCCGATCCTGCGCCTTGCGCATCTTGGATGCCGCCACCATCTCCATGGCTTTGGTGATCTTCCGCGTGTTTTGCACGCTTTTGATCTTGGTTCGAATTTCCTTAATTCCGGCCATCGTACTTCCTGTCAGGGCGTTGCCGCGAGGCTGCCTGAAGGGCAGGCCCCGCCTTTTGTATGGATAACTGACGCGTTAGCCCAGCTATCCTCGCCAGTCAAACTTAATAAGCACCATGCTTTTTGAAGTCCTCGATCGCCGAAGCCAGTTCGGCCTCGTCGTCCTTGGACAGTTCTTTTTTGTCCTCGATGCGCTGAACCAGCGCTTCGTTCTTGGACTTGAGCGAATCCTTCAGCGCCTTCTCGAAGGGCAGAATCTGCTCGACGTCGATATCGTCGAGGTAGCCTTTGCTGACGGTGAACAGCGTAACGGCCAGTTCCCACACTTGCAGAGGCTGATACTGGGGCTGCTTCAGCAATTCGACCACGCGCTTGCCACGTTCCAGCTGGCGGCGCGTTGCATCGTCGAGGTCGGAAGCAAACTGGGCGAAAGCGGCCAGCTCGCGATACTGAGCCAAGTCGGTACGGATACCGCCCGACAGCTTCTTGATGACTTTGGTCTGGGCCGAGCCCCCAACCCGCGATACCGAAATACCCGCGTTGATGGCGGGACGGACACCGGCGTTGAACAAGTCGGTTTCCAGGAAGATCTGACCGTCGGTAATCGAAATGACGTTGGTCGGAACGAATGCCGAGACGTCGCCCGCCTGGGTTTCGATGATGGGCAATGCCGTGAGCGAACCGGTTTGACCCTTGACTTCGCCTTTGGTGAACTGCTCGACGTAGTCGGCGTTGACGCGCGCGGCGCGCTCGAGCAAGCGGGAGTGCAGGTAGAACACGTCGCCGGGATAGGCTTCGCGCCCGGGAGGACGGCGCAACAGCAGCGACACCTGGCGATAAGCCCAAGCCTGCTTGGTCAGGTCGTCGTATACGATCAGGGCGTCCTCGCCGCGATCGCGGAAGTATTCACCCATGGTGCAGCCCGAGTAGGCCGACAGGTACTGCATGGCAGCTGAGTCGGAAGCGGCGGCGGCCACCACAATGGTGTAATCCAGCGCGCCGTGCTCTTCGAGCTTGCGCACCACGTTGTTGATCGTCGATGCCTTTTGGCCGATGGCGACGTAAACGCAGGTAACGTTCTTGCCCTTCTGGCTGATAATGGTATCGATGGCCACCGCGGTTTTACCGGTTTGGCGGTCGCCAATGATCAGTTCGCGCTGGCCGCGGCCGATCGGCACCATGGAGTCGATCGCCTTGATGCCGGTTTGCAGCGGTTGGTCGACCGATTGGCGAGCAATAACGCCGGGGGCGACTTTTTCGATGATGTCGGTGGCTTTGGCGTTGATGGGGCCTTTGCCGTCGATGGGTGAACCCAATGCATCGACCACGCGGCCGCGCAATTCGGGGCCGACCGGCACTTCGAGAATGCGGCCGGTGGTCTTGACCGGATCACCTTCCGAAACGCCTGTGTAGTCGCCCAGAATAACCGCGCCGACGGAGTCGCGCTCGAGGTTGAGCGCGAGGCCAAACACGTTATTGGGAAATTCAAGCATTTCGCCTTGCATTACATCGGACAAACCGTGAATGCGGGTAATGCCGTCGGTCACGGAAACAACCGTGCCTTGCGTACGTACGTCGGTCGACGCGCCCAAGCCTTCGATGCGGCTTTTGAGCAGTTCGCTGATCTCTGACGGGTTAAGTTGCATGTTCAGACTCCTGGAATCCTGTTATTCCGGCCGCTCAAGCGGCCAGCGTATCGCGCATGCGGGCCAACTGGGCCTGCACAGAAGTGTCGAGTACTTGGTCGCCGACCACTACGCGAATCCCGCCAATGAGCTCGGGATCAACGGTGACAGCGGGCTTGAGCTTAAGGCCAAACTTTTTCTCGAGGCCGGCCACAAGCGCCTGCACTTGCGCATCTTCCAGCTGGAATGCACTGGTGATCTGCGCAAGGGCACTGCCCTCGAGCTGATTTTTCAGCGCATCGAACTGTTCGGCGATCTGCGGCAAAGCCAAGATGCGATGGTTATCCACCAGCAGCTCGATGAAATTACGCGCCGACGCCGACAGCGGGGACTTGATCAACCCCACGAACAGCTCGGTGCGCTGCGCGTTGTTCAGACGCGGGTCAGTCAGTGTTTCACGCACATCGTCAAGACTTGCTACGGCAGCCAGCTCGTTAACGAGATCTGACCAGGACGCCAGGTCGCCCTGGTCGTTCTGAGCCACCGCAAAAAGCGCTTCGGCGTAGGGTCGTGCAATAGTCGATAGTTCAGCCATGGCCTGCCCTGAAATTAGAGTTGTGCCTTAAGCTGATCCAACAGCTCGGCGTGTGCCTTCGCGTCAACTTCTCGTTTGAGAATTTGTTCCGCGCCTTTTACAGCCAGAGCGGCTACCTCGCCACGCAGTGCATCGCGGGCGCGCTGGACTTCCTGCGCCGCATCCTGCTGGGCCTGAGCGATGATCCGGGCTTTCTCAGCCTCGGCTTCGCGACGGGCCTCGTCGATGAGCATGGCCGATTGTTTCTCGGCTTCGAGCAGGCGAGCATGATTCTCGCTTTTGGCCGAAGCTTCGATCAAGCTGACTCGCGCCTGAGCCTGGGCCAGGTCAGCCTTGCCCTTGTCGGCGGCCGCCAGACCGTCGGCGATTTTCTGACGTCGATCGTCGATTGCTTTCGTCAGGGGAGGCCATACGAATTTCATCGTAAACCATGCCAAAACGAAAAACACGATCATCTGGAAAAAGAGAGTCGCGTTTAAATTCACGGTCGTTCCTTAATACCACTGGTGCCAGGCAGCGACGCTGCATAACACTGATGTCCAAGTCGTTGGCAGCGTCCACGGACACTGCTAACGACTGCTTTACCCGTAGATCGGGCGCTTTGGCTTATCCGACAAACGGGTTGGCGAAAGCAAACAACATGGCGATACCAACGCCGATCAGGAAGGCCGCGTCGATCAGGCCGGCCAACAGGAACATTTTGGTTTGCAAAGCGTTCATCAACTCAGGCTGGCGAGCCGAGGCTTCAAGATACTTGCCACCCATCAGGGCAATACCGATACTGGCGCCGAATGCGCCGAGACCGACAATAAGACCGCAAGCCAGAGCAACGAGAGCAACGTTGGTCATAACAACTCCTTGGTTAAAAACCGTGTAATCAAAAAGTCAAAAATCAAAAATAAAACGTGTGTGCGAGAGGATCTCGCGCTCCGCCAGGAGGCCGGTTGCCCGGCCCATGGCGGAAATCCATTAATGGTCTTCGTGTGCCAGACCGATGTACACCAAGGCCAGCATCATGAAGATATAAGCCTGCAGCAGCACAATCAGGATATGGAAAATGGCCCACACCGAACCAGCCAGGACATGGCCAAAGCCAAGCCCCAGACTGGCGCCGTTAAGACCGGTCCACGCGCCGCCAAGCAAGGCGATGAGCATGAAGAGCAGTTCGCCGGCAAACATGTTGCCGAACAACCGCATCCCAAGCGACACAGTCTTGGCGGCATACTCCATCAGGTTCAGCAACAGATTGAACGGGATCAGGAGCAGGCCCACAACACCATGAGCGTGGAAGGGAGCCGTAAACAGACCTTTCAGGAAACCACCCGGCTTCTTGATCTTGATGCCGTAGTAAATGGTTAGCAAGAGAACGCCCAGGGACATGCCCATCGGTACGTTGAGGTCGGCCGTCGGCAGAATGCGGTGAAAATACAGAGGATCGCCATGTTCGGCGCCCAGCCCGGTCATTTTCAGGATCCAGGGCACCAGATCGACCGGTACAAGGTCGAGCGTGTTCATCAGGATGATCCACAAGAAGATGGTCAGGGCCAGCGGAGCGGCATAGCTGCGGGATTTTTCGTCGGGGATAATGCTTTTGGCCTCGTCGTCGACCATGCCCACCAGCATCTCGACGGCCATCTGGAAACGACCGGGAACGCCGGCGGTGGCCGACTTGGCGGCACGCCACAGGAAGAACACGACGATCAGGCCCATGAGCGCAGCCCAGAACATCGAGTCGAAGTTAATGACGCTAAAGTCGGCAATGGCCGATTGCTTTTCGCCAACGCTGTTCAAATGAACCAAGTGATGCTGGATGTAATCGGACTGAGGCGAAATATTGCTGTCAGCAGCCATTGGAACCCTACCCTGAAAACTTGACACATGGGCGCTTCGTGGGAAGCCCCCGGGAATTAGTTATTACTTCATTCGAACTACGGCAGTTTGCGAAAAAACAGCAAAAGCACATAGCCTTTCAACACACAGACCAGCCCGAACAACAAGGCAGGCCACACCAGCCAAGTATGGCCGACATACGCCGCCAGCCCCAACAGAGCCACTGCGGAACCCAGTTTGATGAATTCGCCCCAAAAGAAGGCGAAAGGGCTCGCTTGTTTGGCGCCCATCAGGCCCAGCAACAGCCGCGCGGCGAAAAGCGCATTAGGCACAAAATAAGCCCCTGCGCCAATAAGCGCCGAGGCTCCTGCAACCCATCCGGCCAACAGCCAGGAAACGAGCGCTGCAAATAGCCCCATAACTGCCTGGGCAGCCAGCGCCCGGATCAATCCGCGGCCGGCCTTGTATTTCAGACTGGCCCGATCGGCTTCCGTGAGCTTGATCGGCACCCATTCGGTGTTCAATTCGGCAACCCCAGCGGCACTGTGCAAACTAAATGTTCAAGTTCACCCAAGTGCAGCAATTAGCTGCAATTTTTTGCAGCAATGTTTCCTGTGCTTGTATTCCGCCCCGCACGGCGTAAAACTCATAGAGTATAACTTTATTTTTGGGCAGCAAGCAAATTGCCTGGGGTGTATTTGAACTACTTATGCGTAAAGTTCGGCGAGCGTTTATCCAGGAAAGCCGCCATGCCTTCCTTCTGATCCTCAGTTGCAAATAAGGCATGGAAATTGCGGCGTTCAAACAACAGTCCTTCGTTGAGCGGGGCTTCATAAGCGCGATTGACGTTCTCTTTAGCCATGATGACCGACGGCAGGGACATCGACGCAATCTTTTCAGCCACCTTCATGGTTTCTTCCATGAGCGCCTGGGCCGGCACCACACGCGCCACCAGCCCGACCTGCTCGGCTTCATCCGCCTTCATCGGACGACCGGTCAGGATCAGGTCCATGGCCTTGGCTTTTCCAATGGCGCGCGGCAGGCGCTGGGTGCCGCCAAAGCCGGGAATAATGCCCAGCGTGATCTCGGGCTGGCCAAAGCGCGCGGTGTCTGCCGCGATGATGAAGTCGCACAGCATGGCAAGCTCGCACCCACCGCCCAGAGCATACCCCGCCACTGCGGCAATGATCGGCTTGCGTATGCGCCGCAACGACTCCCAGTCGTGGCCCAGATAATCTTGCTTGTACACGTCGGTGTACGACCAGCTTTGCATGGCGGCGATATCGGCCCCGGCCGCGAACGCCTTTTCGCTGCCGGTCAGGACAATGACGCCAACGGACTCGTCGGCGTCGAAAGCCCGCATGGCCTGGGCCAGCTCGGTGATCAGTTCGTTGCTTAGTGCATTCAGCACTTCGGGACGATTCAGGGTCAACAGGCCCACACGGCCTCGAATTTCGGATTTAACCATCGGTGCAGACATGTCGTCTCCTTCAACCTGCGTTGCAAAGTAATATAGAAGCATGAATACGAAACCATTACTTTACAGCCTTACGCCGTCCGATTTGGGCGGCCATTGTTTTACCGTCTCGGTCACCGTGCCCGATCCCGCCGCCGACGGCCAGCGCTTAAGCCTGCCAGCCTGGATTCCCGGCAGCTACCTGATTCGCGACTTTTCCCGGCAAATCATGTCGATTAAAGCGACCAGCGGCAATCAGGCAGTGGCCGTCGAAAAGACGGGCAACCATACCTGGCGCTGTGCTCCTTGCACCGGACCCCTGCTGGTGGAATACACCGTTTATGCCTGGGATCTTTCCGTGCGCGGCGCCCACCTTGACGAAAGCCACGGCTTTTTCAATGGCACGAGCGTATTTCTGTTGCCCGACGGCCACGACCAGACCCCTTGCCTGCTGCACCTGCACCCCCCTCGCCCCACGCGGGGCTGGAAGGTCTACACCAGCCTGCCCGAAGCCCAAGGGCATCCCCAGGCGGCCCGCCGGCATGGCTTCGGCGTGTATCGCGCACCCAACTACGACGCCCTGATCGACCATCCCGTCGAAATGGGCCGACCGCAGGTTATCCATTTTGAAGCGCATGGTGCACAGCACGAAATGGTATTTACCGGCGTGCTGCCCAACCTGGACCTGCCGCGCATTGCGGCCGATGTACGCAAGATCTGCGAAGCGCAGATCGCACTCTTTGAACCCGACAGCCTGCGTGCGCCCTTTCTGGATTCGTCCGATCGCTATGTCTTCATGACCATGGTCACCGGCGACGGTTATGGCGGGCTGGAACATCGGGCTTCGACCGCGCTGATGGCCGCCCGCGCCGACCTGCCCACCACGGGCCAGGCCCAGCCAGGCGAAGGCTATCAGTCGTTCCTGGGCCTGGTCAGCCATGAATACTTTCATACCTGGAACGTCAAACGCATCAAGCCTGCGGTTTTCGCGCCTTACGACCTGAGCCGCGAGAACCACACCCGCCTGTTATGGGTATTCGAGGGCTTCACGTCGTATTACGACGACCTGTTCTTGTTGCGGTCCGACGTCATCACGCAAAAAGACTATTTGCGGCTGGTCGGCAAGGTCATCAGCAATGTGCATCGCGGGCCTGGGCGCCACAAGCAGTCGGTGGCGGAAAGCTCGTTCGATGCCTGGACGCGTTATTACAAGCAAGACGAGAACTCGCCCAACGCCCTGGTCAGCTACTACACCAAGGGTTCGCTGGTTGCCCTTGGGCTGGACATCCACATACGCAGCGCAAGCGGCGGCGAACGCTCGCTGGACGATGTCATGCGCCTGTTGTGGCAGCGCTATGGCCGGGATTTCTACCAGGGCAAAGCCACCGGCATTGCCGAAGACGCCATGCCGGCCCTGATCCTGGAGGCCACCGGAGTCGACGTCGGCGAATTCATCGAGCGCTACGCCGAGGGCCGGGAAGATATTCCGCTGGAGCCGCTTTTTGCCGAACAAGGCATCACCCTGCAGTGGAAGGCGGCCACGACACAGCCTTCGCTGGATGCACGGCTGCGGGCCACGAACGGCCAGACGCAATTGGCAACGGTTTACGAGGGTGGTGCGGCGCATCGCGCCGGGCTGTCGGCGGGCGATGCCCTACTGGCGATTGGCGGCCTGAAAGCCGACACTCCCGCTACGGTAGACAAACTGCTTGCGGCCTATCGGCCTGGCGAAACGGTAGCCGTGCATGTTTTCCGCCGCGATGAACTGCGCGAGTTCCAGGTACGGCTGGGCAAGCCCGCCCTGACGGAATGTGTATTGTCCGCAGCAGATTGATGGCCTGATTTGCCCCTGATCAGGCGTGCTCGCGCTTGCGGCCTGCCTCGATGCGGGCCTGGATGGCCTTGGCGGCGGTGACGCCGTCGGCCAGGGCAGTGACCACGCACGGGTGCATGCGCTGAGCCACTTCCCCAATGGCGAAGACATCGGCCACGCTGGTTTCGGCGGTGGCCGGGACTGTGGCCACAAAGCCTTCGTCGGTAAGCCCCAGGCCCAGGCTGGCCGCAAAACCAATGCAGGGCTCCCAGCCATAGAACACCAGGATCAGGTCGTACGACACACCGTTGACGGTGCGCTGTGCGACATCGACCACATAGTCTCCCTGCCGCACCCGCTGCGCGGGAAACTTATCGACAAACTGTTGTTGCGCACGGATATTGCGCGCAAACACATCCACCTGCTGCGCGCCATGGTCGGTGGCGTATAAAGCGTTCTCGAAGGCATTGTCGCCCCCGCCCAGCACCGCGACGCGTTTGTCGCGAAAATCCTGCTGGACGATCTCCTGGCCCGGACCAGTGAGAATGCCCGGCGCAGTGGCCGGCAAGCCACGCGCCGCAACCCCAGTCGCCAGCACCACATAGCGCCCGGCAACAGGTGTGCCGCCGTCGGCCAATTGCAACTGAAAGCCGGCGCCGGTGCGCTGGATGCCTGCCACCGCGCACGCAAGACGTACGGGCGCCCGAGCCAGTTCCAGACTGCGTTCAAGCTGATCGGCCACCTGCGGGCCCGCCTGGCCGGGCAAGGTTGCGTTCCAGTCGTCGGGAAACGGATTGCTTCGGCACAAGCCGCCTACCTGCGCCCCTGCCTCGATGACCAGCGGAGCGAACCCCAGCCGGGCCAACCAGATGGCGCAGGAAACGCCTGCCGGACCCGCGCCGATGATGAGCGCGTCATAGTGTGGAATATCGGACTGCATTTTTCACCTTGCCAATAGAACTACAATTGCGGCAAACAACCAAGGTTACCGCCATGCATACTCGTCGCATCATTTTCTCGCAGTTGGCGCTGGATGCCCGTATTGGCATCCTGGAGCACGAACTGCGCGCCACCCAGCCGCTGCACATTGATGTTGAGATTGATGTCGACATCACCCAGCCCGTGCGCGACCAGAACATACATACCGTACTGGACTACCGGCTCTTGCGCAACGCAATCGTCGAGCAGTGTACCCATGCACACGTCAACCTGCTGGAAACCTTGACCGAGCAAGTGGCTGCACGCCTGTTCAACGAATTTCCCGACATCAGCCGCGTCAAGCTGCGCATCGGCAAGCCCAACGCGTTTTCCGATTGCGCCGCCGTAAGCATCGAAGTGGAACGCACGCGAAAACAACTTCCGGCCTGACCCGCCATCACGACCATGACTACAGAAGCCAAACCAACCGCCGCACCGCCATCAACCGAAACCGACAGCACGACACCAACCTCGACTGTGCGCGCCGATCCGCGCCGCAAGGCCGAACGGCAACGGATCAATGAGAACAAACTGACCAAGCGCCTGCTGCGTGAAACGGGGCGGGCCATCGCCGATTTCAATATGATTGAAGACGGCGACAAGGTGATGGTGTGCCTGTCGGGCGGCAAGGACTCGTACGCCATGCTGGACTTGCTGCTGACCCATCGCGAGCGCGCGCCGATCCGCTTCGACATCGTCGCCGTCAACCTGGACCAGAAACAACCGGGCTTTCCCGATGACGTCCTGCCGCGCTACCTGACCGGGCTGGGCGTCCCGTTCCACATCGAAACGCAAGACACCTACTCCGTGGTAACCCGGGTGATTCCGGAAGGCAAGACCATGTGCTCGCTGTGTTCGCGCATGCGACGAGGGATTCTTTATCGCGTGGCCAGCGAACTGGGCGCCACCAAGATCGCCCTTGGGCATCATCGCGACGACATCCTGGGCACCTTCTTCCTGAACCTGTTCTATGGCGGACGCATGAAGGCCATGCCGCCCAAATTAATGTCCGACGACGGCAAACACATTGTCATCCGCCCCCTGGCCTATGTGCCCGAAAAGGATCTGATCACGTATGCCGAGCTGAAGCAATTCCCCATCATTCCCTGCAATTTGTGCGGTTCGCAAGAGAACCTGAAACGCAAGGAAGTGACCCGCATGGTGGCGGAATGGGACAAGAAATTTCCCGCTCGATCCTGGAATGTGTTCGGCGCCCTGACCCGGGTTGTACCCAGCCATTTAATGGACAAAGACCTTTTCGACTTTGCCGGCTTAAGCACCACGGGCCAACCCGACGCCGATGGGGATACCGCCTTCGATGACGAAAACGTCTATGCGGGCGAGCTGCCCGACCATGTCCGCGACCTGGCCGGCGACGACGTGGGGGACGAAAGCCAGATCGATGGCGCTCAGCCCGCGCCCGGAAAGCGCAAGGTTATTTTCATGACCGATCTGCAATCGCTGTCCTGACGACGTTGTCGCGCACCGCTAGGCGGGTGGGGGCCCGGAGCAGGATCCGAGGCTGACAAGCCGGGCCCAGGATGTTACCCTTTTTAAGAAAAAGCACGTGTTAGGCGTGCTTTTTCCATTTCCGCTTCTTGAACCGCTTAGTGCGCCCAACCTAACCAACGGAGTCGACCGCGTGCATTCCCATGCTGCAAACAACATCCCCAACGCTTACGCACTTACCCTCAAAGCCCTGTTAGCCACCCTGCTGTGGCTGGCCCTTCTTCTTGCAGGCAACAGCCATGCGCAGTCAACGGAGACGGCCCAGGCGCAGTCCCAACAAGCGCACGTAACCGCACAAAGCCAATCCGACGCGCAAGGCGCCCCTAACTACGCAGCGCTGGCGGATGTCCTGGAGAATACAGAAACGCGCCAGGCGCTGATTGAGCAACTGCGAAGCATGCCTGCAACTGACGCCCCCGCCGGTGAACCTGGAGCCGCGCCCGCCACCCGGCCGGCAGCCGATCCGCAAGAACTGTCTTTATCCCAACGAATCGCCGCGCCATTGCAGGCGTTTACCGCCGATCTGTTCCGGAACATGGCACACGCCGCCGACATTATCCGCGACCTGGCCTCGGGCAACGCGCCCGTCGACGCCGACGGTCAGTCATGGTCGCCGGCGCTGACGCTGCTGGCGCTGGTCATCGCCGTAACCCTGGTGGCTTATTTCATTTTCCGCCTGATCGCGCGCACGGGCTACGCACGGCTTAACCAGTGGATCAGCCATACGCCTGCAGCCGACGCCAACCATGCGCCGACCGCGCCAAGGCATCGTGGCTCGCTGAAGTTCAGCCGCAAACTGTTGGGCGTCCTGGCCGCACTCGTGATCGATATCGCCGCCAGTTTCCTGGCGGCATTAGCGGGTTACATCGCCACCCTCGCACTGGCGTCCGAAACCGGTGAAACCACGTCCGCATTCGCTGTACAGTTCTTAAGCGCTTTCGTCATGATCGAAATCGCCAAGGCATTTTCCAGGGGCATCTTCGCCACGCGCTACGATCACTTGCGCCTGCTGCCCATCTCGCCCGACGCCGCGACGTACTGGAACCGCTGGCTGACGCTGCTGATCGGCGTCGTGGGCTATGGCCTGCTGGTGCTTGTGCCGATCGTAGCCGACGTTTTGGCGCCGTCCGTGGCCAAGGTAGTGAGCCTGGTGCTGATGCTGGCCGTTTATCTCTATGCCATACGCACCACCTGGGCAAATCGAAAAAGCGTACGGGCGGGGCTCTGGAGTCTTGCCCAAAGTTCCAGCGCCGCCATCTTCGGCACCATGCTTCGCATATTGGGCCGCATCTGGCACGTGATCGCCTTGATCTACTTCACCGTTCTATTGGTCGTCAGCCAAACCAACCAGCAAGAGGCGCTGTCCTTCATGGTGGGCGCCACGGTGCAGTCCGCCGTGGCCATTTTCGCAGGTATGATCCTGTCGGCCCTTGTTAACTCGCTGATGGCACGTCATGTACCTATCCCCGAACACTGGAGCAAGGCCCTTCCCCTCCTTGAAAAACGCGTCAACGCCTATGTGCCCGCCGCCTTGAAGGCTGTCAAGCTGGTTATCCTGGTCGTCGTCGCGCTGTTGGTGCTGGACGCCTGGCGGGCCTTTGATCTGGCCGGCTGGATCGACTCCAGCCAAGGCCGTGCGGCCATTGCCGGGGTCTTTCATGTGGCGCTTATCCTGGCGATCGCGGCGCTGGCCTGGACCGTTCTGGCCAGCATTATTGAGCACCGCCTGGGCGGGTCGGGCAACCACTTGCCCACCGAACGAGAGAAAACCCTGTTGATGCTGTTTCGCAACGCGGCGGCGATCGTCATCATCACCATGACTATCCTGGTCGTGCTTTCGCAAATCGGCATTGATATCGGCCCACTGATCGCCGGCGCCGGCGTTGTCGGACTTGCCATCGGTTTTGGCGCCCAGAAGCTGGTGCAGGACGTGATCACCGGGGTGTTTATCCAGCTTGAAAACGGCATGAACCAGAATGACATTGTCGAGCTGGCCGGAATTTTCGGCACAGTGGAAAAGATCACTGTGCGCTCCGTGGTGATCCGGACGCTGGACGGCGGCTACCACCTGATTCCGTTTTCAACCATCGACAAGCTGACCAACCACACCCGAGACTATGGCTACCACTACGGCGAGTACAACGTCGCTCACCGCGAAAGCGTCGACGAAGCCATCGCTCAGCTTGAGCTGGCCTTCACCGACCTGATGGAAGATTCCGCGCTATCCCGCGAAGTCATGGATCGCATTGAAATCCCCGGCGTGACGGGGCTGAACGAACGCGGCTTTACGATTCGCGTCCTGATCAAGACCACGCCCGGCAACCAATGGGCTGTGCAGCGTGGCTTCAATCGATTGGTCAAGCAGCGCTTCGACGCAGCGGGCATCGAGCTGCCCTATCCTCAAACGGTGCTGCATTTTGGCCGCGACAAAACGGGTTATGCCGCACCGGTCGATGTGCGCGGTGTCGATACCCTGCGCGAAGTGGCCGGCGGCACACCGCCGCCCGGCCAAACCATGCGGCCTATCCTGGACTCGGATGTCTAACGTGCTGCCCAAGCGTCGTGAAACCAACCGGCCACGTCAGCCCAATACGGCCGGCGTGGCGGGTGTTTGGCCGGAACAGGCCGTGTTGTGGCGGCAAGCTGCAGGCTAAGTACCTTCCCAGCGAGGGCCGGGCACATGAATATCGAATAACTCGAGCACCCGGGCCACGGAATGGTCGACCATCTGCTCGATGGTTTCGGGGTGGTGATAGAACGCCGGCAAGGGCGGAAAGATAATACCGCCCATTTCGGTAACTGCCGTCATATTGCGTAAGTGAGCCAGGTTGAACGGCGTTTCGCGCACCATCATCACCAATCGACGCCGCTCTTTAAGCGTAACGTCGGCTGCCCGGGTAATCAGGTTGTCGGACAAGCCATGCGCCACGGCAGCCAGCGTGCGCATTGAGCACGGCGCCACCACCATGCCCGCGGTGGCGTACCCGCCACTGGCCAGTGTGGCCCCCACATCGCGAAAACTGTACACACGATCGGCAAGATCAAAGACCTGCTGACGCGCCAGGCCCAGTTCGTGCTTGATATTAAGCACGCCGGGCGGCGAAACGACCAGATGGGTTTCGATCCCATCGACGTCTTGCAGCACTTTCAGCAAGCGTATGGCGTAGATGGCGCCGGTGGCCCCAGTAATGCCCACGACCAGACGACGCGGCGGGCTCATTGCATACAGCCCGGAAGGGCCGGCTGCCCAGCGATCATTCGACGGCGCCTGCTTGCTTCAGTTCGGTAAGCAACTCGCCGCTTTCATGCATTTCGGCAATGATGTCCGAACCACCCAGGAACTCGCCCTGTACATATAACTGCGGGATGGTGGGCCAGTTGGCGTAGTCCTTGATGCCCTGGCGGACCTCTTCGTCGTCGAGTACGTTGACAGTGACCAGCTTGGTCACGCCCGAGGCCTTGAGGATCTGGATGGCGCGCGCGGAAAAACCGCACTGGGGAAACTGCGCCGTGCCCTTCATGAACAGCACGACAGGGTGTGCGGTAACGGTTTCCCGGATGAAATCTTGAACTTCGCTCATGGTGCTCTCTTCAAAAAGAAGTTAAATGTGGTGGTGGCGTTGCACTCCGGGGCATGCCCGGGGCCAATCCATATCAATATTATAGAGACCCGCCGGAAATTCGCTCGATTCCGGCCAAGTCTCGACGGCTGGCCACGTTTTCAAAGCCCGCCTGCGTAAGCAAGTTGCGGACCTGCCCAGCCTGGTCCCAGCCATGCTCCAGCCATAAAGCTCCGCCTGGCCGCAGCCAGGCACGCGCGCCGGCCACAATGCCCCGGATGCACGCCAGGCCGTCGGCGCCGTCCGTCAGAGCGACCGTGGGCTCGAAACGCAGGTCGCCCTGTTGAAGATGGCCGTCGTTTGCGGAAATATAGGGCGGATTGGAAACGATCAAGTCAAATGGCTCGCAACCATCCAGGGCTTCGTACCAACTGCCTTCTAAAAATCGCACCGTCACCCCCAGTTCACGGGCATTGCACTCAGCCAGCGCAAGCGCTGACGAAGAGACGTCGGTGGCTGACACCTGAGCATGCGCGCATCCCGCTGCGATCGATACCGCTATCGCCCCGCTGCCCGTGCCCAGATCGAGCACACGCGCCAACGGACGGCCATTGCTTGACGTCGCGTCGGCGCCAACGCGCCCCGCCGCCAGAAAGGCCAGGGCCTCTTCCACCAACAATTCGGTTTCAGGCCGGGGGATCAGAACATCCGGCGAGACGGCAAACCGGCGCCCCATGAACTCGCGCTCCCCCAGCAGATACGCCATGGGCCGACCTGCCAGGCGTTCGGACTGCAAGGCCTGAAAACGAGCCACCTGCGCCCCATCAAGGGCATCGGTATCGTGCGCCACCAGCCAGGCCCGGGGCACCTGCAAAACATGCTGCAACAGCATGCGCGCCTCCAGACGAGGCAACTCGCTGGTAGCCAGCAAATCGCGCACAGTAACGGTAGACATGTCGGCCGGCTTGATCAGGCGTCGCCCAGTGCGGCCAGCAATTCGGCCTGGTGCTCGGCCAGCAAAGCATTTGTGAGCTCGTCCAGATCGCCTTCCATGATCGCCTGCAATTTGTACAGGGTTAAATTGATGCGGTGGTCGGTAACCCGCCCCTGCGGGAAATTATAAGTACGGATGCGCTCTGAACGATCGCCCGAACCCACCAGGCTCTTGCGCTGCGCGGCTTCTTTACTGTGCAGCTCTTGTGTCTGCTTGTCTTTAAGCCGTGCCGCCAGCACCTGCATGGCCTTGTCCCGGTTGCGATGCTGCGAGCGATCGTCCTGGCATTCCACCACCAGGCCCGTCGGCAAGTGCGTCAGGCGCACGGCCGAATCCGTCTTGTTCACGTGCTGGCCGCCCGCGCCGCTGGCGCGGAAGGTATCTATGCGCAGATCCGCCGGGTTGATCACAATGTCGGCTACTTCGTCCGCCTCCGGCAGGATGGCGACTGTGCAGGCCGAAGTGTGCACCCGTCCCTGGGTTTCCGTTTCCGGAACCCGCTGCACCCGATGCGCGCCCGACTCGAACTTCAGCCGGCCATACACCCCGTCGCCGTCGATGCGCGCGATCACTTCCTTATAGCCACCGATTTCCGATGGGCTCTCCGACATGAACTCAAGCTTCCATCGATTGGCCTCGGCATAACGGCTATACATGCGCAGCAAATCGCCGGCGAACAAGGCGCTTTCGTCGCCACCGGTACCCGCGCGAATTTCCAGAAACACGCTGCGCCCGTCGTCCGGGTCGCGCGGCAACAGCAAGACCTGCAACTCCTCTTCCAGCGACTCCAACTGCTCTTTGCCGCTCAGGAACTCCTCTTCAGCCATGTCCTTGAGCTCGGGATCACTCATCATTTCCTGAGCATCGCGTATGGTGTTTTCCGTGCCCACATATTGATTGAATGCGGTAACCACGGGTTCAAGCTCGGCCCGCTCACGCGACATCTTGCGAAACTTGTCCATATCGGCGGCGATTTCCGGTTCGGCCAACATGGCATCGATCTCAATCAGACGGCGAGCAAGCTGCTCCAACCGGGTGCGCATGGAGTTTTTCATAGGAATAAAAAGGGGGTATAGCGAATTAAACGGAAGCGTGCCTGGAACAACCAGAGCAACGCTAACGACGGCGGTCGGCCTTGGGCAACAAGCGGGGAAGCAGGTCGAGCAGTTGCTGGCGTTCGCCATCGGCGCTGCGATTCAGGGCCGACAACGGGCCATGCATGTACTTCTGCGTAAGGTTACGCGCCAGGTATTCAAGGACTTCTTCGGGCGACTCGCCCCGCGCCAGCAGGCGCCGCGCCTTATCCAGCTCGGCCAGCCGCACTTGATCGGCTGTTTGGTGAATATCCATAATGGCCGGGACGATTTCGCGGTTCTGCAGCCAGTGCATGAAGTTCTGCACCCGCGTTTCGATGATCGCCTCGGCCTGCACTACGGCCGCACGACGCGCATCGGCACCGCTTTGCACCATGCGGCCCAGATCGTCCACGGTGTACAAGTAAATGTCGTCCAGACGGCCGATTTCATGCTCGATATCGCGCGGCACAGCCAGATCGACCATAACCATAGGCCGGTGGCGCCGCAAGCGGGTAGCCCTTTCCGCCATCCCCAAACCGAGGATGGGCAAGGAGCTTGCCGTACAGGACACCACAATATCGAAATCGGCCAGCTTGTCGGGCAGCTCGGACAGCTTCATAGTGCCCGCCGAGAAACGCGATGCCAGGAGATCGGCACGCTCGACCGTACGGTTGGCCACGACGATCTTCTTGGGCCCCAGGGCCGCAAAGTGCGTGGCACAGAGTTCGATCATTTCGCCCGCGCCAATGAACAGCACATTGGTTTGTGTCAGGTCGTCGAATACCCGTTCGGCCAGGCGCACCGCGGCAGCGGCCATCGACACCGAATGCGCGCCGATTTCCGTCTGGGAACGAACTTCTTTGGCGACAGAGAAAGTGCGCTGAAACAACTGGTGCAGCAAGGTGCCCATGGCGCCCGCTTCGGACGCCGCCCGCACAGCCTCTTTCATTTGGCCCAATATTTGCGGCTCGCCCAGCACCATGGAATCGAGCCCGCTGGCTACGCGAAATGCGTGGCGCACGGCCTCGTTCTGCTGATACTGATACACATGCGGCTGCAGGCTGACGGACTCGACCCGGTTGAACTCGGCCATCCAGGCCGGCAACTTCGGTGAAATATGAGGTTCGGCAACGCAATAGACTTCGGTGCGATTACAGGTGGACAGGATGGCGGCCTCGCGCACGGACGGGCCGAACGCCGAGCGCAAACCGTCGAGCGCCGGCCGAAGGACATCGAGCGGCATGGACACGCGTTCGCGTACCGAAACCGGTGCGGAAACGTGATTAAGACCGAAGGTTAAGACGTCGACTGACATGAATGTTGGGCCGCCAGACCCAGCCGCCATGAGTGCAGCTACAAATGGAAGATACCAGCGATTATAAACCTTCCGTAATAATTGGCGAACTACCGGGGGATGGGGCCAGCTTTAAGGAGCCATCAGGCCAAGCTGGGCTTTTGCTTGCATCCCCTTGCCGCTTTCCTGCACGCGTTAAGAATATCGTGTATCATCTTGCCTTCACGTGTTGGCCTGGTAGCTCAGTCGGTAGAGCAGCGGATTGAAAATCCGCGTGTCGGTGGTTCGATTCCGCCCCAGGCCACCATCTCGCTGTTCCAGCACGCTTCAAAACATCCCAAAACGCAGAAAAATCAATATCTTAGGCGATTCATACCGCCCAGGACGGGCTCTTCCCCATTTTCGGGGGATCAGGGCACTCATTACACTCGG
>JBIQKZ010000025.1:0-34809 GCA_044464765.1 Pusillimonas sp.
ATGCATGCGCCGACCAGTTGATGGGCGGGGGGGCGGGCGGTAGCCAGGCTTCCAGTTGCTCTAGAACACGCTCGGCGCGGGCAAGCAGCGTGGTCAGGTCAGGCGAACTCAATGATCTCTCCAGGGTAAGTCAGGGCAAACCTCTATTATCGCGAACTTTTTGGCCTGCCGGCAAAACCCGGTAGGCGCTTTTCCATGTAGACAGGCGCAAAAACGTATAATCTTACGCTGGACCGGCACCGGCGACGGTGCTTATCAACGAATTTTGCCAATTGGCCCTTTCAATCCGGATGTCCCTTGAGCCTTGCCAACCTGATAGATCCCATCGCAGATGACATGAAAGCAGTTGATGCGGTGATTCGGGAGCGTTTGAATTCCGACATTGTCCTGATCCGCACCATTGGCGACTACATCATCGGGGCGGGCGGCAAACGCATGCGGCCGGCCTTGCTGCTGATGATCGCCAACGCGTTTGGCTACAAGGGGGCGCAGCACCACCTGTTGGCGGCCGTGGTCGAGTTCATTCATACATCTACCTTGCTGCACGACGACGTGGTCGACGAATCCGACTTGCGGCGCGGTCGCAGCACCGCCAACGCCGTGTTCGGCAATGCCGCCAGCGTGCTGGTGGGCGATTACCTGTATTCGCGGTCCTTCGAGATGATGGTCGAAGCCGATTCCATGCGCGTCATGCAGGTGTTCTCGCAGGCCACCACCGTGATTGCCGAAGGCGAAGTCCTGCAATTGCTGAATGTGCACGATCCCGATGTTTCCCTGGAACGCTACCTGCAAGTCGTGCGCTACAAGACGGCCAAGCTGTTCGAGGCTTCCGCCCAGGTCGGCGCGATTGTGGCCGGAGCCACCCCAGACCAAGAAAGCGCCGCGGCCGCTTACGGTCGCCATATTGGCACTGCGTTTCAATTGATCGACGATGTGCTGGATTACAGCGGCGATGCCGACGCCCTGGGCAAGAATGTGGGCGACGACCTGCGCGAAGGCAAGCCCACCATGCCGTTGATCCGGGTCATGGAAGTGGGCACGCTTGAACAGAAGAACATGATACGCAACGCGATCAAGACCGGCGAGGCGGATTTTCGTGCCGTGGCGCAGGCCATTCAACAGACCGATGCGCTGGGCTACACGCGCGATGCCGCAATTGTGGAAGCGGACAAGGCGCGCGCCGCGCTCGAAGCCTTCCCGGTTTCCGCGCATCGGGAATCTTTGCTAAAATTCTGTTCTTTCGCGATAGAGCGCGACCGCTAGGTGCCTTGTTCGCGAAGCTAATTATCTGCCGTAAATCGGGGTGTAGCTCAGCCTGGTAGAGTACTACGTTCGGGACGTAGGAGTCGCATGTTCGAATCATGTCACCCCGACCAAGTTTTCAGAGAAAAGCTCTTGTTTTTCAAGGGCTTTTTCATAACCTCTCCTTTGTTCTGATTGCTGTTATATCCCTATTCCCGCATAAGCATATGGGTAACTGGTCGTTTGAATAGGTGTTGCTTACAGGTATCTTTCAGTTTCACCTTTTCATTTTTTGCAAGCGGGAAACTTATGTCTTTCTATAAAAAAATAGCCGGCATACTGGCTGCTTCGGCGGCCTTGTTCGTGGGCGGCGCGGTGCATGCGGCGGCATCCGATGTCCTGGTCAGTACGGAATGGCTGGAGCAAAACCTTTCCAATCCCAACGTGCGCGTTGTGGAAGTCAGCGTTAACCCTGGCCTGTACGAACGTGGGCATATCCAGGGGGCGGTCAATTTCAATTGGCACACCGATCTGGTCAATACGGTTGAGCGCGATATTGTTGGCCAGGATGCTTTCCAGGATCTCTTGCGCAAGTCGGGTATCAACGATGACACGGTCACCGTTCTTTACGGCGACAACAATAACTGGTTCGCCGCGTGGGGCGCCTGGGTGTTTGATATCTACGGCGTGAACAACGTCAAGCTGCTTGATGGCGGCCGCAAGAAATGGGAAGCCGAGGGGCGACCTTTGTCGATCGCGCCCGCTGTTGCCGCCGCCGGCAATGTCACGGTTGGCAAGCCTAACGAGGCATTGCGTGCCCGTCTAAGCGATGTGGTGGCCGTGGCCAAGAAAGAAAAAGACCAAGTTCTGGTGGACATCCGTTCGGCCGATGAGTACAACGGCAAGGTGTTTGCCCCGGCCGGCGTGCAAGAACTTTCCATCCGTGCCGGCCACGTGCCTGGCGCGGTTAACGTCACCTGGAGCAAGCTGGTGGCCGAAGATGGCACGTTCAAGCCGGTGGAAGAGCTGAAGAAGCTGTACGCCGACGCCGGTGTCGATGGTTCCAAGCCCATTATTACTTACTGCCGTATTGGCGAGCGCTCCAGCCATTCCTGGTTTGCCCTGAAGAAAATCCTGGGCTACGACGTTCGCAACTATGATGGTTCCTGGACCGAGTATGGCAACGCAGTGGGTGTGCCTATCAGCAATCCCGCCGGCACCGTCTGGGGCAAGACCTGAGCGGATGTGAATGAATCATGACTAGTTTCGCGTTTAACGCGAGACGGGGATGGCCGGCTGCGATGCTGGCCATTTTCGTTCTCGCCTATATCGTCTATGCCACGACCGTCTTCACAGCGTGGCCGGATAATGGCCGGACCCTGGCGTTCGCACTTCTGGCGGGCACGGCTTTTGGCATCGTGCTGCAGCGTTCGCGCTTTTGCTTCTTTTGCGTCACCCGGGATTTTATCGATCACAAGGATGCAAGCGGTCTGGTGGGTATTGCGGTTGCGCTGGCGGTGGGCACGATCGGCTATCACGTGCTGTTCAGCGCATTCTTACCGATACCCGCGCCTGGGCGTCTGCCGCCGGGAGCGCATATCGGGCCGGTAAGCTGGGTGCTGGTGTTGGGCAGCCTGGCGTTTGGCGTGGGCATGGCGGTGTCGGGTTCGTGCATCAGCGCGCATATGTATCGCCTGGGCGAGGGTTCCGTGGCCTCGATTTTTGCGTTGCTGGGCGCGCTGGCTGGATTCGGCCTGGGCTTTGCCTCGTGGAACTCGCTGTACCTGATGACGATCCAGGAGGCTCCTATCGTGTGGCTGCCGCAAGCCATGGGTTATGGCGGCTCGCTGCTGTTGCAATTGGCGCTTCTGGTTGTCGTGGTGGGTTTTTTACTTAAGCGGCATAACGCTTCAGGCTCGTCGTCGGTCGCCCGTTCGGGGCTGACGTGGGAATCCGTGCTGGTGCATCGGTGGCCGACGTGGGTGGGCGGATTGCTGGTGGCCTTCATTGGGGTGTTGTCGTATTTTCGCTATGCGCCTTTGGGCGTCACGGCGGAATTAGGCAGTGTCTCGCGCACGGCGGCATCGCGTTGGAGCTTGCTGCCCGAGCGCCTGGAAGGGCTGGATTCGTTTTCCGGGTGCGCTACCGTGGTCAAGGAAACCCTGTTTTCACCGAACGGCTTGTTTGTGCTCGGCCTGATCGGTGGCGCCTGGGCGGCGGCTTTGGTGGCGGGCGAGTTCAAGCCGCGCCTGCCGTCGTGGCGCGACGTCGCCCGCAATTTCGGCGGAGGCTTGCTGATGGGCTGGGGCGCCATGATCGCGCTGGGCTGCACGGTTGGCACTTTGTTGTCGGGAATTATGGCGGGCGCCTTGTCCGGCTGGGTGTTCGCTGTGGCGTGCCTGGCGGGGGTCTGGGGAGGCTGGAGGCTGCGCCAGAAGCTAAGCGCTTCCCGATAGGCGCTGTTGAATCAGCGCAATAGGCTTCCCGCTTTGCCGCCGCGTTGATGGGGGTTTGGCATCGTGCGCAACATGACGCCAAATTCCCCGTTAACGCTTGTCAGCCATCTACTCAGGGCGCAGGATTCGGGTGCTTCTGATGAATGGCCTGGATCGCCTCCAATACCTCGTCTGATAACGAAACCTCGACGCTGTCGATGTTTTCTTTCAATTGGTCGAGGCGAGTCGCGCCAATCAGGTTGCTGATGACAAATGGCTGTTGGTTCACGAACGCCAGCGCCATGACGGCGGGCGACAAGCCATGGTCGCGCGCCAATTGCACGTACTCGGCCGCAGCGCTTTCTGCTTGGGGTTTCATATAACGTTCAAAGCGCGTGAACAGCGTCATGCGGGCGCCGGCAGGGCGGGCGCCGTTCAGGTATTTGCCGGCCAGTACGCCCATGCCCAGCGGCGAGTAGGCCAGCAGGCCTACCCCGTCCAGGTGGCTGAACTCTGACAGGCCGTTCTCGTAGGTGCGGTTAAGCAGGTTGTAGGGGTTCTGAATGGAAGCGATGCGGGGCAGGTTGCGCGTTCTAGCGAGCTGCAGGTATTGCGCCACGCCCCAGGGCGTTTCGTTGGACACGCCGATATGGCGGACTTTTCCAGCCTTGATGAAGTCTTGCAGCACCTCGAGAGTTTCCTCGATGGGTACCGTGTAGGCGTCGTCCTTCCAGGGATAAACGGGGCGGCCGAATGTCGTCGTGGTGCGATCCGGCCAGTGCAACTGGTAAAGATCAAGGTAGTCGGTTTGCAGGCGTTTCAGGCTGGCGTCCAGCGCCTCGGTCATGTTCTTGCGGTCCAGATGGGTCTGGCCGCTGCGAATGTGTCCGGGACGTTTCGGGTCGGTGGCCGGACCCGAGACCTTGCTGGTCAGCACGATGTCCTTGCGCCGCCCGGTTTTTGCCAGCCAGGTGCCGATGTAGGTTTCGGTGCGGCCTTGTGTTTCGGGTTTGGGGGGCACAGGATACATTTCCGCGGCATCCACCAGGTTCACCCCTTGCGACAAGGCGTAATCAATCTGTTCGTGGGCTTCGGACTCAGTGTTTTGTTCGCCCCAGGTCATGGTGCCCAGGCCGATCAAGCTCACGTCCAGGCCTGTGTCTCCAAGTTTGCGGTATTTCAAGAGGGATGCTCCGACGGAATGGTTACTGGCAATGGCCGGTGGAGTGGCCGATGATGGAGTTGATGTTAACACCGCCTTTTTGCCTCTTGGAATCCCGTTACTGGCAATGAGGGTATCGCCTGGGTAACGGGAGTGCCATGGCATAGTGGTTGCTCCACAAGCACTCTTATAAAAAGGTTCCGATATGGCAGATACTTGGCTTACCTCGCTTCAGACGGCCACCCCGCAAGAAGGGTATGAGCTGGCCATCAAGCTTTCCCGCATGGCGATTAAATACACGCAGCCATCGGCGGAAGTGCGCGACAAGTTGCGCCCCGAATACGGCGAAGATGCCGATGCGCTGATAGCCGTATCGCAGGTCGTTGCAACCAACTTTCAAACCGTGGCCGCGGCCAACGGGTACTGGAAGTAGCGCGAGCGGTCGAGCCCGAAGGTGTCAACCTTCGCTGGCGCGAAAACCGTCCGAAGCAAACGAAACCAGTTGCTTCGTCAATTCCCCGTAGTCTTTTCCGTCGAGCGCGCCGTCCGACAGGCGCAGCATGCTTGTGGTCCGTGGCCGGGTGGCGGTCAGTACGGCTCCTACCAGGAAATACAGCCGCCACACCAGCGTGGTGCGGCTGACTTGGGGCAGGCATTGCTGGAGCAATGACAGGAACTGCTCGTTCATCTCGTCGTATACCTGCGAAACCAGTTGATCGGACAGTTCGCTATATTCGGCGCTTAGCCCAAGCGAGAGCGATGCCACGGCGGTGCGCGTTGGAAAGACCGGGTTTTCGAACATGGGCTCCACCCAGGCACTGACAACGTCCTCGACGCTAAAGCCTCCTGTTTCGGCTAATTCGGCGAAGCGTGTCAGCCGAGCTTGGTTCAATGGAGCAGTTACTTCTTTGAACACCTGTCGGAACAAGCCCTCCTTGTCGCCGAAGTAATACTTGATCAGCGCCGAGTTGACGTCGGCGGCTTGGGCGATGTCGCGGATCGAGGTGTCGCCATACCCTTTCTGGCAAAACAGCATCGTGGCGGCCCTGACCAGACGTTCACGTCTGTCTTCCGGCTTGGTGGGGTTGGCTTGGTTTTCGGTAGTGCTTGGCCCGTTGGCTGTGGTCACGGCTTATCTACGATGGTGGCTGATGGCCTCATTCTAAATGATCGCGAGAATCGAGGGCGGTGGCCGAAACGGGCGTCATACCGCTGGCGGAGTATCTGACGTGGTTGGCGAATAAGCTGCCGCTTTCAAGACAGCGATGTTTTGCTGCCGGGTGTGCTCGATCAAGTAGTCCAGGAATACACGCGAGCGTTGCGGAATGAACTTGCGGCTGGGCAGTGCGGCATACATGGTCAACTGCCCACTGATCCATGGGTCCAACACGCGCAGCAATTCGCCGCGCACTAAAAAGGGCGCAGCCAAGTCGATGGATATCGAGGCGATGCCCACGCCGTCCAGCGCCGCTCGCAACAATGTATCGGTATGGTTGGCCACGATGGCGGGGGCAATATCGATCTTGATCACCTCTTGCGGGTTGGCTTCTTGCCACAAACGCCAAACCTGTGGCGATTCGCCGGTTCGCTTCAAGCGCAACGAGGCGTGGCCTGACAGGTCGAGCGGTGTCTGAGGAAGCCCATGTTGCTTGATATATGATGGCGCTGCCGCAAGGATGACGGTGGAGTCAACGACTTTGCGTGCGACGATATTGGCGTCATGCCCGGTATCCATGCCAAGCAGGGTAATGTCGAAGTCCTCGATCGCCGACTCCTGATAGGCGCCTACTTCAAGATCGATCGTGATTTTTGGGTATTGCCGACGAAAACCGGCCAATGCGGGAGCCACGATGTAGGTCGCAAGCGCGGGTTGCGTCTGCAGACGCAGCCTGCCGGAAAGTTCTTGGGTATGCGAACTGGCGAGCGCATCGGCCTCTTCGATATCTTGCAATATCTGACGAACGCGACCCAGATAGGCTTCGCCTGCGTCGGTCAGCGAAACACGCCGTGTGGTGCGTTGAAACAAGCGTGTGCCCAGGTGGGCTTCCAGCTCGGCGACCAGACGGGTAACCACTGGCGCGGATATGTCCAGCGCGCGCGCGGCGGCGGCAAAGCCGCCTTCGGTGGCGACACGCTCGAACACCCGCATGGAAAGTAGACGGCTCATGGGCATCCCTTTTTGAGTTGTGCGCAAAAATTGTACTTTATTATTCCTGTTTTAGAAACAGTTAATTGCTATTTTTGATATTTATTAAATATTCAGGATCAATTAAAGTTTACCCATCGGTTGGCTAATGAAGAAAACAGCTTGCTGAAACGCTTAAGGCCATTAGCCATCGGCGTCCAAACATTTACTGATACTAGGAGTTAAACACCATGAAATTGCAACGCACCCAACTTTCCGCCATTGTTTTATCTGTTTCCGCCTTGCTGGGCGGGCAAGCCATCGCGGCTGATGCCGACGTAACCCGCGCACAAGTGCAGGCCGAACTGGCTGAAGCCGTGCGCACCGGAAACGTCTATGACGACGTAAGCGGCCTGAAGCTGAACGAACTGTACCCCCAACGCTATCCTGCACAGGCGGTGGAAGCTGAAAAGAGCTTCGCGCAAACCCAGGCTGAACTGGCCGAAGCGGTTCGTACCGGTAGCGTCTATGCAGACCAAAGCGGTCTGGCATTGAACGAGTTGTATCCGCAGCAGTATCCCGCTCAGCCTGTGCTGGCTGACAGCTCGGTGGAAAAGACCTTTGCCCAAACCCAGGCCGAACTGGCCGAGGCCATCCGCACCGGTAACGTCCATGCTGACGTGAGCGGCTTCAAGCTGAACCAACTGTATCCCCAGCGCTATTCTTAATCGTTAATCAGCGCAAGCAAGCCGCCCGCGAACCATGACGCGGGCGGCTTTTTCTTTTTCCACCCTTCTCTATCCGTCAGGCTCCCTGCACGTTAGACAAGGTTATCCGCATGCAGTATAATCCTACCTTGCAATTGCGTGCATTTATTGCTTAATTGCGCCTAATATGGCCCTATAAGTGCTGTTTTACACAGGGTCAGTTCAATAGGCCGCCCCCACGGCGGCCCGGCGTTTGCCGACATCATCGGTTCCTGGAACCGCTTTGTACGTAAATCCTACGTAAGTTTTGGCGTGCTGCGTGCGCATCTCTGCACGCGGCCTGTGGTTGCATCGATGCTTGAATTTATCGCTCAACGATGCTTTCTCTGCCCGTACGAGGCACGACGGCGCCCTGGTACGTTTGCGCCTGCAAATCGCAGGCGCAGCGTGGGGGCATTTTTTGCCGCCGGGCCGCCCCAAGGCAAAAAGCGCCCCCTTGGGGGGCAGCAAGCCGCAGGCGCAGCGTGGGGGCATTTTTTGCCGCCGGGCCGCCCCAAGGCAAAAAGCACGCCTTTTATAACAACCATCAGAAGGATCTTGATGCATGCAGGAAGCAGAGCTATTTCAATTATCCGCATCCACGGCCATTATCTTGTTAGTGGGTTTCTACGTAGCCACTTTTCTCTTGTCGTTGCTGATAAGTCAGAAGAATGAAAACGTAGATGGCTACATGGTCTCGAACAACGCGATTGGCTTTGGTCTGTCCGCAGCCAGCATGATCGCCACCTGGATCTGGGCGGCGTCGTTCTATGCCAGCGCGACAGCAGGATACCGCTATGGGATATCGGGCCCCATCCATTACGGCCTTTGGGGCGCACTGATGATTTTGTTCATCTATCCGTTCGGGCGGCGGTTTCGCCAGTTGGCGCCCAAGGCCCACACCCTGGCCGAGGTGATGCACGCGCGGCACGGAAAATCCAGTCAGTTGATCATGGCGGTGTCCAACCTGGTGGGAAGTTGCATTAGCTTGATGGTCAACTTCACGGCAGCCGGTGCGTTGGTGTCGATCTTAAGCCCTCTGAGCTTTGTGCAGGGCGTGTTGATTACCGGGATAGGGGTGTTGTCCTATACGATCTGGTCCGGGTTTCGGGCGTCGGTCATGACCGACTTTGCCCAGTTGATGGCTATGATTCTGGCCGCGGTCGTGATCATTCCCATTATTTTCTTCAATGTGGGCGGCTCCGATATGCTGGCGACCAATATGTCGGTCCTGACGGCTCAACAGGCTGATTTCTTCTCATCCGAGGCGTTTCTGAAGCAAGGAGCGCCTTATCTCGTGGCGGTGCTGGCTTATGCCATTGGCAACCAAACCATTGCCCAGCGTTTGTTTGCGGTACGCGAAGACTTGATCAAGCCAACCTTCATTGCCGCTACGGTTGGGTATGGCGCGATCGTGATTGGGCTGGGCATGCTGGGCCTGCTGGCGTTGTTCGTCGGGTTGCAGCCGGCGGATGGCAATCTGAACAACATCATTCCGCAGATGGCGTCATCGTATTTGCCGCCGTTTGCCATTGGCTTGTTCTTCATTCTGGTGGTGGGCTCTTTGTCGTCCACGGCGGATTCGGATCTTTCCGCGCTGTCGGCCATTGTCATGACGGACATCTACGGCAAGAATCTGGCTAAAGGCACGCCTGATCCCGTGCGCATGCTCTGGTGGGGCCGCATGACCATGGTGGTTGCCACCATGGTGGGCGTCATCTTCGCCAGCCTGCGTATGGATATCCTGGTGATGCTGGTGTTTGTCGGGGCGCTGTGGGGGGCGATTGTCTTCCCGGTGATCATGAGTTTCTATTGGGACAGAATCACCAACAAGGCCTTTACCAGCGCCGTTGTCGCTGCGGTCTTGCTGTTTACCCTGGTGCGTTTCGAGGTGATACCGATGCAGGGCGCTATTGCCGTGGTTTTTGAAACCCTGGCTTCCGTGGGCGGCGGCATTGTGATTGGGTTGATGGCGTTTGGCTTCTTCGGCAAAACGGCGGGGCTGGTTCTTGGGGCGGCGACCATCGTGGTATTGCTGCCCTACAGCATCGGTTTCCTGCGGGAGTATGTGGTGTTGATCAGTTCGCTGACCGCCTACGGCGTGAGCGCCATTGTTTGCGTGGCGATCAGCCTGCGGTCCAACGAGCGTTTCGACTTCGATTTGCTGGATGAGCGCGTGGTGGCGTTCCAGCACACTAAGCCAGACGCTGTACGCGCCTGATTACCGACGATTACGACTGTGTGAGTGGGCCGGCTGGAGTAGCGCTAGTCCGCCAGGCCCCACATACTGGAACAAGGAGATAAAAATGAGTGTTGCTGGATTAACTGCTTATATACTGGTTTGGCCGGTGATTTCGACCGGCATTCTACTCATACTGATCGTGGCCCTGATCCGCGACATACGCAGGGCACGCCGTACGGGCGAGGAAATGATCTAACCGTCCGCTGCGGGGGCAGCCCACGAGTCTGATGCCCGTAACTTGGTAAACTTGCAGGTTGTCGTTTGGCACGACCTTGATCACGTTTAACTGACTATCCGAGACCCTTCATGCCGCAATATCGTTCCCGCACCTCGACCCATGGCCGCAATATGGCCGGCGCACGCGCCCTTTGGCGTGCGACCGGCATGAAAGACGGCGATTTCAACAAGCCCATCATTGCCGTGGTCAATTCCTTCACCCAATTCGTGCCGGGCCACGTGCACCTGAAGGATCTGGGCCAGTTGGTAGCGCGCCAGATCGAGGCGGCCGGCGGCGTGGCCAAAGAGTTCAACACCATTGCCGTGGACGACGGCATCGCTATGGGGCATGGCGGCATGCTGTATTCGCTGCCGTCGCGCGAACTGATTGCCGACTCCGTCGAGTATATGGTCAACGCCCATTGTGCCGATGCCATGGTCTGTATTTCCAACTGCGACAAGATCACCCCGGGAATGCTGATGGCCGCCATGCGGCTTAATATTCCCGCCGTGTTTGTGTCGGGCGGGCCCATGGAAGCGGGCAAGGTCATCGAGCCGGGCACCCATAAAGTGCTCATGAAGCTGGATCTGGTCGACGCCATGGTTCAGGCGGCCGACCCCACAGTCAGTGATGCCCAGGCCGAACAGGTGGAACGCAGCGCGTGCCCCACCTGTGGTTCGTGTTCGGGCATGTTCACCGCCAACTCAATGAACTGCCTGACCGAAGTGCTGGGTCTGGCCCTGCCGGGCAACGGCTCGCTGCTGGCGACGCATGCCCGGCGCCAAGCTCTATTCGAAAGGGCGGGCAGTTTGATTGTCGATGTGTGCAAACGCTATTACGAGCATGACGACGAGTCTGTCTTGCCACGCAGCATCGCCAGTTTCGCCGCTTTCGAGAACGCCATGACCATGGATGTGTCGATGGGCGGCTCCACCAATACGGTATTGCACCTGCTGGCCGCAGCCCAGGAGGCCGGCGTGGATTTCACCATGTCGGATATCGACCGCATTTCACGACATGTACCTTGCTTGTGCAAGGTTGCTCCAGCCACGAATAAATACCATATGGAAGATGTCCACCGCGCTGGGGGGATCTTTGGCATTCTGGGCGAACTGGGCCGTGCCGGCCTGTTGAATCTGGACGCCGGCAATGTGCATAGCGGCACCTTGGCCAAGGCCATAGAGACTTGGGATGTGAACAGTGGCTCGGCGACTGCCGAAGTGCTGGACTTTTACAAGGCGGCCCCCGGCGGGGTGCCGACCCAGGTTGCATTCAGCCAGGACCGCCATTATGCGGACTTGGATCTGGATCGTGCAGGCGGCTGCATCCGCGCGGCCGAGCATGCCTATTCGCAGGACGGCGGCTTGGCCGTTCTGTATGGCAATCTGGCCCCCAACGGCTGCATTGTTAAAACAGCGGGTGTCGATGACAGCATTCTGACCTTCACGGGCACAGCCCGGGTCTATGAAAGCCAGGAAGACGCGGTGGACGGCATTTTGCGCGACAAGGTGAAGGCCGGCGATGTCGTGATCATCCGCTACGAAGGCCCCAAGGGTGGGCCGGGCATGCAGGAAATGCTTTACCCCACGTCGTACCTGAAGTCCAAAGGCTTGGGCGCCAGCTCCGCCTTGCTGACCGATGGCCGGTTTTCGGGCGGTTCGTCCGGCCTGGTCATTGGGCACGCCTCGCCCGAAGCCGCCGAGGGCGGGAATATCGGCCTGGTGAATGACGGCGATCGTATCGAAATCGATATCCCCAATCGCCGCATTCATCTGGCGATCAGCGACGATGATCTGGCCCAGCGTCGTGCCGCCATGGAAGCGCGCGGCGACAAGGCCTGGCAGCCGGTGAATCGTGAACGCGTGGTGTCGCAGGCGCTGAAGGCGTATGCGGCTCTGGCAACGTCGGCGGATCGTGGCGCGGTACGGGATGTTTCCCAACTGTCGGCGCGCAAGTAGCGCCGACTGACCGGCTTCGCTGTTGCGGGGGGCCGAGTGTAGGCATGGCAGAGGCTTCCGGGGGGCTGGTCCGCGTCTCATCCTGACCGGGCTTACCCCCACTGGGCACCCCGTCTTTCTTGCTTAAGCCCAGGCTTGGTGCGACACTGGAATTTTTGCAGGAGTTGCCCATGTCCACCCCCCGTCGCTTGCGCTCGGCCAACATCACGCAGGGCGCTGCACGCGCGCCCAATCGGTCCATGTATTATGCGCTGGGTTACAAAGAAGAAGACTTCTCCAAGCCCATGGTCGGGGTGGCAAATGGCCACAGCACGATTACGCCCTGCAACAGTGGTTTGCAGCGTTTGGCCGATGCGGCGGTCGAAGCCATTGAAACGTCGGGTGGCAATGCGCAGGTATTTGGCACACCCACCATTTCCGACGGCATGGCCATGGGCACCGAGGGCATGAAGTATTCGTTGGTGTCGCGTGAAGTCATTGCCGATTGCGTCGAAACCTGTGTGCAGGGCCAGTGGATGGACGGTGTGGTGGTGATCGGTGGGTGCGATAAGAACATGCCGGGCGGAATGATGGGGATGCTGCGCGCCAATGTACCGTCCATTTATGTGTATGGCGGCACGATCTTGCCGGGGCGCCTGCATGGCAAGGACCTTAATATCGTCAGTGTGTTCGAGGCGGTGGGTGAAAACGCCGCCGGCCGTCTTAGCGATGGCGAGCTCAAGCAGATCGAGCTGCATGCCATTCCGGGGCCAGGCTCGTGCGGCGGGATGTACACCGCCAACACCATGAGCTCTGCCTTCGAAGCTCTGGGCATGAGTCTGCCCTACTCGTCCACCATGGCCAATGTGCACGATGAAAAGGTTCAGTCCGCTGCGGAATCGGCGCGCGTCTTGCTCGAGGCTATTCGTCAGGACATCAAGCCGCGCGATATTGTTACGCGTGATTCCATACAGAATGCGGTGGCGGTCATTATGGCGACCGGCGGCTCGACCAATGCGGTACTACATATTCTGGCCATTGCTCATGCGGCTGATGTCGAGTGGACAATCGATGACTTCGAGCGGGTGCGCCAGAAAGTGCCGGTGATTTGCGACTTGAAGCCCAGTGGACAATACCTGGCGGTGGATTTTCATCAGGCGGGGGGTGTTCCACAGGTAATGAAAATGCTACTGGAGGCGGGGCTGATCAATGGCCATTGCATGACGATTACTGGCAAGACAGTGGCTGAGATGCTGGCCGATATTCCCGCCGTGCCTTCGCCAGACCAGAAGGTGATCCGGTCGTTGGATAATCCGCTGTACCCGCATGGGCACCTGGCTATCCTGAAAGGCAATTTGTCGCCCGAGGGCTGTGTGGCCAAGATTACCGGCTTGAAGAATCCCGTCATGACGGGGCCTGCACGGGTTTTCGACGACGAGCAATCGGCTCTGGCCGCGATTCTCGACGGCAAGATCAAGGCGGGCGATGTCATGGTTCTGCGCTACCTGGGTCCCAAAGGGGGGCCGGGCATGCCCGAGATGCTGGCGCCTACTGGTGCGCTGATTGGCGCGGGCCTGGGTGATTCTGTTGGTTTGATCACCGATGGTCGGTTTTCGGGGGGGACGTGGGGCATGGTGGTGGGGCATGTTTCGCCCGAGGCGGCGGTGGGCGGCTGCATTGCGTTGGTTAACGATGGCGACTCGATTACGATTGATGCGCATCATCAGTTGCTGCAATTGAATGTCGACGAGGCTGAGCTGGCCCAGCGGCGCACGCTCTGGAAGGCGCCGGCGCCCAGGTATATGCGCGGGGTGCAGGCCAAGTTTGCGTTTAATTGTTCGCCTGCGAGTACGGGGGCGGTGCTGGATAGTTTTTAAGCGCTTTGTGGTGGGTTGGACGGCACGACGTGCTTGATCCGCGTCTACGCTGTTTCGGTTCTTAAGCCGTTGCCTGGGGCGAGGTCGATCGGACGGCACGGCGTGCTTATCCCGCGCCTACGCCGTTTCGCCGGGCGTCGGGAGAACTCGCCCTTGCCGCCGTTGGCGGCTGCGGAACTCGAACAGCTCCCGTCGACTTCCCCCGGCGAAACGGCGTAGCCACGGCGCACGCCTTACGCCGTCGGATCGACCTCGCCCCAGGCAACTCTGAACGGGGTGGTTTGGGAAGGCTCCTGGTTGTGAAGTCTAGATGCTTTTAAAGCTCGTCGATGACGTTCAGGTGTTTAAACGTCGATGACCTTCAGGTGTCTAAATTAAGCGTATAAGCTGTTGTTCTGCGGCTCTGGTGGCCGGCGTAAGGCGTGCGCCGCGGCTAAGGAAGTGTGAGCGGGAAAAACGGCGGGAGCTGTTCGAGTTCCGCGGCCGCCAACGGCGGCAAGGGCGAGTTCTCCCGACGCCCGTTCACACGACGCAGACGCGGAAGAAGCACGCCGTGCCGGCCACCAGAGCCGCGGAACAACAGCGTGGTGGGAACATTGAAGCCGTTGAAGCATTAACGCGCCGGCCAAACCCGACGCAACAGCGTTGCGACGATGATCAGCGTCAGCAGATTCCACCCGATGCCGTTGATGAAGGCCGCCTGGTACGAGCCGGCCAGGTCGTAGATTTTGCCGGTCATCCAGCCGCCCAGCGCCATGCCGACGAGCGTGGCCATCAAGACGGTGCCAACCCGCGCGCCCGCTTCGGCGGGTGAAAAATGTTCGCGGACGATAATGGCATAGGCTGGCACCAAACCGCCCTGGAACAATCCGAATAGCGCCGATACGATGTAAAGAGAAACCAGCCCGTCAGAGGGCAGGAACAGGATAAGGGCGATGGCCTGCAAGGCGGCGCCCAGCAGCAAGGTGCGCAGGCCGCCGATGCGATCGCAAACGATGCCCGAGATAATCCGGCTAAGCACGCCGAATCCCAGCATCAGTGAAAGCATCTCGGCGCCGCGTGCAACGCCATAGCCCAGGTCCAGGCAGTAGGCAACAATGTGTACTTGGGGCATCGCCATCGCCACGCAGCAACTGATCCCCGCCACGCACAGCCAGAATTGCGCGACTCGGGGAGACAGTCCGAACGGACGATTCTGTGTTGTCTGGCTGGTTTCGGTTGATGCCTGTGCCTGTGTCGGGTTCTGAGCCCGAGTTTGGGTTTGGGCGAGGGCTTGTGCGTGGGCGGGAGATTGTCCGTCGACGTTGGCTTGGTCTCGGTCAGGAGTCCGGTTGGGATGCAGCTTAGGCGCCGTTGCAGCTTCGCTGGGCGATGCGGATGCGGCTAGCGGCGGGGGGCGGCGCATCAGCACGGCCAGTCCGGCCATGCATACAAAGCTGAACAGACCGATGATGACATAGGTCTGCCGCCAGCCCATGTCGTACACCATGGGTTGAATAATGGGCGGCCAGATGGCGCCGCTAAGATAGTTGCCGCTGGCGCAGACGGCCACGGCGATGCCTCGCCGTAGAACAAACCATAACGAGGTGTCGGCGACCAGCGGGGCGAACGTGGTCGAGGCGCCAAGCAGGCCGATCAGCACGCCGTGGATCAGAGTGAAAGACCAGATGTTGTCTGTAGCTGCGGCCAGGCAAAAACCAAGCCCCACACCGGTCGCGCCGATCAGCAGAGGTAAGAACACACCAAAGCGATCTGCCAAATAGCCCATGAGCATGCCGCCCAGGCCAAACCCCAGCATCATGAAGGTGTATGGCATGGAAGCGTCGGCGCGTGTAACGCCGAACTCGTCTTGTACGGCTGGCAGGATGACGGCAATGATGTACATGCCGGCCGTGCCGATGGTCACGAGAATGAGCGTGATGGCCAGGCGCATCACCGCATAGGGCGAATCGGGAACCGATGCGGGCGCGTGTCGGCGCAAGCGAGTCATGAATGGGTCAGGAAGCCGGATAGGGGGCGGGGCGGATCGCGCAATAATTGCGCGATCCGCCCCGGTGTCAAGTTAGGAATCAAAAGGCTGCGGCCGATGGGTTCCAGTGTTTAGAACGGGTAGTGACGCGGCGTGGTCTGGAGGGAAATCCAGCGTAGCTCGGTGAAGGCGTCGATCCCGGCTTTGCCGCCGAAGCGCCCGATACCGCTACCTTTGACGCCGCCAAAGGGCATTTGCGGCTCGTCGTGCACGGTTGGGCCGTTGATGTGGCAGATGCCTGATTCGATGCGGCCGGCCACCTGGATGGCGCGGGAAACGTCTTTACCAAACACCGCGGCGGACAATCCATAGTCGTTATCGTTGGCTGTGGCGATGGCTTCTTCTACGCCGTTGACGCGCACGATGCCCTTGACAGGTCCGAAGGACTCGTCCGAGTAGATCTTCATGTCGGGCGTGACGTTATCGAGAAGCGTTGCTGGGATCAGCGTGTTGTCGGCTTTGCCGCCGCACAGCAGTTTCGCGCCTTTGGCCAGGGCGTCGTCGATCATGGCGTTGCAGCGCTCGACGGTGGACATGTCGACAACGGAACCCAGGACGACCGGGCCTTTGCGTGGGTCGCCCAGGGGCAGACCCTTGGCTTTCTCGGTAAGACGAGCAACGAACTCGTCGGCGATTTTGTTATCCACGATGATGCGCTCGGTGGACATGCAGATTTGGCCGGAATTTGCGAACGAACCGAAGGCTGCCGCGTTGACGGCTTCGTCGATGTCGGCGTCGTCGAGAATGACCAGGGGCGCCTTGCCGCCCAGCTCCAGGACGACGGGTTTCAGATACTTGGCGCAGGTGCCGGCAATGATCTTGCCGACGCGCGTAGAACCGGTGAAGTTAACCCGGCGCACGGCGGGGTGGGCGACCATGGCTTCCACGATTTCGCCTGCATCGGCGGGGGCATTGGTCAGGAAGTTGACCACGCCGTCGGGTAGGCCGGCATCCTGGAAGGCTTCGATGATCAGACCGTGGGTGGCAGGGCACACTTCGGAGCCTTTTAGAATGACGGTGTTTCCGCAGGCCAATGGCGTGGCAATAGCCCGAACGCCCAGGATGATGGGCGCGTTCCAGGGCGCCATGCCCAGCACGACGCCGGCGGGCTGACGCACGCCCATGGCCAGGTTGCCGGGGACGTCGGATGGGATGACTTCACCGCCTACCTGCGAGGTGAGGGCAGCAGCTTCGGATAAGGTGTTGGCGGCCAGTTGCACATTAAAGCCGGCCCACATGGCGCTGGAGCCGGTTTCGCCGGCCATGGCGGCGATGAACGCATCGGCCTTGCTTTGCAGGGCTGCTGCAGCCTTGTTGAGTAGCGCTCGACGCTCGGCGGGACCCATGGCGGCCCAGGCGGGGAAAGCCTTGGATGCCGCTTCGACCGCCTCGAGGGCGTCGGCGGTGGTGGCGGCCGGCGCCGTGGTGGCTACACTGCCATCCAGTGGGTTAAGGCGTTGGAAAGTGGCTCCGTTTGCGGCTTGTTTCTGTTTGCCATTGATGAGCAATGAGATCGTGGACATAAGGAACTCCTGAGGATGTGTCGGGGTAGCGTGTACGTAACGTTGGACACCGGTTGCGCGACTGGTGTAATTTTGTTTAGTGTACTGAATTGCAGAAAATGCTGCCGTTTGGGCTGTTCGGATTGCGTCCGGCGATGCGGTGCAATTTGAATTATGCGCAAAACAAGCTGGGAGTCATTTTACTATTCATTGGCAGCATAATCCATGGCGTATTCATCGGGCTTCTTGTATTTCCAGGGTTCAGCACAGACGGCAGATTGTTGCCGCGCATACTGCTGCCTTGAAACTGTTTGTCTTGCGAGAGTTCAGCAAGGGTGGTTCGGCGACGCCCAGTATTACGCTTTTCTTCCTCTATATAATAAGTATCCCTTTTAACTGGATGGAGCTATGTCCGCTGTGCGGAGTTTCATTATGCGTTGGCGGGCGTTCATGGCGGTGGCGTTTGCCTTATGCCTGTGCTTTTCGACCAGTTCGGTTCCTACGCCGCTTTACCCGATCTACGAGCAGCACTGGAACCTGCCGCCAAGCGGTTTGAGTTATATATTCACCTCGTATATGGCAGCTGTGATGGTGGCCCTAATCTGTTTCGGGCGGGTCTCCGATACCCTGGGCCGATACCGCACCATTCTGATCTCGTTGGCCATGCTGTTGTGCGGCTTGGTGCTGTCGGCGTTTGCGGGTGGCATTGTTACCCTGATTTTTGGCCGATTCATTATCGGTTTTGGTAATGGGCTGCTAACGACGGCAGGTGTCATGGCATTGGCGGATGCCCACCCCGAGAACGATAAACGGGTCGCGGCGGTGGCAACCTCCATGGCCATCAATCTGGGGTTCGGTTTGGGTCCGTTGATTAGCGGGGCGGCGGCTCAGCCGGGCATTGCGCCCTTGGTGCTGCCCTATGCCGTTATCTTTGTTTTGGCCCTGGTGGTTTGTGTTTTGATCTTCCGGTCGCGCGGCCGACTGCGTGTGCCCGGTTTCGTGCCCGCGCGTTTATCGTTGCGGCCCGAGATCACGTTGCCCGCCAAAGGGCGTCGCGCCAAATTCATTCTGGCGTGTTGTGGCGGGTTCTCCAACTTCATGGTGGGCAGTATTTTTTTCTCGTTGGTGCCGTCTTTGTTGATTTCCGAATTGCCTTGGGAAGGCCCGTTGATGGTGGGGCTGGTGTACGTGCCCATGGCCCTGGCCTGTATCGTGGTTCAACTGGTGTACCGGGAAATCGAGCCTTTCAAGGGTCTGGCGCTGGGGATGGTGTCGTTTGCCATGTGCATAGCGCTCCTGGCGCTGGGTCTGTTGATGGATAACGCCCTGATCGTGGCTGGCGGCATACTGCTTACCGGAGTAGGCCAAGGCTTTATCTTTATGACCTCGGCGGTGATTGCCGGGATGATGGCCGATGAGCGCAGGCGTGCGGCCAATATGTCCACCTATTTCCTGTCGTCGTATATTGGGGCGTCGGTGCCCATTATCGGTGTCGGCCTGTTGGCAGATCGTATTACGTTGAAACCGGCGATACTGATTTTCTGCGCTTTGGCGTTGTGCTATGTGTTGGCGTTGGGGTATTGGGCAATCAGGAGCCGGCCAAGGCCGATGCACAGCCCTGCCAGTTGATTGTCAATGCCCCAACGCTGCGCCTGCGGCTTGCGGTCCACCTCGCGGCCTGCATGCGCTGTCTCAGCCGCCCATAATGCCGCGATCGCGGATCAGTTTGCCAAAGCGTTCTGCATCCTCGTGGGCCTTGTCGCCGAATTCTTCCGGTGTCATGGGCGCGGGAACAGAACCCATATTGGCCAGTTTCTCGGCAAAGGCGGGCGAATTCACGATCTTGTTGATCTCGGTGTTTAGTTGCTTGATGATTTCCTGCGGTGTGCCGGCGGGTGCGTAAAAACCGAAATAGCTGTCGGCGTTAAATCCTTCGAGCCCCGCTTCGCTCAGCGTGGGAGCATCAGGATAGCGTGGCGATCGCTCCGGGCTGCCAATGGCCAATAGCTTTAGCTTGCCGGCATCGACGTTCTGCAAGCCGATGCCCGGATCAAACATGAAGTCGACCTGTCCCCCCAGCAAGTCCCGCATGGCGGGAGCCGCCCCGCGATAGGGCACGTGCAGCGCTTTGACACCGGCTCTTTCCTTGAAAAGTTCGCCGGCCAGGTGCGGCGAAGAACCATTGCCGGGCGAGCTATAGCTTAGTTTGTCGGGATTGGCTTTCAGATGGTCAATGAATTCGGCGACGGTCTTGGCGGGCACCTTGTCAGGGTTGACTTCCAGGTAGAGCAACACGCGTGCTGCCGCAGCGACTGGGGTTAGGTCCTTCACGGGATCGAAGGGCATGTTCTTGTAGATAATGGGATTGATGGCAACCATGCCGCCGGATGACATCAGCAATGTGTAGCCATCGGCCGGCGCTCGCGCGGCGGCTTCGCCCCCGATATTGCCGCCGGCGCCGGATTTGTTCTCGACAACGAACGATTGTCCCAACACCTCGGAAAGCGGCGTGGTGATGGCGCGTGCGATCTGGTCGGCAGCGCCGCCCGCCGGGAAATTGACGATGACTTTGACAGGCTTGTCGGGATAGCCCTGCGCCAGCGCGGCGGGCAGCGTGCCGATGAGGCCGGCCGCCGTGAGCGCGGCCAGGGTGGCGGCTTGGGTGAGCAGGCGGCGGCGTGGTTTTAGAAATGCTGTTGTCATGCTTGTCTCCGTAAATGAATATTGTGCGTGCTTGACTTCAGGTTAAACAGATAGGCGGCCTAGGCCACCTGGACTTCGACCAGGATGGGCCCGGGCGACTGCAGGGCCGAGCGCAAAGCGTCGTGCAGTTGCCCGGCTTCAGTAACACGAACACCTTCGCAGCCCATGCCATTGGCGATGGAAACGAAATCGATGCCCGGTAGATCGCAGCCTTCAAGATCCGAGTTGGGCTCGAACCCAAAGTTCGGGGCAAACTCTTGCAAGGCGGCATAGCGTTGGTTGTTGATAATGATGAAGGTAATGGGCAGTTTGAGCTGGACGGCATGCCACAGCGCCTGTATTGAATACATGCTGGATCCGTCGCCTACCAGGCCGATGATCCGCTGCCCTGGTTTGCCCAGCGCAACACCCACGGCGGCGGGCAGGCCAAAGCCCAGGCCGCCGCTGGCCATCGTGTAGAAGGTTTCCTTCTGGTAGAGGGGCATATAGCGATGCATGACAGGCCGGGCGCTGGGGGATTCTTCGACAATAACGGTGGCGGGATCGCGCACCTCGTCAAGAGTTTGCAGCAGGTAGGCAACCGACATGACAGGCGTTTCGGGCTCGGCGCGCGGCGGCGATTGGCGGGGAGCCGGAGCGGAGCGCGGTGGCGGCGCCGCGCGGGCGAGCAGACCATCGATGCCAAGCCGGATATTGCACACCATCGACGTGCCAACCGGCGCCCAGGCCGCCATGGTTGGATCGTCGGTCATGTGGGCCAGCGTGGCCCCCTGGGGGATATGCGGCCCCCAGCCTTCGACGTGGTAGATGAAGGCGGCAGCACCAATGACGAAGATGAAATCGTGGCCGGCCAGGGCATTGACGATTTTCTCGCGTTCGGCGGAGAGATAGCCGGCAAACAAGGGGTGATCGCCGGGGAAGGCGCCCCGCGCGCACATGGGTGCGGTCCAGACGCGGGCATTGTGGCGCTCAGCCAGTTCGACGACTTGATCCCAGGCGTGGTCGCGATCGATTGCGGGCCCGACCACGAAGGCTGGCCGGTGGCTGCCGTCCAGTGTGTCGCCGATGGTTTGCAGCAGGCCGGGTTCGGGGCCCAGCGCGGTGCTGACCCGTCGTGGTTCGACAAAGTCGCAGGGTTTGGCCCAGTCGTCGGCCGGTATGGAGACCAGGACGGGGCCCCGCGGTTGCTGCATGGCCATGTAGTAGGCGCGCGCAATGGCTTGAGGCACGTCTTCGGCGCGGGCCGGTTCGACGCTGTACTTCACATAAGGCTTTGGCAAAGTGGCTGCTTCGGCTGAGAAAAGAAAAGGATCGAACGGTAAAATGGAGCGTGCTTGCTGACCTGCGGTAATGACCAGCGGTGTGCAGTTTTTGTACGCGGTAAAGATGGCGCCCATAGCGTTGCCTACTCCGGCGGCCGAGTGCAGGTTGATGAACGCGGCATTGCGGGTTGCTTGGGCGTAGCCGTCGGCCATGCCTACGACGACGGCTTCCTGCAGGCCAAGCTGATAGGTGAAGTCGTCGGGAAAGTCCAGGAACAGCGGCAGTTCGGTCGAGCCGGGGTTGCCGAAAATCGTAGTCATTCGAAAAGCGCGCAGTAGCTTGAGAACGGCTTCGCGCACTGTTGGCCGGTGCTCGCCGGCGGCCGCCTCGGTTTGAAGGCCGGGCTTGGGTGGGTGACGCATAGTGTTTCCTGTGTGGGCGTATGCTTGAATTAGGATCAGCTTTGATTATGCGTGCGGTAGAATCATAAGCCAATACAATAAAGATAATATGGAATATTAGACCTGTGAATATTAAAGACTTGGATCTAAACCTGCTGCGGCTTTTCGAGGCTACGTATCGTCACCGTAACGTCAGCCGCGCCGCCGACTCGCTGGACATCAGCCAGCCTGCGGCAAGCCAGGGGCTGGCCCGCTTAAGAATCCTGTTGGGCGACCCTCTGTTTGTGCGGGCTTCGGGGGGGGTGAGGCCTACGCCACGGGCGGATCGCCTGGCCGAAGCCGTGCAAAGCGCCTTGGCCACGCTCGAGCACGCGTTAACCGAAACCACCATATTCGACCCGCTGGCGTCCCGCCGCGTGTTCCGTATTCACATGACGGACATCGGCGAGGGCCGCTTTCTGCCGGCCATTTTGTCGGCCCTGCACGAGCGGGCGCCAGGCGTGCGCGTCGAGACCTTGCCGGTTCCGACCGGCGAGATTAGCGAAGCGCTGAATACCGCCCGGATCGATTTCGCTTTTGGCTTTTTGCCCGGCACCCGCGATACGAAGCGCGATAAGCTTTTCGATGACCGCTACGTCATCTTGATGCGTAGCGGTCATCCTTTTTTGAAAGGGCGCGGCAAGACTCAGCCCACGCTGGACGAACTGGAAAGTCTGGAGTTCGTGGGCGTGCGCAGCCATAAAGAAACCCTGCGTATCCTCCAGTTGCTTAACCTCGAAGAGAATCTGCGCATTACGACCCAGCATTTCATGGTGTTGCCCGACATCGTTCGCGCCACCGATCTTTGCGTTGTCATGCCCGGCAATATTGCCCGCGGGTTTGGCGCGGAAGGGGAGTACGCAATCATCGAACCTGCTTTCCCCTCGCGTGATTTTGTGGTGGCCTTGCACTGGAGCAAGCGTTTCGAGGCGGATCCCGCGTTACGCTGGTTTCGCCGGCTCACCATCGAGCTATTCGCGGAAAAGCGAAGTTAGCGGCGGCGACCCCACGCGGCTAGTGCCGAAGTCATGTTTCAATATAGGGGTTTCGTTCGAAATAGCCACCTGTGGCGACGATTCTGAACGACACCCTGAATAAATTGACATGAGGTAGTAATGAGCGGATTCCGTTTAGAGCACGATCTATTAGGCCAGCGCGAGGTTCCTGCGCATGCCTATTACGGTGTTCACACCCTTCGGGCCAAGGAAAATTTCCAGATTACCGGCACAACGATCGCCGCTTTTCCAGAACTGATCATGGCCATGGCGGCGGTCAAGCAGGCGGCTGCGCAAGCCAACAACGAGCTGGGGCTTTTGCCGGATGCCAAGTTTCACGCCATTCGCGCGGCCTGCGAGGAAATCCGCCGTGGCGCGCTGCACGAGCAGTTTGTGGTGGACGTGATTCAGGGCGGTGCGGGAACATCCACGAACATGAACGCCAATGAAGTTATCTGCAACCGAGCGTTGGAAATCATGGGTCACGAACGGGGGCAGTATCAATACCTGCATCCCAATGAAGACGTCAATATGGCGCAAAGCACCAACGACGTCTACCCGACGGCATTGCGGATCGCCACTTGCTTCGCCATCGATGGCCTGTTGGCCACCATGGAGAACCTGCGCGCCGCGTTCGACGCGAAGGCGGTGGAATTCGCGCCGTTGCTGAAAATTGGACGCACGCAGATGCAAGACGCGGTGCCCATGACGCTGGGGCAGGAGTTCTCCACCTACGCGCTGATGCTGGAAGAGGACATGGCGCGTCTGCGCGAGGGGTCGCTACTGATCCGGGAAATCAATTTAGGCGCTACCGCCATCGGCACGGGCATTACGGCGCACCCTCAATATGCCTCCAAAGCCCTGACGGCGCTGAACCGAATTGCCGGTGTCGAGCTGCGCACCGCGCCCAATCTGATCGAAGCGACCCAGGATTGCGGGGCATTCGTGCAATTGTCGGGCATTCTCAAGCGAATTGCCGTCAAACTTTCCAAGACATGCAGTGATTTGCGCCTGTTGTCCAGCGGGCCGCGCGCAGGCTTTGGCGAAATCAATTTGCCGGCGATGCAGGCGGGGTCCTCAATCATGCCGGGCAAGGTCAATCCAGTCATTCCTGAAGTCGTTAACCAGATCGCGTTCGAAGTGGTGGGCAACGACCTTACCGTGACGTTCGCCGCCGAAGCGGGGCAGTTGCAATTGAACGCTTTCGAGCCCATTATCGCCAGTGCGTTGTTTCGTAGTTTCAAGCATCTGATGAATGGCTGCCATACGCTGGCCGAGCGTTGTGTGAAAGGCATTACCGCCAACCCCGAACGCTTGGCCGAGAACATCGAGCGTTCCATTTCCCTGGTCACGGCGTTGAACCCGATCATTGGCTATGAAGCGGCCACCTCGGTCGCTGCCGAAGCCTTCCTCAATGGCACGAATGTGCGCGATGTGGTTTTGCGGCGCAAGCTGATGACGGCTGCCGAGCTTGACGATGCCTTGTGCCACGAAGTGCTGACCCAGCCTCGCGTTTACGAGTTGACCCAGCGGGCGCCGGCACAACCCCCCGACCGGCAGGACAAATAGGTAGGGTCGAGCCGATCCGCTTGTGAGCGTTCAAAATGAGCCTAGTGGCCGGACAAGATCCATCGTGCGGCTTTTTCTGCGATCATAAGGGTTGGGCTATTCGTATTACCACTTGTGATGGTCGGCATAATGCTAGCGTCGACCACGCGTAGCTTGGCCACGCCGAGGACTCTAAGATGGGTATCAACAACTGCTGTTGGGTCGCTTGCTCTGCCCATTTTAGCTGTTCCCACAGGGTGAAAAATTGTCGTTGCGATATCGCCTGCTCGCTTAACCAGCTCTTCTCCTGTTTGATACTGTGTGCCAGGCTTGAGTTCTTCGGGGCTGTAGGGAGACAAGGCTTTTTGGGCTACGATCCGGCGGGTGACACGTAAAGAATCGGCTGCAACTTTACGGTCGTCCTCAGTGCTTAAATAGTTAGGAGTGATAGCGGGAGGGTCGTCAGGGTGGCGGCTTGTTATTTCAACCTTGCCCCGGCTCTGCGGGTTTAGATTGCATACGCTCGCGGTAAATGCGTTAAAAGGATGTAGTGGCTCACCGAACGTCTCGAGACTCAACGGTTGCACGTGATACTGAAGGTTCGGAAACGGGCGGGAAGGGTCACTGCGCGTAAAGGCTCCTAGTTGCGACGGCGCCATGCTCATCGGTCCAGCGCGCTTGGCGGCGTACTCAAAGCCGATTTTGGCCTTTCCCCAGAGCGTAGATGCTAGGGTATTTAATGTCTTTACTCCTTGTACCTTGAATACAGCTCTGATCTGTAGGTGATCCTGCAAGTTGCATCCGACACCGGGCTTGTCGACTATTACCTGGATGCCGTGTCGTTCCAAGAGAGGGGCGGGCCCAATCCCCGATATTTGTAGCAGTTGCGGGGTTCCGATGCTGCCGGCGCATAGAATTACCTCTTTGTGCGCGCTGACAGTGATTTCTTTCCTTCCTCGCCGTACTTTGACGCCAGTACATTGAGGCAAGTTGTTAGGCTGTCGTTCAATTCTTAGGCCTAGAACGCGTGTCTTGACCCACAATTGAAAGTTAGGCCGCCGCATAGTGGTTGGTCGTAAGAACGCTTTAGCTGCATTCCACCGCCAGCCCCCCTTCTGATTGACTTCAAAGTAGCCAACGCCTTCATTCATACCTTGATTGAAGTCGCCAATGCTAGGTATACCAGACTGTTGAGCCGCTTGTGAAAAAGCGTCCAGAATTTCCCAGTGTGAGCGCTGCTTCTCTACCCGCCATTCGTAGCCTGTGCCATGAAAAGCAGCAAAATTGCTCCGTTCCTGCTCTGACAATGTGGTTGTGCTATCTAACCGATAGTGACACTCGTGCGACTTGAAGTCCGGCAGACAGTTTTCCCACCGCCACGCGTCATCATCGACGACGGAAGCCCAGTGATTATAGTCTCGTGCTTGCCCACGCATGTAGATCATGCCGTTAATGCTGGAACATCCTCCTAGGGTTTTACCGCGCGGGTAACGAAGCGTTCTGCCGTTCAGTCCTGGTGCTGGTTGGGTGTTGTATAGCCAATCTGTCCGCTCGTTTCCTATGCAATAGAGGTAGCCCACGGGGATATGTATCCAGTGATAGTTGTCCTTGTCGCCGGCCTCGATTAGGAGGACGCGATTTGCGGGATTCGCGCTCAGTCGATTAGCTAGGAGGCAGCCGGCTGTGCCGCCTCCTATGATGATGTAGTCGAACTGCTCTTCGGGCATTTCATATTTCTTGGTGTGCTGCATATTTTGTGTCACTTTCGTGGTTGTCGGTCTTGAGTGGCTTGTTCAACTGCGGTCAAAAGCCGATAGAAGAACGCGTTCACTATTTCTTGCTCCTCAGATTCGAAAGAGTGCAGAGCTTCGGTGATTACATAGGCGATGCCGGTCGGTCCAACTAATTGGTCGATAGCTGCATCGGCTGTTCTTTTTCCTTTTTTTGTTAGGCCAATTAAGAACCCACCCGCATGGTCGGGGTCCGGCTTCCTCACCACTAAGCCAGCTTGACATAGACGGTCGACCTGCTTAGTTACGGCGCCAGATGTGACGAGTAATGCCCGAAATAAGTCGGTGGGCCGCATAGCATAGGGTGGGCCGCTACGTCCTAAGGCGAACAGCAGTCGCATATCGCCTACTTGTAGGCCGAACGCATCTCGGAATGTCGCCGAAAAATCTAAATCCAGCAGTTTCCCCAGTCGGGTAATCCATAATGCAATCAATAGACCAGACAAATCTGCCTGCGGTCGCTCGTTTTTCCATCGGCCGATGATCGCTTGAACCGTATCTGGCGTCCCGTCTTCTACTCTTTTGGTCGAACTTTGTTTGATCATTGCTTCTCCTGTATTTACGGTCTTATACGATGCAGCCTATCGAGCCCCTCTGAGCAGCATTGGAACGCATGCGCGAACAATTTGGTAAGACAGATTGTTTGATTTGAAGCTTTCAAGATTGGATCGCCTAGCTGTAGATCTGACTGTAAACCAATTGTGGTTAACACTAATAATAATGTGGCTGAAACCCCGGTCCGTATTTCTTGACAGCGTAAATACAAGTTGTTATCTTACCAGGAAGATGATTTGATTTTTCAATAAGCCGTGATGTTTACTGCTTTAACGGAGACAAAACAATGCTTACTGTGCAGGACAATGAAACCCTCACTCGAGTGGGTCCCGAAACCCCCATGGGGAGAATGATGCGTAGATATTGGATGCCAGTCTGTACCTCGGCACAGTTGGAGGGGCTCGACTCAGGACCTTTACGGTTGCGCTTGCTGGGCGAGGATTTAGTGGCATTCCGTGACTCTGAAGGCAACGTAGGTGTACTTGATGAATTGTGTATGCACCGGCGTGCTTCCTTGGCGCTGGGTCGCGTTGAGGAGAATGGAATACGTTGCCTGTACCATGGCTGGAAGTTTGGGGTCACTGGCGCAATTCAAGATACTCCGAACCATATGGATCCGCGCCTGCGCGCTCGTTTAAGGGCGCAGGCCTATCCTGTGCGTGAAGCTGGGGGAGTCGTATGGGCATATCTTGGCCCTAAAGAACTTGAGCCACCATTTCCAAAATATGGATTTATGGACGGGCCAGATGAAAATCGGGTTGTGTTGCGCTTGAATACCGATTGCAATTATCTTCAAATGTATGAGGGTGGAACCGATAGTTCCCATGTAGGCATTTTGCATAGCAACTTGGCAAATCCAGGTTGGTTAACTAATGAGTTCACGCCTGGAGGGGAAGATTACAACCCTGGTGCGATAGCGGTGGCAGATAATGCGCCTAGTCTAGACATCGAAGATACTGAATATGGTTATCGTTATGTTGCCAAGCGTAGCGGACCTGTCGATGAGAATGGTGAGCAGACATACAGTATCCGGGTGACTCCGGTCATCTTGCCCATTGGACGCATTATTCCGTCACCGGCATTCCAGTTTTACGTACTGGAAGCGCCAGAAAGTGACGTGCGCACAAGTACATACATGATATGCCATGGCAATAAACCGATAAGTCGCGCTGAGATTATTCGTATCATGGGCTTGCACGACGAACGTTTCTGGAATGAGGATGATTGCGAGTTCCGCGCCACATGGGCGAATGGGATGAATCAAGATCGCCATCGTATGCATGAGAGTTGGACCGGGTTCAGCGGCATTGAGCAGGAAGATGCCGTTATCGCTACGTCAATGGGTCCAATTGTGGATCGCTCTAAAGAAAATTTAGTGCAATCTGACCGCGCAGTTGCTCATTTGCGTCACCGCTTACTCGAATCAATACGATTACACGAGTCGGGACAAGAGCCCATTGGCCTAGCTTTACGTGACTTGACGTTTATAAGGGCGGTGCCTGATGCGGTCATCAAGAAGGATGATAGTTGGAAAAAGTATGCGGATAGCTACGCACCCGACGACTTATCCATAGCTGAGTAAAGGGAATAACGTGGCAATTGTATTTAATGCCAGTTGCCGAATAATAACGAATTGAACGCCTTTCTGGTAGATATATTGGTAGTTCTGGAGACAAGAAAAATGATTTCTATTGTTCGTAATATTGTGATTCGCGGTGTACTTGTGCTCGGCATTTCCAGCGTTGCTGCCTTTGCAGACGCACAGGAAGTCATCAAGGTCGGTATCATTACTCACGATACGGGGCCATTTGCCGTTACCGGCGAGCAGTTTCGTATGGGAATAGAGACATATACCTCGATTCACGGAGATATGGCGGGTGGACGGAAAATCGAATTTATATACCGAGATATAGGGGGGCCGAATCCCGCCGTTGCCAAACGCTTGGCAGAAGAGCTTCTCGTGCGGGATAAGGTGTCGATTCTCGGAGGGTTCTATTTGACGTCCGACGCAGCTGCTGCTGGCAGCGTAATCAATCAAACGAAGACGCCTACGGTGCTTTTTGTGGCTGCTTCACCTTCTGTGCTGAAATTGTCGCCCTATTTCACACGGGTGGGGCAACATATTGGGCAATCGGCGAGCACATCAGCTGAGTTTGCTCTGCAGCAGGGCAAAAGAAAAGCATATTTAGCTGTCGCTGATTATGCTCCGGGGCATGATGCTCAAAAGGCATTTAAAGATACGTTCATCGCGGGTGGCGGAACAATTGTGGGGGAGGATCGGATTCCGCTCAATACCTTGGACTTTGCTGCTTTCGCGGAACGTGCAAAGAATGCCGCGCCTGATGTGATTAATACCTTTATCCCCCCCGGTGCACCGGCAGTGGGCTGGGTGAAAGCATTGGCGACACATGGACTAATGAGTAAAGCCCTAGTAATTGGTATGGGTGAAGCTGATGACGTTGACCTCCATCTATTTGACGATTCTGTGATTGGGTTTTATCAGTCCCTTTACTATGGTGAAGCAGTCGACGAGCCTGAGAATAAAGAATTTGTTACGGCATTGAGAAAGAAGTTTGGCGATGATGCGCGCGCCACTTTCACCGCAGTATCTGCCTATGACGGTGCGGCTGCTGTATATAGGATGGTCGCCTCCCAAGAAGGCAAGCCCTTCGATAAGGCCGCTTTATTAGATGCAGTTAAAGGATACTCTTGGAAAAGCCCGCGTGGTCCAGTGACCATCGATCCAGAAACAAGAGAACTAATCCAGAACATCTATGTGCGTAGAACGGAAAAGGAAAACGGAGAGCTTGTAAATAATGTCGTAGCAGTTTTCCCAAACGTTCACGCTCCAGTTGTTGAGGAGTAAATGAGTCGCCCGGGCTATTTGTTTATTTAGGGTTCGCTCGGGCAAGGTAGTTGAGTATAAGTGAGTACGCATGGCGGCATTGAACTTTATAGTTTTGTTTGGCGTTTCGTATGGCGTCGTGCTGTTCATCATTTCCGTTGGCTTGGTTGTATGTTTCGGGTTGATGCGAGTGGCGAATTTAGCTCACGGTGTTTTCGCTGCTCTGGGAGGCTACATAACATTCACAATTATGGGTAGCTTCTCTCTGCCTTTTTTTGTAGCGCTGATTTTGTCAGTATTGATTGTTGTTGCTTTTAGCATAGTTTTAGAAAAGATAGTTTTTGTTGAGCTTTATAAGGCTTCTGAACTAGAACAAGTGCTTATGACCGTTGGGCTGTGTTTTATCGCCATAGCCGCTTTAAGTCTTCTGTATGGGCCGAATGTATTGCCTTTCCGATTACCTGAGTACTTAAACGGCAATACGCTGATCTTTGGGCAATCTATACCGAAAGTTCGTTTATATATTGTTTTGGCCGGCTGCATGCTCATCGTCGGGCTCTGGTATATGTTTGATAGAACCCCGTTTGGCGCTCAGCTTCGAGCCGCAGTGGATAACCGCGGCATGGCGCAGGCGATTGGAATTAATGTTGATCGGTGTTTTTCCCTCGCGTTTGCACTCGGCGCGGCTCTTGCTGCATTGGGTGGGGCGATTGGTGCAGTAGTTTTGCCGCTTGAGCCTCTTTATCCCTTCAAGCATCTACCTATCTTTTTGACGATTGTGGCACTTTCTGGCTTTGGGAATATTAAAGCATCGCTTGCGGTCGCTATTTTAGTCGGTGTGGTCGATACAGCGGGGCGCTATTTTGTGCCTCAGTATGGAGCTTTTACGATTTACCTCTTACTGGTGGGTCTTATGCTGTGGAGGCCTGAGGGACTCCTTTCACCACGGAAATAAAAGTGTCGAATAGAAATTACGCGTCGAAATCGCTTTCAAGGCATAAGATCCATTGGGGCGAGCCTATATGGTGGCTATTGGCTATAGCGACTTACTTTTTGTTTCCGGGCTATCTATCCTTCGCCAGCTCGGTATTAATTATGGCTGTATACGCCATGTCGCTTGGCTTGATATTAGGGTTTGCTGGAATTCTTTCTCTGGGCCATGCGCTTTTTTTTGGAATAGGTGCGTATACAGCTGGCTTGTTGGCAGTAGCTGGCTGGGGAGAGCCCATAACAGGGGCTTTGACTGGAGGGCTTGCTGCAGCTGTAGTCGCCCTGGTTATTGGGCCTTTAATTTTGCGACTTAATGGTTTGCCATTATTGATTGTTACGCTCGCGTTAGGTGTCATTGCTTATGAAGCCGCAAACAAGGCTAGCTCCATCACGGGAGGGGATGACGGTTTACTGGGCATCGTTATTGACCCCGTCTTCGGTCAATTCGAGTGGTTGGTGGATGGGCGGACACAGTACTTGTATGTATTGGGATGGTCATTTGTGCTGGTCTGGTTAGTCCGGTGGTTGCTTGCCACGCCGTATGGGTTGGCGCTGGAAGGTTTGAGGGAGAATGCGTTGCGCATGCAACTTTTAGGTGCGCCAACCTTGCGTTACCGAGTTATCTGTTTTGTATTGAGTGGGTTGATGGCTGGCATTGCAGGGAGTTTATCGGCGCAGACTACAGCGTTTGTGGGACTGCATGTCTTAAGCGTTGATACTTCGGTTGATGCTTTGCTGATGGTGGTCATAGGTGGCGTTGGGCAGTTGTATGGTGGTTTGGTAGGGGCGCCGATTTACATGTCTGTGCAGTACTTTAGCCAGCAATGGAATCCGTTTTACTGGATGTTTTTTGTTGGTGGGTTGCTAGTAATAGTTACTCGATTCGCTCGAGGGGGGATTTTGGGCTTAGCACAGCGAGGCCTAGATGGAATAGTTGGTTACACGGGCAGGCTAAAGAGATGACTATGCGGGCGTTGGAAGTAAAAGGGCTGTGTAAAGCTTATGAAGGCCTAGTGGTAACGGATAACGTTGACTTGCAACTAGAAGTCGGTGCACGCCACGCTTTAATTGGGCCGAATGGGGCAGGGAAGTCCACTTTAGTGCACCTAATATCTGGAATAATACGGGCGGATGCTGGGACTGTTTCGCTGTTTGGAAAGCCAATTACCCATCTTAGCCCCGCGGCCAGGGCTAAGATGGGATTGGCCAGAACCTTCCAAATTAGTAACCTGTTTCCAAGCTTGAGTGTATTGGAAAATGTTTTTATTGCTGTCTGCCAGCACAAAGGTGAAGCGTTAAATTTTTTTCAAGCTGCAGGGAAACGCCGCGACTTGCTGGAACAGGCTGAAGCGATATTGGTGACATTCAGTTTGAAGCATTTAATGCATCGACCTATTTCTCAGCTCGCTTATGGAGAGCAGCGCCTTGTCGATATGGCTTTGGCGTGGGCATCCGAGCCAAAGGTTTTACTTCTAGACGAGCCTGCAGCAGGTATACCGACATCAGAAATAAATATACTCCTTGAGGCAATAAAGCGTCTGCCAGTGGATATAGCTTTGCTGATCATAGAACATGACATGGAAATAGTACGACAACTGGCCGACACGGTGACGGTCCTCGTTCAAGGATCCGTATTGATTAGCGGGCCGTCCGAAACGGTTATGAGCTCCTCGAAGGTGCATGAAGTCTATTTGGGTAATGGGGGGGCTGGTTATTCGGCTACAGGGGAAACGTGTGCTTGAGGTTATAGGCTTATCAGGAGGCTGGGGGCAAACAATAATCAATGAAGGCGTGTCTTTGCATGTCGGCGCGGGGGAGACTGTCGGTCTAGTCGGCCGCAACGGAGTTGGAAAGACTACGTTATTGGAACTGATTACAGGGCGGGCACGATGGCGCGCCGGAAGCATAAAGATTGCGGGTATTGAGCTTGCGGGAGCACCGACTCATCACCGATCAAGTGCTGGGCTTGCCTACGTTCCACAAAACCGAGAAATGTTCTCCTCCTTAACCGTAGAGGAACACTTGATGGTTGCACAGCGGCCCGGTCGGTGGACAAAAGCAGAAATATTAGAATTATTCCCTTCCCTGGGGCGAAGGCTGCGGAACCTTGGAGGGCAGCTTTCAGGGGGAGAGCAGCAGATGCTTGCTATTGGGCGCGCGCTCGTCGGCAATCCGAAAGTACTTCTAATGGATGAGCCGTCCGAAGGGTTGTCTCCGCTAATTGTGGAAGTTCTAGTCGATGTTGTTAAGTCCCTGGCTGCTGCGGGAGATTTCTCTATTCTGCTCGTTGAGCAAAGACTGGATATCGCGTTTGCTATTTCGTCTCGTTGCTTATTCATGGATCGCGGCAAGATAATAGCCGAGGCCGATAGCGAGGACTTACGAGCAGGACGGCACGATATACCTAAGCTAATGGGCCTAGCCCGGGTATCGTGAAAGTAGCCAGTTGGTGCCAAGGGATAAGAGCAATGAGCTGAGCAATATGCGTGTTCTGTTTCTATTTATAGGTTCTAGGTTGCTGATTTTATAAATAATAGCGTGAGCAGTATTTAAGCATTACAGTAGCCGCTAATTTGACATTTTAAAGGCCTGGCCTTTTAGGTTTTCGATGTTGGTGGACTCGAGGCGCGCTATCTACTGTTGATCTCTTTGGCACGGCAAATATACACGTTTTGCACGATGTCGCGGGCTTTAGGATCAATATTGACCCAACGTACGGTTTCCCGGGGCCCGATCCCCAGGCGAACGCCAAGGCCGATTCGCGCAACGAATAAGGCAAGTACCGTCAGGCTGGTTTGCCGCCGTTCTTCTCCAGGGCATCAAGAATCGGCATGGACGGATAGCGCTCCAGGTTCCGTCCTATGCGCGCCAGCAAGGTATCCAATCCTTTCGACAAGTGTCGGGTCTGGCCGGCTAGCGTGTTGAAGTGGCGACTCAGGCCGCTCTGATGGCTTCTTCCGGCCGCCAGTAAGCTTAGCAGACGGTGCGCCCGCACCACTGTGGGGTCGTGGGCGGGCAGTGTGGAGAGCGTTTGCCGCAGGCGCAAAAGATCGGAACCCAGGTTAAGCGATGCCAGGGCGAAGGGCACGGCCAAGCGAGTTCCCAGGCCTGCGGATGACGCCCGCACCACCAGACGCATGGCGCGATGCAAGGCGCGGGCGCGCCAGAATCCTTCGCTGACGGGCTGTGATGTTACGGCCAGGCCTCGTATGTCGTGAACGATATGCCAAGCGATGTCTTTCAACCTGCGCAGGGGGTCCGTGGGCAGGATGAAATGAAATGCCAGGGCCGAGGCCAATGCGCCCAGGACCGGGCCGGGCAAAATATTAAGAAAGTGTGGCGTATCCACAGTCATGGGCCAATGAGGCGCGGCCAGCAACAAGAAGGTCATGCTGTAATCCATGCCGATTCCAGCCGTGCGGCGAACGGCAAGCAGGACGGCGCCGAAGAAAATAAATGGCGCCAGCGCAAGCAACAACGTGGGCAGGGAGAGCGGGTGGATCAGCAAGCCGAACGTGCAGATGAGCGCTGCGAGGGTGCCGGCTGCTGTTCCCAGCAGGGCGTGCAGAATGCTGGTTTTGGGAACTTCCATGGTGGCAAACACCGAGCAGAGAATCGATGCGCCCAAAATGGCCATCAGCATCAAGGGGTGTTGTGTGAACATCCAAACAAGACCGAGGCTGGTCAGGACGATTGCCACGCGAATACCGGTGCGCAAGGCATCGCGCCATTCGCGGTGGGTTTGAGCGGTGCGAATAGGGCCTGACTGTTCACCCTTGTCCAACAGACGTCGTTGGCGCTTGGCGATCACGTCCATACAGTTGTGCAAGTAGACAAGCTGCTCACGCAGGCCGCTATCGCTTGCTTCACCACTGCTGCTGTCATGGTCGCTGCTGCTCTCAGGCGTGGGCGACAGGCAGGTTGATAACGCGTGTCGTAGCGCCTCGGGCGAGGGCTGATCAGGCTGGGTATAGCGGGGTAGCCCAGTCGATAACTCTCTTAGTGTCCCGGCCAGGGCATGGGTGCATGCGATGGCGTCCAGTATAGCCACCAGCAGATTGCGTACGGCGCGACGCTCGTGCAGCACTGCGGGCGAACCCGATGTGCCGGCATCGCACTGTGCATCGATGATGGCCATGTCGGAAATAACGCGTTCCAGCGCCTTG
>JBIQKZ010000026.1:0-31879 GCA_044464765.1 Pusillimonas sp.
AAACCGTCGGTCACGTTCGGCCGAAATCAGTGGTCACGTTGCTCCGAAATACCCAGTTTCGGCCTGTCAGGTTGTCAAGCCGGGCGATACGCTCGACATGGGGTGTTCAAATGGCCGCAACGCCTTGTACCTGGCCCAGCGCGATTTCGTGGTCACGGCCGTAGACACCAATCCGGCCCTGCTTGGGCAGTTGCAGTCCATCATCAGCCAAGAAGGTATCAATACCATCACACCGCAACGATATGACATCAACGACGCAAATTTGGGTGCAGATTACGATTTTATTGCCTGCACGGTAACGCTCATGTTCATCGATCCAGGCAGGGTCGATGCCGTGCTGGCCGACATGCAGCTGCACACCCGGCCAGGGGGCCACAACCTGATTGTTTGCGCCATGGATACGCCCGACCACCCCTGCCCCATGAATTTCCCCTTCACGTTCAGGCCGGGCCAGCTTAGCGATGCCTATCAAGGCTGGGAATTGGTCAAATACAACGAAGACGTGGGCACCATGCACAACGGCGCCCAGCTGCAGTTTGCAACCATGCTGGCGCGCAAGCCGGCGTGACAGGTGAAAACCCTGCGCTGATGCGTTGCGCCGTCACGGTCGGAGGCATTGTCGACGTGGCGCATCAGGGCCGCCACAAATAACGATAAATGACACCAGGAAAAGCCAATACCGCAAAAAATGCCAGGCTGACCGGCCAGAAACTCCAGTCCTTGGCAATTGGGGTGCTGACATTCTGCTCCAGCACCGTCGTGGCGGCGATCCACGAGCCGTAAAGCACCAACCATGAGGCAAAACGCAATGCGGTAGCCTTGGATCGCACCGCTCGCCCGCCGCTAAAGAACGGCAGGTTCGACATCAAGAACGCCAGCAATAAGCAAAAATAAGCGGCTTGGGTCAAGCTCATGATTGGCCTGCTGAGATGGAGTTATAAAGCGCCGTAGGAATGCAACCCGGCCAGGAACATGTTGACGCCAAGAAAGGCAAAGAGCGTGATGAAAAAACCAATTACCGCCCACCAGGCCAGCACCTTACCTTGAATGTTCTTGACCAGTCGGCAGTGCAGCCAGGCCGCATAATTGAGCCATACGATCAGAGCCCAGGTTTCCTTAGGGTCCCACGACCAGTAGCCGCCCCAGGCCTCAGCCGCCCATAATGCACCCAATATTGTTGCAACGGTAAAAAACACGAAGCCCAACGCGGTCGACTTGTACATCAGCTCTTCGAGCCACGGACGGGAGGGCAACCGCACGTTGAAATAATGGCGGCCCGCTACAAGCCAGGCGACACCAAACATGGCGGCGATCGAGAATGCTCCATAGCCGATGAAATTCGTGGGTACGTGAAGCTTCATCCAGTAGGACTGCAAGGCGGGAATCAAGGGCTGGATCTGATGCGCGCCCGCAATGGCGCCGTACCAGAACAGGAAGCCAACAGCGGCGCTTACGACAAGCATGACGAAGCCTCCGAGCTGCCTGCTGTGAAGCCGGGCCTCCATGTGCAGGTATAGCAATGCCGTAATGAGAGAAAAAAGGACAAAGACCTCGTAGAGGTTGGAGACGGGGATGTGTCCCATGTCGGGGCCGAGCATATAGGATTCAGCCCAACGCACAAGCAGGCCAACAAAACCGAACATGACACCTACCCAGACAAGCTGACTTCCGCGCTTCAGAGTGGATTCGGAACGGGTAAGCCACCCGATGATATAAACCGCAGTTGCACTCCAGAACGCAAACCCCATCCACATGATGGCGGATTGGCTGGCCAGAAAGTACTTCAGCCAGAAGGACTGCTCGGCACGCAGCAACTCACCGCCATACAGCCAGATTGCAATCAGGCTCAGGGCGGCCGTAGCGGCTGTCAGCTTTTGCAAAGGATGCCAGCGCAAGCCCATGATGAGCAGTGCGGCCCCCGACATCAGCAAAATACCGACCTCATAGGCGTCCATCCAGTGTAAATACAAAGTTAGCGCCAATACACAGCCGCCTACGACGAAAAGGCTGAACAGGCCACTACCCAACTTGCTCCAATTGCTGCGGACATTCGGGTTAACGTGGTAGTTATGTGCAAGAACGGTGGTTGTTGACATCGGTTTACCTCTTCAGTTCAGACCAGTTTTGAAACGGCACGACGATAGATATCGAACTCGGCCGACAAGGTCGGGGTTGTTCGGTTGGCCGCATAGGCCATCAACACTTGATTGGTCCTTGGCGTTACCAGAACCCAGAGCCTGCGCTCTCGTATGAAATACATGGCGCAAACGCCTAGCGCCAGCAGGGTGCAACCCGCATAGACCAGTAGCGCACCGGGCGCCCGAGCCAACTGCAACCCCGATGCGTTGACCTGATCGAATCCGGTCAGCTGAAAAGCAAAGGGAATGTCGGCCGCGAGAGTATCGCTATACGCCTGTAGACTGCTGCGTGCCGAAGGAAGCTGGCTCAAGTTGCCGGTGGCGGGATCAACGCCCAGCAACAAGGTCGCCGCACGTTCCAGCAGTTCCATATAAAGCTGAGCGGCGGCGGCTTGTTCCGAGGCGGGAACGGACTCCTGAATCAATCTCAGCATGCCGCTCGTGCCGGCTTCAGCAAACGTCGTCAACAGCGTCAGGGCGGTGTTTTCAAGTGCGCCTGCCAGCAGAGGATTGTGCGCTTCAGTGCCGATAGCTGCGGCGGCTTCTTTGCGTGCAGCGTCATTGCTCAAATTGGCGGCAAAGCGCCGATACGCCAGGACACTGTTTTCGTTATCCAGGGGCAGGCGAACATACTGCCACGTGCCGGAAGCAGTTTCACGTTTACCTATCACCAGATAGGGGGCTTGATCGAATTCGAACGGATTCATATAAACGTTCCAATCCTCGGCCTGGCCCGCGGCGTCGCGCAGCCTGAAAGCAACCGATGGGCCAACGTCAGCCATTTCCTGGCCGGCAGAAGCTTGCTTGAACCAGGTTGCTGCGGCCGAATCGGGATCGGCGGCAAACTCGATAACGTTTGTCGGACGAAAGTCGGTGAATTCAATAGTTACCGGTTGCCCGTTCAGTAGCAGCGCGCTGTTGTCGCCGACCTCGCCCTGAAATGCGGTAGGTGTGGCCGCACTGTCCAGACGTTGCACGTTCATGCGTACCTTTGTTCCACCATCAGCAAAGCCGGACTGATACAGGGTCACGCCCTTATATGAGTATGGATGGTTGACCTGCAGTGTGACCGGAATGCGCTGGGCGCCATCAATAATTTCAATATCACTGGCGAAGTCTTTAGGCTGACCGTTGGCGTAATGCTCCACCCGGAACTGCTTTAAATGAATGGCAAATGGGAGTTCCTGAACCAGATAGCCATCGTTAAAAAGCAGGTAGGCAGAGTCATGTGTCGTGCCCTCGCTCAGACTCAGGGATGCACGATATGAACCCGAATCCGGCTCCAGCCGGCTCTGCGTGGGCACCTGGTCTGCAGGCATGTCGCGAGTCTCGGTTTGTAGCGCGCCCGTAAACAATTGCAGGCGTAGACCGATGTTGCCGTCTATCAGCCCGCCTACGCAAATAATCACAATGGCCCCATGAACGAACAGATAGCCAAGCCTGCGTAAGCTGCCGGTACGGGCTGCAACCATGTAAGCACCGTCCTCCAACTCGACGGTTTTAAAGCGGAATCGGCTTTGTCGCAAGAACACGCCGAGCTTGCAGTGGAGCTCGCCGGGTGAGGTCGAAAACTGGATTTCGTCGCGGTGAGGGCTGTTGCGCAAGCCTGCAATACTCTTGTTTTCGCGATAGCTGCGCATTTCACGCAGCATGCCCGGAGTGTTCTGGATCAGACACAAGCCGGTCGAGATCGCCATGAACGCCAGCAGGGTAGAGAACCACCATGCATGATAGATGTCGTTCAGGCCCACCATTTGAATCAGGGTAGCCCAGAACTCACCATAGCGATCGATGTATACGACGGCTGGCCTGCCTTGTTCCAGCACTGACCCAATCATGGATGCTATGGCCACCACCGTCAGGATAGCAATGGCGAATCGCATCGAACGCAATAGGTTCAGAAAACTCTTCATAATGCATCCACGACAGGAGCAGGGTTTGGCTCAGGTGCCGTTGCGGCTACCGACTTACGCCTGAAGATCAGTAGATAAAGTGCGGGGATCACAACCAGGGAAAACAGCGGCGCGGAAACCATGCCACCGATCAACGGCGCCGCGATCCGCTTCATAACATCGGCGCCGGCATCAACCGAGAACATGACGGGCAGCAACCCTCCCAGAATGACCGCCACGGTCATGGCCTTGGGGCGCAAGCGCAGCAAAGCGCCCGACACAATGGCAGACCGCACATCGGCTCTGGTGAGTGTTGGCTTCTCTTTTGCCATGGCGGCCAGCGCCTGGTCCAGATAAAGCAACATGACGACCCCGAACTCGGCGGCTACACCCGCCAACGCAATAAGACCGATGAACACCGCAACCGACAACTGATACTCAAGCAGGTAGATAATCCAAAGACCACCAATCAACGAAAATGGCAGACACAGCAACACCATGGCAACCTTGATCGCATCGCGAAAGTGCAAAAACAGCAGCGTCGAGATCAACAGCAAGGTCAGGGCTACAGCAGCCAGCAGTCGAGGCTTGCCGTCCTGGTACTGCAAATACTGCCCTTCCCAGCTCATGGTGTAGCCAACATCGAACTGAACCTGTTGATCCAGGGCAGCTTGAGCGGCAGACAAATACGCCCCCGCGTCCGTTGTCGCCAAATCGATGAAAACGTAGGCAACGGGGCGCGCGTTCTCGCTCTTGACCGCCGTCGGTCCATCGCTTACATGCACCTGCGCCACATCGCGCAACGCCACCAGCGTGCCATTGGGCGACTTGATTCGCATTTCATTTAGTGCGGGCAGTGAATCCCGATGGGCGCGCGTATAGCGCAACACAATGGGATATCGCTCACGGCCGTCGATGACAGTACCGAGAGCCTGGCCCCCCATTGCCCCTTCCACCACGCTTTGAATCGCGTTGATGCTAAGGCCATATCGCGCGGCTTGTTGCCGGTCAATATCTATATCGACATAGCGCCCGGCACCGATACGTTCGGCGAACACCGAGCGTGCGCCGGGCACGGTACGGAGTACTGACTCCATTTCGATCGCAATCCGCTCCAGCTCGGCGACGTCAGGTCCGGTGATCTTGATACCAAGCGGGGTTCGAATACCGCTGGATTGCATATCGATGCGCGTCTTGATTGGATAACCCCACGAGTTGGTCAGACCGGCCAATCTCACAGTCTGGTCGAGGTCCTCGATCAGACCTTGCTTGGTCCGCCCTTCTGGCCATTCGGAGCGCGGTTTAAGCATGATGGTGGTTTCCAGCATCGATAGCGGAGCCGGATCCGTTGCCGTTTCAGCACGCCCAGCCTTGCCAAATACTCGCTCGACTTCAGGCATGGCGGCGATCAGTTGATCGGTGCGCCGCAGAATATCTGCGGCCTCGTCAGCCGACACCCCAGGCAAGGTAGTAGGCATGTAAAGCAAGTCGCCTTCATCCAGCGGCGGCATAAACTCACTGCCCAATTTCGACAAGGGAAACGCGATGGTGGCAAGGCTCAGGGCAGCGGCCAACACGACCGTCTTGGGATGACGCAGCGCGGCATAGAGCACCGGTTGATACAGGCGTTTGAGCACCCGGTTAATGGGGTTCGCAGACTCGGGGGGAATACGCCCTCGAATGGCATAGCCCATTAACACGGGTGTCAGGGTGATGGCCAGTATCGCTGCCGCCGCCATCGCATAAGTCTTGGTGTACGCAAGGGGGCTGAAGAGGCGGGCCTCTTGCCCCGTCAATGTGAATACCGGTAAAAACGAAACCGTGATGACCAGAAGGGAAAAGAACAGCGCTGGGCCGACTTCACCGGCGCTTTGCCGGACAACCGGCCAAACATCCAGCGTTTTCCCGGAAGGATCCGACGATCTTTCCAGATGCCTGTGCATGTTTTCTATCATGACGATTGCGGCATCAATCATGGCACCAACCGCAATCACTATTCCGCCAAGCGACATAATATTGGCTGACACGCCTTGCAGTCGCATAATCCACAGCGCGACCAGAATGCCGATGGGCAAGGTCACAATCGCCACGAGGGATGAACGGAAGTGAAACAGAAAAATCCCACAGATCAGAGCGACAACCAGCGACTCTTCCAGCAACTTGTTGCGCAACGTTTCTACCGCACGTTCTATCAAGCCCGAGCGATCGTATGTCGTCACAATCTCGACCCCTGCCGGAAGGCCTGCACGTAACTCCTGCAGCCTGGCGGCGACTCCCCGAATCGTTGTCAACGCGTTCTCGCCGTGACGCATCACGACGATGCCTCCGGTGACCTCACCCTTGCCGTCCAGTTCTGCGATGCCGCGTCGGGGACTGGGGCCTGTACTGATGTCCGCGATCTGTTTCAATCGAATAACGTTACCCGCGCTGTCGGTGTAAAGCGGAATATCCTCGAAATCTGTCGTATGACGCAGGTAACCATTGGAGCGCACCAAGTACTCGGCTCGAGCCATTTCGAACGCAGAGCCGCCGCTGGATTGATTGCTGTTCCTTACCGCCTGTGCCACGCTGCCCAGGTCCAAGCCGTGGGCGGCCAGTTTTAGCGGATCGACATCAATCTGAAATTGACGCGCCTTGCCACCAACACTGGCAACTTCGGCGACGCCCGGCAGGCTTTGCAATTCCAGTTTCAGGTAGAAATCCTGCAGGGCCCGTAACTCGTCGGGCGGTGTGTTTCCGCTTTTATCAACTAGCGCGTATTCGTAGATCCAACCTACCCCAGAGGCATCTGGTCCGAGAGTCGGTACGGCATTCTCCGGAAGTTGACCGGCTGCCTGGCTCAGATTCTCCAGAATGCGGGAACGCGCCCAATAGATATCGGTACCGTCCTCGAAAATCACATAGATCAACGACTCACCAAACATGGAGAATCCGCGCACCGCTTTGGTGCCTGGCACCGATAGCAGCGACGCCGCCAGAGGGTAGGTGACTTGATCTTCCACGAATTGCGGCGCCTGCCCCGCATAATCGGTCTTCACGATGACCTGCACATCGGATAAGTCCGGCAGGGCGTCCAGAGACAGACGTGATAACGACTCGACACCCACCACGACCAAAGCCAGTGTCAGCACCAGCACGACTAGCCGGTTGCGGGTACACCAGTTGATTATGTGGGTAATCATGGGTGGGCGTGGGTTGATATAGGCATCGTGTCGGCGACTGCTATAGCGGCAGGTCGCGCGGCAGTCTCCGTCTTATGGGCGGCAGGCAGCGGCGTCGCAGCCAGTCGATTTTGCATTGACTGCAGAGAAGCCGCTGCATCCAGCAAGAACTGGCCGTTGACCACAACTCTGGCACCTTCCTCCAGACCGGAGCGGATCTCAACCGCGTGCTTATCCTCAATGCCCGTACTAACCGGGGCGCTGCGAAAGTGATCAGGGCTATCGTTGACAACCACGTACTCGCCGCGACCGGTCCGGATGACGGCGTCGCGCGGTACGCTCAATACCTGCTGCTCGTTGGTTTCAATCGTGACCTTCGCGTAGCTTCCCGGATAAAAGGCGTTGTCGTCGTTCGATACTGCCAGACGCAACTTTGCCGTCCGGCTTATGGGGTCTATCTGTAACGTCGAAAGATTCACTTGTGCGTGAACTGAGGTTGCATCATCAAGACCCGAGGTCAATGTGACCGCATCGCCGTTCTTCAGCCACTCAATCTGATCGGGATACAACGCAACCTCCGCCCAGACGCTCGAGTTATCGATATAGGTCAGGAGTGATTGCTGGGGATTGATGTAGATTCCCTCACGGGCCGACATCTCTGTGACGATTCCATCTTGCGTGGCGTGTATCGGCACGACATCCAGGATGCGGCGATTTTTCTCGAGCCGCTCCATGGCGCTAGAGGGAACACCCGCATCGAGCAGACGATCACGGGTACGAAAGCGGTCCTTGGCCAGGCCCCTCAGCATCACAAAGCTGGCTGCTGAAAGATCTTGCCCTCGGGACATCGTCATTCCCCCGCCAGTCGACCGCATGGAGTCAAGGCGCGTCAGAATATTGAGGTATTCCCGCTGCCGCTGCTGTAGCTCGGGGGAGTAGATTTCATACAGAATTTGTCCCTTCTTGATGCTCTGGCCTATGCCTTGCACATGCCACCGCTTGATCCATCCCGTCACGAAAGAGTTGACCGATACGCTGCGGCTCTGATCCGATGTGATGGTGGCAAACGTGTCGATTGCGCGGTACATGCGAGTAACTTTTGCTGTCTGTAGCTGTACACCCATGCGTTGCTGAGTGGCGGCGTCGACATGTACCAGATCGCTTCCTTTGCCAGATTCACTATGCACCACCTTCACCAGATTCATGCCGCAAATCGGACAGTTGCCAGGCTCGTGCGTGATGATGCTGGGGTGCATGGGACAGGTGTATTTATCCGTTGAATCTGCCGACGTAGCGATACCCAGAACATTTGGCTGGGCGGCATGACTTTGGCTTGCGTGGTTATGCGTCGAAAGACCGTGACCAAGCGGACTCGAAATTTGCTCGGGACTGCCGTGATCAGCATGGTCGTGATGCTCATGACTCTGGTCCGTTTGAGCCGGCTGCGTTGCTTCGTTCTGCACCATCTTGACCAAATGCATGCCACAGATCGGGCAACTTCCTGGTTCGTGCGTGATGATATTGGGGTGCATGGGACAGGTGTATTTGTCCGTTGAGCCAGCCGGCTCGGAGATGCCCAGAACATTTGGCTGGGCAACATGACTTTGGCCTGCGTGGTCATGTGCGGAGAGATCATGAATATGATGGCCGGGGTCTGGCTCGACCTTGCCGTGATTAGCATGGTCGTTGCTGGCATGATCATGAGGGGTTTGAGTGTGCTGGATAGCTTCGCCAGGAGTATGCGCCGCATGCTCAGCTTGCGCATCAGAGTGGTTGTGCCCCGTGTCATGCGTACCGGAATAGCCAGGAGAGCTAATGCAAATGGCAGCCGCAGTGATGAGCAATATTTTGAACTGGAGACGCATGGGGACTACATCGAGCAACAACAGGTGGCGGGAGAGTCAAAGATACGAGAGGGCCTCAAAGGCATGGAAAACCGCGACGCGGCTTTCCATGCCTACCGGCTTAACGAACCAGAATGTTGTCGCCTTTGCCCATTTCAGGGTCAGCGTCATTACTGAAGTTCAGAACGGCAATTCCGCCTGACAAAGCCTGACGCATGGAGTGCGTAACCAGTGCGTTGGCTCCTTCTATAGGCGAAATGATGTCGAACGAAGCGGCATCACCTGGTCCCACCACATAGGTCTGCAAACCTTCCAAGGCGTTCTCAGGATTGCCACTGGGATAAACCTTGTTCCATATCCCGGCAATCGCATGAAACGATGCAGTCTCGTTGGGCCCGGCATTAATGAAGTGAATACGGACGCGTTCGCCTGGCTTGGCCTCTAGCATTTTGGTAGCGGCGGGATCGTGCACGGGGTCATATTTAAAGATGCCACCGTTGAACATCACGTTGGTCCATTCGTTGGCCATCATCGCATCCTGGTCGTCTGGGTTGGCATAGAGTTCCGACTGGATCAAGACATATTCACGATCTGCCTTGGGTAAGGCTTCAGGATCTTTTGGATCGACGATGATTGCCCCGATCATGCCACGAGCTATGTGCTGGATCATCGGATCTGATCCGCAGTGATAGTAGAAGATACCCGGATATTCAGCCTTGAACCTGAACTTGCCTTCTTCGCCCGGTTTGACCGACTCAAAGTCTGTCAGGAGATCAAACTGTCCTGCATGCATGTCCATGGAGTGCGAGTTTTTGCTCTCGGGATCATTCAACAACGTGAATTCGACAATATCCCCTTCCGTTACACGAACCACAGGGCCGGGAACTTGCCCGTCGAACGTCCAGGTCCGATACATCGTACCCTTGTTGTCGATGGGCAGATCCACCTCTTTTGCCGTCATCGTCACTTGCACGGTCTTCGCATGTATGGGGGCCATGGCCAGCAGTGCTGTTGCCAGCGAGATTCCCGCCAGTACCACCTTTTTCTTAAAGGTCTTATGTTTCATGGTGTTCTCCAACTTGTAGAAAATAATGACTACTCTGTTTTGCTGATGAAGCGCAGATAACTGACGAGGTCTGTGATTTGCTCGTCGTTCAGAACGCCTCCCCACGCGGGCATTAACACAGATTTACTTACTGCTAACCCTCCCTCCTTGATGGCTTTAAATAACGTATCGTCGGGTGTGTCGCCCATGGCTTTGGAGTCGGTGTGATCTCTTGGCTGAACCGACATATGTTCGCTGTTGATACCCTGGCCATCACGATTGATGCCATGGCACTGAACACAGTACGTGTTGTAGATTTTGATGGACTCTGCGTATTGCGCTTCCTGAGCAAACGCACTGGGTGAAGCAAAGCCAAAGCACACAGCCAGCAGACCTGAACCCAAAGTGGCGGTCACATTTTTCACGTAACGCATTATTCTTTCTCCTGAGCTTTGAGAGTGGCAATGTAGCCAGTCAGCTTTTGCAGATCACCATCATTCAGATTCAACGTTGGCATCCAGATGTGCGGGTCGAACTTCTGCGGATCTTTGATGTAGGCAATAACAAAGTCCGGCTGCAAGCGGTCACCCGCGTCATACAGCTCAGGTCCGGACGCTATTCCATCATCGGGCTTGGCGGCATGACACGATGTGCAGCCGCGCAGCTTGCCAAACAGCATGGACGCAAATTTCTTGTTTAGCTTGCCATTCTTGAATGCGCCTTCCTCGACTAGGCCATCTTCCGCTTTTAGCGCCATCAAGGCCTCAGTCGCCAGAGCCGCATCTTCTTTTGACAGCTTCATATGCGGCTCCAACTGACTGGTATCTATCGTGTCGATGGAGCCTTCATTGCCTTTGACAATTTTCGAGTACATCACCCCAGCAGGCCGTATGACCGTTGGATTTTGCAACCACGCTTCCAACCACTCTTTGTTGAACTTGCTTCCTGCGTAATGCAGATCAGGCGCTTTACGCTCCAGTAAGCGATCTAACGACGCGTTCTCCGGTTTGGTGATCGCATGACAAGAAATGCATTGGTTTTTCAGCAGATCCAGACCGGGATCCGCCCACGCGTTTAACGCGGCCGCAGCAAGAGCTATCGCTCCTAAACCAGGTAGTAATTTCATTTGCCTCTCCTTTCTTCACTCAACGGCTTGACCAACGAAAACATCATTGTTGTAGACGTCTGGCCCTGCTTTTAAGGACTCTTCGTAGTAGAAGTTCGGAACAAACTCCTTATCTTTCCAGTCATACCAGGATTCGTCGTTTTTAATCTCGTCGTACTCAACAGTGGTCATGATGCCGCCCATCACTCGTTCACCATTCAAGGTATGGGTGTCGACGTGATCGTGTATCATCCAGCGGCCAGGGTTATCGGCATGAAATATGACGTCATAACGCTCGCCGGGACCAATCAGAACGGTGTCGCCATAGATCGGGTTAGCCAAAGGAAAGCCATCCTTGAAAGCAATGATGGAAATATGGCCATGCAAGTGGATGCTGTGAACCAAATCGCCGGCGCCGATCAGACGCAGCCGCACCACGTCGCCTTTCTTGACCCTGATAGGCTGAGTGTCGGGATAAGACTTCCCGTTGATGGTGAAGTAATCAAAAACGTCTCCGGGTATCCCGCCAAAGCCAGGCTTGTCAGCCCATTTGGATACCCAGTCGGACAGCATCAACACATAGTCTTTGGTGACCGTCTTTTCCAGTTCCGTCGGGTTTTTAGGGCGAACAATGAAAGGACCCCACATGCCACGTATGGTCACGTGCTCATTCACGTTGACGTGGCAGTGATACCACATGGTGCCTGATGGCTCGGCCACAAACTCGTAGGTAAAGGAGTTGCCTGGTTCGATCTGCTCCTGGGTAACGCCCGGTACCCCATCACTTTTCCACGTGCCTCGCTGCAGCATTCCATGCCAATGGATGGTGTGAGGCAACGCAGTCAGGTTATTGACTACAACCGACACCTCATCACCCTCGTCGACATAAAACAAAGGGCCTGGAACTTGGCCGTTGAATGCGAAGGTGTGGAACTGCTGGTTTTCCACCAAGGTGATACGGGTATCTTCGATATTCATTTCGAACTCCCGCTTCGCTGCCAAGGCGCTGCTGGATGCGGATACGCCAAAAAACAGCAAACAGCCAAGCGTGAGAATTTTGCGCAAACCCCATTCTTGCTTCTTCATAAGTGCCTCTCCGACGTTAAAGATATATTTGAAATACATGTTTAAAAGAAAAAAAAACCACATGGATGTAAAGTTGGCCGCTACTCGTTACCCCCATAAGGTTTATAAAAAATATATCTTTTAAAGGTAAAAAAATGGGCATGAAGTTGAAGTCGGGGTGTCGGCTCAGCTGGATGCCACGAAACTGTTGAATATTCTATATTCGAAATGTGCGATAGCTCGTAAAAACCACACGCCGTATGTAGTTACTGTCTGATGTGAAGCCATGCGCCAAGCCTCGCGACAGGATGCTATACAACACGAACAGTTTCAGCTGCACCACGGCCCAGGACACCTGCTATGTCAGCATCTCGCGGGAACGGCATGAGGTGGTTGTATTCACGGATGATGTGGAAAAGCTGCCGGAGCGGGTGGATCAGATGGCGTATAAGGGGGTGGCGCATGAACTGCGGCCAGAGACAGTACGACCCGGCGTGTTTGCAAGCTGCCTTCAGTCCTGGACGAACTCGTACCGATAATGCGGCTCTTCAGGGTCGTAAACCACCCTGAGATAACCGGCGGTAGGGTCGGGGAAATGCGCAGGGAACAGCAGCGTCCCGCGTCCCGCATGTTCGTTCATGAAGGCAAGCCGGGTCTTACGCGACTGGTTTGCGTCAAAACAGAACCGGGTGCTCCAGTCCGGGAAACGGCATTGCAAGGGATGGTGCAGCAGGTCCCCGGTGATGATGGCATTCTGGCCTTCGCTGCTGATCTCGATGCAGACATGGCCGGGCGTGTGCCCCGGTGCATGCAACAAGCGCAAGGAATCGTCGATCTGGTGGCCAACGCCCACGATCTCGGCCAGACCTGCCTCGAAGATCGGGCGCACGCTGTCTTCGACGTAGTCGCCCGTGCGCTGCAGGGCACTGCGGCCCGCCTCGCTGCTCCAGTACTCGTATTCTTTGTCAACGAAAAGATATCTGGCGTTGGGGAAGGTGGGCATCCAGCGCCCATCGGCCCAGTGCGTATTCCAGCCGATATGGTCCACGTGCAGGTGCGTCGAAAGCACGATGTCCACCTGTTCTGGCACAACACCCGCCTGCGCGAGGCGATCGAGCCAGTTCCACCGGGCTTCGTCGAACTCGGGCCGGACCCGTTGCTTGCAGTCGCCCACACAGGTATCCACCAAGATGATCTTTCCGGCGCTGCGCAGCAGGAAACTTTGCATGCATATCACCAGACGGTCGCTGGCCGGATCATAAAGCCTAGACGACAGCCATTCACCCTGCCGGGCAATGGTGTGCGGATCGGAATCGGGGAAAATCTCGGCCGGATGCAACAAGGGGCCACTGGACTCGACAACGAGTTCGACCTGGACGGCGCCGATCTGAAATTTGCGGATAGGGTTGCTCATGTTTATATGCCGAGATAACGCTGTTTGGTGTCCGGATCGGCGTCAAGCGCTTCAGGAGTGGCTTCGAACACCACTTTTCCCTTGCTGAGGATGACGACGCGATCGGCCAGGGCCAAGGCGAATTTTAGCCGCTGTTCAATCAGGACTAGCGTCGACCGGCGAGCCTTTAATTTGCTGAGCACATCACCTCAACTCAATGCGGTCTCACATACGCCAGCGGCGTATAATCTACACGTGAAAGCGGAACCTATGGATACAGAACTCTTTAAAGACCTGAAAGAAGGCCTGCGGCAAGCTAAAGCTATCCGCGCCGGCAAACTCGAAGGCCGCCGCACGACCGTCAATTCCATTGACGTCAAAGCAGTGCGCGAAAGCACAAAACTCTCGCAAGGCGAGTTTGCTGCAGCCATCAATGTCAGCGTGCGTACGCTTCAGAATTGGGAACAACACCGACGGTCCCCCACTGGCCCGGCGGCTGCCCTTCTGAAAGTCATGGCAGCCGCACCGAATACCGTCATCAAAGCCCTGCATCGCTAGATACGCCAGGGCCGAAGATAGTCGCGCCTGTTTCGTTCCATCAATCAAAAAAGCCCCACTTCCCGAAGAAGTGGGGCCTGACCTGAACAGCCTTACGGCTGATCAATGCATCAGTTCAGAACCAATTACATGTTGTCGATCATCACCTGGCCAAAGCCCGAGCACGACACTTGGGTCGCGCCTTCCAGCAGACGAGCGAAGTCGTATGTGACGTGCTTGGACAGGATGGACTTTTCCATGCTGCTGATGATCAGGTCGGCTGCTTCAACCCAGCCCATGTGGCGCAGCATCATTTCAGCGGAAAGGATTTCCGAACCGGGGTTGACGTAGTCTTTGCCAGCATACTTGGGCGCCGTGCCGTGGGTGGCTTCAAACATGGCCACCGAGTCGGACAGGTTGGCGCCGGGGGCAATGCCGATGCCGCCAACTTGCGCGGCCAGCGCGTCGGACACGTAGTCGCCGTTCAGGTTCAGCGTGGCGATGACGTCGTATTCGGCCGGGCGCAACAGGATTTGCTGCAAAAATGCATCGGCAATGACGTCTTTCACAATGATGTCGCGGCCGGTCTTGGGGTTCTTGAATTTGCACCATGGGCCGCCGTCGATCAGTTGGGCGCCGAATTCGTTCAGGGCGGTTTCATAGCCCCAGTCGCGGAACCCGCCTTCCGTGAACTTCATGATGTTGCCTTTGTGCACCAGCGTAACCGAATGACGGTCGTTGTCGATGGCGTACTGGATGGCTTTACGCACCAGGCGCTGCGTGCCTTCGCGCGACACGGGCTTGACGCCGATGCCCGACGTGGCCGGGAAGCGGATCTTGTTCACGCCCAGCTTGTCCTGCAGGAAGTCGATCAGGAGCTTGGCCTGCTCGGATTCGGCCTCAAACTCGATACCAGCGTAGATGTCTTCCGAGTTCTCGCGGAAAATGACCATATCGGTCTTTTCGGGCTCGCGCACGGGGGAAGGCACGCCCTTGAAGTAGCGCACGGGACGCAGGCAGACATACAGGTCGAGCTGTTGGCGCAGGGCCACGTTCAGCGAGCGAATGCCGCCGCCAACCGGTGTGGTTAAGGGGCCTTTGATCGAAACGACGTAGTCTTTGACTGCATCCAGGGTCTCTTCAGGCAACCACACGTCGGGGCCATAGACTTTGGTGGACTTTTCGCCGGCATACACTTCCATCCAGTGGATCTTGCGCTTGCCGCCATAGGCTTTTTCAACGGCGGCATCCACGACCTTGAGCATGACCGGGGTGATATCCGCACCCGTGCCGTCGCCCTCGATAAAAGGCAGGATGGGTTCATCAGGAACGTTGAGCGAAAAATCGGCGTTGACCGTAATTTTTTGGCCCGATGTCGGGACTTTGATGTGTTGATAGGACATAGGTGCTCCAGTAGCTCCAGAAGACAGGAAAATTGGCAAAAATGAATTTAACGCATCATTATAAACTGAGTCTTATATAAGACCAACGCCGGCCTGCCTACCGAAGGCGGGAGCCCGGGCAAACCGCCGAAGAACGTGTCGGCATGTATTTGTCGCCATTATTTTAGCGGCTTGCGACACAACCCGCCCAGTCGGTCCGGCAGGACCGCTGCCCCGCATTACAATCTAGGCTTTATAGTGCGAATCGAGCGAGTCAATGTTCAACCCCACCCGCGAGCAAGCGCGGCAATTCTTTATTGATGCCTGGCGCAAACACCACGACGGCCAAGTACTGACGCCCCTGGAAGCCATCGCTGTCGACTGGATCACGCTACACCCTGAATACCACGATGACTTCGACCGCCCTGACATCCTGGAACAAGATTACCCGGTCGAGGAAGGCAGGGGAAATCCTTTCCTGCACTTATCGATGCACCTGGCGATTGCGGAGCAACTGGCCAGTGACCAGCCGCCCGGCATCAAGGCAGCGCACCAACAATTGCTTGGAACGCGCGACACGCACCAGGCCGCGCATGAAATCATGGAGTGCCTGGGGGAGATTGTGTGGGAAGTTCAACGCCTGGGTAAACCGTACAGCAACGAGGCGTATCTGGAATTAATTCAGCGGCGAATTTCACGCCGCTGATTGGCCCGCGCTAATGGCGTAACCCCAATATGTTGGGTAGTGCCCAACTGATGAGGGCCGCTACCCTAACCGATTTTCTTATTTGCGAACACCCAGGGGCGAAGGCAGGGATGCCAGCCACGCCGAGATATTCTCGATGTCGGTGGGGCTTAGCTGGTTCGCCATGGCGCCCATGACGGGGTCTTTCCGTACGTTGGCGGAGTCCGGCGCGCCGGCCTGGCCGCGTTTGTACGAGCGCAAGGCGTGCTTCAGGTAATCGGCATGCTGCCCTGCCAGGATCGGATACGTCGGCAAGGTTGATGTCTTGGCGTCTGCGCCATGGCAGGTCGCACACGTGTACTTCTGAAAAGCGGCTTGGCCTGCGGCCAGATCCGCAGCCTGGGCGAAGGAACCCGAAGCCGTCAACAACAAGCCCATCAGGGCGAGATTCATTTTTTTCATGGTGGCCCCTGATTATTTCAAGCCGGAATAATACGCCGCGAGGTCGGCGATATCTTGCGGCGACAAAGTCTTTGCGATGGCTTCCATGGTGGGGAAGGTACGCGTGCCGTTTGCGTATTCCTGCAGCGCAAGAACGATGTATTCCGCATTCTGGCCGGCAATCATGGGGACATGATAGACCTCGGGGAAGCTGGCCTTGTAGCCTTCAATACCATGGCAACCAATGCACATGGACACCTTGTCGACTGCGGCTTTCGCATCGCCAACCGGGGCTTCGTCGGCAGCCAACGCCTGCCCGGCGATCCCACAGGACGCCGTGGCGGCTAGCGCAACAAGGGTGCGCTTGAAATGTGTACGCAACTTCATAAGAGCTCTTTTAGCAGTAGATAAAAGCCGGCATGCATGGGAAGCGGACCGACGAACCGTAGGGATTGTACGATAATTGTTGCATGACACGCCATGTAACCCTGTTAACGTTACGAATACTACTCTTGGAAACGGAACAAAAATGACTTCTGACGCGCCCCGGCACTCCGCCGAACACTTCACCGGAACCGAACGCTATGTTGCCACGGATGACCTGAAACTGGCCGTAAATGCCGCGCTTGCACTGCGCAGGCCCTTGCTGATCAAAGGCGAACCGGGCACGGGGAAAACCATGCTGGCCGAAGAAGTGGCCGCCGCCCTGAACCGCCCCCTGCTGCAATGGCACATCAAATCCACCACCAAAGCGCATCAGGGTTTGTACGAATACGATGCGGTCTCCCGCCTGCGCGACTCCCAGTTGGGCGACGAAAAAGTGCGCGACATTGGCAATTACATCGTCAAAGGCGTGCTGTGGCAGGCCTTCGAAGCCAACGAGCCGGTCGTGGTGCTGATCGATGAAATCGACAAGGCCGATATTGAATTCCCCAACGATCTGCTGCGCGAACTGGACCGCATGGAGTTCCATGTGTACGAAACACGCCAGACCATACAAGCCAGGCACAGGCCGTTGATCATCATCACCTCCAACAACGAGAAAGATCTTCCGGATGCGTTTTTGCGCCGTTGCTTTTTCCATTACATCAACTTTCCCGACCAGGAGACCATGAAACGCATCGTGGCGGTGCATTTTCCCGATATCCGTCAGGAAGTGCTCGGCGCGGCGCTGGATACTTTCTTCACCCTGCGCGATTCGCCCGGCCTGAAAAAGAAGCCATCCACCTCCGAATTCCTGGACTGGTTGCAGCTGTTGATGAACGAGTCGGCAAGCGCCGCCGATATCGCCTCGACGAGCGATGGCTTGCCCATCATGGCCGGCGCCTTGCTGAAGAACGAACAGGATCTGGTGCTGCTGCAGCGCCTGGCCGCCATGGCGCGGGCGCGGCGCTAATGGCGCGGCACAATCAAACCCAACCCGCCCACCGGCCAATGGCTGAAACCAAGCGCCCCCGACGAACCGCGTACCCGCCATGTTGACTGATTTTTTTTATCACCTGCGTGCCCATAAGCTGCCTGTCTCCGTGCAGGAATACCTGACCCTGCTCGAAACGCTGCGCACCGGTCTCATGCCCCCCACGCTCGACGATTTCTACCATGTGGCGCGCATGACCCTCGTTAAGGACGAAACGCTGTTCGACCGTTTTGACCAGGCGTTCGGCCAGTTCTACAAGCAACTTGAAGCCTCCCTGCCCGCCGACAAATCCATCCCGCAGGAATGGTTGCTGCAAGAGTTCCAGAAACACCTGACGCCCGAAGAGAAGGCCGCGATAGAAAAGCATGGCTGGAACAAGCTGATGGAGCTGTTCAAGAAAACACTGGAAGAACAAAAAGAGCGGCATGCAGGAGGCAACCGCTGGATCGGCACAGGGGGAAGTTCCGCATTCGGGCACGGCGGCTACCACCCCGAAGGCATACGCATCGGTGGCGAATCGGCCGGCCACCGCACCGCCGTCAAGGTTTGGGAAAAGCGCGAGTTTCGCGACTACGACGACCAACAGGAACTGGGCACGCGCAACTTCAAGATGGCCCTGCGCCGGTTACGGCAATTTGCCCGTGAAGGCGCTGAGCTTGAGCTGGACCTGGACCAGACCATCAGCCACACGGCCCGCAACGCGGGCTACCTCGACCTGCAAATGGTGCCGGAACGGCACAACACCGTCAAAGTGCTGATGCTGCTTGATGTCGGCGGCAGCATGGACGATCACATCACGCGGGTTCAAGAGCTGTTTTCGGCGGCCCGCAGCGAGTTTCGCCATCTGGAAGCCTATTATTTCCATAACTGCCCCTACGAATCGCTGTGGCGCACCAATAGCCGCCAAAGGTCCGAACGCTTCGACACCTGGGATATCCTGCGCACCTACAATGACGATTGGCGGTTGATCATTGTGGGCGACGCCACCATGAGCCCCTACGAAATCCTGCAAGCCGGGGGTTCGGTGGAGCACAACAACGCGGAAGCCGGCGCCACTTGGCTGCAGCGCTTGCTGGACAACTGGCCCAAAGCCGCCTGGCTGAATCCCGAACCCGAAGGCTACTGGCCTTACCGGCAATCCATCGCGATTATCAAGAACATCATGCACGACCGCATGTATGGCGTCACCGTCAGCGGCCTGGAACAAGCCATGAGAAATCTGTCTAAGTAATACCCTTTCTACCGGACCACGCAATGCCCACTTTCAATTTACGCGCTCTTTTCAGGAATGGTTGTTTTCTGCTGATCTGGTTTCTGGCCGGTTCCACAGCCCTGGCCTTGCCCGCCGGGGTAACCCAGGGGCCATCGGTGGAAGGCACGACGCAGTATTCGCTGGACAACGGCCTGCAGATCCTGCTTTCCCCCGATGCCTCCAAGCCCACAACCACAGTCAACATGACGTATTTCGTCGGCTCGCGCAACGAGAACTATGGGGAAACCGGCATGGCTCATCTCCTTGAGCATATGCTGTTTCGCGGCACGCCCAGCCTGCGCAACGCCCTGGCGGAATTCTCACGTCGCGGATTGGCCGCCAATGGGTCGACCACCAGCGACCGCACCGACTATTACGCCAGCTTTGCGGCCGACCCGGAAACCCTGGACTGGTACATCCAATGGCAAGCCGATGCGATGGTCAACTCCCTGATCGCCAAAGAGGACCTGGATGCGGAAATGACCGTGGTTCGCAACGAAATGGAAAGTGGCGAAAACAGCCCTTTTCGCATTCTGATGCAACAGATGCGCGCCGCTGCCTACCAATGGCATAGCTATGGGAAAGACACCATCGGCGCGCGCAGCGACGTCGAGCAGGTCGATATCCAGCAGCTACGGGCGTTCTACCATCAGTATTACCAACCCGATAACGCCATTCTGATCATTTCCGGGCAATTCGAACCCGACGCCGTACTGCAAGTCATTGCGACGGCCTTCGGCAAAATCCCCCGCCCAAGCCGCAGCTTGCCGCCCGAATATACGGTAGAGCCCGTACAAGACGGCGAACGCCGCGTTACCCTGCGCCGCCATGGCGGCAGCCCGTTTGTGGCAGCCATGTTCCACATCCCTTCAGCGGGCGATCCCGATTACATTCCTCTTGATCTCGGGGTCTCCATGCTGGCCGACACGCCGTCGGGCCGCCTGTATCGCGACCTGGTGGGCCAGAAGCTAAGCGCCAATGTCTTCGGCTTCGCCCGCGATATGCGCCAGCCGGGCTATGCGCTGTTCGGCGCCCAACTCGAACCCGGTATGGATCCATGGGCCGCGATAAAGGCGCTGAACGCATCCATTGCTTCTCTGGCCGCCATTCCATTCACGCAAGAAGAACTGGACCGCATCAAAAACAAGTGGCTGACTGGCTGGGATCAGGTCTACGCAAACCCTTCCAGCCTGACCCGGGCGCTGTCCGACGCTGCTGCCGCAGGCGACTGGCGCCTGTTCTTCCTGCAACGCGACCTGGTCGACAACGCCACGCTTGAACGCGTACAGGAAGTCACCCAGCAGTATCTGGTCGCCAGCAATCGCACCGATGGCCTGTATATCCCCACTGACAAACCGGTTCGGGCGCCCGCGCCGGGCGATGTCAATCTGGCTAGTGTGCTGAAAGACTACACGGGCCGGGAAACGCCCGAGGACGTGGCCGCCTTTGATCCTTCGCCTGAAAATATCGACGCCAGCACCTTGCGTGCGCCCCTGGAACTACCCAACGGCGCCGTCCAACTGGCGCTGCTGCCCAAGCCGACCCGAGGCGACCGTGTGTACGCCAAGCTTCTGATCCAGTTCGGCGACGCGCAAAGCCTGAAAGGCCTACGAGCGATCTCCAGCACAACGGCCGCGCTCTTGGACCACGGCACCCAATCCTTGACTCGGCAACAGATCGAAGACAAGTTTGATGCGCTGAAGGCCGACGTCTACTTCAACGGGGGCGCCGGCAATGTCGTGGTCGACATGAGCACCACGGGCGACAAGCTTCCCGCCGTGGTCGAAGCCGTGCTCGATGTCGTACGAAACGCCAGCTTTCCCGCCAAGGAGCTTGCCGAATACCAACGCCAGGCCTCCGCATCCATCAAAAGCAGCATGGCGGAACCCAGTGCCTTAGCGGCGCGAACGCTGGCCCGCTACGACAACCCTTGGCCAAGCGACGATATTCGCTACGTGCCAACATTTGAGGAAGCGCTGGAAGAAATCGCCGCTGTCACCCAGAAAGACCTCGCCGACTTCCATGCAAAGTTCTATGGCGCCGGAACAATACGGTTCTCGGCCGTAGGCGACTTCGAACCCAACGCTGTCAAGACCGCCCTGAGCCACGGCCTGGACGGGTGGAAGAAAGCCCCTGCCTACACACGTATCAGCGAGCCCTACCGGCCCACGCCGCCCAAAGCCTTCACCATCAACACACCCGACAAAGCCAACGCCTTCTACCTGGCGACCCTGCCACTGAAGATCCAGGACACGGATCCGCGCTATCCCGCCCTGTATGTTGCGAACTATCTGCTGGGCAGCTCTGAAACATCGCGCCTTTGGAACCGTGTCCGGGTGCAGGATGGCTTGTCATACAATATTCGCAGCAATTTCGACGCGTCATCGTATGAACCGTCAGGCGACTGGACGCTCTATGCCATCCATGCGCCGGAAAACAGCAAGAAACTGGAAGACGCCATTGAGACCGAACTTGAGCTCGCACTCAAGGACGGCTTCACTGACCAAGAAGTTCAAAGCGGCGTTGACGCCCTGTTGAAGCTGCGCCGCCTGGCCCGCACCCGCGATGGCACACTGGCGTCGGCCTGGCTTGGCTATCTGCAACTGGACCGCAGTTTCGAATGGTCGGCGCATATCGACGAAGCCCTGGCTTCGCTGACGGCCGACGATGTCAACGCCGCTCTGCGCGCTGTCTTGAAGCCCGATCAGTTCAGCACTGCAGTTGCGGGGGATTTCAAGAAAAATTAGCCAATTTATGATGCTGCAATCGCTGCGTCTGCGCATTGTGTGGACGCCTCTGCTTCTCCTGCTTCTGGCAGCGGCGGCTGTCGGCATCATGGCCGGCCAGTACCCCATGTCCTTGTCCGACCTGGCCTGGACGCTGCTGCGAGGCCTGGGCCTGTCGCAGCATGCCGTGGATAATGCCGCCACCCTGGATACCGTGGTGTGGGGCCTGCGCGTTCCCCGCATGGTCATCGGCGGCCTGGTGGGCGCTTCCCTAGCCGCCGCCGGAGCCGCTTATCAGGGCATGTTTCGCAACCCGCTGGTTTCCCCCGACATTCTGGGCGTGTCGGCCGGCGCCGGCTTGGGCGCGGCGGCAGGTATCTTCCTGGGCTTTTCCGTCGTCCTGGTGCAACTGATGGCGTTTATCGGCGGCTTGATCGCCGTAGCAAGCGTTTACGCAATCTCGCTGGCGGTCAGGCGACACGACACCGTGCTTGTGCTAGTGTTGGCCGGGGTAGCGGTCAGCACGCTGCTGGGTGCCGGTATTTCGTTGCTCAAGATCCTGGCCGATCCCTATACGCAACTACCCTCGATCACCTTCTGGTTGCTGGGCGGCCTGAACACGGTCACCCAAACCGACATTCCCTATATCGTGCCGTGCCTTGCCATCGGCCTGCTTCCCATGGTGCTGATGCGCTGGCGCGTCAACCTGCTGAGCCTTAGCGATGAAGAAGCCCAATCACTGGGGGTCAACACCACACGCACGCGTGTCATATTCATTGTCGCCGCCACCCTGATGACCTCGGGGGCGGTTGCTTTCACCGGCATCATCGGCTGGGTGGGCTTGGTCATTCCCCACGTCGCACGGATTCTGGTGGGGCCGGATTTCTCGCGCCTGCTGCCGGCGTCCGTGCTGCTGGGTGCGGTCTTCCTGATCTTCACCGACACACTGGCACGCACCGCCGCCGGCATCGAATTGCCGTTGGGCATCCTGACCGCCCTGGTCGGCGCCCCCTTCTTCCTGATGCTCTTGATTCGCGGCAGCAGGGCCTGACCATGCAAGACGGCAGCCCCATCATCAACACCAGGCACCTGGTCATCGGATACGCCGGCAAGGCGATCAGTAGCGGCATCAGCCTCCAGTTGCAGGCCGATGAGATACTTTGCCTGCTGGGTCCGAATGGCAGCGGGAAGTCAACACTCTTCAAAACGCTGATGGGTCTGATCCCCCCGCTGGACGGCGAACTGCATGTGCTGGGCAAGGCGGCTGGCCGATGGTCGCGCCGCACCTTCGCCCGCCACGTGGGCTATGTGCCCCAGGCCCACGACGGCGTCTTCCCCTTTACGGTCGAGGAAATGGTCCTGATGGGCCGCACGGCGCGTATCGGGCGCTACTCCGCGCCGGGCGCCCACGACCGACAAGTGGCTCATGATTGCCTGGAGCGCCTGAATATTCGTCATCTGCGCGACCGGCCCTATACCGAGGTCAGCGGCGGCGAACGGCAACTGGCCCTGATCGCCCGCGCTATTGCCCAGGAACCCGTGCTCCTGATCATGGATGAGCCCACCGCCAGTCTGGACTTCGGCAACCAGATACGCGTCCTGGAACATATCCGCGAGCTTAAAAACCAGGGCATTGCCATCTTGCTTTGCACCCACCAACCCGAACATGCCTTGCATGTGGCTGACCGAGTGGCGCTGTTTCGCGACGGCCGCGTCCATCAGTGCGGAGAGCCCCGTCAGACCATGACGCCAGAACGCTTGGCCTGGCTGTATGATCTGGACATCGGCCAAATCCCGAACATGGCGGCAACAACGTAGAAAGCGGCGATGACTCGCCGCTTTCTACGTTGGACCGTGCTGAATGGCCAGGGCGCCGCTTGAGCTGAAAGCGCCACTGCCACCCACTAACTGAAGAAGTTTTTTACCCGGTCGGTCCAGGATTCGCTTTTAGGCGAATGCTTTTCACCCCCCTGGCTAAGCGAAGCTTCGAACTGGCGCAGCAGTTTCTTTTGCTCTTCGCTAAGGCGAACCGGCGTCTCGACCGCGATATGGCAATACAAATCGCCCGGATAGCTGGAGCGAACCCCCTTGATGCCTTTGCCGCGCAGACGGAAGGTCTTGCCGGTTTGCGTGCCTTCGGGAATGGTGATTTCACCCTTGCCCGACAGCGTAGGCACTTCTAGCTCGCCGCCCAGGGCCGCCTTGGTGAAAGGGATGGTCAGTTCACAATGAAGATCCTCACCATCACGCTGGAATATTCCGTGCGGCTTCAGGTGAATTTCCACATACAGATCGCCCGGAGGCCCGCCATTGACACCCGGCTCGCCATTGCCCGACGAACGGATACGCATGCCATCGTCGATTCCCGCGGGGATCTTGACTTGCAAGGTTTTGTTTTTGCGAATGCGCCCCACGCCATCGCAGGCCACACAAGGATCGGTAATTTCCTTGCCTGTGCCATGGCAGGTCGGGCAGGTTTGCTGCACGCTGAAAAAGCCTTGCTGCATGCGCACCGCGCCATTGCCGCCGCATGTGCTGCAGGTTTTTGGCTGCGTGCCTGGCTTGGCGCCCGAACCATGGCAAGTCTCGCAGTTTTCCCAACTGGGAACGCGGATTTCCGTGTCAAAGCCGTTGGCTGCCTGTTCAAGACTAATGTCCAGCGTGTACTTGAGGTCGGCGCCACGGTACACCTGCGGGCCACCACCGCGTCGGCCGCCGCCCGCGCCGCCGAAGATCTCGCCAAAGATATCGCCAAAGGCGTCGGCAAAACCGGCGCCGCCCATGCCGCCCGCTCCCGCTGCGCTGGGATCGACGCCCGCATGGCCAAAGCGATCATAGGCCGCGCGCTTTTCTTCCGTGCTCAGGATTTCGTAGGCTTCCTTGACTTCCTTGAACCGCTCTTCCGCCTCTTTGCTGTCCGGGTTGCGGTCAGGATGATACTTCATCGCCAGCTTGCGATAAGCTTTCTTGATTTCATCGTCGGACGCATTTTTTCCTACGCCCAGGATTTCGTAAAAGTCGCGTTTTGCCATAATGAGTTTTGACGTCACCGACGTCTTTTATATCTGCAACAAGAATGCCCGGCCTCCGGTAAAACACCAGAAACCGGGCTAAGGATCATTAAAGCAAGGCTTTATTGATCGCGTTTGACTTCTTTGAAGTCGGCGTCGACGACATTTTCGTCAGCCGGCTGCGATGCGGCATCAGCACCCTGCGCAGCTGCCGCCTGCGCCTGCATATCGGCGTACATCTTTTCGCCCAGCTTCTGCGAGGCCGTGGAAAGCGCCTCGACCTTTGCGTCAATCGCCGCCTTGTCGCCATCCTTGAGTGTTTCTTCAAGGTCCGTGATCGCCGCTTCAATGGCTTCCTTCTCGGAAGCTTCAAGCTTGTCGCCATACTCTTCCAGCGACTTGCGGGTGGAGTGCACCAGCGCGTCGGCCTGGTTGCGGGCCAGAGCCAACTCGGCAACACGATGATCGTCTTCAGCGTTGGCCTCGGCGTCCTTGACCATGCGCTCGATCTCTTCATCCGTCAGGCCGGAATTGGCCTTGATGGTGATCTTGTTTTCCTTGCCTGTGCCCTTGTCCTTGGCGGACACGTGCAGGATGCCGTTGGCGTCGATGTCGAAAGTGACTTCGATTTGAGGCGTGCCGCGTGCCGCCGGCGGAATACCCTCGAGGTTGAACTCGCCCAGGCCTTTGTTGCCTGCGGCAATTTCACGCTCGCCCTGGAAAACCTTGATGGTGACCGCAGGCTGATTGTCGTCGGCCGTCGAGAACACTTGCGAGAACCGTGTGGGAATCGTAGTGTTCTTATGGATCATCTTGGTCATGACACCGCCCAGCGTCTCGATACCCAGGGACAGCGGCGTTACGTCAAGCAGCAGCACGTCTTTGCGATCGCCCGACAGGACCGAACCCTGAATGGCGGCGCCGGCGGCAACCGCCTCGTCGGGGTTGACGTCTTTGCGCGGCTCGCGGCCAAAGAACTCCTGTACCTTTTCCTGCACTTTGGGCATACGGGTCATGCCGCCGACCAGAATCACGTCGTCGATTTCAGACGCCTTGATACCGGCATCCTTGATCGCCGTGCGGCAAGGCTCGATGGTGCGCTCGATCAGTTCCTCGACCAGAGCTTCCAGCTTGGAGCGCGTGATCTTCAAGTTCAAGTGCTTGGGACCCGAGGCATCCGCCGTGATGTAGGGCAGGTTGATTTCCGTCTGCTGCGCCGAGGAAAGCTCGATCTTGGCTTTTTCAGCGGCCTCTTTCAGGCGCTGCAGGGCCAGCACGTCTTTGGACAGATCGACGCCGCTATCTTTCTTGAACTCGCCGATGATGTAATCGATGATGCGCTGATCGAAGTCTTCGCCGCCCAGGAAGGTGTCGCCGTTGGTCGACAGGACTTCAAACTGCTTTTCGCCGTCCACATCGGCAATCTCGATAATGGATACGTCGAACGTACCGCCGCCCAAGTCGTAGACGGCAATCTTGCGGTCGCCCTTTTCGGATTTGTCCATGCCAAATGCCAACGCGGCCGCTGTCGGCTCGTTGATGATGCGCTTGACATCAAGGCCTGCGATCCGGCCTGCATCTTTGGTGGCCTGGCGCTGGCTGTCGTTAAAGTAAGCCGGCACCGTAATCACGGCTTCGGTCACTTCTTCGCCCAGGTAGTCTTCGGCGGTTTTCTTCATCTTGCGCAGCACATCGGCCGACACCTGGGGCGGCGCCAGCGGCTTGCCCTGGGCTTCAACCCATGCGTCGCCGTTGTCGGCCTTGACGATCTTGTAAGGCATCAGATCGATGTCTTTCTGCACGGCTTTTTCGTCGAACTTGCGGCCGATCAGGCGCTTGACGGCGTACAGCGTGTTGGCTGGGTTGGTGACTGCCTGGCGCTTGGCCGCCGCGCCCACGAGAATTTCGCCATCTTGCAGATAGGCGACGATGGAGGGCGTTGTACGCGTGCCCTCGGCGTTTTCAATAATCTTGACCTTGCCGCCGTCCAGCACCGAAACGCAGCTGTTCGTCGTGCCAAGGTCAATACCAATAATCTTGCTCATAATCTATAACCCTGAAAATGATTCGTGGATAGTAAAAACTGGATGTTTCCTATTTAAGGCCGAACGGCGCGATTTCAAGTCCTGTTAACCGCCTTTCGCCATATACGGCCTGGTTTCCCCGCAGATTCGCCCCACTTATTCAGCCGACTGCCCCGACGACACCATGACCAACGCGGGCCGAAGCACTCGCTCGGCAATGGTGTAGCCCTTTTGCAGCATCTGGGCGACCGTGCCTTCCGGCGCAGCGGATGGCACGGTGGATATGGCTTGATGCACATTCGGATCGAACTTGTCGCCAACAGCCGGGGCCACTTCCTTCAGCAGGTTCCGTTCGAACGCACCGGTCAGTTGGCGCAGCGTAACTTCGACGCCTTCGCGCCATGCTTCGGGAGTTTGATCTTGCACGGCCAATGCTGCTTCCAGGCTGTCTCGTACCGGCACCAGGCTTTCCGCGAACGATTCCGTACCAAACTTGCGGGCCTTGGCCACATCGTCCTGGGCGCGGCGTCGAACATTCTCGACCTCGGCCCGCGCGCGCAACAGTTCGTCGTAATATTCCGAGACTTGCGCCTGAGCCTTTTCCAGCAAAGTCGCCAAGTCCTCTTGGTCTTCCGCGCTGTGCTCGCTGCCTTCCGCAGCATTCACTTCCAGTTGCTCGGAAGTATCAACAGATTGATTTTTTCCTTTAGGATCAAGGGGTTGATTGGGATCCGACATAGGGTGGTTCTCCGCTTCCATTGTTCAATCCAATAAAAATGGGGGCCGTCGCCCCCATTTCAAGATCTAAGCCGCAATTAAAACTCGTTCTGAATACGACGATAGGCTTGCGCCAGCTTCACATTGGTCGTCATGACCGATTCAGAGAACTCTTGCGCGGACTGCGGCACGATATTCAGCGCCGTAAGATCGGTTGCGCCCGTGACCACTGTGGCCGACGGCAGGTAGAAATTCTCGGGGATATCGTGGCCGTCGACCACGCAGTTATGGCGGACCACCGCCTTGTGGCCGACCGTGCAGTTAAACAGCACGGTGTTGAACCCGATGAAAACATGGCTGCCCACCACGCACGGCCCATGGACAATGGAACGGTGGGCGATAGAGGTGTGTTCGCCAATGCTGACCGCCGCGCCGTCTTTGGAATGGATGACCACGCCATCCTGAATATTGGAGTTGCCACCAATAATAATAGGGTCCATATGCCCGTTGGCGTCGACCTCGTCGGCACGAATCACTGCATAAGGCCCGATAAACACATGCGGCCCCACGGTAATCAGTCCGCACAAGACGGCGGTGGGGTCAACAAATGCAGTTTCGTGTACGACCGGATAGTCGCCGCGCGGATTTTTTCTAAGCATGGTAGTGGCTTTGAGAAGTAAGATAAACCGTTAGTGTAATCCTATCTGCCACCCTTTCATGCGAGCCAGCCGTCTGCCTCCCTGCGCACAATGCCGGCCAGTCCTTCTAACCAACCGGCGTCACCTTTCATCCAGCCAGCCCGATGCCTCGCGTCGGATGATGCCCGCCAACCCTTCCAACCAAGCGGAGTCATCGTTCAGGCAAGGAATGTACTGAAACTGGCGCCCGCCATGCTTCAGAAAGGCCTCGCGGCACTGCATCTGGATTTCCTCCAGGGTTTCAAGGCAATCGGCCAGGAAACCAGGGCACATCACCTGCACATCGGTGATCCCTTGCGCCGCCCATTGCTCCAGCGTGGGCTGGGTGTAGGGTTCCAGCCACCGCTGGGCGCCGAAACGGCTCTGGAAAGACACGTAGACGCGGTCGCCGTCCTGGCCCAGGCTGTCGCGCAGCGCCTGCGCTGTTTCCATGCAATCGCGATGATAAGGATCACCCTGCTCGACCGTTACCCGGGGCAAGCCATGAAAACTGAGCAGCAAACGCTGCGGCTTGCCATGCAACTGCCAGAACTGCCGCACCTGTGCGCTGAGCGCATCAATGTAGGCAGGGTCGGTGTTGTAGCGCTTGATAAAGCGAAACTGAGGCTGGTTACGCATGCGCGCGGCGCTGGCCGCCACCGCATCGGCCGCTGTCGCCGTCGTGCTGGCGGCATATTGCGGATACATGGGGACAACAAGAATTCGCTCGCACCCCTTGCCTCGCAGCTCGTTCAGCGCCAGATCGATCGACGGATTGCCGTAGCGCATGCCGACAGCCACATGAACGTCGACGCCCGAACCGCGCAGCACGACCTGAACACCCTCGGCCTGGGCTTGGCTCCACACCAACAAGGGCGAACCCTGCTCGAGCCAGATTTCCTGATAGCGCGGCTCCAGCTTGCGCGGGCGCAGATTGAGAATGACGCCACGAAGAATTACCTGCCAAAGCCACGGCGGGAGTTCGATCACACGCGGATCCGACAAGAACTCAGCCAGATAGCGGCGAATGGCGCTCGCGGTGGGCTGATCAGGAGTTCCCAGATTGATCATCAACACCCCCACCGGCCCGGCCTGCCGCAGCGGTGGGTTGGGCGTCAGGGCGTCGCTATCGGAAGGCTCATCCTGATAGCGGCGAGAAAAGAAAGATGGCATGAAAATACTAGGATTGGTTATGGCTGAGCGCATTGGACAATAAGCGCGAGGTAATGTCCACAATCGGAATCACGCGCTCGTAGGCCATGCGAGTAGGCCCGATCACACCCAAAGTGCCCACGACCTTGCCGTCCACCCCGTAAGGCGCTGTGATGACGGACACATCTTCCATGGGAACCAGTTGGGAGTCGCCGCCGATATAGATTTGCACGCCCTGCGCGCGGCTTGAGACATCCAGCAACTGTAAAAGATCGGTTTTTTTCTCAAACAATGCAAACATGCGGCGCAGACGATCCATATCGGACGCCAGTTCAGAGATATCCAGCAGCTTGCTTTCGCCTGAAATGACGACGGAATCGTCGGTGTCATCCTTGGCGGTGCCGGCTTCCACCGCCGCCTGCATCAACCGTGAAATATCGGCCTGCAACGACGAGAGCTCGTCGGCAATCGCCACGCGCACCGCGTCGAACGACATGCCCGCAAAGTGCTGATTAAAAAAATTACTGGCTTCGTTAAGCTCTTGCTCCAGATAATCGCGCTGCACGAACAAAATACGGTTCTGCACATCGCCGTCGGGGGTGACGATGATCAGCAGCACCCGTTTATCGGATAAGCGGATGAATTCGATCTGCCGGAAAATCTGGGCCCGCTTGGGCGCCAGAACCACACCCGCAAACTGAGACAAATTGGACAAAAGCGCGGCGGCGGCATTGACCGCCCGACTGGGCTCGGCGGCCGGCAACATTTGCAGGATCTCGCTGGGCTGAAGAACCTCGAAGCGCTGCACCGCCAAGAGACGATCGACGAACATGCGATAGCCCTTGGGCGTCGGCACCCGCCCCGCCGACGTGTGAGGGCTATGAATCAGGCCCAGTTCTTCGAGATCGGCCATGACGTTGCGTATGGTGGCCGGCGACAGATCGAACATTTTCGATAGCGTACGCGAGCCAACGGGCTGCCCGTCGGCAATATATCGTTCTATAAGGGCTCTTAGCAGTGCTTTTGCTCGATCATCCATATGTATATTATGCAGTCTGGCGAAAATTGCGTCTTTTACGTACAGCCAGCCTCTCCCAAGGGAACATATAATCAAATTACCAGAATATAGGTAAAACATTAAACCAGGTCCGGCACTCAAGAGATTACCCCATGCATTTTAAAACCGTTGCGCTCGTCGGCAGATACCAGGACAGCGGCCTGGACGCCCCCTTGCGCGAACTGATCAACACATTGCGCGCCGCAGGATGCAATGTGCTGGTCGAGGCCGAAACCGCCCACAATACGGGTGTCACGGAATTCGACATTGCCACCTACCAGCAAATCGGCGAAAGCGCCGACCTTGCCGTCATCATGGGGGGCGACGGCACCATGCTGGGCGCCGGCCGCCTGCTGGCCAAACACAACGTACCGCTCATCGGCATCAACCACGGGCGACTCGGATTTATCACCGACATCCCCTTGCATAACGCCACCGAGGCGCTGGCCAGCGTCGTCAAGGGCAACTATTCCGTCGACGAACGCATCATGCTTGAGGGCCGGGTCGTGCGCGGCGCCGAAACGCTGTTCTCCGGCGTAGCCTTGAACGACGTCGTCATCAATCGTGCAGGGCGCGGCGGCATGATCGAACTGCGGGTCGAGCTCGACGGCAGCTTCATGTATAGCCAGCGGGCCGATGGGCTCATCGTCTCCACCCCTACGGGCTCCAGCGCCTACGCCCTATCGGCCAACGGCCCCATCGTCCATCCCAACGTCAATGCCATCCTGCTGGTGCCGGTCGCGCCGCAAACCTTGTCCAACCGCCCTGTCGTCATACCCGAAAGCGGCCTACTCAGCATCACCATTACGGCGCTGGGCCGTGTCGAATCCGGCGCAAGCGTCCACTTCGACATGCAAACCTGGTCCGACTGTCAGCCGGGCGACCGCATCGACGTACGACGCGCCCAAGACACCGTCAAGTTCATCCATCCCACGGGCTACAGTTTTTTCGCCACCCTGCGGCGCAAGCTCAACTGGAACCACATGCCCCAGTTCACCGACGAGCCCTAGTGTCCAGTTTGGCTAATTCGTATACTTATCTTCGGCGCCTGAACTCGCCAGGCTACGTTGCGAATTCTCGCGATAGCTACGGCTATCGCTGCAGTTCGCGCCTTGCCTGACAAGCCCAGGCATCCGAATATAAGTGCACAATTAACCA
>JBIQKZ010000027.1:0-26704 GCA_044464765.1 Pusillimonas sp.
TCTCATGTTGGAAACACGAGCCCCCGCTCAGACTCATGTCATATTGGAAAAGACTGATATTTGACGCGAAAACGGTTTTCCTCTACGCTCCAATCGTTTTAAACTGTGGGTATCACTGTCCCATCTCATTTACATATCCGGAGATCTTCCATGTCCAAACCCGCCATGCGCGTCGCCGTTACCGGCGCTGCCGGCCAAATCGGCTATGCCCTTCTGTTTCGCATCGCTTCCGGCGAAATGCTCGGTAAAGACCAACCCGTCATCCTGCAATTGCTTGAGATCCCTGACGAAAAGGCACAGAAGGCGCTCAAGGGCGTCATGATGGAACTGGACGACTGCGCGTTCCCCTTGCTCCAGAGCATGACTGCCCACAGCGATCCGCGCGAAGCCTTCAAAGATGCCGACATTGCCTTGCTGGTGGGCGCACGCCCCCGCGGCCCCGGCATGGAGCGCAAGGACTTGCTGCAGGTCAATGCACAAATCTTCACGGCTCAGGGCAAGGCGCTGAACGACGTCGCCAACCGCAACGTCAAGGTGCTGGTCGTGGGCAACCCGGCCAATACCAACGCCTACATCGCCATGAAGTCGGCTCCCGATCTGCCCGCGAAAAACTTCACCGCCATGCTGCGGCTGGACCATAACCGCGCTCTTTCCCAGCTTGCCGCCAAATCGGGCAAGAAAGTGGCCGACATCGAGAAACTGATCGTCTGGGGCAACCATTCCCCCACCATGTATCCCGATATCCGCTTTGCCACCGTGCAAGGCCAAAGTCTGGCCGGCCTGATCAACGACGATGCCTGGAACCGCGACACCTTCATTCCCACTGTCGGCAAACGCGGCGCAGCCATTATCGATGCGCGCGGTCTTTCGTCGGCAGCCTCCGCGGCCAACGCCGCCATTGATCACATCCACGACTGGGTGCTGGGCAGCAATGGCAAATGGGTCACCATGGGCATCCCGTCCGACGGTTCCTACGGCATTCCTGAAGGCATTATCTATGGTGTGCCGGTTACGACCGCCAACGGCGAGTACACTCGGGTTGAAGGGCTGGAAATCGATGCTTTCTCGCGTGAACGCATGGATCACACCCTGAACGAGTTGCTCGAAGAGCGCGACGGCGTGCAGGATCTACTGAAATAAGCAGCCCGCTATTCCTGCATTTGCTTCAGCTTGCGCCACAACGTGCTGCGACTGATGTTCAGTTGTTTCGCGGCGCGTGTGCGGTCCCCGCCACACGCCGCCAACACATTCCTTATATGTTCCAACTCGGTCGTCCGGCGGCTTTCCTTTAGCCCAGTGGTTCCAGCGCCCTCGTGTTCACCGGCGAACAGCTCCGGAACGATCTGCCTCAAGTCATCGGCCGCCCTATCGCCCAGGCTGTAGCCAGAACCATGGAACACCAGGACGCGTTCAATCAGGTTCTCCAACTCCCGGACATTCCCCGGCCACTCATAGCTTGCTGACGCCTCTTCTATGGCGCGCACCGCCGTCTCGCACGCCGCACCGTCCAACCCATCGATCCGCTCCGCAATCTTCGCCGCCAGCTCTCGGGCCAAGAGCGGGATATCGCCGCGCCGCTCACGCAACGACGGCACCGCAAGCGCAAGGATATTCAGTCGGTAATACAAGTCGCTGCGGAAATCGCCGGTCAAGGTACTGGCGCGTAAATCGCGATGCGTTGCCGCCATGACCCGAACATCGACGTGCGTAGGCACCGTGGCTCCAATGCGCAGCACCTCACGCTCTTGCAGAACCCTTAGCAGCCGGGTTTGCAATGACAGTGGCATTTCGCCGATTTCATCCAGGAAGATCGTCCCTGTGTGCGCGGCTTCAAACAAACCCGCCTTGCCGCCCCGGCTGGATCCCGTAAAGGCGCCTTCCACATAACCAAACAGCTCGCTTTCAAGAAGCGACTCGGGAAACGCCGCGCAATTGATGGCCACAAAAGGCTTGCTACGGCGCGTGCCCGCGTTGTGAATGCCCTGAGCAAACAGTTCTTTGCCCGTGCCGCTTTCGCCAGTAATCAATACGGTGGCGCTGCTTTGCGCGCATGCCAGCGCGCGCGCCTTGACGTGGTCAATGACTGGACTTGCACCGACGATATCAGCCAACTGGTACCGAGCCGGCGCTGAACGGGATCGGCTGCGGGCACGCAAACTGCCATCCAGGCGCTGGATGGTGGCGGGATCCTGACAGATCAGAACCGCCCCGGTGCGTCTGCCCTGCTCGGTAATGGGCAAGCGGGTCGTCACCAGAACCGATCGACCCACTTCTTGCACGCGCTCTACCTGGCTGCGCCCCGAAAGCAGCGTATCGCGCAAGCTCAGTTCGCCGGCCACTGCGCCCAACCGCTGGCCGATCAGGCTGGCGCTGCCCTGCCCAATGATTTTTTCCATCGCCGGATTGATGATGTCAATCCGTTCGTCCAGGTCAACCGCAAGAACGCCGTCCTTGATCTGGGCCAGGATGGTGTTCAGCTTTTCTCGTCTGGCCCTCTCCAGCCGCGCGATGCGCGCGATATCAAGCGCCTGATCAATGGCTTTGCGCACCGATTCCTGTGAGTAAAGCAGCACGCCCTCAAGACCATAAAGCTTGGCCAGATCCACCACCATGCCAGGTGCGGCAATGCATTCCACGCCAAGGCGCTTCAGCGCCTGCACCATCATCTCGGCATCCTGGGTGGTGCGATACGCACGCAACTCGATCTTCAGGCCAAAGAGGTCATTGAAATGTTCAATTTCGGTCGGCACAGCCCCATAAGTTACCAGGGCAACCCGACGCGCCGTACGCAGCGCCCGGCTTAATGCGTGCATCATATCCAGGCCGTCCACCTGCACCAGGACCACCGGCAGATCAAGATGCTGGCGCAAGTATTCTCCGTTGGATCCGGCGGCTACCACGACATCGACACGTCCGCGCTCGCGCATCGCCTGGATCTGGCTTAAGGCATCGTCATAAGCACGATCCAGGACATGCACCTGGGCCGTCGATTCATACTGCGGGGCCAAGGTCTCGAGCAAAGCGCGCAAGCCATGAAAGCCAACGGCGATGATCCGCAATGAAGAAGGGTTGGCGTCTGGAAACAGGGGTCGAGGCATGATTGCGCTTGTTCAATGCGGTCAGTAAAGAGACAATTGAAACACATTCGTTCTATTTTTGAAACATTCCTCCCTTGGCTACCTTTCCCACGAACAGGGAAAACTTAAATTCGTATTAAATAACAATAGCTTGGAAGACTTCACGCCAGCAGCATTCTGGAACTCCAACGCTGGCACGCTTATTGCTTTATTCTTTATTGTTGTTTGCACGACTGTGTCATCCCTTTCTGAAACGAATCACTGAAACGAGAACCATCTTGAACACTTCCTATTCAACTCAAGCCTCTGCGGGCGCTCGCTTCCGGCAAGCACTGAAAGACGAGAAGCCGTTGCAAATTATCGGCGCCATCAATGCCAACCACGCCTTGCTGGCCAAGCGCGCGGGATTTCGCGCCATTTATCTGTCGGGCGGCGGCGTGGCGGCGGGATCGCTGGGGCTGCCTGATCTTGGCATCAACACCCTGGACGACGTGCTGACCGACATCCGGCGTATTACCGATGTATGCGATACACCGCTGCTGGTGGATGTTGACACAGGCTTTGGCCCATCCGCCTTCAATATCGCCCGGACCATCAAAAGCCTGACCAAGTTTGGCGCAGCGGGCTGCCATATCGAAGACCAGGTCGGCGCCAAACGTTGCGGACACCGTCCGGGCAAGGAAATCGTTTCGACTCAAGAAATGGCTGATCGCGTCAAGGCGGCGGTTGATGCGCGCACCGACGAACAGTTCTTCATCATGGCGCGCACCGACGCCATTGCCGTCGAAGGCGTCGATGCCGCGCTGGAGCGCGCCCACGCTTGCGTGTCAGCCGGGGCGGATGCTATTTTTGCCGAAGCGTCCTACGATCTGGCCACCTACCAGAAGTTCAGCCAATCGCTTCCGGTGCCGGTGCTGGCCAATATCACCGAATTCGGCAAGACGCCCTTGTTTACTTGCGACGAACTGGCCGGCGCCGGCGTCGACATGGTGCTCTACCCCTTGTCCGCGTTCCGGGCCATGAACAAAGCAGCGGAAACCGTCTACAGCGCCATCCGCCGCGACGGCCACCAGAAGAACGTTATCGACATGATGCAGACCCGTGAAGAGCTGTACGAGCGTATCGGCTATCACGAGTTCGAATCGAAGCTCGACCAGCTTTTCCAGAACAGCAAATCGTAAACCCACCGTTCGAAGCAGCACATTCCCTTCGACCCCGATCACTCAGGAGAACAATATGGCAAGCACAACAGAAAAGAACGCGCCCGCCCCAGGCCCCAAGCCCAAGAAATCAGTCGCCTTGTCCGGCGTGGTGGCGGGCAATACCGCGCTTTGCACGGTCGGCCGCAGCGGCAACGATCTGCATTACCGAGGCTACGATATTCTGGACATTGCACAAACCAGCGAGTTCGAAGAGGTTGCCCACTTGCTGGTGCATGGCAGCCTGCCCACCAAAGCCGAGTTAAAGGCCTATAAAGAGAAGCTTCGTAAACTGCGCGGCTTGCCGGCGCAACTGCAGAACGTGCTGGAATCCTTGCCTGCGGCCAGCCATCCCATGGATGTCATGCGCACGGCGGTGTCTGTGCTGGGTTGCGTCCTGCCTGAAAAGGACGATCACAACCTGGCTGACGCACGGGATATCGCCGACCGTCTGATGGCCAACCTGGGCTCGGCCCTGCTTTACTGGTACCACTACAGCCACAACGGCCGTGTCATCGACGTGCAGACCGACGACGACAGCATCGGCGGACACTTCCTGCATTTGCTGCACGGGACCAAGCCCGACGAGGCCTGGGTGCGCGCCATGCACACCTCGCTTAACCTGTATGCCGAGCACGAATTCAATGCCTCCACCTTTGCCTGCCGCGTCGTCGCGGGAACCGGCTCCGACATGTATTCGGCCATCGCCGGCGGTATCGGCGCGCTGCGCGGACCCAAGCACGGCGGCGCCAACGAAGTCGCCTTCGAAGTCCAGAAGCGCTACGCTTCGCCCGACGAAGCCGAAACCGACATCCGCCAGCGCGTCCAGAACAAGGAAGTCATCATCGGCTTCGGCCACCCCGTGTATACCGTGTCCGACCCCCGCAACCAGGTGATCAAGGACGTCGCCCTGAAACTGTCCAAAAGCGCACAGAACATGAAAATGTTCAATATCGCCGAGCGGCTGGAAACCGTCATGTGGGACGCCAAGAAAATGTTCCCCAACCTGGACTGGTTCTCTGCGGTTTCCTATCACATGATGGGCGTGCCAACCTCCATGTTCACGCCCCTGTTCGTGATTGCGCGCACCGCAGGCTGGTCGGCGCACATTATCGAACAGCGCATCGACAACAAGATCATCCGGCCAACCGCCAACTACGTCGGCCCCGAGGATCGTAAATTCGTCCCCCTTGCACGACGCAGGTAAGGGCAAGGGGAGCAGGCCCAACGTTCCGGCCATGCTCCCGCCCACGTCACGGCCTGACCCCATCATTATCTTGTTACCCTGAATGTCATGAACACTGCGAACCGCAAACCGCTACCCAACACATCACTGGACTATTTCGACGCCCGCTCGGTGGTCGACGCCATCCAGCCCGGCGCCTACGACACCCTGCCGTACACGTCGCGCGTACTGGCCGAGAACCTGGTGCGTCGCTGCGACCCGACCGCCCTGACTGCGTCGCTCAAACAGCTTATCGAGCGCAAACGCGACCTCGATTTCCCCTGGTTTCCGGCCCGGGTGGTGTGTCATGACATTCTGGGCCAGACCGCGCTGGTCGATCTGGCCGGCCTGCGCGAGGCCATTGCCGCAAAAGGCGGCGACCCTGCCCTGGTCAATCCGGTGGTGCCCACCCAATTGATTGTCGATCATTCGCTGGCAGTCGAGCATGCGGGTTTCGAAAAAGATGCTTTCGTGAAAAACCGGGCCATCGAAGACCGGCGCAATGACGATCGTTTCCATTTCATCAACTGGACCAAGAAAGCATTCCAGAACGTCGACGTCATCCCCCCGGGCAACGGCATCATGCACCAGATCAATCTCGAGCGCATGTCGCCCGTTGTGCATGCTCTGGATGGCGTCGCCTTCCCCGACACACTGGTCGGCACCGACAGCCACACACCGCACGTGGATGCACTGGGTGTGATCGCCATCGGCGTGGGCGGCCTGGAAGCTGAAAGCGTCATGCTGGGGCGCGCGTCCTGGATGCGCTTGCCGGACATTATCGGCGTCGAGCTCACCGGCGCGCTGCGGCCCGGCACCACCGCCACCGACCTGGTCCTGGCGCTGACCGAGTTCCTGCGCAATGAAAAAGTGGTTTCATCCTACCTGGAGTTCTACGGCGAAGGCGCAGCCCGCCTGACCCTGGGCGATCGCGCCACCATTTCGAACATGACGCCTGAATACGGCGCCACGGCGGCCATGTTCTATATCGACCAGCAAACCATCGACTACCTCAAGCTCACCGGTCGCGACGACGAGCAAGTCAAGCTGGTGGAGACCTACGCCAAACACACGGGGCTCTGGGCCGACAGCCTGAAAACCGCCGAATACGAGCGCGTGCTGCGGTTCGACCTGTCGAGCGTGGTGCGCAATATTGCCGGCCCCTCGAACCCGCACCGCCGAGTGCCGACGTCGGAGCTTGCCGCGCGGGGTATTTCGGGCGCCGTGGAAAACGTACCCGGCCTCATGCCCGACGGCGCCGTCATCATCGCCGCCATCACCAGTTGCACCAACACCAGCAACCCGCGCAACGTCATCGCCGCCGGCCTGCTGGCGCGCAACGCCAATGCCTTGGGCCTGACCCGCAAACCTTGGGTCAAGACCTCGCTGGCGCCCGGCTCCAAGGCGGTCCAGCTCTATCTGGAGGATGCTCAGCTTCTGCCGGAACTCGAACAGTTGGGCTTTGGCATCGTCGGTTTCGCCTGTACCACATGCAACGGCATGAGCGGTGCGCTTGATCCGAAGATTCAGCAAGAGATCGTCAGCCGCGACCTTTATTCCACCGCCGTGCTTTCGGGCAACCGCAACTTCGACGGACGCATCCACCCCTATGCCAAGCAAGCCTTCCTGGCATCGCCGGCTCTGGTGGTTGCCTACGCCATCGCCGGAACCATCCGCTTCGACATCGAAAAAGATGTGCTCGGCCTGGACCAGAACGGCAAGCCCATCACCCTGAAGGACATCTGGCCGTCGGACGAAGAAATCGATGCCATTGTTTCCGCCAGCGTCAAGCCTGAGCAGTTCCGCACGGTCTACGAGCCCATGTTCGCCCGAACCATCATGGCAAGCGAGCAGATCAGCCCCCTCTATGAATGGCGCCCCATGAGCACCTATATTCGTTGTCCGCCCTATTGGGAAGGCGCGCTGGCCAGAGAGCGCTCACTGCAAGGCATGCGCCCCCTGGCGGTGCTGGGCGACAACATCACCACCGATCATATTTCGCCCTCCAACGCCATTCTGCCCGACAGCGCAGCCGGCGAGTACCTGGCCAAAATGGGTTTACCTGAAGAAGACTTCAACTCCTACGCCACCCATCGCGGCGACCACCTGACCGCGCAACGGGCTACCTTCGCCAACCCCAAGCTATTGAATGAAATGGTCCAAGACAGCGGTAAGGTCAGGCAAGGGTCACTGGCGCGCATCGAACCCGAGGGACAGGTAACACGCATGTGGGAAGCCATCGAAACGTATATGGAGCGCAAGCAGCCGTTGATCATCATCGCCGGCGCCGACTACGGCCAGGGCTCCTCGCGCGATTGGGCCGCCAAGGGCGTGCGGCTTGCCGGTGTGGAAGCCATCGCCGCCGAAGGCTTTGAGCGCATCCACCGCACCAATCTGGTCGGCATGGGTGTGCTGCCGCTGGAATTCACGCCTGGAGTCAACCGCCACACGCTGGCCATCGACGGCACCGAGACCTTCGATGTCATCGGCGAATGCACCCCGCGCGCCACCCTGACCCTGGTCATCCACCGTACAACGGGCGAGCGCGTCGACGTGCCTGTCATTTGCCGACTGGACACTGCCGAAGAGGTCTCCATCTACGAAGCGGGCGGGGTGCTGCAGCGTTTTGCGCAAGACTTCATCGAATCAACGACGGCACATTAATTACGTTAAACAGACAGCAGAAAAGGAAAAGCACCCATGGCGCACGCTCCCCAGATCAGGATCCCAGCCACCTACATGCGTGGCGGCACCAGCAAAGGCGTGTTCTTCCGCTTGCAGGATCTGCCCGCAGCGGCCCAGACGCCTGGGCCGGCGCGCGACGCCTTATTACTGCGCGTCATCGGCAGCCCCGACCCTTACGGAAAGCAGATTGACGGAATGGGTGGGGCCTCGTCCAGCACCAGCAAGACCGTCATTGTTTCCAAAAGCACCCAAGCAAACCACGACGTCGACTATCTATTCGGGCAGGTCTCCATCGACAAGGCGTTCGTCGACTGGAGCGGCAATTGCGGCAACCTTTCCGCAGCCGTGGGGCCTTTCGCCATCAGCAGCGGGCTGCTTGAAGCCGACCGCATCCCGCAGAGCGGCACGGCAACCGTACGCATCTGGCAGGCGAATATCGGCAAGACCATCATCGCTCAGGTGCCGATAAGCCACGGCGCCGTTCAGGAAACCGGCGACTTCGAACTCGATGGCGTTACCTTCCCGGCGGCGCCAGTACAGCTCGAATTCATCGACCCGGCCGCCGAGGAAGAAGGCGCCGGCGGCGCGATGTTCCCCACCGGTAATCTGGTGGACGACTTGCCGGTTCCGGGCATTGGCACGCTGCCGGCCACCCTGATCAACGCCGGCATTCCCACCATTTTCATCAATGCCCACGACATCGGCTACACCGGCATCGAGTTGCAGGACGCCATCAACAGCGACGCCAAGGCGCTGGCAATGTTTGAAACCATACGTGCGCACGGCGCCCTGCGCATGGGGCTGATCAAACACCTCGATGAAATCGCCCAACGCCAACATACACCCAAGGTGGCGTTCGTTGCACCGCCTGCCGCCTACGTATCATCCAGCGGCAAACACATTGGCGTCGACGACATCGATCTGCTGGTGCGCGCAATGTCCATGGGCAAGCTGCACCATGCCATGATGGGCACTGCCGCCGTCGCCATCGCCACCGCAGCCGCCATTCCAGGCACTCTGGTCAATCTGGCGGCAGGCGGGGGCAATCGCGACTCCGTGTGCTTTGGCCATCCGTCGGGCACCCTGCGCGTGGGCGCGCAAGCCAGCCTGCGCGAAGGCGAATGGACCGTTGGCAAAGTCACCATGAGCCGTAGCGCCCGCGTGCTGATGGAGGGGTGGGTTCGCGTACCCGGCGACACAATCTAGCGTCTTCCCGGATGACGGGAACCACCTGGCACAAGGCAACTTCACTGGACTTTCTATGACTCGAACGATCGAACATAATCCGCAAAATCATCGCTTCCAATGCGTGGAAGACGGATCGCTGTGCGTTCTGGACTATCAGTTGCACAACGACATCATGACCATTGCCCACACAGGTGTTCCCTCTGCCGTCGGCGGTCGCGGCATCGCCGCCGACCTGACCCGAACCGCCCTGAGCACCGCTCGCGACAAGGGCTGGAAAGTCCGACCAGTTTGTTCCTATGCAGTCGCCTACATTCGCCGCCATCCAAAATACCAGGACCTGCTGGCTTAAGGTCCCATCGAACCTATGGGCGAACTTCGCCGCACCGCCCGACGTGAATGGAATTGACGATGCGATGGCCTCGCCGCTTTGAACTTTTGTTGTTGTTTTAAGTCTTATATAAGATATAAGACATTTGCCTGAATAACGGCTTGAACGTACAATAGCGTCATCTTTTCCAACCCCATCCCATAGGGTGTCCTCCATGCTAGAAACCTATCGCCAACACGCCGCTGAACGCGCCGCGCTGGGCATACCTGCCTTGCCGCTCAGCGCCAAGCAAACAGCCGACCTGATCGAACTGCTCAAGTCTCCGCCCGCCGGCGAAGAGGTCTTTCTGCTCGACCTGTTTACCCATCGTGTGCCCGCCGGAGTCGACGACGCCGCCAAAGTCAAGGCGTCCTATCTGGCCGCCGTTGCTTTCGGCACCGAAAAATGCCCGCTGATCGATCGCCAGAAAGCAACTCAGTTGCTGGGCACCATGCTGGGCGGCTATAACATTACCCCGCTGATCCAGTTGCTCGACGACGCCGAGCTGGGCTCCGTAGCCGCCGATGCGCTCAAGACCACCCTGCTTATGTTCGACGCCTTTCACGATGTCAAGGAATTGGCCGCCAAAGGCAATGCCAACGCCAAGGCTGTCATGCAAAGCTGGGCTGACGCCGAATGGTTCACCAGCCGTCCCGAAGTGCCCCAAAGCCTGACCGTCACGGCCTTCAAGGTTCCCGGCGAAACCAACACCGACGATCTCTCCCCCGCACCCGACGCCACCACTCGCCCCGACATCCCCCTGCATGCCTTGGCCATGCTGAAGAACACCCGTGAAGGGGCGGCGTTCCAGCCCGAAGAAGATGGCAAGCGGGGCCCGGTGCAATTTATCGAATCGCTGAAAGACAAAGGCCATCTCGTCGCCTATGTGGGCGACGTCGTCGGCACGGGCTCGTCGCGTAAATCCGCCACCAACTCCGTCTTGTGGTTTACCGGCGAAGATATCCCCTTCGTACCCAACAAGCGCTTTGGCGGTGTGTGTCTGGGCGGCAAGATCGCTCCTATTTTCTACAACACCATGGAAGATGCCGGCGCCCTGCCCATCGAACTGGACGTCTCCAAAATGGAAATGGGCGATGTCATCGAACTGCGCCCCTATGAAGGCAAGGCGCTCAAAAACGGTGAAGTCATCGCCGAATTCCAGGTCAAGTCCGACGTCCTGTTCGACGAAGTTCGCGCTGGCGGCCGTATTCCGCTGATCATCGGCCGCGGCCTGACCTCTCGTGCACGCGAAGCGCTTGGCTTGCCGGCGTCCAACCTGTTCCGCCTGGCCAGCCAGCCCGAAGATACCGGCAAGGGCTTCAGCCTGGCTCAGAAAATGGTCGGACGCGCCTGTGGCCTGCCCGAAGGCCAAGGCGTTCGTCCCGGCGCCTACTGCGAACCCAAGATGACGTCGGTAGGCAGCCAGGACACCACGGGTCCCATGACCCGCGACGAACTCAAAGACCTGGCCTGCCTGGGCTTCTCGGCCGACCTGGTCATGCAGTCTTTCTGCCATACCGCTGCCTATCCCAAGCCGGTCGATGTCAAAACCCACCATAGCCTGCCTGAATTCATCAGCACGCGCGGCGGGATTTCACTCCGCCCCGGCGATGGCGTCATCCATAGCTGGCTGAACCGCATGTTGCTGCCCGACACGGTCGGCACCGGCGGCGATTCGCACACGCGCTTCCCCATCGGCATTTCTTTCCCGGCCGGGTCCGGCCTGGTCGCCTTTGCCGCCGCTACCGGCGTCATGCCGCTGGACATGCCCGAATCAGTCCTGGTGCGCTTCAAGGGAAAAATGCAGCCCGGCGTCACGTTGCGCGACCTGGTCAATGCCATTCCGCTCTACGCGATCAAGCAAGGTTTGCTGACGGTCGCCAAGCAAGGCAAGAAAAATATTTTCTCCGGCCGCATTCTTGAAATCGAAGGCCTGCCCGACCTGAAGGTGGAGCAAGCATTCGAGTTGTCCGACGCATCTGCCGAGCGCTCCGCCGCCGGGTGCACGGTGCGCCTGGACAAAGAGCCCATCATTGAGTACATCAACAGCAACATCGTGATGCTCAAGTGGATGATTGCAAACGGTTACGAAGACGAGCGCTCGCTGACACGCCGCATCAAAGGCATGGAAGCCTGGCTGGCTGATCCGAAACTGCTTGAGCCGGACGCCGACGCTGAATACGCCGCCGTCATCGACATCGACCTGGCCGACATACACGAACCCATCGTCGCATGTCCCAACGATCCAGACGACGTCAAGACTCTGTCCGATGTTGCCGGCGCAGCCATCGACGAAGTGTTCATTGGCAGCTGCATGACCAATATCGGCCACTTCCGCGCAGCCTCGAAACTGCTGGAAGGCAAGCGCGACATCCCAGTCAAGCTGTGGGTTGCGCCGCCCACCAAAATGGATGCGCAGCAGCTTACCGAGGAAGGCCACTACGGTGTTTTCGGCACGGCAGGCGCGCGCACCGAGATGCCCGGCTGCTCGTTGTGCATGGGCAACCAGGCGCAAGTACGTGAAGGCGCAACGGTCATGTCCACCAGTACACGCAACTTCCCCAACCGCCTGGGCAAGAACACCAACGTGTACCTGGGCTCGGCCGAACTGGCCGCCATTTGCTCACGCCTGGGCCGCATTCCGACCCGTGAAGAGTATATGGCCGATATCGGCGTCATCGACCAAAGCAGCGCCGAGATTTACCAATACCTGAACTTCGACCAAATCGAAGAATACAAGGAAATTGCTGACTCGGTCGGCGTCTGATCCCTACCTACGGTCCAGACGGGCTGAGCCCTGTATACACAGGGCTCAGCCCTTTTTGTTTCTACCCGATTCGAGCAACCGGTTACGTAGGCCGTGGGCCAATTCGGCGCTTTCGCCGCAGCGCCGCTGCATGCCTTGAAGCTCTGCATTCACCAGTCAAACATCCAGCACGGTCGAAAATCCGCCAAAAATCATGCGCTTTCCGTCAAAGGGCATGTCGCCGCCCATTTCCTTCATGCGCGGATCTTCCATCATTTTCTGGTTCGCCGCATCACGAGCCGCCTTCGAGGGATACTCCACCCAGCTGAAGACCACGTTTTCCCCGTCTTCGGCGTTCACTGATCTACGAAAATCGGTCACCTTTCCGTCGGGAACATCATCGCCCCAGCATTCCACAACCCGCGTCGCGCCAAACTCTTTAAGCAACGCGGAAAACTTGGTCGCTGCCTGTACAAACTCGTCTTTCCTGGCGCTTGGCACCGCCAACACAAACCCTTCTATATAGTGCATGATTACCGCTCCTGTTAAGGTAAAGAAAACGCGCGGCGTTAGCAGGCCGCGACTGTTTTACGATTCAGCCAGTACGCGCTTCATGCGCTCGTAATCTTTCAGATAGCTTTTTGCCAGTCTAGTTTTCTGTGTTTCGGTAAGAATTTTTCCCGACATCTGGAAGAACTTGGTCTCCTCTTCCCGAAGGTGATGATGGACCTGGTGAGAAAGCTGCTTGGCTTTCGCATACCAGCTTCCGCCCTCGTCGTCGGCCGCTTCCAGATCTTCGATACACTCGTCGATTTCATGGTGTTCCGCCAAGGCATGCCGTGATGGGCTCAAGCCCAGGTCATCCATAAGAATGGGAGCGTACAGAAAACGCTCCTCGGCAGCCGCGTGCGCGGCAAGCTCGATCCGAAGCGTTCGAAGGATATCGTCGCGCCGGCCACTTTGCGGCGTCGCGCGAAGCAGCTTCCGACATAGCGACCGTTGGATTTCGTGACTTTCCCGCAATGCTTCATAAATATTTTCAGACATGCGTGCATCCTTTGTAAGTCGAGATGTCACCATCTTAGCTGCTTGCCGTCAGAAAAAATTCACTAAACGTAACTACTGCCGTATGCCATGCCGGTGATCATGGCCGTGTTCCTCATGCCCATGATCATGTGGGTGAACTTCGGGCGCAGCCACCAGCGATAAGCTGCATGGCTCGGTTTCGTCATTCCAGTCAATGGCGACAGTGGCGTGTTCGATATTGAATTGCAGCTTCAATTCACGCTCGACCGACCGCACGACGACACGGGCGTCCGCATCGACATGAGGCCGTACATGCAAGGTGGCCAGCACACGACCCGAAGTAATGGACCAGACATGGATATGGCTGACCGCAGCCGCGCCCGGCACAGCCTGCATGAGATGCTGTTCGATCAATCCCGGCGCCGCGTTCTCGGGCGCCCCCTCGAGCAGGATATGCAAGGACTTGCCAAGGAGCTTCCAGGCACTGCGCAGAATCAGCAGGGACACGACAACAGACAGAATAGGATCAATGGGCGTCCAGCCCGTCAAGTAAATGACGACCGCTGCGGCAATAGCCCCCACTGAACCCAGCAAATCACCCAGAACATGAAGTACGGCGCCTTTGATATTGACATGCTCGCTATCGCCACGAGTCAGTATCCAAAGCACCAGCACATTGACCAGCAAGCCGATAACCGCCACCCAGAGCATCGGTCCCGCAAGCACCATATGCGGCTGCTGGAAACGCTGCCAGGCCTCGTACACAATCCAGAACACGATGCCGAACAAGGTCATGGCGTTGATAAGGCTGGCAACCACTTCGAAACGCGCATAACCAAAGGTCCGCTTGGCATCGACGGCGCGTCGCCCAAAGCGAAAGGCCGCATAGGCAAGCGCCAGCGCGGCGGCATCCGCCAGCATATGCCCCGCGTCGGCCAGCAAAGCCAGCGAGCCCGAGATGACGCCTCCGATCACCTCGACAATCATGAAAACGAAAATCAGGACGCACGAGAGCAAAACCTTACGCTCGTTATCACTCGTCACGGCAGGCGTGTGCGAATGATCGTGGTCATGATGATCGTGGCCGTGGGAATGGGACATATGCAGCTATTTATAAAAAGAATGGGCTCTCTTTCAGGCGCCGAAGCGACAATCAACTCGCGATGGCCCGCAAATCGTTCAGGTTCCGCAGCCATGTGCTTGCCATGGAATGACGAGGCAAGTTTAACAATAGTAATTGCCTGTCAGGCGCGAGCGGCGACAGGCTGCCTGTGAACTTGTCATGGCCATCGACAAACAATCGGATAAAATCAGCCCTATCCTTTTCGGACGCTCCCGCATTCGAGAAGCCCGCACTCGGAACCTTGCCCATGAAACAGCTTTCCAAATATTTCATACGCGGGCTGATCGCTATCCTGCCCGTCGCCCTGACCTTGTATCTGCTGTACATTTTCCTGGCCTGGAGCGAAACCTTGGCCTTTACCCTTCTGGGCGGCCTAATCGGCGATATCTACGTGCCAGGCATGGGCCTGGCCATAGCGGTGCTGTTCATCATTGCGGTGGGCTATCTGCTATCCATGCGCCGCATTCGACGCATGGCCAGCATCTTCGAGCTGCCCTTCAACAATATCCCTGTGGTGAAAAGCATCTACTCGTCGGTCAAGAGCTTTGCCGATTATTTTTCTCCCGGCGGCGGCTCCCAGGGCACGCAGCAAGTCGTTATCTTGCGGGTTCCCGGCCAGCCCCTGGAACTCGTGGGCCTGGTAACACGCAAAGGTGTCGACGATCTGCCCGATGGCTTCACACAGGAAGACCGTATCGCAGTCTACCTGCCCATGGGGTATATGATCGGGGGCTATACAGTCTTTGTTCCATCCAGTTGGGCCCAGCCCATCGACATGACGGTCGAAGAAGCGATGCGCTCGTCGCTGATTGCCTGGATGTCACGCAACGGTTCGACCTCATGAAGCCCCTGATGACCGCCTACGGTGCCCTGGGCATTGCCATCTTCCTTGAAGTCGTGGGCACGACAATGCTGCAAAAATCCGAACAATTCACCCGGCTCGGGCCTACCGTGACCATGGCTGTCTGCTACCTGGGCGCCTTTTACTTTTTATCGATCGTGCTAAAGAGCATGCCGGTGGGCTTGGCCTACGCCATCTGGAGCGGCCTGGGCATCGTGTTGATCTCGCTTATAGGCTATGTGGCATTTGGCCAAAAGCTTGATTTGCCCGCCATGATTGGCCTGGCTTTTATTATTGCCGGCGTGATCATCGTGAATGTGTTCTCGAAGTCGATCGGGCATTAAGCGCCTGGGTCGGACACTAGCCCGCGACTGGCCCCGCCGACTGCAACAGCCCACGCTGGCGGCTCCAGATGACGGGAAATGCAATATCGTCGGCTGGATATTCACCTGAGGCCACTTCGGGCGGCCGGCGCAGTTTCATGGTGTGGGGGCGCGGGTCCCATTGCACGTCCTGGCCTAGATACCGGATGGATAAGCCAATGCGTGTTTGCGTCGCTGAAGCGTTGCCTGCGGCCCGAGCTGTTTGGGAGCTGGTTCTACGCCAGGACGCGCGTAATGCGCTACCGGCCGACGCCGCCTTGTCCCGCCCCCGCCCTCTTTGAATCTTGAATATCAGCCAGCCACCGCCACCAGGAGTTCTTCATGCAAGCAGGTTTGTCCTTTAGCCACTTCGGTTTTTATGTACAGGATATCGATCGAATGGAGCGGTTCTACACGGAACTGCTGGGCTTTTTCGTGACCGACCGAGGCACGCTTGCGGGTCCCACAGGCGAATTCAAGCTGGTCTTCCTTAGCCGCGACCCCGATGAGCATCACCAAATAGTGCTGGCCACCGGCCGGCCCGAAGCCCTGGCCTTCAACCTCATCAACCAGATCTCGCTGCGCGCCGATAGCCTGGGCACGCTGAAAAATCTGTACGCCAAACTTGCCCAAGCCGGCGCCGGCGACATCCAGCCCATCACGCACGGCAATGCGATCTCGGTCTACCTGCGCGACCCCGAAGGCAATCGGCTGGAACTATTCATCGACACACCGTGGTATGTGAACCAGCCTATGCGGGTACCCATCGATTTCAATCTGCCCGACGATGAATTGATGCAGGTGGTCGAAGCGCACGCCAGTCAACTGCCCGGTTTCCAGCCGCGCAGCGAATGGCGCGCACGGATGGCCAAGCTTATGGGCATGGAATAAACAACAGTTCAAATCGATAGCCCTCCGGAGGGCCGGCGCGAAATCGCGGCCGCGCATCCGATCACGCTACATTGCAACAGCAGCGGCCCGGCGGTTCCATGGCATTTTCATCAGCACACGGGCCAGCCCGCAAAAGCCCGAGACCCCGGCAAACACCAGCCCCGCGCCGACAAACCCGGAAAGAAGTAGAAACCACGGCGAACCGACGACTCCCAACACGGTTCCCAAGACAATCATCGAACCGGCTGCAATCTGGACTTGCCGCTGCAGCTCTATGGGCTGCGATGCATCGGCTACGACGGGCAGGCCGGTCTTCTTCCAGGCATCCAGGCCGCCTTCAAGCACATAGGCTTCGCAAGCTACACTGGAACCTAGCTGGTTCGCGTTCATTTGCGTGCGATTACCAGAGCGGCAATGAAAAATAACGGCCTTTGCGCCCTGCAGGGCCGGCGCGCCGTTGGCGAGCTGCTCCAGTGGAATGTGCAAGGCCTGTTCAATATGCTCGCGCGCGTATTCGTCGGCAGGACGGATATCAACCAACACGGCTCCTTCGTCCAAATACTGGCGAACGGCTTTGGGATCAAGCGGTCTTATGGGCATGATGTGTAGCTCCTTGGTGTCTTAAGGACAGAAAATTTCTTTCAGCGTGGCGACGACCTTGGCCACAGCCGGGTTCTCGATGCGGTAATACAAGGTTTGCGCATCGCGCCGAAATCCAACCAAACCTTCCTCGCGCATCTTGGCCAAGTGCTGGGACAGCGCGGATTGACTTAAGGTCACATAGTTATTCAGGTCGCCCACCGTCATTTCGCCGTGCTCGATCAGAAGGCACAGCACGAGCAACCGGTGTTCGTTGCCAAGTACACGCAGCAAAGAAGCCGCTTTCCCGGCGCCTTCTTGAAGAAATTGACTGTCTTGTGTTTTGCTTGTCATGATAATTTATTATATTAGAAATTACTAAATTAGTATATACTTATTTAATCGACTACACAGCAGAGGAATCCCACGATGCAAGCTGAAGCCAAAATCCAAGCGTTCTTTGATGAAGCCACCTTTACGGTCAGCTACCTGGTATCGGATCCCGCTACCCGGCACGCCGCCATTATTGACCCTGTATTGGATTACGACCACCCAAGCGGCAAGGCGTCCACCGAATCAGCCGATCGCATTCTGGACGCCGCCAGCGAAGCAGGCTTGCGCATTGTCTGGGTGCTTGAAACCCATGCGCATGCCGACCACCTAAGCGCAGCGCCCCATATCAAGCAACGTACCGGCGCGCGCATCGCCATTGGCGAGCATATCCGCACGGTGCAGACCATCTTTCAGCCCATCTTCAACCTTGACGATGTCTCGGGCGACGGCAGCGAGTTCGATCGCTTGCTAAGCGATGGCGAGACCTTCATGCTTGGCAAGTTGCCAATACATGTATTGCACACGCCGGGCCACACTCCGGCCTGCATTTCCTACCACATCGGCAACGCGGTGTTTGTGGGCGATACGCTCTTCATGCCCGACTACGGCACGGCCCGCGCCGACTTTCCCGGCGGCAGCGCGCAAACGCTGTACGAATCGATCCGGCGGCTACTCTCGCTGCCCGCCGACACCCGGGTTTTCGTATGCCACGACTACAAGGCCCCGGGGCGCGATGTCTATGCCTGGGAAACGACGGTGGGCGATTCACGCGCGCACAATGTACACATTCACGACGGCGTGTCCGAAGCCGATTTCGTCGCCATGCGCCAGAAGCGCGACAAGACACTGGCTGCGCCTAACCTGCTATTGCCTTCAGTACAGGTCAATATTCGCGCCGGCCAACTGCCCAAGGCGGAATCCAACGGCGTTTCCTACCTGAAGATCCCGGTTCACCTGGCCGGGCAGGGATCGACCGGCGATTAGCAGCGCGAGTTGCGTGTATATTCTTGCTGTGCACTGCACCAACCTGCGAAGTATAAACACCCCGACGTCGCCCCACCCTTCAGACGCATACCGCTAGATGTACAGGTGGCAGCGTCGGCTTATTGATTCAACCCTCTCGCCCTGATAGGCAGTACAAGGCAACTTAATGCAGTTCAACGACACCACAGATTCACTCAGCGCCACGCTGGCCAGCACCATTGACAGCATCCAAGGCGAAACAGTCACTTTGCGCGACTTGATGGCCGCCATCGGAGAACAGGGGCTGCTTCTGCTGTGCGCGCTTGCGACGCTCCCCTTTTTGATTCCCGTTTCTATCCCGGGGGTTTCCACCGTGTTCGGCGCGGCCATCGTTCTGCTGGCGGTGGCCATTACGCTGAACCGAATGCCCTGGCTGCCCAAAAAGATTCTGGACCGCAAACTCGATGCACAGAAACTCTTGCCTGCGCTACGCAAAGGCGTTCGCATCGTTTCGCGCATCGATGCCTGGGTGCGCCCGCGAGCCCTCGGTATGACCGCCAACTACATGACAGTCGTCAATGGCTGCGTATTGGTGTTCGGCGGGCTCTTGCTGATGGCGCCCTTCGGCTTAATCCCCTTCTCCAATACTGCGCCGGCGGTCGGCATACTGCTATTGGCGATTGGCATGATCCAGCGCGACGGCGTGTTCGTGGTGCTGGGCTACCTAAGCACGGTCCTGACCGTGATCTATTTTGGCGCACTCTTGTACGCCGCCTTCTGGGCGGGCGGCGCTTTACTCGGTTAGAACCCTTCACCAAGGAGAAACTATGTGGAATGAGCGCTACGCCAGTGAAGAATTTGTGTATGGAACCGAGCCCAACGCCTTTCTGGCGGAACATGCGGGCTTGCTTTCCAGCACGGTGCTTAGCCTCGCGGAAGGCGAAGGACGAAACGCGGTTTTCATGGCCTCGCTAGGCCTTCAGGTCTTAGGCGTTGACAGCTCTGACGTCGGATTGGCGAAAGCGCAAAAACTTGCAGCCTTGAAAGGCGTGTCCATTCAAACAGAAATCGCTGATCTGACCACTTACACGCCGCCGACAAACTCCTTCGGTTCCGTCGTGTCGATCTTTGCCCATCTACCCAGCCAAACGCGCAAACGCCTGTATCCATTGATTTCGCAATCTCTAAAACCGGGTGGGGTAATCATCATGGAAGGCTACAGCAAAGCACAGCTTGACCGAAACACAGGCGGTCCGAAAGACATCGACATGCTGCTTGCGCCCATAGATATCGAACAAGCGTTCCCGTCCTTCGAGGTCATCTTGTCGCGCGAGATCGAGCGGGAAGTCATTGAAGGCGCCTTCCATACTGGCTTGGCCAGCGTAGTGCAATTCATCGGAAGGAAGAAGGCAGGCTATTAATGCGCAGGCCGGGCGGTCAGTTGCACGCCCAGCGCCGCACATACACGGGCAATGGTATCGAAACGCGGATGCGAACCGGGGCGCAGCGCTTTATAGAGCGCCTCGCGCGTCAGACCGCTGGCCCGCTCTACTTCAGTCATGCCTCGCGCACAGGCCTGCTTCATGTCGGCTTTCTGTGGTTGCAGCGTTATGATGAAGGTCTGCTGACCGAACCGCTGGGCAGCCCTGGCGGAACGCTTCCGTCTTCGGTCGAGGCACGCAGTGGATTGCCCGGTTGAGGGCCACATTAAATTAAAATTAAAAAGCCCCGCTTCCCGAAAGAAGCGAGGCTTGATAAAGCGTGCCCTGCTGCGCGCAGCAGGGGGCAAAGTACTGATTACATATTCGATCATCACCTGTACTTTTGATTTTTATCGTTATAAATCAAATGAATTTTCGGTCAGAGAAACTCCCATGGCCCCAAATATGGCCCCATTCGAAAATGGTGAAAATGCTTGACCCAGATGGATTGAAAACATAGCAAATGCACCTCTCTGGATGATAGAATGCATGAAACCTAAATGTAAAATCATGCAAATAGCATTCTTACCATGACGACCCAACACCACCATTCCACTTCGCTCAAGGGCTCTGCTGCAGCCCTGGCCGATCACCTTCGCGCAGGAAATGTATACCGGCGCGAAGATTTGTCGCGTCTGTCGTCTGCAGTTGATCGGGACTTGAGCAAATTGGTAGCTGCAGGAAGACTCAGAAAGCTGGCCCAGGGTCTGTATCACGTACCCAAGACCTCACGGTTCGGGCCGCTGCCCCCCGATGACCACCAAGTCGTGCAATCTTTCCTGCGCGGTGACAAAGACTTTCTGCTGTTCTCGCCGTCCGCCTACAACACGGTGGGCCTGGGAACGACCCAGCTTTACAACCGCACACTGGTCTACAACCGCAAGCGCCACGGCGTCTTCAAACTAGGCAATCGGGAGTTCGATTTCCGCGTCAAACCCCGGTTCCCGCATCAGCTCACACCCGAGTTCCTGTTCGTGGATCTCCTGAACAACCTGGACGAACTGGCAGAAGACCGGGACAGCGTTCTGGATCGCGCCCGCAGCCTGTGGCCCTCCCTGGAATCCCCCGAGCTGCATGAAGCCGTTGAACTGTACGGTAATGCCGCCACGCGCAAACACATCAAGGCCTGGATGGATGACCCCGTTCCTGCATGAACTCTCCGATTTCAAGGACCTGATCCTGGTCGTTGCGGATCAGAAAAGCATAGACCCTGGTCTGGTGGAAAAAGATTACTGGATCATGCATTGCCTCTGGGGTTTGCAATCCCTCGGCTTTCACTTCGAGTTGAAGGGCGGCACTTCACTATCCAAAGGATTTGGTGTCATCCACCGATTTTCGGAAGACATAGATATCCGTATTGAGCCACCAGGCGATATTCATGTCATGACTGGTCGCAACCATGATCGTCCGGCCCATATCGCCTCACGGCGTGCTTACTATGACACCCTGACCGAGCGCATTCGCATCCCCGGCATCATAGATGTGCAGCGCGACATGCAGTTTGATGATGCCAAGCTGCGCAGCGCCGGGATACGCCTGCTCTACACAGCCCAGGCGCCACAACTGGCCGGGATCAAAGAAGGCATCCTTCTGGAACTTGGCTTCGACGATACGGCTCCGAACCGCCCTGTCACTATTTCATCCTGGGCGTTCGACACTGCGCGCGAACATGGAATTTCAGTCGCCGACAATCGGGCGAAGGATGTTCTCTGCTATTCGCCAACCCACACATTTGTCGAGAAGCTGCAGACGATCTCCACCAAATTCCGGCAACTCCAGGTGTCGAATCAGTTTCCAGCCAATTTCCTGCGCCACTACTACGACGTTTACTGCCTACTGGCGCTGGATGAAATTCAGAACTTCATGCAACAACCTGCGTATGCCGCGCGTAAGGCACAACGCTTTCGTACCGGCGACGAACAGGTCATAGCCAAGAACCCGGCTTTCCTTCTTACTGACCCTGAGTTACTGCGGCGCTTCACGCGAGAATTTCAAAAAACATCCAGCCTGTATTACCAGGAACAGGTCCAGTTTCCAGAACTGATCCAGAGGATCCACGAAAATCTGGACCACATGTAACCGCAGCATCTGCTCAACAGATATCCTCATGAACGAACCTCTTTCCGAGGTCATCCGCATCCGGGTGACCCCGTCTCATGCTACGCGCCTGGGCGAAGCAGCAGCCCTGTCCGGGCTATCCCTCTCTAACTATATAAGGCGGCGGCTTTCCGCCGACGATACGCTGCAGGAAGAACTGACGCTGCTGCGCAAGGTCGTGGCTGATCTGGGCCAGCTTCGCGACACCCGCCTGGCTGCCATTGAAAGCGCCCACTTGCTGCGGGCCATGGCCAAGCCTGAACATCTCGCTATACATTGTGCAATTACTTGCGGCTATCTCGCACGAGACACGGCTCGAAGCGTATCGTCATCTCGTGCAGGCAGGTCCTGCGGGGTTACACGCGGGGCGATTGGCGGAACTGCTAGATATACCTCCTTCCTCGCTGACCTTCCACCTCAAAGAGCTCGTCCATGCAGGTTTGCTTTCATCCCGGCAGGAAGGTCGCTTCGTATCCTATTCGGTGCGGTATGCAGCGATGAATTCCCTTTTGGCCTATCTCACGGAAAACTGCTGCGGCGGTAACCCATGTTCGCCAGTCAACTTGGAAGTGTGTTCGCCATGTTAGACAAACCATACAACACCCTGTTTCTGTGCACGGGAAATTCCGCACGCAGCATCATGGCCGAAGTGTTGCTCAATCAACTGGGAAATGGTCGGTTCCATGCATACAGCGCTGGCAGCCACCCAGGCACCGGGGTAAACCCATTAACGCTGGAGATCCTTACCTCAGTCCGACTGCCTACAGGCAATGTGCGTAGCAAAAGCTGGGATGAGTTCGCCGCGCCGAATGCTCCGCAGATGGAGTTCGTCATCACGCTATGCGACAGCGCTGCCGGCGAACAGTGTCCCGTATGGCCCGGTCAACCCATCACGGCTCATTGGGGATTTGAAGATCCAGCTGCGGGGGAAGGAACGCCTGAAGAAAAACGCGACCGATTCGACAAGATTTTTCGACAGATCGCCAATCGGATCAAGATTTTCACCAGCCTGCCACTGACGACACTTGATCGCGTCGCCATCAAGCGCGAGCTCGATACTCTGGGTGCCAACGTCAAATGAACGTCCTGTTTCTCTGTACCGGTAACTCCTGCCGTTCAATTCTGGCCGAAGCCACCTTCAATCATCTAGCGCCAAGCGGCTGGAAAGCGGTGAGCGCCGGCAGCCGGCCTACCGGAGAAGTACACCCACGATCGCTATCACTCCTAAACCGGGAAGGCATTTCGACGGCAGGCTACACGAGCAAGTCCTGGGATGACCTGCCGGTGAAGCCCGATATCGTTATCACCGTGTGTGCCAGCGCTGCAGGCGAGGAATGTCCGGCGTATCTTGGGAAGGTTATGCGCGCCCACTGGGGCGTGGAAGACCCTGCACACGCCACCGGAACAGACAGCGAAATAGATGCGGCCTTTGAGACGGCTTGTCGCATACTCAGAGCGCGCATTGAAGCCTTCCTCGCTTTGCCATTAAGCGAACTGCAGAGCGATCCCCAGGAACTGAAAAAAGCGCTCGACCAGATCAGCTCTATCACTCCTTCTGTGTAGCTTGCACAGCTATACACATCGCTGCTCCGCCGTCACACGACGGCGTTTTTCCATTCCCGAAATATTGAGGTTCCGCTGTGGTCGTCGCACTACTTATCTTCCTGCTCACCATCGTGCTGGTCATCTGGCAACCACGCGGGCTCAATATCGGCTGGAGCGCCACGCTAGGGGCCGTGCTCGCTCTGGTCTTTGGCGCCGTCAGCTTGGGTGACATCCCTGTCGTGTGGGGTATCGTCTGGAACGCTACCGCCACCTTCATTGCCATCATCATCATCAGCCTGATGCTGGATGAAGCAGGCTTTTTCGAATGGGCAGCCCTGCACGTGGGGCGCTGGGGCGGCGGGCGCGGACGGCTCCTGTTTGCATTGATAGTCCTGCTGGGTGCGGCCGTGTCAGCGTTCTTCGCCAATGACGGGGCCGCACTCATCCTGACGCCCATCGTGATGGCCATGCTGCTTGCGCTCGGCTTCACGCCAGCGGCCACACTGGCCTTCGTCATGGCGGCCGGATTTATCGCGGACACGGCGAGCCTGCCGTTCATTGTTTCAAACCTGGTCAACATCGTATCGGCTGACTTCTTCGATATCAGCTTCGCGCGATACGCTGCTGTCATGGTGCCGGTCAATTTGATCTCTGTAGCGGCGACACTGCTTGTACTTCTGATTTATTTCCGAAGAAGCATTCCGGTGGCCTACGATGCCAGCCAACTGAAAGCACCAACCGACGCTATTCGCGACCCGGCCACATTCAGAGCGGGCTGGTATGTTCTCATTCTGCTGCTGGTCAGCTTTTTCCTCTTGGAAGGCTTCGGCATTCCGGTCAGCGCCCTTGCGGCATCGGGTGCGGCCATTCTGCTGCTGGTTGCGGGTCGCGGTCACGTGATAAGCATCCGCAAGGTGGTGCGCGAGGCACCGTGGCCCATTGTGGTGTTTTCGCTGGGCATGTATCTGGTTGTCTACGGCATGCGTAATGCGGGACTGACCGACATGATCGCCGGCTGGCTCAATGCAATGGCGAACCAAGGAATGTGGGCGGCTACCTTAGGGACCAGCCTGCTCGGTGCTTTGCTGTCTTCGATCATGAATAACATGCCGACGGTTTTGGTCGGCGCACTGTCCATCGACGCCAGTCAGGCGACGGGCTCAATCAAGGAAGCCATGATTTACGCGAATATCATCGGCAGCGATCTCGGCCCGAAAATAACACCTATCGGAAGCTTGGCAACACTTCTGTGGCTACATGTACTGGCACGCAAAGGCGTGAAGATCACTTGGGATTATTACTTCAAGGTCGGGGTCGTGCTCACACTACCCGTGCTGCTCATTACGTTGGCAGCACTGGTTGTACGGCTTAGCGTTTTCTAATCTGGTCTTGCAGCCGTCTTCCGTGAGTTCCGTCACCTTGCCGCACTGGATCAAGGAAAGACGAACGGAAAGGGGCAGGAACGGAAGCCGCAGCCCTCAGAAGCACGAAGAAAACCGGAGGGATCGGGTGAGTACCCAGCGAAGCGCACTCCTTGCAGGACGGAGTGGAGCGATACAGTCGGCGTTTTAGGCGGCGCACTCACGGTAATGGTGGCCCGTACCGATAGGGGAGATGACTGCGGATACCCGCGCTTTCGCGCGGGTAAATTGCGGCCCTTTAATCAATGGCACGCCAGATCAGACTCGACTCAGAGTGCTGGCCCACATACTGGCACAGCCCGTGATAGCGCTCGATCTGCATATCGTTATGCATGATGGAAATCAGGTGATTCAATCCATAGAGCGTGGCAACGATGCCAGCCGCATCAGCCGACATTTCACCGTCAAAGAAGTTGTTTGCCCATACCAGTCGCAATTTTGATGAGATGTCCGGTGCCATGTAGAAGGCCCCGTTCGACAACCAGTAGTAATGCCAGTAGCCGCCCTGGTAGTCTTTACTGAGTTCGCGTAACCAGCTGAAAATCAGGCGCTCCCCGTGCAGGTATTCTGCTCCAAGGGCGCTCGGCAGAAACTCCATGCGCTTGTCATCTTCCACGCGTTGCACGGTGATGATGGGATATTCGGTTTTGACATTGATGTTGGACATGATGATCTCCGATATTCAGGGCGGGATTGCCCGGAACCCCGAAGGCATGGCGCAGCGCAGGTTTCAAGGGTCGAAGACGGCCAGCGGCCGCAAGCGGCGCCCACGGCGACGCGCCGCCCTTGAAACCGAGAACGGCATGACATAATGACCGGAAGCAAGACAGCCAAACAGTGTCACTTGGTTTTGTATTGGGGAACTCCGCTTGAAGCGCGGCTATATCCGGCAGGAAGACCGGGGGAGGCGACGCAGCACCCGGATTTTGTGACCATCATCCCCAAAACGGCAAGGCATTGGGATGATGCTAACTGGACAGCGAAGCGCCCCGACCTGAATCGGAGCGCGGGCCTATCATCAGGATTACACAGCTAGGGCATTAGCAGTTTCATCCGTGCCTGTATCGCAGACAGAATCCTGCGACGCCCCCACCCGGAAGATAGCAGGCATCCACCCCGTACCCGCCACCAGGCGCTCTGCTTCGCTGACCAGCTCACCCTTCTTGAGCTTTTCCAGTCTTGCCACCTGATCGGGCGCGAACTCACCCACAGCATCCAGAATCATGGCCTTGGAAATATGCTGGAAATAGCCTTCCGCAGTCGGTTGCCACCATGCCGCCATGTCCAGGCCCACCGCCTGCGCCAGTTCTGCCCCTGGCTGGTGCTCGCTGGCGCGGTGAATCACCGCATCTACTGTAGCGGCGGCGCACACTTCCAGCAATTGCAGCAGTTCATCCTGCGGCTTTGCCAGCAACACAGCGAACAGGTTGGCGCTATCCTGCGGCAAGTCTGCACCCGCGGCCTGTTGCAACCCGCGCAAAGCTGCGTATTTCGGCGAACGTGACCTGCCATTTCGGGTGAACGTGACCGCTTGCGCAGCGTGTGGTGTTGCGCG
>JBIQKZ010000028.1:0-19575 GCA_044464765.1 Pusillimonas sp.
AATACGATCGAGGTCGATGCGAGCCACGAGTACGGCGTGGATACGGAGGCGCCCACCCCCACCATAACCATCAACCCCGTCGCCTCCGACAACTACCTGGATAACTCAGAAGCGGCTGCCGGCGTTACCTTGACTGGCCAGATCAGCGGCGAGATCAACGATACGACCACGGTAACGATCACCATTGGCGACACCACCTACGCGGCGGAAATCGTCAACGGCAACGAATGGTCGTTGGTGGTGCCGGGCAGCGTGCTGGCCGAATACTCGCAGGTGCAAGCTTCGGTCGCCACAACAGATGCTGCTGGTAACAGAGGGGAAAGCACGGCAGCGCAGAGCTACGAGGTTCAGCCCGCAAACGAAGTTCCAACTTCCGATGGCGGCACGGCAACGGGCACCGAAGATACGCCGTTGGTGTTGACCTGGGCCGACTTCAACATTGCTGATGATTCTCCCTCTGGCGAGCAAGGCATTGTCATTACCGGTTTGCCGGCCAATGGGGTGCTTCAGTTCAATGCGGCCCCGACGGCGGCGGCAACGTTCTGGAGCACTGTGGAGCTGGTCGACGGCCAGTATCAGCTATCCCGCGCCGACATCGAGGCTGGCAAGCTGCGTTTTGTGCCGGCCGAGAATGAGGCGGGCGCCGACAGCTATGGTGGCAGCGGTGTGGGTGATCAGCAAGCGGATTATGCCCATATTGTCTTCCGTCCGATGGATGGAGTGAATACGGGCGATGAGGCGACTTTGGCGATTGATATTGCTCCTGTGGCGGATGCGCCGGAAGTAGATATCACGCTAACGCCGATCGAATCCGAGGTTCCGGTTGGTCCCGGAACCGGTGCGGTAATTACCCATGTGAATGGAGGAAGCGGCTCGCCGAACGGCTTTGATGTGCAGGATGGCAAGATTGTTGCCATCGGCAGCAATGTGCGCCTGTGGTTGACGGAAGGGGATACCGTGCCGGAAGGCGCCAACCCCGGCCAGATCAAGTATTACACCCAGGGGAATCACGGCGGCGATAGCGCGTATGCTGATGTATTCGTCGTGCATTCGCAAAGCGGCTGGTTCTATCGCCAGAGCGATTGGACGGAAGACCAGAAACAGTTGCGCAAACTGGATTCCGTAGGCGGCAATCGCGAGGAGAATAACGTTGGCGGCAAGGATTACATCTTTGTCCAGCAAGAACCGGGCTATTCGTACACGCCAAGTCACAGCACCAACAACAATAACGCTACTCACGTCAACACCTATGACGGCGTCAGGGTCAATTACAGTGGTCCGAACGGTTCGGGCACGTTGATCAGCCAGGTCAGCAATAATTTGGAAGGCGTGATCTTCGGCAATGGCCAGCCGGGGTATGTGGCTGATCCCAACGGCACAACCATCGAGACGGTTCCTTTCGAGGCCGCAAACGATGCCCGCTATGAAATCAATGTTTCAGCGGCATTGACTGACACCGATGGCAGTGAGTCGCTTTCGGGCATTACCTTGAGCGGCATTCCTGCCGGGGTCACCATCGAAGGCGCGACCCTGCTTGAGAACGGAAACTGGTTTGTTCCCAACACCGCCGGGTTGGCTTCTCTGGCTCTGCTCTTGGTCATGACGGTGCCCGAAGGTACGGTACCCTTCAGCATCACGGCCACGGCGACTGCTTCCGAGCTTGGCGGCTCGGGACCGGAAGCGTCAACCGACTCCAGCGCTAGTGTCTTGGTTGGCGCCGACGCGCCTGTCGTTAACGAGGTTCCTGTAGCCACCGACAATGACGTCGTGGGTACTGAGGATACGCCTTATGCGCTGGGTTGGAGCGACTTCGGTGTCACGGATGCTGATACGCCTGAACCCCAGTTGGCGGTTGTGATCACTGGTTTGCCTGAGAACGGCAGCTTGCAAGTGCAAGTGAACAACGTATGGGTTGCCGTGACTGAGGGCCAGCAACTGAGCAAGAGCGCTATTGATGGCGGCCTGCGCTTTGTGCCGGGAGCCAACGAATCGGGCGGTGCAGGGTACAGCGGCGATGGTGTGGGGGATCAAGAAGGCGCTTATGCACGTATTACCTTTGAGCCCACGGACGGGGTGTCTACAGGGGCCGAGGCGACCTTGCAGATCGATATTGCCGCTGTGGCCGATATGCCTGTTCTTTCTCTTGCCTTGGGCGACGTGGAAAGCGTGCTTGAGTCCACTGGACTGACGGCGCTGCTCGACACCGGCATAGGCTTTAGCGTCTCGGATGGCGTGGTGTCCAGCATTGGCACGGCATTACTGCATTCGGTGGTCCCGGGCAGCAATACGAACGGGCCCTATCCGAATACGCCCGTCATCTTCCATCTAACTGGCGATATTACGGAAGCGTTGGACGGTGCACGGATACAAGGGGTGCCTGCCGGTGGATATGACGATGTCATCTATCTGGGCAAGGACGCGCAGTCGTATCAGATTACCTTCGGGCCGGGCAATTCCTGGAATACGATCCTGGATCTGGATACGGGGTATTCGGTCAAGTACCACCATATCGTGGATATCGTGTTTGGCGACGGAACAGTGTTGGGCGAGGGGCTGGATGTCACGAGTGTGGCCGAAGGCTATGAAACGCGTGAACTGGTTCTGACGGCGCAACTGGCGGATACGGATGGCAGCGAATCCTTGTCGTCCGTGACCATAACGGGCATTCCGACGGGCGTTGAGTTAAGTGCGGGAGCGCTGCAAACCGACGGCTCCTGGGTCGTGGAGGCTTCGCAACTGCCCGGCCTGAGCATGACGCTGCCGTTTGGTACGCCGGAGTTCACCTTGGTGGCCACGGCGACTGCAACAGAAAGCGTCGGCGGGTCGCAAGCTCATGCCGTAGTGCAGCTTGAAATTGCGGCAACGCAGACGCCGGAAGGCACCATGCCAGAGTTGGACGGCGATCCTTCCGTTCCTGGCGATTGGGACGAAGGCTCGACGCCGGAATACGTCTATTCCGAGGAAAGCTTGTTGGTCAATGGCGAGTTTTCAGGGAATATTTATTCGGGAGCAGGAGGGTTCAACGGCTGGACGCATACTGGCCCCTTCCTTGATGGTAGCTGGATGATGGCTAACCGCCCCTATGTGGGTGTTTGGAACAACGATTCCCGCGACATTTCTCTGTCTCAGATCGTCTCGGGGGTTAACGGCGGCACGCGCTTGCAAGTGGATGTCGCCTGGAATAATCCAAACAACGGCGACCTGAATAACCCGAATAACTATCCTGACGACACCGGCAACGCCATGCGTCTGGAAATCTCCTTCGCCGGCGTCGTGTATGCGGTCATCACCACACCGTCCGCCGATACGGCGGTGGGAGATTCCTGGTTCGCCTCGGTAACAGCCATGAATGGCGCCAGCGTCAACATCGATCAGATCGAAACCTGGTCGTATGACTACAGCACAGCGAATGGCAGCAACGGCTTCCGCCCAACCGACCTCAGTGGCTTCCATACCCTGCAGATCACCCTGCCGCCCGATGTCGCTGAAAGCGGGCAGCTTCGACTGCATTGGAATCCGCAAAGCGAAGGCAGCACGTACACAGATGATCTGATGGTGGCCAATGTGCAGATGCACGCGGTCGATCTCGAGGCCACCGCACTGTCGTCGCTGTCCGCTGATGGCGGCGATGATGCCGGCTTTACCAGTCTGTCCCTCCTGGACGATGACGGTGACAACATCATTCATGCCCAGGATGCGGTGCTTAATCCTTTGACGGGCACCGATGAGCTGTTTGGCAGTAGTGAGGACGATGTCTTTACCTGGACCCTGGCCGACGCCGATGGTCCGGTCGATGCAGCTGTCATCAAGGGCTTTGGCCAGGGTAACGGCGATGGCCGAGGCGACGATGTGCTGGATCTTCGAGATCTGCTGATTGGCGAGAACAATGGCGATCTGACCGATTATCTGCATATTGCCAGCACGGTCGATGAGAACGGCGTTACAAGCACCGTTATCAGCGTACAGACCCACGGAGGCCTGAGCGCGGACGGCAGTGGATACAATTATCAGATCACACTAGAGGACGTGGACCTTGCTGGTTCCCTGACGGATCAGGCACAATTGATACAAAACCTGATCAACGATGGGAAGCTAAAGGTGGATCAATAAACAAATGGCGTCAGGAGCGGCGGCTTGGCCGCTGCCTGTCCGGGGCACTACAACACTGTCGCATATGCCTGCTGTGCATTGCGATGGTGTTTTTGTGGTGTCCGCCGGTTTCGGCCCTGCAGTTCGACGAGGCGCAGCTTACCAGGCTGGCCGATCAGTGGTTCGGTCCCGGAGGGGTCGACGCCCTAGACCGCTGGTTGAGCTTGCTTGAGCAGTCGCGCAAGCAACCAGAGCTGGCGCAACTAAAAGCAATTAACCGATTCTGGAACAGCGAGATCCAGGATCAGGACGACTACAGGGTGTGGCAACGCAAGGATTATTGGGCGACGCCATTGGAAAGCCTGGGTCGGGGGTTGGGCGATTGCGAAGACTTTGCGATTGGCAAGTATTTTTCGCTGGTTCATTTGGGGGTAGCGCCCGAAAAGCTGCGTTTCATCTACGTCCAGGCAAAAGTGGGACCGAAGAATCAGAGCATTGCGCATATGGTGCTGGGCTATTATTCCAGCCCGGATGCCGACCCATTGGTGCTGGACAATCTGAAAAGCGCCATTTTGCCCGCCAGTCGCCGCAAGGACTTGACCCCCGTTTTTAGCTTCAACACAAAGGGTATTTTTGCCCCGGGTGCGGCGCCCGCTTCGGTCGACAGGATCGGGCTGTGGCGTTCCTTATTGATCCGAATGAATGCCCAGGGGCTGCAGCCATGATGGCCCATGGCTTAGCGCGGCGTGTTTCTGGTGCCCATGCGGCCCGGGAAGGGAGTGCCGGTTTGTTCATATATTTTTATAGGTTGCGCTGACTATGTCTTTGCTGAAACAGCTTCTGGCGAGTGTGACGATAGTGATCGCTCTCATTCTGATCGGCACGCTTGCCGTCAGTATCGACTCCGCCCGCCGCTATTTGGGCGCTCAAATGCAAACACAGAGTGATAATGCGGCGACGGTGCTGGCGCTCTTGCTTTCGCAGCCGGCCAATCAGGACGAAGCGGCGCGCGAATTGCTGATCAGCGCGTTATTCGACAGCAGCCAGTTGCAGGCTATCAGTCTTAAGCAGGTTGACGGCGAGGTTCTGTACGAGAAGCAGCGTGATGTTCTGGCTTCCGACTCAGCCTTGGCTCCCGCTTGGTTTCGCACGCTCTTGCCGCTGGGCCCGGCCACCTCCGTGCGCAATGTCAGTGATGGCTGGAAGCAAGTGGGCGAGTTGACCGTGGCGGTGGATGATATGTATGCCAGTAATATGTTGTGGCGCAGCAGCGTACGGCTTTTTTGGTTGGTCGCCGCTGCAGGTTTCTTGTGGGCACTATGTATCGCTTGGCTGGTCGCGTCGTTCCGGCGGGCGCTTGTCCGCGACGTGACGGATCAACTGGGGGATATCGAAACGGGCGAGATGCGGCCGGCCGGCCGAGAAAGAACCACCGAACTGAGTGCGGTTGCCCATGCCATCGACAGCGCCCGCACCCGGGTCAAGGCAGTGGAACAGCAAATGACGGTGCGCATCGAGCAGCTAGAGATCGAGGTCAACCGGGACCCGGTGACGGGTCTGGCAAACCGCAGATACTTCGTCAATGCGCTGATGCGGATACTCCAGGGACATGAAGGTCCGGCCCAGGCGACGGGCCACATCCTTCTATTGCGCCAATGTGATCTGGCCGGCTTGAATCGCATCATGGCCCGCTCGGAAGTGGATGAGTGGCTGAACAATGTGACGCAAAGCATGAAGGCGGTGCTCGCGTCGGACACCAGTATTGATGGCCGTCTGGCGCGCCTGAATGGGGCGGATTTTGCTGTTCTCATGCCCGCATCCAGCGGGCCGCAGGCGATGCGTCTGGCGCAGAGCCTGCGGCTGGCGGTGGCTCAGTTCAGTATCGATTTGCGCAAGCACCGTCCTTGCCGATGGGCATTGGCCTTGACGGATTACGCGCCGCCGATGACTGCCGCAAATGTTCTGGCGGTGCTGGATCATGGCCTGATGCGTGCAGAGAGCGCCGGCCATGACGACATCGAATACATCGTGAACGATGCGTTCACAGGTGATCGGCCTGCGGATTCCACCTCATTGCCACATGGGGCGGATTCGAACGAGCGCGGGGCCGGCGCCTGGAGCAGCTCATCCGCCAGCGTGAGCGGGCAAGGCGACTGGCGCACATTGATCGTGGAAGCGCTGGAAGATAACAGGCTGGCGTTGTCGACGGTGTTGCGGGAATACCGTAATGATGAAACCTTGATACGGCATGAGGCGACCTTGGTGCTGCACGACAACCACGCAAGCACCGCGCCGCTTTCGGGCTACGCTTTCCTGCCGGCGGCCGTCCGGTTGGGTTTGACGGCGCAATGTGATTTGCGCGCCGTGCGGCTGGGTCTGGCCTGGCTGGGCGATAACAGCGGCGAGTTGACTGTGCGCATCTCGCTGCCTTCTATCGTGCAGTCGGGGTTTGCCGGGGAAGTCGGCTCCTTGCTGGAGGGCGGCGTTGCGAATGGCCGCGCTCACCGGCTGTTCCTGGAGATTGCCGCGTACGGGCTCAGCAGCTATACCGACGAAGTACAGGCGTTTTGCACGGCTGTCAAAGACGCCGGAGCGCATGTGGGTGTGCGAGGCCTGGCCCAACAGCCTGCGGCCGTAATTCATTTGCACCGGACCGGAGCGGATTATATAAAGCTTGAGCGGGAGTTCATCGAAGGCCTGGCAGACAGCCCGGGCAGCCTGCACCTATTGGTCGCCATCATGAAAACGGCCAGGGAACTAGGCGTCAGGGTCTTGGCGCAGCAGGTTTTGAATCAGGCGACGTCGGATCTTCTACGGCGCCATGGCGCCAGCGTGGCGGTTGCCCGAGCGCTGTAGTTCACTTGACGCCGTGCACCCGAAGCGCCAGCAACAGGCGGTCATTGACACCCAGCTTATCGAATACTGCCGACAGGTGCGCACGCACGGTGCGCTCGCTAATGTTCAGCGAGTCAGCGATTTCCTGATTCGAGCTTCCCATTGCCGCCCGTTGCGCGACTTCTTTTTCTCGCGCCGTCAGGCCAGTGGCCCAGTCGTTTGCTTCGGGAAGGCGGCGGCTGACTTCTTTCAGCATTTTTGTCACCAGCGAGCGACCCATCCAGATGGCTCCTGATTGGATTGCGTCCAGGGCGCGATTGAATGTTTCGGGCGGGCTATAGGCGTGCAGATAGCCGCTGCATCCGGCGCCCAGCGCTTGAGCCGCTTCGTTGTCGTCGGGCCGGCTGCTGGCGACAATAATTTGTGCCTGGCCTGTATACGTTTGCCAGGAAGGGTCGTCCCATTCGGGCAAGCGGGGCAAGGCAGCGTCCAGAATGATGAAGGAGCGCCTGGATTTGATCCACCGGCCAAGGTCGGCCACTGTAGTGCCCCGGGCCGGCAGCCAGCGAGCCTCATCGATATGGCGCCAATGTTCCCACAGAGAGCTGTCATGCGACAACATCAAAACTGGAATCAGTTGGGTGTCGGTCATTTTCATGGCGTCAACGCTCGATTAGCGAATTGGCTTTGGCGCGTAGTATCGGCTTTAGCAGATACTGCATGATGGTTCGCTTGCCTGTCAGGATATGCACGTCGGCCACCATGCCAGGGATGATGGGGCGGGCGTCGTCCCCCACGTAATTGCGGGCGGTGCGCACCTTGACGATGTAATACGAGTTGTCTTTCTCGTCGGTAATCGTATCTGCGCCGATTTGTTCGATCTGGCCGGGCAGCCCGCCGTAAATGGCGTAATCGTAGGCGGTGAATTTAACTTCAGCCTCTTCGCCTGGATGCAGAAATCCAATGTCGCTGGGTTGGATCTTGACCTCCAGCAGCAGGGTGTCGTCGGTGGGGACAATGTCCAGGATGTCGCGGCCAGGCTGCACAACGCCGCCCACCGTGTTGTTCATCAGCGATTTGACGGTGCCCCGCACCGGCGAGCGTATTTCGGCCAGCTTCACGCGATCGACAAGCGCCAGCCGGCTTTCGCTTAAAGTAGCCAGCTTGGAGCGTGTTTCAGACAGTTCGGCGCGGGCCTGGTTGCGGATATTCAATTCGGCTTCGTCAATCTTGCTTTCTGCTTCGTTGATGGCGGCATTCAAACGGTCGATCTGGGCTTCGGCGGCTTTCTGTTCACCGCAGTAGCGGGCGACATCGCGTTGCAGTCGCAGTAGATCCACTTCGGATACCGCGCCGCTTTGCAACAGGGGTTTGGTGACCTGAAGTTCTCGCGATGTCAGGTTGCAGCTGGTGCGAGCCTGTTCGCGATTGGCCTGGGTTTCACGCAGTTCCTGCTGTCGTTGGTTCAATTGCTCGCGGGCGACGTTGATTGTGGCATCGAGCTCTTTGGTTCGGTTTTCCCAGATCCGGCGCTCGAGATCGACAAGTTCGGGCGAGTCCTTTCGAACAACTTCAGGCGCCTCGAAGGGTTGGCCTGAGGCCAAGGCTTCGAGGCGGGCGCCCTTGGCGGTCAGCGCCAGCCATTCGGCGCGGTTCTCGCCCAGCGATGATGAGTAGCGGGTGGGGTCGATGCGCAATAGAACCTGCCCCACTTCAACGTGTTCGCCGGGTCGGACCAGGATTTCCTCGACGATGCCGCCGTCTAGGCTTTGCACAACTTGTACTTGGCGCGACGGCACGACTTTGCCCTCACCGCGTACGACCTCATCGATTTCTGCCAGGGAAGCCCACACCAGCAACGCGACTATAGCGAAGAGCGAGATCCAGAGCAGCATCCGCGCGCCGCGGGCCTGGTGCTGGGCGATGGTCCATTCGGCATCGGCGGCAAGATCGTCGGCGCTGTAGTTTTCGCGGACCTCTTTGCCGAAAAAGAACCGGTTGACCAGGCGTCCCGGCGCGGCTGCAATGGCGCGCAGGGCTCGTACGATGACATTCGGGCGGCTCACGCGGCACGCTCCGTGGCCCGCGCAACACGTCCTTCGCGCAGCGCTTCGATCACGTGCTCTTTGGGGCCGTCGGCAACGATGCGCCCGTTATCAATAACGATAATGCGATCCACCAGGGCCAGCAGGGCTGTGCGATGGGTGACCAACACAAGCGTCTTGTGCTTGCAGGCCGCCGCAAGCCGGGTCTTCAAGGCCGTTTCACTTTGATTGTCCATATTGCTGCTGGGTTCGTCGAGCAGCAATATGGCGGGATCGTTGATCAGCGCCCGTGCCACGGCGATGGACTGCCGTTGACCGCCGGAGACCGAGTCGCCTCGTTCACCGATAATCATGTCGTAGCCTTCAGGGTGCCGGGCGGCAAATTCGTCGACGCCGGCGATTTCGGCGGCGGCAATCATGCTGGCGTCGTCGGCGAACGGCGCGCCCAGGGTAAGGTTGTGTTTCAGACTGCCAAAAAACAAGACGGGATCCTGAGGCACGTGACCGATGGCCCGGCGCAGGTCGGACGGGTCGATCTGGTGGATGTCTATGCCGTCGATCAGTATGGTTCCGCTGGTTGGGCGATACAGGCCAAGAATCATCTTTTCCAGAGTGCTCTTGCCTGATCCGATCCGGCCAATGACGCCGACCTTTTCGCCCGCCTGGATCGTGAAGCTGATATTGCGCAGCGAGGCCTGCTGGGTTCCGGGATAGCTGAAGTTGACGTTGCGGAACTCGATGCTGCCTTGCAGCGTTGGCCGGGGGACGTAGGTTTTCCCGGCGGCGTGCTCGACGGGCATTTCCATGTAGTTGTCGATCGACTCGAGCGAGGTGCGGGCTTGTTGGTACTGCATCATCAGGCCCGCGACCTGGCCCAAAGGAGACAGGCAGCGGCCCGCGATCATGGAGGCGGCGATAATGCCGCCCAGCGTGAGTGCGGCATCCTGCAGCAGGTAGACCCCCACAATAATGACGCCAACCGTTACAAGCTGCTGTGCGGTTTGAACAAAGCCGACGGTGGCTGACGAAATAAACTTGATGCGGGTGCCAAGGTGGGCCAGGAACTTGGTGGAGTGCTCCCAGTCGCGCTGCGTACTGCCTTGGGCATTGAGCGTCTTGATGGTTTCCAGGCCGCCGATTGACTCGACCAGGATGCCGTTGCGTTGCGCGGCAGCCTTATAGGTTTCGACGACGAGCTTTTCCATGCGGGCCTGGGTAACCGCCGATACGAGCAGGACAATAAGGATGCCGGCCACCGGCGGTAGCAGTAGCCAGGGCGAGATCCAGGCCAGCACGGCCAGGAAGAGCAGAATGAAGGGCAGGTCGACCAGCGTTGTCAGGCTGGCTGAAGCGATGAAGTCACGTATGGTTTCAAACGAGCGCACGTTCGAGGCGAACGAACCCACCGACACAGGCCGGCTTTCCATGCGTAAATCGAGAATGCGTTCCATGATGAGGGCGGACAGCCTGACATCGATGCGCTTGCTGGCGGTATCCACAACATGGGCCCGGGCGGTGGTCAGGGCAAAATTGAACACCAGCGCCAGGCCAATGCCGATGGCCAGCACCCAGAGGGTTTCGATGGCATTGTTGGGCACGACCCGGTCGTAGACGTTCATGGTGAACAGCGGCATGACCAGGGCAAAGATATTGATCAGGACGGCCGAGATGATCGCGTCCCGGTAGAGCCGACGATTCTCGAAAATGACCGACCAGAACCAGTGGCCGCCGCGAGGCTTGGACGTTTCGGGGGCCCTTGCGTCGAACCGGTACAAGGGCTTCACAAAGCAGGCCAGGCCACTGTAGAGCGCGTGCAGCGCGTCGGTGTCGATTTCGGTTGGCGCGCCAGTTTCGGGATATTGGATCAGGTAGCCGCCGGCCCGGGCCTCGAGAAGCAGGCAGGCGCGGCCATTGCCCAGAAGCAAAATGGCGGGTAGAAGGCTGGTTTGGATATCGTCGATGGGGCGTCGCACCAAACGGGCGGAACATTGCGCCCGGGCAGCGGCGCGCGGCAACAGCGAGGGCGTCAGGCGACCGTTGGGCAGCGGTAGGCCGCTGGTCAACGCTTGCGCCGAACACGGATTGCCATGGATCTTTGTAAGATCTACCAGGCAACCCAACAACGGGTCGTCGTGGGTAAGGTGTGGCGGTGGGATACGCCATGCGCTGGCACGGCCAGCGGCCGGAGTGTCAGAGGATGGTGTCGTCATCGTCAAGGATATCCAGCGAGTCGCGCAGTTGCTGTCTTGCGCGCTTGCGTTGAGTCAGCTTCTTCATGGCCTCGGGCGGAAGGTCGGTAGGACGCAACGTGCCATTGGCCAGGAGCGCGTCGATCAAGTCTTCGAGTACGCGAATGAATTCAGCGTCGAGACTGGTCAGGGCTGCTTGGTTCGGGCTGCGCTTTTCCATACGATTCCTTGCCGGCCTTATTGGGCCGTTGCGGGTGTCGCCAAAGGGGAGAGTGTCGGGGGATGCATTCCTTCGTGGTAAGTGACGGACAGAGGCTTCAGGTTACTGATGTCGGGCACCGGGGCAATGCAACTGGCCAGTGCATCGGATTTAAAGTCCAGCTTCTCGGCTTCATCGGGCGCCTCTTGGTGCGGGGAAGCTATTCCCAGTGCAGGAAGCACCATGTGCGACAAGGCGAGCCAGCGATACTGGTATTGCTTGAGATCGTACTGGCCGTTCAGTAAGGCGCGCCGGGCATCGAACAATTCGTTTGAGGTGTCCAGCAGGTCGAGCAAGGAGCGCTGGCCAATCTGGAACTGCTGCTCTGCAGCCACGCGCACCTTGCTCATGGCGTCCTGGTGCTGACGCAGGAAGGGAAGCTGTTCGCGCAGGCGCGCAATATTGTTCCAGGCCAGAGCTAGTTCCTGCTGGGCGTTGCGACACGTATAGTCGCGTACGTCGCGAGCGACATAGCGCTGGGCGGAGGCCTGGCGCAGACGGGCTGAATCGGCGCCTCCTCGGTACAGGTTATAAGACAGCACGACTTCCACCTTGCTGCTTTGCACGTCCCGGTAGGCTTCGCTGGGCTGTTCACGGTCGGTGCCGGTGCTGGCGACGAAGTGCACGGTGGGGGAAAACCGCCCTTTCGCCGCATCGCGTGCCGCATTCGAGGCGAGCAACAAGGCTTGTTTGGACAGAACGCTGGGGTTGCGGCGCAGCGATACCGTGAAATCGACAGGGCCTATTGGCAGATCGTCGGTGATATCGGGCGCTAACGCGAGTTCAGGCGGCGGAAGCTCGCCGACAATCCGCCGATAGCGCTGAGTGACGTCATTCAGATTATTGGTTTCCGTCATCAGGTTGGTTTGCGCCAGGGCAAGGCGGCCGGCAGCTTGCTCGTAGTCGACCCCTCGGCCAACGCCCGACATTTGCCTGTCTTTCAGCAATTGCAGGGTACGAGAGTGTATTTGGTAGTTATCTTTAGCTAATTGCACCATCTCGCGATAGCGCCGAACGTCCAGGTAGGCGTTGATGGCTTCGTTGGCCAGGTTGTCGATTGTAGCGAGCAATTCGTAATAGGAGGACAGCTTTTCCAGCCCTTGCTGGCGTACCCCGTTGCGAGCGACAAAGCCATCGAACAAGAGCTGGCGCAACTCGACGGTATAACCGTGGCGCCTCCAGTTATAGGAAGGAGCGTTGGGTATATTGCTGCGCCATTCCTGGCCGTACTGGCCGCGGACGTTGACTTCTGGAAGCAGGGCGCCCTTTGCAATGTTCTGCCCTTCCAGGGCGGATCGCAGCGATTGGAACTGGGCCAGGACTTCCGGGTTGGTCAGGATGGCTTTTTCGACCACGGATTCCATAGTATGGGCCGGCTGCGCATAGGCAGGGCTGACCGTCCCCGCGATACATACCGCGAAGACGAAGCGAAATCTGTGGCTACCAGAGCCGTTGGCGGCGTTCTCGAAATCGTTTGAGCGCGCTCCCCTTCGCGCCGTGCGCAGATGGAGACTGGCGGCGTGCGGAACGAGGCGCGAAAAAACGCAACGCAAGCGGCTGCGGATGCTACTTAAGAGAAAAGAGTCAGTAAAGCGCATGCCATGGCATCGGCCTTATGGCACGGCGGAGCTACAGGCTTCTGGCCTATATTCTTGAAGCATAACCGTGCGTCTAATAACTTGGTTCGATATGCCTAGGGTACCAAACCGAAAGCAATTGTATATAAATCAGACTTCAATTATCGGCTGTATACGCGAAGTTTACAAATCTTGTTCGGTGTTGTCGTTTTCGCGCGTCATGAGAGAGCCGTTCAGCGTATGGGCGCCGACCTGTTGCGTGAGGGCCGGCGCCTATGGTTTTTTACAAGCTTAGGCCGTTAATGGCTAACTAAGCAAGCTGCGCAGCACATATTGCATGATGCCTCCGTGCCGGTAGTAGGCGGCTTCGCTGGGTGTGTCGATACGGACGATGGCGTCGAAGCGGACATTGCCTGCCTGAACCTTGACTGTGGGGGAAATACTAGGCTGGTTAAGCGCCTCGACACCAATGATGTCGAAGGTTTCTGTGCCCGTCAGCCCCAGCGACGCGGCGTTCTGGCCATCGGGGAACTGCAGCGGCAGCACACCCATGCCCAGCAGGTTGGAGCGGTGGATTCGTTCGTAAGACTCGGCAATGACTGCTCGAACGCCCAGCAGCACCGTACCTTTTGCCGCCCAGTCGCGCGACGAGCCCGAACCGTATTCCTTGCCGGCCAGAATTACCAGCGGGATGTTTTTGGCCAAATAGGCGGTGGATGCGTCGAAAATGGTGGTGACGGGTGCATCCGCCTGGGTAAAGTCGCGGGTGAATCCGCCTTCCGTGCCCGGCGCGAGCTGATTGCGCAGGCGTACGTTGGCGAACGTGCCGCGAATCATCACTTCGTGATTCCCCCGGCGTGAACCGTAGGAATTGAAATCGGCGGGCGCGACACCGTTTTCGCTAAGATAGGCGGCCGCGGGTGATGTACGAGAAATCGAACCCGCCGGGCTGATGTGATCGGTCGTGACCGAGTCGCCCAGCAGGGCTAGAACCCGAGCTCCCAGGATGTCCTTGACCGGTTCCGGCTGGCGCGGCATGTTCTCGAAATAGGGGGGCTGGCGCACATAGGTTGAGGCATCGTCCCAGTCGAACAACTGGCCGGTGGGGGTGGGCAAGGCGCGCCAGCGTTCGTCGCCGGCAAACACATCGGCGTAGCCGCTGCGGTACATCTCGGATTCGATGCTGGATTCGACTGCGGACTGAACGTCGGCCGCCGATGGCCAGATGTCCTTCAAGAATACGTTTTTGCCATTCTTGTCCTGGCCGATTGGGTCGTTGAATAGGTCGATGTCCATGGTGCCGGCCAAGGCATAGGCCACCACCAGGGGTGGGGACATCAAATAATTCATTTTTACTTCAGGGTGGATGCGGCCCTCGAAGTTGCGGTTGCCCGACAGTACGGACACGACAGAAAGGTCGTTGGCATTGACTGCGGCACTGACTTCGGGAATGAGCGGCCCTGAGTTCCCGATGCAGGTGGTGCAGCCATAGCCCACCAGGTCGAACCCAAGGGCATTCAGATAGGGGGTGAGGCCGGCTTTCTCGTAGTAATCGGTGACTACCCGGGATCCCGGCGCCAGGCTGGTTTTCACCCACGGTTTGCGCGACAGGCCTTTTTCAACGGCATTTTTCGCCAGTAAAGCGGCAGCCAGCATGACCATGGGGTTGGATGTATTGGTGCACGAGGTAATGGCGGCGATGACCACTGAGCCGTGATCCACCTGGCAGGCCGTGCCGTCGGCCAGCGTGATATCTACCTGTTTACGTGTGCGGTCTCCTGCCGGTGCATTTTCCACCATGTCGTCGGGCATGCTTGAGCGCCGGCTGGAGTCGTCGTAGGCGGGTGGGTCGGATGCGGGAAAGGATTCATCGACGGCCTTGTCGTAGCCATGCGGCTTTTGCTCGGGTTCGCCCAGGGAAGTGCATAGGGCGCCGCGGAAGGCGGTTTTTGCATCCGAAAGGGCGATGCGGTCTTGCGGGCGCTTGGGGCCTGCAATGGACGGCACCACAGTGGAAAGGTCCAGCTCGAGTTTCTCGGAGTAGCGGGGTTCGACATTGGGGTCGTGCCAGAGCCCTTGCTGCTTGGCATAGGCTTCGATCAGGGCGAGTTGCGATTCGGAGCGCCCTGTCAGCCGTAAATAGCGCAAGGTTTCGTCGTCGATTGGGAAGATGGCAATGGTTGAACCGTATTCCGGGCTCATGTTGCCGATAGTGGCGCGGTTGGCCAGCGGCACCTGGGCCACGCCCGGGCCGTAGAATTCAACGAATTTTCCAACCACGCGGTGTTCACGCAATTTTTCGGTAATGGTCAGCACGAGGTCGGTGGCGGTCGTCCCTTCACGCAGGGCGCCGGTGAGCTTGAAGCCCACGACACGCGGTATCAGCATCGAGATTGGCTGGCCCAGCATGGCGGCTTCGGCTTCGATGCCGCCCACGCCCCAGGCCACGACGCCCAGACCGTTGACCATGGGCGTGTGCGAGTCGGTGCCCACACAGGTGTCCGGGTAGGCGACGTTGACGTTGTCCTGGTCTTTGCGGGTGAATACGACGCGCGATAAATGTTCCAGGTTGACCTGGTGAACAATGCCTGTGCCCGGGGGAACAACCTTGAAGTCCTGGAACGCGCCTTGACCCCAGCGCAGAAACTGATAGCGCTCGAGGTTGCGCTGATATTCGATGTCGACGTTGCGGGCGAAGGCGTCGGGTTGGCCGAAGACATCGACGATGACCGAGTGGTCGATGACCAGTTCGACGGGCGCCAGCGGGTTGATGCGCTCGGGATCGCCGCCCAGGGCGCGCATGGCCTCGCGCATGGCGGCCAAGTCGACAACGGCTGGGACGCCGGTAAAGTCTTGCAAGACGACACGCGCGGGGGTGAAGGAGATTTCGCGGTCGGGCTCTGCATTGGCGTTCCACCCGGCCAAGGCGCGAATGTCGTCGGCGGTAATATCGACGCCATTTTCAGTGCGCAACAAGTTTTCGAGAAGAATCTTCAGACTGTAGGGCAAGGTGGCGACATCCAGCCCAGGGCCGGTGACAGCATCGAGACGGTAGATTCTGTACGATTCGTTCCCGACTTTGAGGTTTCCTTTAGCTCCGAAGCTATCAATGCTGTTCATGTGAGGCCTCCATAGATAGAAAGGGGACGGATCCCGCCACGCGTGCGGGATCGACGAATGATCAGACTATCTTACATCGTTATGGTTACAACGCCATGAGCCGGCATGGCTGGCGCGGATCAGGTCAGGGGCACCATGACCGCTTTCTGGAAGGAGGGCCGGGCGGCAAGTTGGTCGTACCAGGCATGCAGATGAGGCAACTCAGGCCGGTCGATAGGCATGTTGAACCACGCATAGGCGATGCAGCCAAGCGGGATATCGGCGACCGTCAGCTCGTTGCCGGCCAGAAACCGGGTGTTTGCCAATTGCGCGTTGGCGATGCCAAGCAGGCGCGAAGTGCCATCGAAGCCTTTTTTCGCGACGTCGGCATTGCGTTGTTCGGGCGCCAGGCGTACGACGTTCCAGAATAAGTCGCGAAACGGTTCCATCAGGGCTGCCGACACCCAATCCATCCACTTTTCGGCTTGGGCCCGTGAGCCGAGTTCCGTTGGGTATAGCGTGGTGGCTTCATGCTTTGCCGCCAGGTAGCGCACGATGGTGTGCGATTCCCAGAGGATCAGGTCGCCGTCCTTGATGGTGGGGATGAGGCCGTTCGGGTTCATGGCAAGGTAGTCCGGCGTATCAACGCCTCCGAATTGGCCGCCGGCATCGATCCGGTTGTATGGCAGGCCGATTTCTTCTGCGCACCACAGTACTTTCTTCACGTTGGATGAGTTGGTGCGACCCCATATTTGCAGCATTGTTTGTCTCCTTGAGTGGGCGCCGTGTGTTGAGTGCGGGCGCCGTGGGTAATGGATTTGGCAGTGAGTCAGGCGGTGACCGTCGGCTTCTTTAACGCCGCGTGGTAGCGCTCGACATAGTCGTCGAACGTGCCTGTATCGCTGCTTTCGAGATCCAGTTGCGCTTGCAGCGATGCTTCGGCAATGGCGGTCAGGCGTTGCTCTGTGTTCGGATCCAAGGGGGAAGATAGCAGGGCGTCGCGGTGAGCGGCGCTTTGACGCAAAGTGAAGTCGTGCAGGCTGATCGCCTGGCTGCGCAGTTCCTGCAATAGTATCCCGGATGGCGTCAGCCCGGTGTTGGCGACCTTTTGGGCTTGTGAGGCGAGCGCCTGGGCATGGCCGGTCTCGTGATGGGTGGCGTCCAGCAGTTCGGCATAGGGTGCCATGCGATCCACCAGTTCCGAGGCCCAGTCCGTCAAACTGACAGGCTGGTTGTGGCGGATGAGCGAGAGGCCCGGCTTGCGTCCTTCGTTGGTGACGAGGGCAAAGTTGTCCTGGCTGTCGCGACAGAAGCCGTCGGCGGGGAAATACGGGCTGTCTTCCACGGCGCAAAACAGCAGAAAGGTATCCAGGAAACGGCTGGTTTCGGGCGATACGCCAATGGGCGAGAAAGGATCCAGGTCGAGGCAGCGTACTTCGATGTACTGGATGCCACGCGCGGCCAGCGCCGTGGACGGGCGTTCGCACCGCTCGATGGTGCGCTTGGGGCGGATGCTGGAATAGTATTCGTTCTCGATTTGCAGGACGTTGGTGTTCAGTTGGATCCACTCGCCATTTCGGTGGGTACCAAGCGCCTGATAGGCGGGCCACGGCGTGGTGACCGCATCGTGGATACGCCGCAGAAAGGTTTCGATATCGTTATAACAGAGCTGCAGTTCGGACTGGGCCTTATTGTTATAGCCCAGGTCGCTCATGCGCAGACTGGTGGCGTGCGGCAGGTAGAGGGTGTCATCATCCAGTACGTGCAAATTGTGGCTGGACGAGCTCAGAAAGCTTTTGGATACTGCGGGCGACGCGCCAAAAAGATACATCAAAAGCCAGGAGTAGCGCGTAAAGTTGCGGATCAGGGCCATATAACCCTTGGAGCGGCGCTCTTCGATGGTCGCGCCCTCGGTGCCCAGAATCGACCAGATGTCGTCGGGCAGCGAAAAGTTGTAATGCATGCCCGCGATGCATTGCATAGCCTTCCCATAGCGGACATCCAGGCCGCGCCGGTAGACGTGCTTGAGCATGCCGGTGTGGGATGTGCCATACCACGCAATGGGGATGTCCGCCTCGGCAGGCAGGTGCGACGGCATGGACTGGTTCCAAAGAGTTTCATTGCCCAGGCGGGCTGCGACAAAGCGATGGATGTCTTCAAGTTCCGCCAGTACGCTGTCGACCGAACCGTGGGTACCCGTGATCAATTCGAGCAGCGCTTCGGAATAATCTGTGGTGACCTTTGGGTTGGTCAGTGCGCTACCCAGGGCAATGGGGTGCGGAGCGCTGGACAGCATGCCCGTGGGATCGACGCGCAATCCTTCTTTCTCGATGCCCCGCAGCGCTTGGGCGAGCAAAGTAAGATGGGCCCGCAACAAGGCGTGGCGAGGTGTGCTATGTATCATGCGAAGGATCTTTGGTTGATTAATCTGGGCGTGCGCGCCGATGATTTTACCCGAGCGTAGCCTTTACAATACGCTTTCGATTTAATGTGGGCAACGATGGTGATTTTACGTAGAGTGCTGCTCTTGGCAGCAATGGCGGTCTTAGCGGGTTGTTCACCGGAATATAACTGGCGCCAGGTTAGCGTGGCGGACGGCATGGCGCAGGTGTTGATGCCGGCCAAGCCACAAAGCCGCCAGGAACCCGTGCCATTGGGTGGGTATTCCGTCGACTTCACCCTGACGACCTCTACAGTCGGAGATGCAACCTTTGCGGTTGGCTATGCGGCGCTCCCGCCCGACTTGATATCGGATCCCGATGCCAAGAGTCAATTGTCCCGGGCGATTGTGGGGTCGTTCTATCAGAATTTGAACGTGCCCCCACCGGCAGATTTGCCCGCCCTCGACCAAGTGTTCGACATCCAGGGAAACCCGGGCGGTACGCCTTTACGCCTGAAAGCTAAGATTTTGTGGACAGGAAAGGCTTTGCTTGAAGGAATGGTCGTGGCATCGACAGACTCATTTCCCGAGCAGCAAGCGGATGAATTCCTGGCGACGGTAAAGGCGGCGGCGGGCCGCTAAGCGGGGAAAGCAACCCGGCGTGTATGGCTTTCGTGATGGCGGCCTGGCGGCCGCTGACGTTCAGTTTCTTGCAGGCCAACTGTATGTGGTAATTAACGGTTCGTTCGGTCATACCCATGATTACGCCAGTTTCCCAGCTGGTTTTTCCAAGAGACGCCCAATGCAGGCAGGCCAGTTGCCGTGCTGTTAATTCAATTGGCGTACGTTGGTGTTTCATAATCACGGTTCCTTCATTTATTGTCATTTATATGACTTTTCATTGACATTTTTTAAGTGAATGTATCAACTTTATTCGGTTTGGTAAAATTGACATGGATAAACTTGCACATTCGGTGCGCCGCCGCTGTTAAAAGCCGGTGCGCGATTTGTTAGTGATAAACTACTAACCAGATAATTTTCCTTCGGCGCCGATTTGCTTGATCTGCTTGCGGGCGCCTCATAAATCCAGCTAAAGAGGTCC
>JBIQKZ010000029.1:0-17816 GCA_044464765.1 Pusillimonas sp.
ACGACAACCGGAATCACAATCCGGGACTCTACCAACTGAGCTACGGTCACCACTGGCTTCATGGTTGTTACCATAAAGAGAACAAGATTCTACCATGAACCAGGAAACTTGTTTTTCCATACTTTTCTTGACCGGGACCGCACAGCCAAAGTACAAAATTGAATTGTTTTTTTACTTCAAGAAGCGAATGGAACCGAGGAGGGGTGATGGACTACGTAGAGATCGATGGCGCCCGTGTGGCTTATCAAGTGGATGGCAGTGGTCCGGCGCTGGTGCTTGTTTCGGGCACTGGCGGCGACATGCATAGCAACTGGGGGCATATGATCCATACCTTGGCCAGACATCGCACGGTGGTGCGTGTTGATTACTCCGGGGCGGGTACAACCACCGATGATGGCGGGGCGCTGACCATACCCATGCTCGCCAAGCAGGTGGTGGCCGCCGCCAGGGCGGCAGATGTCGGGCCGTTCGATTTGGTGGGATATTCGCTGGGATCATGCGTGGCCGTGCATATTGCGGCCGAGTATCCAGAGCTCGTTCGGTCCGTCGTCTTGCTTGCCGGCTTCACTTCCAGCAATGATCCACGCCTGCAGTTGCAAGGGCAACTTTGGAAAGATTTGGTGCGCACCGATATCAAGCTGTTTGCCCGGCTGGTGCTGTTGACGGGGTTTAGTCCCAAGACGCTGGCCTCGATGGCCAAGGAACAGATGCAATTGGTCATTGACACCATTGTCCGGGTGAATCATGTGGACGGTTTGTTGCGGCAGATCGAGCTGGACGGCACGCTGGATGTTACCGGACAAGCCAGGCGTATTTCCAAACGGACGCTAGTTATTGGGTGTGTGGCCGATAACGTGGTTCCGGTGGAGCATGCGCGCACCCTGGCAGCAACCATACCGCATGCGCGATACGCCGAATTGCCCTGCGGCCATATGGCGCCGTTCGAATGCCCCGACGATTTTCTGATGCTCACCCTGGGTTTCCTTGGGCTGGCGGAATAGGTCTACGACGCGCATCCATTTTTTGATTTGCCGCTTGCGCCTTTTACTGAACAGGCCTGCTGAAGGTGATAGCATTTCAGGGCGGTTGACCGCTTTTTTCTTCCTGTGCTTTTGACCCGGCGAGCCTTGCGCTTGCCTCAGAATGGTAGGATACGTCCCATGGCTCAATTCTTCGTTGTACATCCCCAGAATCCACAGTCCCGGCTCTTGGGCCAAGCGGCCCAATTGTTGGCCGATGGCGGCCTGGTTGCCGTGCCCACAGATTCCAGCTATGCGGTTGTCGCCCGGCTCGATGATAAAGACGCCGCCGATGCGTTGCGCAGGCTGCGTGGCCTTGACGAGCGCCATCACCTAACCCTGCTATGCAGGGATCTGGCGGAAATCGGCCATTTCGCCAAGGTTGATAACCGGCAATATCGCTTGCTGAAGCTGGCGACGCCCGGGCCCTGGACATTCATCCTGGAAGCCACGCGCGAAGTGCCGCGTCGGGTTTCTCATCCATCGCGTAAAACTATAGGCATTCGGGTGCCACAGCATAAAGTGACGCTCGATCTCCTTGAAATCGCGGCAACACCCCTCATTTCCACCACCTTGATTCCCGAAGGCGAGGAAGATCCCTTGAACGACGCCCAGGAAATTTTCGATCGCTACGGCCACCAATTGGCGGCCGTGATCGATGGCGGTCCCTCTCCGCTTAAACCAACCACGGTCATCGACCTTAGCGGCTCCGAGCCCCAGGTCATTCGACGAGGCCAGGGCGATCTGGCTGCGCTGGGCATGGCATAACCTTCGGAACTTCATGGATTCTTTGATTCAAACCATTACCGTCTACGCATTGCCGGTTCTTTTTGGCATTACGTTGCACGAGGCCGCGCACGGCTATGTCGCCCGGATGTTCGGCGACCCCACCGCTTATCAAATGGGGCGTGTCAGCCTGAATCCCATCCGTCATGTCGATCCGGTCGGCACTATTGTGGTGCCGCTGGTGCTGCTGTTCAGCAGCAAACTGATGGGCGGCGCCGGCTTTCTGTTTGGCTGGGCCAAGCCGGTTCCCGTCGATTGGAGCCGGCTGCGCAAACCCAAGCAAGACATGCTGTGGGTTGCGCTGGCCGGGCCGGCTTCCAATCTGGTCATGGGCATAATCTGGGCACTTGGCTTGCGTTTGCTGGCTGAAACCGGCGCCTCCCCGGGTGATTTCTGGGTGCGCATGGCGGTGGCCGGTATTCAGATCAATTTGGTCCTGATGGCGCTCAACCTGTTTCCGCTGCCCCCACTGGATGGGGGGCGAATCGTTTTCAGCCTGCTTCCGCCTCGACTGGCCATGCCTTATTCCAAGCTGGAGCCTTATGGCTTGCTGATCCTAATTGTTCTGATGATGACAGGGGTTTTGTGGGTGTTGTTGAACCCGCTCATGGCCTTCGGACAACTGGTCATTCGTTGGTTCTTGTAAAAACAGGTCAGACGCGCTGATAAATTGCTGCGCTTATCCGGTAAACTTGCATGTTGACAATTAATGTGTGCCTGTTTATCCCGTAGAGCACGGAGTTTTTTCTTATTATGGCCAGTACCGATTCTGCGATTCCCTCGTTTCAAGGCAGCCTGGTTGCCTTGGTAACGCCCATGCTTCCCGATTCAAGGCTTGATTTTCCCGCCTTTCGAAAGTTGATCGACTGGCATGTCCAGCAGGGTACGGACGGCCTGGTGGTGGTGGGAACTTCGGGCGAGTCCCCCACCGTCGACATGGACGAGCACGTCGAGCTTATTCGCGTTGCGGTCGAGCATGCCGCCGGCCGCCTCCCGATCATTGCCGGGGTAGGGGGCAACTCTACCCAGGAAGCCATTCACTTGTCGCGCCAGGCCAAGGCGGTGGGCGCACAAGCGGGGCTGTCGGTGGTGCCTTATTACAACAAGCCAACCCAAGAGGGCTTGTACCAGCATTTCCGGGCAGTGGCCGAGGCGGTCGATTTCCCGTCCATACTGTATAACGTTCCCGGACGCACGGTTGCCGACATCTCCAACGAAACAATCCTGCGGCTTGCACAGGTTCCCGGCATTATCGGCATCAAGGACGCCACGGGCGACATTGGCCGCGTCGCTTCGCTGCTGCATCACAAGCCTCGGAACTTTCAGGTTTTCAGCGGCGACGATCCAACCGCCGCCGCCCTGATCCTGCTGGGCGGCCAAGGCAACATCTCGGTTACCGCCAATGTGGCCCCCAAGCTTATGCACGAGCTGTGCATGGCAGCGCTGGCCGGCGATGTCGCCCTGACCCGCTCCTTGAATGGCCGCCTGGTCCAGTTGAATAAGGCACTGTTCGTGGAAGCGAATCCGATACCCGTCAAATGGGCCGTGGCAGAATTGGGTCTTACTGAACTGGGCTATCGCTTACCCTTAACTCCTCTTGGCGAACAGCACCATGCGCTGGTGCGTAATGCGCTGAAAGAGGCTGGCTTACTTTAATATGATAATTATGCGTAAAAACAATCGCTTTGCCGGTATAACGGTTGGGCTGGGCCTGGTCATGTTGGCTGGTTGCTCGCAATTCAACCAGCTCATGGGGCGTGAAGAATCCGTTGATTACCGCAGTACCGTGGTCATGAGCGATCCTTTAAGCATTCCGCCCGACCTGACCCAGGCAAACAGCAATGCCCATTATCGGGCGCCTGAAGGCACCACCACCTTCAGTCAGTATGCACAAAGCCAGCAGCAGCAAAAGCAGGCGGGCCCCGGCGAATACATTTTGCCGCAGAACCCTGATGTCACCGTCATGCGCGACGGGAATATTCGTTGGCTGGTGGTCAATCGGCCTGCCGAGCAGGTCTACCCCTTGGTCATTGATTTCTGGGGCGAGCAGGGTTTTACCATTCACAGCCAGAATCCCCGGGCCGGCCTGATGGAAACCGACTGGGCTGAAAACCGTGCCAAGGTTCCAGAGGGCTGGATTAAAAGCGCCCTTGGAAGCATCTTTGATTCGGTGTTCGACAGCGGCGAACGGGAACGTTTCCGCACGCGTCTTGAACGGGTCAATGGCAAGACTGAAATCTATATCAGCCACGACCAGATGGTTGAAACCGGCACAGCAGACAACACCGGCTTCAAATGGGTCGAAGGCAAGGAAGATCCAGGCCTCAATGCTGCCATGCTGGCGCGCCTCATGGTCTTCCTGGGCACGGATATCGAACGGGCGCAGGCCATGGTCACCCAGGCCGAGAAAGCGGACACCCAACCGGTAATCAGCGCCGCTCCGGAAGGGCAGATCGCCTTTAACCTGAACGAACCGTTCGACCGCGCGTGGCGTCGTGTGGGCGTTGCCATTGATGCCGCCGGCTTCTCGGTCGAAGATCGCGACCGTTCCGCAGGCGACTACTACGTACGCTATCTGGATACCGACACGGGCGAAAAGATCGAGCAAAGCAGCTTCTTTGGCCGCATGTTCGGCAGCAAAGGAACTGCCGAGGCCAAGACGTACCGGATCCATGTGGCCGAACAAGGCGCGACCACCCAGGTCAGCGTTCTGGATGAAGCGGGTCAGCAAGACCAGTCCGATACTGCCAAGCGCATTATCCAGGTGCTTACAACCCACATGCAATAAGCCACAAGCCCGCTAGGGCTGCAAAGGAAAAGCCGCGGCAACCTGTCTGGTTGCCACGGCTTTTTTTATTTCTTGAGTCTGAGCGAGTGTCCTGTTTGGTAGTCCTTGAGGACTGCTTTGTGCCTGACGAACCCGAACCGCTTGCGAGCGGTGAAGCGGGCAGAAACGTAGCATGGCGAGTCCAGGCGACGAAGATAAATACACGAATTAGCCGAACAGGACACTCGGCCGCGTGCAGTCGAAGGCGCGGCTTGAGAGAGTGAACGGGGTCAGGCTGCTTTACGTACGACCGGGTCCGGGTGCTGCACCTGTTCCCCGAACCAATGCAACTGATTGGCCAAGGCCGTGACTTCGCCGATCAGCAACAAGGATGGCGCCTTGAATTGATGTGCGCGAGCCAGGGCAAGCAAATTCCCCAGGGTGCCGGTCAGCACGCGTTGCTCGGGCCGGCTGCCGTTCTCGATCAGGGCGAAGGGCGTGTTCGGGTTGCGGCCAAAATGGGTTAGTTGTTCGACCAGCCATTCCAGTTGGCTGACCCCCATGTAGAACGCCAATGTCTGATGTTCCCTGGCCAACGAGGCCCAGTCGAGGTTGTCGTTCTCCCGGCAGCTATGAGCCGTGATGAAACGAACGGACTGTGCGTGGTCGCGATGCGTCAGGGGAACACCGGCATAAGCGGCGCAGGCCAGGGCGGCGGTCAGGCCCGGCACGACTTCGAACGGCACATGGTGCTGCGCCAGAAACTCAAGCTCTTCGCCTCCGCGCCCGAACACAAAGGCATCGCCGCCTTTCAGGCGAACGACGTATTTGCCCGCCCGGGCGTGATCAAGCATCAGGGCGTGGATGCGGCGTTGGGTGGCCTCGTGATCTTCTCCGGGGCTTTTCCCGACCGAAATACAGTCGGCGTCGCGGCGCGCGAGGCTCAGCACGTCGGCGCTTACCAGCCGGTCGTAGAGAATGACATCGGCTTCATTGAGCGCACGCAAGGCTTTCAAAGTTAGTAAGCCGGGGTCCCCCGGGCCTGCTCCCACAAGGACAACTCTACCTTGGGGAGGCTGGGCGGGTGTTTGCAGCGCCTGTACAAGCAAGGTTTCCGCCTGTTCCGGTTGTTGGCGTCGTAGCGCGTTTGCAACAGGGCCATCCAGCAGCCAGTCGTAAAACTGTCGTCGGCGCGACAGCTCGGGGCGCAAGCGCCGAATCGCGGGCCGATGTTTGGCAGCCAGTGTCGTCAGGGCGCCCAGGGAGTGGTCGAAAAGGGTTTCTATCCTTTCGCGCACCCGACGGGCCAGCACCGGTGCGCTACCGGTTGAGGAAATGGCGATCATCAAGGGCGAGCGGTCCACGATGGAGGGCACTTGGAAGGACGAGAGGGCGGGATCGTCGACTACGTTGACGAACAGCCTGCGTTGCTCGGCTAGTTCAGCGATCCGCTGGTTGAGTGCTTGATCGTCCGTGGCAGCGATCACCAGCCAGACGTCCGCCAGCCATTCTGCCCGGAATTCGTCCTGAACAAGTTGCAGCCTGCCTTGCTCACCCAGAGCGACCAATCCACTCACGTGCCGGGGGGCGCCCACGGTTACCAGAGCGCCGGCAGCGAGCAAGCTGCGGCTTTTTCTCTCGGCGACGGGGCCGCCGCCGACAACCAGAACCCGCCGTCCGGCGAGGTTGGCGAATAGAGGAAATAAAGTCATGGTCAGGCCGTTTCCAGCACGATAGGTATAAGCCGTTGCGTGGGTTGGGCTATGACGCCGGTGCGCACCAGGAAATCGCCAAAGCGCTCGGCAGGCGTGCGGGTGGCGGCAAACTCTTTGAACAGCGCGTCGAGCGCGGACAGAATATCGGGTTCGGTGACGTTTTCGCGATAAAGGGCATTCAGGCGCTGGCCGATAAAGTCGGCGCCCAGGCGCAGGTCGTAACGGCCCAGGGCCCGACCCACCAGGGCGATTTCACCGAGATAGGGGCGCGAGCAGCCGTTAGGACAGCCTGAGATGCGCAGCAGGATCGGCTCGTTAAGCAGGCCATGCTCGGCCAGGCTTGCTTCGAGCCTGGACAGCAGGTGGGGCGCGTAGCGCTCGCTTTCCGCCATGGCCAGACCGCAGGTTGGCAGGGCCACACAAGCGATGTTGTAACGGCGAATGCCACTTTGGTTCAGATAGCCGTCCAGGCCATGCGCTTTGACAAGCTTGTCGATCTTCGCCTTGTCGCGCGCTGCGACATTGGCAATGACCATATTCTGATTACAGGTCAGACGGAACTCGCCTTTATGAATGTGGGCGATCTCGCGCAAACCTGTTAGTAGAGAAAGGCCGTTTTCGTCCCACAGCCGACCCGACTCGATATACAGCCCCAGGTGCCATTTGCCGTCTTCGCCCTGGATCCAGCCGTAACGGTCACCGTTCTGCTCAAAGTGATAGTCGTGTACGGCTTGCAGGGCAAAGCCGGTGCGTTTTTCAACTTCTTGTTTGAACCAGTCCAGGCCCCGGTGGTCGATGGTGTATTTAAGCCGGGCATGCTGGCGTGCGGAGCGATTACCGTAATCGCGCTGCGTGGTGACGACGGCCTCGGCGACGCTGATCAGTTGCTCCGGCGTGACAAATCCGATCAGGCTGCCAAGGCGAGGGTAGGTGGTTTCGTCGCCGTGGGTTGCGCCCATGCCGCCACCGACAGCCACGTTGAAGCCTTTGAGCTCGCCATCGACAATAATGGCAATGAACCCCAAGTCCTGAGCGAACACGTCGATGTCGTTGGTGGGCGGAATGGCCACGCCGATCTTGAACTTACGCGGCAGGTAGGTCAGGCCGTAAAGCGGTTCCTCTTCCTTGTCGCCCGATACCTTCTCGCCATTCAGCCAGATCTCGCTATAAGCGCCGGTGCGAGGCAGGAAGTGATCCGAGAGTTTCTGGGTCCAGTCTTGCACGATCTGGTGCTGGCTGGACAGCAAGGGGTTGACCGAACTGACGACCTGGCGATTGACATCGCCGCAGGCGGCTATGGTGGTTGCCTGGGCGTCGCGGATGGCTTGCATGGTGGCCTTCAGGTCGCGCTTTAGCACGCCATGCCACTGAAAGGTTTGGCGCGTGGTAATGCGTAGGCCGCGGGTGGCCCAGGTGGTGGCGATATGATCAAGCGCCAGCCATTGCTGGGGAGTGATGACGCCCCCGGGCAAGCGGGCGCGAATCATGAATGAATAGGCGGGTTCCAGTTTGCGCTTGCGCCGCTCCTCGCGGATGTCGCGGTCGTCCTGTTGGTAGCTGCCGTGGAACTTCAGCAGCTTGTTGTCATCGTCGCTGATGGCCCCGGTAACGGGGTCGGCCAATCCGTGCTGAATGGTGCCGCGCAAATAGCGGCCTTCCACTTTGATTTTTTCCAGATGGGAAAGAGGGGTGGTCATAGAAATCCTGATTAATACACATCACGAGCGTAGCGGCCCTGAGCTGCCAGATCGTCCAACCATTGTTTTGCCTGAGCGGCGTCGTAGCCGCCTTCGTCCTGGGCGATTTGCAACAGTGCCTGATGCACGTCCTTGGCCATGCGGGTGGCGTCGCCGCACACATAGATGTGGGCGCCGGCTTGAATCCAGTCGAACAGTTCAGTGGCCTGTTCCAGCAGCTTGTCCTGTACGTAGACCTTTTCTTGCTGGTCGCGCGAGAACGCCAGGTCGAGACGATCCAGATCGCCGTCCTGCAACGCGCGCTGCCATTCCGTCTGGTAAAGAAAGTCTGTAGAAAAATGCGGATTGCCGAAGAACAGCCAGTTGCGCCCGCTGCCCTGATTGACGCTGCGCTCTTGCACAAAGGCGCGAAAAGGCGCTATTCCGGTGCCAGGTCCTATCATGATCACATCGCGCGACGAGTCGGCTGGGAGGCGAAAGCGCGTGTTTTCCTCGATGAAGATGGGCAGGGTGTCGCCTTCGGATAAATTGCAAAGGAAGTTGGATGCCACACCCCAGCGCGCTTCGCCTTCGTATTCGTAGGCGACATTGGCCAATGTAAGATGCACTTCTGCATCGACAGCGGCCTGGCTGGATGCGATGGAATACAGGCGGGGGGTTAGGGGGCGCAGGGCTTTAATGAATGCCGCGGCTGTCCATCGGGCGGGATAGCGCTTCAGGACATCCAGCAACTGATTGGTTTCCAGCAGTTTGCGAAAGGCCTCGTGTTGGTCGGGCTGCAAGAGCGTGTGCAGATCGGCATGTTGGGCCAGCTCGGCATGGGCCAACAGAAAGGGTTTGGTCAATTGGGTCAGTTCGCGATGGCGGGCCAGCCATTCCCTGATGGTGTGCGAAGCATTGGCTAATTCTACGGTTTCGTCGGGGTTAAAGCCCTGTTGCGCAACGATGGCGTCGACCAGTGCGGGCGCCTGCGTGGGCCAGACGCCCAACGCGTCGCCGGGCTGATAGTGCAGTTGGCTGCCCTCGAGCGAGATTTCCAGATGGCGGATGTCCTTGGTGCTGCCGTCTGCGGTAACGGGTTGATTCAGCAGAAGCTCGGCGATGAAGGGTTGCTCGCGGGTAACCTTGGATGCCTTGGGATGCAAGGGTGTTACGCTGGCGGTGGGAAGCGGGTCGACCGCCTTGAACGCTTGGCGGGCTTTTTCCAGCGCTTGTTCGCTCCAGGGGCCGGCAATGGTTTCGATGTCCAGGTCGGCCGCAGCGTAATCGTGCAGGCGTTCGGCGCCCAGGTCTGCCAGGCGCGCATCAATGGTCTGGGTAATTCCGCAGAACGAGGGGTAGCTGGAGTCGCCAAGCCCTAGCACCGCATATTTCAGGTTGGGCAACTTGGGGGCACGGCGGCTGCTCAGGAACTCGAAGAAGGCGATTGAATCGTCGGGGGGTTCGCCATCGCCCTGGGTGCTCATCACGATATAAAGCAGCTGTTCGTCCTTGAGCTCCCGGGTGGGGTAGCGATCGGCGCGTACCAGCTGGGTTGTCAAACCCAGCGCTTCAGAGCGTTCGGCCAGTGTTTCGGCCACGCGCTTGGCGTTGCCGGTCTGGCTGCCGTAAACAATGGTCAGTTGCCGGATCGCGTTCGCCACGGGAGCAGCGGTTGTCGCAACCAGCAGCGGCGGCATGTCGGATGATTTATGCTGGGCCAGGCCGGCGAAGTAGCCCGAGAGCCAGTGATAAGAGTCGGAGTTCAGCCCTTGCGTTAATTGCCCCAAAAGGGCTTGCTTGGACTCTGGAAGGTGTGAAAGGGCCAACATAGTACGCTCATGGAACAAGTTCAGCGTCTATTCTAGGAAGCCCGTCTTATAAAACGAACGATAAGATTCTTATTTTCTTATTAGTAATTAAGGCATATGCATATGGCCGTGCAGCTGCGTGGCGCGGCTCGCGTCTGCCTCCAAGTTGAATGCTTCACGGAAGCCGTCGCGTCGGGCATTAAGTTCGGGCATTAAGTGGCTTGGTAGTGCAGCCAGCCGTCGTCCAGCCACTGTTCCAGCATGTCGATCTCATCAGCGGTCAAGCGCGTGGCCAGCGTGCGGCTGCAGGCCAGTTGGCGCTCGTCAGCCAGCTTGCGCAGGCTGGCGCTTGCCGGCACGGCGGCCAGTTCGCCATTGATGTAAAGCTCTTTCTTGCGATACATCATGCGGCTGCAGCGGTTCAGGCGAAACCAGCCCTGGGAGGGAAAGCTCGCCACCAGATCCCGCGCGTGCTCAGGGCTTTCGAACATGGCCGCTTGGGACGGCTCGGTCAGCCACAGGCCCATGAATCGCGCAGCCAGCGCTTGGTCAAACTTTATTTTTCCAACCGCGTCCAGCGCGGTGTTCAACAAGGCGTCGGGAACAAGGGCTGGGGTGGGCGTGGCGGCCTGGCCCTTGTCCTTGTACGTTTCCGCCAGGGTCGGCCCTGGCAGAGGGCTGCTTCCATACAGCGCGCCATCAAGGCCGTTGCGAGCCATGAGCTGGTCGCCCGCCGCTTCCAGCATGCCGCGCGCCAGCACGGCAAGTGTCGGGGCGCGAAAACCGATGGAAATCGTCATGCAATCGCCGATTGCGACCCCATCGTGCGCCACGTGCGGCGGCAGGTAAAGCATGTCGCCAGGCTCTAGAACGAACTCCTGGTCGTGCTGGAAGTTCTTGAGTATTTTCAGCGGCAAGCCCGGTTCCAGGCCCAGATCTGTTTGCTGACTGATGCGCCAGCGGCGCTGGCCATGGGCTTGAAGCAGGAACACATCGTAGCTGTCGAAATGGGGTCCTACGCCGCCGCCGTCGCTGGCAATGCTGATCATCGCGTCATCCAGGCGGGCATCCGAGATAAAGCGGAAGCGGTGCAACAATTCGGCGAGGCGATCGTCGTGTATATCCACGCTTTGCGCCAGGACCGTCCAGTCAGGGCGCCGGGCGGCTGGCAGGCGCGAGAAAGGGCCGTGTTTCATCTGCCAGCCCGCTTGGTCTTTCCAGATCAAGCGGGACTCGACTTCTTCGCGTGACACCAGTTTGCGAACATCGCCGATGGAAAGTGGTGGCTTGAAGCCGGGAATGGCCTGGCGGATCAGCAGCGGCTTGCGCTGCCAATAGCGTTGCATGAAAACGCGTGGCGTCAGGCCATTTAATAATTGGAGGGGCTGGTCGATGTTCATGGTGGATTGGTGCGGTCAGGAGAAATCGGCGCGCAGCCGGTAAAGAATGTCCAGGGCTTCTCGTGGGGTAAGTTGGTCTGGGTCGATGGAGGCAAGTTCGCGTCTCAGTTCTGTATCTGGCTCGTGCGATTGCGCTGTGACGGCTTCTTCCGCCAGATGGCTAGAGGTTTCAAGGGCGGCGGGATCGGGCATGGCGAACATATCCAGTTGCGCCGATGGCTCGCCTTGAGCTTCCAGCCGGGAGAGCTCGCGCGTTGCATGACGGATGACCGCCGGCGGTATGCCCGCCCGCTGGGCGACTTGTATGCCATAGCTGCGGCTGGCCGGCCCGGGCCGAACTTCATGCAGAAACACAATACCGGTTGGCGAATCGGCTGCCGCCAGGTGAACGTTGGCGGCAAATGGCGTTTCGCTGGGCAGGCGGGTGATCTCGAAATAATGGGTGGCGAATAATGTCAGCGCCTGATTGTGTGTTACCAATCGGTGGGCGATGGACCAGGCCAGGGCCAGGCCGTCGTAGGTGGACGTGCCCCTGCCGATTTCGTCCATCAGCACCAGGCTATGAGGGGTGCTGGCAGCCAGTATGGCGGCGGCTTCGGTCATTTCCATCATGAAGGTGGAACGGCCGCCCGCCAGATCATCGGCCGCGCCAATGCGGGTGAAAATGCGATCCAGCCGGCCGATACGCGCACTTGCGGCGGGCACGAAGCTGCCAATGCGAGCCAGTAGGGCGATCAGGGCGCTCTGTCGCATATAGGTCGATTTACCACCCATATTCGGCCCGGTAATCAACAGCATGCGCCGTTGTGAATTCAGCTCGCAGTCGTTGGGGGTAAAGCGCTCTATGGTGTGTTCCACAACAGGGTGGCGGCCCGCCTCGATCGACAATTCGGCCTCTTCGGTCAATACCGGGGCGGTCCAGTTGTTGTCTTGGGCGTGGCTGGCCAGGGCGGCCAAGGCGTCGATCTGGGCCAGGGCAGCGGCGCAATCCGACAACGTACGGGCGTGGCCGCCCAGTTGGTCGAGAATCTGCTCGTACAACCATTTCTCGCGCGCCAGGCTGCGGTCCTTGGCCGACAGCACCTTGTCTTCCCAGGTTTTCAGTTCCGGCGTGATGAAGCGTTCGGCATTCTTCAAGGTTTGGCGGCGCCGATAGTCGTCAGGCACCTTATCGGCCTGGCCGCGTGATACTTCGATGAAGAATCCGTGTACGCGGTTGAATTCCACACGCAGGGTGGGAATACCGGTTCGTTCCCGCTCCCGAGCCTCCAGTTCCACCAGAAAGGCCCCGCTGTCGCTGGCCAGGCGACGCAGCTCGTCCAGATCGGCATCGTAGCCCTGAGCGATCACACCGCCGTCCCGCACCATAAGCGCGGGCTCAGGGGCGATGGCTTGATGAAGAAGCTGTATGGCTTCGTCGGGCACGGCCAGATTCTTCAGGCTGGCGGATAAAGCGGGAACCGGATCGAACGCCTGAGCCAGATGGGTGCTGATTGACGGTAGAGTATCCAGCGCATCGCGCAGGCTGGCCAGCTCGCGCGGGCGGACCGAGCGAAGCGAGATACGAGTGGCAATGCGCTCCAGATCTGGAAAGCGCGTGAGCGCGTTACGCAGGGCGTGCAATGGGTCGGATGCATCGAAATGCTCCGCGCTGGCGGGTGGCGCCAGAAAGGCCTGGATCATGCTTTGACGGGCAAGCGCCTGAGGATTATCCCGTAGCGGGTGATGCAGCCAGCGGCGCAGCAGGCGGCTTCCCATAGGCGTTTGGCAATGGTCCAGCGTGGAAAACAGCGTAGGGCTTTCTTCGCCGCTAATGGTTTCGGTCAGCTCCAGGTTTTTACGTGTAACGGGATCCAGCACCACATAAGCGCTGACGCGATCCACGCGTACCGTTTGTATATGACTAAGCGCCTGGCTTTGAGTGCGGCCCACGTAATGCAGCAGCGCGCCGGCGGCGCGCACCGCCACCGGCAGCGTGTCCAGATCGAAGCCGGTCAGCGAATCCACCTGGAAATGATTAAGCAGAACATTTCGAGCATTGTCGGCGTCGAAATGCCAATCGGGCACCGGACTTAGCGCAACAGAGCGATCCTGGGCGATACGCTGGTTTTCCGCGCAGACCAGTTCCGCCGGTGCGACACGGTGCAGTTCCGAAGCCAGCGTGTCAGGTTCGCATTCAGTCACACAGAACTCGCCGTTCGCCAGATTCATCCAGGCCAGGCCCGTGCGTTCGTTGCGTTGCGCCTTGGCCGTGAAGACGGCAGCGATCAGACGGTCGGCCTTGGCGGGCAGCAGGGCGTCATCGGTCAGTGTGCCAGGGGTAACCGTGCGCACGATCTGCCGCTCCACCGGACCTTTGCTGGTGGCCGGATCACCGATCTGTTCACAGATGGCAACCGATTCGCCCAAGGCCACCAAGCGCGCCAAATACCCTTCCATGGCATGAAAGGGAACACCGGCCATCGGAATCGGGCTGCCGTTGGATACACCCCGTTTAGTGAGCGTCAGATTCAGCATCCGCGCCGCGCGCTCGGCATCGGCGTAGAACATCTCGTAAAAGTCACCCATGCGGTAGAACAGCAGATGCGAGCCGGCTTGTTCCTTTAGCCGGAGATATTGCTGCATCATGGGGGTGTGCGAAGATAAATCAGTTTTACTCATATAAATCAATTGGTTAATGTTTCTTCGCTGTTTTCTTGGGACAAATTTGGGACAATTTGATGCATGTTTTGCATGCTTTCCCAGATGCGTTCCAGCTCGCTGGGGGACTCTGAATCTATCCAGCGGGCATACACCTGCACGAGCATGGAATAATCGTTATGACCCATCTGATTGGCGATGAAGGCCAGGTTGCCGCGAGCCGTCAGGTTCCAGCAGGCATAAGTGTGTCGTGTCTGATAAGGTGGGCGCGGCCGGATTTCCGCGCGTCGGATCAGATTAGCCCATTTGGTATTCCAGGCGCTGGGCACAAAGAACTCGTTGACTTCCTTCCTGCGTGCTTGAGTCTTGGGCGATAGGAGAACGCGCACGCGGTCGGTACGCGATTCGTGGCGGTTCAGCCAGACTTGCAAATCAGCGGGCTTGCGATGTTTGGCACCCTCAAGAAGCACCCGCAGTGCCTCTTGAGCGGGCGGGAACAGCAAGACGGTGCGTTCCTTGTTTGTCTTGGGAACCTTGAACGTCATGGATTGAGTTATGGATCGGCGTACCGTGATCTTGCTCAGGTCGGCGGCTACATCCTCCAAAGCCAATGCCAGCAACTCACCGGGGCGCAGCCCGGTATAGACCGACAACGTGACTGCCGCCCGGTCAATCGGGTGTATGCAGCCTTTATCAATGAGCAACTGATATTCCTCGAAGCTCAACGGATCGGGGTCTTTGTGGCTTTTGGTGAAGCGGGTGCAATGCTTGGCAAGATCCTTGCAGTATCCGTTGTCTTCGCACCAGTACAGGAAGCCGGAGAAGGTGGCGAGGTAGTGGTTGACGGTGGAGACCGCGCGGGTGGCGATCAGATCGACTCGCAATTGCTGGATGTCTGCTGGCTTGAGCGCGTCGATTTGGCGGTCGCGGCCGATCGTCTCCAGGCAGACGTTTAGCGCGTTCTCGTAGCGTGACTGTGTTTCCGGTGTGATATCCACTGCCTTGAGCGGCTTGTAGAGGTCGCACAGGTCGTTCAGGCGCTTGCTGGTTTGGACGGCGCTTTCCGCTGGGCGCGTGTGCGGAAACATTTCTGCTTCGTTATAGGTGCCGGTGCGCAACGCATACAGGGCCGCACTGCGCAGACGCGCAGCGTGCTTGAGGTTTGCTTTGGTGGGGTCAAGACCAAGCGTATGCCGATGGCGCACGCCCTGGTGCATGAAGTCCACGCGGATCGATTTGCCGTGTATCCAGATGCCGGGGAAGCCGGTCTTCGCTACTGCTTCGACTGCCATCACGATGCTCCTGCTGCTTATGCTTATTCCACCTTCGTTTGTTCGTTCAAGGACCATTGGCCGGTCTTGAGCATGAAAAGCTCGAAAAGACCGAGAGGCATGGAACGGTCGCCCGCCTCCCAACGCTGCCATGCACGCAGCGATACCCGCACAATTTGCGCTGCTTCCGTTTGAGTGAGGCCAGCCACGATGCGGGCATCACGAATGGTGGCGACCGGCGGGCTTTGCTGCTTCGTCGATTCAGACATAGACAAGAATGGTGGAAACCTGCGCGTATGCAGCCAATCCGCGAATTATATGCGACCATTGGTCGTATTGCAAGAATTGCCATTCCCAACCGTGATGGGCTTATGCCTTCTAAACATCACTCAGAAGGATCTGGCGTGCGCTGTGCTTTCCACCCATCGTTCGAACTCGGCAAGGTTCAAAAAGATGCGGCCATCCGGCGCTTTGCGCCAGATGCGACCTTCCAGCCAAATTCCACCTTTGACCTTGTGGCGCACCGCGTTCTCGCTATAGCCAGTGACTTCGGCAAACCGCTTGACGAGTACCCATCGGCTTGGATTGCTCACGGCGTTCTCCCTGTGTTGTCGGTGCCACAATGCAACCGAACCGGCATGGGGAAATTGTTGCCGGAGTTTGTTATTGGGGAAACTTGTGTGGGCGTAGTTGAGCGTAGGCGGGTGTGGGGTGGCCTCGGGGTATGTCGTCTCACCGATAGGCCTGGGGCCAGGAACAGTCGCGTTCGCGGGGATGCGCCCGTCCGTGCTTCAAGTCATGGTTATCCGGCGTGACACCTTCGGTCCGTCTGGTTGAGTCGGGTCTGCGCGTTACGTTTTCTAAAAACAAACAGTGTGTGCAGATTTTTTCATGGTTCGGATTCAAATGATTGAAAATATTCAGCAATAATTTTTAAAGACATGAAATGCCCTTTAGCAAAGCTTAAAAATTTTCGACAAATATGCTCCCAAAGGGCGTGGTGCGTCCCTGTTCTGGAGAGCATGTACTTCATAGCCTTTGCTAGTCGAAGTTCCGTGTAGCCCTTGCCAAATGCGAGATATAGACTGAGTCCGTGATTAAATACATGATCGGTGAAAATCTGCCAAGGTGTGTAGCGTGGCCATAGAGTTCTGAGATCTCCGCCAAAGGTATAGCGACTGGATAGATGAACAAAAATCAAATGGAGCAGCAGCTCGGATTGCCCTTCATCTGAAAAAATTTGGCGACCGTGATTTTTTATCAGTTGGAACAGAATGAAACTAGCCAACGGATTTGGTGTTTGTGCTAGCGAATGGAGATTTTGAGCGGTGAATGCCAGTGGAAGGGCGCCAACAGAGTAAAGTAAAAAGCCGTGTCGCAGACTCTCAAAGTCGAACTCTTCTTTTGACACAGCCCGAAGAACAATAGCGGCTACATTTGCCGTAGGGCTCTTGTTGGCGTGGTGTAGAGCAGAAAAAGCCCCATCCATACAAAACCAAGGAATGTTATTGGCCATGGAAAGCTGAATGGCATCGTAGACGGTAGCGTCTATCCCTTCCTTGATTGAAAAAACCTCAAGATTTGCATCATGAGCCATCGGATAGGCTACAGATGCATTGTTCAGCACTAATCGCAGCATCTCTACTATGTGTGCGCTATTTTCGCGAATATCCGATGCCGTGGTTCGAACAAGTCTTCCACTATCCGTCACACCTAAGAGCATGAACTTTTCATCGGAGATTTCATTGATGAACTGTGTAAGCTTCTCTTTGGTGGCTGCGGGTAAAATAAATGAAATGCCTGCGTCTAGTACCGCGCGGACTAGGTTTGTAGTTGCTAAGTAGCCAATACCGTAAGCGTCAAGCACAATGGCATTAGGGCTAGCCTCCCCTTGATTCCATAGGGGTGATTTGGGAATCCGGACGTCAGGCCAGCAATTCAAAGCGCTTTTAAAAGCATCGTTTGGATAGAGCGCATGACCACGAATATATAACGGTAAGGCATCAACCTCCTCTAGTTGCTTGCGACGCTCTGCATCTGAATTTTGGCCCAATTTTTTCTCTAAATAGGGTACTAACTCAGCTGGGTCAGATGGCATCTGCATCATAACGAAGCAATCGCTACCATCGTTGTGAGTATGTCGCAGTCGTAATGCAAGACGTAAACACCCCACGTAAGGGGGCAGGCGGTCTATCACCCTGTAAGTAGCCATTCCCAAATTGGCGCTTTCGCCTTTCGGCAGATCTTGCAGCAGCTTCCCCAAGTGGCTGGAGGACCTCAATGTGTACTCACCGGAGCTTTGGTTGTCCTCAAGGATCAGCCGAGTCTGAATATTTCCTTCCTGCTCATACTCAATGGCAACTGTGCACTGCTCTAAAGTAGCCGAGACATCTAAGTCTAAGTCGGTCATGAGGCCTGTGCCAAAGTGGAAATTTACCAAGTCGACGGCTCGCTCTCTGGGGGATTGGATGAACCAATCCACCCACAGCGGCTCTACGCGTTTAAAGTTCCCGGCTCGGGTAAGAAACCCAAGAATGGCTATTACCTCGGGAATCGGAGATTGCAGCACAGCATCAGGTATCCTCTGATGAAAAAGCTGTTGCTCGGCTAAACTCTGATGTCGCGCTCGAAGGTGGCAGCCCTGATACCATGCATATGCCATATCAGGTGCATACTTGTCAACGCCGGTTGAAATCTGACCCGCTTTCGTCGGAATCGTCGGAGTAAAACT
>JBIQKZ010000030.1:0-15802 GCA_044464765.1 Pusillimonas sp.
TTTTCATTTTTCCTCGGAAAGGATCTTGACGTGCTAATCATAGCCTTATAAGATTTGTTCAATTAAACAAAACGATGTTCAGTATATTGGAACAATTAAAGCAAGTCAAAAAAGGAGGAGCCAGTGGTTACCATGCAACGTCAGGCCGATTCTTGCGGTCAACCTGAGGTCGCCGCGCTTTGCCGCGAGTGGGAAACCTCTCGCCTGCGCAGCGCATTGGGCCGGTTTGTAACGGGCGTAACCATCATCACCACCTGTTCGGACGACGGCACGCCAATCGGCCTGACCGCCAATTCGTTCAATTCGCTTTCCCTGGATCCGGCCCTGGTTCTTTGGAGCCTTGGTAAGAAGCAGGGCAGCAGTCAGGCCTTTCAGCGCTGTTCGCACTTTGCGGTCAACATTCTTGCCGAACATCAAATCGAGCTCTCCCAGCGCTTCTCCAGCCCGGCACAAGATCGCTACGACGGTGTTCGCTACAACTGCGATCAATTCGGCGTGCCCTTGCTCCACGACTGCTTGGCGTGGTTCGTCTGCAAGAACTATCAGCACCAAGAGCTGGGCGACCATCTCTTGTTCATCGGCCAGATCGAAGCCTTGGGCACAGCCGACCAACGGCCCCTGGCCTATCACGCAGGGTCGTATACCAGAGTGAATCCCATGCGGGACACGGCAGTCGACGCCTGATCACATTACTTTCAACGGATTATTCTGCGGGGAAATTATGTTTGAGCGGTCACAGGAAGTAGAAGGAAAGTGGGTACGCAGCTTTGTTCGGCAGTTCATGGCTTGCGGCATCGGAAAAGGCGTCGTGGTTGCTCTGCTATGCGAAACGCAGTCGCGTGCGCTGAATGTGGGCATTGCGCGCCTGGCCCTTGCCCAGCTTGAAGCCTCCTTCTTCACGATAGAGCTTCTCACAGCGCCACAGACGGAAATCGTGCCCATCCGCTCGACAGGCGCTTCCGACGCTATCCAGGGCATCGGCCCGGTAATCACCGCGCTTTCCGAAGCCGAGATCATCATTGACTGCACCGTCGAAGGCACGCTGCATTCGCCAGAGCTGCCTCAAATCATGAAGGGCGGCACCCGCCTGCTGATGGTCAGCAACGAGCATCCCGAAATCCTCGAAAGGTTTGCCCCCGACCCTAACCTGGAGGCCCGCGTCCGCAAGGGCGTAGCCTACGTGAAAGCGGCCCGCCTCATGTCGGTTCAATCCGATGCCGGCACCGACCTGTCGGTGGTGCTGGACGGCTGCCCCGCGGGGGGCAACTGGGGCTATTGCACCGAACCGGGTACGCGCAGCCATTGGCCCGGCGGCCTGATTGCCGCCTTTCCCAAGGCCAAATCGGTGAATGGGCGGCTGGTCTTTAATGTGGGCGACGCCAACCTTACATTCAAGCGCTATTTTGAAAGCAGCGTCACGCTACTCATCGAAGACGATTTCATTACGCACATCGAAGGCGCGGGGCTGGATGCTGAACTCCTGCGCAGTTATATCGCTGCCTGGGATGACAAGAACGCCTATGCGGTGTCGCACGTGGGCTGGGGCATGAACACCCGGGCTCGATGGGACGCCATGACGATGTACGACAAAAACGATTTCAACGGAACAGAATCCCGTGTCTTTGCGGGCAATTTTCTGTTCTCGACCGGGGCAAACGAACATGCCGGCCGCTTTACCAAGGGCCATTTCGACTTGCCCATGCGCAACTGCACCATCCGTCTGGACGGCGACCTGGTGGTCGAACGCGGAGTATTACAGGGCGAGCTCGCCACTACTTTTTGAATTTACTGGAACACAAGGAAGATTATGCATTTCGAGCTAGATTCTCGGCAGAAGGAACTTATAGGTATCGCCCATGAATTGGGCAAAACCAAATTCGCCAAAAGAGCTTCTCAGTACGACCAGACAGCCACCTTTCCTACGGAAAACTACAACGACCTGAGGGACGCGGGCTTTTTGGGCTTGTGCATTCCAAAAGAGTACGGTGGCCTGGGCGCTGACTACCAGACCTATATGCTGGTTGCCGCTGAGATTGGCCGCTGGTGCGGCGCAACGGCGCTGACCTTCAACATGCACACCTGCGCCACCTTCTACGCAGGGTCGATGCTGGACGCATACCCATTGTCCGATGCCGAAAGGAAAGCGCAGCATGTTCGTCGCCAGCATCACTTTGGCCGGATTCTCGAACACGGCAGTCTTTATTCACAGCCTTTCTCAGAGGGAGGCGAAGATTGGACGCAGCGTCCCTATTCAACGTCGGCGAAGCGCGTTGACGGTGGCTGGCTGTTGAACGGCAAAAAGATTTTTGCATCGTTGTCGGGCGCAGCGGATTTTCACGGTATCACTTGCACCGAGATCCGGGGCGACGGGGCCGCTCCGACGTTCCAGGACACGGTTTACCTGGCGGTCGACCAAAACAGCCCAGGCTTCGAGATTGTCGGCGACTGGGATCCCCTGGGCATGCGCGGCACTGTTTCGCGCACCCTCATCATGAAAGATGTATTCGTGCCCGAGCACGAGCAGGTCATGCCCCGGGGCACCTATTTCCATATGCGCAAGCTCTGGCCTCATGGCTTTATTACCGTCAGCCCCGCCTATATGGGTATTGCGCGGGGGGCGGTAGATTTCACCATCCAGTACCTGCGCGGCGAAGTCGAAGGCATGCCCCCGGTGCGCCGCCGCCATTACCCGACCAAAAGAATGGCGGTCGCCCAGTTGCAGATCATGCTCGAGCAAACCCGCGCCTTGTACCACCGCGTCATCAGCGACGCGAAGCCCAACCCCAGCAAGGAAGAGATCATCCGCATGTATGCGGGCCATTACACGGTCATGGAGAACAGCAACGAGATCAGCCAACTGGCTATCCGCACCTGCGGGGGCCAGGCAATGCTCAAGTCGCTGCCGCTGGAAAGAATGTATCGCGACAGCCGCTGCGGCGCGCTGATGCTGCCGTTCACCGCGGAAATATGCCTGGACCGCATCGGCTACCTGTCTCTTTACTCCATGGAAGAGTTTGAGAACCTGGCGCCGCCCAAGGCCGACTGATCCATTGCCGGCAAAGCAAGCTTTTGTAAAGGTAGAGACGTGGAAGAGACAATGGCATCAAAGCCCAGAATAGGGCTATCCCACGCCGGCCAGGGCGAGCTCGTGCTTTTTTTGCACGGTGTAGGCGGCAACCGGCTGAACTGGCGCGACCAGATCCCGGTGTTTGCCCAGCATTTTCAGGCTGCGGCATGGGATATGCGCGGCTACGGCGGCAGCGACAACTACGAAGGGCCGCTCCGGTTTGACGATGTATGCAACGACATTCTCAATGTCATGCGCCATTTCAAGGCCGATGCGGTTCACTTGGTGGGCTTGTCCATGGGTGGCCGGATCGCCTTCGATTTTGTGCACCGCCACCCCGAGGCCGTGCGTAGCCTGACCGTGTGCTCGGCCTCCCATCGGGCTAGCCAGATGACGCACGAACGCCGGGCTAAGTTCCTGGAAAGCCGCCTGGCTCCTTTGCGGGCGGGAAAAGCCCCTGCCGACATCGCTCCCGATATCGCCCGCTCGCTGCTGGGTCCCAATGCGTCGCAGCAGGCCTACGAAAGCCTGGTCGGCAGCATGACCGAGCTGCGCGCCGAAGGCTATGCCAAGGCACTGGAGGCGGTCTCAACGCATGAGGGCGGTATTGTCCTCGAGTCCATCAATACACCCACCCATGTCGTCGCGGCGGTCGACGATCCGCTTATCCCCATAGAGCTCTTGCGCACTATGGCGCGCTCGATTTCCCAGTGCCGGCTGACCGAGATTCCCGATTGCGGCCATTTGTCCAATATCGAGCGTCCCGAAATTTTCAACGCGGCAGTACTTGGCTTTTTGCTTGATCTTCCCCCGACCCGCCATAGCGCACCCACAACAGGAGCGGCATCGTGAACACACAAGATCTACCCAAGGCTCCAAAAGCCCCGCTGCTGAAGGCGTTAGCCGGCATACAGAGCGCAATGGCCATTCTTTCGGCGCTGCTGCTGCTTTCCATGATGGCCGTCACGGTGGTCGATACCTGCGGGCGCTACTTCCTGAACCATCCCGTCTCCGGGGCGGCCGAATGGGTCGAACTGACGATGGGAATCATGGTGTTCGCCGGCCTGTTTCAGGCGGCGCAGTGCAAGGAGCATGTGCGCATCGACTTGCTGGATCGCTACTGGTCTCCCGCCGCCGAGCCGGTTGTGAAAACCATTGCCTGCTTCGCCTCCATGGTCGTTATGCTGTTTCTTGCCTGGCAACTTTGGAACAAGGCGCTGGAGCTGCATGACTTTGGCGACGTTTCATCGTACCTGGGGGTGCCACTGGCCCCAGTTGCCGTCTTTATGGCGCTCATGATTCTACTTAGTGCCGCCACGTATTTATTTCAACTGCGCGCCTTACATGCAAGAGTGGCTGTGCCGCCGCTAGTCTTGCACAAGCCATAAACACGGACACGCAACAACTATGCTGCCCACCCTTATTGCCCTTATTGTCCTGATCACGCTGACATTCATCGGCGTCCCGATCGCATGGGCTCTTATTCTTATTGGCTTCACCGGCGTGGCCGTCCTGCGCGGGTTCGACCCTGCCTTCAGCATGGTCGGGCAAATTGCGTTTGAATCCCCCATGAGCTACGACCTGTCGGTCGTGCCGCTGTTCGTGCTTATGGGAAACTTGGTCAACCAGGCGGGGCTTTCCAATCAGCTATACCAAGCGGCGCACTCGTTTGTGGGGCATCGCAAAGGTGGGCTTGCCATGGCCACCATCCTGTCCTGCGGAGGGTTTTCGGCTATTTCAGGCTCCAGCGTCGCGACCGCGGCAACGATGGCCAAGGTAGCCATACCGTCAATGCGGCAGTATGGCTACCTGGACGGTTTTGCCGCCGCGACGGTGGCGGCGGGTGGCACGCTGGGCATTCTTGTTCCCCCGTCGGTCGTGATGGTCGTTTACGGGATTCTCACGCGAACCAACATCGGCGAGCTGTTCGTTGCGGGGATTCTTCCTGGAATACTTGCGATCATTCTGTACATTGTCGCCATCCAGTTCATCGTCTGGCGCAAGCCTTCAGCCGGCCCCGTCGGACCCCGATCAAGCTGGTCCGAACGCTGGACGGCAATCCGGCCGGTCTGGCCGGTGGCCGCGCTGTTCTTGCTGATTATCGGCGGGCTTTATCTTAAGGTCTTCACCGCGACCGAGGGTGCCGGAATCGGTGCTTTCGGAGCCTTGGTGCTGGTGGTGCTCAAGCGCACCATAAACCTTCAAACCTTCCTGAACATCCTGGTCGAGACCGTCAGGCTTACCGCAGTGATTTTCGCTATTTATATCGGCGGCATGCTGTTTGCCAATTTTGTGAATCTGGTCGGCCTGACCACCGAGCTGCAAGCCTGGATTTCCGATGATTCGCTGCATCCGCTGCTGATCATCTTCATGATGGTGGGCATCTACTTTGTCTTGGGGTGCTTTCTCGATTCCATGTCGATGATCATCCTGACCATCCCCATCTTTTTTCCCACGGTTGTCCTGCTTGGCTTTGATCCCGTGTGGTTTGGCGTCATCGTGGTCGTAGCGGCCGAGCTGGCGCTGATTACCCCGCCGGTAGGCATGAACATCTTTGTGATAACAGGCGTGTTTAAGAACATCTCCAGCGGGGCGATATTTCGTTCTATTACTCCCTTTGTCGTAGTCGATCTGGTGAGGCTCACCATTCTTATCTTGCTGCCGTCCATCGCTCTAGTCTTGCCCTGGATGATGAGATAAGTCCATTTTTCAACCAACTTTCGAGAGTGTGAATATGATCCGCAGAATTATCAAATTGGCGTTGGCGGCCGTGCTGCTTGGCAGTGCCGCAACGGCTAACGCGCAGACTGTTTGGAAGTTTTCATCCTGGGTTCCGCCCAGCCACCCCATCGTCGAGCTGGTGTGGAAGCGCTGGATAGATCAGGTGAAGACCGCGACCGAAGGCCGGGTCATCATCGACCTGGTGCCGCCCCTGGCCAAGCCCGAGGCGCACTATGACTTGGTCCGCAACGGCATTGCGGATGTAAGCAATATCAGCATCGCCTACACCGCCAGCCGGTTTCCTCTTATGCGGGCGTTCGACCTGCCCTATATGTCCGACTCCACACTGGCCACTTCGGTGGCGGCCTGGCGCACCTACGACAAGTATTTCGCCGCAGCCAACGAGTTTCGCGGCGTCAAGCTGGCAGGCGTGCTGGTTGCCGGACCCTATAACGTTTTCACCACCGAGAAAAAAATTGAGGTGATTGACGACTTCCAGGGCTTGAAGCTGCGTGAAGCCGGCGGCTTGTCCAAAGAGCTGATCGAGCTTCTGGGCGCCACGCCGTTCTTTGCGCCATCGCCCCAGGTGTACGACGTACTGTCCAAAGGCGTAGCCGACGGCGCTCTGTATGCCACAGAAGCCATTGTCGGCTTCAACGCGACCAAGGCCGTGCGCTACGCTCTGGAAGTGCCCGGCGGGATCCAGCAGTCTGCGCAAGCCATCCTGATCAATCAGGCCAAATGGGATGCCTTGTCCGAAAAAGACCAGAAAGCCATCCAGGCCACTCTGGGCGAGAACCTGGCGCGCCTGTGGGGCGAGTCCTGGGCCATCACCACCGCTTCAGCCACCGACATCCTGCTCAAAGCGGGCGTTCAGTTCGATAAGCCTTCCGATGCATTGAATAGGGAAATCCAGCAGCGCCTGCAGCCGCTGGAGGACGCATGGCTTGAAGACGCCGCCAAGAAGAAGGTGGACGGCAAGGCGGCACTGGAGTTCCTGCGCGCTGAAATCAAGACTCTGGACAAGCAGGCCGGCCAATAGGCAACCGCCGCGGTAGGCGGTCGCCAGGCCGGTTGCTTGCATCGCGGAATTTTCGGGTAATTGAAGATGATTTACGAAATGCGCACGTACACCTTATGCCCCGGAGGCGTGCAGCCCTGGTTGGCGCTATATGAAGCCGAGGCGTTGCCGCTGCTGAAAAAGCACGAGGGCATGACGCTGGTGGGCTATTTTCGCGCCGAAACCGGCACGCTGAACCGGCTGGTGCACATATGGTCGTATGCCGATCTGGCGGCCAGGGACGCAGTGCACCGTGGCCTCGAGGCAGACGAAGGCTGGATGACGCGGTTTGTGCTGCCTGCACGTAAGTACCTGGTAAGCCAGGAAACCACGCTTCTAAGCCCGGTCGGCTTTTCGCCGTTGCCGTAGCGGTCCGCCCGGCGCTGAACGCCGGAATTGAATAACCAAACAAGGAGGACGGTTTGTCGATGGTATCAAGTCAAACTGAAAAATGCGTGCCACTGGCCGAACTCGTGGCCAGAATCCCCAACGGAGCGTCGCTGGCATTGGGCGGTAGCTTTCTGCATCGGGGCCCGTTCGCCTTCGTGCGGGAACTCGTACGCCAGAAAAAAACCGATCTCGAAATCATCAAGCAATCGCCTGGCTACGATATCGACCTGCTGTGTCGTGCGGGTGTCGCAACCCGTGCGCGCACGGGTATCGTGGCGATGGAAGGAAACTTCGGGTTGGCTCCCAATTATCGCAAGGCGATTGAGTCGGGCCGGCTCAAGCTGGAAGAGCATGCGTGCGCCACCCTTACCGCAGGCCTGCGGGCGGCGGCCTTCGGAATACCGTTCCAGCCTTGCGGCGGAATCGTGGGAAGCGATCTGGTAAATATCAACCAATGGCAAAACGTGCCCGACCCCTATGGTTCGGGGCAGTCCGTATATGTGATCCCCGCCATACAGCCCGATTATGCAGTCATTCATGCGAACGCGGTTGACGCGCTGGGCAACGTGTTGGTGCGCGGCACGGCGCACTGGGACCGCATCATGACGCGTGCAGCAAAAAAAGTACTGGTTATCGCCGAACAACTGGTCGATACAAACGAATTTACGCCAGACCCTGAGCTGACGCTTGTGCCGTACTTCATGGTTGAAGCGATGTCGGTGGTGCCCAACGGGGCCTGGCCGGGGTCGTGCTGGCCTCATTACGAGGTGGACTACCCTGCCGTAACCCGCTATCTGCAGCCGGGTGCGCAGGTGTTGCAAGAGCATTTGGATACGGCTCCGGAATTACTATTAGGCGCAATGCAATGAAAGACAACTGGTCGGCGTTTTCCTATATCGTCATCAATCTGGCACGGTTCATTCGACCCAACGAAATTACCTTCAGCGGGGTCAACTCCAACCCGCCCATGCTGGCCTGCCTGCTCGCCAAGCGTGCATACCCGTGGGATTTCACGTATATCAATGTTGCCGGAGGCGTGGACCCCACGCCCTCCCATATTCCCATTTCCAGTTCCGACCCGGTGCTTGCCGAGCTGTCCGCCTCGGTGTTTTCCAACGAGGATTTCTACGATTTGTGCACACGCGGGAAAATGGATTTGACATTTCTTGGCGCGGCGCAGATCGATGGCGAGGGCAACGCGAACAATTCATGCATAGGCGATTGGCATAACCCCAAGGTCAGGTTGCCCGGCGGGGGAGGAGGGGCCGTCATGCTGCCCACCGCCCGTCGCGCCTGTACCTGGCGCACCGAGCATTCCCGGCGCACCTTTGTAGACAAGCTGGACTTTCGTACATCATGGGGGGGCTTTCATGGGGTCGTGACCCCGATCGCTGTTTTCATAAAGAAGGACAATCGCCTGGCGCTGCAGTCATGGCATCCCGAAGTCTGTCTGGACGAAGTCATTGAGCGCACCGCGTTTCTGTTCGACCATGAAGGCGCCCATCCCACCGAGCCGCCCACGCCCGAGGAAATACGAGCTTTGAAAGAACTCGATCCAGACGGGCAGTTCGAGCGGGATGCCGCCGTGACGTTGCGTTAATAGGAGCGAGTATGCAGCCGCTGTTGGGCTTTCAGGAGTTTGTCTCTCACGGAACTGTGCTTGACGCTTATGCGAAGGCTTGGCGTTGTCCGCAGTTGCACACGCATTGCGCCTTGTCGGACGGGGAAGTTTCGCTGGCGTATGGGCAATTGTATGACCGGGTAAGCGGCGTTGCCGGCCAGCTTCACGCCGCCGGCATTCGCCCGTTGCAGCCCGTTCTGGTTGCCATGGACCGGTCCGTGCAAAGTGTCCTCGCCATTCTCGGCATTATGGCGGCCGGTGCCTGCCCGTGCCCCCTGGACATGCGTTTGACCGACACCGAGATTGCACAGCGGCTGCGTGCCGCGGGTATTGACTGCATCGTGTGCGACGTCGCCAATTTCCAGCGGCTTGCCGATGGATTCCCGCACAAGGTGCTGGCGCTAGAGCATCTGGACGAGGCCGCGCCCTACTGGCACGACAATGCCCAGCCCGAGGATCCCGGGCTGCTGCTGTTTACGTCGGGCAGCACGGGGCATGCGAAAGGGGCGTTGCTCAGTCATCGTGGCTTGCTGAACAACGCCATCGACATCGTGAGGGTGACCGAGCTTTCGGTTGACGACCGGCTTTTGCATGTCATGCCGCTTAACCACACCAACGGCTTGTGCAATCAATTATTCAGCCCTCTGCTGATAGGGGCAACAGTATGCCTGGCCGGACGCTTTCGCGCCGAGAACATGCCGGAGCTTGTGCAGCAATTCCTCCCGACCATCATCACCGCGGTGCCCACCATGTATTCGCGTATGCTGGCCGTGGAGTTTCCCGCCGCCGCCCTAAAAGGCCTTCGCATAGCGCGCTGCGGCTCGGCTCCCCTAACGGATGCGCTGCATCGACGCATCGAGCAGCATTTTGGCTGCCCGCTGATCGTGTCATACGGTCTTTCCGAGGCCACCTGCACTTCGGTGATGAATCCGCTGCATGCGCGCAAGGTGGGCTCCATCGGCAAGCCTATGCCGAACCAGCGGGTGTTCCTGAAAACCCCGCAAGGTGGCGAAGTGACGACACCGGGAGCCGTCGGCGAAATCTGCATCGCCGGCTCCAGCCTGATGCTGGGCTACGTCGGAATCGAGCAGGACGGTGTTTTGCAGCCGACCGGCGAGGTCTTGCGCACCGGAGACCTGGGCAAGTTCGATGAGGAAGGCTACCTTTATATAACGGGCCGGCTCAAGGACATCATCATCCGGGGCGGCGAAAACATTTCCCCCGCGTCGATCGAAGAGGTGATCAGCAGCCATGCGGAGGTTAAGGCGTGCTGTGTGGTTGCCCAGGAAAACGACGATCTGGGCGAGGTTCCCGTCAGCTTTGTCGTGGCGAAAGCGGGGCATGGCCTCACTAAGGAAAGCATCCAGCACCTGGTGTCTTCCCGCCTGTCACGCATCCATCAACTGGAGAATGTCTTCTTCCTGGATTCCCTGCCCGAGAACGCCATCGGCAAGATAGACCGAAAGGTGCTGGAGAATATGGCAAACAGCCACCGGGCGGGGACCAGACCGCGCCGGGTCTGACACGAGCGGATGTGACGGCCACGATGCGCAATCATGACTCCCGACCAGCGGGCCTTGCAGGATGGTAGGTGTTGAGAATATGACTATCGGCTGGTGGATCCTCTTGGAAAGCTTGCGATACGGCCTCGACGATCTCGGTCCACACACCGGGCGCACTCAGTATGGGCATTTGCTTGGCCAGCGCATTGCTTAGCTTACCGTTATTCTGCTCAATGGATCGAAGAACGCGGTCTGCCTGCGGGTCAGGCATTTCGACCACTTCTTTGAGGGCATGGCGAGCACGTGCGTGATTGCGCAGATAGCGTGACTGCTCGCGCATCTGTTCTTTTAAAGTGCGTTTGACGATGCCAGACAGGTAGGCGACATGCGCGCTTAAATCAAGATAGCGCCACATCGGCCGAACCTGTTCGTTGCCGTTGAACTCGACGTTGGAAGCGACGCCATCCGGATAAGCGGTATGCCCGGAAGCGAACGTTATATGTTCATGCGCAACTTGCATCAGCGGCTTGGATACCTCATTCAATATGCGGTCGTAACTGCGACGCTCTCCAGAGTTGTCGGTGATGACAGCCGACACAGGCAGAATCACGGGCTCGGGTATAGCGCCATCACGCCGCAGTATGTCGTTGATCAGAAAGCGGTGCACGCGACCATTACCATCGGCCAGCGGATGAATGTAGACAAAGCCGAAAGCGGCTACGGCACTGCGCATGACAGGCGACTGTCCTTGTGTGCGCTCAAGGAACACGCGAAGGCCTTCCAGCATGGCCGCAACATCATCGGCTGGTGGCGCTACATAATGCACAACGTCCTGATAGCGTACTGTTTCTCCTACGAAGACGGGTGACTGGCGCAAACTCGTTGGGAAGGTCGTTCATAGGTCGTTCCCGCGGCTAATGCCGAGGGATGTGCAAAAAAGAAGAGCTGTGCTGGAAAGGTGTTTAATTCGATTATGCCCGCATAAAATTAATTATGAAATCTTATCCATGCATAAAATTGATTATATGCATGGGGGGCAGTAGGGCTTTGGATTGTCTGATGCGCTAAGTCGACTGCCTCTCTTTGAGGAGTGAAGGTCTGGGGCGCTTGATGCGCCCGCAGTGAAATCGACGCGCCTTAAGTTCAGGCGAGCGCCAGTTCGACACGGTTCCGACCGGAATGCTTTGCTGTATACAGAGCGACGTCGGCCCGGTTGACTATCTTCACGACGTCGTCTCCCGGCGCGAAGCAGGTAACACCGAAACTGGCCGTCATTTTCCCGACCCTCGGGAAGTCGTGGGCCTGGATCTCGCTGCGTAGCTTTTCCGCCAGTTGGGCCGCGTCATCCAGGTTGGCATTGGGTACGATGATCAGAAACTCTTCCCCACCCCAGCGTCCCACTGTGTCAACGGCGCGTGTATGGGCCGTAAGGATCCTGGCCGTGCCCACCAGCATATCGTCGCCGATCAGGTGGCCATGCACATCATTGACCTGCTTGAATGCGTCCAAGTCAAGCAAGACGATCGCAAAAGGCGTGTCGTAGCGCAGCGCCCGCCGCAGATTCTCCTCGAGCACGTGGTCCAGCTGAATCCGGTTGACCAACTGGGTTAGACGGTCTGTTCGGGAAAGCTTGGTGATCTCTCGATTCGAAGCCTCGAGCTCCGAGGTGACTGCATCGATGAAACGCATCAGGCGCGATACCACCCGCGTGTGCTTGTGCGCATACGGGTCGGTGCCCTGGATTTCGGTATTTATACCTAGCGCCAACGGCTGCTTCGTATCGGTACCGGCTTCACCTTCACGCAACCCGACGGCCACCATGGTCGAGTTAAGCAGCCGAAGATTGCTGGATGAGGAATAGAACTCTCCATAGGTATAAAACCCAAAGGTGGGCGCCAAGGTTTCGAACGGCCGCGTTTCCAGATCCACGTCGTTTTGCATCAAGAAGCGACGGCACCCGCAGGTGTACAGAAAGATCGTTTGCGGCGAAAACCGGGCCATGGTTTGATGGATTTGCAAGGCATCGCTGACAATCAGATCCATATCGCCATACCCAATGCGGAAATGTTCGCCCTCGTGAATATCGGCGACAAATTGCAGGGCGCCATCGCGGGTTGCCGCCACCGGCACCCTGGCCAAGAGCTCGCCGTCCCGTTCCAAAAGGAAGGGAAACTCCAATGCATTCAGGTAGAACGTTTCGTCATTGGCGATGTTCAGATAACGACGGTAAACATCGAAGGCAGGCTTGCCGTCAACCGTTTTAACCAGCAACTGATCAACTCCCGTGACCTGCATTGACTTGCTTAGAGGCCGCCAACCAAGATAGGTTTTCGACTCGATATGAAGGTCGTCCCCCGCAAGCACCACCGCAACCGCGCCATGCGAATACTGCTGGTCGCCGGCAAATACCAGCGAGTGAGTCATGGCGGCATAATCGCCCGCACCCCCGCCAAAAATCGGAAAGCCGCTTGCGGTGGACTCCAGGCCTTGCAGCAGGGCGCAGGCATCGATACTTAACGGGGTGGCTAAAAGCAGCACGCCCACGATCTTCCCGGGGCACTGGCTGATTCGCCTGCCTAGCTTGGCGCCCACCTGGCCGGCATGCGGATCCTGGCACGGCATGGCTATCGCGGAAAGCGTAGAGCTTTCAAAACAGGTAAAGCCGATTACCGTACAGCCTGTTAGGGAATACCCCTCGGACACCTCGCCAACCGTGGTTGCGCCCACAACCGTCGCCGTTGGCAGCCTGCGGCTTACCAGCGCCGACACCGCCTGCAGATGCTGGGGGTTCGTATCCGCCGAGAAAATCTGAACCAAGACGGACGAGGATGACGAAACCGCATCCAGAAGGATGGGGTCGCTAAGGAATGTTTCCAGCGCTTCGTGGCTCGTGTAGCGATGAGTAGAGTGAGTAATCATTGCATGCTACGGTTCCTGTGTTAAGGGCAGTGTACCGGATTGCTTGGCGGGCGTATTGCTCAATTTACCGTTTTCAAACCCAACGTCACTACCACACAAACCACGGCCCCATCCGGCCCCGACGATACACCCAGGCTACCGCCCAAGCGCTCGGCGCGTGCCGCCATGCTGATGCCCCCCAGGCTCACCCCTGAAAGCCGGGATTCTGGTGGAAATGCCGAAAATTATCCAATTTCAGGATGTTGCAAACCTTTTCAGAAGAACGTACAGTACCACGCGACTCAAATGCGCCGTCCCGTCAGGCCAAGCGACGTCCGGTGACATGCGCACCCAGCCGCTCTTTTTCCAACATTTTTATTAAGGTTTATTATGTTCAAGCGTTTTCTTATGCTGTCTGCTATTGCCGTCACCGCACTGGCCGGCACCAATGTTGCATTGGCCGCCGACCGCAACGTTAAGGTTATCAACAAAACCAAGACGCCCATCTTTGGCTTTTACGCTTCGCGCACTTCCACCAACGACTGGGAAGAAGACATTTTGGGCGACGACGTGATCATGCCGGGAGACTCGATGATCATCGATATCGATGACGGCAGCGGCGCTTGCAAATTCGACCTCAAGGGTGAGTTCGAGGACGGTGAGGCAGTGGTGAAAACCAACGTCGACGTTTGCCAGCTCAGTGAGTTTTCGTTCACGGAATAAGAAAGCCCATCTCGTTCCCATCGGCGCGACCATCTTATGGAAAAGGTTCTCATCAGCGGTAGCGGCCGTGGCGGTGGGGGGATCGTTGCTGCCTGTTGCCAGAGCTTCGCCTCGGCTAGCACTTGACCAGATCAGGCGCTAGTTCGTATAAGCCGAAATCAGAGTGGATTGCTCCTCGAGGCTAATACCCAAGCCTCGAGAAAAATAGGCCGAGATGCTGTCGTAAGTGCGCATTAGCGAAGCGAGGCCGGCTTCTAGATACTCTGGGTGCACCTGTAACAGGTTTTCCACCACTGCCCGATCTCCGCCTGCCGCGACAAACGCTTCTATGGTTGAAGAATAACCTTGAAGCAGTTGCTCGTTGCTCGCCAGGTAATCTGCTAAAACGTCCTCATGGCTAACCCCAAGCAATAGCAGCAGCATCGCCGCTGCCCAACCGGTTCGGTCTTTGCCGGCAGTGCAGTGGAAGACACGAGGTGTGCCAGAATCCTGCAGCAAAGAGGAGAAGAATGCGCCGTAAGCCTTACGTGCGCCGGGAAGGCTTACCAAATTCTCGTAAACGGACTTGTAGAGCGCCCCCAACTTTGCTGGTGTCAGATCTTGGCTTAACTTGCGAGGATCTTGTAGCAATTGCTGCATCATCGCTGCCAGCGAGCCTGAGTCGTCACTTAGCACATCGAGCCATACATTCTGCACGTCTGGCATAGGGACGTCGGGGCATCGTACCCTCTCTGCTGCCGTACGAAAGTCGTAAATGAACCGTATACCTAGCCCTTCAAGCCCTTGAACCGCGTCCTCTGGCATTCCTGATAACTGGCTCGACCGAAAGATACGACCAGGGGTTACCACAGTTCCGTTGGCAGTGGTATGCCCGCCAAGATCTCTAAAGTTCGAAGGAATGTTGTGTGTGATCACGTGTCCTACCAAAGGGGAGAGAGGTTCTTCCACTGCCGCTAAATGCTTCAGGAGGGGACTCATTCTACCCACAGACGTTGAGATCATGGCTGGAGCCTATCGTAGGGATAAAAAAAACAGACGTCTGTTGACGTCTATTGGTATTTTCTTGTCCTTTTCTTAACCCTGCTGAAGAGGAAATAGATCAGGATTATGAAAACTAAGACTGTAAAGCCAGTGGAAAGATATACAAACACTATGGCATCACCAATCCGCTCACTAGCTATTAGCCAGCTCGCGACGGATAGTCCGCAAGCTAGGCCGAAAACCCAAAAGAGGAAGTCTTTAAGTACGTTCATTTTGCGAAAACCATTAGATCGTTGAGGGAGTCGCCACCGGAATCGAGGAGGCAGTTTGGTTATGGGTATTGCTAAAAGGAACAAATGACGTCGCTTGGCGTGACCTCGCGCATGCTTGCTAATCACCCCGTGAGTGAGACATCGATGCGGTACTTTAGCACCTCTATCGAGGCTCCGGTCGGACGGTCGACGCGACTGCGGAATGATGGTCCGGTGGCGTCCTCTGACGTCCGGGTGAGTATAGGAAGACGAAGGTAGGATGATTGGAGTAATTTCAGAGAAAGTGCGTCAGTGCCCAAAAGACGTTTGCCCGCGTAAGCAACTGCTTGCGTAGCGAGTAGAGGGCGCGTACCAGGTGAGATGCCATCGAAACTCGCAACCTGGGTGCAGGAATTTGCGAACGCAAAAATACTGTGCGCAAGACTGTGCACAAGCAAAAACTGTGTACAAGAGGGATTTAGCCGAACCGTGGAGGTTAGCTAGAGATTGCATTGAAAATCAATGAGTTATCAGAGTGGTGCCCGGGGCCGGAATCGAACCGGCACGCCTTGCGGCGGGGGATTTTGA
>JBIQKZ010000031.1:0-6502 GCA_044464765.1 Pusillimonas sp.
TTTACTTTGCGCAATACTGCGCGAAGTGGCTCAAATTTAGAATGCGTTTGACACCATTAAGCGGCTCCACCTCGAATAGCGGGACGCTTGGCACCCCCAGGAGCGCACCAGGAACCGGCGCCCCAGGGGCCGGCTCGGGAATGACGAACTGAACTCATTAAAACCTGCCCTGCACTTTGCTGCTCAGGGAAAGTTTGCTGTCGAAACGCATTTATCGGCATGTAATGCATACAACACGGGGTTAGCCAAAGCTAACCCCGTGTTGTATTTGGTGGAATTTGGTTGCTCGTTTCGACTATGATTGTGCACAGTTATACGTGAATTTATACTGATTATCAATAGCTTACAAGCTGCTTGACTGGCATTGTATCAGTTCTTTGTAGCAGTGGAGCTAGGCGCGGCCACCGCCTTCAACGGGTCGAAGTTGCTTGACACGCTTCTACTATTCCAATATAATGGAACTATGGAATCTAAAGACGTCGTTCAGGCTCTCGCCGCCTTAGCACATCCCTTACGCCTCGAAGTTTTCCGGGCGCTTGTCGTCGCCGGAGGCGAAGGCCTTACGCCCGGTGTCATCCAGGAAAGGTTGGACGTGCCGCCTGCGACCTTGTCCTTTCACCTCAAGGATTTGACCAACGCCGGTTTGGTGTCGCAGGAACGGGCTAGCCGTAACCTCATCTACCGGGCGCAGTACGAGAACATGAATCAGCTGCTGACTTATCTCACCGAAAACTGTTGCCAGGGTGTGCCGTGCACGGCTGACGCTGACAGCGCCACATTCAAGTGCTGACCTTTCCCAGGAGTACACCGCCATGCGATTCCATGTACATTTGCACGTCAATAACTTAGAGGTGAACATCGCCTTCTATTCAAAGCTCTTTGCCGCCAAGCCAATTCGCATCGAGGCGGACTACGCTAAGTGGATGCTTGAGGACCCACGTGTCAATTTCGCTATCTCGACGCGAGGCAATGCAACGGGCGTTGACCATTTGGGGCTCCAGGCCGATGGGCCTGAAGAATTGGCAATGCTCAAAGGTCGTGCGCATGATGCCGATATGGTGCTTCTCGACCAGGGCGAGACGAACTGCTGCTACGCCCGGAGTGCAAAACACTGGGTCACCGACCCTCAAGGCGTTGCCTGGGAGCATTTTCATACGCTGAAGAACATTCCTGTATTCGGGCAGAACTCGGAGCGTGGTGCTTCGTGCGAGAAAGTTTGCTGCGCTGCATCCAACCCAGGGAACTCGGCCAGCCCGTCCACGCAAGATACCCCAACCTGTTGTTAAAGGACGCCGCTATGGCCGATAAGATTTACAACGCGCTATTTCTCTGTAGTCGAAATTCAGCACGCTCCATCCTGGCCGAAGGCCTTTTGAACGAACATGGGCATGGTCGGTTCAAGGCGTATTCGGCTGGAAGTGACCCTGCCGATGAGGTCCATCCGCTCGCGCTCGAGACGCTACAGTCGCTAAGAATGCCGACGGCCGGATTTCGCAGCAAGAGCTGGAACGAGTTTGCAAAACCCGATGCCCCTCAGATGGACTTCATTCTCACGGTCTGCGACAAAGCGGCCGGAGAAGTCTGCCCAGTATGGCCTGGACAACCGATAACCGCACACTGGGGTGTAGCTGACCCAGTTGCCTTTGAAGGGGATGACGCAGCGAAGCTGCACCAGTTCCGTGCAGCGGCGGTCACCCTTACACGTCGTATTGAGCTTCTTCTGTCGTTGCCTTTGCATCGACTAGATGCGCTTGCCATTAAGCGTGAAATCACAGATATCGGATTGGCTGACCAATGACCGTGAACGTTCTTATTCTTTGTACCCACAACTCGGCACGCAGCGTACTGGCCGAGGGCATGCTCAACCACTGGGCAAGAGTGCTCGGTAAAGATGTACGCGCCTACAGCGCGGGCAGCACACCGAGTGGGCGAATCAATCCCCACGCTTTAGCTGCGTTGCAGGCCGCTGGAATAAGTACCGAAGGCTATCGGAGTAAGAGCTGGGATGAGTTTACGGGCGCCTCGGCGCCAGAAATGCACGTGGTAATCACCGTGTGTGACAGCGCGGCTGCCGAGCAGTGTCCATATTGGCCTGGCAAACCGGTAAAAGTTCATTGGGGATATCCGGACCCCTCAAACGCCCCAGAGGAGCAAAAGGCCAATGCCTTTGAGCTTACACGTCAGGCGCTCGGCTATCGCATGCTGCAACTACTTGCCTACCCATTTAACGAGCTTGATAGTTCCGAATGGCAAGCCGTCCTTACGCGTATTTCCAAGACCTAGTTCTTATGACAGCTTCTACATTAGCCGCCGAAACGTCGGCCAAGCCCGCTATTTCCTTTTTTGAGCGTTACCTAACTGTCTGGGTGGCCGCTTGCATTGTGATAGGGATTGGGCTGGGCCAGTTGCTGCCCGGGTTCTTTCAGGATGTGGCTAACCTGGAAGTCGCAAAGGTGAATATCCCGGTGGGGGTGCTCATCTGGGTCATGATTATTCCGATGCTCTTGAAAATCGACTTCGGAGCCCTCAGTCAAGTCACATCCCATTGGCGTGGTATTGGCGTCACGCTCTTCATCAACTGGGCGGTCAAGCCGTTCTCGATGGCATTACTTGGGTGGATTTTCATTCGACACGTATTTGCGCCATACCTGCCAGCCGAACAATTGGACAGCTACGTGGCTGGGCTCATCCTGCTTGCGGCTGCACCGTGCACAGCCATGGTCTTCGTATGGAGTCAGCTTTGCAAAGGTGACCCATACTTCACGCTGTCTCAGGTCGCGCTGAATGACGCCATCATGGTTGTCGCCTTCGCACCGGTGGTCGCGTTGTTGTTGGGGCTGTCGTCCATTACGGTCCCATGGGACACGTTGCTGGTCTCCGTTGGCCTATACATCGTGGTTCCAGTCATCATTGCTCAAGTTTGGCGTAAGAGGTTGCTACTTCGCGGTGTGGGACACTTCCAGGCCGTTACCTCGAAGCTGGGACCATTGTCCATTGGCGCCTTGTTGCTGACGCTGGTTTTGCTTTTCGCCTTCCAAGGCGAGGCTATCCTTGAGCAGCCGCTAGTTATTGCACTGCTTGCAGTGCCCATCTTTATACAGGTGGTGCTCAACTCCGGCTTGGCTTATGTGCTCAATCGAAAGCTGGGCGTCAAACACTGTGTCGCCGGTCCATCCGCCCTCATTGGAGCGAGCAATTTCTTTGAACTGGCCGTGGCGACAGCGATTAGTCTTTTCGGCTTCCAGTCTGGCGCTGCACTGGCGACGGTAGTCGGCGTACTCATTGAAGTGCCGTTGATGCTCGCCGTGGTCGCCATCGTTAACCGTACACAATCCTGGTATGAAGCAGGGCAAACCGCTGCTCAGTAAATCGCATGACCGATATCACTTATCTTCAGAACCCCACAGAATTCCCTGCGCTTGATGAGGTGCTCTTCGAACTCCCTTCGGTGGCAAGGCTCGCCACTCACGAACGGTCTCGGCACAAACCGCGCTTTCTAATGCTTTATGGCTCGGTTCGGGAGCGCTCATACAGTCGACTGTTGACGTTCGAGGCCGCTCGCCTCCTTGAGGCGATGGGCGGCGAGGTCAAAGTATTTAATCCCAGCGGCTTGCCGCTACCCGATGACGCGCCGGATACTCATCCTAAAGTCAAGGAACTGCGCGAGCTGGTGCAGTGGGCCGAAGGGATGGTTTGGACGTCTCCCGAGCGCCATGGTGCGATGACCGGCATCATGAAAGCACAGATTGATTGGATTCCGTTGGCGCTGGGAGCCGTCCGCCCGACACAGGGTAAGACATTGGCGGTCATGCAGGTGTCGGGGGGGTCACAGTCCTTCAACGCCGTAAACCAGATGCGTGTGCTCGGGCGCTGGATGCGGATGGTGACCATCCCTAATCAATCGTCCGTCGCGAAGGCGTTCATGGAGTTTGACGAAGACGGTCGTATGAAGCCATCCAGTTATTACGACCGGGTCGTCGATGTGATGGAGGAGCTCGTTAAGTTCACACTGCTCACGCGCGACGCCAGCTCGTACCTTGTAGACCGTTATAGCGAACGCAAAGAGAGTGCCGCGGAGCTCTCCAAGCGCGTGAATCAGCGGTCCATATGAGGCTGCTCATCCGCATATGAACCCAGTTCGCGGGAGATATATTTACAAACGTTGCGGGGACGTCGATTATTGTTATGCCCCTTGATTGGAAGGCTAAACTTAAACTTTTAGGCGGTTTTTGTTCGCTATAGGGAGGAGGCATGTTCGCCGAATAACACACTGTGAGCCCCCTATGACGACAGAATCACTCTCCAACCGGACATTTCCGGCTGCTTTATCGCACAATCCGTCGCACTTAAGCGCTGGCAATCAGGTGCCAGAGGCACCCAACATCTCATTTTTGGATGACCGCCAGTTCTGGGAGGATATCCGGTCTCCTAAAACGCCCGGTCTCTGGAGAAATTTCCTCAGCGCGTCCATAACGTGCCTTGAACACCTCCTCCTCTCGCCGACCCCTCAGCAGCGGGAGATGATGCCACGACTCGTAAAAAGTCGGTTTGATGAAACCTTGGTAAAGTTCGCTCGCGCATTGACTCATCGTTTTTGTTACCCACGATAAGCTGTTGCCTCAGGTACTGTGTTACCCGTCGGATGGTCCGGCGGGAGCACCCCATGAGAAGGCAGATCAGCATGGCAACACGTCAAGAAATAAGCGCTGCAGTGGGACGGCGCTACCGACATGCAACCCGGGGTGAGAAAGGCCTGATTCTTGATGAGTATGTCGCGCTTACCCGTTACCATCGCAAGTACGCCATAAGGCTGTTAAACGCTGTGCCAGACCCGCTTACTGCTGTCAGGCCGCACCGCAAGCGTGTCTATGATGAAGCGGTTCATCAAGCCCTTATTGTGCTTTGGGAAGCGGCCGACAGAATCTGCGGGAAACGACTCAAGGCCTTGATTCCGATGTTGATCGAAGCGATGGAGCGTCATGGTCACCTGGATCTCGATCCCGTAATTAAACAGAAGCTGCTATGTATCAGTGCGGCGACGATTGATCGTATCCTGGCCCCAACAAGGCAGCAAATCGACGGGCAGCGCAGACGGCGAAGGGGGGTCGGCTCAGCGATCCGACGCAGCATCCCCGTACGCACCTTTGCCGACTGGCGCGATCCGCCGCCGGGGTTCTTTGAGGTGGATATGGTCGAGCATTGCGGGGGCCCCAAGCATGATGGCAATTTTGTGCACAGTCTGGTGCTCACCGACATTGCCACAGGATGGACCGAATGCGTGGCCTTACCCGTGCGCAATCAAGCGCTCGTCGTCCAGGGGATTGCCAAAGTGGCCACCGATATACCCTTCCCAATGCGAGGTATCGACACCGATAACGACAGCGCTTTTATGAGTCAGATGGTATTGGACTACTGCAAGGCGCACCATCTTGAGCAGACTCGCTCACGGGCGTACAAGAAAAACGATCAGGCCTGGGTAGAGCAAAAAAATGGCGCCATCGTCAGGCGACTCGTGGGTTATGGACGCTTAAGCGGCATGGCCGCCACCCAGGCGCTCGCACAGCTTTATACCGCCTCGCGGCTGTATACCAACTTTTTCCAGCCTTGTTTTAAACTCAAATCCAAGCGCCGGGACGGCGCCCGGGTAATCAAGACATACTACCCGCCCCAGACTCCTTGCGAACGATTACTGGCAGTGTCCGAAATCTGCGCCTCGACCAAAGTGAACTGACCCCCAAAAGTTGGACACCAATCCAACCGCACTGGGCCAAGGCCCTCATGCGGTAATTCTCGAAATTTCTGAACCCGTACGCACGCCGTGAGAGCATTTCCATCTTGGTGTGGCACCCTTCGGTGATGCCATTAGACTTGGTAAACCGCCACATGCGCACGATCGGCTCCGGCCACGATATTAACGTGGCGGTCAGCGCCTTGGCCACAGGGCGATAAGTCGGAGTCTGATCGTCTCCTTACTCGTTGGATGCTTCTCCAGAATTGTCGATGCCTAGGGCTACGGAGTTGTTTTCGATGACAAGATAGGGAATATCTGTCCTACCCGGTGCACCATTTGGGTCGAGAGCCAATCGGATTTCGGGAGAGATCGCTGTGGAACTCTGAGCGTCCAGGTCCTGGGTCGCCCAGAGGCTGCCGCCGGAGGGAATCGTTGGGTTGGGATCGGGCAGCGGGGGTTGGGGGGTGGGCAGGATGTTCAAGTGGCCATCTAGGAAACTAATGGTGTAGTTGTCGCCGGACAGGCCATATGGCGTGATTTGATATCTGCCGGCGTCGACGGCTCCTTGGCTGTTGCCGCCATAGGCCAAGGTCCCGCTCAGGGCATCCTGTGTCTCGCCATTGGTCAGCCCATCCAGCCGAATACCGTTACCGCCGCTCCAGGCAACACCGTCGCTGGGTTTCTCCGCATCTAGAGCTGTGATGACCAGAGCTTTTGGGGTGATGGTCAGGCTGCCGTCGCTGTAGGTAATGGTGTAGTTGGCGGCATCGA
>JBIQKZ010000031.1:6602-13394 GCA_044464765.1 Pusillimonas sp.
GTAGGTTTTGGTCAGGGAGGATTTGGCGGCGACGTTCAGGGCGGCCGGGGTGATGGTCAGGCTGCCGTCGCTGTAGGTAATGGTGTAGTTGGCGGCATCGAAGGTGCCGCCGCCGGCGTTGCTGACGGCGACGGCGTAGGGGGTGCCGCCGTTGACGGCGGCGTTGGCGGCGGCGCCGCCGCTGGCGAAGTCGACGCTGCCGATGGTTTCGCTGTTTTTCAGGCCGGTGATGTCCAGGTCGCCGGCGGCGAAGGCGTAGGTGTCGCCGTAGGTTTTGGTCAGGGAGGATTTGGCGGCGACGTTCAGGGCGGCCGGGGTGATGTCGGCGCTGAGGGTCAGTGCATCCGGCCGGCCGAGTGTGTAGTTGTTCCGGTCCGCTCCACCGAGGGCGAGCCCCTGGACGACGACCGTTTTGCCCGTGCCGGTGTTAACGTCTTCGAAGAGCGCGCTAGTGACTGTGCCATCCAGCGAGACATCGTCGCCGTTGATCACACCCGAAAGCTGTGGCGTGCCGTCCAGCGTCGCCCCGGCCACGCCGTCGTACACCTTATTGTTTGCCGTCAGACCTGTATCCAGGACCTTCGGTGTGATGGTGAGACCGGCATCCAATTGTTCATAGCGGTTGGCGCCGCCGGTGATGGACAACACGTCGGCAGTCGTCCATGCATAGGTGCCTACCGGGGTTGTTCCTGTCATTGCGCTGCCCCAATCGACGCCGGCGCCCCCTACGGCGGTCGTGACGCTGGACAGATCGGGATTGGCTGCGCCGTAGGTGCGAGACAGCGCGCCGACGCGCAGGTAGCTGTCGTGAAAAGTGCCCGACTGTACAGATGACAGCATCATGTGGCCGTTGCTCTCGTTGACGGACGACTTGGCCCACACCGTATTGAAATCCCAGCCGGCGTCGATGAAGGTGAAGGGATCCTGCATCTGGGCGGTTGTCAGGCCGGTGCCGCCTGAGCTCGAGGATTTGCCTGAAGCCTGGACATCCCAGAACGAGTTGGAAATATTACTGGCCGAGTTGTTGTTGGTGCCGATCAGACCGCCGGTGCCGTTCACCTGGCCGGTGGAATAACTGGTGCTGACGTACGCGCCGGACCAGTTCAGCCCCACCAGGCCGCCCACCGCGTAGCTGCCGCCGGATGTGACGCCCGTCGCGTAGCTGTCCTGAATGTGGCCATGCTGTAGATTGCTGCCCACCAGGCCGCCCACCCCCCAATTGCCAGTGACGGCGCCTGTGGCATATGAGCGTTCGATGATGCCACTGTTGTAGCCGGCCAGGCCCCCCACATCGTTCCACCAGCCCGGGTCCGACCAGCCATTATGCGCGGTGACCGTGGCGGTGGAGTAGCTTTCCACGACGCGGCCACCCTGGCCGATGGAACCGACCAATCCCCCCGAAGCGCCGCCGATGTCCAGCGTGCCGCTTGTCCAGGAGCGGGCCACCGTACCTTCCAAGGCCCCCGCGAGTATGCCGGATGCGGATCTGCCCTCGATGGCCGCATTGGCAAGGCCAATATTGCGAATCGTCGCGTCGGCGGCGGCGTAGCCGAACAGGCCGACATAACCTTCCGTTTTGCGCTTGATGGTCAAGTGGTTGATGACGTGGCCCAGGCCATCGAAGGATCCTGAGAACTTGTCTATGTCATTGCCGATGGGGGCAAAGCCATGGTGGCCGCCGCTGCCGTCGCTGTTCCAGGTGGCGGTGGCGCTGGCATCGATGTGATTGCCGAGGGCGTAGCGGCCAGAGAGGTTATGGCCAACAGCCTGCAACTGTGCGACATTCTGAATGATGTCATAGAGCGAGGCGGTGCCGGGGTCGCTGGTGATGTAAGCCAGGCTGCGCGACGAATCCCGAAGGTAGGGAGTGCTCTGGTTCGTGGCGTTGGCCCAGATTGCCTGATCGAACCCGGCGGGCAGGGCCGCCTGCAATGCGGCCAGGGAATGGATGGCAGCGCCGCCCGAACTGTTTGTTTGTCCGGTGGTTTCCTGCACCCAATAGCTGTTCGTCACTGTAGAAGCATCGTTGTAACCCACCAGTCCGCCGACGCCGACGCCAGAGCCGCCTGTGACGAGACCCGTGGCATAGCTGTTCTCCAGCAACGCGTTGCGCATGATGCCTACCAGGCCGCCTACATAATAGGCACCCATGACGCTGCCCGTAGCGTAAGTATTCAGGACGATACTAGCATCGTTGTATCCCACTAACCCGCCCGCAAGCATGTTGTTGCCTATGACGCTTCCTGTGGCATAACTGTTGCTGATCGTGGCCACATCTCTGTTTTCCCCCACCAGCCCGCCGACGCTATCGTTGCCTCTGACGCTACCCGTAGCATAGCTGTTGCCGATCGTGGCCACATTTCTGTTTACCCCCACCAGCCCGCCGACGTCATTGTTGCCTGTGACGCTGCCTGTGGCATAACTGTTGCTGATCTTGGATGCAATGTTACTTCCCACCAGCCCGCCGACGCTATCGTTGCCTGTGACGCTACCCGTAGCATAGCTGTTCCCTACCGGGCTTTGGTGGTTGTACCCCACTAGCCCGCCGACATAGTGCTGGCTACCGGTGATGTCGCCCGTAGCGTAGCTGTTCTCTATCGAGCCTTGGTTGTTGTACCCCACTAGCCCGCCGACGTGGAAGGTGCCTGTGACGCTGTTCGCCGCAAAGCTGTTCGCCACCGTGGAATCTTGGGTGAGGCCCGCCAGCCCCCCGACGTAGTTATGGCCTGTGATGGCTCCGCCGCCCGATAGACCGACGTTGCGCAACGTGGCCAGCAACGCGTGCCCGAATAGGGCGACATAATCAGTGTTGGGCCGCTCGATAGTCAAGCCGCTGATGACATGCCCCAAACCATCAAAGGTGCCGCTGAACCGGTTGCTGCCGCCATCGCCGATCGGCATGAAGCCCGCACCGTCGTTCCATCCATGGGTGGCGCTGGCATCAATGTCGGCGCCCAAAGCGTAGCGGCCAACGAGGTTGTTGTGGATGCCCTGGAGTGTGGTGTTGGAACTGTCGCCGGCCACGCCCAGATCATTGGCGCCGAGGACATGGTAGCCATGCCCGTTGATGGTCAGAAAGCCCGTGCCCGAGCGGTCGGGGAAGTCGACCCGGCCTGCAAAGCCGTTGGCGGAGCCGGCAGCCAGCCCGACATGCACCTGCCCGCTGGCTGCGGCATCGTCGCCGCCATTGGCTGTACCGGTGTTCATCACCAGCTTGGAGTCGCCCGCGGCGACCATCACGGCGTTGATGTTGATGTGGCGAGCCGCTGTCAGTGTTAGCGTGTTCGTGTTCCAGTTGATGTTGTCATTGACGTGGATGTCGCCTTCGCCTGATGTGTTGCTGCCCGAGCTGCTTTGGATTTCGATGTTGCTGCCGGCCAGATTCGTGGAAAGTTGTGCACCGGTCATGTCGCCGCCGCTGGCGGCGATGGTGTAGTCGCTGGGGTCGATCAGCCAGGTGCCGGTCTGGCCCTGGGGTGCATGGGTGGTGACCCGCGCGGTTTCGCCGATACGTACTGTGGCCGCACTGGTTTCGATGAAGCCGCCGTCGCCGCCCTCGGGGGCGCCGGCATCGAGCAGGCCGCTGTGGGCCACGGTGCCATGGCTCATGCCACCCAACAATAAGATGCGGCCGTTGTGTTCAGTCAGCGTGTGCGCCTGTACGATGCCCGAGTTGGCGACCACGCTGGCGGCCAGGGAATCTGCGGCCTTGCCGGTCATGATGGCCTGGCCGCCATCGGCGACGATGAGCTGGCGGTTTTCGATTAGAGTCTGCACGGTGGCTGGATCGACGGCGACCTGCAGCAGGCCATTGGCGCCGGCATCCAGGGTGACCTGTTCGCCGGCGGCCAGAGCGACGTTGCCCATGCGGGCGGTGATGATGCCGTCATTGACGACCGTGGGCGCCAGCAGCGCGACCAGCCCGCCGTCGGCGGCGGTGATGGCGCCCTGATTGATGATGCTGCCGGTCGAGCCTTCGCGCGCGAAGACGGCTTTGCCATCGAGGAAATCTTGGTTGGTGATGTTCAAGGTGGAGGTCACCAGCCCGCCGACGTCCACGCGGCTGCCTTCGCCAAAGATCACGCCGTTCGGATTGACCAGCCAGACCTGGCCGTTGGCGGTGAGTTGCCCGTGGATCTGGCTGGCGTCGCCGGCGATGACGCGGTTCAGCGCGGCGGCGGTAGCTGAGGGCTGCTGGAAATGTACTGTGGCCGCCGAACCGATGTCGAACTGCCGCCAGTCGATGATGGCCCGGTCGCTGCCTTGCTGGATCCGCATCTGGGCGCCGTCTTGATGGATGTCGGCTTGCCCGGCCACGACCTGCCCGCCGGTGGGTAGGGCGCCGGGAGCCGGGACTTGTGCCTGGGTCGGGCCGATGAGCAGGGCGCCGCAGGCCGCCGCAACGCCGGTCAGCGCGACGCGTATGATGGTGCGCATGGATTGGCCGCCTTTGCTCTTGCCCCGTGTGCGCGAGGTCTCTGGAGCAGGCACATAGTGCCGGGTGCTTTCGTTGTAGACGAGACGGTAGGCATGGTTCATGACGGATTCCTTTAGGGGCGTATCGAGGCGATTGGGAGCGCGAGGCGATGCTTAGAAGGATTTGCTGAGATTGAGCCAGTAATGGGCGGATGAGGAGCTGCTGCCGTCGTTGTTCTCGTTTTTAGGACTGGCGCCGGGGTTGCTGCCCAGAGGGAACGCGATGCTGGCAGTTAACAGCCAGCCGGCGGTGACGCCGCGGCCCTGCCAATTGATTCCTAGGCCGGCGCCCGAAAGATTGTAGGTGTTGGGTTGATCGCGCCCACCGTTCCATCCCGTCCAGGTACTCTTGTGCCGGCGGATATAACCGGCGTCATAGAAGGCCAGCGCCTGCCAGCCGGCCCCCAGATTGCGTCGCAGCTCGAGCTTGAACAACAGCCCTTCGTCGCCCATGCCTTCGTTGACGGGATAAGCACGCACGCCATAGGGCCCACCCAGAGCCATGCGTTCGGAGCTGCTGAGATTGCCGTCGGCCAATTGACCCGAGAGTGCGGCCATCAGTTGCCAGGAACTGCCCCGCCCCAGGACCTGCAGTCGGTTGAGCTGAAAGGCGAGCTTGGCGTAATTGCCCCGGGTGCGCGGACCTGCGGTGTCGATGGCCTCGTCGGCGGCCACATCGCCCAGACCTAGCCGTCCCTGAACAAGCCGGAGTTCGCCCCAGGTGACGCCGCCGCCGGCGAGCCGATCGCGCCGATCGCCGGCCAGGCGCAGCGACACAGCATCGATGCGGTGCCGGCGCAAGGCGGTGTCAACGATATCGTCATCGTAGCGTCGGTGCTCGTAGCCCACGGCCACGGTGAGGTTGCGATCGCTTTGACGGATGAGCGGATAGGAGGCTGTTAGCCCGCCGGTATAGGCCCGGCCCTTGGCGTCGAGCGGATCGTAGCGTCCGCTCAGCCGGTAGCCCAGGGTGGACCCGTGCAGGCTTAGGCGCCAGCCATCCGTGCCTAGCGGCAGGCTGTACTGTAGGCGTGCGGAGTACAGGTGCTTGGCTGCCAGGGCGCGGATGGCCAGTTGGTCGCCGCGTCCGGTAAGGTTGTTGAAGGCGATGCCGCCGGTGAGCTGTGCGATGCCGGTGTACTTATTGCCGAAGTTATTGCCGCCGATGTCACCGGTGACCAGGGGCGTGTCCTCGATGTCGAGTTGGAGCCGGGTCTCTCCGCGCGCCTGTCCGGCGGACAGGCGGCCCGTGGCGCCGATGCCGGGTAGATCGTTGGCGATGAGCAGGCCACGCTCAAGGTCGGCAGCCGACAGAGGTTGACCCTTTTGCAGGCGGCGGGTGATAACTTCTTGGACGAAATCGCCGTTTGCGCGGCTGCCATTGTCTTGAAGGACGGCGCCGCTGTAGTGGCCCTCAACAACCTGGATACGAATGATGCCGTCGGTGACATCTTGTTGGGGCAGGTAGACACGCACAAACCAGCCTTGTTCGCGGTAGTACTCGGCGATGCGCTGGGCACTGTGCTCGAGTTCGGCCAGCGTTAGAGACTGGCCGATGTGATCGGCGACGAGGGCTTCGAGTTTGGTGAGGGGGATGAGTGTCGCGCCCTCGATGATGATGTGCTGGACGGTGATCCGTGCGCCTTTGACATTCTCGTCCAGGGGAGGAAGGCCGGGGCGCGCCGCCGGGGGTTCGGCCGGCCGGGGCACCTGCAGGCTGCGTTCTGAGTCGCGCTGCAGGGTGCCCGCATCGGGCAGGACTTGACTAATTGCGCTTGAGGTGAGCAGGCTCAAGATGATCAGGCAGATCGAGTGTTGGGCAGCGCAGGATGTTGTTAGCGGCATTGCGGTCTCTCGATTGATATTGTGAATATCGTGCGGGCCGGATGTGTGCCGTGTCAGCATGATATTGGTTCGTTCCCCCCGCGGCCCAAAGCTATGACCACGAACGACATTTATTATAACTTTGTTGTGTCAAAATTATAAAGAAATTATCGATAGTTGTCCTTGAGTGTCGGGAAGGGTGGAGAATTGGACGGCTAACGACAGACTAACGGCGTAGCCGGCTCATCCCGCCGCTGGTCTTTTATCGCAGCCTGTTCCGCCTGGGAGCTTTCCCTGTGCACAGATACCTTTTTTCCCTGTGCTTGCTCATCATTTAACTGAGCTGCAGCAGGTGTTTCTTTTTCTCCCGTGCGAAAAGATGACCGCGAGCCTTCAATGCCGGTCAATTGACGCCAAGTGATACGAAGGTAGATATTTTAGGTAAGGTCTGAACAAGCCGATTTCCAACAACAAAATTCCGGCCTTTCGACC
>JBIQKZ010000032.1:0-12797 GCA_044464765.1 Pusillimonas sp.
ACAGCACCGTCGTGATCGCTGCCGTGAGTGTCGTTTTGCCGTGGTCAACGTGGCCAATCGTGCCAACGTTTACGTGCGGTTTGGTCCGCTCAAACTTACCTTTTGCCATGATTTATCCCATCAATGTATTCAAGGAAACAAAAAAAATTTAACCTGCCGGCCTGCTGGCCGGCAGGATCTCTATTACTTGCCGCGTGCGCTGACGACTTCATCAGCAACGTTCTTCGGAGCTTCCGCGTAATGCTTGAACTCCATGGTGTAGGTTGCGCGACCTTGCGTTTGCGAACGCAGGCTGGTCGAATAACCGAACATCTCGGCCAATGGAACCTCGGCCTTGATGATTTTACCGCCGCCTGGAATGTCGTCCATGCCCTGAACCATGCCGCGACGCGAGGACAAATCGCCCATCACCGTGCCTGCGTAGTCTTCGGGAGTTTCGACTTCCACCGCCATCATGGGCTCAAGCAGCACAGGGCTGGCCTTGCGCATACCGTCCTTGAACGCCATGGATGCCGCCATGCGGAACGCGTTTTCGTTCGAGTCGACATCGTGGTACGAACCGAAGAACAGCGTAACCTTGACGTCGACCACCGGGTAACCGGCAACCACGCCCGCAGGCAAGGTTTCCTGGATGCCCTTGTCGACCGCGGGGATGTATTCGCGAGGAACCACACCGCCCTTGATCGCGTCCACGAACTCGTAGCCGCCGCCTGGAGGAAGGGGCTCGAGCTTGAGGACGACGTGACCGTACTGGCCGCGACCGCCCGACTGCTTGACGAATTTGCCTTCGATTTCTTCGCAGGTCTTGCGAATGGTTTCGCGGTAAGCCACTTGCGGCTTGCCGACATTGGCCTCGACGCCGAATTCGCGACGCATGCGGTCGACCAGCACTTCCAGGTGGAGCTCGCCCATGCCGGAAATAATGGTCTGACCGGATTCTTCGTCGCTGCGAACGCGGAACGACGGATCTTCCTGCGCAAGGCGCGAAAGCGCGATGCCCATTTTTTCCTGGTCGGCCTTGGTTTTGGGCTCGACAGCCTGTGAAATCACGGGCTCGGGGAACTCCATGCGCTCGAGCAGAATATGCTGCCCGACGTCGCACAGCGTTTCGCCGGTGGTAACGTCTTTAAGACCAACCACAGCGGCGATGTCGCCCGCCAGAACTTCCTTGATTTCAGCGCGGTTGTTCGCGTGCATCTGCAGGATGCGGCCGATACGCTCTTTCTTGCCCTTGATGGGGTTGTAGACCGTTTCACCCGCGTGCAGAACGCCCGAGTAAACACGCACAAAAGTCAGTTGGCCAACAAAGGGGTCGCTCATGAGCTTGAACGCCAGCGCAGAGAACTTGGCTTCGTCGTCAGCCGGCAGGCTGATTTCGTTGCCGTCGTCATCGACGCCTTCGACAGGCGGAATATCCACGGGCGACGGCAGGTAGTCGAGAACCGCATCCAGCATGCGCTGCACGCCCTTGTTCTTGAAGGCCGTGCCGCACAGCATGGGTTGAATCTCGCCGGCGATGGTGCGCGTGCGAATACCCTGATTGATTTCGTCTTCCGTCAGTTCGCCTGTTTCCAGGTATTTGTCCATCAGCTCTTCGGACGACTCGGCGGCGGACTCAACCAGCTTTTCACGCCATTCCTGGGCCTGGTCTGCCAGCTCGGCCGGGATGTCGATGTACTCGAACTTGGTGCCGTGGCTGGCCTCGTCCCAGACGATGCCTTTCATACGGACCAGGTCGACCACGCCCTTGAACGAATCTTCCGCACCGATTGGAATAACGATGGGCACGGGATTGGCTTTCAGACGCAACTTGAGCTGGTCGTAAACCTTGAAGAAATTGGCGCCGGTGCGGTCCATTTTGTTAATGAACGCCAGACGCGGCACACCGTATTTGTTGGCTTGGCGCCACACGGTTTCCGATTGCGGCTGAACACCGCCCACCGCGCAATACACCATGCAGGCGCCGTCGAGCACGCGCATGGAGCGTTCTACTTCAATGGTGAAGTCGACGTGGCCCGGGGTGTCGATGATGTTGATGCGGTGCTCGGGGCGATCGCCGGCCATGCCACGCCAGAAAGCAGTGGTTGCAGCCGAGGTGATGGTGATCCCGCGTTCCTGTTCTTGCTCCATCCAATCCATGGTGGCCGAGCCTTCATGGGTTTCGCCAATCTTGTGATTGATTCCGGTGTAGAACAGGATGCGTTCTGTAGTGGTGGTCTTCCCTGCATCGATGTGCGCAGAGATGCCAATGTTGCGATAGCGCTCGATTGGGGTTTTGCGGGCCATGATTGTGTCCTTAGATTACCAACGGAAATGGCTGAATGCTTTGTTGGCCTCGGCCATCTTGTGTGTGTCTTCGCGCTTCTTCATCGCCCCGCCACGACCTTCTGCGGCGTCCATGAGTTCGCCGGCCAGACGCAAATCCATCGATTTCTCGCCACGCTTCTTGGCTGCTTCACGCAGCCAGCGCATGGCCAGGGCCAGGCGGCGCACAGGGCGCACTTCAACCGGCACTTGATAGTTTGCGCCGCCAACACGACGGCTCTTGACTTCGACGACAGGCTTGATGTTGCTGATTGCGGTGTTGAAAACCTCGATAGGCTCTTTGCCAGTTTTAACCTGAATCTGGTCCAACGCGCCGTAGACGATGCGCTCGGCTACGGCTTTTTTACCGGACAACATAACAACGTTCATGAATTTGGCGAGATCGACACTGCCGAATTTGGGATCGGGAAGAATTTCACGTTTGGGAACTTCGCGACGACGAGGCATTTTATAACTTCCTTGTGACAGTTCAGTTGAACCGCTTGTTTAGCGGCCACGACCAGCTTATGAATAGGAAACTGGTCACTTACATGCCGGGGTATGACACCCTTGGCTGCACTGATGAGACTGGTTGCCCAGCTCGGGGTTTTATCGTTTTGGGTTTGGCTTGAATACCAAGCAACACCCGACTTAAGCTTTCTTCGGGCGTTTTGCGCCGTACTTGGAGCGCGCCTGCTTGCGGTCTTTCACGCCCTGCAGATCCAGCGAGCCACGCACGATGTGATAGCGAACGCCAGGCAAATCCTTTACCCGACCGCCACGCACCAGAACCACCGAGTGTTCTTGCAGGTTGTGGCCTTCGCCGCCGATGTACGAAATGACTTCGAAACCGTTGGTAAGACGAACCTTGGCGACTTTACGCAACGCTGAGTTCGGTTTCTTGGGAGTGGTGGTGTACACGCGAGTGCAAACACCACGGCGCTGCGGGCAATTCTCGAGCGCGGGGCTCTTGCTGCTGGCGCGACTGACTTCGCGCGGCTTGCGCACGAGTTGACTAATGGTTGGCATAACCTTTACGCATCCTATGGACTGCTCGTAACCAGCAATCGAGCGAGGCTACGATACTGGTTGACGCATTAATGAGTCGCCCAAATTATTGTTGTTACGCGCAACACATGCGAATGCCTGGCGCAAAAACAACTTAGGCGGTTTACGCAAAACCGCCTAACACGAAAAACGTAAAAGAGCGGTTTTACTACTTGGATCTACTGCTTGGACTACTACGGGTCTAACTACTACTTACTTAAAACTTCTTAGATACAACACACTAACCGTAAACCCCACCCCTTAAGAACGGGTTGATTGCCCCTTAAGTACGGGTTTATACCTACTCACGGGTTTATACCTACTCACGGGTTTATTCCTACGGGTTTATTCCTACGGGTTTTCCACGGGTTTTTATACCCCACGGGTTTCTGTTCTGTTTATCCAGGTATTGCCCTATAGCGCATATAAAGCAATACCCAATATCCAAAGACCATACCCAAAGCCACACCCAAAGAAATACTCGGGCAAAATTTTCGGTTAGCTGGGTATAGTAGCACGGCCCGAATGTGCCAGTCAATAACGCCTTGACATATAGGCACAGCTCGTGTTGATGCAACGTAGGAGCCCCCGCACCCCCTGTGGGCAGATAGAATGCCGGCTTAACGGTGTGAACCACATGTTTCAGGCGGGTAGGGTAACATTAGGTTTCTTTCCACCTGGTTATCATGATAATCGCCTAAATGCATATAGCCTCCCTCGAAGACGATCCGAACCAGGCCCGACTCATTCAGTCCATATTGGCCCAGGCCGGCTATGACTGCACCACATTTGAAACGGGACAAAGCCTGCTGTCCAGTCTTGCACGACCCCATTCCTTCGACTTGCTCTTGCTCGACTGGGAAGTGCCCGACATCAGCGGGCTGGACATCATCCGCTGGGTGCGCATCAATCTGGGTCAGAGCATTCCGGCCATGTTCCTGACCAACCGCACCGAAGAAGCCGACCTTGTCACCGGCCTGCAAGCGGGGGCCGACGACTATATGATCAAACCCTTCCGACAGGGCGAGCTCATTGCGCGCTGCGCAGCCCTTCTTAGGCGCAACATCGCCACCGCCCCCCAGGATGCGGTTTTCACGTGCGGCGCTTACCAGATCGATCCAGCGGCGCAACGTATCACCTTGAACGGCCAGGCAATCGAGCTCGCGCCAAAGGAATATGAGCTCGCGTTACTGTTCTTTCGCAACCCGGGGCGTCTTTTCTCGCGGGACGTACTTAGTCACAGCGTCTGGAACCGAGAGATTCCCGCCACGTCGCGCACGCTGGATACGCATTTGTCCAACGTCCGCCGCAAGTTGCAGCTGCAACCCGAACACGGGGTGCAGCTGATGGCCTCTTATGCCCTGGGCTATCGCCTGGAATTGTCCAACCCGAACGACTCGCTGTCTTCCTGACGTCATGATCACCCATTTTTCAATTTCCAGATGGCTTGTTGTGCTGGCCGTCGTTTCCTGCCTTTCAAGCGCACCGGCCCGTGTATGGGCGCAGCCCTATGGCGCTCAGGGCGACGACTTCCTGTACCGGCCCCTGGCCGGCGACACCTTGATCGACATCGCCCAGCGCTATACCGGCGACGGGTCGAACTGGTCGTTTCTGCAACGCCTGAATAATGTAGACGAACCCACCCGCCTGCAAATCGGCCGAACCCTGCGCATACCTTTTTCAATGATTCCGGTCCGGCCCGCACAGGCCACGGTCCGTCATGTGCAAGGGCAGGTAACCGCCAACGAAGCGCCGTTGGCAATGAACATGCAGCTAGGCGACGACACCTTGGTCGAAAGCGGCCCCAACGGATTTGCCACCCTCGAACTTGCCGACGGCAGCGCCCTGACGATTCCTCCCGGCTCCGCCGTCAACATTAAGCGTTTAAGGGTCTTCGAGGGTGCGGGGCTTACCGACTCCACCATGAATGTGCAATCGGGCACGGTGGAATCCCTTGTGGCCCCCAACCATACCGGCGTGGGACGGTTCGAGATACAAACCCCCGTCAGTATCACCGGCGTACGCGGCACTACACTGCGCATCCACGCCCAGCAAGACGGCTCGCAAAGCGAAGTGCTGCAGGGCAGTGCCCATCTGGGCACAACCCAGGGGCGCCAGACAACATTGCGAGCCGGCCAGGGCGCCGCAACAGACGCCTCCGGAAAGCTGCTGGCCGTCGAGACCCTACTACCGGCGCCGTCACTACCCGAACCCGTGCGCGGCCCGTCCGGTTGGGCCTTGTCATTTCCTGCCGTGCCCGGAGCTGCATCGTATCTGGTTCGCGTGGCGGGCGATGCCGACGGCACCCGGCTGTTTTCGAGCCAGACATTCCCCACCTCGGACATCCATTTCCACAGCCCCGGCGCCGGCGCCTACTACGTGATTGTTCGCGCCATCGCAGCCAGCGGAATCATGGGACGCGATGCCGTACAACCCTTCGACGGGCTGGCGGTGCTGCAATCCGCCGACGGCCTGCCCATCGGCACCGGCTTCGGCCTGCAAGTAACACTGACCGACTACTAATGAGCTGTCTGACGAACTCAACGGGTCAGGTAGGACATAGGGCCCGTTCACACTAACCACGGAGCCTCGAATCCATGGCGAATACCAGCCAGCACGCTCCCGCCGATTTCTGGCGTAGCCTCGAGCGACGTATTCGGACCGAATGGTTGCTGGTGACTGGTGTCATGTTGGTGCTGACCATGCTGCTCAGCTACTTCAGCTCGCTGTTGGGCACAGCCCAGATTGACCGCACCTTCTACGATCAGGTGCTTCACCTGACGGCTCACCCGGCCCGAAACAACGACATCGTCATTATTGCCATTGATGACGGCAGCATTGCCCGCCTGGGCTACTGGCCATGGCGCCGAGGCGTGCACGCCGAACTGCTGGAGCGACTGCAGGGAGCCCGTGCCGTCGGTTTCGACATGCTGTTCAGCGACCGAAACCCCGCCTATCCCGACGACGACATTACGCTTGCCCGGGCCATAGAGCGCCATGGGCGGGTGGTGCTCGCCGACATGATGGCCAACGACCTGCGCGATATCGTTTCACCTGTGCCTGAACTGGCCCAGGCCGCCGCACGCATCGGCTATATCAATATCTATCCCGACAACGATGGTGTCGTGCGTGCGCTGGTTCTGCGCGAACACCTAGAGTCCGGCGAAAATCGCGAGCACTTGCTGCTGCGCATGCTCGAGGTCGCCGGCCAGCCTGCCTCACCGCAAAGCGCCCCGCCGCCCGGAGAAGCCCTTCTGATTCCATACGGACGCTTGCAGAACATCACGCTCTATCCTTATGCCGGGGTGCTTGACGGCCTGGCGCCGCCTCGGGCGTTCGACGACAAGCTGGTGTTGATCGGATCCTGGGGTTCGGGATTGGGCGATACGTTTCCAACACCGCTGACCCGCGAGGGCGCCGGGATGGCGGGGGTTGAAATTCTGGCCAATGGCCTGAATAGCCTGATCGGCAATAGTTGGATCCACACACCCAATCGCGCCCTGATGGCCGTGCTGTCCTGCCTGCCTGTCTTGCTGGTCTGCCTGGCTTTCCGGCGCCTTTCACCGCGCCGCTCCCTGCTTGCGGTGTTTATCGCGATGGTGTCGATCGTTGCACTATGCACGGTTGTCATGCGCTACGGCAACGTCTGGCTTCCCATCACTGCCGCGCTGATCGGCCTGCTGCTGGCCTACCCCATCTGGAGCTGGCGCAGCCAAGAAGTATCACTGCGGCACCTGGACCGCGAGTTGGCTGCCCTGCAGCTAGACCGACAAGCGCTCGCAGTCGATGACGCTACAGACTCCGCGACGCTTGCCGACGAATCGCTGCCCACCCGCGTCGGCCAGCTGCACCAAGCGATCTCGCAATTGCGCACGGCCCAGCGAACCCGCGATGAAACCTTGCGTTTCCTGTCACACGACATGCGTGCCCCGCAAACCTCCATCCTGGCTCTGGCCGAACTGCAGCAAGACCCCGATCACGCACTTGCACAGCCCGAACTACTTGATCGGATCACACTTCACGCCCATAAAACCCTTAATCTGGTCGATGGTTTTGTCCGCTTGGCGCGCGCCGAAGCCATGCCGCTGCAGCGCGCGCCGGTTGACCTGGTCCAATTGATCGAACAAAGCCGGGACGACTTCTGGCCACAGGCCAAGCATCGTGACATTCGCATCGAACTCACGGAGCATCCCGAGTTTGCTTGGACGATCGGGGACAGCACCCTGCTGCAGCGGGCCTGGAACAATCTGCTGGACAACGCGTTGAAGTACAGCCCCGATCACTCCCGGATCGAATGCCGCTTAACGATGGAAGGCGATCAATGGGTTTTGCATATCAAGGATCAGGGGCGGGGCATGGCGGCCGATCAGTTGACAAGGCTCTTCCAGGCATTCAACCGCGTCGACTCTCACTTGGCCAACAATCCGGATGGCGCGGGCCTGGGCCTGGCCTTCGTCAAAGTGGTGGTCCAGCGACACGGCGGAACGGTTGACGTTCAGAGCCGGCCCGGCATTGGCACGCAGTTTACTGTGCGCCTGCCCGTCGCACCGGATCGGCATGTCTGAAGTGCCTGCGCCGATACGCTGACGGCGCCATTCCCGCATGCTTGCGAAAGGCCGTGGAAAAATTTGCGGCGCTGGAAAACCCCAGCTCTTGCGCAATAAACACGATGCTCAAGCCGCTATTGGCCAGCAGATGCTCGGCCTTGCGCAAGCGCTGCGTACGCTTGTATTCGCTGATGCTGATCCCCAACGTTTCGCGAAACGCGTGCTCCAGGCGCCTGACTGATACGCCAAACACGTCCGCAAGCTCACCGACGTTCACTTTCTCGGTCGGTTGCTCATCCAGCATGGTCCGGGCGGCGGCCGCCAAGGCTTGCGCTTCGGCATGGGCCGTCTGCTCGGTGACCGAGCTTGCCGGCAGCAAACCTGTTGGCAGCAACTGCCCTGCCTCGCGCGGCAAGCGCAGGTGAATCTTTATTCGCTCAATCAGTTCCTCGACCAGGCAAGGCTTGACGACATAGTCGGTCGCCCCGGCCTTGAGCCCGCGCAGCCTTTCCTGGGGCGTAGCCGCCTCGGCCATCAGCATGATGGGAATCGTGTGTGTCAGAGGATGGCGTTTAAGAAAAAGCACAAGCGCAACCGTCGCTTCGTGCCCGCCATTGGCGTCGAGCAGAATCATGTCTGGCGCCAACGCCAACGCCCTATCCCGCCCCTGCGCGCCGTCGATGGAGACGCTTGGCTTGAAGTGATGGTCATTCATGACCTGCAATAGCGGAGCCAGCTCCGCCGGGTCTGCATGGATGACCAGAATATGCGGCCTGGGCCTTAAGCCCATGGGTTGCTTCATTAGTGTGAACAGGCCCTTACTAACCTATCGACTCGATACACACAAGGATACTTTTCTTTTCATTTATCGACTGTCAAGAATGGCAAATAGTCCATGCCCCATCGCGGGGGTAGGTCCTGCCGGGCGCACCAAAGAAAAACGCCAGGCGTTTCGGCCTGGCGTTTTTCCTACAGCAACAACATAAGACTATTCGGCAGCAGAATCCGGTTCGTGCTCTGCTCCGGAGTCGTCATGCGATTCAACCACTTCCGCCGGAGGCGTATCCTCGAAGGGATTCGCCATGGCCCGTGCGGCCTGACGCTCGGCTTCCTCGTGACGCTCCTTGTCTTTGCGCGCCATGTGATACGACATACCGGTTCCAGCAGGAATCAGACGGCCGACAATCACGTTTTCCTTCAAACCGCGCAAGTCGTCGCGTTTGCCCATAATGGCGGCTTCGGTCAGGACACGCGTGGTTTCCTGGAAGGAAGCGGCGGAAATGAACGAGTCGGTCGACAACGACGCCTTGGTGATGCCCAACAACACGTTATCGTACGAAGCCGGCAATTTACCTTCGGCTTCCATGCGATCGTTCTCGTTAAGCAGTTCGGAACGCTCGACCTGTTCGCCCGTGATGAAGCTGGTGTCGCCCGCATCGGTGATGTTCACGCGACGCAACATCTGGCGAACAATCACTTCAATGTGCTTGTCGTTGATCTTCACGCCTTGCAAACGATACACGTCCTGCACTTCGTTGACCACGTAGCCGGCCAGTTGTTCGATGCCCTTCAAGCGCAGGATATCGTGCGGGTCGGAGGGCCCGTCGACAATCATCTCGCCCTTGTTCACCACCTGGCCATCGTGCACGAGCACCTGCTTTTCCTTGGGAATCAGGAACTCGTGGCTGACGCCGTCCAAGTCGGTAATGACCAGGCGCTGCTTGCCCTTGGTGTCCTTGCCGAACGACACCGTGCCGGTGACATCGGCCAGCATGCCCGCATCCTTGGGAGAACGCGCTTCGAACAGCTCGGCCACACGCGGCAGACCGCCCGTGATGTCGCGCGTCTTTTGCGACTCCTGGGGAATACGCGCAAGAATCTCGCCCACGCCCACCTGTTGCCCATCGCGCACGGTGATCAGCGCGCCAACAGGGAAGGAGATGTTGACCGAGTGATCGGTGCCGGCGATCTTGACCTCTTCGCCCGCTTCGTTGATCAGCTTGATCTGCGGACGCATCATGGTCTTGCCGCCACGCGTCTTGGGTGTGATGACCACCAGCGTGGACAAACCGGTGACTTCGTCCAATTGCCTTGCCACGGTCACGCCCTCTTCGATGTTCTCGAAGCGGACGGCGCCCGTGTACTCGGACACGATGGGACGAGTCAGCGGATCCCAACTGGCCAGGCGCTGGCCGGCCTTGATGGCCTCGTTGTCGCCTACAGCCAAAGTGGCGCCGTACGGTACTTTATGGCGCTCGCGCTCACGGCCGTTGTCATCAAAAATGACGATTTCGCCGGAACGCGAAATCACGACGCGATCACCCTTCGCATTGGTGACATAGCGCATGCCGATGGCAAAGCCTGTGGTGCCGGCTGATTTGGTTTCCACCGAGCTGGCCATGGCCGAGCGTGACGCCGCGCCACCAATGTGGAAGGTACGCATGGTCAGCTGTGTACCCGGCTCACCGATGGACTGCGCCGCGATGACGCCAACCGCCTCGCCGCGGTTGACCAGCGAACCCCGGCCCAGATCGCGGCCATAACAATGGGCGCACAAGCCGTGGCGCGTTTCACAGGTAAGCGGCGTGCGAACCTTGACCTCATCCACATTAAGGCTGTCGATGTATTCAACCAGGTCTTCATCAAGCAAGGTGCCTGCGGCAACCGCGGTTTCCTGGTTGTCCGGGTTGACGACGTCGATGGCGGCTACGCGGCCAAGGATACGGTCGCGCAACGGCTCGATGACTTCACCGCCTTCGATCAGCGCCTTCATGGTGTAGCCATGCGTGGTGCCGCAATCGGATTCGGTGATCACCAGGTCTTGGGTGACGTCGACCAGACGGCGCGTGAGGTAGCCCGAGTTGGCGGTTTTAAGCGCCGTATCCGCCAGACCCTTACGCGCGCCGTGCGTGGAAATAAAGTATTGCAATACATTCAGGCCTTCGCGGAAGTTGGCCGTAATGGGGGTTTCGATGATCGAGCCATCCGGCTTGGCCATCAGGCCACGCATACCCGCCAATTGGCGAATCTGTGCGGCGGAACCCCGAGCGCCCGAGTCGGCCATCATGTAGATGGAGTTGAAGGACTCCTGGCGAACTTCATCGCCGTGGCGGTCGGTGACGGGTTCGGTAGCCAGTTGCTCCATCATGGCGCGGCCGACCTTATCGCCTGCCTTGCCCCAGATATCCACAACGTTGTTGTAGCGCTCTTGGGCAGTCACCAGACCCGACGAATACTGCTTGTCGATTTCCTTCACTTCGTTGCTTGCCTGGCCAAGAATGTCTTCCTTGACCGAGGGGATCAGCATGTCGCTCATGGCGATCGAAATACCGCCGCGCGTCGCCAGGCGGAAGCCTGACTGCATCAGCTTGTCGGCGAAGATCACCGTAGCGCGCAAACCGCAACGACGGAACGATTGGTTGATCAGGCGCGAGATTTCCTTCTTTTTCAGCGGACGGTTCAGAACCGAAAAAGGCAGGCCCTTAGGCAGGATTTCGGACAGCAGCGCACGGCCCACGGTGGTCTCGAAACGCTTGAGCACCGGCTGGAATTCACCCTCTTCGTCTTTGGCGTATTCGTTCAGGCGGACGGTGATACGGCTTTGCAACTCGACTTCGCCGCTATCGTAGGCGCGCTGGACTTCGGAAATATCCGCCAGGAACAGACCTTCGCCCTTGCCATTGATGCGTTCGCGCGTGGCGTAATACAAGCCCAGCACGATGTCCTGCGACGGCACGATGGAAGGCTCGCCGTTCGCGGGGAACAGGATGTTGTTGGAGGCCAGCATCAGGGTGCGGGCCTCGAGTTGGGCTTCCAGGGACAGGGGAACGTGCACAGCCATCTGGTCGCCGTCAAAGTCGGCGTTGAACGCTGCGCAAACCAGCGGATGCAGCTGGATGGCCTTGCCTTCGATCAGGACCGGCTCGAACGCCTGAATACCGAGACGGTGCAGCGTAGGCGCACGGTTCAGCATGACAGGGTGCTCGCGGATCACCTCTTCCAGAATATCCCACACCACGGGCTCGTGGCTTTCCACCAGCTTCTTGGCGGCCTTGATGGTCGTTGCCAGGCCCATCATCTCGAGACGATTGAAGATGAAAGGCTTGAACAGTTCAAGCGCCATCAGCTTGGGCAGACCGCACTGATGCAGCTTAAGCTGCGGGCCCACCACAATCACCGAACGCCCGGAGTAGTCGACCCGCTTGCCCAGCAGGTTCTGACGGAAACGACCGCTCTTGCCCTTGATCATGTCGGCCAGGGACTTGAGCTGGCGCTTGTTGGCGCCCGTCATGGCTTTGCCGCGACGACCGTTATCCAGCAGCGAGTCGACCGACTCTTGCAGCATGCGCTTTTCGTTGCGCAAGATGATGTCCGGCGCCTTCAATTCCAGCAGGCGCTTGAGGCGGTTGTTGCGGTTGATGACGCGGCGATACAGATCGTTCAGGTCGGAGGTGGCAAACCGGCCACCGTCCAGGGGAACCAAAGGACGAAGATCGGGCGGCAGCACTGGGAGCACTTCCATGATCATCCAGTCGGGTTTAATACCGGATTTCTGGAAACCTTCCAGCACTTTCAGCCGCTTGGAGATCTTCTTGATCTTGGCGTCGGAACCCGTGGCCTTGAGCTCGGCGCGCAGTGTTTCCACTTCGCGGTCGATATCGATGGTGCGCAACAGCTCGCGCACGGCCTCGGCGCCCATCAGGGCATGGAAGTCGTCGCCGTATTCTTCCGTCTTGGACAGGAAGTCGTCGTCGGACATGATCTGACCGCGCTTGAGCGGCGTCATGCCCGGCTCGATCACGCACCAGGCTTCAAAATACAGAACCCGTTCGATATCGCGCAAGGTCATGTCCAGCACCATGCCCAGGCGGGACGGCAGGCTCTTCAGGAACCAGATGT
>JBIQKZ010000033.1:0-12190 GCA_044464765.1 Pusillimonas sp.
CATCCTGTCATCACCCGTGTCATTAGTGGGGCCATGTGGCGCTAACTGGACAGTGGACATCGCCTGCACGAAGCGGAGCATGCCATCCGAAGGCCTTTGCATTACCTGCCCAACGCCGATCATCGCCTCCGAAAGGCACGTCATGCCCTTCCAAAACTGATCAGCCACCCAAAAGCCGTGTCGTTTCTCTGTCTTTGAATAGCGCGTAACTATGAGACGAGAATCGAAGCAAAATGGCGGCGCAGTTTGGCCATCTTGGGCGAAATCACCATCTGGCAGTAGCCCTGCGCCGGATTCCTTGCGTAGTAATTATGGTGGTAGGCCTCGGCCGGCCAGCAGTGCTGGGCCTCCAGCAACTTGGTAACGATTTTCTCGCCGGTCGCGTCCTCGATCTGCGCAATGACACTTTTCGCTGTCTGGCGCTGGGCCTCGGACTGGCAGAAGATGGCCGACGCGTATTGCGGACCGACATCGGCGCCCTGGCGATTCAGCGTCGTTGGGTCGTGCGTGGCAAAAAACACCTGCAGTACAGTTTCGAAACTGATGACCGAAGGATCAAACCATACACTGACCACTTCGATATGTCCGGTCTCTTGTCCGCACACTTGTTCGTAGCTGGGGTTGTCGACATGCCCCCCGCAATAGCCCGGCTCTACCTTGCTTACGCCGCGCAGGGCCAGAAAAACGGATTCAGTGCACCAAAAACAGCCGCCGCCTAACACCGCCAACTCTAGATCAGGGTTTTCGCTCATTTGGACTCCCGGTTATTTGCAAGCGGTGAATCCGGCGAATCACCCCTGTGCTTATATAAAGACAATATCCATTGGGCCAGGGCTCTTGCTTCGTCGGGATCCACGTGCACCTGGCGAGGCATGGGAACAGGCCCCCATTTGTTCCTGCTGCCGTTCAAGATACCGTGAACCAAGGCATCGACGGCCTCGGGCTGCCCTGCAAAACGCTCGGCTATGGCGCTGAAGGCGGGCCCTACGACTTTACGATCCACCTGATGACAGGCAACACAGTTATTGGCCTGCGCAAGGCCCAGGCCAACCGGTTGGGCAGCCGCCATGCGAGCCGGCGCACAGCAAGCAGCCGTCAGCAGCACGAGACCAACCAACGAGAAAGAGGATCGGATAAAAAAAGAATTCATAAACTAAAAAAGCCGGCAACTGGCCTGCGGATTGGCCGCCTGCCTGCGCAACGCACCAAAACAACGACGCTTCGCACATTCAATTTAAACAAATAGCCTGGCGACAATGGGGATGGCCAAGCCCATACGCGGTATTATCGGCCATATTTCACCAGCAAAGTCTTGCCATGCTTCAACATCCCCAGTTCGACCCCATCGCTGTGCAACTCGGCCCCATTGCAGTCCATTGGTATGGGCTGATGTATCTGATCGGGTTCGCCCTGGTCTGGCTATTGGGCCGCTGGCGCATCAACCACGGCAAAACCGATTTAACCTTGCGCGACCTGGAAGACATTATTTTTTACTGCGTCCTGGGCGTGATCGTGGGCGGGCGCCTGGGCTATGTCTTTTTCTACAAGTTTTCGGAGTATGCCAGCAAGCCGCTTGAAATCCTTTACCTCTGGCAAGGCGGCATGTCCTTCCATGGCGGATTGATTGGCGTGGTTGTCGTGCTTTTCCTGTTTGCACGAAAGAAGAAAAAATCCATCTGGGAAATCGGCGATTTCGTCGTGCCGCTGATTCCTTTGGGGCTGGCCGCCGGTAGGCTAGGCAACTTCATTAACGGCGAGCTTTGGGGCCGACCCACCAGCCTGCCCTGGGGCATGGTTTTTCCGCATACCCAAGACGGCATTGCCCGCCACCCATCCCAGCTTTACGAAATGTTCCTGGAAGGTTTTGTTCTATTCGCAATTGTCTGGTGGTTTGCCAACAAACCCAGGCCCGCCGGCCAAGTCAGCGCCGTCTTCCTGATGGGTTACGGCTTTTTCCGCTTCCTGGTTGAATACACTCGCGAGCCCGACGCCTTTCTTGGCTTGCTGGCCGGCGGGCTGTCCATGGGCCAGTTGCTTTCCTTGCCCATGGTCGCCGCGGGTGCGATTATTTTTGTGGCGTCTTCAAGAAAATCGACCCATTCACCGACACCGAAATAACTTCTGTGCCGGGCTCAAGCGGCACAGCCACTTTGTCTGCCGAGGCCGCCATCGCCATCATGCGTGGAGCTGGCTGGTAATGCTCCCCCGATCCGCCCAAGTCGATCGTACGAATGGCATACGAGCCAAAGCCCAAGGCGCTGGTCAGCGCTTGAGCTCTTTCACGAAAAGCCGTCACGGCTTCAGCCAGTAGTTCTTGCTCTTGTTTGGCACGCTCTTCACGCGAGACGGAAAACGCAATATTGCCGATCGGCATACGATCGGCCACCTTTGCCGCCAATGCGGATGCCGCTTCAAAATCTGTGGACTCCAGGATAATCTCGCCGCGGCCTTGCCAATTGGTGATGCCGCCTTTTTTGTCAGTGAACGGCCAAAGCCTGTAGTTGCCCGAACGCGCCTCTACCTTGGGATCGCCCTTGACGTCTTTCATGACGCTGTCCAGGGTTTCATTCAAGGTAGCACTAACCTTGGCCTGCGACGGATCGCTAAGCTCGGCGACCAGAACAATACGCACCTTGTCTTGGGCGACCTGTTTGGTTGCTGCCGCGTTGAGCGTGGCTTGCGGCCAGCGCTCGTGCTTATGGCCATCATGGCCACCCTCTCGAGCTCCGGCAGGCAGCGACAACAAGGCCGCCGCCGTGGCTAGTGCCAAGCCTGACATGAGTTTACGTTTCTGTGCGGAAAGATACATACTGGCTCCCGAAATTGGGAAAGCCCGTTCCAACGGAACGGGCTTTCAAGAAATGCCCCGCCTGTGCCGTCTAGACCGGCATCCTGGAACCTAAGGTTCAAGGTGGTCGCCATCAGTCAAGCTTCGGGCTCACCAGTGAAGGTGTGCACTCCTACTTGTCAATCCAGCAACCTGAATGCCATAGCATTGGTTCAAGGAATGAATGGTCAAGTCACAAACACTGCAGGGACAAACGATAATCGCAGCCGGCTTGGCCGTCACGCGATATAAAGAACAATTAATCCAGTTTGAATGACACATTGGCACCGACCACTTGGTCGATCAGGCCGTTCATGTCATCGATTTTACGCTTGAAATCGCCAAGGGCAATATTGCCAAGCGGCCCATCGGGAGCACGCATGGCCAGAAGCTCGATGGCGATTTGTATGGCCGCCATGACGGCAATGCGTTCATTGCCGGTAATTTTACCAGAGCCTTTGACCGCCAGCATACGCTGATCCACCAGCCGAACGGCAGACAACAGCGCTTCTTTTTCGGAAGCCTCGCAGGCCATCGAATAGTCGCGGCCCAAAATTGATACGTCGATGCGCTCCATGTTTATTCCGTAGCCGCACCGGGCAGGCGCGTTAAGATGGCATCAATGCGGTCCTGAGCCGAGAGGGCCGCGCCGCGAAGGTGCTGTACTTCGGCCTGGCTGGCCTGCAATTGCCGCACAACGGTTTCGCACTTGGCTTGATGCTGGGTAATCTGAGAACGCAACTCGGCCTGCGAGGCCTCGGATTGCGTGCGTATGGATTCGAGTTGCGCAGCATGTTCGCTGGACTGCTGCGACATCGCCTGGTGCTCGGCCTGCTGACGCGCCAGTTGGTCACGCAAGGCGTTGCGTTCTTGCTCGGTCTGCGTAAGGCGAGCCTGCAAAGCAGAGCGGTCAGCCTGAAGCTGACGCATGGTCTGCACCAATTGCCCGATGCGGGCAGCGAGGGAATCGAGATCTTGCAACATGGGCGTTATCGTAAACCATCCCGGCCCTTGCTGGAAAGCACAACTGTGCTGTTTGGTTAATTCGTGCATCCACGTGCACTGTTTCCGATGACGGAAGCAGTAAATCGTTATGCCTGCACGAACAGGGGAAAACCCTTGAGCAAGGGGAAATCAGGGTTTTCAGCAGGAAAACTGTCCTATACCATGCCTCACTTTGCCATGGTGGCGTCCTGCCGGTCAAGGCGGCAGCAGCGCCCACGCAGCTAAAAAAATAACGCATTCGCGATCAACTGAATGCCCGGCGGTTCTCAACGGAGGCTAAACCATCATGCAGATCAGAAACAAACCGGACTTCTGGTCAGGGGTAATGTTTGCCCTTGTGGGGTTTGGCGCGGCCATCGGTGCACAGCAGTACGACATGGGTACGGCCGCGCGGATGGGACCGGGCTACTTTCCGTTCTGGCTGGGGATCGCACTGGCCTTGCTGGGCATTGCCATCGCACTGAAGGCTTTGTCGCCACGCACAGCGCAAGACCATGAACTGAGCTTCGACTGGAGAATCGTAGGGATTGTCGTCGGGTCGGTTGCCCTGGCCGGCGTCCTGCTTCCTTACTTGGGCCTGTTCATCAGCATCTTCGTGCTGGTGGTGCTCAGCAGCACGGCAAGCCATCTGTTTAGTTGGAAAGTCGCTGTCATCAACGGAATTTTTCTGGTGCTCTTCGTATGGCTGGGCTTCATTAAAGGCCTTGGCCTGGTTTTTCCCTTATGGCCGATTGGCCTTTCCAGTTAAAGGCCGACCATGGAACTCATCGATCACCTCGTGTTGGGGTTCTCCGTCGCCCTCACCTTCGAAAACCTGCTGTATTGTCTTGTGGGCTGCCTTCTTGGCACACTGATCGGCGTTTTACCCGGTATCGGCCCCGTCCCCACCATCGCCATGCTGCTGCCCATTACCTATGTGCTGCCGCCCGTCGCTGGGCTGATCATGCTGGCAGGCATCTACTACGGCGCTCAGTACGGCGGCTCCACGACCGCCATTCTGGTGGCGCTGCCTGGTGAAACCTCCGCAGTCGTCACCGTGCTGGACGGCCACCAGATGGCGCGCAATGGCAGGGCCGGCTCGGCGCTCGCCATAGCAGCTCTTGGCTCGTTCTTCGCCGGCTGCGTCGCCACGGTGGTGTTGGCCGGCTTTGCTCCGCCCCTGGCGGAAGTCGCATTCAAATTCGGTCCCGCCGAGTATTTTTCACTGATGGCCCTGGGCCTGATTGGCGCCGTGGTCCTGGCTTCAGGCTCGCTGATCAAGGCGGTCGCCATGATTTTTCTGGGCCTGCTTCTGGGCATGGTCGGCACCGACGTCAATTCGGGGGTGGCCCGATTCGACTTCGGCATCATTGAGCTGCAAGACGGCATCAACTTCGCCGTGGTCGCCATGGGCGTGTTTGGCTTCGCAGAAATCATGAGCAACCTCGAGCTCAAGGACCAGCGCGTCGACATCACCAGCAAAGTCGGCACGCTGTACCCCAACAAGGAAGAGTTCAAGGAAGCCTGGCCCGCCACGGTGCGCGGCACGGCCTTGGGTTCGGCGCTGGGCATCCTGCCGGGCGGCGGCGCCATCCTTTCCTCCTTTGCTTCCTACACGCTCGAAAAAAAAATCTCGTCCACTCCCGAGCGCTTTGGCAAAGGCCACCCGGCAGGCCTGGCCGGCCCCGAGTCCGCGAACAATGCCGCCGCGCAAACGTCGTTCGTTCCCTTGCTCACTTTGGGCATCCCCGGCAATGCCGTCACAGCGCTCATGCTGGGCGCCATGACCATACACAACATTCGTCCCGGCCCCCAGGTCATGGCCAGCCATGCCGATCTGTTCTGGGGCCTGATCGCCTCGATGTGGGTTGGCAACCTGATGCTTGTCGTTCTTAACCTGCCGCTGATCGGCTTGTGGATCAAGCTGCTGAAAGTGCCGTATCGCATACTGTTCCCCGCTATTTTGGTCTTCTGCACCATCGGGGTCTATTCGCTCAATTACAATGTCTTCGACATCTGGATGACAGCCCTGTTCGGCCTGATTGGATATGTCTGGGTCAAGCTTAAATGCGAAGGCGCGCCCTTGCTGCTTGGCTTGGTACTGGGCCCCATGATGGAAGAAAATTTCCGGCGCGCCCTGTTGCTGTCACGCGGCGACTACCTGACCTTCATTGAACGGCCGCTGTCCATGGGGCTGCTGATCGCCGCCCTGCTACTCTTGCTTGTGGTGGCTCTGCCGGCCATACGCAAGAAGCGCGATGAAGCCTTTGTCGACGAAGACTAACGTCCGTTTGCCTCATTCGTTTGCCTCATCCATTACTGATCCACTTGTCTGCTTCGCCCGCGTCAAGGGTTCGCTAACTTTTTACTCCCGGAGTCTCTTTCAATGCCGTCCATCGCCCCACGTCCCTACCCGGCAACCAAGTCGTTGAATGTCGCATTTCTTGGGTTGGGGATCATGGGCTTCCCGATGGCGGGCCACCTGGCGGCCGCCGGCCATCGCGTTACCGTCTACAACCGCACCCATGGCAAGGCAGTCGATTGGTCCGCCGAATTCCCTGGTCGTGTCGCCCTTACACCGAAAGAAGCCGCCCAAGGGGCCAATATTGTCTTTTGCTGCGTAGGCAACGACGACGATCTGCGCAGCGTGGTGCAAGGAGCCAACGGTGCTTTGGCGGGCATGAGCCAGGGTGCCCTATTCGTCGATCACACGACCGCGTCCGCCCGGGTCGCCTGTGAACTCTTCGAAGTAGCGCAGCAACAGGGCGTTGGTTTCATTGATGCACCGGTGTCAGGTGGTCAGGCCGGGGCCCTCAATGGCGCTCTTACCATCATGTGCGGCGGGGTGGAAGCCGACTTCAACCTGATCCAACCCATCGCCCTTGCCTACGCCAACGCAGTCACCTTACTGGGGGGGCCGGGTTCGGGCCAGTTATGCAAGATGGTCAATCAGATCTGTGTCGGGGGCTTGGTCCAGGCACTGGCCGAGGCCATCGCCTTCGGCCAGAAAGAAGGCCTGGACATGGACAAGGTGCTCGACGTCATCGGCAAAGGCGCAGCCCAAAGCTGGCAGTTGGATCATCGGGGCAAAACCATGATCGAAGGCAAGTTCGACTTCGGCTTTGCCGTCGACTGGATGCGCAAAGACTTAGCACTGGTGCTGGAACAGGCTCGAGTCAACGGAGCCAGCCTGCCGACCACCGCGTTGGTGGATCAGTTCTATGCGGAAATCCAGCAGGCAGGCGGCAATCGCTGGGATACATCCAGTTTGATTACGCGCCTGAATGGGTAAAAGGCCCCCACGCTGCGCCTTCGGCTTGCTGCCCCCCAAGGGGGCGCTTTTTGCCTTGGGGCGGCCCGGCGGCAAAAAGAGGCCCCCACGCCGCGCCTTCGGCTTGCTGCCCCCCCAAGGGGGCGCTTTTTGCCTTGGGGCGGCCCGGCGGCAAAAAGAGGCCACCGCGCCACGCCTTCAATGATTTCCGGATGCCCTTAAAGCGTTGTCGGGGGTCGCTTCGGTACGCGCCGCTGCGCGATGACGCAGGTAGCGCGATTCGCCGCCGCGTTTGAACAGGATGCCGGCCAGTTCGTTAAGCGCCCTGGTGTAGACGTCGCGTTTAAATTCGATGACGGCTTCCAGCGGCACCCAATAATGGCTCCAACGCCATGCGTCGAACTCGGGATGCCCGGTCGCGCGCAAGCTGACGTCGGAGTCGCGCCCAACCATTCGCAACAAAAACCAGATCTGTTTTTGCCCTTTATAAATGCCCCTCGAATCCCGTCGAATGAAATTGTTGGGAACGTTGTAGCGCAACCAATCCCGCGTACGCCCTAATATACGGACATGTTCCGGGAGTAAACCGACCTCTTCGTGCAGCTCGCGATACATGGCCTGTACCGGACTTTCGCCATATTTGATGCCGCCTTGCGGAAATTGCCAGGCATGCTCACGAATACGTTTACCCCAAAAAACCTCGTTCTTTTGATTTACGAGGATAATTCCAACATTAGGACGGTAGCCTTCACGGTCTAACATAGGCCACCTCGATAGCGAATTTAATACAATTCCCCGATTATACGTATCTGTAGAGATCCACACCATGCGCGCATCCAAGTATCACCTGAATACCCTGAAAGAAGCTCCTGCCGAGGCGGAAGTTGCCAGCCACCAGCTCATGACGCGAGCCGGCATGATCCGCAAAGCGGCCGGTGGAATCTATACCTATATGCCCATGGGTCTGAAAGTGCTGCGCAAGATCGAAGCCATCGTGCGTCAGGAAATGGATGCTGCCGGCGCTATCGAGCTCTTGATGCCGGTGGTGCAGCCCGCCGAACTCTGGGTCGAATCTGGCCGCTGGGAGCAATACGGCGCCGAATTGCTGCGCATCAAGGACCGTCATCAACGCGACTTTGTTCTTCAGCCGACCTCGGAAGAAGTCATTACCGACATCGTCCGCAATGAAATCCATAGCTGGCGCCAGCTACCGGTGAATTTCTATCATATACAGACCAAGTTCCGCGACGAGCGGCGGCCCCGCTTCGGCTTGATGCGCGGGCGCGAGTTCACCATGAAAGATGCCTATTCATTTGACCGCAACGAAGAGGCCGCCCAAGCCAACTACGACGCCATGTTTACCGCCTATGTCAATATTTTCCAGCGCCTGGGTCTGGAGTTTCGCGCTGTTGCCGCCGATACCGGATCCATCGGAGGCTCACGCAGCCACGAGTTCCAGGTCATTGCGGACACCGGCGAAGACCTGATTGTCTTCAACCCCGACTCGTCCTATGCGGCCAACATCGAATTGGCCGCCGCACCCTGCCTGCTGGTCGAGCGACAAGCCGCCACCGCGCCCCTGAGCAAAACCGCCACGCCCAATGCGCCAAAATGCGAACTGGTGGCTGAACAGCTCAAGCGCCCCCTTGCCGATACCGTAAAGTCCATTGTCCTGGCCACTGAACCAGAAACCGACGGGCAGGCCCCCACCATCTGGTTGCTGCTGGTGCGCGGTGATCACGAGCTGAACGAAATCAAGGTGGGCAAACTGCCTGGCCTGGACCAAGGCTATCGCTTCGCCACCGAAGCCGAGATCCTGGACGCCTTCGGTTCGACGCCGGGTTATCTTGGTCCTATCGGCACCGTCAAGCCTGTTCGGATCATTGCCGACCATACCGTTGCCCACATGAGCGATTTCATCTGCGGCGCCAACGCCGAAGGCTTCCATTACACAGGAGCCAACTGGGGCCGAGATCTGCCTGAACCCGAACGTGCCGATCTGCGCAACGTCGTTGCCGGAGATCCCGATCCGCAAGGCGGCACGCTATCCATCCAGCGCGGCATCGAAGTGGGCCATGTATTTTTCCTGGGCGACAAGTACTCCCGCGCCCTGAACGCTACATTTCTCGAGGCGGATGGCAAGCCTGTTCTCATGCAGATGGGCTGCTACGGAATCGGCATCAGCCGCATTGCAGCGGCGGCCATCGAACAAAACCACGACGACAAAGGCATTATCTGGCCCAAGGCCATTGCGCCCTTCGAGGTTGCCATTTGCCCCATGGGTTACGGCAAAAGTGAAACAGTCCGCAACGCCGCCGACGCGCTTTACGAGCAGTTGCGCGGCCATGGCGTCGATGTCATTTTGGACGATCGCGACGTGCGCCCGGGCGTCATGTTTGCAGACTGGGAACTCATCGGGCCGCCACTGCGTCTCACCATTGGGGATCGGGGCCTCCAAGAGGGCGTCATCGAGCTCCAAAGCCGCTCGGATGGCAATACACGGAAAACCCCTCTTCAAGGGGCGGTTGACGAAATCCTGCAACAGTTAAAACGCACGAAATAAAGGGCAAGGAGCCACATGCCTGCGGAAACACCCCGTACCCATTTTCAGTTTGATATTCGCGTATATTACGAGGACACCGACGCGGCAGGCGTCGTGTTCTACGCCAACTACCTGAAATTTTTTGAACGAGGCCGTACCGAGTGGCTGCGCCAACTAGGGGTCAACCAATCCGAACTCGCCGTCACCGAGCAACGCATGTTCGTCGTTAAAAATGTGGATGCCCGCTATCGCAAGCCGGCCAAGCTTGACGATCAGCTCAGCATCCGCAGCACGATCACGCGTGTGGGACGGGCCTCGGTCGACTTTCAACAATCCGCGCATGCCAACGGCGTGCTTCTGTGTGACAGTACCATCACAGTGTGCTGCGTGGATTCCCGCACATTTCGTCCTGCCCCATTACCCGATACCCTCAGAACCCTCTTGGAAAAGGTCCAGAACTAATCATGCAAGCCACCAGCGATATCTCGTTGATCTCCTTATTGCTCGGCGCCAGCATCCCCGTGCAGCTTGTGATGCTGATCCTGCTGGCGATCTCCATCCTGTCGTGGACGTATATTTTCAGCAAGCACCGCGCGCTCAAGCGCGCGAACGCGCAAACCCGTCGATTCGAAGACGATTTCTGGGCGGGCGGCGATCTGGCCGTATTACAGCAGGCTGTCGCTAACCGTCACTCCGAACATGGCGCCCTGGCCCGCATCTTCGACTCGGGCATGACGGAGTTCGTCAAGGCACGACGCGGCGGCGCCTCGGGCGAAACCGCTCTGGATGGTCCGCGCCGCGCCATGCGCGCCACGTATCAGCGCGAAATGGACAGCCTGGAATCCAACCTGAACTTCCTGGCCTCGGCGGGGTCAGTCAGCCCCTACATCGGACTGCTGGGCACTGTATGGGGCATCATGCATGCGTTTCTTGGCCTGTCCGCCATGCAACAGGCCACATTGGCGGCAGTCGCGCCTGGCATTGCCGAAGCGCTCATTGCCACGGCCATCGGCCTGTTCGCCGCAATCCCGGCCGTCGTCGCGTATAACCGGTACACCAACGACATCGACAGACTGGCCATTCGTTTCGATAGCTTTATCGATGAGTTCCTTAATATTCTGCAACGCCAGGTGCGCTAATGCCATCCAATCGCGGCAACTTTCGCCGATCCGGTCGGCGACTAAAAAACGAGATCAATGTCGTTCCCTACATCGACGTCATGTTGGTGCTCCTGGTCATTTTCATGGTCACAGCGCCCATGATCACACCGGGGCTCGTGCAACTGCCTTCGGTAGGGCAGGCATCAGAGGTGCCCGCTACGCCTGTCGAAGTCCAGATTGAAGAGAACGGAAGTATTTCTCTGCGCCTGAGAAATGCCGGCGCCGAATTCGAAAGCATCAATAGCCAGAACCTGGTCAACGAGGTGCAATCCAGGATTACGCCTGAAACGCCGGTCGTGATCGCCGCCGACGGGCGGGTTCCCTACGAAACAGTCGTGAAAGTGATGGATCAATTACGATCGGGCGGCATTACGCGCCTGGGCCTGCTCGTCGACCAGAAGTCAACAGTGGAAGCCGCCACACCCTGATGCCGCGGCGGACTGCCCTGAATCCAAAACCACGTTTTTGCAATTAATGAAGCCTGCCAAGAAGCCCGCCCCCAATCGCCAGACCGCCCTGCGCACGCCAGAGCAGGAGGACGAGCGCCGGGGCCTGATCTACGCGATCAGCGCGCATGTTCTGGTCGCCTTGGTCGCCTTGTTCGGATTCTGGACCAGTGCGCCCCGCACGCCTAATCCGGTGCAGATCGAACTCTGGGCTGACGGCGACACCCCGACGGCGGCCGAGCCCGAGGAGCAGCCGCAACCCACGACAAGCCCTGAAGAGACCGAGCCAGATCCTGAACCAGAACCCGCGCCCGAACCTGAACCTGAACCAGCGCCTACGCCTGAACCCGAACCCACACCGGAACCTCAGCCCGAACCGCCTGCCACTGAGCCGCAACCCGAACCAGAGCCAGTCGTAGATCCGGACATCGCCCTGGAAAAGACACACAAGGAGCGCCAGGAACGGGAAGAAGCCGAGCGCCTCGCAGCCCAGAAACTCGCTCAAGAGCAAGCTGCGGCTGAGGCAGCGGCAAAGAAAGCTGAAGAACAGAAGCGTCTTGAACAGGAACGCCTGGAGCAGGAGCGTTTGGAGCAGGAACGCCTTGAAAAAGAACGCTTGAAACAGGAGCGTCTGGAACAGGAGCGTGCGGCAGCCGTGGCGGCCGAGAAAGCAGCACAGGAAAAAGCCAAGCAAGAGGAACAAGCTCGCGCGGAAGCGGCCAGGAAGGCCGAAGCGGAGCAGAAAGCCAAGGAAGAGGCCGCGAAGAAGGCTGAAGCCGAGAAGAAAGCCAAAGAAGAAGCCGCAAAGAAAGCCGAGGCGGAGAAAAAGGCTAAAGAAGAAGCAGCAAAGAAAGCCGAAGCCGAAAAGAAAGCCAAGCAAGAAGCAGAGAAAAAAGCCAAGGCAGACGCGGCGAAAGCCGCAGCCGAGAAGGCCGAAGCGGCCAAGCGTGAAGCTATCCG
>JBIQKZ010000034.1:0-6753 GCA_044464765.1 Pusillimonas sp.
TAATTAACCGAGTGTAATGAGTGCCCTGATCCCCCGAAAATGGGGAAGAGCCGAAGTGTCTTGGGCCGAGCGCGTTATCGAGGCGAACGCCGACGCTCGGGGCCGCGCTGTACAGCTGGATGGCAAGATGGTGGATGTTCCCGTCGTGCTACAGGCGCGCCGCATATTGGCGCGCGCCATAGAATGAGAGCGCTAAGAGGCCGGGGTAAGCCCGGATTTTGGCGGAAGCGGTGAGATTCGAACTCACGGACGGGTTACCCCGTCGCTGGTTTTCAAGACCAGTCCATTCAACCGCTCTGGCACGCTTCCACGAAAGCACAAAAGTTTAGCCTAAGCGCGACGGCTTGTCATGTGGCATTTCGCGGGTCGGGTCTGTCTGGGTGATAATAAGAGGTTGCCGGCCAGCATGTGGCGCCAGAAACAGAGCGGGAACCGACTTGTCACGACACCAAGCTAGGGTGTCGGGAAGGATCCGGGCTGGCGGTCCGCTCGCACTATTCAACAGGAGTCCTTATGAAAGCTGTGGAAATTACGAAACCGGGTGGGCCCGAGGTTTTGGTCATGACCGACCGACCCATGCCTGTCGCTGGCGCGGGCGAAGTGCTGCTTAAGGTGACGGCGGCGGGCGTCAATCGGCCCGACACGTTCCAGCGCGCGGGTGCCTACCCGCCGCCGCCTGGGGCTTCGGATATTCCTGGGCTGGAAGTGGTTGGCGAGATTGTGTCGGGCGATGCCGCCGGTGGCGGCTTTTCTGTCGGCGATAAAGTGTGCGCGCTGGTGGCCGGCGGAGGCTATGCCGAATACTGCGTTGCGCCTGTCGTGCAGTGCCTTCCGATTCCCAAGGGGCTTAGCGATATTGAAGCCGCTGGTCTGCCGGAAACCTATTACACGGTCTGGAGCAACGTATTTGACCGTGGTCGCCTGGCAGCGGGGGAAACATTGCTGGTCCATGGCGGCGCCAGTGGTATTGGCACGACGGCCATCCAGTTGGCGACAGCGCTGGGACACAAGGTATACGCCACGGCGGGCAGTGACGATCGCGTGCGGGCGGTTGAAGCGCTGGGCGCAGTCAAGGGGATCAACTACCGTAGCCAGGATTTTGTAGAGGAAGTGAAGGCAGCGACGGATGGCAAAGGCGTCGACGTTATCCTGGACATGGTTGCCGGCGACTATATCAATCGCGACATCAAGTGCTTGGCCGACGAGGGCCGCATAGTGATCATCGCGTTGCTGGGCGGTGTGAAGGCCACTGTTGATTGCGGCCAGATCCTGCGCCGCCGGCTGACCATAACGGGCTCTACCTTGCGGCCCAGGCCGGTAGAATTTAAGGGGCAGATCGCAGCCTCGCTGCGCGAGCGTGTGTGGCCGTTGCTGGACGCAGGAACTGTGAAGCCGGTTGTCCATGCCACGTTTCCGCTGGAAAATGCGGCACAGGCCCACGCCATGATGGAGGCCGGCGATCAAGTCGGGAAGATCATTCTGACGGTATAAGCGTGGGCCGGCGGCAAACCGCTGGCCGATGTGCATTTATCACGCTACAATGCTGGGTTCACTTGATTTTACCAAGACATTAGCTTCTTGACGACAACACTCATGACGACGACATCTACAACTGCATCCGCCAGGAAACGCCTTGTGATAGGCAACTGGAAAATGCATGGCAGCCAAGTGGCTAATGCCGCTTTGCTGGATGGCTTGTGTGCGGGCGCCGGGATTTTGTCCGATTACTGCACGGTAGCGGTTTGCGCGCCGTTCCCCTACTTGGCCCAGGCTCAGGCAGCTTTGCATGAAAGTGCTGTTTCCTGGGGTGCACAAGATGTCAGTCTGCACGAGCAGGGCGCATACACTGGCGAGGTGTCCGCCGCCATGCTGGCCGACTTTGGCTGCCGCTGGGTGTTGGTCGGACACTCAGAGCGCCGGGCCATGCATAACGAAACCGACGACCAAGTAGCCCAGAAAGCGGTTGCCGCTCTGGGCGCGGGCCTGACGCCTGTTGTATGCGTGGGCGAAACATTGGCCGAGCAGCAGGCCGGCCAGACGCAGGCGGTTATTGCGCGCCAACTGAAGCCCATTTTGGCGTTGGGGCAGCAGCAACTAGCCGGCTTGGTGATTGCCTACGAGCCTGTTTGGGCCATTGGCACCGGGCTGACCGCATCGCCCGAGCAGGCGCAGGGTGTGCACGCGGCAATACGCGCGGCCTTGGCGCAGGCGGGCGCTCCCCAACTTCAGATCCTTTATGGCGGCAGCGTCAAGGCATCCAATGCCGCTAGCTTGTTTGCCATGTCCGATATCGATGGCGCCTTGGTAGGCGGAGCGTCGTTGGTGGCGGAAGAATTCTTACGTATTGCGGCCGCATAGGCTTCGGAGTTTCTTTAAATGCAATGGTTGCCCTCTGTACTTCTCACAATTCAAGTCATTACATCTCTTAGCATCATCGTGCTGGTCCTATTGCAGCAAGGCAAGGGCGCCGATATGGGGTCGTCCTTCGGCAGCGGTTCCGCGGGCAGCTTGTTTGGCGCGTCGGGGGCGGCAAACTTCTTGTCCCGCACCACGAAGTGGGTGGCAGTCCTGTTCTTTGCCTCTACCTTGGGCCTAGCCTACGTGTCTCACCATACCGGCGACTCCATTCTTGATGGCGGCTTGATGTCCGACTTTACCTCCTCGCCGGCGCCGGCCGCGCCCACAGGTTCTGCCGTGCCAACGGCGCCAGGTGCGTCTGCCGCCGAAGCGCCGGCAGCGGGTGTTATACCCGCCGCACCGGCGACTGAGTCGCTGTCAGTGCCTTCTGTGCCATCCGGGCAGTCGTCCTCCAGCGTTCCTGCTGCGCCGCCTGCTTCTGGCGCAAACTAAACCAAAATCCGTGCTAGAATTACGGTCTTTGAAAAATACGTTAGCCGACGTGGTGGAATTGGTAGACACGCTATCTTGAGGGGGTAGTGGCGAGAGCTGTGCGAGTTCGAGTCTCGCCGTCGGCACCAAGACATAAAATCAGGCCGTTTCATAACGACTGATAAAGTACCTGAAACCCGCATGAACATTAACGTTCTGCGGGTTTTTTGCGTTCAGGCCGTCTCAGGGGGTTTCGGTAAATGTCGGCTTTTTTGGTATGCGCTTTGGTATGTTAAAACTTACATACCATAGAATTGCCCACTTAGAGACTCGACATGCCAAAAACACCCACGCAATTGTCCGATCTAGCGGCCCGCAAGGCCAAGTCAAAAGACGCTGTTTATACCTTGCCTTCGGGGCGAGGCCTATTTCTTCTCGTGCAGCCGACAGGCATCAAGCAGTGGATGGTCAGGTTCCAGACCCCTGAGGGCAAACGTGGCAACCGCATTATCGGTATTTACCCAGACATGGGAATCGCCGATGCGCACAAAGCAGCGGACGGATTGCGTCAACGAGTCCGCATGGGCGAGCCGCCAGAGGGAATGTACGACCGGCGGCGCGCTGAAATGGCCTCCAAATCCAAAGAAGAAGCCGAGGTTGAACGGCTCGCCGAAGAGGCGCGGAAGCATTCATTCACCGTAATCTCGGATGCTTGGTTGGAAGATCGCAGGCCGGGCTGGGCTCCTGCGACCTACGACAAGTCGATTTTTATTGTCCAGAAGCGTTTGCAGCCGCTGCTCGGTCGGGCTGACATGCGAACGCTCGCAAGCAAGGATGTGGTGTCGGTTCTGGTTGATCTGGCGACCGCGACTCCATCCATTGCTGTAAAGGCTCGCCAATGCCTGAATGGCATCGTCGATTACTGTATCGTGCGTGGTATTCGTGGCGACGACCAGCTTTTGAGACTGCAACGCGCCTTGCCCCGGCACCGAGGAGGCCATATTCCCGCCGTCACTAAAATTCAGGGTGTAGGGCCGTTAATACGGGCCATCCTAGGGTACGAGGGCAGGGTGGTGCGTGGAGGCTTGCTGCTGGCCGCTTATACGGCTTGCCGGCCCGGCGTAGTCGCATCAGCGCGCTGGGCCGAAATGGATCTAGAGCGGGCTGAATGGTGTATTCCTGCCGTCAAGATGAAAACTCGGATCGAGCATGTGGTCAGCCTGCCGAAGCAGGCCTTGGAAATGTTGAACGAGATGCGCCAGTATGGCGGTGGCGAATATGTCTTTCCCGGCGTCGGGAAACGAGGCAATCCCCATTTGCACCGCGACGCATTGAGTAAGGCGCTTCGCGATATGGGGTTTCAAGGACAGCACGCAACCCATGGCTTCAGAGCAATGTTGCGCACGGTAGCGCGTGAACGCCTGAAGATCGATATTGATGTACTGGAGGCCCAGCTGGCTCATGCTAAGGCGGATGAGATTCAGGCCGCCTACGACCGGGCCCGGTTTGAGGACGAGCGGCGCGTTGTCATGAAAGTGTGGGCGGACTTCCTGCATGAGCAGGCTGAATCCGCCAAGGTATTGCAGATGAAACGCGCGTAGCATCCGAGGGGTCAGCAGGCAAGTGCTTTGTTGCGCTCGATAAGCGCGTGCACGCTAGCTGCGGTGATGCCGCTGGATCGTTTGCCGATCTTGATCAGTACCAACTCGCCTTCGTTGACCAGCCGATAGATTGTTGACCGCGATACCCCAAGCTTGGCTTCGGCTGTGTGAATCCGGTAGAGAAGTGCTTGATCTGGTGCTTGCTGGGTATGGTATCTGGTTGACGGGTGGCCAAAAATTTGTGACTGGACCTGCTGTTCCTTCATTTCTTCCTCCGTTGGACCTTGGGAAGCACCCTGGGAGAATGGGGTTCAGGATGCTTTCCAAAGCAGGCGCGACCCGCGCCTTCGTGGACGGCCCTCCAAGATGCCGCGATGGGGGCCGGGTGCTTCGATCATTCTCGGCGGAGCCCGCCGCTGGCCCGCTGCTGCGGTTCGGTGGGATGCCGAGAACTGCGGTCTTTGCCGCTGTCATCAACGGATTACGCGCCATCCGTCGAGGGTGGCCTGCCTTTGGTGGCAGTGCCGGCGTCCGTGGGTACGGATCGTCACCAGTTCCCCCAGTTTGCGCCAGTCTCTACCGGCCCGGGGGAGTGATGATTTTTCACCTGTTTTGCTCCTACCCAGGTGCCTGTCGCCCCGCAGTATGCTGACGACTCGGGTAGCCGCGCACTCGCACCGCCCGTCGTCGGGCAGGGCGCGGTATTCATCGGTGTTGCGTTGTTAAAGAGCAGGCTTGGTGCAATCATTACGTATCTAATTAGAAGAGTCAATACAAAACTAATATGAATAAGTCATATGGGTCGTTTAAATTTGTAGACGGTACGCTTATTGTGATTCGGAATGAATCAAACCGGATCGCTCTGATCCGTTGTAGGTCGAAGGCCGGCGCGCAGGATTTTTGTAGCTTTTCAGCGACCATCTAGAAGCGATGGCCGCCTGCGGCGACTCATTTCAGCAACTGTCTAGTTGTCTTATTCCGTTTTGCCTTCGCCGCTGTCCCTGCCATGCTTAGAGAGTTTCATCTCGATGTAATCGCCAATGTCTTCCAAGACCAACGTTGGCAGCTTTGATACGGAGTCCCGCGATATTCCGGGCCATGGCCACTCATCCTCGAACATTTCCCCTTCTCCGGTAACGAGCCATTCGGCGCGGACTCGAAGGGCTGCAGCGATCCATACTATGTGGCGTGAGGACACGCTTCGGCCGCTTTCTATATGTGCGATGGCACCCTGGGTCAGGGGAGCCTGAACCAGACCGGCCAACGCTTCTTGGGTTAGGCCTCGTTTCGTACGTGCGATACGTAGGCGCTCGCCGATGCTCATGATGTCGAGGGTCAGGGGGTTTTTCCAGTAGTTTGATACATTATGACATGAGGGTGAATCAATATATAACTGTCGATAAAATACTTAACTAATAAAATCACGCGGTTAATCATATGGCTGACTCCAATTTGCGCCATTGTGACAGCTAACGGCACAGCATGAGAGGCAAAGATTGTAAAGACAACGACCTTTCCGTACGGGAGGCAGCACTACCAGCCGTCAGCATGCAGCGCGCCGTGACGCGCTCGTGGCGGACCAGCTGAATGCAGATGGAAATATTGAGTGTGGTTTTCTGATTTCGAGCGCCGTTCTGGAGCGGGGCTAGACTCGCTCTCGGCACTATGCGATAGAGCCATAGGGGCTCAGAGTGCTGCTAGCGTATTGAACGTTGCGCCGCTGGAAACACTACTTCGAACTGGGTTGCATCGGCCGTCGAGCTGGCGCTGACTCGACCCCCATGGGCCTCTACAATTGTTTTCACGATAGCTAAGCCGAGCCCCGAGCCTTCACTGCTGCGCTGGCGCGATGAATCCGGCCTATAGAATCGTTCGAAAATATGGGTGAGGTGCTCCGGAGTTATGATCGGCCCTGGGTTCGCGATACAAACGCTTGCCTTGTCGGCGACGAGATTGAGCAATACCGTAACGCTGCGTCCACGCGGCGCGTAGCGAATGGCGTTCGACAATAGATTACTCAGCGCTCGGCGTATCATGAGTCTGTCCCCACGGACGAGTACTGGGCCGCCGACAGCATGCAGTTGCACTTCGCGTTCTTCGGCCCAGGCACTAAAGTAATCAAATAGCATCTTGATCTCGGCTTCGAGGTCAATCTCAACAAGCTCAGGTTTAAGTAAATTGTTGTCGGCCTGAGCTAGAAACAGCATATCGCTGACCATTTTGGCCATGCGCTCGTACTCTTCTAAGTTCGAATACAGGATCTCCCGATACTGTTCGACGCTGCGGGACTGAGAAAGCGCGACCTCAGTTTGGGTTTTGAGGT
>JBIQKZ010000035.1:0-6320 GCA_044464765.1 Pusillimonas sp.
TCGCAAAAACAAGTCTAATGAATGTCGCTGTCCCCCGTTTATGATGAAGAGCCCCGTTGCCCACATAAGCTGGCCCCTTTATCGATCGGCCAACTTAAAGCGGACAATGTTGAATGCGGCTACCATGGGTTGATGTTCGACTGCTCCGGCACCTGTATTCGCGTTCCGGGCCAGCCCAACATCCCTTCTTCGGGTCGAACGCTTTTCCTGGAGACCCCACGCTCTTATCTTGTTAGCCCCTTGGCCGGGCACGATGCTTGCATGGATGTCACAGAAATATTCATCCAGAACACACCAGGAGCGATGTCATGGGAGAGATATTCCACAAGTTTGCTGAAGCCTCCTCGCGGGCAACAGGGACGCCCTGGGCCTTTTGCATCGCACTGGCCCTGGTTTTGATCTGGGCAGTATCGGGACCCTTCTTCGGTTTTTCGGACACTTGGCAATTAGTGATTAATACAGGCACCACCATTGTCACCTTCATCATGGTGTTCTTGATCCAGAACGCGCAAAACCGCGATTGCATCGCGCAGCAACTAAAACTGGATGAGCTTCTCTGGGCCGTCAAGGGTGCCCGGGTCGAAATGATTAATCTGGAACAGCTAAGCGACCAGGAACTGGCAGTACTGCAGGCACGATTTCAAGAGATTGGCCGCACGCAGGGGCGTTCGCCCATCGCGCCTGAGGAACCAGGGAAAGCTGTTTCGGCTGAACAATAAGAACCACCAAGAATGAGTTTCAATGGTGAACCCTGCGAGAACAATCCACAAAAAAGCCAGTGTCGCAAGACACTGGCTGATAGCACTACAAGTAACCTACGTATTTCTTCGCGGTGCACACTGAGGCAGATAAATATCGAACCTCAAGCAGCTCGACGAACGAGCTAACGCTAAAGGGGTTCCCCCCTCAGCGCCTTACTCAGCCTGAACGTCGGATGCAGCCGCCGCCGGGCCCTGCGGGCCACCCTGGGCTTCGATGCCGCCTATCGCCTTCATGGAAAGACGCAGACGACCCTTGTCGTCGGCTTCGATGACCTTGATGCGCACGCTTTGGCCCACCTTCAGAACATCGTTGATATTGTTGATCCGATAGTTGGCGATTTCGGAAATATGCAGCAAGCCGTCGCGGCCAGGCAAGACCTGGACGATGGCGCCGAAATCCAGTAGACGCAACACAGGGCCTTCATACTCTTGGCCAACCTCGACATCGGCCGTGAGTTCTTTGATACGGCGCTCCGCCTCGCGGGCCTTGTCCAGATCGGCGCTGGAAATCGTGATCGTGCCATCGTCGCCAATGTCGATCTGCGTGCCGGTTTCCTCGGTCAGCGCACGGATGGTTGCACCACCCTTGCCGATCACGTCGCGAATCTTTTCAGGATTGATCTTGACGCTCAGCATGCGAGGGGCAAACTCAGACAACTCGGTGCGCGAGCCTTCGAGTGCCTCCTGCATTTTCTGAAGAATATGCAAGCGGCCTTCGCGGGCCTGACCCAATGCAACTTGCATGATTTCCTTGGTGATACCCTGGATCTTGATGTCCATTTGCAGTGCGGTAATACCATCCACCGTACCCGCCACCTTGAAGTCCATGTCGCCCAGGTGATCTTCATCGCCAAGAATGTCGGTGAGCACGGCAAACTTGCCACCGTCTTTGATAAGACCCATGGCAACACCTGCCACATGATTCTTGATCGGCACACCGGCGTCCATCATGGCCAGCGACCCGCCGCACACCGACGCCATCGACGAAGAACCGTTGGACTCGGTAATTTCCGACACCACGCGAATGGTGTACTGGAAGTCTTGTGGCTCGGGCAACAGAGCAATAAGAGCACGCTTGGCAAGCCGGCCGTGGCCGATTTCACGGCGCTTTGGAACACCGAAACGGCCGGTTTCACCCGTGGCAAACGGAGGGAAGTTGTAGTGCAGCATGAAGCGATCACGTGACTCGCCCATAATGGAATCGATGATCTGTTCGTCTTGCTTGGTTCCCAGAGTGGCGACCACCAGTGCCTGTGTTTCACCTCGTGTGAACAAAACGCTGCCGTGGGCGCGTGGCAGGATCCCCAGGCGAATGGCGATGGGCCGCACCGTACGCGTGTCGCGCCCGTCGATGCGGGGTTCGCCGCTTAGAATCTGGCTGCGCACGATCTGGGATTCCAGATCGAACAGAATGTTTTCAACTTCGACGCTGTCGGGGGCGACCTCGCCGCGCGCATGTGCGTGCTCTTCCAGTTTCGCCTTGACGTCGGCATAGACATTCCGAAGCTGCGTGGTGCGCTCTTGCTTTTCACGAACACGGTACGCTGCTTGCAGGCTTTCCAGGGCAGCCGCCTTGATCGCCGTGATCAGGATCTCGTTCTTGGCGGGCGGCTGCCAATCCCACTCGGGCTTGCCGGCCTGCGCCACCAAATCGTGAATGGCGTTGATGACCGCTTGCATTTGCTCGTGGCCATACACCACACCGCCCAACATGATTTCCTCGGAAAGCTCCTGGGCCTCGGACTCGACCATCAACACAGCAGCTTCGGTGCCGGCAACCACCAGATTCAGCTTGGACTCTTTAAGTTGCGCTGTCGTGGGGTTGACCACGTACTGGCCGTCCACATAGCCCACGCGCGCTGCGCCGATAGGGCCATTGAACGGAATGCCGGAGATGGCCAAGGCTGCCGACGCGCCGATCATGGCGGCGATGTCGGGATCGACTTCCGGATTGACCGAAACCGTATGGATAATGACCTGAACGTCGTTATAGAAACCTTCGGGGAACAAAGGCCGCAACGGGCGATCAATCAGGCGGGAAGTAAGGGTTTCTTTTTCCGACGGCTTGCCTTCGCGCTTGAAGAAGCCGCCCGGGATGCGGCCGGCCGCATACGTTTTCTCGATATAGTCAACCGTTAAAGGAAAGAAATCCTGGCCGGGCTTGGCCTTCTTGGCGGCGACAACCGTCGCCAAGACCACTGTATCGTCAATCGTAACCAATACAGAACCCGAGGCTTGACGAGCAATCTCGCCGGTTTCCAGAACCACGGTATGCTGACCATACTGGAACGATTTGGTCGCTTTATTAAACATTACAATTTATCCTTACAATAAAAAAACCGTGTGCACAGCGAACCTCGTCGCCGTGCACACGGTTGCACATAATGGGGAGCCAGCCCCGGGTATCACTTGCGCAGACCGAGCTTTTCGATCAGGGCGCGATACGAATCGGGATTGCGACCTTTCAGGTAATCCAGCAATTTGCGACGACGACTAACCATACGCAGCAGGCCACGACGCGAATGGTGATCTTTCAAGTGTGTTTTGAAGTGGCCGGTAAGCTCGTTGATGCGAGCGGTGAGCAATGCCACTTGTACTTCGGGTGAACCGGTATCGCCTTGAGCGCGTTGAAATTGTGCGACGATGTCGGCTTTCTTGATGTCAGATACAGACATTTGATTCCTCTTTAACATGCGTCAGAGCCGAGGCGCCCTGACGTGGGGGTAATAAACACGATAGAATTTACTTAAGGCGCAGCTACAGGCAGCACGGCTACAAACGGCACAGCCATAAACCAAGCAGCGCGGCCCTGTAAGGCCAGAAAAATGCGCTGCTCTTCGCCAAAAGATGGAACATTATACCGGAATCCCGAAGACATGCTGGAATTTCCCGGGGCATTTATTTTATTTATCCGGGCTTTAACCTAAGCCAGGACTGAAGCAGCGCCATGAACTTATTCGCCATTCGCCACCTTGCCACAGGTTTTATACGCCAGCCACTGCTGGCGGCCAGCTTCGCAGTTGTGCTTGGCGGGTGCGCCACCTATGCCGAAATACCGCCCGGCACACCGATCAGCCAGGTCAAGGCGCAAATGGGTTCCCCCACCCTGGCCTGCCCCCTGCCCAATGGCGGCCAGCGCCTGGTCTGGAGCGGCCAGCCCTTTGGTCAATTTGCGTGGGGAACCAATGTCGACTCAGCCGGCCGGATCGATCAAATCCAGCCATTGCTGACCGACCGCCATTTCAAGGTGCTAAGCGAGGGGCAATGGACGCCTGAGCAGGTAACATGCGAATTCGGCCCACCTGCCGAAAAGGCGGGCGTGGGGTTGCCATCGAATATCCAGATCGTCTGGAGCTACCGCTATCTTCAAGACGGCGTATGGAACTCGCTGATGCACGTGTATTTCGGCACCACCGGCGAATTCGTCACCCGGCACCATCCCGGCCCCGACCCACTGTACGAAAGAGAGCGGTTTCCGTTTTTATTTTAGGCCCCTCGTGAACACCCAAGCAGAAGGCCTCATTGGCGCAAAAGGGAGCGGTCTCCGTTCTTTCTTTCAGGACTTAGTTGGATCGGCCAGACGAATCATCATCGATGGATTGATCCCGAATGGTATGCGGCGGCGGTGATGCCGCTGCCCCACCCGGCGCGCCTTCATGTTCATGGCGACGACGGCTGCTGAGCTTGCGGGCCCGCTGCCAGCGCCAGTACATGACGACCCATCCGGACAGCCCATAGAGCACAAACAGACCAAACAGAACCAGCGGCGGGTCGCTGGACACGAACACGAAACCCGCGACAACCACCAACATAACCCAGAACGGTACGCTATGGCCCAAGGCGAACGATTTTCCGCTATAGAACGGCGCATTCGTCACCATGGCAATGCCGGCGTAAACGGTAATGAAAAACGCCATCCAGACGATGGTTAGATCTTGCAGAAGCAGCTTGTTGTCGACGGCCAACCAGATAAAGCCCGCGACCAGCGCCGCAGCCGCAGGACTGGGCAGCCCCTGGAAAAAACGTTTGTCGACGGTGGCAATATTGGTATTGAAGCGCGCCAGTCGCAATGCCGCGCCAACCACATAAATAAACGCCGCCAGCCAGCCCCAGCGGCCCAGGCCTTGCAGCGACCACACATACATGACCAGGGCCGGCGCAATGCCGAATGACGTCATGTCGGACAGCGAATCGTATTGCTCTCCGAAGGCGGATTGGGTGTTGGTCAGGCGCGCAACGCGGCCATCCATGCCATCGAACACCATGGCCACGAAAATGGCGATGGCAGCCACTTCGAACCGGCCGTTCATGGCTTGTACGACCGCATAAAAACCGGCAAACAGATTGGCGGTGGTGAAAGCATTGGGCAACAGATAAATACTGCGCCGCCGCCTGGATTCGTCCGAAGTATTAGGCATAATTGAATTTTGGCCGAAAGACAGTTTTCAGCTTACCACGGGCAATTCCGCCAGCACAGTGCTGGTTGCGCTGACCTTGTCGCCGATAGCCACGCGCGGGCGCGAGCCGGGCGGCAAATACACATCCACCCGCGAACCAAAGCGGATAAAGCCGTAGCGCTGCCCTGCATACAACTGGTCGCCGGGTTTTGAATAGCAGAGGATGCGCTTGGCCACCAGGCCGGCCACCTGGACTGCCGTCACGACATGTCCTTCAGGGGTGCGCAAGACCATGGCGCTACGTTCGTTCTCAAGCGAAGCCTTGGCCAGCGCGGCATTGAAAAACTTGCCGGCGAAATAATCAACCGACACGACCTGGCCCTTGACCGGCGAGCGATTGGAATGCACGTTGAAGACATTCATGAACACACTGATCTTAAGCGTGTCCCGGTCACCGTAATAGCCGTCCTTGGCTTCTTCGACCGCCACAATTCTGCCATCGGCCGGCGACAGTACATTCAGGTCGCCATCGGGCGCCACGCGGGCGGGATCACGAAAGAACTGCAATACAAAGACCGACAGAATCCAGAACGGAATCGATGCCCACCCAGAGAAAAATGACACAACAACGGAAATAAGCACAATGCCGGCCAGAAAAGGCCAGCCTTCACGCGCAATGACGGGATGGGGATAAGGTGGTTTATTCATAGTAAGCAGAAGAATAACCGAAAGATGAAAAAAAACGCCCCATTTAGTGAAGCGAGTCCGCAAACCGGACTCCACCGGCGTGCGGAAACAGTTCAGCAATGGGGCGCGTATACGGCCCTAAAGGGCCGACCGGCTTAGTTCTTGCTTTGATCAACCAGTTTGTTCGCGGCGATCCAGGGCATCATGGCGCGCAGCTTGTCGCCAACCTGTTCGATTTGCGACTCGGCGTTCAAGCGGCGACGCGAAATAATGGAAGGCGCGCCTGCGGCATTTTCCAGGATGAAGTTCTTGGCATATTCACCGGTCTGGATGTCGGTCAGGCACTGACGCATGGCTTTCTTGGTCTCTTCGGTCACGATGCGTGGGCCGGTGACGTATTCGCCGTATTCTGCGTTGTTCGAGATCGAGTAGTTCATGTTGGCGATGCCGCCTTCGTAGATCAGATCGACGATCA
>JBIQKZ010000036.1:0-5639 GCA_044464765.1 Pusillimonas sp.
CCTTGCGCTCGTTACGGCGGCTACCCATGAAACGGCCAAAGCGCTTTTGCTTGCCTTTTTGATTCAAGACTTGCACGGACTCGACTTCAACCTTGAACAGGAGTTCGACCGCAGCCTTGATCTCGGGCTTGGTAGCGTTGGCCACCACACGGAAAGCGACTTGCTGATTTTTTTCGGCGACGAACGTGGCTTTTTCAGTCACGATCGGAGCCAGAATGACTTGCAGTAAACGTTCGGCGTTCATCCCAACATCTCCTCGAGTTGAGCGATAGCCGGCTTGGTGATCAGCACTTTCTTGTAGTGGATCAGCGACAGCGGATCGGCATAACGCGGTTCGACTACGGCAACATGAGGCAGGTTGCGGGTAGCGAGGTAAACGTTTTCGTCAAGCACGTCGGTAATGATAAGCACCGACTCCAGGCCCATTCCCTTCAGCTTGGCCGCGGCCTGCTTGGTCTTGGGCGAATCGAGCTCGAACGTGTCGACAACGGCGATTCGATCTTCACGAGCCAACTGGGAAAGTATGGCGCGAATACCGGCGCGATACATTTTCTTGTTGACTTTCTGGCTGAAGTTTTCGTCGGGCGAGTTCGGGAACGCGCGGCCGCCTCCACGCCAGATGGGCGAGGACGTCATACCAGCACGAGCGCGGCCGGTGCCTTTCTGGCGCCATGGCTTCTTGGTGCTGTGCTTGACTTCGGCGCGGTCCTTCTGGGCGCGGTTGCCGCTACGGGCGTTGGCCTGGAAAGCCACGACGATCTGGTGAACCAGGGCTTCGTTGAAGTCGCGGCCGAACACAGTGTCGGGAGCGGCAAACGTCGAAGACGACTGACCTTGATCATTCAGGAGCTTGAGTTCCATGATTAGGCTCCTTTCTTGGCAGACATCTTGATGGCGGGGCGCACGATGACGTTGGCATTCTTGTGGCCGGGCACGGCGCCCTTGACCAGCAGCAAGCCACGCTCGGCGTCGACGCGAACGATGTCGAGATTTTGAACGGTGCGGGTAACGTCGCCCAGATGGCCAGCCATTTTCTTGCCGGGGAACACGCGACCGGGATCCTGGGCCATGCCGATGGAGCCTGGCACGCGGTGCGAGATCGAGTTACCGTGCGAATTGCGCTGACCGGCGAAATGGTGCCGCTTGATGGTGCCGGCAAAGCCCTTACCGATGGTGGTGCCGGTAACGTCCACTTTCTGGCCAGCTTCGAAAACGCTTTCCACGGCCAAAACCGAGCCAGCCGTAAATTCGGCTGCCTTGGAAGGATCGAGGCGGAATTCTTTAAGATTGCTGCCGGCTTCAGCGCCGGCTTTGGCGTAGTGCCCTGCCAGGGGTTTGGTCACGCGGGTTGCGCGACGGCTGCCATAGGCTACTTGTACAGCCGCATATCCGTCGGTTTCGGGCGACTTGACCTGGGTAACACGGTTGTTCGACACGTCCAGTACTGTAACCGGGATGGACTCGCCTTCCTCGGTAAAGATACGGGTCATGCCAACCTTACGCCCAAGAAGCCCAAGCCGATGGGCGGCAGGCGTTGGTGTCGGGTTCGACATCGTTTTCTCCATTCCCGACTTCGATTGGTCGGGGCTAATTAAAAACCAAAAGTTTTTGGTTAAGCGTAGCACTTTAACATGTTTCGCTCTTCTCTGGCAAGCAGGGCATTACCGGCCTGCCATTTATTCACGGTCCGAGGCACGTTCGCAACAGTTTCACGGCGTCAATTCGTACCCCCCGGGCCGCCGATGTAGGCTACTATCGGCGAAAACTTTCCTGTTTCGTTACCGTCGGAGACTCGTTTGGCCAGCATCTCTTCCGTTTCCGCCCTGCGCGGCGCCCTTGTCAGCTTCAAAGACGATCCGTTCGCTGTGGGTGATCAGCAAGCCATGTATTACGAATCAGACGGCCTGGTCATTATGCAAGACGGCAAAATCACCGCCGTGGGCGATTATGCGTCCCTGAAGCACATGTTGCAGGGCGTCCAGCCCACACATTACCGCGACGCCCTGATCTTGCCCGGATTTATCGATACGCACGTTCACTACCCTCAAACCCAGATCATCGGGGCATACGGCGCGCAACTGATCGAATGGCTGAACAAATACACCTTCGTCGCAGAGCAGCAGTTCGCAGACGAAGATCACGCCCGTGCTGTCGCCGATGTCTTTCTCCAGGAAAGCCTGCGTTGCGGCACCACCACCGCCTCGGTCTACTGTACAGTGCATCCTGCGTCAGCCGACGCGTTCTTCAGCGCCGCCGCCGGACGCCGCATGCGCATGATCGCCGGCAAGGTCCTGATGGACCGGAACGCGCCCGCCGCGCTGACCGACACCGCACAATCGGGCTATGACGATTCCTTGGCCCTGATCAACAAATGGCATGGGCAGGGCCGGCTTTCCTATGCAATAACCCCGCGCTTTGCGCCGACCAGCACGCCCGAGCAACTGGAAGCGGCGGGCGCGCTTTGGCAACGCCATCCCGACACCTATCTGCAAACGCATATTTCGGAGAATCCATCCGAGGTTGAATGGGTGCGGCAATTGTATCCGCAGTGCGCAGGCTACCTGGACGTCTATTCGAACTATGGTCTGGTGGGGCCTCGCGCCGTCTTCGGCCATGCCGTGCACCTGACCGAGGACGAGTGGTTGCACTTGGGCGAGTCTGGCTCGGCCGTTGCCCATTGTCCGACCTCGAATGCTTTCCTGGGCAGCGGGCTATTTGATTTTGCCCGCGCGCTCCAGCCCGAAGCTCCTGCGCCGGCCGTGCGCACCGGCCTGGCTACTGATGTCGGCGGCGGCACCTCATTATCCATGCTTAGAACCATGGGCGAGGCTTATAAAATCGGGCAGTTTGGCCGCTATTCCCTATCGGCGCCCAAGGCGTTCTACCTTGCTACCCGCGGCGCCGCACACGCCTTGTATCTGGATGACAAGATCGGCTCCATCGCACCCGGCATGGAGGCCGACCTGCTGGTGCTCGACCTGAAGTCCACCCCCTTAATTGATTTCCGCATGAAGCATTGCAACGACCTTGATGAGGCCCTGTTCGTGCAGATGACCCTGGGAGACGACCGCGCCACACGGGCCGTGTACGTCGACGGACAACTAGCTTATTCCAGCAGCACAGGCCTGGCTTCGCCTCTACCTTCAAGTGCAGTAGACCCGCTCCAAACCCACCAGACCCAGGAGACATCATGAAGAAAGCGATACTTGCCGCAGCCGCGTTCGCACTATGCGCCGCCGCCCTCGCCCCTGCGCATGCCGAAAATTTCCCCGACAAATCGATTCGCTGGATCGTACCCTATCCCGCCGGCGGAGGGTCCGACTTCCTGGCCCGCACCATTAGCGAAGGCCTGAGCCAGGTCGTGAAACAACCCATCGTCGTCGACAACAAGCCCGGCGGAAATACTGCAATTGCAGCGGTGGACACGGCACGCTCTTCGCCGGATGGCTACACGGTATTGTCCGCCGACAACGGCACCCTGACCTTCAATCCCGTGCTCTACAGCAAGCTGTCTTACGATCCCGCCATGCAACTGGCGCCGGTGACGCTCATGGGTCGCTTTCCCATGATTCTTGTCGTGGGAGAAGGCACCAAGGCCCGCACCTTCAAGGACTTCATTGCCGAAGTCAAGGCCAAGCCTGGCGCCACCAACTACGCCTCGGCCGGCGCCGGCAGCCCCCATCATCTGGCCATGGAAATGCTCAGTCAGCGCGCGGGGCTGGATATGGTTCACGTTCCCTATCGCGGCGCCGCCCCCGCGTTGGTCGACGTGGCCGGTGGCCAGGTCTCGGCCATGATGACCGATCTGGCTGCAGGCAATGCCTTGATTCAGTCGGGCAAGTTGATCCCCATTGCCGTGGCAAATGCAACACGCCTGCCGCAGTTCCCTAATATCCCAACCTTGGCCGAAGAGGGGATTCAAGGAGCCGAAGCCGCCGCATTGGTGGGCATGGTGGTTGCCGCCGGCACGCCCAAAGACCGTATCGACACCCTTCAGAAAAGCGTTGCCGAAGCGATTGCCATGCCGTCCGTACACGACAAGCTGGTTAATTTTGGGGTCGAGCCGGTAGGCAGCACCGCCCAGGAATACGCCCAACTGATCGAAGACGAAAATGTCCGTTGGCGCCAGCTGATCAAAGACCAGGGCATCAAGCTGGACTGAGCCTGGCCAGTCGATAACCGACAGGCTTGGCGCCCAGTTGTCTCGTGTGCGGGGCACTTGCCCCGAAACACGCCCACCCGGGCTGGCGCACCGGCCTAGAACACCAGCGCCAGCCCGTCCCAGCTAAGTTTCAAACCCGTGCAAAACAGGAATAAGTACATCAGCCGGCTGAACAGTTGAGCATTGACGCGATCGTGCATCCAGACGCCCAACTTCACCCCCAGCACCGCCACCGGCGCCAGCACCAAAGACGTGCCCAGGTTCTCGCCATTCAACTGCCCCAGCAAGGCATAGGGAATCAGCTTTGCATAGTTCACAACGGCAAAATAGATGGTGACCGTACCGACGAAAACACTTTTGTCCAGTTTCTTGGGTAAAAGGTAGATCATCAGCGGCGGCCCACCCGCGTGCGCCACGAAGCTTGTGTATCCCGACACGCCCGACCACAGCCAGGCCGCAAGACGGTCCGGCAAACGCACGCTACGCCCACGCCCCTGACCCAGGCGTCCGCCGAACCAGTAACGCAGAGCGAACGCCACAGCCAGCACGCCAATCAATAACTTCAGGAACGCATCACTGACGAACTGGAAGGTGAAGGCGCCGACCAAGATGCCCACCATCGCACTGGGCAGCAGCCGCTTCATCAGGGCGTGATCCCAGCGGTGCAGCCATGCCCGCAAGCCTGTCAGGTCCATGACACATAATATGGGCAGCATGATGCCGGCCGCTTGCAAGGGCGACGTGGCCAGCGACAGCAGCGGTACGGCAATGACGCCCAACCCGCCGGCAAAGCCCCCTTTGCCGATACCCACCACCAAAATTGCGGGAATCGCGACCAAATAGAAGGCCAGATTATCAACCACCGAAAGCGTCATGGCCGGATTCCTTTATGCGTACATGCGATGCGCGCCGGCACCATTATGCAAAATGCACAAAGCCCTCGGTCAGAGGGCTTTGCTGATCGACGCCGATACAGGTCTGGCGGCGATCCATGAGCAGTGAGTTGTGCTTACTGCAATGCGATTTCCACATCGACACCGGCCGGCAGATCGAGACGCATCAGGGCGTCGACAGTCTTGTCGGTGGGATCAACGATGTCCATCAGACGCTGATGAGTACGCATTTCCATTTGATCACGCGCCGTCTTGTTGACGTGCGGCGAACTAAGCAGATCGTAGCGGCGAATGCGGGTAGGCAGGGGCACGGGGCCGCGGACTACCGCACCGGTGCGCTTGGCGGTTTCAACGATCTCGGCTGCCGATTGATCGATCAGCTTGTAGTCGAACGCTTTCAAACGAATGCGGATTTTCTGGTTTTTCATGATGGTTTCCAAAGAACGAAATGGGCGGGAACCAGGGGTTCCCGCCTAAGACAAGTAATTACTTGATGATTTTAGCGACGACGCCGGCGCCCACGGTGCGCCCGCCTTCGCGAATCGCAAAACGCAGCCCTTCTTCCATGGCGATCGGCGCAATCA
>JBIQKZ010000037.1:0-5318 GCA_044464765.1 Pusillimonas sp.
TGTAATTAACCGAGTGTAATGAGTGCCCTGATCCCCCGAAAATGGGGAAGAGCCGGCAACGGTCGGCCAAGGCCACCGGCGTGCCAGGTGCAGGCCTTCAAGGCTGACGACGCGGATTTCCCCATGCTCGAGACCTTGCAGCCTGGCCAGCTCGTGCGCCGTGCGCTGCTCGTCCTGAAGCACGGTAATGACGTGTTGGGAAAATACTTCGCCGGCTTGTGTCAGCCGTAATCCGCCAGGCAAGCGATCGAATAGCAGAGCACCGGTGTCATTTTCCAGATTGAGTAATTGCCGATTGACGGCCGAGGGATCAACATGCAGCAACCGCGCAGCGGCCCGGATGGAACCCGCCCGCCGAATGGCGTCGAAATAGCGGATGGCCTTGGCGTGTACACGCATGCGAAGCTCTGTTTTGGTGCGTCCAGCCGGAATCGAACCGGCACGATCTATGATCGAGAGATTTTAAGTCTCTTGCGTCTACCAATTCCGCCATGGACGCGAACCCGGTTGGGGCATGATCATGCCTGGCAGCGGGGGTAGCAATAATAGCCGCTATAAATCCAATAAAATCGATTGGCTAGTGCGAATGTTAGCCGGGCATTATTACATAGTTTATCGGCATGCTGCAAATGACTTTCGGGCGCGGGTCGGCACGATATCCGGAGCCATCGCCAACAGACATACGCTGGGCGCGACGCGCCAAACGATAATCTTCAGCCTATTGTCACCGGTTACTTTCAGTGTTATTTTTATTCTGCTTGTCATGATTCAGCCGGTACGGCACTCCGGTCCTCTCACCACGAAACGGAGCAAAATTCATGCCCATAAGACAACATCGGCCCATGTTCGCATTGGCTTTGGCGACGGCTGTACTACTGACTGCATGCTCGTCGGACACCGATTCGCCCAAGCCTACCGCCTCGGCCAAGCCCAATATCCTTTTCATCGTGCTCGACGACCTGGGCGTGGATCAACTGACCTCCTATGGCTATGGTGGCGCTGTACCTCCCCGAACCCCCACTCTGAATGCCATCGCCCAGGCTGGTGTTCAGTTCCGCAACGCATGGTCCATGCCCACCTGTACCCCCACGCGAGCCACTTTCTTCAGCGGGCGCTACCCGTCGCAAACCAATGTGCTGAACGCCGTGGTGTCTACCGATCTGGCGAACTCGTCGCCCAACCCCTTTGAAACAACCCTGCCCAAGCTGCTCAAAACCCAGGGCTACACCAACGCACTGATCGGCAAGATGCACCTGACCGGCACGGATATGAACGATGGTTTCAACCTGCCTTATGGCTACGACACCATGTGGAAGCTGGGCTGGGATTATTTCGAAGGCTTTCTGGATGGCGCCCCTTACAACATTGACACCCGCGCGGGGCTGACGACCAAGGGCGCCGACGTCGACAGCGGCCCCTACAAGTGCGGCTTCATTCCGACGAAGCGGATTGATGCCGCCAACGGCGCCGACGCCGGCGCCTGCTATCTGGCCGAGGGCAGTTGTTCGCAGCTTGCGATCGGGGGCGATATCATTACTCCCGGCCGCAGTTGCATGGAGCGCGGCGGCATCCTGGATCCCGGCCAGTCCTGCCAGGCAACCGTGCCCGCCTACATCGACTTCACGGCCCAGAACGGTTACTACACCGGCCGCTGGGTGAAAAGCACGGCCAACGGCAACGGGTATGTCATTCCACCTTCCGACCCGTCTTCACGCGGCTATCGAAGTATCCACGAAACCGAACGTGCCCTCGCATGGGCCGCCCAGCAGCCTGCCGACCGGCCCTGGATGCTGACCGTCGGCTACTCGGGAATCCACACGCCCCTGCAGTTGCCGCCCGTGTCGCTGATCGACGAAGCCACCCCGGGCCGCAACGATAACCTGGTGTGCTCGCCCCTGGCCGACTCGGAAGACACACCGGTGCTCACGCCGGTTACCGAACTTATCGATAATCATCTCATCACCAACCTAATGGTCGAGGCTCTGGACAGGAAGATCGGCGATCTGCTGGTGGGTTTGCAGCTGGCCACCTATAACGAGGATGGCACACTCGATTATCACCCCGAGAAAACCAATACCGTGGTGGTCGTCATGGGTGACAACGGCACTTACGTGAACAGTGTCAAGTTCACCCAGCCGGGCAAGTTCGACCCGATGCGCGCGAAGGCCTCGCCGTACCAGACCGGCGTCTGGGTGCCGTTGCTGGTGGCCGGCCCGAACGTCGTCTCGCCGGATCGCGAGGTGTCGCACATGGTGGGGTCGGTCGACCTGTACCGGCTGTTTGCCGACATTGCGGGGGCCGACGTAGGGGAGGCTGCTCGGCCTGGCCGGCCGCTTGATGCACAGCCCATGCTGGCTTACCTGACCAATCCAGAACAGGCGGGCATCCGCAGCACCAATTTCACGGAGATGGGAACCAGCCTCCGGACGGCAGAGGCGATCGAACATGAATCTCCCTGCGTCATACCCGCCGCCAACAACGTTTGCACGACCCTCTTCCCGCAAAAGGGGGTATGTCTGGCCCAGGGGGGCATCTGGTATGGCGACAACCTGTCTGCTGAAACCAGCGGGATTCCTGCAGCGGGCTATAACAACTGCTGCCAGGCACAGGCTTACCGTCTGACCAGGGATGAAACAACCACCTTCCTGCCCGTCGCCACCAAGGCGGTCACCGACGGCAGCTACAAACTGGTGCGCGAGATGCGCAACCAGTGCGAACCGGCCATGGGCACTGCCGAGCCGACGGCCTACCGCTATAGCGCGACCGCCTACAACATTCTTGATGCGCTCTATGAAATCGACACCGCCACTCCTAACCCCAAGCTGGACAGGGAAGGCAGCGCATTAACCCCGCCCGCTCCGCCGCCGCTGCAAACCGACTCGCTGAATAGCGTGCAGCAGCAGGCCTATGCCTTTCTCAAGTCTGAAATGGACCGCCACGATGCCGTGGCTGCTTACAACCGGGACTATGACAGCGTCAATTGTCCGGGCGACGGCAACCGCGACGGTGTGGTGGATCAGAAGGATATGGACAATTGGCGGGAACTGAGCCGGTTGAATAGTGGCCAGTCGAGCTGGTACGACTTCAACCACGATGGCAAGACCGACCAAGCCGACCAGCAGATTATTCAGAGCAATCTGGGCAGGAGCTGCAACAACAGCTGAAATTTGGTGCCGCTTGCCGGAATCGAGCCGACACGATCTATGATCGAGAGGGGTGCGAACAAGCCTGATCGCCCCCGCCAAGGCTCGACGCGCAAGCATCGGTGCGTCAAGGACCCATAGAGCTGAAGTGTGTACCATGGAACATTTCACACGATCAGGCTTTCCGACATGACGCGACCTTTGGACGGCATCACGGTGGTCTCTCTTGAGCAGGCTATTGCCGCGCCTTTTTGCACCAGGCAACTGGCAGAGCTTGGCGCGCGCGTGATCAAGATCGAACGCCCCGGCGTTGGGGATTTTGCGCGCGCCTACGACGAGAGGGTGCAGGGCCTGGCGTCTCATTTTGTGTGGACGAATCGCTCCAAGGAAAGTCTGACACTGGACGTGAAGCATGCCGAAGCTGAGCGAATATTAGCCAAGCTGTTGGAAAAGGCGGATGTGCTGGTGCAGAATCTGGCGCCGGGTGCCGCGCAGCGGCTGGGCCTGTCGTTTGCCAGCGTGCATGAAAAGCACCCGCGACTGATCGTGTGCGATATTTCGGGTTATGGAGACGACCCGGATAAGCCCGGGCCCTATAGGAATAAAAAAGCCTACGACTTGCTGGTGCAGAGCGAAGCGGGTGTCTTATCGGTGACGGGCACCCCAGAGACGCCGAGCAAGGTAGGCGTGTCAATTGCCGACATTTCGGCCGGCATGTACGCCTATTCCGGTATTCTGGCAGCTTTGCTGCAGCGTGCGCAGACGGGCAAGGGCAGTCGCATCGATGTGTCGATGTTCGAAAGTACGGTGGAGTGGACCAGCTTTCCCTTGTATTACGCTTTTGACGACGCGCCTCCCCCGCAGCGCATCGGTGCCTCGCATGCCACTATCTTCCCTTATGGGCCGTTTCCGACAGGCGGTGGGGGCAGTGTCATGCTGGGGGTGCAGAACGAGCGCGAATGGGCTGTGTTTTGCCACAATGTCCTGGGCCATAAGGAGCTGGCTCTGGATGAACGCTTCGACTCGAACTCAAAGCGGCTGGCCAACCGGGAAGCCTTGCAAGCCATGATTGTTGGATGCTTCGCACACTTGACACAAGAGCAGGTGACAGGGCGTCTGGATGCCGCCGGCATTGCCAATGCCCGCGTCAACACCATGCGCGATGTGTGGGAGCATCCGCAGCTCAAGGTGCGTGATCGATGGACGTATGTTGAGACTTCGGCTGGGCGTATCCCGGCATTGTTGCCGCCGGGATCGTCCTCGGAGTTTTCGCCTTGTTTGGGTGCTGTTCCGTCACTGGGGCAGCATACGGATGCCATCCTGAAGGAACTGGGATGGACACAAGCACAGATCAATGCACTGCGTGCGCAGCAGGCAATCTAACGTACAAAAAAGAGTAGCTATGGCAAGTTCGATGATCAACGCTCTGAGCGGCGCGCGCAGCCTTCTGTTCGTGCCGGGAAATAGGGCCGAACGTTTTGAGAAAGCACTGGCTAGCGGTGCAGACGCCATCGTGCTGGATCTAGAAGACGCGGTGCCGCTCGACGAGAAAGCCGGGGCCCGTGAGGCTATTGCGCGGTTGTCGAGGCAAATTGCGCAAGCGCCGGTGCCGGTGCTGATTCGCATTAATGAGATGGAGAGCGAAGCGGGTAGGGAAGACCTGCACTGGTTGTCATCGCAGCATGCCTCGCATGGCGTCATGGTGCCAAAGGCATACGCTCCCACCTTGCTTAAAGCATTGCATACGCAGCATCCGCAGTTTCCTGTCATTGCATTGGTGGAAACGGCGCAAGGCTTGGCCAACGTCAATGAAATCGCGGCCGTACCGGGCGTGCTGCGGCTGGCCGTAGGCCACATAGACTTCATGGCTGACCTGGGCTTGCAGTGCTCCGAAGATGAACCAGAGCTTGCTCCCCTTCGATTTGGCGTTGCGTTGGCCTCGCGGCTGAATGGGCTGGCCTCTCCGATAGACGGAGTGACGATTTCTTTCCGCGACGACGCGATGTTGGCGCGCGATGCACGGCGTATGTTGCGCTATGGGTTTGGTGGCAAGCTATGTATCCATCCGCGGCAAATCGCCGTGTTTCATCAGGCGATGCAACCTACAGATGAAGAAGTGTCGGCTCTTCATCATAAACGGGGGACAGCGACATTCATTAGACTTGTTTTTGCGAA